>CAVWSA010000038.1:0-257779 GCA_963757545.1 uncultured Actinomycetes bacterium | reverse complement strand
GCGGGGCGAGAGTCACTCTCAGAGGGAGGGGCTCCAGATCGAGGGGGGATCGACCCCGTATCCCCACATTGCTCTATGTGCTACAGCGCCGAAGTTGATCTTCAGCAGACGGACGGGCCGTATGCTCTCTGACGTGCGGGAACGCTGCCCGCTGCCTAGGGCAGCTGATAGTCCGTAGTGATTCAGGAGCCAGAATCAGGCCTGACTGCCCGCGGAACCGACTCGAACCCCCATGGAAACCGACTTGAACCCCCATGGACTAGTGATCACGGACAGTGATCGATCGCACATGGTCGTTAACCGGGCTAATTCGCGCCGACTCTGCGCGAGTAACCCAGGTCGTCCCTACATTGGTCGCGCTCGCGCAGATCTACCGGTTCTGTTGGCATCGGGCAGTACGTTAGCCCGCCACTAAATTAGCGGATCTCCGGGCATGGCTCATGGACGGCACCAAAGCTTCACGGGTACACGGGTCACGGTGTTGGAATTGACCGCCGGGATCGGGGAGAGCTATTTGGGGCCGGAGGACACGATGCTCCTGGCACCGGGGACGCCGCGGAGCGGCCGGCCAGCTACCGGGCGGCGTTCTGTGGCTCGTCGCCGCTGGCGATCATGGACAGCAGGGTCAGGGCGTCGTGGTCACGGCTGCCAGGTTCGGCCTGGTAGACGCTCATCCGCTGGCCGTCGGCCAGGTAGAGCACCTCGTTGGTCAGGGTGAACTCGCCGACTTGAGGATGGCGGAACGGCTTGGCTTCCCCGCGCCGCTGCCGTACGTCGTGCCGTTGCCAGAGCCGGGTGAACTCGGGGCTGCTGTCGAGCAGTTCCGCGATCAGCGCGGTGACGGCCGGGTCGTTGGGTGTGTCGGCGGCGAGGGAGCGCAGGTGGGCGGTGGTTGTCTTGGCGGAACGCTCCCAGTTGGCGAACAGTTCCCTGGCTGCCGGGTGGAAGAACGTGTACCGGATCGTGTTGCGCCGCTCGGGCGGCCAGTCCGCCAGGCCAGGGAACAGGGCGAGGGCCTCGGGGTTGGCGGCTAGCAGGTCGCTGGTGCGGGTGAGCACGTAGGCCGGGCAGGGCCGCACCGTTTCGAGGAGCTGGCGGATGCCGGGCCGGACCACCCGGCTGGCCGGCGGCGAATCCCGCGCTGTGCGTCCTGCCGCGTGGTTGGCGAGCGCGTACAGGTGGGCGTTCTCTTCCTCGTTCAGCCGGAGGGCACGGGCGAGCCCGTCCAGGATGGGCCCGCTGGGGTTGGTCTCCTTGCCCTGCTCGAGCCGGATGTAGTAGTCGATGGACAGTCCTGCGAGCGCGGCGGTCTCCTCGCGCCGCAGCCCGGGCGTCCGCCGGGTACCGGGACCCGGCGGCAGGCCGACATCACCGGGCCGTAGCCGTGCCCGGCGGGCCCGGAGGAAATCGCCCAGTTCGTTCGGCCCCGGCATTCCTCCAGTGTGGCATCCGGCGCTACGGCCAGCCTGGCCCTGTCACTGCTAGGAACACGGCGGTCTTCCTGCGCACCGGCGAGCGCGGCACCGTTGAAGCGTGAACCGCCGGGACCCGGTGGGGACAGCGGATGGAAGCACGCGGTGGAAGGGAACGCGATCACATGGCTACCTGGCTCATCACCGGCTGTTCGGCCGGCCTCGGGAGGGCGCTCGCCACGGCAGTCCTGGACCGCGGCGAGACCGTCGTCGTAACGGCCCGTGACGAGGCCAGGGCCGGGGACCTCGCCCGGGCGCACCCCGGTACCGCACTCGCTGTGCCGCTCGATGTTACCGACCACGCCCAGATCCGTGATGTCGTCTGCGCCGCCCAAGAGCGTTTCGGCACCATCGATGTCCTGGTCAATAACGCCGGCCATGGCTACCGCGCCGCTGTCGAGGAGGCAGCCCACGACCAGGTCCAGGAGCTGTTCGCCACTAACTTCTTCGGCCCGGCCGCCCTGATCCAGGCCGTCCTGCCCGGGATGCGCGAACGGCAGAGCGGCACGATCGTTAACATCTCCTCGGCCGGGGTGCGCAGCTGCCCCATTGGAACAGGGCACTACGTGGCGGCCAAGGCAGCCCTGGAGGCGCTGGCCGCCGCCCTGCGCAAGGAGGTCGCGCCGCTGGGGATCACCGTCATGACGGTCGAGCCCGGCGCGTTCCGCACCAATTACAAGCGCTCCCTCACCCAGCCGCGGGAGGAGATCAGCGACTATGCCAGCACCGTGGGCGCCCGCCGCAAGGCAGACCTCACCCAGGACGCCCGCCAGCCCGGCGACCCGGCCCGGGCAGCCCAGGCGATCATCACCGCCGTCCACAGTCCCGGCACGCCGTCGATGCTCGTCCTCGGGTCCGATGCACTCACGTGGTTCCGCGATGCCATAAAGGAACTCAGCGCGGACGCCGACGCCTGGGAGCAGACCAGCCTCAGCACCGACTTCCCCGGCTGAACAACGCGGGCACAGCACACGGCAGGCCCCCGCGGGAGTGACGGCCGCCTGAGCATTCGGGATATCCGCCATCACATAAGAAACGAGATGGGGTAATCACCATGAGGCACGTCAAGCTGGGGGGCCTGGACGTTTCCCGTATCGGCCTGGGCGCGATGGGAATGTCTGCCGCCTACACCGGCGCGGGCACTGATGACGCCGAGTCCATCCGCGTCGACACCGGCATCCCGATCGAGGACACCATCGGCGCGCTGGCCGGGCTGGTGGCAGAGGGAAAGATCCGCTATATCGGCCTGTCCGCAGCCGGGCCCGCCACGATCCGCCGAGCGCATGCCGTCCACCCTCTCACCGCGCTGCAGTCGGAATACTCCCTGTGGACCCGCGACCCCGAGGCAGAGATACTGCCCCTGACACGGGAACTCGGCATTGGCTTCGTACCATTCCCGCCGCTGGGCCACGGCTTCCTCACCGGAACAATCCGCTCCACCGAACAGTTCGACGACCGCGACTGGCGCAAGAACAACCCGCGCTTCACCGGCGAGAACTTCCAGAACAACCTGCGCATCGCCGACCAGATCGAAGCAGTCGCCGCCGAGATCGGCATCACGCCGACGCAGGTGGCCCTGGCCTGGCTGCTGGCCAAGGGCGACGACATCGCCCCGATCCCCGGCACCAGGCGGGTCTCCCGCATCGAGGAGAACACTGCCGCCGACGGCATTGAGCTGACCACCGCGCAGATCAGCAAGCTCGACAACCTCACCCCGGCCCTCGGCAGCACTCACGAAGAAGCCGACATGCGGCTGATCGGCTGCTGACGCGGCTGGCCGCCGATGCGCCGCCCGGCACCAGGTTCTCTTCCGGCTGCGCTGGCCAGCAGCCAGAATGCGGTGTTCGGTGCTGTATGGACGGCCTTGCACACCGCCTGAAGCGGCGCACAGAACGGCGGCACTGCGCGCGTTACCGTCTGGCCCTCCGGCGACCCTCCGTAACGACCGTCGGCTCCACCGACTGTCTGTGGGTGGAGCTTCCCGGACGGCCTGGGGTTCGTGTAGCGACCTGTATGGGTGGTGGCCGAACCGGGCAGCCCGAGCGCAGGCTCCAGCGGATCGCTCTGTCGGCGTCAGATGAGTGCGTCAGACGAGCGCGTGTGCGATGGACATCAAAGCCGACGGCCGTGGATGCTGGCTCTTGTGGACAGGAGCCCCAGCGGTGACGGCGACGGTCGCCCCGCCGTTCCAGCTGTGTACCGCGGAAGAGAGGGAAGGCCCGGGCCGGTGTTGTTCACCCTCGACGTCGATGGCGAACGGTTCGCGATTCGCCGAGCTGGAGACGGCGGCACCGCCTACGACTGGCTGAGCGGGCCTAACAAGGGCTACGGATTCGGGTCGAGCGGGACACCGAATCGGTCGATGGAGGAGCACCGGGAGAGCATCCGCGCCTTCCTCGCCATGATCGATCCCAATACGGGCTACATCGGGGACGACTGAGGGGAGCGTGTAATCCGCCTGAGCCTTTACCGGACACAGACATCGGCATGAGCACGTCGTCGAACTGGCACTACCGCTCGGTCGTGGCCGGTGCCTAACGCCGCTCGGTCAGCGGCATGAGCGGACTGGTTCAGAGACGGCGTAAGGAGCACCGGGCGCCGAACTGGTGACCGCCAGCGACTGTCGCGATGGCCCGGCAGAAGCGACGCCAGGCGCGGCGGGACGCCCTATTCATTGACGATCTGGTCGCCCAGTGCGCCCCGGGCCGCATCCTCGTTGTCAACGCAGATCACGGCAAAGAACAGCTCGTCGGAAATGTGAACGGGCAAGACCAGGTTCACGTTGACGCCCGCGTCGGCAAGTTTGCGGAAGGTCGTCGCGCCGATGCCGGGCTTGTTCTCCATCCGGACGGTGAGGGCGGGGCGCATCAGGTAGTCGAAGCCCGCGTCCTCGAGTACCGTTTGCGCGGATGCCTCATCGTCGGCGATCAGGGCAACGACTCCGCCGTCACTGTGTGTCGTCGCGCACAGCAGGAGGTTAACGCCGCTGCTGGCCATCGCTTGACACAGGCGGGCAAGCTCTCTAGGCCTGTTTTCCAGTTCCACGGTGAAAGCGCTCATCTAATGCCTCCCCTCACCGGTTGCATGACACGGCAGAGCTACTACTAACCCGAACCTACCCAGGACACCCTGGCCAACCGGCCTACCCTGGCCGCGGGTAGAGGCGGTGCAGATGCATCCAGCCCACCGCACTCTCACGCGGACCGTCAGGTCGCCACCCGAAAGTGCGGGCGCATCGCGGCAGATGCGCGTGTTCTGGGCGCAGGCGGTTACGCATACTTATTCCGGTGGCATGATGCCGACCATGACCGCACAACCCGTGCCGTGGCTCGCGGAGAAGGCATCGACCTCGCTGGTGGGTGCGGCTGGAGAGCATTACTGCATGACGCACCCGCGAGCCCCACCCCGACGGTGACCGAGTCGCACCCGGCCATCGCGATCATTCACGTTAGACCACCTGCGGTGACCGATCACATGCCGACTTGACACCCAGGGCCAGCTGGGATTATGAGGTACCGCATCATTGCGCGACTCCATGACCGAGCCGACGGCGAGCTGGCGGAACACAACCCATGACTGGGCGAGGGACCTCGATGCCGGGCACATCGAGCGAGTCCGCCGGGAACCGGCGATCTTCGCCCCTGGCGGGGTCTTGCACCTGGTGCTGGAGGTTCTCGCCTACGCGGCGGACGAGGCGGAGCACGCCGGTTCGGGAAGCGCCGTCATCACCATGCATCACGACGGGTCGGTGTCGGTCGCCGACGACGGGCGCGGCACCGCCACCCACACCAGCGACCAGGGCAGGACGGTCAAGAAACCGGTGATGACCACCAAGGACCTGCGATTCTTCGACACCCCGGACCCAGCGACACTCCCCGACGGGCACCCGCGGCGGGGCATGTCGGTCGTCACAGCGCTCAGCGCCTGGCTAACGCACACCAACCGGCGCAGCGACGGGGCCTGGACCCAGCGCTACGAGCGCGGCATCCCCGTCACCAGCCTCACACCAATCCCTGGGGACGGCAGCACCGGGACAACCGTGCGCTTCTTTCCAGATGCGGCCCTGGTCCCCAATGCCCAACTCCCGGTCCCCGAACTCCGCCGGGCTCACCAGTGCCTTCGGGCCGCCCCTCACAATCGAGATCACCAGTGAGTACTCCTGAGCCGGGCAAACGTTGCCGGATGCGGCACTAGCTGACTACGACGATTGCTTGCGAAGGTGGCTCTCGCGTTGCCGTGGCCGCCGGTTTACACTCGCGCCGAGGGTGATTGCATGGATGACGCTGCTGAGCAGTTCCTCGAGTTGATTCACTGTCTCGAGGAGGTCAGAGATGCCGTGACGCCTGAGCGCGCTCATGCCGAGTTCGACGAAACGACCCTGCAGCTGTTCTGGAAGAAGTGGCCTGGCATATCTGCATGGGCTGGCTCACTGTGGAGGATGCTATCCGAGGAGCTGGCCGGGCCAGCGAGCCCTCACCGCGACCCCGAGCTGGATGAGGTGGGCGGCAGTGGGTAAGAGGTCGGTCCTGGGACGGAGGCCGTGAGGATCCTCCGGGATCTCATGAGCACGCGTGTGGCCGTGACAACGCCGGACACGCCGGTGGCGGAGGCGGCCGCGGGCATGGTGCAGGCGAACGTGGGCTCAGCTGTCGTCATGCAGGGGCCATTCCTCGCTGGCATCCTCACCGAGCGCGATGTCCTGCGTGCCGCCGCGTCCGGCGAGGACCTCTCCGCATCCTTGGTATCGGTATGGATGACCCCGGACCCTCAGTCGGCCCGCCCAGACATGTCTGCCGACGAGGCCGCCCAGATCATGCTCCTGAACGGGTTCCGCCATCTGCCGATCGTGGAAGGCCGCAAGGTCTGTGGTGTGGTGAGCCTCCGCGACCTGTTCGCATCCAGAATCCGTCGCCCGCTGGCGGGCTGAGCGAGGCGAACCAGCTGGCAGCAGCAGGCCCGGGCATTTGGAGCCCAAGATCTTCGGAGTTGACGGACACCTATCCGGCGCAAACACCCCAACCGCGCCCGGAGCGGCAGAAGCGGGTATCGGGTGAGCGGCTGGCCATGTTGGCCTGCGGTGTGTTAGCACGTACGGGTGGAGAACCGGATCGTATCCCTGGTCGTCGACGCGACGGATGCAGAGTTGCTCGCCCAGTTCTGGGCTGGGGCGCTGGGCTGGCAAGTCGTGAAGCGCGGTAACTACGGCGTGTCGATCGGGGTCGGCGGTGGCCCGTTCGAGATCGACTTCCGGTTTGTGCCGGACGGGCCGAAGTATGCCAAGAACCGGCTGCACTTGGACGTCAAACCCGTCAACCGCGATCAGGAGGCCGAGCTCAGCCGCCTGCTCGCCTTGGGTGCGCGGCAGGCGGACGTCGGACAGGGTGATCGGAACTGGGTCGTCCTGGCCGACCCCGAAGGCAACGAGTTCTGCCTATGCCGTCCTTGATGGCATGCGCCGGAACGAGCGTGACCATCGCCCAGCAGCGCACCAGCGCCAACGCGGCATGGGCTTCGGACGTTCATCCCGGAGGGGCGCTGCATAGACATGTAGCCGGGGCCGATGGTGCGTTGGGCTGACCGGGCTGCCGGCGACGTGAAGCCCGCTGGATAACCGCGCGCCGACCCGCCGACCGGCGTGGCTGGCGACTTGTCGGGCTGTCTTGCTGGGGGCGCGCCTATCAGGCCGGGCGCTGTCAAGCCGTAGCGGTTTGCGGGGATGGTCCGGGCACGCGCGCCCGCATGGCAGCTGGGTCTGGCCACGCACGCGGACAGGTCCCGGCGCTTGCCGGTGATTGAGTGCTGGCCGGGGTGATACTTGGTTCGCGCATGATCCCGGCCGCGGGCGGGCCGGCGAACCCGCGGCTGGATCGGGCGTCGCGCCGGCGGCGAACCAGGAGGGCGGCCATGGGCGAGGTTCAGATCCCAGCCCCGCGGCGGTTGCGCGGCTACCTGGCGGCACCTGCGAGCCCTGGGCCCTGGCCGGGTGTCGTGGTCATCCATGACGCCGTCGGCATGACGCCGGATCTGCGCGCGCAGGCGGAATGGCTGGCAGGTGCGGGGTATCTCGCGGTGGCACCGGATCTTTACTCCTGGGGCGGCAAGCTGCGGTGTGTCGTCTCCACCATCACCGACATCGCCCGGGGCCGGGGTCCTGCCTTCGGTGACGTTGACGCCACCCGGTCCTGGCTCGCGGGCCAGCCCGGCTGCACCGGCCGCATCGGGGTGATCGGTTTTTGCCTGGGCGGCGGATTCGCTGTTGTCCTGGCGGCCGGGCATGGGTTCGAAGCCTCGAGTGTCAACTATGGGGCGCTGCCCGCAAACGCCGAGGACCTGCTCGCGAACGCCTGCCCGATAGTGGCCAGCTACGGTGCCCGTGACCGATCGGTGCGGGACGCGCCGGCCCGGCTGAAGCGGATCCTGGACGGCAACGGCATCGGCAATGACGTGAAGGTCTACCCGGCCGTCGGTCACTCCTTCATGAACAACCATCCCGGCAAACTGGCCACGTTCGCAGGTGCGGGGGGCAAGGATGCGGCGCTGCCCCGGGTGTTCACGGTCATCAGCATGCTCAGTGGCCCGCTGATCGGGATGGGCTTCGACGAACAGGCCACGAGCGACGCCAGAGCCCGGATTGCCGCATTCTTCGATACGCACCTGAGGCCACCAGCTCCCTGAGATCCGCGCCCCCCGAACTCGGCACAAGCGCGCTTCGCGGCATGACCGGACGTTCATCCCGAGGGCGGCGCTGCATAGAAATGCAGCCGGGCTGAACCTGCGTTGGGCTATGACCGGGTCGCCAGCGACGCGAGGCCCACTGGATAACCGCGCGCCGAGCCGCCGCTATGGTCGGCGACCTTGGTTGTTACTCCGTTTTCTGGGATGGTACGGATCTGGTGGATCTGCGCACTCTGGCGGGCCTTCTTTGCGGCAGGTTGCGAGTCTGTTTCCCTCAGGCGGTGCCGCCGTTGCGGAACCCGGATGTTCTGCGAGGTTACCCAACGCGCGGCGTCGCTGGCGAGGAACGCCACAACGGTGGCGATCTCGTCCGGTTGGCCGAGCCGGCCGAACGCGCTCATCGCTTCCAGGCTGGCCAGGAACTGCTCGCTCTTGCCCTCCCGGTAGGTCTCGGTTTCGGTGGCACCGGGGCTGACGGTGTTCACGGTGATCCCCCGGGAGCCGAACTCCTTGGCCAGGATGCGGGTGAACTGCTCGACCGCGCCCTTGGTCGCGTCATACACGCATAGCCGGGCAGCATCAGCGCGGTGGTCGAGCTGGAGATCGTGATGATCCGCCCGGAGTCGGCCAGGTGCCGCCAGGCCAGCTGCAGCCCGTGGAACACGCCCTTGACGTTCACCGCAAAGCTGAGGTCGAACTCCGCCTCGGTGATTTCCGCAAAGGGCTTGGTGATGGCGGCCGCGGCGTTGTTGACCAGGATGTCCCAGCGGCCAAACTTGGCCAGCGTCTGTTCGATCATGGCCTGGTACTCAGCCCGGCGGGTGACGTCGGCGGCGATAGCGACCGCTGTCCCGCCGGCCGCTTCGATGTCGGCGGCCACCTTTCCGGCGAGATCCGGCGTGTGGTTGTGGTTGATCACAACGTTCGCGCCGGCCGCCGCGAGCACGGCAGCGATGGCCTTGCCGATCCCGGTGGCCGCCCCGGGTGACCAGCGCCACCTTGCCGACCAGTGCCGGCGCAGCGGGCTTGGCTGCAGTCCTGGTCTGGTGGCTCATTCGAACCAGTAGTCGAGGTGGACCTGGGCGCTTTCGCCAAGGTTGGCGCGGAACCCGCCCTCACCGCGCAGACCGGCCAGCTGCCCGGTCCCGGACTGGGGGATGACGAACCAGTCCCCGCTGACGATATTGCCGGCCACGGTGCCGGCGTCTTGGAGCAAGAACGTGCCCTGCCGCCCGCTGATCTGGCCGGTGACCCGCTCGATGCCCACGAAGCTGGCCGACCCGTCGGCCCCGGCCGCCTGCAAGAACTCCACGACGCCATCGCCGGTGATGTCGCCGGAGAAGCTTTCCTCAACGTGGATCCGGGTCAGTGCCGGCCCCCCGGCCGGCTCGTCATAGGCCGATGGCTCGTACTTGTGCACGGTGATGACCGCCGTCGCGCGGGTCCGCTGCTCGCTGTCGCTCATGCAGCTACCTCCAGTTCTGCTGCTAACCGGGCCGGTGTGCCCGGCCGGACCGCAGTTGCGGAGCTGGGTGGCAGCGCCGGACGGCCTCCGTGCTGATGGCCAGCTCGTGGTCCACTGTCAGCTCCCAAGCGTGCCTTGACGGTCCCGTGCGAGTTCGCCCAGCAGGCCGGCGAGCGATCGTGCCGGGCGGCCGGTAACACGCTGCACCGTATCGGTGACCTGGGCGGCGTAGCCGCCAGTGCCTGACATGCGGTAGTCCTGGTACAGGCCGACCAAGGCGCCTGCGAACCACTCGTTCAGCCCGGCGCCAAGCAGCGCCTGGCGCACCGCCTCATCGGGTGCACTGACGTAGCTGATTTGGCGGCCCAGCGTTCTAGCCAGCTTCGCCGCTACATCGCTGTAGGACAACGCCTCCGGCCCGGTCACGTCATAGTGCGCACCTGCGTGCCGGTCCTCGGTCAGGGCAGCCGCCGCCACCGCAGCCACATCCCGGGTGTTAACCATGCTGATCCGTGCCTGACCGGCGTTGACGTAGAAGTTCCCGGACGCGTCGATGGCAGGGATCGTCGATTCGGGGATGTTCTGCAAGAACAAGTTGGGCCGCACGATCACGTGCGGCAGCCCGGAACCCTCGAGGTAGCGGTCGCTAGCGGTGTGCGCAGTGATGAACTCCGCCCCGGTTTCCCGGCCGGCGCCAAGTATCGAACTGCGCACCAGCAACTGCACCTCAGTCCGGCGGGCGGCGTCGATCGCGTTGCGGTGCCAGGCCTCCGCATCCGGGTGCGGGCTAGACAGCAAAAACACCCTCTCCACCCCGCTCATCGCCGTGACCAGCGACCCCTCATCGGCAAGATCGCCAGCGACAGTCTCCACGCCGCCCGGGATACCGTCCGCGGGCTCGCCGGCGCGTACCAGGGCCCGGACCTGCTCGCCAAGGGCCAGCAGGTCGCCGATCAGCGCGACGCCGATCTTGCTGCGGCCGCCGATGATCAGGATCAACGCCCTCCCCTTCCGTGGCCCGGCTTTGCCCGGTCCCAGCCTGCTGGCGCGGCCCGGGATGATCAAGGGCGAATCACTGATCGGATCGATTAGGATCGCTGATTGATGTTGCGGGACGTGGAACTACGTGAGCTGCGGATCTTCCTCACCCTCGCCGGCGAACTGCACTTCGGCCGCACCGCCGAGCGACTGGGCATCTCCCAGCCTGCGGTCAGCGAGGCCGTCCGCACCCTGGAGTCCCGGCTCGGAGTCAAGGTCTTCGATCGGACCAGCCGCCGGGTCCGCCTCACCCCGGCCGGCGAAGCGCTCCAGCGCAACCTCACCCCCGCCCTAGCCGCGGTGGACCAAGCCCTAGCCGACACCAGCGAGCTGTCCTCCACGGTCCGCGGGCTGCTGCGGGTGGGATTCGTGCTCACTACCGAGGGGCCAGCGCTCAGTCGGCTCATCGCCGCCTTTCAGGGCCGCTACCCGGGCTGCAAGGTCCAGCTCCACGAGGTGGAAACCTTCGACGCCTACCGGCCGCTGCGCCGCGGCGACATCGACGTGCTCTGCAACTGGCTCGCCGTCGACCAGCCAGATCTCACCGCAGGCGCCGCGTTCGCCTACTACCCGCGGACGCTAGCGGTTGCCCCCTCGCACCGTCTCGCCGCCGAGAGCACGGTGTCCGTCGAGGAACTGGCCGAAGAGCAGGTGGCCCTGCTTCCCGACTCCATCCCGTCGGCGGTCTACGACCTGCTCGTCCCCCGGCGCACGCCATCCGGGCGGCCCATCCGGCGCACCCAGCCGGTCCAGACGATAAACGAGATCCTCTCCCTGGTCGCCCGCGGCCGCATCGTCCACCCGACCAGCTCTGGCGTCCCCATCTTCGACCGCGACGACATCACCCTCATCCCCATCACCGACCTGGCGCCCCTGCCGCTCGGGCTGGTCTGGGCCACCAGCCGGGACAATCCCCGCATCCGCGCGCTCAACGAAACCGCCCAGGCACTGACCACGGCACCTGACGCCAAGCGGCCCGGCACAAGAGCATCCCGCTAGCCCAGGTGCCGCCGGCCCGGCCGCTAGACGGCGCAGCAACGAGCCATTCATAGCAGGAGGTTCTGCGCACCGCCAGACGCGAATGACTACCATATCGGTAGACATTTCGGCGTTAAGCGTGCTCTGGTCGCGGGAGACGGTGCCGGGGCGTTGATCGGGACTTGGCACCGGGCCATACGGGCCGGCAGGTGAATATGCGTGCCTGACACGTCTGCTGTTGGGCTATGGCTGGGGCTGTGGCCGGTTCACCCGTCGATGCTGATGATCTGCTCGGCTACCGCGGCCAGGTCCGGGCCGGTAATGCTAGGCGGGTCCCCGAGTGGGCTGAGCACCATGCCGGGACGGGCGACGAATGCGGCCTGGCATCCGGCGGCCAGTGCCCCGGCGATGTCCCACGAATGCGCGGCCACCAGGCGCACTTCGCCGATGGGTACGGCGCAGCGCTCGGCGACCGCGCGGTAGGGCTGCGGCGCGGGCTTGAGGTGGCCAGTGGCATCGGCGGAGAGCACCGCCTGGAAGAAGCCGGCCAGGCCGGCGCTGGCCAGTTGCGCCTCGGCGATGTGCTGGACGGAGTTGGTCAGGGCCACGAGCCGCAGCCGGGTGCGGGCCAGGGAAGCCAGCGCACCGGGCACCTCCGGATGCGGGGGCAGCGAGCTCATCCGGCTCACCAGGCCGTCGATGTCGCCGGCGGTCACCGGCACGCCCTCACGTTCGGCGAGCATGGCCAGCGCGGCCCGCTGGGCGGACGTGAAGTCCACGTAGTGGCCGGTGAGGCCGCCGGTAAAGGCCAGCTGCAACATCAGCGAAAACCATTGCGGCCGCAGCGAGGCACTGCCCAGCAGCGTCTCGAATGGCTCGTCGAGGGCATGCAGGTCCAGCAGCGTCTCATTCACATCGAACGCGATCACGCTGGCCACCGGCACCTCCTCCAGGCCTTGCACCAGGCCTGAGCCCGCTGGTTGTTCACACGGGGCAACGCAGCCCTCCGCCAACGATCCGACCGTACCTGCCCTGGCTGGCCACGACGAACCACCACCCGCAACCCGAACTGTCCGCGGCAAAATAGTGCGCTTCCGGTGACATGGGGCGATGAATAATCATGCAAATCGGCTCGGTCAGAGAGCGTGTGGCGATCTTGGCGGGTCGCGGTGGAACAGGACTTGCGCGCTCACCGAGCTGGCTCGTATGCGCGGGCGGCAGGACGCGCACCTGGCTGGTTCAGGCCTGGCAGGCGGCTGGCGCCTGTCCTGGCCGCGCGGCGGCAGGACGCGACCACCGCTAGCGGCCACAGTGCCTGCGCGGCGCCGAAGATGCGCTCGGCCAGGCCGGCCTGCCCGCCCCCGGTGATCAGCTCCGTGCCGAACCAGGCCAGCAGGGCCAGCAGCATCGCCACGGCACCGGCGGATACTGCCGGCCGCAGGCCCCACGGTACCGAAGGCCCACGCCGCCATGCCCCGGCCGGCCAGGCCACCAGCGCGGCGCACCCGGCGGCTGCCCAGATCATGTGCGGCAGGGGAAAGCTGGTCCCGGGATGTTCCGGGTTCGCCGCGACCAGCATGCCCGCCACGGCCCCGGCCATCAGGATCAGCCGCCCCGGCGCTCTGGCCGGCCGCAGCGCCAGCCCGGTGACGAAATCACAGGCGCCAACCACCAGGAAAGTCAGCGTCATCACCCACCGGTCGGCCGCGCCCGGCGCGGCCAGGGCGCTGACTGTCTGGGCAACGGCGTCGAAGGAGTGCGGCTGCAGCCCGGCGGCAGCCGTCCACCCGCTGACCATCAGCACCGGGGCCGCGGCCGAGGAGATCACGCCCCACCACGGCACACCCCGCACAACCACCACCGTAGCCGTAGGCGTAGTACCGTTCCAGGAGCCGGCAGCTACATCGTCAGCAAACCGCAGGCCCCGGCCGGGCCTGCCCTACTCCGCCCGGCCGGCTCCGCGGCGCCGGCCGGCTGCCGAACTGAAGTGCAGCGCCCCAGACCATGCGCACAACGGCAGGCGGGGTCGTCGGCCTGGTCCCGTACGTGAGCCGGTTCCGCTTCCTGTCCGCGGCAAATTAGGGCGGTCCCATGTCGCGTAGCTACCCGTCGGCCGGTTAGCGGAGGTTGATGACGTTGGCGGTGATCAGGGCGGCGGCGTCGGATGCCAAGTAGCTGATTATCTCGGCTGCCTCGGCTGGTGTGGCCACGTGGACCAGAGCGGAGCTGGCGGCGACGGCGTCACGGACCGCCGGGGTGACCCAGCCGGTGTCGGTGACGGGTGGGTGGACCAAGTTGGCGGTGACCCCGTAGGGGGCCAGCTCCAGCGCGGCCGACATGGTGTAGTTCACCTGGGCAGCCTTGGCGGCCCCGTAGGAGACCTCCTCAGGGAAGCCCAGGTCGCCGCCTGAGGTGAGCCCGATGATCCGGCCCCAGCCAGCCCCGCGGGCGATGTGCCGGCGGGCGAACTCGGCGATCAGCAGCGCGGCCGCTCTGGCATCGACGGTGAACTGCTGCTGCCAGCCCGCTGCGCTGACCGGCTGCAGGGACCGGCCGAGCCGGTCCGCGGGGTGGGGGGTGAAGGTGTCGGCCAGCCAGCCCGTGGCGTTGTTCACCAGGATGTCCACCGGTCCCAGCTGAGCCTCGGCGGCATCGAACAGCACCGCCGGGCTGGCCGGGTCGGACAGGTCAGCCTCCACGGCAATGGCCCGGCCGCCCACGGCGCGGATCTGGGCGGCCACGGGTCCGGCGTCCTGCCTGCGGCGTTCACGGTAGGCCTCTGGGGTGCCCGGATCAGGCGGGTCGTCCATCCGCAGGAACGCACACAGCACCGCGCATCCCCGCTGCCCGAGCGCCAGCGCCGTGGCCGCCCCGATGCCGTGATTGGCGCCGGTCACGATCGCCGTGTGCACACCCAGCGCCCCGTCCGCCACCAACCCGCCTCCCGGCACGCCACCCGACTGTAGCTGCGCACTCCTGACAACAGCCAGTCAATAACTGTCCGCAGCAATTGAGGACGTTCTCGTGCCGGTGCGAATCGGGGCGCGAGCCCGCGTGTCAGCGAGGCTGGATGAGCCGGTGTTCCCGGTCCATTTCCCGGCATGTTCCCGCCATGGGCGCCAGTAGTGTCTCCGTGGTTGACGTGGGGCAGGCGGTGGCGCGGGTCAGGCGGGCGTGGTGTCGGCCAGGGCGGCCACGATCGCCGGCCGGTCCTGGTACTCGCGCCACCGGGTGATCCTGCCCTGCTCGTCCACAGTGACGACGACGAGGAATGGCGCCGATCGCACCTGCCCTGCCACCTGCCCCGACAGCCGGTACTCGACCACGGCCGTCGCGGGATCCTCGGTGCGGTGGACGAGCACGTCCCCGAAGCCGGTGACCCGGAACGGGAGGCTGGCCCGGCCTGCTCGGACGAACTCGGCGTAGGCGGCCGTCCCGTCGATCCGGTGTGGCTGCCCGGTGCCGGTGAACGGTGCCTCGACCACGACGTCGGCGGCGTACAGGTCCGGCGTCAGGTCGGGAGAGTGGGCGAGGACCTCCTGCTGCCAGCGCGCGAACGCGGCGGCCGGATCCGGGGTGTGGGCCATCTTGGCCGGCGGCATGAGGAACCTCCAGGGGAGACTAAGATGAGTGCAGACTCATGTTGACAGAATAGTGAGTGGCAACTCATCTTGTCCAGGAGGCTGCATGGGCGGCGCTTCCGGAAGGCGGCCGCCTCCGCGGGCCGACGCCGTCCGGAACCGGGCGGCGATCCTGGCGGCGGCCGGGGCGGTCTTCGCGGAGCGTGGTCCCGCGGCGTCCACCGAGGAGGTCGCCCGGCGGGCCGGGGTGGCGGTGGGCACGGTGTTCCGGCACTTCCCGACGAAGCGTGATCTGCTCGTCGCCATCCTCAAGGAGCTGCTGGCGCGCCTCGACGCCGAGGCCCGCCAGCTGGCCGCGGATGACCCGGTGACAGGCCTCTTCCGGTTCTTCCGGACCGTCATCGACGAGGCGGCGGCCGGCACCACCGTGCTCGCCCTGCTCCGGCCGACCGACGACGTCCGCGCCGGGCACGCCCTGGCCAGCCTGCAGGAGCCGATCGCCGAGCTGCTGCGGCGGGGGCAGCAGGCCGGCTCGCTGCGGCCGGACCTCGACATCGCCGAGGTGATCGCCCTGCTGACCTCCGTCACCGAGGGGGCACTCGCCGGAGGCTGGGACGTGCCGCTGCGGAACCAGATCCTGCGCGTCATCACCGACGGGCTGCGCGGTCCTGGCTGAGGAGCGCCAGCCAGGCCCCGGCGCTATCCCTCCGGCGCACCCCGCTCGCCGGTCAGCCGGACATCGCGGGAAGCCAGACTGTCCGCAGCAGATGAGGTCGACCACAAAGGTCAACTGAGCATGACTTACGGGTCAGCTCGTCCGTCATCCGGCTGGAACATGGGTCGCGTAGCCTGCCGGTGACGTGGTCTGGTTGTCGGTGGGGACGGCGGGAAGGACGGGATGGTGAGCAAGAACGAGGCGGCCGCGGCTGTCCGCGTGGCCAAAGCCAGGCTGGGCGTGACCTGGGCGCAACTCGCAGAGGCGGTCGGGCGGCCGGTGGCCTGGACGACATCGGCGCTGCTGGGCCAGCAGCCGATGAGCGCCGCCCAGGCCAAGGCGGCCTGCTCGCTGCTGGATCTGGGCGAAGAAGTCGAGCAGGCCCTCCAGTTGCAGCCGACACGCGGAGCGCTGGGGGCTGCGGTGCCGGCGGACCCCACGATGTACAGGTTCTATGAGGTGCTGCAGGTCTATGGCCCGACAATCAAGGAACTCATCCACGAGGAGTTCGGCGACGGCATTATGAGCGCGATCAACTTCCGCCTCGATGTCACCCGCGAGCCCCACCCCGACGGTGACCGAGTCGTTGTTGTGATGAACGGGAAGTTTCTGCCATACCAGTGGTGACCACAGGCTCCCAACCAGCCATGCGAGTGACCAGTTAGCCTAGGTCCCACAGCGGACACTATGCGCGGCAGATCCGTGCGTTCGCTGCACGAGCCAGGCCACATAGTTATGCGGGTTCGTCGGTTCGCGGGGAATGGCGGAACCTGGATGAACGGATGCGCGGTGAACCGCTGACTGCGCACGTAGCCGACGTTAGGCACGGCGCTGGATCCGCAGCCGGGCCACTGCGCGGGCCGCGCAGAACATGGCATTCTGCTCGGCGAAGTCCAGCGCCGCAGGCATTAGCTGCCTGGCTGGCCGTCGCCCCGATCGCGGCTAGGCGGCAGTGGCTGGAAGGCCAGGGCACAGGAGTTGATGCAATAGCGCTTGCGGGTGGGAGCGGGCCCGTCGCGGAAGACATGGCCCAGATGACCGCCGCAGCGGCGGCAGACCACCTCGGTGCGGCGCAGGAACCAGCCCTTGTCCGGCCGCAGTTCGACCGCTGCTGCGACGGCTGGCTGGGAGAAGCTCGGCCAGCCCGTGCGGGATTCGAACTTGGCGTCCGAGCGGAACAGCTCATTCCCGCAGCCGGCGCAGCAGTAGGAGCCGTTGTCCTTGGCGTGGACGTATTTACCGGTGAAGGCGGGCTCAGTGTGGGCCCGGCGCAGCACGTCATACTGCTGGCGCGTCAGTTCCTGCCGCCACTGCTCATCCGGCTTGTGGATCTCGGGCGGCGTGGTGGCCTGCGTGGCCCTAGTGCGACGCATCAGTGTCCTCTCCCTGGCCGCGGCGCTTACGGGGCTGAACCTCCCCGGCCGGGTCAGCTGCCGCATCGTCCCGGCCCGTTACGCCGGTCGGGCGCACAGCCAAACACGCATCTGCTCCAAGCCGCGGACCAGGCCGCGGGCCTCAGCCAGCAATCGGGGATCACCTGGTCAAACAAGTCACACCACCCGGTCATTCCGGCAGCAGAACGCGGCAACATCCCGAAGAGCCCGTCTGCGACCGCGGCACAAACAGCCGAGGCCAGCAGATCCCCCCGCCACGCCTGCTCCGACCGACCAGACACCAGCAAAAGCGTCCCAGCAGCGGCAGATCCGGACGTGACCGGCCGGCGGCTAGCTCAGGTGCCGGGCGAAGAACCGGGCTCCAGCGTCGATCTCGAATGACGGAACGCCGGCATGCCCGCCCAGATTGGCGTGCAGCGTCTTCTCCTTCGAGCCGAACGCGTCGAACAGGTCCAGGGCCAGCTGCCGGTCGTTTCCTTCGTCGTCCCACTGCAGCAGGACCTGCAGCGGAATGGTGACTTGGCGGGCCTGCTCGAACAGGGTGCGGGGCACGAAACTTCCGGCGAACAGCAGGGCGGCCGAGATACGCGGTTCGGCCACCGCCAGCCGGATGCCGATGGCGATGACTCCCCCCTCGTACCCGACCGGGCCGCTGATCTCGGGCAGCGGAAGGAGGGCGTCCAGAGCGGCCTGCCATTCCGGGACCGCCTGTTCGGCCAGTGGCAGGACGAGGGTGCCGACGATCTCGCCGACCGGCTCGCCGGCCGCCATCGCCCGGCGCAGGTCCGCGCGGGCCCGCTCGGCGGTGGCCGAACGGGGCCGGTCACCGGCCCCTGGGAGCTCGATGGTGGCCGCGGCGAAGCCGTACTCTGCCACGTAGTGCCGGGCCCGGGCCGCCAGCCGGGGGTGCATCTTCTCCAGTCCGCCTGGATGGCCGCTCAGGATCAGCGGCGCCGGCGCGGATGGGGATGCTGGCGTCCACAGGATGCCCGGGATCTCGCCGAGGGTGAAATCGCGTTCGATGACGCCGTCGTCGAGGCGTTCTTCAGAAGTGAAGCGCATGGGCGGGCCTTCCGGGAGTGCTCGTGAACGGCGCTCCCGGACGATCTATCGCCCGGCCGTGACCCCGGAGGGGAGCACCCAAGCCGACACTGCATTCACGGGTACCACCTCCTCGTTCGCTCGCACGGCCTCCCACAAACTAGTGGTGGTCGTCGTGATCCGGCAACGTGTTTTGCGGAGGCTCGGTGGCCGGACCTCCCCGGGTCGCAACAGTGCCCGGAGACACGTGGTGTCTCAACCGCCAGTCGCGGGCGCAGCACCCTTCGCGGCAAATCCGGATGTTCGCCTGAGGCGCGCCGGTGCATAAACATACGGCCGGTACGCTGCCCACAGGGCTGGGTGACCGTGACTACCACAGCGCAAGGGATCTTGATAACCGCGCTCCTACCCGCCGTTATGGTCCCAATTCTGGCAGGTCGGCCTAGCCGCCCTGTCGTACCGAGCGGGGAGTTCTGTGTGTGGCCACGCGTGGCCGACACGGCTGATCGATGCCCGGTTCGATGAGCAGACAATGCTGGTCCTAGCCAGCCTAATCGCGGGCCTGCTTGCCAGATGTCATCTGCCGTGCCCGGCGGGATGACTTTCGCCTCTGTGGTGGTGCTGGAGGGATGTGCATCGTTGGCTCAAGAACTGGCAGGAGGTGGGGCATCATGCCCAAGGGCGACGTCGGCGTGTTGCCGGGGCTGGCTCGGCGGCAGGGGATCAGCGACATGCTGCATCGCACTGCGTCACGGGTCCCGGGCAAGCTGGCCATTGTCTCTGGCGCTACCCGGCTGACGTTCGCGGAACTGGAGGCGGCGGTGTCGCGGACGGCAGCGGCGCTGGCGGCTGAGGGCCTGAAGAAGGGCGACCGGGTGGCGCTGTTGTCCCGCAATTGCTGGCAGTTCGCCGTCTTGTCGTTCGCAACTGCCCGGCTCGGCGTGATCTTGGTGCCGGTCAATTTCATGCTCGGTCCGGGGGAGATCGCCTACATCCTTGGCCACAGCGAGGCGGCAGCGTTCGTGGCCGAGGATGGCTTGGCCGCCACTGCTGGCAAGGCGATCGCGGCGGCCGGGCTCGACATCCCGGTGCGCGCGGTGATCCGCCAGGGCGGGGGTGAGGTGCCGGCCGGGTGGGCCGATGTTCAGCAATGGATCGATCGTGACGGGCACGCCGCCGGAGGTCGATGTCGGCGACGATGACCTGTTGCGGCTGATGTATACCTCCGGCACCGAATCGCGGCCCAAGGGCGCGATGCTGTCGAGCCGCTCGCTGATGTGGCAGTACGTTTCCTGCATCATTGACGGCGGCATGGACGGCGATGACGTCGAGGTGCACGCCATGCCGCTGTACCACTGCGCGCAGCTGGACTGCTTCCTCGGGCCGGACATATACCTGGGTGCCACGAGCATCGTACTGCCGGCGCCTGACCCGTCCGCGATCTTGAAGACGATTGAGTCGCAGCGCGTGACGAAGCTGTTCTGCCCGCCGACGGTGTGGATCGCTCTCCTGCGGTCACCGCAGTTCGGCCAGGCTGACCTCAGCTCGCTGCGCAAGGGCTACTACGGCGCCTCGGCGATGCCGGTCGAGGTTCTGCGGGAGCTGCAGGAGCGGCTTCCCGGCATCCGCCTGTGGAACTTCTACGGCCAGACCGAGATGGCCCCGCTCGCGACGATCCTCGGGCCGGACGAGCAGGTCAGCCGGGCCGGGTCAGCTGGCCGGGCGGCGCTGAACGTGGAAACCAGATTGGTGGACGACAACGACATGCTGCTGCCGCCGGGCGCAGTCGGCGAGATCGTCCACCGCAGTCCGCACGCCACGCTCGGCTACTACAAAGATGAGGCGATGACCGCGGCGGCCTTCCGCAACGGATGGTTCCACTCCGGCGACCTGGGGGTCATGACCGAGGACGGCTACCTCACCATCGTCGACCGCAAGAAGGACATGATCAAGACCGGCGGGGAGAACGTGGCCAGCCGCGAGGTCGAGGAGACCATCTATCAGATGGACGAGGTGGCCGAAGTCGCCGTCTTCGGCGTCGCCCACCCGCGGTGGGTCGAGGCGGTCATCGCCGTGGTCGTCCCCAAGCCAGGCGCCACGCTCACCGAAGAAGCAGTAATCAGGCACACCCGCGGGCTGCTGGCGGGCTACAAGACACCCAAGCGCGTCATCATCGCCGACGCCATGCCCAAAAACCCCAGCGGCAAGATCCTCAAGCGGCAGCTCCGGGAACAGCACAAGTACCTCGCCGCGGACGCGTGATGTCGGCCACCCCGGCGCACGCCAAGCGACTCACCGCACAGGCGTTCCGTCTGAGTTCCTGGATGATGCCATTGGATGCGCTCGCACAGATCGAGCCCACTGCCCTGACCGCGATCGCTGACGACTTTCTGCAATCTGCCTAACGATCTGCTGGACGGAGGACCGGCCGACGATCGGCGCAGTGATCTGGCCCGACGTACCAAGCATTGCTTGACGGAGATGATCCAGCAATGACGCGGACGTCCGGCGCAGACCTGTAGAGAGAATAGCCGGAGAACTTTAGAAGCGGGAGACGTAGCAGCAAGGCAGGACGTGTATGTGTAATACCGTCTCCACCCGTGAGGCTCGAGCCTGCCGACCACCTCTTACAATCCCAGACTGGCCTGGGGATCCACGAAGCGAAGGGCGGCACAGTCGGCTGTAGCGCAGATCTGGTTGATATGGGTGCAAAATAACGATGCCTGCACTTGATAATCACGAAACTCCTAATCGGCGATCTGGCTCGCCGGAGGGGTCAGGCCGCTGGTCTGACGAACCGCGGGCAGCCCTCAAGAGACCGGGTGAACATGCGCGTCTGCGCATAAGCATGCGAACAGGCAACGCGCGCTATTCGGCAGATCAGGATGGTGCGACACGAGGTCGCACGTGTGAGTGAGTTCGTCGATTGGAGGTTCGGCATGGCGCCGAAGACGTGACTTCGGGTTAGTGTTCCAGACCCGTCCCCGCCCTGACGTGCGTGGCTGGTAACGGCCGGGTGCGAAGCTCAGGGGAAGGCCCAAGGGCGCCCGTTCCGACCGGGTGCCACAGGCGAGGGGAAGGCCGGAAGGGTGAATAAACCTGAATCCTTGTTGATGCCTCGTCAATCTGACATCCCGGGTCGGCTGGTAGTACCGGGGTGGCAGGGGCCAGCCGTTGAAAGGCGGCAGACGGCGGCCGCGGACATCCCGACGGTCGCAGGGAACACCGTCGCCCCCGGGGTAAAGAGGACACCCGGCCCGGCCGTATCTCATGCGTGCGGAACGTGGAAACCCCGTCAGGGTCCGGTGGGTGCCGCCTGGGCGCCGCCGGCAAGCCGACCGTAAGGAAAGCCGGATTCCCTGGCGGGAACAGGACGCCCAGGAAGCGAATGCCGGCAGCTGAAAGGCAGCAGGAAAGCGGGAGCGTTTGTACCGGTCCTCCAGCCGGGTGCTCGCCGTATAACTGGCCGGATACCGGGCCGGGTGCCCGGCTGCGAAAGCAGGCTGACGTGAGGCGGGTGAGCCTTTGCAGGCGAAGTGCCGGATACGCCGGAACCGAGGGACAAGTTAGGCACCCATGACGGTGAACGGAACCGAGGACGTGGCCCTGGAGTGGGACGCCATTAACTGGCGGCTGCACGAGGACAACGTAGGGCGGCTGCGGCGCAGGATCTTCAAGGCGGCCCAGGAGGAGGACCTGGCCAAGGTCAGGTCCTTGCAGAAGATGATGTTGCGGTCCTGGTCGAACACGCTGGTCAGCGTGCGGCAGGTCACGCAGCGCAATACCGGCCGCAAGACGGCGGGGATCGACGGCGAGGTCGCGCTGACCGCACCGGCCAGGATGGCGCTGGCGGTGCGGGTGCATAAGAGCGTCCGGACCTGGGAACCCGTGCCGGTCAAGCGGGTGTATGTACCGAAGGCCAATGCGAAGCTCCGTCCGCTCGGCATTCCCGTGATCATGGACCGGTGTCATCAGAACCGGGCCAAGAACGCGCTGGAGCCCGAGTGGGAGGCCCGGTTCGAGGCCCGCTCGTACGGGTTCCGGCCGGGCCGCAGCTGCCAGGACGCGATCGAGGCGGTCTACGACACGTGCAAAGGCCGTGGGGCCGCGCGGGTATGGACGCTGGACGCGGACCTGGCCGCGGCGTTCGACAAGCTTGACCATTCTCACCTGATGTCGGCGATCGGGTCGTTCCCCGGCCGGGGACTGATCCGCGCCTGGCTGAAAGCGGGAGTGTTCGAGCAGGGCAAGGGGTTCGCGCCCACCGAGGAGGGCAGTCCGCAAGGTGGCGTGATTTCCCCGTGCCTGCTGAACATCGCGTTGCACGGGCTGGAGGAGGCGGCCGGGGTCCGGTACGGGCCCGGCGGAATCCGCACTGCGAAAGGCAGTCCGGTGCTGGTCCGCTACGCCGATGACTTCGTGGTCTGCTGCCACACCAGGCAGCAAGCCGAGCAAGTCAAAGCACAGCTAGCCCGGTGGCTGGCGCCCAGGGGCCTGGCCTTCAACGACGAGAAGACCAAGATCGTGTCGCTGGAGTCCGGCTATGACTTCCTGGGATTCAATGTCCGCCGCTACCGTAACGGCAAGCTGCTGATCAAACCCAGCAAGGCCGCTGTCAGACGGGTCAAGCGCAAGCTCGCCGAGCAGATGCGCCGCTTGCGCGGGCAAAACGCATCCGCCGTCCTCGCCGCCATCTGCCCGATCACAAGAGGATGGGCGAGCTTCTACCGGTCGGTGGTGTCCAAGAAGACGTTCACCAGCTTGGACGACTACCTGTGGAAACTCACCTACAAGTGGGCCTGCCGCAGCCACCCCGGTAAGCCGAGGCACTGGGTCACCAGACGCTACTTCGGCCAGTTCAACCCGTCCAGGCATAACAAGTGGGTATTCGGCGACGCCGCCAGCGGCGCTTACCTGCCCCAGCTTGTCTGGACACCCATCATCCGGCACCGCAAGGTCACCGGCCGGGCGTCCCCCGACGACCCGGCCCTGACCGCCTACTGGAACCAGCGGCGCGGCAGGAACCAGCCCCCGCTCGACCGCAGCACCCTGCACCTGCTCAAGGTGCAGCACGGCCGCTGCGCCATCTGCGCGGACCTGCTCCTGCACGCCGACCGGGAGCCACACACCCCCGAGGAATGGCAACAATGGCACCGCACCACCCGCAAAGCGATTACCAGGCAGCTCATCGTCGCACGCGGGCAGGGCATGCCGGATGGCACCCGTCTAGTACACACCCACTGCCAACGCCGAATTCCTAGCACAGGCAGCCAGGAACCGGCATCTTCACGCACCTGAACCGCCCTATGGGGCTTGCTTGAGCCGGATGCGAGGATGACCCGCAAGTCCGGTTCTGAGGGGAGCGGGGCGCGGCAACGCGCCCCGCTTACCCGACTTTCCTGGCACGGCCTGGAGTCGATCTGGTGCAGCAGATCGGCCTGGTGTGAACAGCCCAGTTGATCGCCGCAGTAAGGCGTCTCGCCGTGCCCGGTGCTGGCCGCCCCGTTCACGGGGTGCGGGATACCGGACTGCGCCGTCTAGTGTCGCGTGTTTAAAGTTGTTTTACGGTTGGTTGAGCGGGACAATGGAGTATGTCTCGTGCTCCTGCACTGATCTTGCGTGAGGGTGACCGTGAGCGGCTGGCTGAGCTGGCCCGGCTGCCGAGCGTTCCGTCGGGGCTGGCGAAGCGGGCCCGGATGGTGCTGCTGGCCGCCGACGGGATGCCGAACGCGCAGATCGCCCGGGCGGCCGGGGTGTCGCGTCCAACGGTGATCGGCTGGCGGGACCGCTACCAGCAGGGCGGCATCAGGGCCCTGGAGGATGAGCCGCGGTCCGGCCGCCCGCCGGAGATCAGCGAGGCGGATGTCGTCGTGGCGACGCTGGCCGATGGCGGCAGGCCGCCGGAACGGCTGGGGATCACGCACTGGTCGGCCCGGTTCCTCGCCGCCGAGCTGGGCATCTCGTTCGCCAGCGTGGCGAGGATCTGGCGGAAGTGGAAGATCCAGCCGCACCGGATCGAGACGTTCAAGTTCAGCACCGACCCGGAACTCGAGGCGAAGATCCGCGATGTCGTGGGCCTGTACCTGGCGCCGCCGGATAACGCGGTGGTGGTCAGCATTGACGAGAAGTCCCAGGTGCAGGCCCTGGACCGGACCGCGCCGATGCTGCCGCTGCGGCCCGGGCTGGCGGCGCGGCGCACTCATGACTACGTCCGGCACGGCACCACCACCTTGTTCGCCGCCCTGGAGATCGCCACCGGGAAGATCACCGCTGACGCGTGCTATCCGCGGCACCGCCACCAGGAGTTCCTCCGGTTCCTGAAGAAGGCTGCCGCCGCCCATCCCGGCACGGAGCTGCACGTCGTGCTGGACAACTACGCCACGCACAAGCACCCCGAGGTCCGCAAGTGGCTGGCGAAGCCGGAGAACAAGCGGATCACCCTGCACTTCACCCCGACCGGGTGCTCGTGGCTGAACATGGTGGAGATCTTCTTCGGGATCATCACCCGCCAGGCCATCCGCCGCGGCACCTTCCGCTCCGTCAAAGAGCTCACCACCGCGATCGGCGCATTCATCGACGCCTACAACGACCGCTGCCAGCCATTCACCTGGACCAAAGACGCCGACGAACTGCTCACCAAAGTCAGACCGTCAAACAACTAACGCCACGCGACACTAGGGGGTGAGCTGCGGTGGCATCGTCGATGATGCCCGGGACGACGTCCGCCCGGCCGGTTGTCCGTGCCCAGGACCGCCGGGAAACCGTGTCGCCGGTTTCCCGTTTCTGGGCGCGGCACCAGCCTTGGCGAGCGCGGCGAACGACTCAAAGCTGCGCCGGGCACGTTTCATCACGCCCCATGAAGGCGAAGCCGCACGAAGTGGCAGACTGCCCGGCCGCGGGGGAGTAGGGCCCCGGGCGGCAGGCAGGTGAACCCCACAGCCGGCGGCTCCGCGGGCACGGAGGGCCGGCGCACATGCCCGGCAGGTGAGCGCCCGCCAGCACCGCTCACCGGAGGCCAGGGCCTCCTGGCACGGCCGCGCGCCAGGCCTCGGGACAATGACAGTGCACCGCGCGGGCCACTGATCGACCTTTCATGGACCCGCCGCCGCCTGCGGCTGACCCCACGCCCGGCGCCGGGGCCACTGATGGACATTTCCTGGACCCGCCGCCGGCCTGCGGTTGACCTCACGCCCCGGCGCCGCGCCGGGTGTGCGGGTCAAATATCCCTGTCACCAGCGCACCCGCGGGGCGAGAGTCACTCGCAGATGGAGGGGTTCCAGCTCGAGGGGGGATCGACCCCGTATCCCCACATTGCTCTATGTGCTACAGCGCCGATGTTGATCTCCAGCAGACAGACGGGCCGTATGCGCTCTGACGTGCAGTAACGTTGCCTGCCGCGTCGGGCAGCTGCTGGTTCGGAGTGATTCAGGGGCCAGAACCAGGCTTGACGGCCCGCGGAAACCGACTCGAACCCCCATGACGCGGTGAACGGCCGCGGTGCGGCGTGCTGGTAGCGAATCGCCAGTCCGTGCACTGGACCGGGCGTCGGCTCTGCGAAGGTCCCAAGAGCTTCAACCACGCAAAGTGATCGATCAGGCGGTCGTAACCGGCCTAATGTGCGCCGATCGCTTAATACACGGGTGATCCGTGTCGCTCCTGTGTTCTCGTATCACGCACCGGGATGGTGCTGATCTGAGCAGCTTCCCGTGTCTTGTGCGTTTCGTGTCGGGGTCTGGCCAGGTCCGGTATCGCCTGGGTGAGCGGCTGTGACATCGGAGCGGTGGTTGGGGTGTGCCAGTGCGGTCTTGGCCAGGCCGTCACCGGTCGGCTTGCCCGCAACGCGGGACTTGCTGCCGGGCTTCATGCCGAACAGGAGCCGGGTGACGCGGAACCGCCGGACCAGTGTCTCGTACAGGGCGAGGGTCGCAGCGAAGGACACGATGACCAGCGCGGCGTATTTTGCGGGGATCGGCGCGTGCCAGCGGATGATGAGCCATGCGGCCGCTACGATGACCGGTTCATGCAGCAGATAGAACGGCAGCACGGCCTCGTTTGCGTACCGGGTCGCGCGGGGCAGCCGCCCGCCGGTCACGCCCGCCCCGCCTATGCCGGTGCCCGGCGCGGAGCGGCGTCGCGCGGCCAGTGACTGGGTGGACCCCATGATCGCCGCGACCCATGCCCAGCCGGCCAGGCCTTGCAGGGCGCTCCATCCGGCCGGGACGCCGCTCAGGCTGGCGCCCGATCCGCCTCGGGCGCCCGCCCAGGACACCAGCGCCGCGGTCGCCGCGCCGGCGACGGCCAGGGCCGGCCAGCGGGAGCGCCGCAGCGCGGCCTCGAACCGCGGGTCGGAGGCGATCAGGAACCCATACAGGAACGGGAACACGTAGGCCGTGCGCTCCCAGCCGCCGGTGTTGACGTCCGGGCCGAACACGCTCTCTACCGTCATCAGGGGGATCGCCGCGGCCAGCACCACGACGGTGGCGTGACGCCCGGCGATACCGGCCAGCCGGGCGGTGAGCGTCCCGCCGCGCGGGCCCCGCAGGTAGGCAAACAGCGGCAGCAGCGCGAGCGAGAAGACCAGCAGCACGTACAGGAACCACAGGTGAGCGGGATCGAACTCGGCCCCACCCGACGTCCACGACCCGCTCGGCAACAGCCCCCGGGCCAGGGCGGGGACGTTCACGAAGCTGAGCCAGAACCGCCAGTACGGCTCGTGGAAGCCCGGCTGGGCGAGCCGTTCGAGATAGAACATCGGCGGGGCCAGCAGCAGCAGGCCGGCCGCGAACGGGATCCCGAGCCGGGCCAGCCGTTCCCGGGCGAACGCCGCTGGCGCGCGGCTGCGCATCGCATACCGCGCCCCCATCCCTGATACCAGGAACAGCAGCGGCATCCCCCACAACGACCCCCACAGCAAGAACACGGTGAATCCGGTGCTGGGATGCGGGTCTTTGACAAACCACGACGCGCCGGGGGCGAACACAACTGCCGAGTGGAAGACCACCAGTCCGGCGACCACGAACGCCCGCATGACGTCCAGTTCCGGCCGCCGGCCAGCGGCACGGCCGGACAGCGGCTGCGCGGCGGCTGTCCGTGGCTCGGCGTTACTGACGGTCATTCCTGGCCTGCCTGCAGGTAGTGGTGCAGCAGCTGAACAGCGATAGCGCCTTCGCCGATGGCCGACGCCACCCGTTTGACCGACCGGTGCCGCACGTCCCCGGCCGCGAAGACACCCGGTGTGCTTGTTTCGAGCAGCAGCGGCGGGCGCTCAAGCGGCCAGCCGCCCGGCAGCTGGCCGGCCCGGGGCAGGTCCTGGCCGGTGAGGATGAACCCCTCGCCGTCCCGCGTCACGCTGCCCGCCAGCCACTTTGTGTGGGGCTCGGTGCCGATCATCACGAACAGCGCGGAGGCGGGCACGACCTCGGTGGCGCCGCTACGGCGGTGCCGCAGGGTCACGGTCTCCAGGCTGCCCCGGCCGCCGCCATCGATGACCTCGGTTTGCGGGCGGACGGCGATGTTGGCGGTCCTGCTGATCTCGGTGACCAGGTACTCGGACATGCTGGCGCGCAGGCCCGGGCCGCGCACCACCATTGTCACCGACGCGGCGTACCTGGCCAGGTGGATCGCGGCTTGCCCGGCCGAGTTACCGGCGCCGACCACAAACACGTCCCGGCCCGCGGTGGCGCGCGCCTCCGCGCTGGCGGCGCCGTAGAACACACCCGCGCCGACCAGGGCCTCCAGGGCCGGCACGCCCAGGCGCCGCCAGGCGACGCCGGTGGCGATGATGACGCCGCGGGCGGCGACCTCGCTGCCATCGGCCAGCCGCACCACCCGGTAGCGCCCCCGGGCGGCCAGCCCGGCCGCCTGGGTGATCACGATGTTCGCCCCGAACAGCCACGCCTGCTCGGTGGCCCGGTTGGTGAGTTCCTCACCGGTGAGGCCGTGCGGGAACCCGAGGTAGTTGCGGATCAGCGGGCTTGTCCCGGCCTGCCCGCCGGGCATGACCGGCTCCAGGACCACCGTGCTGAGCCCTTCCGACGCCGCGTAGACCGCGGCCGCCAGGCCGGCCGGCCCGGCGCCGATGATGACCACATCGCAGGCCTCCACCTCCAGATTCGTCTGGAAGCCAAACGTCGCCATGAGGTCGGCCTGTGACGGGTTGGCGAGCACCGTGCCGTCGTAGTACACCGCCACCGGCAGGGGACCGCCTTCCAGGCCGGCCTCGCGCAGCAGCTGGCGGCCCTGGTAGGAGTCATCGTCGAAGGCCAGATACGGCACACCGCCGCGGGACAAGACGTCGCGAAGCCGGTGTGCGTGGGGCGAGTGCGCCGCGCCGACAATCTGGATAGCGGCGGCTGACGGTTCGCGTGATTTGTCCCAGGCCGCGAGGAACTCGCTCATCGCCGGGTACAGGCTGCGTTCCAGCGGGTACCACGGGGCCCACAGGTGGTAGTCGATCTTTCCCAGGGCCATCGCGCACACGGCAGGATGCGTGGCCGACCAGTCGCCCCGCTCAACGAGCAGGACGCGCCGGGCGCCTGGGTGCAGGTCATGCGCGCGGGCCAGGAAATCGACCGCGGGCATCTCCAGCAGGCGCTCATCCGCGATCAGCAGGGCAACCACGGCGCCGGAATCGGCGAGTTCAGCCAGCATGGTCAGCGCGGTGCCGGCCGAAACCGCGCTGACGACCTGGTAGTCGGCCAAGTAGCGCCGCTTGAGATCCCTGGCCAGCGCCTCAAGCCGGGGCCCGTCCTCGGCCACCAGCAAGAAGACCGGCCGCCGCGGATGGGGAAGCCCGACTCTGGCCGCCGCAGCGACATACCCAGACACATCAACGATGGAGGTATCTGTCATGACCCGGCCCTCCCGTTCTCACTACCATGGCCGGTTCCAGGCACATGACCAACCGAATCAAGAACCTGCAGCACAGCCCAGCTGGGCAGCGGGAGTCTTCCCGGTACGGCTGGCCCTACCGGGACCTCCCGGCTGCCTGCCCTAAGGCGCCCGGCCGGCCACCTCGGGGACTGAGCCGGCCGTGGGATCAGAAGGCGGGGCGGCCGCGGCGCATAGGCGCGATCAGGCCGGGCGCTACCGGCCGGCCGTACCGGCAGGAGTCCAACTACCGGGCTGTTGGCGGGCCTGCCGGGTACAGCCTCGTAACGGTGCCTGGAGGGCGCTGGGCGGGTGCCGATACCAGTTCCGGTCCGCTCCCGCAGGCGGTCAGGGTGGGGAGGCTACCGGCTAGCCGTACCCCAGATGCCCCGGCTGCCCGGCTGTCGCGGGCCGCAAGCAGCGGGCAGGTTGGAAGGTGTGCTAGGCCCGATACCGCAGCCGCGGTGCATGAGCGGTACACCGATCCGGCGCCCCGGGACCCCCGGCCGGGGCGCCGGTCCAGTAAGGAAGAGCACGGCCATGACCGGCACGAAGGCCCGGCGCTAACCCCGGCGGCTTCCCCGGCGCGCCGCGAAGTGGTACGACGGCTACGAGGAGACGAGCTGACGGTGTTTGCCGACTCCCACTGGCCTCCAGGTGAGGTTGCCATGCGTCGTGACATGAGCGCGAGACTGGTCGCGTTTGGCGTGCTGGGGCTCCTGGCCGGAATCGGTGTGTTCTGGGTCGCCAGCACTGCGGCGGTATATCAGCAGTCCGAGATCCCGAGCCCGCCGGTCGCCGTCCTGGTTGGCTGGTCCTTCATCGGCAGCGGGCTGCTGTCCTGGCGGGCACGGCCGGACAATCGGCTGGGGCCGGCAATGGTCCTGACCGGCCTGGCCTGGTTCGCCAGTGTCCTGCAGGAGGGGAACGGCCCGCTCCTGTTCACGATCGGGCAAGCCTTCAAGGTCCTTTTTCTCGCGGGCTTCCTGTACGTGATCCTCTCCTTCCCCTCCGGCCGGTTGCAGACAGCGCTGGACCGCGCGCTGGTCGTTGTGGCGTTCGCGCTTGTCACCATCGTGCAGCTCGCGTCGCTGCTCTTCACTGACGGACGCGCTATCTGTGATCGCTGTTCAGCGAACCTGCTCGAAGTCGCCCGTAATGATGCGCTGGCGAACGGGCTGCTGCAGTTCCAGCGGATCGCCGGCCTGGCAGTGATCGTGATCGCGATCGGGCTGCTGGCCGTGCGTCTGGTCCGTGCGAGCCGCCCGCAGCGGCGTGCGATCGTACCCGTCCTGCTAGCAGGGATGGTGGCATTCACCGCGCTGGCCGCTGCGGTCGTTGCCGACGTGCTGGGCGCCGCAGAGAGGGACATCTTCGGCCGTGTCGCGGGCTATGCGCTCGCTGTCGTCCCGGTCGCGGTGCTGCTCGCGTTTCTCCAGCGCCAGCTGGCCCGCGGCGCGGTCGCCGGGCTCGTGGTCGAGCTGGGCGAGCCGAGCGCCACCGTCGGCCTGACCGAGGCGCTGTCGCGTGCCCTCGGCGATCCGTCACTGTCGCTGGGTTACTGGTTCCCGGCCGAGTCCCGCTACGTCGACACCGACGGCAGACCCGTCAAGCTGCCTGGCCCGGGCGACGGCCGCCGGTCCACCGTGGTCAAGCGCGGCGGCCAGCCGGTCGCCGTCCTAATCCACGACCCGGCGCTGGAACACAACGCTGAGCTCGTCGACTCGGTCTGCGCCGCGGCGGGGCTGACGCTGGAGAACGAGCGGCTGCAGGCCGAGCTCCGGGCTCGGCTCGCCGAACTGCAGGCATCGCGAGCGCGCCTGGTGGAAGCCACCGAGACGGAACGTCGCCGGATCGAGCGCGACCTGCACGACGGGACACAGCAGCGGCTGGTCTCGATCGCCATGTCCCTGGGGCTGCTGGAGTCCAAACTGCCGGCCGAGCCGGGCCAGGCGCAGCCGATCGTCCGCGAGGCCCGCGAGGCGCTGGCCGCCGCGCTGGACGAGCTGAGAGAGCTGACCCAGGGCATCCACCCGACGATCCTCGCCGAACGAGGGCTCCCGGTCGCGCTCGACGAGCTGTGCCACCGGGCCGCCCTTCCGGCCCGTCTGCAGCTGGGCCTCGACCGGCGCCTGCCCGACCAGGTGGAAAGCGCCGCCTATTACGTGGTCAGCGAGGCACTCACGAACGCGGCGAAACACTCACACGCCAGCGAGGTCCAGGTCAAGGCCACCCGCACAGGAGAGCTGCTCACCGTCGAGGTGGCCGACGATGGGATCGGCGGCGCGGCACCGGGGACAGGCTCGGGGCTGCGAGGGCTCGCGGACCGCGTCGAAGCGCTCGGCGGAACGCTGACGGTATCCAGCCTGCCCGGCCGGGGCACAACGCTGCGCGCGGAGTTCCCATGCGGGTAGTCGTCGCCGATGACGCCGTCATCTTGCGCGAGGGCCTGGCGCGGCTGCTGCGGGAGGCCGGCTTCGAGGTCGCCGGGCTGGCTGCCGACGGGGATGAGCTGCTGAAGCAGGTGGAGCGGTTCAGCCCGGACGTCGCGATCGTCGACATCCGGATGCCGCCGACCCACACCGACGAGGGCCTGCAGGCGGCGAAGGCAATCCGGCAGCACCGCCCCGGAACCGGCATCCTGGTCTTGTCGCAGCACGTGCACGCCCGCTACGCGCTGGAGCTGCTGTCGGAGGGGACCGACGGGGTCGGGTACCTGCTCAAGGAGCGGGTGTCGGACCTGGCCGAGCTCGCCTCCAGCGTGCGCCGGATAGGGGAGGGCGGCTCGGTGCTGGACCCGGCAGTGGTGAGCCAGCTCGTCAGCAGGCGCAGGCCGGGCGGCGACCCGCTGGGGCAGCTCACCGACCGGGAACGGGACGTTCTCGCGTTGATGGCTGAGGGGCGGTCCAACAAGGCGATCGCCGGACGGCTGTTCGTCACAGAGCACACCGTCGAAAAGCACGTCAAGAACATCTTCTCCACGCTGCGCCTGCCGCCATCCCCCGACGACCACCGGCGGGTCCTCGCCGTGGTCACCTTCCTCAACGCACAGTAGCGCTACCAGCAAGCTGTACCGGCAAGGCTCAGGGGAGTCAGCAAGCCGCCACATCAGCCCGGCTTGCTCAGCACGCACCAGACGCCCAGTGGCGATCCTGCGCGCTGAGGTGGCCGCGTCCGCGGAGACGACCGGACTCCCATGAACCGCTTCGACCGGCGGGCATGACCGGATGTTTGCCTGCTATCAGGCATTCCCGAAACGGTTGCGGTGGGCGAGGCGCCTCAAACGGCGGACGTACTGGCCGCGGAACCGGCGCAGCGCCGCCTCCATGCACACGAAGCTGGGATCTGCCGCTTCCTCGTAGCAGGAGTTCTCAGCGTCATCCCGTCCGCCGTCAGCGTCAACGATCTGGCCTACACGCGCTCGCTGCGGCATGGCAGCGCGTTTCGAGTAGGGGCGCGGCTGCAGCCGGGTGGGAGATCCCGGTGATCGGGGACGCCTGCGGCTGGCGGCAGGTCGGCGCTTGCCCTGGCCGGCCGTAGCTGGCGGGCGTCAGCCGGGTGGCCGGGCCGCTGCGACCAGGGGGAGGTGATGACCCGGTAGGCCGTACCAGGTCCGCCAGTCCAGCTGTCGTACGGCCACATCGGTGCAGCCGGCGTCCTGCAGCGCGGCGGCGTAGCGGCCCGCGCCGTCATCGACGATGCGCAGCCGTCCGCCGGGCCGCAGGACCCGCACTGCCTCGCGCAGCGCTTGTGCCCGCCCGCCGGCTTGCCGGATGTTGGAGATCGCCAGGCTGCTGACCACCAGGTCGAACGACGCGGACACGAACGGGAGGTCACGCGCGTCCGCGTTGACAAGCTCCACCCGGTCGGCTACCCTCTCGGCCGCCGCGTTGCGCTCCGCGGCGGCGCGGCTGTTGCCGCTCTGGTCGCGGCGGCGCCATCTCGAGGTGGATGTGAAGCACAACGAGACCAGCCACTTCGCTGAGCTCCTGGGACCTCTGGACCTGGCTGGCGTGGTGGTGACCTTCGATGCGTTATGCCGACGTCGGCATAACGCGTCGGCGGTGATGACGCATCCAGCCAGATCCAAGGGCTGCAGGAGCGGCGCGAACTGGGTGATCTGGTTCGTCTTGCCGTCCACGGCCGCCTAGGCGAGCACGGCACCAGCCTGCTGGTCCAGGCGGCCAGCAGGTGCACCGGCTGCCCGTCATGACTGGCGTGCCGGGTGCCCCGCGCCGCCGCCACCGCCGTCAGTAACAGCGACGTCAGCGTGTGCCGCACACCCCGCCGATCCCGCAGGTCGGGGACCCGCGCGGAGGTACTCCGCCAGGTCAGGGCGCTCACCGCCCAGCAGGCCACGGTCACCGGCCGGCAGGTCTGAAAGCTGCCTGCTCCGGCGCTCTGGCTGTCGTGGCTGTACTGCTGGCCGGGATCGTCATGCTGTTCTCGCCCGGCCTGCTGCGAGTTGCCAAGCCGTGGCTACCGCTTGAAGTCCATCTCCTCCAGGCGTGTCTGCACGGTCCGGCCGCTCTCCCAGGGGTTGGCGCCCGGCACCACTTCCGGCCACGGGATGTCAGCCCGGCTCTGCCGTTTTTGTTCGGTGGAGATGCCGAGCCTGCGGTCCCGGTCGTGCAGCAGCGCCTCGTTGACTTGCCCGTCCCCGGTCAGGGCCATCATCAGCTGCGGGATGCCGTAGGGGAAGTCGTCGCGGTCATACTGCCAGGTGTGGAATGTCTTCCCATAGGTCGTGGCGAAGTCCTTGAAGTAGGCGTGGACGGCAGGATCGGGGACACCCGGGGTGACCAGTTCCCCGGACTTCACCTCGTAGTGGTGGCTGTGCCACAGCCGCTTCTCGTCGTCGGGGAAGCTGCGGAACCGCTCCTCGGTGGTGATGTACTCGATCCCGATCAGCCGGGCATCGGGTTCGTTGCGGTCGAAGATTACGCACTGGTGCAGGTCAGGGCGCAGGTGGATGCAGAAATGGGCCGCCTCGACCTGCCGGCCCATCTCGTCGGCGTACATGTGGAAGGCGTTGAGGTAGGTGCTCATGGCGTCCAGCGGGTGCTTCCGCTGCATGGCGGCAGCCGCCCCATCGAGCACACGCTGTTTGAGGGGGTGTCCTTTCCCGGTCTTCGCGGTCATCGCGACCTTGCGGCCGAATATCAGGCCGGCCGCGGCCGTTACCCCGGCGGCGAGACCGATGCCAGCGGACCGGGCCGTCCCCGGGCCGCAGCGATGTGAACGTGACTTGTCGAGTGCCGATAGCATGCGTGCGCCTCTACCCGGGCCCGGCCACCTAACCCGCTTTGACGCCGGTGACTCCCCGCCGGGCGAGCGAGGCGAGTTGCGGTTCTCGCCGCCCGGATTCGCGAGATGGCCTGCTGCATCAGCGACAGCTACCGCTGGACCGGCTGGGCGTGCCAGGCGGGCCGCCCGGATTCCGCCGGGCAGCGGCCCCAGCACCGCCCACGGCGCATCCGCCAGGTCCGCACGCCTGCTCAGCGCCACGGTGACCGGGAGGTCTTCGGGCAGATGCTCTTCCTGGCCGTAGAGTTCTCCACCGAGAGCTCATCTATCACAGCCCAGCGCCACGCGGGACACGCAGATCACGAACGCCGCGACACCGCTGTCGGCGCGGTCACCACCCAGCTCATCATGATCGTTGTGATCATCGCTTTCGCGGGCGGCCTGGCTGGTCTGGGCTTGTCCTATGGGTGGGCGCTTTCGCCCGGGAGCGCCAGCGCTGTGGCCCTAGAGCCCCAGGGTGGCTGGCACCATGTACAGGCCGGAGCCGATGACGATCAGGCACAGCGTGGTGCAGGCGAGGCGGTAGCCGCCGCGCATCCGGTATTCCGGCGGCAGGGCTTTACGTTCGAGGATGAGCAGGAAGCCCAGCACGATGGGCAGCAAGAGGGCGTTCATCACCTCGACGTCCACGGCCAGGCTCACCAGGTCAACACTGGCCAGCACAATACCGGCGCCTACCACGTGGGCCAGCGCGTAGGTGTAGTAGAACCTGGCGTTGCGGCGGTTCAGGCGCTCGTTGAGGCCGTGCCGCCAGCCGAGCACCTCGCAGATGCCCCACGAGCCGACCAGCGAGACCACCAGCGCCGCGACCAGCGCACCGCCCAGGACAGCCGCGCCGAGCAGGACCATGGACGCCCCCGGGCCGATATAGCCGGACAGCGGCCCGGCCAGCTGGCCCACGGTATCGAGCGGCGTGTGTTCCCCGGCGGTGAAGACGGTGGCCCCGGCGGGGGCTTACCGTGGGGACCGGCCCTTCGCGGAAACCGCCCGCCCCGCTCACCAGCGTGTCTAGCCGGAAGATGAACCGTTCAGCACCGTCGGCACCATGACCAATCCGTCCAGCGAGCGGGAACTAGGTCTGAACTAGGTCCCCGCCGAGCTGGGTGGTCGCTGCCGCGCAGGACCGTGCGTAGCTGGTCAGTTGCCCTGGCTGATGTGAGTACTGCTCTATCGAAGGCTTCGCCGCAGCGAGATAGGGCTGTTCCCTAGCCGGGTTCGCCGCGCAGCTTGCGTCGGGTGACGACCACGATATCGGCGATGGCCACCGCGGCGAAGAACGCGAGTATCCCGGCGATCACCGGTTCTGCGGCCAGGACGAGGAACGCGGCCGCGCCGAGCCCGCAGACGATCAGCCCGAAAACGGCCAGCACCAAGCGCAGGGTCAGCGGGCTACGGGCCGGTGGCGCGCCGCCGAACCCGGCGGTCGGGTCATGGTAGTCCTCGCGGGCCAGGTCTTCGCGTGACTGGAAAGGGTGTCTGTCCGGCATGGTCGTGATCTCCCGGAGGGGGGTACCCGGCTGCGCACCTATTTCTGGGCCTGGAACATCCAGTGCATCTTCTCCAGGCCGTGCAGGGTGTCCTCGAGCAGGTTTTCGGTGACCGGGTCGGCTTCCTCGACGGAGGACAGCCGTTCCCGGAACCGCTGGCTGATCCCGGCCAGGATGAGGGTGAAGGTGGTGATGACCGATTCGTCCTTGACGTAGCCGTCGCCGGGCTGGCTGATCTGCGTATCACGCGCGACTGTCCCGGCCCGCCCGTCCGGGTTTACACCGATGGCGATCGCGCGCTCAGCCATGATGTCCATCTGTGCCCGGGCCAGCGTCACCACCTCATCCAGCTGCAGATGCAGCGACCGGAAGTTACGCCCGGTCAGGTTCCAGTGCGCCTGCTTGGCGACAAGGGAACAGGTCGATGAGATCCACCAGCGAGCCCTGCAAAGCCTCCCCGGTGACCTTCCGTGCGTCATCTGCCAGCGGGTTCGTGACCGTGGCCATGAACCCTCCTCTCATGTCCTCGGCTGCGGTACGTACCAGGCGGCTGCTACCCGGCAGCAACAACGACTAACGAGGATCACGGCCCAGCCCACGCCAGACGGCCGCATTCTTCACCCTCAGCCCAGCACGCCTGGAAGCGGACTTCGGCGCGCCACCGACCCTCAACGGTGTCCGCTGCATCGCGTCTGCACTGCCAGTGGCGCCCCTCCGGCACCAGGAACGACACCGAACGGCGTGCACGCCAAAGAAGCGAAGTGATCAATCTCCCTGCAGAGCTGGCCTTGATCGGCTTCCGGTCAAGGCGGATGTGCGCATCAGCTTTTCCTACGAGCCCGCCGAGTGGTGGGCGTACCGGTACTCGACCCGGGTGTCAGCGCGGGCGGCCAATTCGGAGTACTCCAGGACCGTGTCGTCGGCGGCGAACCGGCGGCTGTGCAAGACGACGACCGGAGACCCGCGTTTGATGCCGAATTCGCGGGCTTCCGCCGAGGTAGGTGGCCGGGGCGAGATCCGGTCTTCGCCCCAGACAGGCTGGTACCCGCCGACCACATCAGCCAGCCGGGTCTTGCGCAGCAACTCCGGGACGGCCTCGCTCAGCGCAGCCGGGAACCAGGAGGTGAGCAGCGCGGCGGTGGAGCCGTCGCGGGTGGTGACCTGCCGCCGGCAGATGACCTGCGTCATCGGGTCAACGCCGAGCTGCGCTGCGACGTTCTGCGGGGCGCGACCAGTTCGGCACCCAGGACCCGGGCCCTATCGCCAGGCCGGGCGGGGTGCGGGTAGCGAGGGTGATGACGAGGGGGCCGCCGCGGGCCCGGTCGGCCGGCGGCCGGGGTGCGATGACGATCATCCGGCACCGGGCCAGGGGAGTGACGAGGCCGAGGGCCTGCAGGCCGGTGGCGACCTTGGCCGCGGTGGCCAGGGAGACGCCGAACTGGGGCAGGCCGACCGTGACCCGGCCAGTGTTCCGCGACCGCCCCGACCTGGACATGACCGTGACCGACGCCGAGCCAGCCGAGCCAATAGCGGCGCTCCAGGCGTCACTGGCCGTCGGCCACGCATTGCGCAGGATGGCCTGCGAGTACGTCCGCCGGGCCCGGGAGGACGGCCACACCTGGCCGGACATCGCCGCGGCGCTCGGCCTGGACAGCGGTGCCGGAGACGGCCGCCACGGATCACGGAATGTGACTTCGTCGCAGAACCATGGCCACGCCTGATCCGCCGATTGGTAGGTCTAGCGGCTCCTTGGCACGCGACGAGTGTTGCACGCAGAACTGGCGGTTGGGGTTCGCTGATCAGCATCCTTGGTCTGCGGATTGCGTGCCGTTAGGCCGGCGGGCCATCTGATGAGGAGACGGGTTACGTTCGAGCGCCTCGAGGTTGGCGATGACCTGCCTCGCGTAGTGGCCGAAGATCGGGCGGCCGGCGATCCGGAACAGGGTGCCGAAGAAGAGCCCGCGCGGATTGCGGCGGAAGGTGCGCTGCCACACCATCTCGACCCGGCTGCCACGCTTAGATGGCGTCGCGGTGAGCTGCCAGCTGCTGCCAGGGTGGGCGTAGACGTTGGAGCCGGTCACCGTCGCAGTGACCCGGCCGGGTTGGGACCAGTCGTAGTGGCATCGTTCCCAGTTGATGCCGATGCCGGCGGGGGTGCCTTCGGTCGCGTCGGCGGTCGTCTCGCTGAGCTCATGGACGGTGAGGTGCTCGGCGCGGACGGCCGGCCACACCTGGGTGCGCTGCGGGCCGAAGTCGTAGGCGGCACGCAGGACGCGCGCGGGCGGGAGCGTGCACTCGGTGGCGATGCGGATGGTGGTCATGGCGGTCAGCTCGCTTGCCGGTGCCGGTCGAAGAAGCCGAGGGTCAGCTCGATCTTGGCGGGTGTGATGATGTGCCCGGTGCCGGGCAGGACGGCGATCTCGCCGTGGGCGAGCTGCCGGTAGGCGGTGACCCCGTCGTCGAGCGTGCAGTAGTCGTCGCGGTCGCCGACCAGGATCAGCGCCGGAGCGGTGATCTTCGCGAAGTCCTCGAAGGTGTAGCCGGGGGGCTGGGTGGTGCGGTGGAACGCCAGCCGCAGGTACTCGGCCCAGTGCCCGTCGCCCTGCCCGCCGTCCTGGTCGGCCTTGAGCAGCTCGAACATCGGCCTCATCTGCTCGTTGTGGGTCATCATCTGGGCGAACGCGTCGGGATCGGCCTCGGTCGCGGTGGGGCTGCCGCCGAGCATCTGGCGCATCATCGCGGCGCTGGGCGCCTGCGGGTCGAACGCGTCATACCCGGCGTCGTTGACGATCGCCCCGAACCGGTCCGGGTTGCGGATGCCGGCGATGGTCGCGGTTATCCCGCCTTCGCTGAAGCCGGCGATCAGCGGCTGGTCGAGATCGAGCGCATCGGCCAGCGCGAGGACGTCGTCGGCGAGCTGGTCGAAGGTGACGACTCCGCCGTCGTGCATGGTTCTGCCGCAGCCTCGCGTGTCCGGCGCGATAACCCGGTAGCGGCGCGCGAGGGTCTCCATGTGCCCCGCGTAGGACACCGGTGTGGGAGCCCAGATCGGGTTGGTCGAGACCAGGCCCCCGTGCAGCAGGATGAGGGGCATCCCCTGCCCCGCCTGGACGTAGTGGATGTCGATGCCGTTCGCGCGGATGAAGCCGCCGCTGTTCGCCGTCACTGTGGACCTCCTGGCCTGGTGGAACGTGTACGGCCAACGTAGGAGCCACCAGCCGCATGGCTCATCGGGTGTTCACCCGATGTTCCTGCCGTCGCTACGGCTCCGGCTCGGCCATCAGCGCGTGCTTCATCGCGAACAGGCTGAGCTGGGCGCGGTTCGACACCCCGGTCTTGGCGTAGATGTGCTCGATGTGGCTGCTGGCCGTCTTGGGCGAGATCACCAGCTGCCCGGCGATGGCCTTGGCGGTCAGGCCGCGGACGAGCAGCCGCACGATCTCGACCTCGCGTGCGGTCAGGCCGGCCGGCCATTCGCGCCGGCGCCGCACCCGGTGCCCGGCCGCGCGCAGCACGGCGTCCACCGCGGCGCCGTCCAGCCGCCCGGAGCTGACCCCTGCACGCAGCTCGGCGGCGGCGTCCGCAGCCGACCGCGGCAGCCGGTGCGGGCGGGCCTCGCGTGAGCGCGTGGTAGCTGTCGGCCGCGGCCAGAATGCGGCCAGCTGTACTGATTGCATCGCCGGACAGGCCGCGCGGATAGCCGGAGCCGTCCAGACGCTCGTGATGCTGCCCGGCGATGGCGCCGAGCGGCGCCAGGCCAGCAGAGAACGACAGCATCCGCTCGGTCAGGTACGGGTGCAGCCGGACCCGCTCGAGCTCGGGCCGCGTCAAGCTGGCGGGCTTGTCCCAGACGCGTTCGACACCCCCAGACGGCCGATGTCGTGGACGAACGCGGCCCGGCGCAGGCTCGACACGTCAGCCTGCGGCAACCCACCGGACCGTCCCGCGTCCGCGGCCAGCTCGGCTACCCCCCGCGCATGGCCCATCAGCCACGGCGACTTGAGCTCGGCGAACTCACCGATCGCCGAAAGCGCGTCATCCAGCTCGATACCGCTGACGACGGTTGCCAGTGACGGCTCGGAGTCAATCACCAGATCCCAGCTGGCCGCCGTGTCGAGGTCGCCGAAGATCAGCGGCGCCCGCCGGCAGAACATGTCGACCAGGTCCGGATCGAACTGCGTGCCGCTGCGCTCGCGGGCGACGGCAAGCGCCGCATCGATGCCACCGGTACGCCGGAACACCTCCACCACATCGGCGAGGTTGATCAGCCGCGAACTCATCGCGATCTGGTCGCCGCGAAGGCCGTAGGCTCCCTTTCCGTCCCAGCGCTCGTAGCTCTGCCTGAGGCTGGCCCGCACCTGCTCACCCAGACCAAGCTTTGCGGCCAGCTGGTCCGTAGCCAGGTAGTGGTTCTCCGCCAGCGCAGCCAGCGCACGCCGCCCGTCGCCGGGGAACTGCACACCGGTGAGTACCCGCTGCCGCAACGGCAGGCCCGCACCCCCGACGTGCTTGACCAGGAACGCGGCCGCCGGCCCTGCCTTACCGAAGTCATAGCCGTAGTGCGCGTCCCGCTTGACCGCCAGATCGTCTCCGAGCCACTTAGCCTGCTCATACGCGTCAGTGTGGCAGCCCACCCACGCGAGCAGGCCCGAGTAGTACACGACGCCTCGTTCAGCATCGTCTATGGCCGCGCTCTCAGCCAGCCGCAGGGCGATCAGGCACGCCCGGATCATGTGCTCCATCGGCTGCCCGAGACCCAGGTCGGTCCCGAGCGACAACAGGGCGACAAGTTCAGCGCGGCGAACCCTCGCGCCAGCCTCCGGCCCTGCCGAACCAACCTCCCCCACCGACGCAGACTAACACCGGACGTCGCCTCGCTACAGCTAGCAGACAACCGCGCGGAATGGCCCACCACCTGGATCGGTGAGTGCCGCGGACACCCAAGGCTGTTCGTGACGCTGTGTCATCCCGAGCGACCACTGCCCTGCCGATTCAGGCAATCCGCGGCGCTCACGACAGGGTTGACGGCGTGCGCGGTCACGCCTTCCCGGACAGCCCCGGTTCGATTCGTCCGGGGCCCATATCAACACCACGCCTGCGGCGGCAGCTGGCTGCCGCGGCAGCCGCGCTCCCTCGGACAGCCAGCCGGCCGCCACGGACAGCGAGGACCGACAACGGCCCGGATCTGACGGTGAAGGCGCGATCGCAGGCTGGGCCAACCAGGAGCACAGAACCGGACTATCTGTGTGCAGGAATTCATGCTGAAGACACAGCCATCAGCGTCCCCGATTCGGCAGGGAGGCGCGCCATGGTTGCGGAAGACGATGCCGATCCGGTAATCGTCACACGTCGCCAGGCCATACAGGCTGGTGGGTAACTATGCATGGCACAACATCCGCTATTCGGATGTTTCCCGGCACGGCCTGGAGTCGATCTGGTGCACCCAGATCGGCCTGGTGTGCACAGCCCAGTTGATCGCCGCAGCAAGGCGCCTCGCCGCGCCGGGGCGGATATCGCGCGTGCCCTCCCGGTGGGTTGGCTGCGGCCGGTGACCGCTGGGGTCTGTGGCGTGGTCCTTGCCGGGCCGGATGGCCCCTGCCCGGGCGGTCTGTGCGGTCGGTGGGTGATCTGTGTGGCTGGCTACCGGGGGGAGGGCAGGCCGAGTGTTGCGGGGTGGGCCTGGCGGTAGTGCCCGGTCAGGGCATCGCTGGCCTTCCCGGGCCGGTAGGCGATGGTGCGCTGGCATATCTGGCAGCGGGTGACCGGAAGATGGGTGACGGTCACGGGGAAGCGCCGGGAACTTGACTTGCTCATCACCTCCTATAGTGCCAGTCCCGCCGCGGTGGACATGCCGTGCCCGGTGCTGGCCGCCCCGCTCACGGCGTGCGGATACCGGACTGCGCCGTCTAGGGGGTGAGCTGCGGTGGCATCGCCGATGGTGCCCGGGGGGCGACGTCCGCCTGGCCGGTTGTCCCTGCCCGGGACCGCCGGGGAACCGTGCCGCCGGCTTCCCGTTTTCCGGGCGCGGCACCCGGTTCTCCTCGTAGCCACCGGGCTGCCCGGGCGCTGCGCCAGCCTTGGCGAGCGCAGCGAACGACTCAAAGCTGCGCCGGGCACGTTTCATCACGCCCCCATCAAGGCGAAGCCGCACGAAGTGGCGGACTGCCCGGCGGCAGGGGAGCGGCAGGGCCCCGGGCGGCAGGCAGGTGAACCCACAGCCGGCGGATCCGCGGGCACGGAGGGCCGGCGCACATGCCCGGCGGGTGACCCGTCGGCACCGCTGGTACCGCTCAGCCGCGGCCGGGGCTTGCTGGCACGCCCGCGTGCCAGGCCCCGGGACAATGACAGTGCACCGCCCGGCCACTGATGGACCTTTCATGGACCTGCCGGCCTGCAGCCGGCCTGCGGTTGCCCCGGCGCTTCCGCACGACTCCGGGTGTGCGGGTCAAATATCCCTGTCACCAGCGCACCCGCGGGGCGTAGAGTCACTCTCAGATGGAGGGGTTCCAGATCGAGGGGGGATCGACCCCATTCCCCCACGCTTGGGTGTATCTGCAGACCTGTTTGTGTGCTGAGCTGGAGGTCATGTTCGGCGACGCCCTCCAGGAAGCGAGCCATCTCTCGGGCCGCCAGGGAGAAGCGGAGCAACCGACCGGGCGCAACGAGGTGTCCGGCACAGTCAATGGCAGCGGTCAACAAGCGCATAGTGCTCACGCAACTGCTTTATCCAAGAGCCGTGAGCAGGTTCATGAGGTTGACGAACCCGGCTTGAGCTCATCTGCCGATGGCAAGGGCAAATAGGGTATCGATCGCAGTTTCGAATGGACTGGGATCCCGAAGTACCTGAGCGAGTAGAAGTCCTCCTTGGAGCGTGGCGAGCAGAGTAGTGGCGAGGTCGCCCGGGTCGATGCCGGACGGGAGTTTCCCATCGGCATGAAGGGATCTGAGTCCATCGCCGATGGCGGCTGCCCACTGATCGAAACCTGCCGCGATGAGCGCTCGGGCCTCGGGGTCACTCTCGGCGAGCTGACCAACGAGCGAGCCAAGTTGGCAGCCCCCCTTTGCTTTGGTGCGCTTCGCTGCGGTGATCACCATGTTCCGCCAGGCTTCGACTCCGTTCGCGCTGCCGAGCGCCTGCCGCTGGCGATTGACGATGGCGTCGGCTTGGTAGTCGATGACCGCCTGCACGAGCTCGTTCTTGTCGGGAAAGTAGTGGTACATCTGAGAGCCGCTGACTTCCGCCGCCACCTTGACGTCTTCCAAGGTGGTGCCCGCCACCCCGCGCTCATGGATCAGGGCGGCGGCCTCCTCCACTATTCGTGCCCGGGTGCGTGCTCCCTTGTGGGTGAGCCTCGGCCGGTCACTCGTCTCTTCGGCCATGCACCCATGCTAGCAGGATTTTGAGTTTGACAACCCAGTCACGAACTGTCAAAGTGAGTCGCACAACCCATTCTGGAACGAGAGGGCGACGTCACATGACTGACCTCAGGGGCAAGACAGCTCTGGTAACGGGCTCGACGAGCGGGATCGGCAAGGCTACGGCCATCGCCTTGGCCGCCCGCGGCGCTCACGTGCTGGTAGTGGGACGCAATGAGCAACGAGCCAAAGACGTGGTCGCCGACATCGAGGGCAGCGGGGGCAGCGCAACGTTCCGGCTCACTACGTTGAGCGACCTCGAATCGGCCCGGGACCTGGTCGAGTGGGCCACTGAGGCAGGCGGCGGTCACGTCGACATCCTCATCAACAACGCCGGCGTCGCCTTGCTCGGACCAAGCAGCGCAGCGACCGAAGCAGAGTTCGACGAGATCTTCGCACTGAACGTCAAGGTTCCGTTCTTCCTCGTCGCGTCACTGGCGCCAGCCATGGCCGAACGCGGATGGGGTTCGATTGTCAACATCTCCACCATGGTCGCCAGCTTTGGACAAGCCGGCATGGCTCTGTACGGCGCCAGCCGGGCGGCCCTCGAACTGCTCACTAAGGCCTGGGCCGCCGAATACGGCGCTCGTGGTGTTCGGGTCAACGCCGTCGCCCCCGGTCCGACGCGTACCCGGATGATGGAAGGTGTCCCCGAAGAGATGGTGAATCAGCTCGCAGCCCTAGCACCAGCAGGCCGCGTAGCTCAGCCCGAAGAACTTGCTGCGGCAATCGTCTTCCTGGCCAGTGACGATGCCAGCTTCGTCAACGGGGTCACGCTTGCAGTCGATGGGGGCCGAGTAGCGACGTAATGGCGACGAAGGCAACTGCCGATCACCCTGAGACCGGTCGGTCGGCCGTTGCCTTCGTCGCCGCCGGGCCGGTCAAACGGGCTCACCTCTGGGCCCGATCCCAAGTCACCGTGACGTTCCGGAGAATGGGCTACACGACTCACTCCTACTGCACATCTTCAAGGAGAGACCATGAGCAAGTTCGACGCTCAATTCGCGGGTCGGCTGGACGGACAGACCGTGCTAGTCACCGGCGCCAAGGGCGGTATCGGCCATGAAACCGCCCAAGGCATTGGGAATAGTGGGGCGACTGTGCTGGTGCACGCGCGTCGTGCCGACGACGCTCGACGCGCTGTCAACCTGCTGGTCACCAACGGCAACGGCAGCGGCCGGTACCTGTCCGTAGCCGCAGACCTCGGATCTCTGGCAGGTGTTCGGGAACTGGTCGACGCTGTTCACGAGGCCGCGCCGAAGGGACTCAACGGACTGGTCAACAACGCGGGCGCCGCGTTCTCCAGCAAGGCGCTGTCACCCGACGGGTACGAGCGGACCATCGCCATCAATCACGTCGCGCTGGCGGCAGTGACCGACGGGCTGCTCGACCTGCTCCGGAAGGGCGCTGATGATTTCGCCGCGCCCTCGCGGGTGGTCAACATGACCGCCCTGATCGAGTCGCGGGGCAAGCCGATCACCGACTGGAGCTACCCGGGTAAGTACAAGCAGATCCAGGCGTACGCCGATGCCAAACTGCTGGCCCTGATGTACACCTACGCCCAAGCTCGCCGCCATGAGGGCGAGGGCCTGACGTTCAACGCAGTCAGCCCGGGCGCGGTCAAAACCAGTCTCGGCAGCAAGGCCGGCGGGCCGTTCAAAACGATTGAGGCGTTGACCAATCCGTTCGTCGGGCCTCCGGAGAAGGGGTCACGCGGCTGTGTGCGGCTGATGGCCGATCCGGAGCTCGCGACCGCGACCGGGGGCTACTACAGCTCCGCGAAGTTGAAGAAGTCCTCGAAGAAGTCCCAGGACGCCGAAGGCCAGGAACGCATCTACGCCCAGACCGAACGGGAATTGCGCGCCCACCCCTGAGCCGGCGGTCACCTACCGATGAGACCCGCCGACAAAGCCGGGACCCCCTCGCTGGCGTCCCCTACGACTGGCCACCGGGAACCGGTCCTGACCCGCGCGCTCGGCTCCAGGACGTTTCCCGGCCAGCAGGCCGACACCAGCACCGATGACTAACAAGGCGCCTGTCTGCCTAGATACTGAGAACGTGAACCCGCGACAGCCAAAGTGGTCAACCCGCCCATGACGACACCCGAGGCAACTGCGGAGATGGACACCTGGATTGAGAGGTTCCAGCCCGCGCTCCAGTTGGCCTTGGATGAGTTCCTCGCCAACGCGAAGTGGCCCGAACGCGAATGGTTCCGGCGCAAGCTCACCCAGCTCCGGCTCGACGGCCTGGACCTGGGCCTTGCACGAGGACGCTGATGAGGCCGGTGGTCTGGTTGAGCACGGCTCCTGGGGCTGAGTAGGTGCTGCCTGCGGCGCCGACCTGGATGGCGCTGGACCACGGTGTCCCGGCGGTGACGTAGTAGTCGTCGAGGCTGTTGCTCGGGGCCCTGCACGAGGACGCTAATCAGCCCTGTCCCCTGGTTCAGCACCGCCATCGGTGCTGAATAAGTGCTGCCCGGGCCTGCCACCTGAATCGGCCCTGACCACGGTGATCCGGCCGTCACGTAGTAGTCATCCAGGCTGTGGTCCGGGCCTTCGACCAGCAGGCTGATCAGGCCCGTGGCCTGGTTCAGCACCGCTGCCGGCGCTGAGTAGGCGGTGTCCGGGCCGGCCACCTGGACCGGGCTTGACCACGGCGACCCCGGGGTTGAGCGGCATGTAGAAATTGTGTGTCCGAACCCCATTCCCCCACTTTTTGCGGTGCAGGAGGATCTCCGTGTGTGAAGCTGCCTGCAGCACGCCCTCGTCCTAGTCGTTGCCCGCAGCCCCCTGGACGTGCTCAATGAACACGTCCACTGCCTTGGAGAGCGCGTCCGTGAGTTCACGCACGGAGTCCTCAAGCATCTTCTCCGCTTCCACGCTGCCGACTGGCGCTGACCTCTCACCTGGTTCCCAACTGAAGTAGTTGCCCATAGTTCTACGGGGGGCGACCAGAACCAGCATGTGAAGCAGAAGGAGCCCGTCATCGGACAGCTCCAGGCACCGGCTCATCCTGAGCGTCGTTGACATGGGCCTGTCGTCGGGCGCGACAATCGTGCAGCGCTGCCACCGGTCCACGATCCGCCGCCGCATGCCATCACGACTGCGCACGGTGTTCCGGGTGAGCTGATCGGTGACCGAGTTAACCTCAGTGCGGGGATGAAGATTCTTCAGCTCCGCGTTCAAGGGCGCGGTCAATTCCTGGAGGCGGCGTACGGCTTCCTGCGCGAGGTTCTTGCGCTGCTCTTCCGCGTCCTGCTCGGCGATCTCGACCCCTAGCTTGTCACGCAGCCGCGCGCGGGCTTCTGACAGGTCGAAAACCACCGGCTGCGCTGCCATCTCCCCCCAAGCCGCAAGGTCACGCGCCACTTGATCCTTTGAGGGCCGCTCTTCGGGGTGGAGGCGGGTCATCAGGTCAACCTCCTGGTCCAGCGCACCGGACCGGGGATGAGGCCGGAAATCCCCGATCCCGAAGCCTCGCGTGCCCGGCCGGCTGATGTCCCTCTGGTGGCCAAGCCTGGCCCGTTGCCACGACCCACAGTGTCTTCCCCAGAGAGTAGACATCGGCGGGATGGGGCTCAGCGTTCGCCGGGTCGAGGATCATCTCGTATGCCGTGTAGTGGGCAGGGCCGACCTGACGGCCGTTGGTCGTCAGCGACTCGACATCTGGCAGAGCTATGAGACCGAAATCGCCGATCAGCCACGACCCGTTCAGTTCGTAGAGATTTCCGGGCTTGATATCACGATGAGCGATGTTGTACTCCGCCTGCAGGCGGGCAAGCGTATCGGCGATCACTGCCATGGCAGCGACAACCGTCGGGAGCGGTTCCCCGGCGAGGGCCTCCGTGATCGGCGTGGCGACCGGCATAGCCAGCCAAGCCCGGTCCGCTCTCGACGGCTGCTCGGGTAGGTGTGCATCGAGCAGCGGCAGCAGGCCGGGAACATCCTGGTGATCTCGCAGGAATCCGATCTCGCGCGTGAATCGCTTGTAGGACTCGTGCTCCGTCTTGGTGACGTTCAGAACCTTCAAGGCAACCGGAGCGGGCTCACCAATCCGAGTTGCCTTCCAGACGGTGGCGTTGCCCCCTCGGCCCAGCACTTCGCTGGCCGTCCACGGACCGACCGAAAGACCTGTCTCGTCGTTCAACTGCGTATCCTCCGCACTCTCCACTCTGAGAGGGCAAGCGTCGTCCTTGTCCCGCGCGCTGAGCGGCTGGCTGGACAGAGGCTAGCTTCTCCGGGACGGGGCCCGAATGCTGTCAGGCTGCCTAGTCCACTCCCTGAACGGCTTCTGCCCGGAAATCGTGGCGGATGGTTTGGGTGTCCTCTTGCGGGATGTCAACGATTACGCGGGGGTCGGTCTCGGAGGGCAGGGTGCTGATGACGGTGGATTCGACTGCCGCGCCCCGCCACAGAACCAGCACGGTAGAGCCTAGTTCGGGGAGAGCGCTCATGGATCGCAGGAGTGTGGCGCTGGCGTCAACCTGGAGGTCGTAGTCGCATAGCTGCTTCAAGAAGTCGCATGGTGTTTCGCGGCTTGGCTTCCCCTCGACATCGACGATGGCGTAGCCGAGGAACTGTGTCGAAGAACTGGCTCCCGGCAGGGTCGGCAGTCCTTGAGGGTCAACAAGATCGGTCATCGAGGACTTCGCCTGGAGCATGACGCCTACCCGCGCCGCCGGGTGTCCGGAAACGTCCATGCCCAGGTCATCGCGCAGGAATTCCGCGAAGGCGCCCGTGAGCGAGAGGATGCGAAGGAAGCGCCAGTACCAGCTCGACAGCCCTGCGGACTGTGCGATCTCCCCGCCTTCTCCCCTCGGCAGGATCTGCAGCCACAGACAGGCCATGTCATCCGACCTGCCGGCGGAGCGGAGGTCAAGCAGTGGCAGATGGAGCATGGCTGAAGCCGCCGGTTCTTCACCGTCGCCGAGGATCGCCTCGACGCGCAGTGCGCCGCGGCCAACCTGCGCCACCCAATCCCAATCCGCTGGCAGGTGGGTGAGCTTTTCTATCAGGGTGCTCACAGGCGCGCGCCGGAGCCACTGAGTGAGATCCCGCCGGAGGTTGGAGCTGTCAAGACTGCTCGAATCGATAGGGGCACAGGCCACGCACACGCCGATGCGCATGAAAGGAGAGGCTTCTCTGGAACCTAGATAACCCGGCATGGCGTAGCTCGCCATGTTCATCAGGGGGTGTGCCTTGAACCCATCAGCGGTGTAGAGCCACCTGTCTGCCACTAGTTCCGCGGACCGTGCGGGTGCCTGCTCGGCCGCTACTCCGGTTTCGGTCTCGGGTGGGGTCCAAGCCCATGCCTCCTGATCCGGCACATGCGAGGGCTGGTCCTCCGGCTCGGCCGATACGCCGGGCAACGGCGTCTGCGCCTTCGGCCTGTCCTGGCAGGTGAAGTACATGATCAGGCCGACTAGGAGTATCGCCCCGCAGAGCCCATAGGGCCAGACAGCATGTCGGCCACCTGCCGCCACCGTGGCGATCAAGTACGCGAGTGCTCCGCCGCCTCCCGCTCCGCCGAGCCACTTGCCGCAGAGGGCCAGATGACGCTTCATGGCGGCCAAGCCTAGGACCGTTCACCACTTACAGGAGGTAACCACCTCGCTGAGGCCGGACCCAGGGGTCATGAGGGTCACGGCCACCCACGCTCGGCAAGCCGACTGGTCCTCCCCGCCTGGCCACCCGCCGCTTCGCGGGCAATGCGACACGCAAACGGCAATTACTGCTGCTGTGGTTGGTGAAGTTGGCCGGCTGTGTGAGCAAAATGGCCCCTGGCGTTGTCCAGCGGGGAAGGTCGAGCCAGTACGACTATCAGTGCGGGCGGTGCAATGAGGTCTTCAGCCTGCCCGCTTTGGCCGGAGCCGTCGCGCCTCACCGGATGGGCGGGCGCAAATGGATACGCTGCCCGCGCTGCGGGGCCTTCACCTGGGCCTCACCCGTCCTTAAGTGATGCCCGCCGTGCGCCGGGGCGGGGCTCAGAGCGCGGGGGGGTGTCCCCATGTTCTTTGTCAAGCGGCGTGGGTCTTCGCGGGTTGGCGGGCTGCTCAGCAGAGGATGAGGTGGACGTTGTCTTCGGGCTCCCGTCCTCCTGGGCCGTGGTCAGTGATGATGGCGGTGATGGTGTCGTAGAGGGTCTGGCCCTGCCCGTGCCGGGCGGCTTGGAGTTTCGCCTGGATGCGCGCGACGTTGGCCGGGTGGCAGGTGGTCAGGGTCTTTTCGAGCCAGCGGATGGTCTCTGGCCAGCCGAGGCGCTGGCGGAGGTGTCTGAGTGGGTCCAGCGCAGGATGAAGCCGCCTTCGGGGGTGCCGAACCCGCCGCGCAGGATGTCGTTGAAGGCGTCGAGGTTCTTGCCCCAGCCGGTGGTGCCCAACGTGGCGGCGATGGCGGCGAAGAAGCCGTCCAGGCCCTCGAATGAGGCTCCGTCGAACACGAACTCGGGCAGGCCCGCGGTTTGGTCTGGTTCGGTGGTCATCAGGCCGCCTCGGGAAGGCTGGGGGCGGGGCGGGTGGGCTGGTAGGGCTGGTGGGTGCGGAGCATGGCGAGGATGACGTCGCAGCGCCGGCAGGTGATCGCGAGCCTCGCCAGCGTCCAGCTCGTTCCGGCGATCGCGGGTGTTCTCATCGGCATCCCGGCGGGGCACGCATTGGTCAGTGCCGTCCGTCACGGGGAGACGTTGCCTTGGCCACCCGGGGGATGGGTGACTGTGGCCGCGATCGGAACCGTGCTTGTCGTAACCGGCCTCACTACCATCGCAGCCGCCCTCAGCACCCGTCGGCCCATGACCGAGGTCCTCTCCTCCGAATGAGCCGGAGGACTATACCGAGTGATCGACCCCGCACCCCCACACTCAGGCGGCTTCGGTGGTGGTGACGGTGAGGGTGTGATCGCCGAAGCTGGCGATGAGGTCGAGCCGTCCGCCGAGGGCTTCGACGTAGCGGGCGACTGCTTCGATGGTGGCCAGTTCGCCGCGTTCGACCTGGGAGACCCGGCCGGGGGTGACGCCCATCGCCTCGGCGAGCTGGGCCTGGGTGAGGCCCTGGCGCTTGCGCTCCTCGGCGAGCCGGTGGCCGGTCTGGTGGGCCATGAGTTGCTTGCGGCGCCGTTCGGCCTCTTCCGGGCCACCGACGCGCTCGATGTAGGCGGCGCGGTCCCACTTGGTGTATCCGCTCATCAGCTGGGCTCCTCTTCCGCCCGTTCCTTCAGGTAGACCTCATACAGCTGCTCGGCTTTCGGGATCGCCTCGGTGTACCAGCGGTTCCACTTGCCTTCCTTGTTCCCCGCCACGAGTAAGATCGCCGACCGCCATGGGTCGAAGGCGAACAGGATCCGGATCTTGCTCGTGCCGCTGGACGGCGGACGGAGTTCTTTCAGGTTCCTGATCTTCGACGCGGTGATGGTGTCCACCAGGGGGCGGCCAAGCGCTGGGCCTGAGCAGCTCAGCGCGTAGATCGCGTCATCGACCAGTTCGGCGCTCCTGGGGTCGTCGGCCTGCAGCTCCTCAAGCCACACGGCGACCTCATCGGTCTGGTAGATGTCCCATTCCCGCACATCCTGACTATAGCAAATCCTATAGTCGTTCCCAGCGGTGGCAAGGCGCGATATGGCACGTGGGTGTGGACGGATGTCGGCGCGGGAGGACGGATCGTGAGCAGGGGCGGGCTGGCGGGGTTACCCAATGCTCAGTCGGAGGAGCGGGGACTTGAGGCGTGGGCCGCGTCCCTGACACCACGGCTGAGTTCCGCTTCTCGCCGGGGTGGGCTGCGGTTCGCGTTCTACGGCCGGGTTTCTACGGAGGAGCATCAGGATCCGGTCACCTCCCGCGCCCGCCAGTTCGCCCAGGCCGAAATGCTCGTGGCCGGTCACGGGCGGATCGTGGGCGAGTACTTCGATGTGGGGCAGAGCCGGGTGCTGCCGTGGGCGCGCCGCCCGCAGGCCGCCGCGCTGTTAGCGGCGATGGCCGACCCCGACCGGGACTTCGAGGCGATCGTGGTCGGTGAGTACGAGCGGGCCTTCTACGGTGCCCAGTACAGCCTCATGGCCCCGCTGTTCGAGCACTACGGCGTGCAACTGTGGACCCCCGAGGCGGCAGGCCGTGTCGACTTCCAGGCCGGACCCGATGAGCAACTGATGCTGGCTCTTGGATGGCAGTCCAAACGGGAGATCACCCGGACGAGGATCCGCGTGCGTGCCGCGATGGCCGCGCAGACCCGCGAGCAAGGCCGGTACCTGGGTGGCCGCCCGCCGTTCGGGTACCAGCTCGCTGACGCTGGCCCGCACCCGAATAAGGCGCACGCGGCATGGGGAAGGCGGGCGCGCCGTCTGGAACCTGACCCGCTGACCGCGCCCGTGGTGAAGTGGATGTTCGCGCAGCGGCTCGCCGGTCACAGCGTGGCCCGGATCACCCGTGCCCTCAACGACACCGCCACTCCGTGCCCGTCGGCATCCGATCCCAAGCGCAACCCGCACCGCAGCGGCACGACGTGGACTCTCACTACCGTGGCCGCGATCCTGGCGAACCCCCGTTATACCGGCCGCCAGGTATGGAACCGCCAGCGCACCGATCACGATCTCATCGACACCGCGAACACTGGGCTGGGTCACCGCCAGGTGCAGCGATGGAACCTGCCTGACGGATGGGTCATCTCCGCCCGGCCCGCCCACCCCGCACTCGTCAGCGAGAGCGACTACATCGCCGCGCAGCAGATCACCGCCCCACGAGGCCCCGCCGGGCCAGCCACCCGCCGGTACCTCCTCTCCGGGCTGCTCCGCTGCGGACAGTGCGGACGGCGCATGGAATCAACCTGGTCCAACGGCCACCCCGCCTACCGGTGCCGCCACGGCAGCTCAAGCGCGACCAAGCCCGTCCCGGATCGCCCGAGGAACGTCTACCTCCGCGAAGACCAGATCCTGCCCCGCCTCGCGGCCATGGCCATCCTGCTCGTCAACGGGCCAACCGAGACCAGCCGAGAGAAAGGCGCCGCAGGAGTCACCACTCCCGCACATGCCGCAGATCTGATCGACCACCTGCGGTCTAGTGGCCGCACTCTCAGCTATGACCCCAGTCGCCGGACCCTGCGGTCAGACACCGGGGAGTCGGTCACCGTGGGCGCGGCCCGAAGCTGAAATCACAACCAAGCGCGAACGAAGGGGGTGAGCCACCGCCAGAGCACCCGCGCCAGCCAATGACAGGCCCGGGTGACGTCTCAGCCTGCCCTGAAACGGCGGCTCATGGGGATTTAACGTGTCCGAGGGGGGACTTGAACCCCCATGCCCCTTTCGGGGCACTAGCACCTCAAGCTAGCGCGTCTGCCTATTCCGCCACCCGGACGTGAGCCAAGCCACGGTATTCACCGGACCGGCCGCCTCACGATAGCAAATCCGGCCCGTTCCGGCGAAGAGAGTCGATGCTGCTGCCCGCACCGCATCAGCCCACCGGACCTGCGCTGGCCACCGCACACCTGCGGAGCACCGGCACGCACCCACCTCACACCTGCAGAGCAGCGGCCCGCACCCCACCGCACACCTGCGGAGCACCGGCCCGCACCCCCCACACACCGGCACCCAGCCCCCGGCCGGCATCGGCGATCCGCACCGGCACCGGCCACGCACTGGCGTTAGGCAGCGGCCAACAGGCACCTGGCACCAACCGCCAGCAAGCAGCCAGCGGATGCGACCATGGGTTGATGACGCAGAACCCAGCCACCGGCCGCGCCGGCCAGGACACCGCCGGCCAGCACTCCGCCGGCCAGGGCGCCGCCGGCCGTACCGCCGAGGACGAGGTCGCCGGCCTCTGCAGCGACCTGATCAGGATCGACACGTCCAACCGGGGCGACAACTCCGGCCCCGGCGAGCGCCAGGCAGCAGAACACGTTGCCGCCCTCCTCGCCGACGTCGGCATCGAGCCGACCATCTTCGAGTCCGACAAGGGCCGGGCCAGCGTCGTCGCCCGGATAACAGGCGAGGACCAGACCCGCCCGGGCCTGCTCATCCACGGCCACCTCGACGTCGTGCCCGCGCACGCGCCGGACTGGCAGGTGGACCCGTTCTCCGGGGAGATCGCCGACGGCTGCGTCTGGGGCCGCGGCGCGGTGGACATGAAGGACATGGACGCGATGATGCTGGCCGTCGTCCGGCAGCGGATGCGCGAGGGCCGCTGCCCGCCGCGCGACGTGGTGCTGGCCTTCCTCGCCGACGAGGAGGCGGGCGGCTCGTACGGGGCGCGCTGGCTGGTGGACAACCATCCGGGCCTGTTCGAGGGGGTCACCGAGGCGATCGGCGAGGTCGGCGGGTTCAGCGTCACGCTGGCCGGCCGCCGCCTGTACGTGATCCAGATCGCGGAGAAGGGCATGGCCTGGATGCGGCTGACCGCCCACGGCACCGCCGGGCACGGCTCCATGCTGCAGCCGGACAACGCGATCACCGAGCTGGCCGAGACGGTGGCCCGGATCGGCCGGCACGACTGGCCGGTCCGGATCACCCCGGCCGTCGCGCAGTTCATGACCGCTGCCTGCGCCGCGTTCGGCATCGAGTACAGTCCCGAGGCGCTGCCCCAGATCCTGGACAAGGTTGGCTCGATGTCCAAGCTGACCGGCGCCACCCTCCGCAACACCCTCAACCCCACCGTGCTGAACGCCGGATACAAGGTCAATGTCATCCCGCAGGTGGCGACGGCCGACGTGGATGGCCGATTCCTGCCGGGTCACGACGCGGAGTTCTTCGCCGAGGTGGACAGCCTGCTCGGGCCCGCATGTCACCCGGGAGTTCATCCACAATGACATCGCCCTGGAGACGACGTTCGACGGGCCATTGTGCGACGCGATGACCGCAGCGCTGCTGGCCGAGGATCCAGACGGCCAGGTCATCCCGTACTGCCTGTCCGGCGGGACCGACGCCAAGTCGTTCAGCCGGCTCGGCATCCGCTGCTTCGGCTTCGCGCCCCTGCAGCTGCCCGCCGACCTCGACTTCTCCGGCATGTTCCACGGCGTGGACGAGCGCGTGCCGGTCACCGCCCTGCAATTCGGCACCCGGGTCCTGGACGGTTTCCTGGACCGCTGCTGACCCAGGCCCCCGCCACCGCACACGGAGTTTTCAGCAAATCACCGGATCGGCACATTGGGTAGTGTTATGGTTACCCATTGTGTGAGGCTGGTCACTGCGAGGGCAGATCCCCTGCCGGACCCGCAGCACCGGCCCGCGCAGCACCGGTTGCGGCGAGGGAGGTGGCCCCGTCGTCCCGGCGCCGGACGACCAGTGGGCCGCGCACGGGCCCGTGCGCACCGCACGGGCGGGCACCGGCGCGGTCAGCATGTCCGGTTCCGGAGCTTCGGATGATCGTCGTGGCCGGCGTGGTTGTCGCCTTGCCCGGGCGGCCGCGGCGGGACGGTAACTGGCCCCCGCAGTGTCCCCGTGAGCCGCGGCCGCCCGGGCGAGGCTTAGCCGAACTACCAGGTCAGGATGTCTTTGCTCGGTCAGCGGTGGTCAAAGGGTCAGTACGGGGCGTATGATCGGCCGGCGCAGGGTCGCTTTCCTGCTGCCGTCTGCATTCAGCCGGAGTCTGGCCAGTTCCCAGTCCCCGTACTCAGCGTGGTCCGTCAGTATGCGCCTTGCGGCGTCACGTGACGTTCCTCGCGGCAGATAGAGCACGAGGTAGGAGTACTCAGCCATCACCCTTTATTGTGCGCGGTGATCCCGGTGGTTCAATCGGCAGTGATGAAATATTCGCCGCCCGCCTGTCCCACCAGGCGCCGCAGCGGGTAAGGGAACACCCGCGCCACGGCCGGGAGTTGAAGGTAGTTGGGCCGCGGAGCAGATGAGACAAGCGACGAGGCAAACACAGCGCCGGCGAGAGCGAGCCGGGCAGCATGACAGAGGCCGGGCTGAGGCACCGGGCTAGAAGGTGAATGCGTGGCAGCAAGGAGACCTCCCGCCGCCAAGCGCGTGACGGGGCAGGACGGGGCCGCGGCCAACGGCGGTGGACGCCGCCTGGTTATTGTCGAGTCCCCGGCCAAGGCGCGCACCATCGCGGGATACCTGGGCAAGGGATACGTCGTCGAGTCCAGCATCGGGCACATCCGGGATATGCCGGACCGGGCGGCCGAGATCCCGACGAAGTACCGCAAGGAGCCGTGGGCCCGGCTCGGCGTTGACGTGGACCACGGTTTCGAGGCTCTCTATGTCGTGCACGCGGACAAGAAGCCCCAGGTCACTAAGCTCAAGACGCTGCTCAAGGACGCCGACGAACTGCTCCTCGCCACTGATGAGGACCGCGAGGGCGAGGCCATCGCCTGGCACCTGCTGGAGGAACTGAAGCCCAAGGTCCCGACCCGCCGGATGGTCTTCCACGAGATCACCCCGGAAGCCATCGCGCACGCCGTGGACAACCCGCGCGAGCTGGACCGCGGCCTGGTGGACGCCTACCAGACCCGGCGGGTGCTGGACCGGCTGTACGGCTACGAGGTCTCCCCGGTGCTGTGGAAGAAGGTCATGCCCCGGCTGTCCGCCGGGCGGGTCCAGTCCGTGGCCACCCGCCTCGTGGTGGCCCGGGAGCGGGAGCGGATCGCGTTCCGCACCGCCCGGTACTGGGACCTGCAGGCCGTGTTCGCCCGCGCCGACGGCGCGGCCGACGCGGACGTGGCCTCGTTCCCGGCCGGGCTGATCTCCGTGGACGGCCGCCGCGTCGCGCAGGGCCGCGACTTCGCACCGTCCGGCGAGCTCCGTAACCCGGACACCCTCTATCTTTACGGAACGCCAGCTGGTGACACGGCCGGTGCCCAGGATGCGCCGCCTGGAGTGGTGCACAAGCTGTCCGCGGCGGAACTCGCCGACCGGCTGCAGGGCGCGGACTTCTCGGTCAAGTCGGTGGAGCGCAAGCCCTACCGGCGGTCCCCGTACGCGCCGTTCCGGACCACGACGCTGCAGCAGGAGGCATCCCGCAAGCTGGGTTTCTCGGCCAAGTACACGATGTCGGTGGCGCAGCGGCTGTACGAGAACGGCCACATTACTTATATGCGGACCGACTCGACGATCCTGTCCCAGACCGCGATCGACGCGGCCCGCCGCCAGGCCCGCGAGCTGTACGGCGCGGAGTACGTGCCGGACGCCCCCCGGGTCTACGCCAGCAAGGTGAAGAACGCGCAGGAGGCGCACGAGGCGATCCGCCCGGCCGGTGATTCGTTCCGCACTCCGGCGCAGGTCAAGCTGTCCGGCGACGAGCTGCGGCTGTACGAGCTGATCTGGAAGCGCACGGTGGCCTCGCAGATGAAGGACGCCACCGGGGAGTCGGTGACGGTGCGGGTCAGCGGCCGGTCCTCGGCCGGTGAGGAGGCCGAGTTCGGCGCGTCCGGGAAGATCATCGGCTTTTACGGCTTCCTCAAGGCGTACGTGGAAGACGCGGACGACGACGCGGAACGCGACGACCGGGAGCGCCGCCTGCCGCCGCTGGCCGAAGGTGACCCGCTCACCGCGCTGGAGCTGGCCGCGGCCGAGCACGCCACCCGGCCGCCCGCCCGGTACACCGAGGCCACGCTGGTCAAGGAGCTGGAAGACCGGGAGATCGGCCGCCCGTCCACGTACGCCAACATTCTCGGCACCATCCTGGACCGGGGGTACGTGTTCAAGAAGGGCACCGCCCTGGTGCCCTCGTTCCTGGCCTTCGCCGTGATCACGCTGCTCGAGCAGCACTTCAGCCAGCTCGTGGACTACGACTTCACGGCGCGGATGGAAGACGCGCTGGACGCGATCGCCCGCGGCGAGGCCTGCCGGGTGCCCTGGCTGCGCCGGTTCTACTTCGGCGATGACGGCGAGGAAGGGCTCAAGGAGCTGGTCAGCGACCTGGGCGACATCGACGCCCGGGAAGTCAGCTCGTTCCCGCTGGCCGGCACCGACATCGTGGTCCGGGTCGGCCGGTACGGGCCGTACCTGGAACGCGGCGAGCAGCGGGTCAACGTGCCGGAGGGCATGGCGCCGGACGAGCTCACCCCGGAGCAGGCCGAGGAGCTGTTCGCCCAGCCGAGCGGCGAGCGTGAGTTGGGCGCCGACCCGGCTACCGGGCGGGAGATCGTGGCCAAGGCGGGCCGGTTCGGTCCCTACGTGACGGAGGTGCTCGACGAGGGCGCGACGGGCAAGCCGCGCACCGCGTCGCTGCTGTCGTCCATGTCGCTGGACACCGTCACGCTGGACGACGCGATGCGCCTGCTCACCTTGCCGCGCACCATCGGTGAGCTGGACGGCGAGCCGATCACCGTGCAGAACGGCCGGTACGGCCCGTACGTGAAGAAGGGCGCGGACAGCCGCTCGCTGGAATCAGAGGAACAGCTGTTCACCCTCACCCTGGCCGAGGCCAAGGAGCTGTTCGCGCAGCCCAAGCCGCGCGGTCGGGGCCGGGCTGCGGCCGCCCCGCCCCTGCGTGAGCTGGGCAAAGACCCGGCCAGCGGCCGGGCCGTGGTGATCAAGGACGGCCGCTGGGGGCCGTACGTCACGGACGGCGAGACCAACGCCTCGCTGCGCCAGGGCGACGCCGTCGAGTCGATCACCGCGCAGCGGGCCGCGGAACTGCTGGCCGAGCGCCGGGCCGCCGCGCCCTCCGCTGCCCGCCGCCGGACCGCGGCCAGGAAGCCATCCGCGAAGAAGCCATCCGCGAAGAAGCCGTCCGCGAAGAAGCCGTCCGCGAAGAAGCCGGCGGCGAAGAAGCCGCCTGCGCGACCGTAGGGCGTGTCGCGTGGATCTTGGCCGCCGCTGCCGGCTTAGATCGAAAGCACCGGCTGGAGCCGTACCTGCCGGACATTTCGCGAGCTTGCCGCCCACGCGACAGGCATCTCTATCGGTACTCTGACCCCGTGAACCTCCGATCCCCCTCTCCTGATGGACGCAGCCGCGACGGTGTGCTGTCCATCAGGCCGTTCCGTCGGCTCTGGATCGCCACGTCGCTGTCCAGCCTGGGGATTGGCTCAGCCTGGTCGCGCTGGCCGCGCTGGCCTCCGCACTGGCCGGGCCGGGGGCCGCGGCCCAGTACAGCGCGGTAGGCGGCGTCTGGCTGTCGTCGCTGCTGCCGGCCCTGATCCTCGGCCCGCTGGCCGGTGCCGTCGCGGACCGGATGGACCGGCGGCTGAACATGATCATCGGCGACGTGCTGCGCGCGGCCCTCTACCTGTCCATCCCGCTCGATCTGTCGCTCCACTTCGTCAACGCGCTCACCTGGGTGTACCTGGTCCAGTTCGTCGCGTCCTGCGTCTCGCTGTTCTGGACGCCGGCCAAGGACGCCTCGATACCGAACCTGGTGCCGCCGGACAAGCTGGAAGAGGCCAACCAGTACAGCCTGTTCACCACGTTCGGCACGGCCCCCATCGCCGGCCTGGTGTTCACCCTGCTCTCGCTGGTCAGCCGGGCGCTGGGCAACATCTCGCACTACTTCACCACCAACCCGGTGAACCTGGCGCTGTACTTCAACGCGGTCACCTTCGTGGTGTCCGCATTGACCATCTACGCGCTGCGGGAGATCCCGAAGCGGCAGTTCAGCGCGCACATCTCGGCGCCCTCGGTGGCCAAGACGATCTGGGAAGGCTGGAAGTTCATCGGCCGGACCGAGGTGGTCCGCGGGCTGGTCATCGGGATGGTGGGCGCGTTCGCGGCCGGTGGCGTGGTGGTCGGGCTGGGCCAGCCGTACATCAAGCACACGCTGAACGGCGGCGACGCGGGCTGGGGTGTCGTGTTCGCCGCGATCTTCGTCGGGCTGGCCGGCGGCATGTTCCTCGGCATGCGCATCCTGCGCGGCTTCAGCCGGCGGCGGCTGTTCGGGCTGAGCATCGCCGCCTCGGCCATCCCGCTCGCGCTCATCGCGCTGATCCCGAACCTGGTCGTGGTGGTGGGGCTGGTCGTGCTGCTCGGCGCGTGCGCCGGTGTGGCCTACGTGACCGGGTACACGATCGTCGGCCGGGAGGTGGACGACGACACGCGCGGCCGGACCTTCGCGTTCCTGTACTCCGCGATCCGGGTCATCCTGTTCGCGGTGATCGCGGTGGCGCCGTTCGTCGCGGCCGGGTTCACCGCGCTGGTCCGCGGCATTTCCGGCACCGGGAACCTGCATATCGGCCACGTCAGCTACCAGGGCATCGGCTACAACCTGGTGATGCTGCTGGCCGCGGTCATCGCGCTGTGGGTGGGCTGGCTGTCCTACCGGCACATGGACGACCGCCGCGGCGTGCCGCTGCGCGAGGACCTGATGTCGGTGGCCCGCGGCGAGGACTTCCAGCCGGTGCCTGCGCACGTCAACGGGCACCAGCCGGAGCCGCCCGCGCCGCGCCGCGGGGTGTTCATCGCGCTGGAGGGCGGCGAGGGCGCGGGCAAGACGACCCAGGCCCGGCTGCTCGCCATCTGGCTCCGGGAGCAGGGCTATGACGTGGTCACCACCCGGGAGCCGGGGGCGACCAAGATAGGCATGCGGCTGCGCGCCGTGCTGCTGGACACCGCACACGCCGGCCTGTCGGCCCGGGCCGAGACCCTGCTCTACGCGGCCGACCGGGCCGAACACGTGGCCAGCGTGATCTGCCCGGCACTGGACCGCGGCGCCGTCGTGGTGACCGATCGGTTCGTCGACTCGTCGCTGGCCTATCAGGGCTGGGGGCGCAGGCAGCCTACGGGCGAGGTGGCCAAGCTGAACCGGTGGGCCACCGGCGGGCTGGTGCCCGACCTGACCATTCTGCTGGACCTGCCGCCGATGGGCGGGCTGGGCCGCCGGGCCCGGTCCGCGGACCGGCTGGAGGCTGAGCCGCTCGACTTCCACGAGCGGGTCCGCGAAGGCTTCCTCAGCCTGGCCCGTGCCGAACCCGAGCGCTACCTGGTGCTGGACGCGAGCCGCCCGGCCAACGAGCTGAGCCGGGAGATCCACGACCGGGTCCGGGAGATGCTGCCCGATCCGGTGCCGCCGGTGGCCGAGGCGAACACCGGCAGCTTCCCGGCCATCGTCGATGACGGGGTACGGTCCGGCTCGGCTGGCCGGGACTGGTTCGGCGGATGACGGCCGCGCCCGTCTTCGATGACCTGGCCGGCCAGGAGCGGGTGGTCGGCCAGCTGTCCCAGGCGGCTTCGGCCGCGGCCGGCCTGCTCCGTGGCGAGACCGCGCTGGGCATGACGCACGCCTGGCTGTTCACCGGTCCGCCCGGGTCCGGCCGGTCGGTGGCCGCGCGGGCGTTCGCCGCCGCGCTGCTCTGCCCGGACCAGGGCTGTGGGCACTGCCCGAGCTGCCACCAGGTGCAGGCGGGCACGCACCCGGACCTGATGCTGGTCCGCCCGGACGGCCTGTCCTACGGGGTGAAGCAGACCCGGGACCTGGTGCTGCGCGCGGCTGGCGCGCCGTCCGGCGGGCGCTGGCAGGTGGTGCTGTTCGAGGATGCCGACCGGGCCACCGAGCAGGCCGCGAACGCGCTGCTCAAGGCGATCGAGGAACCCTCACCGCGCACGGTGTGGCTGCTCTGCGCGCCGTCCGCGGAGGAACTCGTCACCACGATCCGGTCCCGGTGCCGGCTGGTCACCCTGCGCACCCCGCCCGCCGAGGCCGTCGCCGAGGTGCTGACCCGCCGGGATGGCGTGGACCCTTCTCGTGCGCTCGCCGCCGCCCGGGCCGCGCAGGGCCACATCGGCCGGGCCAAGCGGCTGGCCACCGACCCCGACGCGGCGCAGCGCCGGGCCGAGGTGCTCCGGGTGCCGACCCGGGTGGTCAGCCTCGGTACCGCGCTGACCGCCGCGGCCGGCCTGGTCAAGGCGGCCGAGCAGGAAGCGGCCGCGATCACCGAGGAGCTGAACGAGCCGGAGCGCGCGGCGCTACGCAAGGCGTTCGGCGAGGGATCCACCGGCAAGGGCGTGGCCAAAGCCGTCCGCGGCGGGGCCGGTGCGCTGTCCGACCTGGAGGCCCGGCAGAAGTCCCGGGCCACCCGGCTGAAGCGGGATGCGCTGGACCGTGCCCTGCTCGACCTGGCCGCGTTCTACCGCGACGTGCTGGTGCTGCAGTTCGGCGCCGATGTGGACCTGGACCTGGCCAGCGCGGGCTACGAGGACGAACTGCGGCAGTTGGCCGCCGGGGGCAGCCCGGAGTCCACGGTCCGCCGGATCGAGGCCATCATGGCCTGCCGGGAGCGCCTGGAACTCAACGTCGCCCCCCTCCTCGCCGTCGAGGAAATGACCCTCTCCCTCTTCGCCAGCTAGCCCAGGCGCACCTCCGGCGACCCAGCAACCCGGCCACATCCTCAGCGCGGTGAGTTTGTGTCACCGGTGACCACAAACTCACCACGCTGATGAGGTAGAGCGCGCTGCGGCGTCCGGTCGGGTTAAGCGTCGGCGCAGTCGTCAGCTAGGACGGGGGACCGGCTCCGGTTCCAGGGAACGGACCGGGTCCGGTTCCAGGGCGGGGACCCGGACTGGGGCCGCCTGGACGGCCGGCTGGCGGCGGGCGGACAGCAGGCCGCTGAGCGCGGTCAGCGCGCCGAACGCGGAGACCACGGTGATCACCGCCAGGGCGGGCTTGTAGGCGCCCAGGGTGGCCTGCGCGGAAGTGATCCGGCTGGCCCCGCCCGCGTCCACCACTGCGGTCACGATGGCCAGCACGATCGCGCCGCCCACCTGGAAGGACGTCTGGAACAGGCTGGCCGCCAGGCCCTGCTCCCGGTCCGGGATGCCGGCTGTCGCGGCCAGGCTGAGCGCGGAGAAGCCGAGGCCGAAGGCGATCCCGATGAGCACCACCGCGGGCAGGATCACCGCGGGGTAGTCCGGGCTCACCCCGACCCGGAGGAACACCACGTACCCGGCCACCAGGCTGGCGAAGGCGAGCACGGTGACCCGGGCCGGGCCGAACCGGCCGATGATCGCGCTCATCCGGGTGGACAGCAGCACCACCACCACGCCTGCGGGCAGGAAGGCCAGCGCGGTGGACAGCGCACTCCAGCCCGCCAGGGTCTGCAGGTACTGGGTGACCAGGAACTGGAACGAGACATACGAGCCGAACAGCGTCATCGCGCCGATGTTGGCCCGGGTGAGCGCACCAGAACGGAAGATGCCCAGCGGCACCAGCGGGTCGGAGCTGCGCCGTTCGATGAGCACGAACCCGGCCAGCGCCGCCGCGACGGCCGCGAACGAGCCGATGGTCCGGGCCGACGCCCAGCCGGCCTGCTGGGCCGACACCACGGTGTAGACGAGCAGCAGCATCGCCCCGGTGACGGTGACCGCACCCGGGATGTCGAACCGGCGGCCCGCTCGGACGGCCCGCTCGCCACGCGGGATGACCTTGACCGCGGCGATCAGCGTGAGCAGCGCCACCGGCGCGGGCACCAGCAGCGTCCACCGCCAGCTCACCTCGGTGAGCAGGCCGGACAGCACCAGGCCGAGCGAGAAGCCGCTGGCGCCGAACGCCGAGTAGATGCTGATCGCCCGGTTACGCATCGGGCCTTCGTGGAACGTGGTGGTGAGCAGGGACAGCCCGGCCGGGGCGGTGAACGCGGCCGCGATGCCCTTGACGAAACGGGCGCCGATCAGCAGCGCCGGGCTGCTGACCAGCCCGCCGCACAGCGACGCCACCGCGAACAGGGCCAGCGCGGCGAGGAACACCCGGCGCCGGCCGAGCAGGTCGGCGGCCCGGCCGCCGAGCAGCAGCAGCCCGCCGTAGCCGAGCACGTAGCCGCTCACCACCCATTGCAGCGAGGACGTGGTCAGGCCCAGGCTGGCGCGAATGTCCGGCAGGGCCACGCCGACCATCGACACGTCGAGCGCATCGAGGAACAGGGCGCCGCAGAGCACGATCAGGATGGCCCACAGACGGGGACTCCAGCGCTGGGCAACGGCAGCGTGGGCCGGTGCTGCCGGTGGCTGGACGGACGGGAGGCGGCGGGAAGCCTCCGTGCCGGAAGTTGCCGTACGGCTTGATGACTCCATGGTTCCAGAGACTATGCATGCACGCGCACTAGATGCAAGCGCAATTAATGTAGTTGCATCTAACCGGGCGGCGAGCTAAGCTGCGCCCGTGAGCGTGACAGAGCCGGGCCTGGTCCGGCGGGACCGGCCCGGCACACCGGCGGCCGTGCCGGTGTGCGCGGAGCCGGCTGCCGCGGCCGGGTCGGCCACCGACCCGGTGGTGACCGCGTGGCGGACCCTGGCCGCCAACTACGCGACGGCGTGGGCCGCCCTCGAGCACGGGCTGGGCAAGCAGCACGGGCTCGGGGTCAGCGAGTTCGAAGTGCTGGACCGGCTGGCCGAGCGCCCGGAGCGCAACTTCCGGGCCCAGGAACTGGCTGGTGCCGTGCACCTGAGCCAGAGCGCGCTGTCCCGGCTGATCGACCGGCTGGAGAAGCATGGACTGGTCGAGCGGTGCCTGTGCGGCGAGGACCGGCGCGGCATCTACGTCGCGCTGACCCCGGCTGGCCTGCAGAAGCACGCCGAGGCGGCACCGACGCACCGCAGCGTCCTGGCCGCCGTGCTCCCCGCCGCGCCCACCGATACCTAACGCCAGTACCGGGCGGGTGGCATCGCCCACCCCCGGCCGTCCATGGCTGAGTGCTGTGCCTCAAGGGCCGGTGCCTCAAGGTACGGAGCGGATCTTCCAGACGAACGCCGAGCCCGCCGCGGTGAAGACGGCAACCGACATATATAGAGTTAAGTACCCGCCGAACTGGCTGACCAGCGGCGCGGCGATCGCCGGGGCCAGCACCTGTGGCCCGGAGTTGGCGATGTTGATGATGCCCAGGTCCTTGGCCCGCGCCGCGGCGGACGGCAGCACCTGGGTCACGAGTGCCTGGTCGACGGACAGGTACACGCCGTAGCCCAGGCCCATCAGGGCGGCCGCCGCGATGGCCACCGGCCAGCTCGGCCACAGCGCGAGCAGCACCGCCGGGATCGTCATGACCAGCCCAGCCACCGTGACCAGGGCCTTGCGACGTCCGGTCCGGTCCGAGACGATGCCACCGGTCACCGCGGTCAGCACGGTCGTGACCAGGTAGATCGAGATCAGGATGAGCAGGCCGTCCTGGGCCGTCTGGCCGGGAAAGAGCCGGCTGTAGTGCAGCCGGTCGCGCAGGAAGTACAGCAGGTAGAGCACGGCCATCGCGTTGCCCAGGTTGACCGCGAACCTGGTCAGCCAGGCCCAGGCGAAGTCCGGATGCCGCCGCGGGCTCAGCCAGAACGAGCGGGCAAAGGAGCGCCAGGCAAACGGCGGCCGGTCGGCCCGGGCCAGCGGCGGGTCCGGGGTGATCAGCGCGAACGGCAGCGCGCAGGCCACCACGAGCACGGCAATCAGCAGATAGCCCGCGTTGCCGGTGACGGCCACCGTGACCAGCGCCACGGCCAGCACCACACCAAACGTCTGCGGCAGTCCGATCCAGCCGGACACCGCGCCGCGCTGCGCGACCGGCACATGGTCCGGCACACCCGCGGTCAGGCTGGCCTGCATCGCGTTCAGGCACGCCTGGGCCAGGCACCAGCCGATGATCAGGCCGGCGATGGTGTGCTGGCCGGCCAGCAGGGCCAGCGCGGCGGCCCCGGCCAGCGCGCCGCACACCGTCCATGGGTGCCGCCGCCCGAACCGTCCGGTGGTGCGGTCAGATAGCGCCCCGGCCACCGGGTTGGCCAGCATCGCCACGGCGGCGCCGATACCGGTGACCCAGCCGAGCACAACCACTTTGTGCGCGGCACCGGCCACCGCCTGGACCTGGTTGGGCAGCAGCACCTCGAGCGGGCCGAAATACCCGAGGTACAGCCCGAGATTGGCCAGCGCGATCAGGGCGACCCAGCGCCTGCCGACCCGCTGGGTCGGCTCGGCCGGCGAGCCAGCGCCCGCCGGCGACGGCGCGCTCGCCTACGTGCGGGCCGCCGTGCTCAACCGGTGCCGCAGCGCGCTGCGCCGCCGGGCGCTGGCCCGCCGGATCGGCGGCGGTCGCGAACTGCCCAGCTGGGACGCCAGCCAGCAGTCCGCGGAACACGAGGCCATCCTGGCCGAGGACCGCAGGCAGGTGCTGGCCGCGCTGGCCAGGCTGCCGCGGAGGCGCCGCGAGGTGCTGGTGCTCCGGTACTGGCTTGGCCTGCCCGAGGCCGAGATCGCCCAGGTGCTGGGGATCAGTCCGGGCACGGTCAAGTCGACCGCCGCGCGAGGGCTGGCCAACCTGGCCCGCGACCTGGGGGAGCCATCATGACCAGGACAGAGGACAGGCTGGCCGACGCGCTCGACGCGGCGGCCCGCACGGTGCCGGAGGACTCCCTCCGCCCGCTCGCCGCCCCGCAGCACCGCCGCCGGCTGGGCCAACCGGGCTGGCTGGCGCCAGTCGCCGCTGCGGTCGGCGTCGCCCTCGTGATCGGGCTGGCCGTGCTGGCCGGGCGGATCTCCGCCGGGCACACCGGGCCCGCGGTCCCGCTGCCATCCGGGCTGCCCCGCTACTACGTGGAGACTGGCCTGACAGGCGGCCGCCCGGTGGTCCGGTCCACCGCTACCGGCGCGGTGACCAGCACGGTCCCGGTCCCCAAGGCCGGCACCGTACCGGGCTACGCCCTGGCCACGGCGGATGGCGCCGGCACATTCTTTGTCGCCGCCTTCCCGCCCGGGGACCAGGGTGAGCGGCTCTACAAATTCCGGCTGACCCGGGCCGGCCGGGTGACCGGGTTCTCGGCCGTGCCGGTCGGCAAGCTGGCCAGCCGGCAGTGGGCGGCTGACGCGCTGGCTGTCTCGCCGGACGGGTCGCGGATCGCCGTCGGGATGAGCTTCGCCGGCCCGGCCGGGCCGTGTGGCGGCCCAGGGGAACGAGCCTGCCCACGGGGCCGCCCGGACTACGTCATGGCCATCGACCTGGCCACCGGCACCCGGACCGTATGGCGGTGGGGACGGAGCCCGGCTGAGCACGGGTTCTCCGTGGAGAGCCTGTCCTGGACGGGCAACGACCGGAAGCTGGTACTCCTGGGGCAGTGGTGCGCCGTGGGGGCGAGCACCCAGACCTGCGGGCACGGCCGGATGACCGAGGTCCGGGCGCTCTATCCCGCCGCGGGTGGTGGTTCGGTGGCCGACGGGCGTGGGCTGCTCTATCAGTCGGCCAGCTTCCCCGACATAGTCCAGGCGCTGATCAGCCCGGACGGCACCTCGGTCACCGCCGTGGTGCTGCGTGGCCGCGTCGTCGGCAATAGCCAGATAGGCGGCAGCGTGCCCCAGGACCTATCCGTGGAGCGCATCTCGGTGGCCGAAGGCCACGCGGGCCAGGTGCTGGGCGTGCTGTACCAGCGCCACCTCGGTGATACCTCGGAAGTCAACGGCGCGCCCGATTTCCTGGCTCTCGGGCAGGACGCCTCGGGTCAGTACCTGCTGCTCAACATCGGGCTCTGCGTGGGCCACTGCACCGACGGGGCCAATGGCTGGATCCACGATGGGCGCCTGGTGCCGCTGCAGCCGGCTGACGGCCGGGAGGCGGATCAGGCGTGGTGATACCGGCTACCCGGTTTTTGCCAGCAAGTCCGGGTTCCGGCGCAGGCCAGTGCGCAGGTATGAGCGTTATGCAGGGATATTGGTCGGGCTGGGGCGGCAATTCTCGTGATCCCGCCGTAACCTGGGTCGATGGGCATGATGATGGCCGTCAGTTTCGAGCGGTACGGGCGGCTCTACTACCTGGACCCCGGCTCGCACACGCCCGCGGTGGGTGACAAGGTGCTCGTGCCCACGGACGCCGGCCCGGAGGTGGCCGAGTGCATCTGGGCCCCGCAGTGGGTGGATGACGACGTGGCCGGGCTGCCGGTGTGCGCCGGGCTGGCCACCGAGGAGCAGCTCGGCCGGGACGAGACGAACCGGATCCGGCGGGCCGAGGCCCGGGTCGCGGCGCGGCGGCTGGTCCGCGAGCACGGCCTGCCGATGAAGGTCATCGGCGTGGACTACGTGGATTCGCCCAGCGTGTTCACGGTGTATTTCAGCGCGCCGGGCCGGGTGGACTTCCGGGCGCTGGTCCGCGACCTGGCTGCCCGGCTGCGCGGCCGGGTCGAGCTGCGGCAGATCGGCCCGCGGGACGAGGCCCGGCTGCAGGGCGGCATCGGGCCGTGCGGGCGTGACCTGTGCTGCGCCACGTTCCTCAAGGACTTCGAGCCGGTGTCGGTCCGGATGGCCAAGGACCAGGACCTGCCGGTCAACCCGCTGCGGATCGCGGGCGCCTGCGGCCGGCTGATGTGCTGCCTGAAGTACGAGCACCCGCTCTACCAGGACTTCCGCAAGGAAGCCCCGGCCCTCGGTGAGCCGGTGGACACCCCGGAGGGGCCCGGCGTGGTGACCGGGCATAACGTTCCGGGGGACAAGGTCGTGGTGAAACTGACGAGGGATGGCCGGAAGTGCGCCTGCCCGAAAGCGAGCGTCTGCGGGTCGCGGCAGGCTTACGAGGCGAAGTACGGGGAGCAGGCCGGCGGGTGAGGCTAGGCTGGGCGCTGCCCGCCGTGCTGTGCGCGGTGCTGGCCGCCGGGTGCAGCTCCAGTGCCATCGCGCGCCCGGGCCTGCCGCCGTCCCGGCCAAGCAGCCGCCAGGCCATGGTCCTGAACCCGGCTGGGCCGCCGCCGACCACGCTGGCCGGCTACTACGCGCAGAAGCTCCGGTGGGTGACCTGCGACAAGGTGTTCCAGTGCGCGCGGCTGCTGGTTCCTTTCGACTACTCCCGGCCGGCCTGGCGCCGTTTCTCGCTGCCGGTGATCAGGCTGCCGGCCTCCCATCCTGCGCAACGAATAGGTGCGCTGCTGGTCAACCCGGGCGGTCCGGGGGGATCCGGGGTGGCCTACGCCCTGCAGGCGCGTTCGGAGATCGCGGCGCCGGTGCGGGCGCGCTTCGACATCGTGGGCTTCGACCCGCGCGGTGTCGGCGGCAGCGAGCCCGCCGTGCACTGCCTGACCGGCCCGGAGCTGGACCAGTACTTCGCCACCGACGACATGCCTGCTTCGCCGGCCCAGGTGCGGGTCGTCGTGGCCGAGTCCCGGCGGTTCGCGCACGGCTGCGAGCGGTCCTCGGGCGCGCTGCTGCGCTACGTCGGCACCCGGAACGCGGCCCGCGACATGGACGTGCTGCGCGCCGCGCTGGGCCAGGCCAAGCTGACCTACCTGGGCAAGTCCTACGGCACCTACCTGGGCACCTGGTACGCGGCGCTGTTCCCCAGGCATGTCCGCGCGCTGGTGCTGGACGGGGCGATCGACCCGGCCAGCAGCGGGATCAGCATGAACGCGGTGCAGGCGGAGGGGTTCGAGGTGGCACTGCGGGCGTTCATCGCCAACTGCGCGGCGGCGGCGGGCTGCCCGCTGGGTCATTCCGGCGTGGCGGCCGGGCTGGCCCGGATCCAGTCACTGCTGGCCCGCGCCTCGGTTCATCCGTTGCGTAACGACCTCGACGGCCAGCCAGCCAACGGGGCAATGCTGCTCAACGGGATCGCCACCGCGCTGTACAACCAGGCGTACTGGGGGACGCTGCGTTCGGCCCTGGCGGCCGCGTTCGGCGGGAACGGGACCATCCTGGTCGAGCTGGCCAACGCGCTGTTCGAGCGTTCCTCGTCCGGCCAGTACAGCAACCTGGCCGACGCGGAGACCGCGGTCGACTGCCTGGACCGGCCCTGGCCCCGGTCGCTGGCTTCGTGGCGTTCGGCCGCCGCGGCCGCCGGGCGGGCCGCACCGGTGTTCGGCCAGGCGATCATGTGGGGCAGCCTGCCGTGCGCGTACTGGCCGGTGCGGTCGTATCCGCTGCCGTCCACGCTGCGCGCGGCGGGCCATGGCCAGCTGGTGCTGGGGCCCGGCGGGCGGTCGGCGCTGGGCGCCGGTGCGCCGCCGATCCTGGTCGTGGGCAACCTGCGGGACCCGGCCACACCGTACCGGTGGGCGCAGGCGCTGTCCCGGGACCTGCGGTCTGGTGTGCTGCTGGGCTGGGACGGCAACGGCCACACCGCGTACATGATGGGCAGTTCGTGCGTGGACAACGTGGTGAACAAGTACCTGATCTCGCTGGCCGTCCCCAGGAGCGGCACCGTCTGCCGGTGAGCCGGGCCCGCTTGGCGGTGGCACCGCGGGGGAGATGCGGGACCGGTAGACTCGACAAGCCGCTGCGAGGCGGCATGCCGCCTTAGCTCAGTCGGTTAGAGCGACGCACTCGTAATGCGTAGGTCATCGGTTCGATTCCGATAGGCGGCTCCCAGGTCAAAGGCCCCTTCCGATCATGGAAGGGGCCTTTTTGCTAACAGCGTGGCGCTCGTGGGTCGTGGGCGGCGGCGTCATGCGGTGCCCACGGCTTGGGCGAAGATGTCCGCAGCGGTGGTCGCCGGGTCCAGGCCGCCCAGCGGGCTCCGCTTCAGGATGGCTTTCGCTGGCAGCGGCGCTCAAGGGACCGGTGCCTATCAGGGCGGACAGGACAGGCATGAACCGGCTGCGCCTGCAGACCAGGGTCACCCTAGAGCGGGTGATGCCGGGAACCTATTCACGCGGGATGCTGGCAGTGTCCGGGCGCTTCAGGGTGGGAGGCGAAATGTCACGATCAGGGCAGGATGCGGACGCCCCGGCGCGGGCCATCGCTGTGGAGGGCGGTACCAGGCCGGGACCGCCGAGGGGCCTGGCCTGGACAGGTCACCAGACCTGACGATCAGGGGCCTGGCGGCCAGGGGCCTGGCGGCCAGGGGCCTGGCGGCCAGGGGCCAGCGAGGTATTCACCATCGGCGCGCTCATGGCCAGCTGGGTGGCTACCAGGTGAAGGGAGGCGGCGATGCTCAAGCTGTTGTACAAGCCGGTGGCCATCGTGGCTGGGATCGTTGGCGGCTTGCTCAGCGGGCTGATCTTCAAAAGGATCTGGAAGATCGTCGGCCGGGGATCTGACGTGCCTGCGCCGATGGATTCGGAGCGCGGCTGGGGGGAGATCCTGCTGGCCGCAGGTCTGCATGGCGTTATATACGCGCTGGTAAAGACGGCTGTCAACCGCGGCGCCGCCGAGTGGACGCGCAAGAAAACCGGAATCTGGCCAGGCGGTACACTCCAGCAACCTGGCAAGTCGCCCGACCACCGACAGGCTGAAGCCACCCCCCATACGGCCAGGTAACCGCGGCACGCCCCGATAGGCGGCTCCCACCCCACTTGGATGTGCGACGGATCGGCTTCGCTTGATGTGCGACACACCCTAGGTATCTTTTGAGTCCAGTGACCTGGCCTGCCGCATCCGCTTGCCGTCTCCGTGAACCTGGCGCGAGTCGGCCCTGGCCAGCACCTCGTCGGCTAGCTCGGCCGGGGTCAGCCTGTCCGAGCGCAGCATGAGCGTCCCGCCCGGCTGGCGGGCAGCGGCAGCCACCATCTCATCCACGCCGGTCATGCCGAACTCGCGGGCTGCCTGGTCCCACTCCGGGTTGCCCGGGTGAGTCACGCGGGCGTTGAGCCGTTCCCGGAGCACACCGGCATCCGCCTCAAGGAAGACGTGCAGGACCTCCTCGCCCGCGTCGGCCAGGCCGCCGAGGATCTCGGCCCGGTAGGCATCGCGGATCAGCGACATCGGGACGATGAGCGTGTCCGCGTGGTGCCTGCGCAGCGACAGCGCCGTCGCGACGACCAGTTCCCGCCAGCTCGGCAGGTGCTGGAAATCGCCGTGGGGCCGCATCCACTTCCACAGCATGAGGCCGACGTCCTCCGGGTCATATACGACCGCGTCCGGAAGCCGCCGGTGCAGTTCCTCCGCGAGCGTCGTCTTGCCCGCGCCGAACCCGCCGTTGATCCAGATGATCACTGGCACAAGTTATCCGGTAGTTGCTGTACCACGAGAAATCCCCGGAAGGTGGCCATGACAAGTAATCGGAATGAGGACGCCGAGAACCAGGCGCTGCTGGCTTTCCTCGCCGCCCAGCGTGACGCGGTGCTGTCCATCGTGGCCGGGCTGGACGAGGGCTCGTGGCACCGGTCGGTTGTGCCGTCAGGCTGGACACCGGCCGGGCTGGTCGAGCACCTGGGCGGGGCAGAGTGGCACTGGTTTCAGGGGGTCGTGGCCGGCAAGCACCCCGAGCCAGCGCCTGGGGATGAGGACCTGACTCCCTATGATCCGACGGCAGCATTCGTCTGTGACGAGCCCTCCGCGGAGATTGTCAATTTCTACCGCGACCAGTGCGCAAGCTCGGATGCGGTGCTGGCGGTGACACCGCTATCGGCGCGACCACACGGCAGGCACGGTGTGCCCGGGCAAGACGAACCGCCGGATGTGCGCTGGGTCGTGCTGCACATGATCGAGGAGACCGCGCGACATGCCGGTCACCTGGACATCGCCCGGGAACTCCTCGACGGCGAGACCGGGCTCGGGCCGCGCTGACCGGCCTGATGCCATCCCTTCTGCGAGCCCGGTAGATCGAGGCCGGTCACCCAGCCTGACCGAGCCAAATCAGCTGGTCGGCCCGGCTGGGCACTAGCTTGATGAGGCTGATCAAAGGATCGGAATTCACGAAGGGATACGAGATGACTGGTGACGCAAGCACGGGCGCCCGGCTCCTGGGCACCCTGGGAACCGCAGATGGCAAGGGCGTCGTGCGCGTGGAGGACCGCTTTGATGCTGATATCGAAACCGTATGGTCAGCGCTCACCGATCCCTCGCGTCTGACCAGCTGGTGGGGCGAGGTTGAGGGAGACCTGCGACTGGGCGGCGAGTATCGCGCGCGGGTCTTTGCCAGCGGATGGGACGGTACAGGGCGGGTGGAAGCCTGCGAGGCCCTACGGCGGCTGCTGGTGCTGACCAGGGAACCGGGCCAGTCTGAGGACCAGTCCATCGAGGTCACGCTGACCGCCGACGGCGGCCAGACCACTGTGGTCTGGGAGGAGCGGGGCATGCCCGTGGCCTACCTCGCCGGTTACGGGGCGGGGATCCAGGTCCATGTTGAAGATCTCGGCGCTTACCTCGCGGGGCGGGAGCGCTGCGACGCCGGTGCGCGGATGGGCGATCTTTTCCCCGCCTACGAGCCCCTGGCCGCCAAGGTCAGCTAGGGAAGCCGACGGCTGGCCCCGCCCGGGCTGCTGGTCACCCCCACCCTGCCCGGGCACCTCAACGCCGGTCATGTCCGGTTCGCCCCTGAACTGTCGCCGCGAACGCCACCAGTCAAGGTCGTACCTCCTCGCGGCCTGCAGGCGCTCTAGCTTCACTTGGAGCGCGGACCGCCAGCGGCGGGCCGGTGACTCCGGCACTCCGCCGCATCGCTTGCTATACTTAGCAAGTGCTTGATATATGCATCGCCGCTGTCGGCGCTACCAGCGCTGACGCGGGTGCGCCGACGACCTGATCCGAAGGATCAGCGACGTCAGGGAGGTGCCGACGTGTCCACAGTCCGACGCAGCAGCCCAGAATGGTGGTCTCAGCTACCTTTCGCAAACTTCCTACGCTATTGGGATTACCGTCCGGATACGCAATGGCTCGACCATTTCATTACGGTCAACTGGAACGCCGGAGATGCAGAGGTTGAACAGCATGTGCTGGGCGAGGTTGGCAGCTACGGCTACCAACTCAGCAAGATCCTTGATGCCGTCAACCTGCTGGTTAGCCAGTTGAAGCTCACTGAGCTATCTCCGGAACAGCAGAAAGTGGTCATCCGGCTGCAGGATCTCGCAGCCCAGGCGAACCGGGCCGTAAAGGAGTACCGATCCGACGCGCCCGAAACATCTGACCGACCTCATTCCGCGAATAGCGGGAAGAGTTGAGCCATTCCTCTGCAGATACTGTTGCGCGTCAGCCCGCACCGCGATGCGGTGGCGGTTAATCCTGCCCGTCTGGCCCGGGGCGTTCCATGACCCAGATCTGCAGCCGCCCGGAGTGTGCGGGAGCCTTAGGCGGAAGTTCGTCCACCCGGTCAAGCCGGTAGCCCAGCCGACGCGGGATGGCAGCGCTGATGGCGTTGGCCTCGTCGGTGTGGATCTCGACCCGGGCCACGTCGGGAAGGGCCAGTCCCGCTCGGGTCAGAGCCCTCGCGCACGCGGTGGCATAGCCACGCCCGGTGAACTCGGAGTGGACCCAGTAGCCGATCTCGACGGCACCTGGGCCGATCCGCCACAAGTCAAAGCCGCCGATCACCTGCTCCGATTGCCCGGGACGCAGCACGTAACGGTACTCGCAGCCGTCCGCCCAGTGTGCTTCGGCCTCGCGGCAGCGCCTACGTTGCGCCTGCACGTCAGCGGCTTCTTCAGTAGCCCAGGACAGCCACCGCCGAAGATTATCCAAGCTTGCGCCGACCGCGTGCGCCAGCTGGCCGGCGTCCGACTCTCTGGTTCGCGACAGCAAGCCATGTGGTACTTCGAGCACCTCGGCCGGGGCTTGGGGCATCTTGGCATTAGATGCAACCGCGCAGTGCGCCACAAGTCAATGAGAAGGATCGTCGCAGGCATCGCGCTCGCTCTCGGCGGGCTGCTTCTCATCATCGCCACGCGCTGGGGTCACTTCGGCTAGCCATCTGTGTACCTGCCTCTTTGCTAACGCGGTGGCTAACCGCCGGGCGCTGTTGACCTGAGCTATCAAAGTGATATCATTTTTACGAGACACCCGGAGTGGCCGGGCGCCTCAGGTACAGGAGGCAGTCCGATGCAGCACATCAAGGTTTCGGGCCAGGGCAAGTGGTACTGGCGGGTGGACTACCTGGGCTGGTCTCTCGCTTGCGCGATCGCCTGGGCGGTGATCTGGATTCTGGTGGGCACTCTGGCCAGCACGAACTCTGTGCGCACGCTGGGCTACGTGTTCCTCGGCTGGGTCATCGGATGGGGCATGGCCACAATCGCCAGGGTCGTCTACCCCGCGCCGAATTCGACTCTGATCATCCGGGAACGTCGCGACTAGGCGCCGGTGTTGGCGGGGAACTGGCCCCGTCCTTGGTTCAACCCCGCGCGCAGCGGTCTTCATCGTCGTGAGCCGAAGGGATTGAGAGCGCTCAGGCGCTGAGGCATAGTCGCCACCTCTGCGGGCTGGCGTCAGGGGTAAATCAGGGGTTTCCCTGATGGCCAGCGGCTGGTTGGTGCCGCCAGACTGGGCTCATGCAGGTGGGACACGGGATCAGGTACCCCAGTGCTTAGTCGCGCATCCTGCTTGCTCGCTCACACTAGCCCTAACCAGTCCGGCTGTCCGTCTCGGATAACGAAACTGATCTCCTAGAGAAAGCCGACCAGCTATGCACGAAGACGACGAGGGCCGCATCGACGCGGCTGAGCGGCTTGCCGAACACAGCCCACACGCCGCCGCCGAGGCCTTCTCAGCCATCGCCGGTGACCAGGCCGTGGGCGACGAGGTGCGGCTGTCGGCCGCCGAGCAACTGGCCGACGTGGACCCGCGGGCGGCTGCGCCGGCCTGCCTGGCCATCGCGGGTGATGAGGGGGTCGGCGACGAGGTGCGGTTGTCGGCTGCTGAGCTGCTGGCCGGCGTGGATCCGCGGGCGGCTGCGCCGGCCTGCCTGGCCATCGCGGGTGATGAGGGGGTCGGCGACGAGGTGCGGTTGTCGGCTGCTGAGCTGCTGGCCGGTGTGGATCCGCGGGCGGCTGCGCCGGCCTGCCTGGCCATCGCGGGTGATGAGGGGGTCGGCGACGAGGTGCGCCGGTCCGCCGCCGAGCACCTCGTCGCCCTGGACCGCAGCGTTTGAACCGCTGACTTCCAGGTGGTCTACGGCGCGGTGTTGGGGGTTACGCCCACGTCTACCGTCACCCAGCCGACGCTGCCGTCGGGCCCCTTAGCCTCGATCCGGTAGTAGCCGGCGGTGGAGAACTTGACCCTGATGTTCGCCTGCCCGTTGAGCAGCGTGGCCGACGCCGGGAACGACCGACGGCACCGGCACGCCAGGCGGTGGCGTCACCGTTAGTGCCACGGATCCATTGACCGCGGAGTCGAGCGACAGGCCGCCGGTCTCGGCTTCCAGGTTGATCGTCAGCGAGCTGCCGGGCGACGGTGTGCCGATGTCGGTCAGGATGCCGCCCGCGCCATGGAAGCCGATCGTGTCGGCCGGGGCGACGGGCAGGCTGGGCGCGGGCAGCGGTGGCTGCCGGAAGTCGAAGGCGGACATCAGGTCGTTCTGCCGCGCGTTCAGCTGGGTCAGCGGGGGCAGCCCCCATAGGCTTCTGCAGGAACGACAGGATCGACACGTTCGTGGTCTGCCCGTGGAACACGCCCTTGCGGGCGTAGCGGCTGATGATGATCATCGGTGTCCTGGTCCGTAGCCGCTGGCGACGGACGGCGCCACGTGGTCCCAGAACCCGCCGCCCTCGTCGTAGCTGACGAAGATCGCGGTCGAGTTCCAGTACTGGCTGTGTGCGACGGCGTTCACCAGCTGGCCGATCCAGGCGTCGCCCTCGCCGATATCCTCAGGCGGCTCGGTGCTGTAGCCGACGCCAGGACGGACGAAGGAGAAGTCGGGCAGGTTTCCGTTAGCCAGGTCGGTGAAGAACTGGCCGCCGGTGGTGAGGTCGGCGGTGTCCGCGGGTGGAATGATCTGGTCCCAGATCGTGCCACTGAGTATGGAAGTGGGCAGCGCGTAGTAGATCTTCCACGTGCGGTTATGCGCGCTCAGTTCGTCGAAGATCGAGTTCCAGGGCTGCGTGGCCCCCGGCTCCAGGTTGTTGTAGTACCAGTCATGCGCGGTTCCGTTGAGCGCGGTCATCACGTTCGGCTGTGTCGGCGCGATGACCGGCTGGAAGTTGTGATCGGCCAGCTCGAAGTTCGATGCCAGGTACTGCTCGTCAGGGTCGAACGACGCGCCGAACTCGGTGATGGCGGACATCCCGTCCTGCGGGAACACGGTGTAGTGGTCCATCTGGTAGCCCTTCACGGGCAGGTAATCCATGGCCATCTGCTCCGCGACCCGGGAATTGTTGATGGCGCCTTGGACATCACCCTCATTGGGCGTGGCCCAGACCGGCGACACGTTCGGCGCCGAGTCGAAGTACGCGTTGGGGTTGAGGAACGACGCGGTCGATGGGATCCCATCCGCACCGGGGAAGCTGCCGAACAGGTTGTCGAAGGTGTGGTTCTCGATCATGATCTCGATGACGTGCTTGATCGGCGAGTCCGGGATTCCCGCCGATACGGTGGCCACCCGGTGGGCCGGGCCCGTGGTCGCCGCCGTCGCTGACCCGATCGCTGTCATGGTGGCCACGACGGGTACCAGCCCGGCCATCATCAGCCTGGAGCGTCTCATTCCGATGACTCTCGACCGGCCAGGCGAACCAGCAGGGTGAGCGCATCTGAATCAGAAATGAACAAGGCCAATCAATTCTCCGCGGGTTACGTCCGGTAGGTGCGTGGGCGGGAAGCCCGCATGACGGCGCAAGCGGCTCGGACTCAGCGTAGTCCTCGGGTGACCAAGTGTAGTGCTGCCCTCGAGCCCGGGCGCGTCCCAACACCCGGGGGAAGGGTAGGTGGTCTGCTTATGCAGCTTTCATCGACTAAATGACGTCCTGTCCGGCTAATGGCAGCAGATTACGACGTCGGAGATAGCGGCGTGCATCTAACAGAAACTGGGCCGCGGGCTAACGCCGGCGAAACGGTTCAGCAGCCTTACGAGTATCGTCAACTCGGCGTGGTCCTTTGGTGCCGGGGTGTAATCTCGCCACCGGGCTCGCGCGTGAATGCAGGTGGTTGCCTTTCGGTCCGCTGAAGACGGCGCGGCGAGGCTTTTTGAGCACGGAATGTCGCATAACGCATATGGGGAGCTGTGGCTCTCCGGGACCGATTACGCACGGGAAGGTACGGACCGACGTTGTCTCATGCTTCAACATCCACGCTGCCCCACACTTCGGTGTTCAGCGAGGACCGCCAGCCCGCACAGCGTCGTGTGCCGCGCACGCTGATCATCATTCTGGCTGTTCAGGCGGGCCTCTCGCTGCTCCTGGCGATGACCAACACGGCTTTCGGTGACGAAGCCCTCTATATGTGGGCGGGCCACGTCGAGTTGACTCAGTGGTTCCATCATGTGGCTATCCCGGCCACGACGTATGACGACTACTTCTCGGGGGCGCCGCAACTGTACCCGCCGCTGGCGGCGATAGCGGACAGCATGAGCGGCCTGCTGGGGGCCCGAATTCTGTCGCTGTTTTTCATGCTTGGCACCACGATCCTGCTGTATTCCACGGCGAACCGCCTGTCCGGCCGTAAGGCAGCGCTGTTTTCCTGCGCGCTGTGGCTTGCCTGCGAGCCGAACCTCCGGATGGGCGGGTATGCGACGTACGACCCGATGGCCATCTTCTTCATCTGCCTGGCCTTGTGGGCAGCGGTCAAGGCGGCGGACGGCAAATACCATGCCGAGCTGGTCGGCCTGTCGGCGGTGGCCGTAGCTATTGGCTGCGTGACGGCATACTCATATGCCATATACCTGCCGGTCGTCCTGGTGGTCGGATATTTCGCCTGGGCCAGAGTCCGTGGCTGCAAGCGGGCCCTGATCTCGGCAGCCGGGATGGTCATCTGCACCGGCGCCCTGCTCGCGCTGATTCCGACCATGCTTCATCTGTGGCACGGCATCTCCTTCACCACGATCCACCGTGAGATTTCCCGCGACCATGAAACGAGAGCGGCTATCTTGCAGACCGCATGGTCGTACGCGGGTCTGCTGACGGTCATCTCGACCGCCGCCGCGCTGGTCGCGATAGCGGCTGCGAAGGATCTCCCCAACCGGCTCCTTCGCTGCGCGCTGCTGGGGGCCGCCTTCGTTGTCCCCGTTTACCAGATCCTGATCGCGAAGACCGGGTGGGCACTCGACAAGCACCTCGCCGCCGGCATGTGGTGCGTCGTCCTGGTGGCGGGCATGGGCCTGTCCGCCATCTCGTGGCCCAAGCTGAAGGCACCGGCTCTGGTGGCTGCGGCCACTGTGGCACTGGCCGTTCCTGTGTTCGACGGATGGTTCAGCGCGTACGGGATTCAGCGCAGTTGGCCCGACCTGCGCAACCTCGTCGCCGCGGTACGGCCGCTCGCCGCATCCGAGCATGGCTACCTGTACATCGGCGCCACTCCCAGCTATCTGGACTACTACACCTGGCCGCACAGCTTGAGCCAGGTGGTCTGGAATTCGAACATTCCGCTGGACCCATCAGGCCAGCACGGGTCGCTGGTCGCCTACTATCGCGGCCAGCTCCGCAGGCACGACCCTGGCCTGGTAGTGCTGCTGTTCCCTGGCTTCCTGAAGGCGCAGTCGCTGCCCGCCGACGTGTTCAGCATGCTGCATACCGAAACGGACACGCGAACCCAGCTGGCGCAGGTGGCCGCCGTCAACACCACATCGCCCGGTGTCTACGACTTCGCCCTCGCCCTGCAGGAAGACCCGCAATACCGGCTGGTGCGCAGCGGCCCGATCAACAGCGGCTTCGGTTCGTTCGGCTCAGAGCCGAGCACGTTCTTCATCTGGCAGCGGACCAATGCGGCCCCCTCGCACCCGTCAGCCCACCGGCGCACGGCCCACCGCAACTGACCGCGGCTAGCCAGATCAACGCCGATGCCTGCGCACCGTTGACGGCCGTGCCGGAGTGTGCTGGGCTGGATCGCACATGGGCTGGCCGGGGGACCAGTGCAGGGGGACCGGGCCAGGGGCTGGCCTGGGGTCGCTGAAAGCTTGGGGGGTCGTTGTGGATTACGTCGCGCTGCTGAAATTCCGCTCATCGGTGCCCGCTGATCAGCGCGATGGCGCGCTGATGCGCCGGGCTTCATGGCAGTACCCGAAGGGGATCCGGGTCATCGCCGAGTACTGGCCGCTGTCATCGGCGGTCCAGGTGGTCAGCATCTTCGCCGCCGACAGCTTCGAGCAGGTCATGGAGCTCGAACTGGAGTGGAGCGACGTGTTCGACATCGACATCCACCCGGCCGTCGGAGCGGACGAGGGCCTGCGGATCGGCGCGGACGTCGTCGGCCGCCTGTCCCGGTTGCAGCCGCAGAACTGAGCAGGCCCCACGCGCGGGTCTGACAATGGACGGCTAGGGTCGAGCTGACCGCACCCGAGTGCGGGTACCCCAGCTAACCGTTGGAATGGCTCATGAGCGCGTATGACTTTCAGGTAAAGACGGCCGACGGTGGTATCCAGGACCTGCGTGATTACGCGGGCCAGCCCATGCTGATCGTGAACGTGGCCAGCAAGTGCGGGCTGACCCCGCAGTACGCGGGCCTGGAGGCGCTGCACCGCGACACCAAGGATCGTGGCCTGCGCGTTCTCGGCTTCCCGTGCAACCAGTTCGGCGGCCAGGAACCAGGCACCGATGCGGAAATCCAGGAGTTCTGCAGCAGCAACTATGCGGTGACCTTCCCGGTGTTCGGCAAGATCGACGTCAACGGCGACCAGGCCGACCCGCTGTACGCCTATCTGCGCGCCGCGGCCCCCGGGGACTTCGGCCCGGACTATGGCTTGCTCTACGAGCACGTCAGGAACACCCGGCCCGAGGCGGTCGGCACCGACGAGATCAAATGGAACTTCACCAAGTTCCTCATCGGCCAGGACGGCAACGTGATCCGCCGTTACGAGCCCAGCGTCACTCCCGAGGAGATCCGCACTGACCTGGACGAACTGCTAAACCCCTGAACAGCTGGCCGAACGCCGGCGCCTGGTCCCGGGTGGTGCCTTCGCCTTAGCCGGCGGGGCATCTGGCCCGGTCTGCGCCGGGGCCGATACATTCGTCTCCATGTTCGAACCGGCCGGCCTGCTCGACGGGCTGAACGAAGACCAGTGCAAAGCCGTCACGCACCAGGGCGGCCCGCTGCTGGTGCTGGCCGGGGCGGGGACCGGCAAGACGCGGACGCTGGTCGCCCGGGCCGCCTGGCTACGCGCCCAGGGCGTGCCGGCCAGCCGGATCCTGCTGCTGACCTTCACCCGGCGGGCGGCCGACGACATGCTGGCCCGGGTCACCCCGGCCGGGGCGGCCGCCGCCGACCGGGTGTGCGGCGGCACCTTCCACGCGGTCGCGCATCAGGTCATCCGGGCGCACGCCGAGTCGTTCTCGCTGCCGCCCGCGTTCAGCGTGATCGACCCGCCCGATGTGACCGACTTGATGGACGCGGCCCGGGCCGAGCACGGCCTGGTCGGCACCCAGCGGCGCACGCCCCGGGCCGCCACCTGCGCGGACATCTACACCCGCTGCGTCAACACGCATGCCACCGTGCAGCAGGTCATCAAGGCCAGCTTCCCGTGGTGCGCGGACTACGAGGCACAGCTGGGCAGCCTGTTCCGCGGGTACGTGGCGCACAAGCGGCAGCATGGCCTGGTTGACTTCGACGACCTGCTGCTGCTGTGGCGGGCCGCGCTGGCCGACCCGGCCGCCGGGCCGGTGCTGCGCGGCATGTTCGACGCCGTGCTGGTGGACGAGTACCAGGACGTCAACGCGGTGCAGGCGGACATCGTCCGGCTGCTCCGCCCGGACGGCCACGGGCTGACCTGCGTGGGCGACGACGCGCAGGCGATCTACGCGTTCCGCGGCGCCGACCCGGCCCACCTGCGTGAACTCGGCGAGCACTACCCGGGTCTCGAAGTGGTCCGGCTGGCCCGCAACTACCGGTCCAAGGACGCGGTGCTCACCCTGGCCAACACGGTCCGGCCGCAGTCGCCCGGCCTGGAGCTGGCGCTGACCGCGGACCGTGGCCCGGGCAGCCGCCCGCAGCTGGTCCGCTGCCACGATGAGGCCACCCAGGCCCGGGAGATCTGCGCCCGGGTGCTGGCCGCCCACGAGGCCGGGGCCGACCTGCGCGACCAGGCCGTGCTGATGCGCGCGTCCGGGCACAGCGACGTGCTGGAGGTGGAGCTGTCGGTGCGCGGCATCCCGTTCATCAAGTACGGCGGGTTGCGCTTCACCGAGGCGGCGCACGTGAAGGACTTCCTGGCCGCGGCCCGGGTGGTGGCCAACCCGGCCGACGACATCGCCTGGTTCCGGGTGCTCCGGCTGCACGAGGGAGTAGGCCCGGTGCACGCTCGGCGCGTGATCGATGCCCTGGGGCTGACAGAACCGGAGCTCGCTGGCGAGGAGGGGCCCGCCGCAGGCGGGTCTCGCCGAGCGGCGTTCGGCGCGGAGCGGCGAGCGGGGGGTCCAGGGGAGTCGCCCCCCCGGACCAATACCGTGGACGGACGCGGCGGCCGTCGTGCCGGCCAAGGCCCGCGAAGCGGTGACCGCCACGCTGTCGGCGCTGGCTGGGGCGGCGGCGCTGGACCGGACGGCGGACCGGGCGGCCGCGATCCTGGCGGCTCTGGACGCCCCGCTGCGCGGCAGATACCCGGATGCCGGCGTTAGGCTAAATGATCTTGAGCGGCTGGCTGATGCCGCGGCCACCCGGCCGTCGCTGCATGATGCGCTCGTAGAGCTGGCCCTCGACCCGCCGGTGTCGGCGTCGGACCTGGCGGGGCCGCCGCGGCTGGACGACGATTACCTGGTGCTGTCCACGATCCACTCAGCCAAGGGGCTGGAGTGGCCGGTGGTGCATCTGCTGCACCTGGTGGACGGGGCGGTGCCTAGCGACATGGCCCTGGGCAGCCCGGACGGGCTGGCCGAGGAGCGGCGGCTGTTCTACGTGGCGGTCACCCGGGCCCGGGACGAGCTGTACCTGTACGCGCCGCTGCGGATGCACCTGCACCGGATGGCCGCCGATGACCGGCACGGCTATGCGCAGCTGACCCGGTTCCTCACCCCGGCCGCGCAGGCTGTCTGCGAGCCGGTGCAGGCCACGCCGCCGGAGCCGGTGGTGCCCAGGATCGGGCCGCTGGCCACCACCGTTGACGCCGCCCTCGACTCGCTGTTCGGCCCGGCCTAGATGTCGGCCGCTGTCCAGCCTTTGACCACCAGGCCGCGCAGGTAGGCGGCCTGGCCGGCGTGCTGCAGGTCATCCGAGATCACGCTGACCAGCCGGACGCCCAGGGTGACCGGCGGATTCCAGGCCGGGTCCACGACCCGGTCCAGCTCGGGCTCGGTCAGGCCCTGGACGAACTTGACCGTGTTGCGGTACACCGCGTCGTGGTATCCGGTCAGCAGTTCAGCCGGGGCCCGGCAGGCCGCCACCTGCTCGCTGCTCTGCCCGTAGCCGGTGTCGCCGGGCGGGTACGGCAGCCCGAACCGGCCTGCCCAGCCCGCCGCCGTCCAGGCCTGCTCCGTCCCGGCGACCGCGGCAACATGGTCATCCTGGATCCGGGTCAGGTGCCAGGCCAGCCAGGCGATCGAGTTGGCCTGCCCGGCCGGGCGGAACGCGAGCTGATCCTCGGTCAGGCCCCGGGTGGCGTCGTGCACCACGCCGCGGATCCGGCCGAACGCGTCCGTCAGCAGATCACCAAGAGTCATCCAGTTCCTCGCTTTCCCGGTACCGAACCTAGGACAGCCCGCGCAGCAGGCGGCGCGGCCGGGCCAGCCCGTACCGGTGCCGGGCCAGGCCGGCCCACGGGTCGCCCGAGCTGGCCAGCTGGTCCAGCCGGGCGGCGATGGTCCGGATAGTAACCGCGCCCGCCGTCAGTTCCGGGTCGGTCACCTCGTCCCAGTGCAGCGGCGCCGCCACCGGGGCGCCCGGGCGGCCCCGCACCGAGTAGGGCGCGACCGCGGTCTGCGCGTAGCCGTTCCGCATGATGTCCGCGTAGATGCGGTCACCGCGGGCGTCCTTGCGCTGTTCGACGGTGACCAGCCCGGGCTCGGCCGCGGCCAGCACCCCGGCCACCTGGCGGGCGAACTCGCGCACCGCATCGAAGTCCTCCCGGCCGTTCAGCGGGACCAGGACGTGCAGTCCTCTGCTCCCGGTGGTCTTGACGAACGAGGTCAGCCCCAGGTCGTCGGCCAGAATGGCGCGCAGCCGCAGCGCCACCCGGCGCACGTCGGCGAACCGGTCGTCGCCCGGCGGATCCAGATCGAAGATCAGCTGGTCGGGCTGGTGCAGCGAACCGGTCCGGCTGAGCAGCGCGTGCAGTTCGATGCAGGCCTGGTTGGCCAGGTACACCAGGTCGGCTGGCTTCTCGCCGAGCACCTGGCACAGCTCGCCGCCGGCCTTGTCCACCTCGGCCCGCGGGATCCAGTCCGGGAAGTGCCGGCCGACGTTCTTCTGGAAGATCCGCTCGCCGGTGATCCCCTCCGGGTAGCGGACCAGGGACAGTGGCCGGTCACGCAGATACGGCAGCATCACCCCGGCGATGTCCTGGTAGTACCGGATCAGGTCGCCCTTGGTGATGCCGTCCTGGGGAAACAGCACCTTGCCCGTGTTGGACAGCGGGACGGTCTGCCGTCCTACCCGGATCTGCTCGCGGGCCGCGGTGTCAGCCATCGTCTTGCGGAACCTCCCTGATCACCTCGGTGGGACTCTTGTCCCGGCGCAGCCCCTGGAACCGGGGGTGGCGCAGCTGCCCGGCGGTCGTCCATTCGCTGAACCCGATCTGCCCGACCAGTTGCGGCTCGGCCCAGTGCACGCCGTGCGGGCGGGGCAGGTCGCCCTTGCCGAACGGGGGCGTGTCCCGCTGCAGCGCGGTCAGCTCGTCGTGCAGCAGGCGCAGCATGGCCGCGTTGAACCCGGTACCCACCTTGCCCGCGTAGACCAGCGTCCCGTCGCTGTCGTAATAACCGATCAGCAGCGCGCCCAGGCCGGTCCGGGTGCCCTGCGGGTCGGTGTAGCCGCCGATCACGAACTCCTGGTTGTTCTCGCACTTGAACTTCAGCCAGTCCTTGGTCCGGCCGGACCGGTACGGCGCGTCGGCCCGCTTGGCGATCAGCCCCTCCCAGCCCTGGCGGCAGGCCTCGGCGTAGTACTGCTCGCCGTCGCGCACCCGGTGCTCGGTGTAGCGCAGTGGCCCGCCGAACGACAGCAGGTCATGCAGGTGCTGCTTGCGTTCCAGCAGCGGCAGCGGGCGCAGGTCGGTGCCATCCGCCCACAGCACGTCGAAGATGTAGTACGTCACCGGCACCTCGCGGAGCAGTTCCGCGCCGGGGTGGACGACCTGCATCCGCTGCTGCAGCTGGGCGAACCGGGTCTGCCCGTCGATGAACGCGACCACCTCGCCGTCCACGATGAAGTCGCTGGCCCGCTGGCCAGCCAGCGCCTCGGCCAGCTCCGGGTAGGTGCTGCTGACCAGCTTCTGGTTCCGGGTCATCAGCCGGAGCTCCGCGCCGTCCCGGAACGTCAGGCACCGCTCGCCGTCCAGCTTGCGCTCGTAGATCCAGGCCGGGTCGGAGAACCTGTCCCTGGTCAGCGTGGCCAGCTCGGGATCCACCCAGTCCGGCCGCCGGTCCGGTCCGCCCATCTGTCACCCCCGAACGTTGCTCGTCTAGGACAGCGTCTCATCCGCCGCCGGCCCTTGACAGCATCCCGGGCTAAAAGGTCTAATGTCCCAACCTTTAGTCTTTTGGATGGCCCGTGCGCAGCTCCCTCAGCCCTCTTGTGCTTAACGCCCTCGACCGGTCCATCGACGACCTGGCCGAGCAGTCGTTCGGGTTCCTCGAGCGGCTGATCGCCGCGCCGAGCACGGTGGGCCAGGAGGCGGCGGCCCAGCAGGTCGTCCGGGCCGAGCTGGACCGGCTCGGCTTCGAGACCTCGGCCGTGGACGTGCCGGCCGGTATCGCGGCCGACCCGGTGGCCGGGGTGCCGCAGACTACATATGTAGGACGGCCCAACGTGGTTGGCCATCTCACCGCGGGGGCTGGGCCGTCGCTGCTGCTCAACGGGCACATCGACGTGGTGCCCGGCCGAGCCGGGGCTGTGGTCCGCGGCGCCGTTCCGCCCGGTCCGCCGGGACGGCTGGCTGTTCGGCCGCGGCGCGGGCGACATGAAAGGCGGCTTCGCGCTGGCCGCGCTGGCGGTGGCCGCGCTGCACGCGGCGGTACCCGGCTGGCTGCGTGGCCGGCTGAGCTTCGCCTCGGTCATCGAGGAGGAGTGCACCGGCAACGGGACGCTGGCCACCGCGCGGGACGGCGTGCTGGCCGACGCGGCGGTGCTGCTCGAGCCCACCGACCTCGGCCTGCTGCTGGGCGGGGTGGGGATCCTGTGGGTCGAGCTGACCGTGCGCGGGCTGCCCGGGCATGCCGAGTCCGCGCACCGCGCGGTGAACCCGGTGGATGCCGCGCAGCGGCTGATCGGCAGCGTCCGGGCGCTGGAGACGCCGATGGCGCTGCAGCTCGATGAGCCGTTCGCGCACCTGGAGCGGGCCTGCGCGGTGAACGTCGGGGTGTTCCGGGCCGGCGACTGGCCGTCCAGCGTGCCCGGGCAGGCCACGGTGGGCATCCGGGTCGGCTTCCCGCCTGCCTGGACACCGGACGAGGCGCTGAAACGGGTCACCGACGCGGTGGCCGCGGCGGCGGCGGCCGACCCATGGCTGGCCGGGCACCCGCCGCAGTTGCGCGCGTCCGGCTTCCGGGCCGAGGGTTACCTGCTGGACGCCGGGCACCCGCTGGTGACTGAGCTGGCCGCCGCGCACGAGTCCGTGCACGGCTCGCCGCCGCGCACGTTCGCCCTGGGCAGCACGACCGACGCGCGGATCTACCTGAATCAGTTCGGCGTGCCCGCGGTGGCCTACGGTCCGCGGGTGCGCAACATCCACGGCACCGACGAGGCGGTGGAGCTGGCCAGCATCGTGGCCGGGGCGCGCACCCTGGCCCGGTTCCTGGCGGACTACTACGCCGGCGGCGGGCTGCCCGGAGGTGATGCCTGATGCCCAGCCGCAGCGAGCGCCCCGCGCCTGAGCCGCGGGGCCTGCTCAGCCCGATGACCGTGCGCACCACCGGGGAGCGGATCGCGGAACGCTTCGTCACCGCGATCGCGCTGGGCCAGTTCGTGCCCGGGCAGCGGCTGCCCACCGAGCGGGAGCTGGCGTCGATGCTCGGGGTGAGCCGGGCCACCGTGCGCGAGGCCATCGCCCGGCTGGCCGAGTCGGGTTACGTCACGGTGCGCCGCGGCCGGTCCGGCGGCACGTTCGTCGAGTCGGGCTGGGGGCCGGAGTCGGCGAGATGATCCGCCGCACGCTGGGCACCGAGTGGCAGGAACTGGAGCTGCTGCTGGACTTCCGCCAGGTCATCGAGCAGCAGATCGCCCGCACCGCGGCGCTGCGGCGGAGCGACACCGACGTCAAGGCGATCCGCGCCGCACTGGCCGACTACGAGCGGGCCGGCGCCGACCGGGAGTCGTCCCGGATGGCCGATCTGGCGCTGCACGCCGCGGTCGCCGAGGCCACGCACAACCATCACCTGCTCGACCTCAGCCTGCGCATCCGGCACGACATCAGCTTTGGGTTCGAGGCCGAGCCGTACAGCCCGGAGGTGCGCCGCCGGGCGCTGCACCAGCACCCGGTGCTGGCCCAGGCGGTCATCGACGGCGACCCGGACCGGGCGGCCGGGCTGGCCGCCGAGCACTTCTCGCTGACCGAGGCCATGCTGCGCGAACTCTACGCGCGGGTGAGCCTGCGGGCCCGCTCACCACAGGAGTAGCCAATGCCATTTGCCGCCGTTAACGGGATCGACGTGCACTACCGGATCGCCGGCCACGGCCCGGACACCATCGTCCTGGTCAACGGGCTCGCCGACGACCTGGAGACCTGGGCGTTCCAGGAAGCCGAGCTGACCGAGGCCGGGTACCGGCTGCTGATGTTCGACAACCGCGGTATCGGCCGGACCAGAAGCCGGCCGGCCCGTACTCGTCCCGGCTGCTGGCCGACGACGCCAAGGCGCTCGTGGACCACCTGGGCATCGCCGGGTTTCCACCTGCTCGGGGTGTCCATGGGCGGGATGATCGTGCAGGAGTACGCGCTGGCCTACCCGGAGGACCTCCGGTCGGTGATCATGGCTTGCACGTACGCGGCGCCGGGGCCGTTCTGCTCCCGGATGTTCGCCATGTGGGCCGATGCCGCCCCGGTGCTCGGCATCCCGTTCGTGATGCGCGACGTGACGCTGTGGGCGTTCACTACCGAGTTCTTCAGCGACCGCCCCGGTGAACTGGCCGAGTTCGAGACGGCCATGAAGTACATGGACCAGCCGGTCCCCGCCTACCTGGCCCAGCTCGCGGTGATCCAGCAGCACGACACCACCGCCCGGCTCGGCGGGCTCGCCGTCCCCACCCTCGTGCTCGCGGGCGAGGAGGACATCCTCATCCCGGTCGCGCTGTCCCGCGAGCTGCACAAGGCCATCCCCGGCGCGGAGTGGCAGACCGTCCGGGGCGGCCACGCCTGCCTCTGGGAACACCCAGCCAGCTTCAACACCGCCGTCCTCGACTTCCTCCGCAGCCAGGGAAAGGAATGACTGATGGCCGCGAACACCCAGACCGCAGATGAGGCGGGCCGCGCGACCCTACCGCGCGGCGAGATCGGCTTGCTTGGCGTCCTGATGCCTGGGCTGGCCCAGGTCGCGCCGGCCTTCAACCTGTTCTTCACCACCGGCCTGATGGCCGCGTTCGCGGGCGCGTCGGTCCCGCTGGTCTTCCTGATCAGCATGGTCGGGCTGATCGCCACGGCCGGCAGCCTGGCCCTGTTCTCCGGCGTGTTCCCGAGCGCCGGGTCGTTCCTCACCTACATCGCGCGCGCCATCGGCGCCCGCACCTCGGTCGTCGTCGGGGTGATCACCCTGCTCGGCTACATCATCGCGTTCGGCGGCATCTACATCTTCGTCGGCCAGTACATCGTGCTGAACGTGCTGAACGACCCGCACATCTGGGGCATCACCCAGATCGTCACCATCCTGTACGGGGTCCTGGTGGTGGCGCCCGTGGTGCTCGGGCTCAAGTTCGGCGTGCGCACCACGATCGTGCTCTACCTGTTCGAGGTGGTGCTGCTGCTGGTGCTGGCCATCACCGTGCTGGCCAAGGGCGGCGCGCAGGGGCTGTCGGCGACGCCGCTGCACTGGCCGGGCGGGTCCGGGACCAAGGACATCTTCATCGCGTTTTCGCTGGCCGTGCTCGCGTTCGGCGGGTTCGAGGCGGCCGCGCCGCTGGCCGAGGAGACCCGCAACCCGCGGCGCAACGTGCCGCTGGCCGTGATCGGCACCGTGGTGATCAGCGGGATCCTGTACGTGTTCTGCTCCTACGCGCTGATCATCGCGTTCGGCCCCAGCCATATCGCGGCGCTGGCGTCGGACGGGAACCCGTTCCAGACCGCGGCCAAGCACTTCATCGCCCCGCTCGCGCCGCTCATCACCTGGATCTTCCTGACCAGCGTGACCAGCTCGTACGTAGCCGCGAACACGCAGACCGCCCGGGTCATCTTCGCCGGTGCCCGGGGCGGCCTGTGGCCGCGCGGGCTGGCCGCGGTCAGCCCGCGGTTCCGCACCCCGTGGGCCGCGGCCATCGCGTTCGTCGCGCCGAGCATCGCGATCGGGGTCATCTCCACCGCGTTCACCGACCCGGGCACGGCGGTCGGCCTGCTCAGCACGTACGGCATCCTCGGCCTGGTGCTGATGTACCTGATGGCCAACATCGCGCTGATCGTGCAGTTCTTCCGGTTCCGCCGCGCCGGGGTGCGCAAGAACCCACTGGCCTGGGTGGTCACCCCGGTGATCGGCGTGCTGGTGCTGGCCATCCCGGTGTGGGGCGACCTGCGCCCCGGCCAGCCCGCCCCGTACAGCTACCTGCCCTGGCTGACCATCGCGCTGATCGCGGCCGGCATCGTCTACATGCTGGTGCTGCAGGCGGCCCGGCCGCGGGCGCTCAGCCAGGCGGTGTCGCTGCTGGAAGGCGAAGTGGAGGCGGCCTCCGGCGCGCTATGAAAACGGGCCTGGTCAGCGCCTCGCCCACGAGGTAAAAGTAAGCGTGCTGCGGGACCGGATCACCCCCGAGCCGATCCCGCAGCACCTCGCACCCGCATCAGCCGCCCCCCATCCGCATCAGGGCGGTGAGTTTGTGGTCATCGGTGACCACAAACTCACCGCGCTCTTGCTTTGTGGGCTAGTGCGAGTCCTTGCTTTTGTGGGCTAGTGCGAGTCGCGGGTTACTTCGTGGCCGGTCGAGCCGACCAGGAAGTCCAGGTCGGCGCCGCGGTCGGCCTGCATGACGTGGTCGATGTACAGCCGTTCCCAGCCGCGCCGCGGCGCGGGCAGCGCGGCCAGCATCGGCCTCCGCCGGGGACCGGCTGGCCAGTTCGGCCGCGGGCAGGTCGATGTCCAGCCGCCGGCCGGGCACGTCCAGCACGATCGGGTCACCGTCCCGGACCAGCGCGAGCGGCCCGCCCGCCGCACCCTCCGGCACCACGTGCAGCACGACCGTGCCGTACGCGGTCCCGCTCATCCGGGCATCACTGACCCGCACCATGTCGCGCACCCCGCGGGCGAGCAGCTTGGCGGGCAGCGGCATGTTGCCCACCTCGGGCATGCCCGGGTAGCCGCGCGGCCCGCAGCCGCGCAGCACCAGCACGCTGGACTCGTCCACGTCCAGGTCCGGGTCGTCGAGCCGGTGCCGGAGGTCCTCGATGCTGTCGAACACCACCGCCCGGCCGCGGTGCCGGAGCAGTTCCGGGGAGGCGGCCGCGGGCTTGATCACGGCGCCGCCCGGGGCCAGCGTGCCGCGCAGCACGGCGATACCCGCCTGATCGAGCAGCGGGTCGGTCCGCGGCCGGATCACCGCCTCATCCCAGATCCGGGCCGCATCGAACTGGCTCGGTGAGCGGCTGCCCGGTCACCGTGACCGCGGTCGGGTCGAGCAGGTCGGCCACCTCGCGGAGCACCGCGAGCAGGCCGCCGGCCCGGAAGAAGTCATCCATCAGGTACTGGCCCGCCGGGGCCAGATCGACCAGCAGCGGCACCGCCGACCCGATCTTGTCGAAGTCATCCAGCGTCAGGTCGACACCGGCCCGGCCGGCGATGGCCAGCAGATGCACCACCGCATTCGTCGAGCCGCCGATGGCGGCCAGCGCGACGATGGCGTTATGAAAAGAAGCCCTGGTCAGCACCGGTGGAGGGCGGCGGCCGGCCTGCACCAGCTGGACGGCCAGCTGGCCGGAGCGGTGCGCGGCCTCGAGCAGCCGGCTGTCCGGGGCCGGGGTGCCGGCCACGCCGGGCAGCGTCATGCCGAGCGCCTCGGCCATGCAGGCCATGGTGGACGCGGTGCCCATCGTGTTGCAGTGCCCCTTGCTGCGGATCATGGCCGACTCCGAGGCCAGGAAGTCTTCCTCGGACAGCGTGCCCGCGCGGACCTCCTCGGACAGCCGCCACACGTCGGTGCCGCAGCCCAGCGCGGTGCCGCGGAAGTGGCCGGTGAGCATCGGGCCGCCCGGCACCACCACGGCGGGCAGGTCCACCGAGGCGGCCGCCATCAGCAGCGCCGGGATGGTCTTGTCGCAGCCGCCGAGCAGCACCACGCCGTCCACCGGGTTGGCCCGGATCATCTCCTCGGCGGACATCGCGGCCAGGTTGCGCCAGAGCATCGCGGTCGGCCGGACCTGGGTCTCACCCAGCGACATGACCGGCATGTCGTGCGGGATGCCGCCCGCCGCCCAGACGCCGGCCTGCACGCTGGCCGACACCTCGTTCAGGTGCTTGTTGCACGGGCTGAGGTCGGAGGCGGTGTTGGCGATGGCGATGTGCGGGCGCCCGGTGAACGCCTCGCCGGGCAGGCCACGGCGCATCCAGGCGCGGTGGATGTAGGAACCGCGATCCGGGCCCGCGTACCACTGGGCATTACGGTACTGGCGCATGCTGGGCAGGCTAACGTGCGGCGGCTGGGCCGCACTATCCGGGCCGGGACGCGCAGCCGATGCAGGTGCGGGCGGCCGGGCGGGCGGCCAGCCGGGCCGCGGCGATCGGCTGGCCGCACCGCTCGCAGCGGCCGTAACTGCCCTGGCCCAGCCGGGTCAGTGCCTGGTCCAGGTCGGCCAGGTGCTGCTGGGCCTGGTCGAGCAGCGCGGCCAGCTGGGCCCGCTCGAACGCGATCGTGGCGCCCTCCGGATCGTGCTCGTCGTCGGCGCCGACCAGCGCGGCCGAGTCCACGATGCCCGTCGAAGTCGCGGCGCAGCGCGGCGATCTGGTCCAGGGTCGCGGCCCGCTCGGCGTCCAGCGCGGCCCGGATCGCGGACTCCGGCGGCTCGTTCATGTCACCGCGGCGGGCCCGGTGCTGGCCTGGGCGGTACCCGCCGGGGCCGCGGCGGGTGGCGCCGGGCCGGCCGGGGGCTGCTGGGCCGCGGCGCTCTCGTGCAGGTCGTGCAGCGCCTGCGCGGTGCGCAGTGAGGTGTCCAGGGCCAGCGAGCGGGGCTCTTCCTCGCCCCGCAGCACGGCCTGGATGTGCTGGATAGCCGCGGTGAACGGCTGTTCCGAACCGGCCGCGGGGTAGCTGCACGGCGGCTGGCCGGCCGCGCAGACCTGGAACGTGTCCCGCGGCCCCGGGGTGATACGGCGCGGTGATGTTGATCTGCCCGGCGGTGCCCAGCAGCCGGCCGAACGTGTCATCCGCGCGGCGGAACCCGCACGACAGCAGCAGCCGCTTGCCGCCCGGGAAGCCCAGGCTGCCCTGGGTTTCCACGTCGACGCCGTCACCGCCCGGGATGGACACCGCCCAGGCCGACTCGTGCGGGGCGGTGATCAGCTCGCCGGCCAGCCGGACCGGGTAGCAGCCGACGTCGTTGAGCGCGCCGCCAGCCAGGCCGCGGCGCAGCCGGATGTCCTCCGGCCTGGTCAGCGGGAAGTGGAAGTTGGCCTGGATCTCGCGTAGCTCGCCGATGCTGCCGTCGGCCAGCAGGCCGCGCAGCTGGGTCATTTGTGCCTGGAACGGGAAGACGAACGCCTCCCAGAGCAGCGTCCCGGTTTCCTGGGCGACCGCGAGCACCTGCCGGGTCTCGGCCAGCGTGCCGCACAGCGGCTTCTCGCACAGCACCGGCTTGCCCGCGCGCAGCGCCTTGATCGTCCACTCGGCGTGCAGGCTGTTCGGCAGCGGCAGGTAGATCGCGTCCACCCCGGCGTCGTCGAGCAGCGCCTGGTAGCCCTGGACGGCACGCCCGATGCCCTGGCTGGCCGCGTAGTCCTGGGCCCGGGCCAGGTCCCGTCCGGCCACCACGGCGGCGGTCCCACCCGCCTCCCGCAGCGCGGGCAGGAACTGCTTCCGCGCGATGCCAGCCGTGCCCATGATGCCCCAGCGAATCTCACCCGTCCCGGCATCCCTTCACCGTAGACCGCCCGGCGGGATCTCGCCTGCGGCAGGGCAGCCACGTAGCCTGAAGGCTCGGGTGCCGGAAAACGGCGCGCTGGCTTCCCGCGGAGTGAGGCGACCATGGCGGTGGTATTCGGTGGCGTGGGCGTGGCCCTGGTCACGCTGTTCGGCGCGGACGGCGAGATCGATCCGGTCGCCACCGGCAAGCACGCGGCCGACCTGGCCAGCCGGGGGGTGACCGCGGTGCTGGTGTGCGGCACCACCGCCGAGGCAGCCACGCTGACCGAGGCGGAGCGGGTGATGCTGATCGAGGCGGTGCGGACCGCGCTGCCCGAGGGCCGTGCCGGTGATCGCCGGTACCGGCGCCCCGTCCGCCCGGCAGGCCGTCACGCTGACCAAGATGGCGGTGGCCGCGGGCGCCGATGCCATGCTGACCTGGTGCCCGGCCGCGCGGCAGGCCCGCTCAGCCCGGCCGCGCTGGCCAGGTTCTACGCGGAGATCGCCGACGCGGCCGAGGACCGTCCGGTGCTCGCGTACCACAACCCGTTCATCACCTGTGCCGACATCCCGGTGGCCGACCTCGGCGCGCTGCCGGTGGCCGGCGTTCAAGGATTCCTCAGCCCGCCCGGACCGGCTGCTGGACGAGCTGACCAGCTACTCCGGGGACACCTACGTCGGCTCGGCCGGCTTCCTGGCCCTGGCCGGGCCGATGGGCGCGGCCGGGGGCTGCTGGCCCTGGCCAACCTCGCCCCGGAGGCGTGCGTGACCGCGTTCGGTGGGGATGCCACCGCCCAGCGTGACCTGGCCGGGCCGCACCTGGCCGTGTCCCGCGGTGGCATTCCGCAGCTCAAGCGGATGCTGGCCGAGGCAGACCGGGCTGTCGCCGGTCTGCCGGATCTGGTAGCGGCCGCCCGTGACGCAGTCGCCTGCACCATGGGGCTGGCCGGGCTGCGGCGCGGGCTGGCGGTGCCCTGTTTCACCGCCGACCCGGCCGGGATCATCGACCTCGGGGTGGCCGCCGAGCAGGGCGGCTTCGACGGGTTCTTCCTCTGGGACCACCTGGTGCACGACGACACCGGCGACGGCCCGCCGGTGCTGGACCCGTGGCCGCTGCTGGCCGTGCTGGCCAGCCAGACCTCGCGGATCCGGCTGGGTACGCTGATCACCCCGGTGCCGCGGCGGCGGCCGTGGCAGCTGGCCAGGGAGACGGTCACGGTGGACCGGCTGAGCGGCGGGCGGCTGATCCTCGGCGTGGGCATCGGCTCGCCTCCCTATGCCGACTTCGGCATCTTCCACGAGCCCACCAGCAGCCGGGTCCGGGCCGAACTGCTCGACGAGGGGCTCGAGGTACTGACCGGGCTGTGGACCGGGGAACGGTTCGCGTTCCGCGGCGAGCACTTCGCGGTGCAGCCGGTCCGGTTCCGCCCGGTGCCGGTGCAGCAGCCGCGCATCCCGATCTGGGTCGGCGGCGTGCTGCCCGCCGCCGGGCCGGTGCGGCGCGCCTGCCGGTGGGACGGGATGGTGCCGCTGCGCTGGCACGGTGACGGGCTGGGCCGGCCATCGCCGGAGGACATCGCCACGGTGCGCGGCCAGGCCCTGCTGGCACGGGGCAGCGCGGCCGGATTCGACCTGGTGCTCTGGGCCGACCTGGAGCAGCAGCCGGGCGAGGTGGCCGGGCTGGCGCCGGACTACGCGGCGGCCGGCGCCACCTGGTGGGTGGAGAGCGCGGCGTCCGGCCCTGGCTGGCTGGACAGGCCACCGAGCGCGTCGCCCGCGGCTGTTAAGCCGGGCTGCGGTGGCTGCGCGCGCATCGGCTGGACCAAATCGGGTGTACCTTGAAGTTACCCGGCGGTAACAGGCGTCCCGCAGGACGGCTGGTCAGCGCCGGGGCCCAGGAGGTGGCCAATGGGTCCGGAACGGGAGCCGGAGGCACGATGACCGCGACTGAGCAGGACGGCCAGCAGAAAATCCCCGGATCGCACCCGCCCCGGCTCAGGTGCGGGCCCGGGCGCTGGGCGGCTATTCCCGGTGGGTCGACATCGACGGGCCGGTGCACTACCTCGACTTCGGCGGGCCCGCCGGTGGGCCGGTGCTCGTGTGCGTGCACGGGCTCGACGGCTGCGCGGTGAACTGGGCCGCGATCGCACCACTGCTCACCAGCCGGTTCCGGGTGCTGGCCCCGGACCTGGCCGGGCACGGGCTGACCCGGTCGGCCGGCCGGAGCGCCTCGGTGGCGGCGAACCAGGTGCTGCTGCACCGGTTCATCGAGGCCGTGCGGGGTGTCCCGGCCCTGCTGATGGGCAACTCGATGGGCGGGATGATCTCGCTGCTGGAGGCGGCGGCCAACCCCGGCTGCGGTCGCCGGCCTGATCCTGGTCGACCCCGCGCTGCCGTTCACGCCGGCCTGGCCCGACCCCGCGGTGGTGGCGCAGTTCGCGCTGTTCGCGACGCCGTGGCTGGGCCAGTTGCTGATGAGCCGCAAGCGCCAGCTGGCGCCCGAGGCGACGGTGGCCCGGCTGCTCTCGCTGTGCTGCGCCGACGCGCACAAGGTCAGCCCGGATGTAGTGGCGCAGCACGTCGAGGTGGCGCGGCGCCGGGCCGAGTTCAGCGACGCGGAGCGGGACATCTCCACGGCGGTGCGCTCGGTCGTCGGCACGGCCGGTTACGGGACCGGCCATGCCTACCGCCGGGCGGTCGGCTCGGTCGGCCACCCGGTCCTGTTGCTGCACGGCCGCCGGGACCCGCTGGTTCCGGTCTCGGCGGCCCGGGCCGCGGCGCGCAGCCATCCCGGATGGACGCTGGTGGAGCTGCCCGGGGTGGGCCACGTGCCGCAGCTCGAGGCCCCGGAAGAGTGCGCGCGGGCCATCACCGGGTGGCTGGGCACGGACGGCCGCCCCGCGCTGACGGCGGCTGGCCGGCCACACCCGGGCAGGCGGGCGGCCCGGTGGTGGGCCCGGCGGCGGGCCCGGCGGTCGCCCGGCCGGCCAGCCAGCCCGGCGGCGTAGCGCGGCGAACGGGCCGGCTGGGGCCAAAGGTCCGTGCCAGTCGGGAACGACGTCGGTGGCACAAACCTCCCTACCCGGCGCAGTGTGGAGATAACCGGGCTCGCGCTGCGCGCACGGAGGGGAGTGGGCCGATGAACTTCAATCTTGCCGTCATCGTGCGGGAGACAGCAGCCGCGGCACCGGACCGGCCCGTGATGCTGTATCCGGGGAGACGCCTCAGCTACGCCCAACTGGACGCGCTGTCCGACCGGCTGGCCGCCGGGCTCGAATCGGCGGGCGTGCGGCCAGGCGACACGGTGGGCCTGCAGTTGCCCAACATCCCGGAGTTCCTGATCGCCTACTTCGGCATCCTCAAGTGCGGCGGCGTGGCCGTCCCGCTCAACGTCATGCTCAAGGCGACCGAAGTGGCCTTCCACCTCACTGACTCGGCGGCCACCATGCTGATCACCTGGGCCGGGATCCTGGAGGACGCGGCCAAGGGCGCCGCGGCCGCCGGGGTCAGCGCGGTCTACGCGGTCGGCCAGCCGGCCGACGGTGTGCTGCCGTTCGAACGGCTGCTGGCCCCGCCGGGGACCCGGTACCAGATGGCCCGCCGGGCCGCGGGCGACACCGCGGTGGTGGTCTACACGGCCGGCACCACCGGCCGTCCCAAGGGGGCCATGCTGACCCACCTGCAGCTGTACATGAACGCCGACATCCCCGGGCGGCTGTTCGAGGTGCGTCCCGACGACGTGGTGATCACCGTGCTGCCGCTGTTCCATGTGTTCGGCCTGTCCAGCATCCTGAACGTGTGCGTCCGGTTCGGCTGCACGATGTCGCTCATCCCGCGTTTCGACCCGGCCGTGGTCCTCGCCGCCATCGAGCGCGACCGGGCCACTATTTTCGAGGGTGTGCCGACCATGTTCCTCGCCCTGCTGTCCTCCCCGGACCTGGACCGGTACGACGTGTCCTCGCTCCGGGTGGCCATCTCCGGCGGGGCCTCCATCCCGGCACCCGCGCTGGACGCGTTCGAGGAGCACTTCGGGGTGGTCGATCCTGGAGGGGTACGGAATGACCGAGACCGCCTCCACCACCACGTTCAACCTGAGCGCCACCCAGCGCCGGGTGTACAGCGTCGGCAAGCCGATCTGGGGTACGGAGACGCAGGTCTGGGATGGCGAGGGCCGGCCGCTGCCGCCCGGCCGGGAGCACGTTGGCGAGATCGTCACCCGCGGGCTGCACGTGATGAAGGGGTACCTGAATCATCCCGAGGCCACCGCCCAGATCTTCACCGGCGACTGGCTGCACACCGGCGACCTCGGCTACTTCGACGAGGACGGGTACCTGTTCATCGTCGGCCGCCAGAAGGAGCTGATCATCCGCGGTGGCTACAACGTGTACCCGCGCGAGATCGAGGACGTGCTGCACGCGCATCCGGCGGTCGCCGAGGCCGCCGTCATCGGCATCCCGGACGAGCGGCTCGGCGAGGAGGTGATGGCGGTCATCGCGGTGCGGCCCGGCGAAACGGTCACTGCGGCGGACCTGTCCGCCTTCTGCCGGGAGCGGCTGGCCGCCTACAAGTACCCGCGGCGTATTCGAGTTCCGCGACGCGCTACCGAAGAACACCCTCGGCAAGGTGCTCAAAGACGAGCTCGTGCCCGGCGGCTCCCGGGCCGCCGCGCGGTGAGTACGGCCAGGGAAGGGCAGACCAATGGAACAGATGAGCACCCTCGACGCGGGGTTCTACTTCGTCGAGCAGGAGAATGTCCCGATGCACCTGGGCTCGCTGGCCGTGTTCCACGGGCCGGTGCCAGACCCCGCCGAGCTGATCGAGCTGATCGCGGCGAAGCTGCCGAAGGTGCCGCGGTACCGCCAGGTGGTGCGGACCACCCTGCTGCAGATGTTCCGGCCGTACTGGGTGGACGACGAGCACTTCGACATCACCCGGCACGTACGGCAGGCCACGGTCCCGGCGCCCGGCGGGAAACGGCAGCTTCGCCAGCTGGCAGCACAGATCTTCGCCCAGCCACTGGACCGGTCCCGGCCGCTGTGGGAAGGCTGGCTGCTCGACGGGCTCAAAGGTGGCCAGTGGGCCATCCTGTCCAAGGTGCACCACTGCATGGTGGACGGCATCGGCGGCAACGACCTGATGACCGCGATTTTCGATCTCCAGCCCCGATGCCCAGCGGCCGGAACCGGAGCCATGGCACCCGGAACCTGAGCCGACTCCGGTCGATCTGATGGTCAGCGGGCTGCACGACGCCATCACCGGCCCCGTCCAGCGGATGGCCAGCCTGCCGGCAACTGGCTCGAACGCCCGCTGCCGTCGGCCACCGATATCGCGAGCTACAGCCGGGGCCTGCGCGCAGGCGCGCGTCGGCTGGCCGTCCCGTCAGCGGCCGCGCTGAACGGCCCGATCGGCCCGGACCGGCGCTGGACGTGGCGGACCGCCAGCCTGCCGACGGTGCAGGCGATCCGCGCCGGGCTGGGCGGCACGGTCAACGATGTGCTGCTCGCCGCGATCACCAGCGGCTTCCGCGACCTGCTGGACGCCCGCGGCGAGCTGGCCGGGGAGCTGGTGGTGCGGTCCCTGGTCCCGGTCTCGGTACGCAGCCAGGACGAGCAGGGAATGATCACCAACCGGGTCTCGGCCGTGCTGGCCAACCTGCCTGTGGCCGAGCCCGACCCGCGTGCAGCGGCTGGCCCTGCTGCGCGAGCAGATGGACGAGATGAAGCGCACCGCGCAGCAGCAGGGCGGCGTGCTGCTCACCGGGCTGCTCGGCCTCACCCTGCCCGTGCTGCTGGCCTACGGCTCGCATGCCGCGTTCCAGGTACCCCAGCCCCTGGTCCAGACCGTGACCACGAACGTGCCCGGGCCGCCGATACCGCTCTACGTGCTGGGCCGCAAGCTGACCCGGATCTACCCGTACGTGCCGATCGGCGACAACGAGCGGATCTCGATCGCGATCATCTCCTACCGCCGGCGGCTCACTTTCGGCATTACCGCGGACTACGCGGCCGTGCCTGATGTGGAGGTGCTGGCCACCGGCATCCACCGCGGGCTGGCCGAGCTGGCCGGCCTGTCCGCCCGGGCCCGCTCCGCCGCCTGAGGGGCGCCCGGCCGCTCGGCCGCCGGGTGGCGCCCGGCCGCCCGCGTGGCGCCCGGCCGCGTCCCGGCCGCTGGGCCGGTCCCGCGCGGATAGCTGCTGGTCAAATCGGGTATACCTGTGATTTACCCGGCGGTAATAAGCGCGTTGCACAGGACGGCGGCTCAGCGCCGGGGCCCAGGAGGAGGCCAATGGGTCCGGAACCGGGGATCGGCGCGTCCGGCGGGCGGGTGGCGCTGGTGCTGGGGGCAGGGGGCGTGGTCGGGGCGGCCTGGATGACGGGCGCGCTGCGCAGCGTCCAGGACCGGCTGTCCCGGCCGGTCAACGACGTTGACCTGATCGTGGGAACCAGCGCGGGCAGCGTGCTGGCCGCCGCGCTGCGCTGCGGGATCGGCCTGGACGACATGATCGCGCTGCAGCGCGGCGACCAGGTCCACTGGCTGCGCGAGGCGGGCGTGGCCGACCTGGACGAGGGGCCACTGCCGCCCCGGCCACAGTGGCGGGCCGGGTCACCCCGGCTGATCCTGCACACGCTGCGGGCCCCGCACCGGGTGCATCCGGGGGTGAGCGCCAGCGCCTGGCTGCCCCGGGGCCGGGCCCGGCACGAGAGGCTGCACGCGATGGTGCAGCGTTGCAGCAGCACGGGCCACGGCCGGCGGCCGGCTGGGTGGACACACCGACCTGGGTCGTGGCCGTGGACTACGACTCCGGGCGGCGGGTCATCTTCGGCCGGGACCGTGCCCCGGAGGCCGAACTGGCCGAGGCCGTGGTCGCCTCGTGCTCGATCCCCGGCTGGTACGCACCCCGGGAAATCGGCGGGCGGCGCTACGTTGACGGCGGCGTCCGGTCGCCCACCTCGCTCGCCGTGCTGGCCCGGGCCGGGGTGGCCGAAGCATACGTGCTGGCCCCGATGGCCAGCCTGGTCACCGACCGGCCGGCCACCCACCTGGAGCGGCTGGAGCGGCGGCTGCGCGCGCTGGTCACCCGGTCGCTGCTGCGCCAGGCGCAGGCCCTCCGCGCCCAGGGCATCCGGGTCACCCTGCTCACTCCCGGGCCGGAGGACCTGGCCGCGATGGGGGTGAACCTGATGGATCCCAGCCGGCGCGCGGCCACCCTGGAAACGTCGCTGCGCACCTCGGCCGCGGCCTTCGCGGCCAGCCAGCCGGAGGTGGCCTAGCCGGCCGCAGGGGCAGCCGGGGCAGGTGTTGTCCCGCCAGGTGCCACCGACCGAGTCGGGTCCGCCCCGGTCACCTGCTGCCTTTCGGCCCGGCCGTGCGCTCGCCGGTGCGCAGGGTCAGCAGCGGCCGCCCGCTGGGCACCTGCGCGTCCGGGTCGGGCCGGATGCCGGCCTCGTGCAGCACGCCGGTCAGCGCGGACCAGATCAGCTGGCTGACGTACTCGGTGACGTAGGCACGGCTCATCGAGCGCCGCTCCAGCCACCATTCCGCGGTGGACCGGACCAGCCCGGTGATGCCGTATCCCCAGGGCTCGGCCGCCCCCGAGTCCAGGCCGAACGCGCGCAGGTAGTCGCCGTAGATCGCGGTCAGCGTGGTGGCGATCGACTCGCGCAGCCGGGTCACCGCGCTCGGCTCGCCGGCGCCCTCGGTGTTGCCCTGCCGGATGATCAGCCGGTACAGCGCGGGATTCTCGTCCACGAACGCGAAGTAGGCGCCGACGCCGCCACGGACCCGGGCCATGGCCGGGCCATCGGCCAGGACGGCCGGGATCACCCGCTCCTTGATCATGACCAGGCCGTGCTGGGCCAGCGCGTCGACCAGGGCGGCCTTGTCGGCGAAGTAGCGGTACAGCACCGGCTTGGTCACGCCGGCCTCGGCGGCCACGGCATCCATCGGCAGATCCGGGCCGTCGGTGCGGAGCACCCGGAGGCCGGCCGCGACGAACTCGGCGCGGCGCCGTTCCCGGTGCGCGTCCCACCTGTCCTTCCGGCCGTCGCTCATCTCACCCTTAAGCTTGACACCTCCGGCCACAAGCCTGCATGCTACCAAAAGTAACTGTTACCTCAAGTCATACCAAGATGGCGTGCGGGAACAGGGACACGTGCGTGCTGGGGGCGGGTGGCTGCCGCGCAGGCATCCGCCAGCCAGGTTGCACCACCGCCACGGTGGGTGCCCGGGGGACTGGGCACCCGGGAGCCGTGGCGGTGGTCGCGTGAGGGACCTGGCCCGGCCCGCCGGAGGGGAGGACAATTCCGGGGGGCCGGTGCCCGCCGCTGGGTACCCGTTTCGCCCGGTGGCGGACGCCCGGATACCCGGGAGAGGCCGTCCACTGATCGGCGCCGCTGGGGAAGGAACAGCGCACCTTCCCCAGCGGCGCTTTCGGCGTGTCTGCGGGCGGCACGGCCCATCGCGGGCGGGCGGCGCCGGGCTAGCGCGACGGTGTGATCTCATTGGTGAGATATCGTGGGGGGTATGGACATGAGCGGCGAGGCGGAACCGGGGCAGCGGGCGCGCTGCCGATGCTGCCCGGGTTCCGCGACATGGCGCTGCGCCGGATGGCCAGCGAGCGGCGCCGGCTGGTAGCCGAACTGGCCACGCAGCGGCAGTCGGCCGGCCTGTCGCAGACCCAGGTGGCCGCGCGGATGGGCACGTCCCAATCGGCGGTCGCCCGGATCGAGGCGGGTGAGGCCGACGTGCGCGCGTCCACGCTGGAGCGGTACGCCGCGGCGGTGGGCAGCCACCTGAGCTGGCGGTTGCAGGTGGGCATGCCGGATCAGCCAGCCGGAGGACCAGGGGGTAGCCGATGAGAGTCCCGCTCGCCGATTCCTTCCCCGGAAGCCCCGGAAGCCCAGGAAGCCCCGGAGGTCCGGGACATCCCGGATACCCCGGTCGCCCCGGTGCACCGGGCTGGCCGGGCCGTCCCAGCGAAGTGCCACCGCCCGGGGTGCCCGGCTGGCCGGTGCCGCCCCGCCCGCCCGGGCAGCCACCGGCCTACCAGCCGCCAGCCCCGTCCCGCGGCTGGACCGACCAGGGGGACTGGCCGGGCTGGATCTACCAGCGGCTGCTGGAGCAGCGCATCGTGCTGGCCTCCGGGCACCTGGACGGCGAGGCAGCCACCGTGCTGTGCGCCCAGCTGCTCACCCTGGACGCCGAGGGCGACGGCCCGGTCCGGCTCGAGCTGCAGGGCCTGGACGCCGAGCTGCCGGCCACGCTGACCGTGCTGGGCGTGCTCGACGTGCTGCGCGTGCCGGTGACCGGGTACGTGGCCGGCCAGCTTGGCGGCGCGGCCATCGGCCTGCTGGCCGCCTGCACGCACCGGCTGGCTTACCCGAATGCGGTGCTCTCGCTGGCCGAACCCAGGCTGAACCTGGACGGCACCGCCACCGAGGTGTCCGCGCAGCAGGAACAGGTCGCGGCCATGCTGGACACGCTGTACATCCGGCTGGCCGAGGTGACCGGCCGCGAGGTGGACGAGATCCGCGGCGATGCCCGGCGTGGGCGTTTCTTCAGCGTGGCCGAGGCGATCAGCTACGGCCTGATCGAGGCCGAGGCCACGGCGGAGACCCGGCGCCCGGGGCGATGACCAGGATCCCTGCCACCGGGCAGGCCCGGCGGGCCGGGACCGCCGAGTCCGCGTTCATCCGGGCCAACACCACGCTGGCCGCGCCGCCGCTGCTGCCGGAGATCCGGGTCTACCGGGCCCGCGACGCGATCGAGCTGTGGGAGCGCACCGAGCAGCAGGCGGCCGCGCCCGGCGAGGCCAAGCCGGAGCTGCCGCCGCCGTTCTGGGCCTTTCCGTGGGCCGGCGGCCAGGCGCTGGCCCGGTACCTGCTCGACCACCCCGGCCGGGTCCGCGGCCGGACCGTGCTGGACTTCGCGGCCGGCTCCGGGCTGGTCGCGATCGCCGCGGCGCGGGCCGGCGCGGCCGCGGTCCAGGCCAGCGAGACCGACCCGCTGGCCCTGGCGGCCATCCAGCTCAACGCGGCGGTGAACCGGGTCCGGGTGGACGCGGCCCTGGGTGACCTGCTGGACGGGCCGGCCCCCGCGGTGGACCTGCTGCTGGCGGGCGACGTGTTCTACGAGCGGACGTTCGCCCGGCGGCTGCTGCCCTGGCTGGCCCGGGTCCGCACGGCCGGCATCGAGGTGCTGGTCGGCGACCCGGGCCGGGCCTACCTGCCCCGGGACCGCTGCATCGAGGTGGCCGCGTATCAGGTCCCGGTGCCCCGTGCCCTGGAGGACGCCGACGTCAAGCACACCACCGTCTGGCAGCTCCGCTGACCCGGGGAATTCGCTGATGGCTTGGGCCCCGGATGGGCGCGCTCAGCGGTCCCGGGCGGCGGCCACGACGGCCTGGCCCAGGCTGATGCCGCCATCGTTGGGCGGCACCCGGGAGTGGGTCAGCACCCGGAACCCGCTCGCTTCCAGCAGGCTGGTCACCGTGCCGAGCAGCAGCCGGTTCTGGAACACGCCGCCGGACAGCGCGACGGTGCCCAGCCCGGACCTCTCGCGCAGCAGCTGGCAGCCGGCCACGATCAGCTCGGCCACCCCGCGGTGGAACCGGGCGCTGATCACCTCCGGCGGCTGCCCGGCCAGCAGGTCCTCGGCCGCCGCCCGGACCAGGTCGCAGCCGGCCACGGTGAACGGCGGGCCGGGGGTGAGCTGGGCCGGGTAGCCGGATGCCATCCCGGGAACCCGGGCGAGCTGTTCCAGCTCCACCGCGGCCTGGCCCTCGTAGTTGATCGTGTCGCGCACCCCGAGCAGCGCGGCGACCGCGTCGAACAGCCGCCCGGCGCTGGAGGTGAGCGGCGAGTTGACCCCGCGCCGGGCCATCGCGAGCACATCAGCCCAGGACGCGGAGTTGCGCGCGGCCACGGCCAGGCCGTCGGGCAGCGCGCCGGGGAAGGCCGCGTCCAGGTACACGGCGGCCATCCGCCACGGCTGCCGGATGGCGGCGGCCCCGCCGGGCATGGGCAGGCCGGCCAGCGATCCGCCGCGCTCCGCCGCGGCCAGGTCGGCGAGCAGGAACTCGCCGCCCCAGATCGTGCCGTCCGGGCCGAACCCGGTGCCGTCGAACGCGACCCCGATCACCGGCCCGGCCTCATCGTTGTCGGCCAGGCAGGACGCCACGTGCGCGTGGTGGTGCTGCACGCCGACCAGGTCGGCGCCGGGCAGGTCCAGCGCGTACTTGGTGGACAGGTACTCCGGGTGCAGGTCGTGCGCGACCAGCTCCGGGGTGACGTCGAACAGCCGCTGGAAGTGCTCGATGCCCTCGGTGAACGAGCGCAGCGTCTCGTAGTTGGCCAGGTCCCCGATGTGCGGTGAGAGGAACGCGTGCCGCGCCCGGCCCAGGCAGAACGTGTTCTTCAGCTCGGCGCCGCAGGCCAGCACCGGCCTGGTGAACCGGCTGCGCACGGCCAGCGGCTCTGGCGCGTAACCCCGCGACCGGCGCAGCACGGCCGCCCGGCCGCGGAACGGGCGGACCACCGAGTCGTCGGTCCGGACATGGATCGGCCGGTCGTGGGTGAGGAACGCATCGGCGATGCCGCCGAGCCGGGCCAGCGCGTCGTCGTCGCGGTACGCGATCGGCTCGTCGGAGACGTTTCCGCTGGTCAGCACCATGGGGTGCGGGAAACCGCGGAGCAGCAGGTAATGCAGTGGGGTGTACGGCAGCAGGAGGCCGAGCTGCCGGTTGCCCGGCGCCACCGCGTCCGCGACCTGGCCGCTGGCCCGCCGGGGCAGCAGCACGATCGGCCGCCGCGCGCTGGTCAGCAGGGATTCGGCCAGCTCATCCACGTGGCACAGGCCGCGGGCCGCGGCCAGGTCGGGCACCATCACCGCGAACGGCTTGTCCTCGCGGTGCTTGGCCGCGCGCAGCCGGGCCGCGGCGGCCTGGCTGCGCGCGTCGACCGCCAGGTGATACCCGCCCAGACCCTTGACCGCGAGCACCTGCCCGTCCAGCAAGACCTGCACCGCCCCAGCCAGCGCAGAAACATCATGCTTAACGCCAGTACGCGGCTGGTGTGCTGCCCGCTGACCCGGGCCGGGGTGGGTGGATAGGACGCCGGGCGGGCGGGGTGCACCGTCGGGGTGGTCCGGTGGAACGCCGGTCTGGTGGGGTGCACGGCCGCCGGGCGCTGCGGTCAGGTCGGTGTTGGCCGCGTTGACCAGGCGGAGTTGCGGACCGCAGGCGGGGCAGCAGACCGGCTGGGCGTGGAACCGGCGGTTGGCCGGATCGTCGTACTCCGCGCGGCACAGTGCGCACATCGCGAAGCCGGCCATCGTGGTCAGCGGCCGGTCGTAGGGCACGTCCCGGACGATGGTGAACCGCGGCCCGCAGTTCGTGCAGTTGATGAACGGGTAGCCGAACCGCCGGTCCGCCGGGTCGGCCAGTTCCCGCAGGCAGTCCGCGCAGGTCGCGGTGTCCGCGGAGACCAGCGTGCGGCGGCGGCCCGCTGGGTCGCTGGGCACCGGCTGGCTGGAAACAATGGCGAACCCGGCCCGGCCGTCCGGCGAGATCGGCTCCGCGGTGACCCGCTCCACCTGGGCCAGCGGCGGCGCGTCCCGGACCAGCGCGGCCAGGAAGTCCTGCACCCCGGCCGCGGGCCCCTCCACCTCCGCGAACACGCCGTCGGCATCGTTGCCCACCCAGCCGGCCAGGCCCAGCCTGGTAGCCAGGGAGTACACGAACGGGCGGAACCCGACCCCCTGAACCACGCCCTCTACCCGGACGGACGCCCGGACCTTCCCGGTCACGGGACCCAGTGTGCCCGGTTTCCTGCCCCGGCAGCAGGAGCCGGGCCGGCCTGCGGCCGTGTGCGGGCACTGGCGTTCAGAAAAATGATCGCCCGGCTATTTACGTATTGGCGTCGCCTTATTACCGCGAGTGCGCTCCCTGGCCAGCGGGCCAGAGCCTTTTACTTTCCGCAAGGTAAGGGTCAGCTGGCAGCAGGCCTAATGTGCCCGGCCTGGAATTACTTATGGTCTTCTGGCCCTAGCACGATCTCGCCTGGTAACGGCAGAGTGGGGGTGCATCTGAGGTGCTACCGCACCATGACGGGAGAGGTGCCATGTTCGGCAGGAGCCCGCCCGCCCTCCACGCGGCACCGGACACCGCCACCATGGTGCTGCCCGCCTGGCCGCGTGGTGTGCCCGCGGATACCCGGCCAGCAGGCACGCTGGCCCAGCTGGCCGGGCAGGGGGCGTGGCTGGTGGCCACCCCGAAGCGGCGGGTGTTCCCGGGCCGGGCCGATCAGGTGGCCCAGGCCCGCCGGTTCGTGGCCCGGATGCTGGACGGCTGCCCAGTGGCCGACGACGCGCAGCTGTGCACGTCGGAGCTGGCCAGCAACGCGATCCGGCACACCAGGACCGGCCGCCGGAGCGGAAAATTTCAGGTCGTGGTGTGGCGCGGGCGGGCGTCGGTGTGCGTGGCCGTGCTCGACGACGGGTCGGACAGCACCCCGGTGGCCACGGCTGGAACGGCGGGCCCGCTGGCCGAATCGGGTCACGGCCTGCTCACCGTGCAGACGCTGGCCGCGTGGTGGGGTCATCGCGGGTACCGGGACGGTTCGGCCTGCGGCACCGCGGTCTGGTTCCGGCTGGACTGGAACCCGGTTAGCTGAATCCTGCCACTACCCCCAGTATGTCTGGGAGTGAGACCCTTCTGTCTGTCTAGGGACCATTGGCACTGGGCAGACCATTTCACGTGGGTCATAGTGTCCGAGTGTCCGAGACGGTTTCCGCTCAGCGGATCGACCGGCCATCCCGTGCGCTGCGGGCGGTCGGTGGCTCGCGGCACACCCAGCCCCTCCTCGATGTGCCGATCGAGACCAAGCTGCACCCGCCCAGCACCCGGGTCGAGTGGGTGCCGCGGGACGGGCTGGTCGCCCGGCTGGCCAGCAGCCCGGCCAAGCTGCTGCTGGTCGAGGCGCCCCCGGGATTCGGCAAGACCACGCTGGTCGCGCAGTGGTGGTCCAGCCCCAGTGAGCGGCGGCCGTTCGCCTGGCTCTCCCTGGATCAGGGCGACGATGATCCCGGCCGGCTGTGGTGGCACGTGGCGTGCGCGCTGTACCGGGCGTGCCCGGCGCTGGACTGTGCGGAGGTGCTGCGGGCGTTGCGGTCGCAGGCCCCGGACATCGCGGGCACCGTGCTGCCGATGCTGATAAATGCGCTGGCCGCACTGCCCGATGAGGTGGTGCTGGTGCTGGACGACTTCCACGTGATCAGGGAGCGGGCCTGCCTGGACCAGATCGCGTCGTTCCTGGTCCATCTGCCGGCCACGGTCCAGCTGGTGGTGACCACCCGGGCCGTCCCGCCGCTGCCGCTGGCCCGGCTGCGGGCGGCCGGCGACATGCTCGAGACCGGCATGCGTGAGCTGCGTTTCGCCGCGCCGGACGCGGCCGCGCTGCTGCGCACGGTCAGCGGCATCGAGCTGAGCAACCCGGATCTGGCCCAGATCGTGGACCGGACCGAGGGCTGGCCGGCCGGGCTGTACCTGGCCGCACTGTCGCTGCGTAACCACCCCTCGCCGGCCAGCTTCGTCCGCGACTTCACCGGCGACAACCGGTTCATCGTGGACTTCCTGGGCGAGGAGGTGCTCGGCCGGCAGCCGCCGGAGATCCGCCAGTTCCTGGCCCGGACCTCGGTGCTCGGCCGGTTCTGCGCGCCGCTGTGCGAGGCGGTGACCGGCGTGGCCGGCGCGGCGGAGATCATCGACGTGCTGGAGCGGGAGAACCTGTTCGTCGTGCCGCTGGACGAGACCCGGCAGTGGTTCCGCTACCACCACCTGTTCGGGCAGGTGCTGCACACCGAGCTGAACCGCACCGAGGCGGACCTGGTCCCCGAGCTGCACCGGCGGGCCGGTGCCTGGCACCGGGCGTCCGGCTCGGTAGGCGAGGCGGTGCAGCACGCGCTGGCCGCCCGGGATGCCGCCGAGGCGGTCGACCTGATCGCGCAGCACTGGCACGGCTATGTCAACGTAGGCCGGGCCGGGACGGTGCGCGGCTGGCTGCGTTCGCTCAGCGAGGAGCAGATCGCGGCCAACCCGCTGGCCGCGCACTGCGCGGCCTGGGCCGCCGCGCTGTCCGGCGAGCCGGAACCGGTCCGCCGCTGGCTGCCGGTGATCGAGGCCGCGCCGGGCGGCGGCATGCTGCCGGACGGCATCCGGTCCATGGCCTCGTCGGCCGCGCTGCTCCGTGGGGTGTACGGGTTCGACGGGCTGCGCATCATGCGGCAGTCGGCCGCCGCCGCGGCCGGCCTTGAGGATGACCCGGGTTCGCCGTGGTACACGCTGGCCCGGGCGACATATGGGTTCTGCCTGTACCTGTCCGGTGAGCCGGAGGCGGCGGTGCCGCCGCTGGAGCAGGCGGTGGCCAGCGACGGGTCGGCCACGCTGGTCGGTGTGCTGGCCTACGCCGCGCTGGCCCTGGCCACGCTGGAACTCGGCCAGCTGAGCCGGGCCCGGGAGCTGGCCCTGGCCGCCCGGCGGCTGGCCGCGCAGGATGAGCTGGCCGAGACGCCGCAGAGCTCGATGGCCTACACCGCGGCCGGCGCGGTGTACGCGGCCGAGGGCCGGCTCAAGGAGAGCCGGAGCGAGCTGCGCCGCGCCGTCCGGGTCCGCCGCCGGTTCCCCGGGCTCAGCCCGTGGGCCACGCTGGAAGCCGGGCTGCGGCTGGCCGAGGTGCTGCTCGCGATGGGCGACAGCGACGGCGCCGCGGAACTGCTGAGCGAGGCGGACGGCGTGCTCGCCCTGTTCCCGGACAGCACCGGCTTCCTGCAGGCCCGGCTGGCCCGGCTCCGGCGGGACCTCGGATCGGCCCGGAAGGCGGGCCCGGACGACTGCCTGACCGGACGCGAGGAAGACGTGCTGCGGCTGCTCCGCGGCTCGCTGTCGCTGCGCGAGATCAGCCGCGAGCTGTACGTCTCGCCGAACACGGTCAAGACGCACGCGCAGGCGATCTACCGCAAGCTGGGCGTATCGACCAGGCACGACGCGGTGCGGCGCGGCCGGGAGATCGGCGTGTTCTGAGCACGCACCGCTCGGGTGCGGCTGCGGGGGTGCGGCTGGGGCGGGCCTGATGGCCCGCCCCAGCGCCCCGCCTCCCGGTGCCGTCAGGCCGCGAGCACCTTGGCCTTCTCACGCTCGAATTCCTCCGGGCTGAGCACACCGCGGTCGCGCAGATCGGCCAGCTTGGCCAGTTGATCCGCGGTGCTCGCGGCACCCCCGGCGTCCCCGGCCGAGGACGCCGCGTGCCGCCCGTAACTGGCGTAGTAGGCGTCGGCCTCGTGCTGCGCCTGGCGGACCGACCGCTCGTGCATCGACTCACCCCGGACGATCAGGTAGACCAGCACCCCGATCAGCGGAATGAGCAGGACGAACAGGAACCACAGGGCCTTGGCCCAGCCGGACAGATCGTGGCTCCGGAAGATGTCAATGAAGATCATGATCAGGATCCAGATCCAGATCACCCAGAGGAAGAACTCGATGATCGTTCCAGAAAATGGACAGCGCCGGATAGTTGGACGAAGCGGCGAGAATCATTATGTCTCCTTTGCGCCTGGATGCCCCGCGTGCAGGCCGTTAGGCGGAGGCCCGGTACGTTCAGCATTGGCGCGCGGGCAACATGCGACATCACCCGTCACGGGTGAGCCGATTTGGCGCACCAGGCCGGGCCGCACCGCCATCGCGGGCGGAAAATGCCAGTTAGCGTGCTTTTCTGCGCAGCCAGTCGTACCACGCGGGCAGGCCTTCGCCGGTGCGGGCGGAGACCGGCAGGATGCGGGTCCGCGGGCTGATCCGGGCCAGGTCGGCGGCGTGCCGTGCGGCGTCGAAGTCCAGGTAGGGCAGCAGGTCCACCTTGCTGACCAGGACGAGATCCGCGTCCCGGAACATCTGCGGGTACTTGGCCGGCTTGTCGGCGCCCTCGGTGACCGAGGAAATGACCACCCGGGCTGTCTCGCCCAGGTCGAACAGCGCCGGGCAGACCAGGTTGCCGACGTTCTCGATGACCAGCAGCGAACCGGGCCGTGGGCCGAGCGCGCGCAGGCCGCGGGCCACCATGCTGGCGTCCAGGTGGCAGCCGGCCCCGGTGTTGATCTGCGCCACCGGGCAGCCCGCCGCCTCGATCCGGGCCGCGTCCAGGGTGGTTTCCTGATCCCCCTCGATGACCGACAGGCCCAGTTCGGGGCCGGCCTGCTGGGCGGTCCGCTCGAGCAGCGTCGTCTTGCCGGCCCCGGCGAGCTCATCAGGTTGATCGCTACGATGCCGCGTTCGGCCAGCCAGGCGCGGTTGGCGGCGGCCAGGCTGTCGTTCTTGGCCAGCACGTTCTGCTGCAGCACGACGGTCCGGCTGGGCTCGGGCTGGTGCTCATGCTCATGTTCGTGGTCGTGGTGGTGTTCGTGGTCGTGGTCGTGCGGGTGGCCGGGGCCCGGCTGGCGGATGCCGTCCGGCCCGAGCACCCGGACCCGGGCCTCGTCGTCACAGCCGCATGTCGCGCACATCTCAGGACGCCACCTCGACCGCGGTGATCCGCAGCTCACGGCCGGACAGCACCGACACGACCGGGCTGCCGCAGTGGCACACCGGTATCGGCCCGTCCGGCTCGAATTCGCGGCCGCATTCCGCGCACTGGCAGCGGGCGTTGGGCTGGCTGATCTCCAGCCGGGCGCCGGCCAGGTTGGTTCCCTCGGTCACCAGATCGAAGCAGAACCGCACCGAGTCCGCGACCACGCCGGACAGCGGCCCGATCTCCAGGTAGACGCAGCGGACCGTGGCGTCGGGCAGCCGTTCGGTCACGGCCTGCACGACGCTTTCGGTGATGGCCAGTTCGTGCACTCGTAGCCTGTCGTCAGCAGATCCTGGGCAGTGGGTCGCCGACCAGCAGGTCCACGATCCGGGTGCCGCCGAACGCGGTCTTCAGCAGTACCGCGCCCGGCGGCTCCGCGCTGACCTCGCCGATGACCGCCGCCTGCGCACCGAGCGGGTGGCCGCGCAGCGCGGCCAGTGCCCGGCTGGCCTGGTCCGGGGCCACCACGGCGACCAGCCGGCCTTCGCACGCCACGTACATCGGGTCGATGCCGAGCAGTTCGGAGGCCCCGCGCACCAGCGGGGAGACCGGGATCGCGTCCTCGTTGACCCGCACGCCCACCCCGGCCGAGGTGGCCACCTCGTTGAGGATGGTGGCGACCCCGCCGCGGGTGGCGTCGCGCAGCGCGCGGACCCCGGTGGTGGCCGACAGCAGGTCGGCGATCAGGCCGTTCAGCGGGGCGGTGTCCGAGGTGAGGTCGGCCTCGATGTCCAGCTCACCCCGGGCCAGCATGATCGTCACGCCGTGCTCGCCGATCGGCCCGGACACGATGATCACATCCCCGGGCTTTGTGTTGGCCACGCCGAGAGATACGTCGTGCTCTACTACGCCGATCCCGGCCGTGTTGATGTAACAGCCGTCCGCCTTGCCCTTCTGCACCACCTTGGTGTCCCCGGTGACCACCTGGACTCCGGCGGTTTCCGCGGCCGCCTTCATCGAGGCCACGATCCGGGTCAGGTCGGCGACCGGGAAGCCTTCCTCCAGGATGAAGCCGGCCGACAGGTACAGCGGGGTGGCGCCGGACACGGCCAGGTCGTTGACCGTCCCGTTGACCGCGAGGTCACCGATGTCCCCGCCGGGGAAGAACAGCGGCGACACCACGTAGGAATCCGTGGTCAGCGCGACCCGCGAGCCGTTCAGGTGCAGCTGCGCGGCGTCTTCCAGCGGCTCCAGCAGCACGTTGCTGAACGCGTCCACGAAGACGGCCTCGACCAGGGTCCGGGTCGCCTTCCCCCCGGAGCCGTGCGCCATCGTGATCCGCTCTTCGCGGACCTTCGGGCGGCGCCGCCGGGCCCGGTCGATCCGGTCCAGCACCTGCTGCTCGCGTTCCGGGCCGGTGGCGGCCTTCTGCGCGGCGGAGCGGGCCTCCCGCTCGTGTTCGCGCAGTGCCTCGTTCGACCCAGGTCGCCCCGTCGGTCATCTGATGCTCACTTCCACCACGCGGCGGCGGTGCAGCCGGCCGAAGTTGTAGTAGGCGGCGCAGGCGCCCTCGGGGGACACCATGCAGGTGCCGATCGGCGTTTCTGGCGTGCACGCGGTGCCGAACACCTTGCACTCCCACGGTTTGAGCACGCCCTTGAGTACCTCACCGCACTGGCACGCCTTGGGGTCGGCCACCCGCACCCCGGGCACCTCGAAGAGCAGTTCGGCGTCGAACGCGGCGTAGTCCGGGCGCATCCGCATGGCGGACTGCGAGATGAAGCCGAGCCCGCGCCATTCGAAGTACGGCCGCAGCTCCATGACCTGGGTGATCGCCTTGAGCGCGGCCAGGTTGCCGTCCCACGGCACCACCCGGGTGTACTGGTTCTCCACCTCGGAGCGGCCCTCGGCCAGTTGCCGCATCAGCAGGTAGATCGACTGCAGGATGTCCAGCGGCTCGAAGCCGGCCACCACGACAGGCTTGCCGTAGTCCCGGGCGATGAACTCGTACGGGCGGCAGCCGATGATGGTGGACACGTGGCCCGGGCCGATGAAGCCGTCCAGCCGCAGATCGGGGGAGTCCAGGATGGCCTTGATGGCCGGGATGATCGTGACGTGGTTGCAGAACACCGAGAAGTTCTGCAGCCCTTCGGCGGCCGCGCGGAGCACGGTCATCGCGGTGGACGGGGTGGTGGTCTCGAAGCCGATGGCCATGAACACGACCCGTTTGTCCGGGTTCTGCCGGGCGATCTTCAGCGAGTCCAGCGGCGAGTACACCATCCGGATGTCCGTGCCCGCCGCCTTGGCGTCGAAGAACGACCCCTTGCTGCCCGGCACCCGCATCATGTCGCCGAACGAGGTCATGATGGTGTCCGGCCCGGACGCTAGCGCGATGGCGTCGTCCACCCGGCCCATCGGGATCACGCACACCGGGCAGCCCGGGCCGTGCACCAGGGTGATCGACTCCGGCAGGTAGTCCTCCAGGCCGTGCTTGTAGATGGTGTGCGTGTGCCCGCCGCACACTTCCATCAGCTTGTACTGACGCCCTGGCTCGCACAGTTCCGCGATCTTCGCGGCCAGCGCGTGCGCCTTGTCGGCGTCCCGGAATTCATCAACGAACCGCATCGCGGGCCTGCTTCCTATTCGATCCGGGATTCCTGTAGCGCGGCCAGTTCGTCCGCGTAGGCCTGGCCGATCCCCTCCAGGAACTGCAGTGCGGCGGCCGCCTCCGCTTCGTCGATCTTGGACAGCGCGAAGCCGACATGGATAAGCACCCATTCGCCCGGGGCTGGCGGGTCGTCGGCCAGCAGCCCGATATTGATCACCCGCTTGACCCCGCTCACGTCAACCCGGGCCAGATCCGGCTGTTCCGGCAGCAGCTCAATCACCTCGCCGGGTATGCCAAGGCACATACCATCACCCCTTCGTGCTGTCCGGATTGCCGGGTTTCGCTGGCGGCGGCTCGCCGGTCACCAGCCTCGTTACCATCTGCACCGCGTCGTCCACGGCGGCCGCCACCGGCGCGCTCAGCCCGATGCCCTCCTCCAGGGTGGCCGGCTCACAGCCCACCACCAGCACCCGGCCGGCGTCCGCGCCCAGCGTCCCGGCCAGGCTGAGTACCAGGTCGGGCTGCATGCCGTGCGCGTTGAGCAGGCTCATCCCGGTGGGAATGTCAGCCGCGGCAGGCTCGGGCTCGATCAGGTAGACGGTGCCCGGCTCCCCGCCGCGCTGGGTGGCGTCCACCAGGATGGTGCTGTCGAACCCCTCGGCCAGGTCGTAAGCCAGGTGCATGCCGCGGATGCCGTAGTCCGTGACGCGGACTCCGTCCGGCAGCTCGTAGCGGGCCAGCCGCCGGGCCACCTCCACCCCGAAGCCGTCGTCGCTGAGGAAGATGTTGCCGAGGCAGGCGACCAGGGTCCGGCCGGTCTGTGTCCCGCTCACTGGGCGTCACCGAGGGTCCGCACGGTGAGTTCCCAGAGCAGGTGGTAGATGGTGGTCTGGGCTTCCTGGATCCGGTGCACCGAGGACGACGGCGCGACGAACAGGAAGTCCAGGCTGTCCAGCTCGGCCATCTTCCCGCCGTCGTAGCCCGCGATGCCCACGGTGAGCAGGCCACGCCGGGTCGCCTCGTCCAGGGCGCGCAGCAGGTTCCCCGAGTTCCCGCTGGTGGACAGGCCGACCGCGATGTCCTGCGGCTGGCCGAGGGCCGCGATCTGCCGGGCGAAGACCACCTCGACCCCGATGTCATTGGCCAGCGCGGTGATCACCGCGGTGTCGTTGGCCAGGCAGAACGCGGGCAGCGGCCGTTCCCCGGCGCCCGGGTCGAGGAACAGCGAGGCCAGTTCCTGCGCGTCGGTGGCGCTGCCGCCGTTGCCGAACGTGAGCAGCCGGCCGCCCGCGGCGAACCGCGCGGCCATGGCCCCGGCGCAGGCGATCAGCCGGCCCGCGTCCCGGCTCGCGATGACGGACCGCAGTTCAATGATGTCGGCCGCCTTGGCCGCGGTTGACTCGCGCACCTCTTTCAGCACCGCGTCCAGGCCGCCCTGCTCCCCGGCGTACAGGAACGGGTACAGCGCCGCCATCTCGGCTGCGCTGTCCTGGCTACCACGGGCCTGGCTGCCGCGGCTGGCCGTCACTGGCCGGTCACCACCCCGATGGCCTCGCCCGCGTGCACCAGGATGGTGTCCCCGACGGCTGCGCTGACCAGCGCGACGCTGACCTCTTCCTGGCCCGCACCGGTATCCACCAGGGCCAGCCCGTCCGGCAGCAGTTTCGCCACCCGGACCTGCACCGCGGTGTCCGAGCAGGTGATGCACACCTCGCCGTCGCAGTGGCCGTTGTTGCTCACGACACCACCGCCGGGCCGAGCACCCCGGGCTGCTCGAAGAACACGTGCACCAGTTCCCACAGCACGTGATACGCGGTCACCTGTACTTCCTTGACGATCCGCGGGTCGGCCGCGGTCGTCGCGATGAGGTGATCCACGGCCGGGCTGCTGCCGATGGTGCCGCCGCCTGCGCCGGCCAGCGCGATCGTCAGCATGCCCATGCCGTGCGCGGTGAGCAGCCCGTTCAGCACGCTTTCCGAGTTCCCGTCGGCCGAGATGCCGAGCGCGATGTCGGCCGGTGCGGCCAGGTAGCGGAGCTGATGGGCGAAGATCGCGCCCAGGCCGTCCCGCTCGGCGATGCCGGTCACCGTGGCCGCGTCCGCGGTCAGTGAGATGGCCGGCAGGGCCCGCTTGCCGACGATCACCGGGTGCATGAACTCCACCGCCACGTGCTGGCCGTCCGGGCAGGACGGGCCGGCGCCGAACACGACGAGCTTGCCCCCGGAATGGAACCGGACGGCCATGTCATGGCAGGCCGCCGAGACCGTGCCCGCCTGCTCCGCGAACTCCCTGAGCGGGGCCGTCCGGCGGTCGAACAACCTGGCGACGTCATCGTCCCGCAATGGCGCCGGCGGCACTGTGGTCATCTCCTGGGGGTCACTTCCTCCGCTTGCTGCGCCGCCGTCCCGCGGGGAGAGCCTCAGGCCGTATCGTCTCCCGGCGCCGGAATCGTGGCCTCGACCTCGACATCGACCGTGTCACGAACCTTCAGCGCACCGAAGAACGCGGTGTACGGCTTGATGCCATAGGCCGACTGTACGACCGTTCCCGTCCCCAGGTACCTACCCATCTCACTCTGGGCTACCTGAAGCCGGAACGGCCGCGACACCCCCTTCAGGGACAGGTTCCCCTCGATGACCCCGGTCTCACCTGCCAGCTCGAACCGGGTCGCGGTGAACACCGCCTCCGGGTGCTGTTCGGTGGACAGCAGTCGGCGCGCCGTAGTGGCGATCTCGCGCCGGTCGCGGTCGGTCAGCGGCTTGAGGCCGCCAGTTCCGTCCCGGACGCTGAGCGCCCCGATGTCGATACGCACCTCGAGCGCTTCGGGAGCCTTGTCGTCGTCCACGGTGAGCTCGGCCGACCAGCTGGGCAGGTCGATGATCAGATCATGCCCGGCCGTGGCGGCCAGCCCATCGCGGTACGTGCGCAGGACAATCCGGCCGCTCTTCGTGCCCAGCCGGTAGCGTCCTGTAGGAACTGCCATGGCAGCACCGTAGGACACTTGTGGGGGGACGTCCAGCCCCAACAAAGAGACAGGTCTGACCTGTCGTGTTAATGAGGTACGTGCGGCGCAATAGCCCAGCTGGAGCCGGGACGGGAGCGCGGCAGCTCGCCGGGAAGGCGGGGCGCGCCGCAGCCGGGCCGTCCTGGGAGCGCGGCAGCTCGCCGGTGAGGCGGGGCGCGCCGCAGGCGTGTGCTCGCCGAGCCGGCGTTCGGCGCGAAGCGGCGAGCGGGGGGTCCAGGGGGGTCGCCCCCCCGGACATTAGGGAAACGGCAGCTCGCCGAAGAGTTCCTGGATGCGGCGCAGGTCGCGGAGCCGTGGCTCGGTCTCGCCGCCGACCCAGCGGCCCACCGTCTTGACCGAGACCCCGAGCTGCCGGGCGGCCGCCTCCTGGGTGAGCCCTTCCCGGCGCAGCGCGGTGGACATCCAGTCGGCGAACGTGGCCGGCCGCCCGGCCGTGTCCCTGCCCACCACGGCCGGCGCGGTGGCGGCCGGGCTGGCCGGCCCGGCGCTGGCCGCCGCGGGCCGCGGCGGGCGCGCGACGTTCCTGTTGACCAGCTCCTCCGGAGGCTGGTTGGAGTGCAGCACGTCGACCTCGACATGCTCGGGGAAGATGCGGAACGAGACCTGGATGGCGCCGGTCGGCCCGGCCGCGTCCAGCAGGGCGCGGAATACAGTCTCGCCGACCTCCCGGTTGCCCTGCTCGGTCAGCGGCGACTCGGCCAGGCAGCGCCGGACGAAGTCGCGGATCTCCGGGATCCAGGACGGCCGGGCAGGAAAGGTCTGCGACAGGACCACGACGGGGACGACCTCGATCGGCACATCCCCGTGCCCGTTGCCCGGCTCAGGCACTGGCATCTCCCTTGCCACCCGCAGGCCGCACCTCCCTCGGCCTGAACACAGCGTACGCGTCAATACGACGGTGCGTGCTGACGGAAAGGCGTTTTTAGGCCAGTGTGCCAGGCGATGTGCCTGGTCAGCCGATTGTCGCGGCCAAGTCTGTCGCACTGGCCAGACAGATCTGTCCGGCAACCTGCCGCTACCACCTTGATACGCATGGTGGACGGGTTTACCATGACCCCACCTGCGCATGATGCAGGTAAGGCCGGTCATGACCCATTTCCCTGGCGCTGCCGCGCGCACCACGGGCCTGGCCGTCCGGCGGTCCGCGGGGCCCGCCAGACGGCTGATTCCCGGTGGCAGTCCGCCGCGGCCAGTTGCTGCGCAGCGGCACACGCCCCGCTCCCGCACCCGCGTCCCCGGATCACAGTGAGTTCCCGAACCACAGCGAGGGGGTGGCTGGGCAATGGCCGCAGCCGCAGAAGCCAGTGACACATCGGCGGGGTCGGCCACCGAGCCGGTCGTGCACATTCTCTGGATGAACGGAGGACTCGGCTGTGACGGGGACTCGGTCGCGCTCACCGCGGCCACCCAGCCGAGCATCGAGGAGATAGTCCTGGGGGCGCTGCCTGGGCTGCCCAAGGTCGCGGTGCACTGGCCGCTGATTGACTTCGAGTGCGGGCCGGAGCAGGGCGCGGACAACTTCATCGAGTGGTGGCACAAGGCGGACCGCGGCGAACTGGACCCATTCGTCCTGGTCGTGGAGGGCTCGATCCCCAACGAGGCGATCAAGTCAGAGGGGTACTGGTGCGGGTTCGGCAACAATCCGGCCACCGGTCAGCCGATGACGACCAATGAATGGCTGGACCGCCTCGCTCCCAAGGCGACCGCGATCCTGGCCGCCGGGACCTGCGCCACCTACGGTGGCATTCATGCCATGTCCGGCAACCCGACCGGCGCCATGGGTGTGCCCGACTACCTCGGCTGGGACTGGCGGTCCAAGGCGGGCCTGCCGATCGTCTGCGTGCCCGGCTGCCCCACGCATCCGGACAACCTGTCCGAGACCATCCTCTACCTGCTCTACCAGGTAGCCGGGCAGGCCCCGATGATCCCGCTGGACGAGGCGCTCCGGCCCAACTGGCTGTTCGGCGCGACCGTGCACGAAGGCTGTGACCGGGCCGGTTACTACGAGCAGGGCGACTTCGCGACCGACTATGGCTCGCCCAAGTGCCTGGTCAAGCTGGGCTGCTGGGGGCCGGTGGTGAAGTGCAACGTGCCCAAGCGGGGCTGGATCAACGGCGTCGGCGGCTGCCCCAACGTGGGCGGCATCTGCATCGCCTGCACGATGCCGGGGTTCCCGGACAAGTTCATGCCGTTCATGGACGAGCCGCCGGGCGCGCGGGTGTCCACCACGGCGTCCACGCTCTACGGGACGGTGATCCGTACCCTCCGCGGCTTCACTGCCAAGACCGCCGACGAAGAGCCCAAGTGGCGGAAGAAGGGCAACGACCTGCTGACGGGCTACCAGAAGCCCTGGTGACCGGCAGTACCCGGTAGTACCGACACGCGCCCGCCCGCGGGCAGGCGCCGGCCAGCAGCGAGAGGGATGAGCGATGACTACTGCCGAGGACACCGGCATCGTCGAGATGAACTGGGATCCCATCACGCGGATCGTGGGCAGCCTCGGCATCTACACCAAGATCGACTTCAAGCAGAAGCGGGTCGTCGAGTGCTACAGCACCTCGTCGATCTTCCGCGGCTACAGCATCTTCATGAAGGGCAAGGACCCGCGGGACGCGCACTTCATCACCAGCCGCATCTGCGGCATCTGCGGCGACAACCACGCGACCTGCTCGGTCTACAACCAGAACATGGCCTACGGGGTACGGCCGCCGCACCTGGGCGAGTGGATCATCAACCTGGGTGAGGCCGCCGAGTACATGTTCGACCACAACATCTTCCAGGAGAACCTGGTCGGGGTGGACTTCTGCGAGCAAGATGGTCGGCGAGACCAACCCCGGCGTGCTGGAGCGGGCGAACAGCACCGAGGCCCCGCACGCGGCCGATCACGGCTACCGGACCATCGGCGACATCATGCGCTCGCTGAACCCGCTGGAAGGCGACTTCTACCGCGAGGCACTCCAGGTCAGCCGGTCCACCCGGGAGATGTTCTGCCTGATGGAAGGGCGCCACGTGCACCCGTCCACGCTGTACCCGGGCGGCGTCGGCACCACGCCGACGGTCCAGCTGTTCACCGACTACCTGACCCGGCTGATGCGCTACGTGGAGTTCATGAAGCGCGTGGTGCCGATGCACGACGACCTGTTCGACTTCTTCTACGAGGCGCTGCCCGGCTACGAGGAGGTCGGCCGCCGCCGCGCCGACTTGGTCTGCTGGGGCAGCCTGAACGACCCCGAGCACTGCGACTTCCGGTACGACCACATGACCGACTGGGGCCGGAAGATGTTCGTCAGCCCCGGCGTCATCCGGGACGGGCAGCTGCTCACCAACGACCTGGTCGAGATCAACCTGGGCATCCGCATCCTGCTCGGCAGCTCGTACTACGAGGACTGGGAAGACCAGGAGATGTTCGTCACCCGCGACCCGCTGGGCAACCCGGTGGACCGCAGGCACCCGTGGAACCAGCACACGATCCCCCGGCCGGCCAAGCGTGACTTCGACGGCAAGTACAGCTGGGTCATGTCGCCGCGCTGGTTCGACGGCACCAACTACCTGGCCGCGGACACCGGCGGCGGCCCGATCGCCCGGCTCTGGGCCACCGCGCTGGGCGGCCTGGTCGACTTCGGCTACGTCAAGTCCACCGGGCACAGCGTGCTGATCAACCTGCCGCGCACGGTCACCAAGCCGGAGGTCACCTTCGAATGGAAGATGCCCACCGACAAGGAAGGCAAGCCGCTGTCCAACGCGATCGAGCGGGACCGGGCGCGGACCTACTTCCAGGCCTACGCGGCGGCCTGCGCGCTGCACTTCATGGAGAAGGCGCTGGCCGAGGTGCGCGCCGGGCACACCAAGACCTGGGAGCCGTTCGAGGTGCCGGACGAGGCCAACAGCTGCGGCTTCACCGAGGCGGTGCGCGGCGTGCTGTCGCACCACATGGTGATCAGGGACGGGAAGATCGCGAACTACCACCCGTACCCGCCCACGCCGTGGAACGCCAGCGTCCGGGACAGCTACGGCACGCCGGGGCCGTACGAGGACGCGGTGCAGAACACGCCGATCTTCGAGGAGAACCCGCCGGACAACTTCAAGGGCATCGACATCATGCGGGCCGTCCGCAGCTTCGACCCCTGCCTGCCCTGCGGCGTGCACATGTACCTCGGCAACGGGAAGGTGCTGGAGAAGGTGCACTCGCCGATGACTGCCACCCTGGCCACCTGATGGCCGACGCGCGCCAGGTCGGGGCCCGGGTAGAGGAGCTGCTCGGCGTGCTGCAGTGCGCAGGGCGGCCCGGCGACCGCCCAGGCCGCCGAGGAGCTGGTCCGGCTGCTGCTCGGGCCTGTACGGCGACGGGCTCCGGCACATCATGTCCGCGCTCCGCGCGGAGGGCGAGGCGGGCGCCGACATCCTGGACCGGCTGCTGGCCGACCCGCTGGTCGAGAGCCTGTTGCTGCTGCACGACCTGCACCCGCTGGATGTGGACGCCCGCATCCAGCGGGCGCTCGACCAGGTGCGTCCGTACCTGGGCTCGCACGCGGGCGGCGTGCAGTACCTCGGCGTCACCGAGCAGGGGGTGGCCCGGCTCCGGCTGGAGGGCAGCTGCCACGGCTGCCCGTCCTCCACGGTGACCGTGCAACTGGCCCTCAAAGGCGCGGTCGAGGATGCGGCACCAGAAGTCACCGAGGTCGTGGTGGAGGGGATGACCTCGGCGGGGGCGGGCCCGCTGCTGCAGATCGGCAGTCGGCCGCCGGGCCCGGCCCCGGAGCCGCCGCGGGCGGCCAGCCCAGTAGGCCCGATGACCTGCTGGGCGGCGCGTCCTGGGTCACCCTGCCGGACATCGGGCCGCCGAGCAGCAAGCCGGTCAGCACCGTCGCGGCCGGCGTGCCGGTGCTGGTCTGCGCGGTCCGCGGCACCCTCTACGCCTACCGGGACGCCTGCGCGGTGTGCGCGGGCTCGCTGGCCGACGGCACCCTCACCGTGGGCGAGCTGGCCTGCGCCGGCTGCGGCACCCGGTATGACGTGCGGGCCGGCCGGCGGAGCACCGGCGACCCGGCGGCCCACCTCGACCCGCTGCCGCTGCTGGCCGACAGCCAGGGAGTGCGGGTGGCGGTGGCCATCCAGCAGGAGGCGATCCGGTCGTGAGCCGGCCGACGGGGCTGCGCCGGTTTGCCGTGCCGCCGCAGCAGACCCCGCCCCGGCCGCCGGGCCCGGCCCGGAGGCGCCGTCGCCGCCGCTCCCGGCGCCAGCCGGAGCGGCCCAGCCGGGCCGGGCGGGCGAGGAGCACTGCGAGTTCTGCGCGACCGGCCTCCCGGCGGAGCACGGCCACGTGGCCGACCTGGAACAGTCCAGCCTGATGTGCGCCTGCCGGGCCTGCTATCTGCTCGTTCACGGCGTCAGCCCGGGGGGGCAACCCCCCGGAACCCCCCGGGAGCACCGGCTCGGCGGGAACACCCCTTCGGGGCGCCCCGCCTCGCCGGGGCTCAGCCCGGTACCGCAGCGTGCCCGACCGGTATCTGCGCGACCCGGACCGCGCGCTCGGCACGGCCGAGTGGGACGAGCTGCAGATTCCGGTGGGACTGGCGTTCTTCCTGTACCGCTCGGAACCGGGCCAGCTGGGCTGCTTCTACCCGAGCCCGGCCGGTGCCACCGAGTGCGCGCTCGACCTGCCCGCCTGGCAGCGGCTGACCGCGGCCCACCCGCTGCTCGGCCAGGCCGAGCCGGACGTGGAGGCGGTGCTCATCAGCCAGGACGAGCCGGCGGGCATCGAGTACTTCATCGTCCCGGTGGACGTCTGCTACGAGCTGGCCGGGCGGATGCGGATGCTGTGGCGCGGCTTCGACGGCGGCACCGAGGCCCGGCAGAGCATCGCCGAGTTCCTGGCCGGTGTCCGGAAGCGGGCCAGGGACGCCGCCGCAGGACCCCGAGCCATGGCTGAGCTCGTATTCGACTGCATCGGCGCCCGAGCGGAGCGTTTTGCGGTCGTCCCGTCGTTCAGCCTGGCGCTGCGCATCAGCGAGACCAGCGGGCAGCAGGTGGACGCGATCGCGCTGCGCGCGCAGCTGCGCATCGAGCCATTCCGGCGCGGCTACTCCGACGCCGAGGCGGACCGGCTGCACGACCTGTTCGGCGAGCGGCAGCGCTGGTCGGACACGCTCAAGCCAGTCCAGTTCGCGATGATCTCCACGATGGTGCCCGGGTTCACCGGCAGCATCGAGATCGATCTGCCGGTCCCGTTCAGCTACGACCTGCAGATCGCCTCGACGCGGTATTTCAGCTCGCTGGACGACGGCGAGATCCCGCTGCTGCTGCTGTTCAGCGGCACCATTTTCGGCCAGGCCGACGGCCGGCTCCAGGTGCAGCAGGTGCCGTGGAGCAAGGAGACCACGTTCCGGCTGCCGGTCAGCCTGTGGCGTGAGGCGGTCGACGTGCACTTCCCGGACGCGGCGTGGATCACCATGAGCCGGCACACGCTCGATGAGCTGATCCGGTTCAAGACCCGCCACGCCCTGCCCACCTGGGACGCCACCGTGGCGGAGCTGCTCGCCCAGGCCGGCCGGGAGGAGACATGACGAGCGTCCCGCCCTGGACCACGCCAGGCAGGTCGCCGATGCCATTCTCTACGAGGGTTACCTGCTCTATCCCTACCGGGCCTCGGCGCAGAAGAACCAGCAGCGGTTCCAGTTCGGCGTGCTCATGCCGCCCGGATACGCCCAGGTCGATCCGGGTGAGCCGGCCGCCAGCCAGACCGAGTGCATCCTGGAGGCTAAGGCGGCCGCCGAGCTGACCGCGACGGTCCGCTTCCTCCAGCTGCAACGGCGCACGGTACTGGCCGCGCCGGACTGGGCCGAGGTCAGCTCGCTGCGGGTGGGCGGCACCGAGTACGCGCCGTGGGACGAGGCGGCCGAACGCGAGCAGCAGGTCACCGCCCCGGTCAGCGATCTGCTGTCCGGCGGGGCCGAGGTCCCGTTCACCGTGCCGGGCGGGGTGGACGCGGCGGACTTGGCCGGGCCGGACGGGCAGCTGGCTGGCCGGCTGGTGCGCCGCCGGGAGACCTTGTCCGGGATGATCCGGCTGACCGCGGAACGGCTGCCCGGGCCGTACGGTGCGCTCCGCGTCCGGCTGGTGCTGGCCAACCGCACTGCAGCCGGCGCGGCCGCTCAGTCCCGGCGCGCCGACGGGCTGCCGTTCGCCCTGGTCGCCGCGCACTCGCTGATCTCTGTCCCGGGTGGCCGGTTCCTGTCCATGACCGACCCGCCGGAATGGGCCGCGCCCGCGGTGAGCGGCTGCGTGAACACCGGCACCTGGCCGGTCCTGGGCGGCCCGGCGGGCTGCACCGAGCTGATCCTGTCCTCGCCGGTCATCCTGTACGACCACCCGGAGATTGCCGCGGAGAGCGCGGGCCAGCTGTACGACTCCACCGAGATCGACGAGATCCTCACCCTGCGCACGCTGGCGCTGACCGACGCGGAGAAGCAGGAGGCGCGGGCCACCGACCCGCGGGCGGCCGAGCTGATGGACCGGCTCGACCATCTGCCGCCCGAGATGCTGGAGCGGATGCACGGCGCCATCCGGTATCTGCGGCCCGCCGGGGATACGGCCACCGCCCGGGACACCGCGGCGACCCCCCGCGCCGGGCCGGGCCAGCAGGCCAGATCCAGCTATCGCCGGGCAGGCGCCGTGGTGGGACCCGGGCGCGGACCGGTCGGTGTCCCCGGAGACCGACCACGTGGTCATCGCGGGCGTCCGGGTCGCCCGGGGCAGCCGGGTGCGGATGTGCCCGGGCCGCCGCCGGGCCGACGCGCAGGATCTCTTCCTGGCCGGCCGGACCGCGCTGGTCGAAGCGGTGCTGTTCGACGTGGACGGCCAGGTGCACCTGGCGCTGCTGCCGGACGATGACCCCGCCGCCGACCTGCAGCGCAGTCACGGCAGGTTCCTGTACTTCGGCCCCGACGAGGTGGAGCCCGTCGGGGCCACGAGCTAACCAGGCAAACTCATCCATCGGGCAGAGGAGGACCAGGATGATCGGCAGGCTCGTCAAGGCAGGGGTGGTGGCCGTGCTTCTCGCGGTGCTCATCCAGTCGCTGCCCGACATCAAGCGCTATCTCGAACTGCGCGAGATGTAGCCCTCGCGCCCGGCCCGGCAAGGCAGGCAGAACTATGGAAACGATCATCGGGTTCGTTGCCGGTTACCTGACCGGCATGAGCGAGGGACGGGACGGCCTGAAACGAGCCCGTGCCTCGCTGGAGGCGATCAGGAACTCGCCCGAGTTCCGCCGCCTCGTGTCGGACGCGGTCACCGTGGCACAAGGCGTCGCGGGCCGCGCAGCCAAAGGCGGGCTGAGCAGCACGGTCAGCACCGTGGGGGAAATGATCACCAGCCGGGCAGCCGGGCGCGACCAGCCCGCCGCCTGACCACCCTGGCCCAGCCACCATCGGGGCGCCGCGCGGCGCGAGCGCGCCGCCGCCGCCCGCCGTCCAGCTAGCGGGCTCACTGAGCTGTGCCCCGGCAGCCCCCGGCGGGAGCACCAGCTCTGTCCCACCGCGGGAGTGGGCCCGCTAGCCAGGGGGCGGCACGACCTGGATTTCCCCGGCATGTAGTCCTATATCCATGACTATGTCAGTCATGCCGTTCCGCCCCCAGGCCCGGGGTCGCGCCCGGGAGCCCGGGACCCGCCGGGCCATGGCCGCCCGCGGTGAAGCAGCCGTGCTGAAGAAGCCGCGGTGAAGCAGCCGTGCTGAAGAAGCCGTGCTGAAGAAGCCGTGCTGAAGAAGCCGCCGCGCGTGCCCGCCAAGGCCATGCCACCGCCCTGGCTGGTCGAGGTCGTCCGGCCCGTTCCGGCCCCGCCGCCCTGGGCCGCCATGCTCCGCGCCGCGCTGGCCGTCAGCGGCCCGCTGGCGCTCGGCTACATCCTCGGCACCCACCCGGCCGGCGAACTCGCCGCGATAGGTGGCCTGCTCGGCACGGTGGTGGACCGCGGCGGCACGTACCCGGCGCGGATCAAGCGGGTCGCCACCGCGGGGATCTGCGGTGGCGCCGCCGGGCTGCTGCTCGGCATGCTGGTGCATGGCCGCGGCTGGCTGGCCGTGCTGGTCCTGGTGCTGGTGGCCGGCCTGTCCGCGGTGCTGTCCGTGGCTGGGGCCACCGCGGCCATCACCAGCCTGCAACTGCTCGTCTACACCATCCTCGGCACCAGCCCGCTGGGCGCGGTGCGGCCCTGGTGGTGGCCGCCCGCCCTGCTGCTGGCCGGCGTGGCCTGGTCGCTGCTGCTGTTGCTGCCCGGCTGGCTGGCCAGTCCACTGGCCGCGGAGCAGCGCAGCACCGCCGCCGCCTACCGGACCATCGCCCGCGCGCTGCGCGCCGCCGGGACACCGGAGTTTGCCCTCGCGCACCAGCAGGTGGTGACCGCGCTGAACGCCGCCTGGGACGATCTCGCCTCGCGCCGCGCGCGGACCAGCGGCCGGGACCCCGGACTGGTCCGGATCGCCGCGCTGCTCAACCTGACCCACTCACTCACCGAGGCCGCGGTGACCGCGGTGCAGGAGGGCATCCGGGTCGCGCCGGGGATCCTCGACGCGATGGACGGGATCGCCGACGCGCTCCAGTTCGGCACGCCGGTGCCGCAGCCGCCGCCGGTGACCGGGCGCAGCCCGGGCGAACGGGCACTGGCCGCCGCCGTAGCCACCGCGGCTGATGTGCTGGCCGGCCAGCGCCAGCCCGGCCGCCTGGCCCGGATGCCGCGGCGGAGTCTCCGGGACCGCCTGCGCGACGTGGCCGACGAGACCGTGGGCGGTCGGCTGACCTGGATCTTCGCGCTCCGGCTGATGGCGTCGATCGGGGTGGCCGCGGTGATCAGCCAGACCATCTCGCTGCAGCGCTCGTACTGGGTAGCTACTAACCGTGGCCATCGTGCTCCGCCCCGATCTGGGCTCGGTGTTCGCCCGCGCCCTGCAGCGCGGCATCGGGACCGTGGTCGGCTCCGTCCTGGGCGCGGTCATCCTCGTCCTGATGCCCGGCGGCCCGTTGCTGCTGCTCCCGTGCGCCGTGTTCGCCGCGCTGCTGCCCTACGGCCGGGACCGGAACTGGGGGCTGTTCAGCACGTTCCTGACCCCGCTGGTGGTGCTGCTCATCGACCTGCTGCAACGGGCCGGCTGGGCACTGGCCCTGGACCGGCTCATCGACACGCTGGTCGGCTGCGCCATCGTGCTGCTGGTCGGATACGCGCCCTGGCCATCGAGCTGGCACGCTCACCTGCCGCAGCAACTGGCCACGGCGCTCGATATGGTGGCCCGGTACACGGACCAGGCACTGCTCGGCGCACCCGGCCGTTCCGCGCTCCGGCGGAACACCTACCGGGCCCTCTCTGACCTCCGCGCGGAGTTCCAGCGGACCATGGCAGAGCCTCCGTCAGTCAGCAGACGGGCCGCCCGGCTGTGGCCGGCCCTGATCGGCCTGGAGCATGTCATGGACACGGTGATCGCTACGTCGGTGCACGCGGAGCAGGAGGGCTGGCGGCCCTCGGACGCGGACCGGAAACAGCTCGCGGCTGCGCTGCACGCGATGGCGGAGAGCATCCGGGCCGGCCAGCCGCCTGCCGCCAAGCCACTGCCGTACCGCGAAGAACTCCGGCCGGTGACCGGCGCCATCCGCGATCTCCAGCGGCTGCTGGCCGGCGACCGCGCGGCCTAGGAGCGAGCCGTGTCGGCGGACTGGCGGACCACCGCCCGGGATGGGCTGGTCGTTCTGCTCACGGTGACTACGGGCGCGGTGGACGCGACCTCGTTCCTGTCCCTGGGCCACGTGTTCAGCAGCGTGGTCACCGGGACCATGGTGCTGCTCGGTATCGCGGCCGGCACCCATGACCCCGCCCTGGCGGTGAACTGTGCCGTGGCACTGGCCAGCTATGTCGCGGGGGTCGTGGTGGGGGCGCCGCTGGCCGTCCGCCGGGCGGGCCGCTGGCTGGCCGGCTGGCCGGTGCGCCGGGCCCACCGGACCACCAGGCATCACGAGATCTGGCCGTCCTGGCTCACCGTCGCCCTGGCCCTGGAACTCAGCGTGCTGGCCGCATTCTGCGTGGGCTGGGAGCTGGCCGGCGGGCGGCCGTCCGGCGTGGCGCAGCGGCTGCTGCTGGCCACCGTCGGGGTGGCTATGGGCATCCAGGGCGCGACCATCCGGCAGCTCGGCGAGATATCGACCACGTACCTGACCGGCACGCTGACCGGGCTGATCTCCGGACTGGCCACCGGCCGGCGGCCCACCGGGCTATGGCGCAGCCTGGGCATTTTCGCCGCGCTGGTGATCGGCGCGCTCACCGCCGCGCTGATCAAGACGTACCAGCCGGTGCTGTTGCCGATCGTGGTCCTGCCGCCGATTGCGCTGGTCGTCTGGCTGGCGTCGGCCCGCTTCGGGCCGCGCCCGGCCGCCGCCGACCAGGCCAGCCAGGATGGTCAGCCCAGCCGGTCCTAGCCCGCGTCCTGGGCTGGCCGCCGCCGGTCAGCCAGATAACCGGCCACCACCATGATGCCGAGCGCGCCTGCCGGCGGCAGCGTGACCAGCCCGGGCAGCTGATACCGCCAGCTGAACTCGAAGAAGTCCGAGGCGAGCAGCACTGCGGCCGCGCTGGCCATGGTGAGCAGGCAGGCCTCTGCCGTGGCCCGCCGCTGCGGGCTGGCCCGGCGGCGCAGCAGCCCGGCGCAGCCGGCCAGCCCGGCCACCGTGGCCAGCAGGAACAGCGGGCCTGGCGTGTACCCGCCGGCCAGCTGGTAGCCGCGTAGGAAGCTGGCCAGCCCGGTGGCCACCGCGGGCCGGTCGGCGTACCGGTGCCCGGCCCGGATCGCCCTGGCCTGGCCCGCCGGGGTGAGGTGGACGAACTGCAGCCGCCCGTGCCGCAGGCTGATGTACGGCGGGTAGACCGGGTAGTCCCGCTGGAACTGCCACCGGGTGATGGACACGTCGCCCGGGGCGGTCACCCGGCGCAGGGCGAACAGCTTGACCGAGTCCCTGGCCCACGCCGCGGCCACCCGCAACGGCTGCTGCATCAGCACCTGGCGGCTGAACTCGTCGGCGAACGTGATGTGCGGCATGCCCCGGGGCGGGACGGCTGTCTTGATCGGTGATCCGGCGCCGTGGTCGAGCCAGTCTGGCCCGAGTACCTGCTGCCGGTGCGGCGGGCAGAGCGGCCGCTCGTAACTGGGCAGGCTGAGCGTGCCGCAGTCGGCCGCGGCGGCCGTCCGCCCGTAGATCGTGCCAGCCGCGTACGGGGCCAGCCCGAAGTGCTTGATGGTCACGTAGTTGCGGTAGCTGATGAACAGGATGGGCAGTGCGAACGCGACGGCCAGCGCCACCGCCTGGAGCAGCATCCGCCGCCAGCTACCCGCGGCGACCAGGAGATACAGCAGGGCCGGCAGGATAAAGATCTCGCCGACCTGCCGCACGGTGGCCGAGGCGCCCAGGGCCAGCCCGGCTACCAGCACCAGCGCGGCCGGCGGCCGCCGTTCCCAGAGCAGTGCCGCCAGGCCCGCCACGATCAGCACCTCGAACGCGGTGTCCGGCATGATCGACTGCTCGATCTGCAGCTGATAGGCGTCCAGCAACAGCGGCGCGGTGGCCAGCGCGGCCAGCCAGTTCGGCACCCCGCGGCGGCGCAGTACCAGGTACAGCACGACGGCCATGGCCAGCCCGGCCAGGTGCTGCAGCGCCGCCACCATGGCCAGCGTGCCCACCTTGAGAAACGCCTGCAGCATCAGCTGGTACCCGGGCGGGTCATTGCCTGGGTACGCGCCGAACAGGTACTTGATCGAGTCGATGTAGACCAGGGCCGGCCGGTAGGCGAGCTGGGTCACCACCCGCAGCGCCAGGCCCCCGGCGAGCAGGATGACCATGAGCCAGTGCCGCCGCAGCGCGGCGGCCAGCCCACCCAGGCGGCCGGGGCCGGCGCTGGCGGTAGTCCCGGCCCGCGAGCCGGCCGGATCGGCGCGGACCCGGGCTGGAATCGCTCGCATGCCCCCCCCGGAAGCTCTTGGTAAGCGTAACGGAACTCTTAGTAACTCCTGCAGCAGCCTAGCGGCCGGGCCCCCCGTCCGCCTGGCCAGCCGGGCCGGCCGGCCAACCGCCAGCACCACCCCGGGCTGTCAGTCCTCGTGCCTAGCATCTCCCCATGGCCGCCACGCCCGCGCACCCGGGGTCGGACTCCTGGGCGTCGCTGCGCGCCCAGGTCAGGCTGCAGGCAGCCGGGCTGACCGGGCCCGGCCCGCCGGGCCCGGGGCAGTGCCGCGCCTGCCGCGGCCCGGTCCAGGACGGCTACGCCCGCTGCTTCCAGTGCGGCCTGCACGCCGAGAGCGCCCCGGGCAGCCTGGCGGACGTCGTGGTCCCGGTCGCTTACGCGCCCAAGGGCGGCCACCTGGCCCGGCAGCTGTGGCAGTACAAGTCCGGGCAGGCCGGGGCGCAGCGCCAGTTGCGCATGCTGCTGCTCGTCTTCCTGCGCGATCATGGGCCGTGCGTGTGGCGCGGCGCCGCGATGCCGCCGCCCAGCCACGTCGCCGTGGTGCCGAGCGTCCGCGGCCGGCCAGGCCCGCACCCGCTGGCCGCCCTGGTCGCGCCGTATCTGGCGCTGCCCTGGGCCGGGCTGGCCGTGGCCGCCCCGGGCGGCCCGGGCGGCCACGATCTCGACCCGGGCCGGTTCCGGGCCACCGGCCCGCTGCCCGGCGCCGCCGTGCTGCTGCTCGACGACACCTGGACTTCGGGCGGCAGCGCGCAGGCCGCCGCGGTGGCGTTACGCGCCGCGGGCGCCCGGCACGTGGCCGTGGTGGTGCTCGGCCGGCACCTGGACCGGCTGCCCGGCCGGCCTGGGCCAGCCGTTCCGGCTGGACCGCTGTGCGGTACACGAGTTGGCGCCGCTCAATAGGCTTAGCCCGTGATTTCCGAAAACCCCTCACGGACCGCACTCGTCCGCAGGGCCCGGCGCATCAACCGGGAACTCGCAGTGCTCTACCCGGACGCGCACACCGAACTCAACTTCGCCTCGCCGCTGGAACTGCTGGTCGCGACGATCCTGTCCGCGCAGACCACTGACAAGCGGGTCAACCTGGTCACTCCGGTGCTGTTCGCCCGGTACCGGTCGGCCGCCGACTATGCCGCGGCCGACCGCGCCGAGATGGAGAAGATCATCCAGTCCACCGGCTTCTTCCGGGCCAAGACCAACAGCCTCATCGGCCTGGGCCAGGCGCTCTGCGACCGGTTCGGCGGCGCAGGTCCCGGGCACGCTAGCCGAACTGGTCACGCTGCCCGGGGTGGGCCGCAAGACCGCGAACGTGGTGCTGGGCAACGCCTTCGGGGTGCCCGGCATCACCGTGGACACGCACTTCTCCCGGCTGTCCCGGCGCTTCGGCTGGACCACCCAGACCGACCCGGACAAGATCGAGCAGGACGTCGGCGCGCTGTTCCCGAAGTCCGAGTGGACCATCCTGTCGCACCGGCTTATCTGGCACGGCCGCCGGGTGTGCCACGCGCGCAAGCCCGCCTGCGGGGCGTGCACGCTGGCCCGGCTCTGCCCGTCCTTCGGTGAAGGCCCCACCGACGAGAAGACGGCCCGCGCCCTGGTGAAGCCGGGCCCGTTCTCGTGACCAGCCCCAGCGGACTGCCAGCCCGGGATACCGCCGATCCGGGCGGGCCGCCGTCCTGGCTGCGCGACCTGGCCGTGGCCGCGTCCGCGGGTCCGGTGCCGCCGATGCTGCGGCCCCCGCCGGACGGCGGCCGCCCGTCGGCCGTACTGGTCCTGTTCGGCGACGGGCCGGAGGGCCCCGATCTGCTCCTGGTGCAACGTGGCCCGGGGCTGCGCCGGCACTCCGGCCAGCCCGCCTTCCCCGGCGGCGCCATCGACCCGGGCGACGGCGGGCCCGGTCCCGGCGGCGCTCCGCGAGGCGGCCGAGGAGGCCGGGGTGGACCCGGCCGGGGTCGAGGTGCTGGCTGTGCTGCCTGACCTGTTCATCGCGCGCAGCGGGTTCGCGGTTACCCCGGTGCTCGCCTGGTGGCGCCGGCCGGTCCCGGTCGCCCCGGCCGACCCGCCCGAGGTGACCGCGGTGGCCCGCGTCCCGCTCAGCGAACTGGCCGACCCGGCGCGGCGGCTCCGTATCCGGCACCCGTCCGGTTTTACCGGGCCTGCCTTCCGGGTGCGCGGCATGCTGGTCTGGGGATTCACCGCGGCGCTGGTCGACCGGCTGCTCACGCTGGGCGGCTGGGAGCGGCCGTGGGATCGCGGCCAGGTGGAGGACCTGCCCCCGGAGACATTTACCGCCGGGAGTTGAAGCCCAGGCCGTGCGGGGTTAGGGCCTGGCCTATTAACACAGTGCGAGCGAACCACCGGGCTGGGCGCTATACGGTGGGCTGGTGTCGGGTGACGTGCTTGACCTGATCTTGATAGCGCTCGCCGCGGCGTTTGCCGTGGCCGGCTACCGGCAGGGCTTCATTGTCGGCATCCTGAGCTTCGCTGGCTTTCTTGGTGGCGCCGCCATCGGCGCCACGTTCGCGCCTAAGCTGGCCCGCTCACTGGTGCAGGGCACGACCCAGCAGGCCCTGGTCGCGATCGTGGCGGTGTTCGTCGCGGCCATGATCGGCCAGTTGCTCGCGTCCGCGGTCGGCGCCGCGGTGCGCTCCCGGGTGAGCTGGCGCCCAGCAACCTTGATCGACTCGGTGGCCGGGGCCGCGGTGAGCGTGCTATCCGTGCTGCTCATCGCCTGGCTGATTGGCTCGGCCGTGGTCAACGCGCCGTTCGCCATGGTCACCAGCCAGGTCAACCGCTCGGCCGTGCTGCGTGCGGTGGACGGGGTCATGCCGGCCGCTGCGCGGACCATGTTCTCCGACTTCCGCAGCCTGCTGGCCAGCGGCCCGTACGTGCAGGTGTTCGGGGCGCTCGGCGCGGAGCCCGCGCTGACCGTGGCCGCGCCGGACCCCGCGGTGCTCAACTCGGCCGGGCTGGTCCGCGCCCGGGACAGCATCGTGAAAGTCATTGGCGTCGCGCCGAGCTGCTCGCGGCGCATCGAGGGGTCCGGGTTCGTCATCTCCCCGCAGCACATCCTGACCAACGCGCACGTGGTGGCCGGGGTCACCCAGGGCCAGACGGTGATCACCAGGCTGGGCCGCCACCTGCCCGCCACCGTGGTGCTGTTCGACCCGGAGCGCGACCTGGCCGTGCTCTACGTGCCCGGCCTGCGGGCTGCCCCGCTGTCCTTCGCCGGCCCGGCTCCGCTGGGCGCCAGCGCGATCGTCGCCGGGTACCCGCTGGACGAGAACTTCACCGTGGTGCCCGCCCGGGTCGGCGACGACCAGCTGGCCCAGGCCCCGGACATCTACCAGTCGAAGGAAGTCACCCGGCAGATCTACTCGATCCGGGCCGACGTCCGGGCCGGTAACTCCGGCGGGCCGCTGCTGAACCCGGACGGCACCGTCGACGGCGTGGTATTCGCCGCCGCGGTCGGCGTCAAGGACACCGGTTACGCGCTGACCGCGGCTGAGGTCAGGTCGGATGCCAGCCGGGGCGCCAACGCCACCGCGGCCGCCTCCACCCAGGCCTGCGATTAATTAGCTCAACGGCCAGTACCCGCGACCGGCCGTCGCCCCCAGCGCTCATTGCGCCGTCCGGGGGCTTGACCGGCGTCCGTCGCTCAACCGTCTAGTGCTGCTCCTCCCGCCACGGCGGACGGCCCCTTGATCGCGATTAAGTGCGGTCAGCGTGAGATGCGCGACTTCCAGCCCGGCCAGGCCGTCGGTCTCGATGCGGTCGGCCAGCGCGGCGCGGCCGCGCCAGCCCGGCCGCGTCGATGTCGTACGGCGCCGTTCCCGCGTAGCGGCCGACGCGCTCCGCCGCCCCGGCGGAGCAGTGCGGCGGCGCCGCGCGCGTTGCCGCGCTGCGCGTGCGTCAGGCCCACCGCGAGCTGGGCCAGGCCGCGCCACAGCTCACGCTCCGCGGCGGGCGCCTGCTTCCAGGACGCCTCCAGCACCTCGTGTGCGTTGAAGGCTAGGCCGCGGTCGAGCAGCTGCTGCGCCAGCGCCAGCGACTCGGCCGGCGGCAGGGACAGATCGTCCGGAACTTCCGCTCGGTGCCGGGCGCACCGGCGGGCAGCGGCCGGCCAGCTTCGTCCCGTGGTCGCGTCGTTCCGCGGCCGCCCGAGCTGTCCCGGTCCCGGGCCGCCACCATCAGCGCTCGGGTTCGGGGTCCGCCAGCCAGCCGCGCAGCTCGGTGTCGAACCGCTGTGGTTGTTCCTCGTGCGGGAAATGACCGGATCCGTCGAGCAGCCGCCAGCGGTACGGCCCGTCCACGTGCCGGCCGGCGCCGCGGGCGGTGGCGGGCAGCACGCAGGTGTCCAGTGAGCCCTGCAGGTGCAGGGTGGGCGCCTGGATCGGCGCACGCATCCGCTGGGCGTAGCGCATCCCGTCCGGCCGCAGCCGGGAACGCATGAACCAGCGGTGGTACTCCAGCGCGGAGTGCGCCACCGAGGGGATACACATCGCGGTCCGGTAGCGGCGTTCGGTTTCTGGATCCGGCCAGCCCGGGCCGGACCAGGCGCGCAGCATCTGGCCGACCCGCTGGGCATGGTCCCGGACCAGGTTGTGCTCAGGCAGCACGGGCACCTGGAAACCGAACGCGTAGCCGCTCCGGCGGCCCTGGCCGAGCGGGTCGGTGAGCAGGACAGAACGCATCCGCAACGGGTGCGCCATCGAGATGACGGCGAGCCGCCGGACCACTTTCGGGTAGTAGGCCGCCATGGTCCAGGCCACCAGGCCACCCCAGTCGTGCCCGATGACCACGGCGTTCGCCTCGCCCAGCGAGCGGATCAGCCCGGCCGCGTCGGATGCCGCGGTGATCAGGTCGTAGCCACGCGGCGGCTTGTCGCTGCCGCCGTAACCACGCAGGTCCGCGGCCACCGCCCGGTAGCCCGCGTCGGCCAGCATGCTGAGCTGGCCGCGCCACGTCCACCAGAACTGCGGGAAGCCGTGCAGCATCAGCACCAGTGGGCCGTCGCCGGCCTCGGCGATGTGGAACCGGGTGCCGTTCGCGCTGATGGCCCGGTGTGACCACGGGCCATCAACGTAGATGGCTGACTCGCCCCGCAGGGTCATTTGGGTCAGCCCGCCTCGACCGCCGGCTGGCCCGCGTCTCCTCGTCCCGCTTCAGCATGGCCAGGTCCTCCCGGACGGACTCGCGCGTCCGGCGCAGCCCGCTCACCCCGCGCAACCTGAGCCATATCACCAGGGCGCAGATGATCGCCAGCACAGCCCACGTACCCGGCGACGATCAGGAACGCCGCCCAGGTCCAGATGCCCGCTGTGATCAGCCCGTACGCGTACGCGAAGCTGACCATAACCAGGATAAGGAAGCCGAAGAACATGATGGTGCCGCCCAGGGCGACGGCCAGCCCGACCCGGCGGGCGTCCCCGCGCAACTCCACCTTGGCCAGGTCAATTTCGCACTTGACCAGCGTGGTGACGTCCTTGATGGCCTGCGAGACGAGATCACCGATTGACGGCTCGCTGGCATTGCCCAGCGACTGCGTAACTGCGGGCCTGGCCATCCGCACTCCCCTCGCGCGATCGGTGCCGCTCGCTTTCCCTGTGATTCGCCTCGCACAGGGCGGGCAGCAGGTCAGTCCGGGCGCGAGGCGCCAGGAATTGCCGCTAAATCCCGGGAACAGCAGTCCCCTCGGGACGTGATCTTACGGGATTACCCGGCCAGCACTTCAGCGCGGCCTTCCGCTATTGCCGTCCCACGTCCCACAATGACCGGCGCACGGGGGTTTTGTCGCGGACTTCGCCGGACAGCCTGCCCCAACCCGGGTTCGAGACAGGGTCGTGCCGGGTAGCCAGGGCTGGTCCCGGTGCCAAGTGCGGGACCTGCAGCCGAGAGGGACGGAAGCTGGCTCCGGCACCGGCTCCTGGATTCGCCGGCGAGGCGAGGCGCGCCGAAGGCGTGTGCTCGCCGAGCCGACGTTCGGCGCGGAGCGGCGAGCGGGGGGTCCAGGGGGGTCGCCCCCCGGACAAATACAGGACCTGGCACGGCAAGCCGGGCTACCAAGCGTGCACCTCATCATCCGGACAGTCCCAGGCCCGCCGCTGTGCTGACGTGGTCTGGACCTGGGCCTGCCTCGGCCGCCTTCCGCGGCTGCTGGTCGCGTGGGTACCCGGCTGCCGTGCCAGGACGTGTACTAGACACCTTTCTACGGCGGATCAGCGAGCAGGGAAAGACCTAGCCGTGATGGATTCGTTATCTCGATCGATCTGCGCTGTCGCATTCCTGGCGGCGCGGTCCGGCTGGCCAGGCCCGGGACGCGGCAGGCCAGCCGTGGGTAGCTCGCGGAACGCCAGCACCGGCCAGCCGCGCTGCTGGGCCAGCCTGCGCAGCGCCCGGTCCGGGTTCACCGCGTGCGGCCGGCCGACCGCCTCCAGCATGGGCAGGTCGGTGACCGAGTCGCTGTACGCGTAGCAGTCGGCCAGCTGGTACCCGCGTTCCGCGGCCAGTTCCCGGACCCGCTGCGCCTTGGCCTCGCCGTAGGCGTAGAACTCCATCTGCCCGGTGTAGCAGCCCTCGGCGATCTCCATCCGGGTGGCGATGACCAGGGCGGCGCCGAGCAGCGCGCCGATCGGCCCGACCATCTCCTGCCCGGACGTGCTCACGATGATCACGTCCTCGCCGGCCGCAGCGGTGCCGGCCGAGCAGGGCCCGGGCCTCGTCGTAGATGTACGGCAAGATCAGCTCGTCCAGGTGCCGGGTGACGATGTCCCGTACCCGCTCGGCCGGCCAGCCCCGACACAACTGGCCGACCTGCTCCCGGATCCGCTCCATCCGCTGGTGGCTGGCCCCGTGCCGGCTGAAAAGCAGCTGGGCCACCGCGCTGCGGACCGCGTCACCCCGGCTGATCAGGCCATTCCGGTAAAACGAGGGCCCGTAGGCAAGCGTGGCCGACTTGGCGATGATCGTCTTATCGAGGTCAAAGAACGCCGCGACCGGCCGGCCACCGCCGGCGACGGAACTAGTCACAGCACCGGAGCCTATGACCGATTGCCTGCAATCGTTGGCATCTAGCCATGACCAATTGGTAACTTGGCCCAGATACACGTAGGCTTTGCTGAGAGACGGGACCGGCTCTGCCCCCCCGGGGCCGGACCGTTTGGCGACCCCCGCTCTCCCCCCCGGCGGGGGTCGCCCCCTTCCCCCCACCTCGTGGCTGTTTGCCCTGGTCGGGCTAGGGTTCCGGGGGATCGCCAGAACTGTCCCCGCCACTACTGTCCGGTCTTGGCCGCGGCCAGCAGGCTGTCCAGCAGCGGCAGGGCGCCCTGCTTGGACAGCGGTTCGTTGCCGTTACCGCACTTGGCTGACTGGATGCAGGACGGGCAGCCGGCCTGGCAGTCGCAACTGCGAATGGCGTCCGCGGTTGCCGACAGCCAGTCCCGGGCGGCCTGGAAGCCACGCTCGGCGAAGCCCGCCCCGCCGTCGTGCCCGTCGTACACGAACACGGTGAGCTGACCGGTAGCCGGGTGCTCATCCGCCGATACGCCGCCGACGTCCCACCGGTCGCACGCCGCGAACAGCGGCAGCAGCCCGATCGAGGCGTGTTCCGCCGCGTGCGCCGCCCCCGCCAGGTCCACCCCCCGTCCAGCAGGCGGCGGCGCTGCCGGGCCGAGATGGTCCACCACACCGCCCGGGTACGCAGCGTCTGCGGCGGCAGGCTGAGCGGGAACTGGCCAAGCGGGCGGCTGGTCCGGGCGCTGCGCCGGACGTAACCGGTCACCTGCCGCCGCACCTGGACGTCACCGAAATGCACCGTCGCGTCCTGCCAGCTCGCACTGTGCAGCGCACGGCTGACCTCGAGCGCGGTGACCTGCCGGGCCGAGGTCGCGTACCCGGGGTCGCCCGGCCGGACCAGCGCCACCCCGGCCGCCAGGTCGAGCTCCTCGACCAGGTACATCTCGCCCTGGTGCGGGTAGACCGCCCCGGCGTGCACGAGCAGGTGCGCGGACGGCTCGTCCACCGTCCCCACCAGCCGCCCGGTAGGCAGCTCGACGATTTTGACCGGGCGGGTCCCGGTGCCGCGCAGCCCGGTCCGCCGCGGCCGGCCCCGGCTGGTCCAGTACATCGCGCCGCCGCGGCGGCGCAGCATCCCGCGCCGGGCCAGCGCGTCCGCGATCTCACCGCCGCCGGGGCCGAACGTGGCCAGGTCCGCCTGGGTGAGCGGCAGTTCCGCGGCGGCCGCGCACAGATGCGGGGCCAGCACGTACGGGTTGCCCGGGTCCAGCACGGTCGCCTCCACCGGGCGGCGCAGCAGCGCCTCGGGATGGTGCACCAGGTAGGTGTCCAGCGGGTCGTCCCGGGCGATCAGCACCACCACCGCGGGCCGCCCGGCCCGCCCGGCCCGCCCGGCCTGCTGCCACAGCGCGGCGCGGGTGCCCGGCCAGCCGGCGATGAGCACCGCGTCCAGCCCGGTGATGTCCACCCCCAGCTCCAGCGCGGTGGTGGTGGCCAGCCCGGTGATGGCGCCGGTACGCATTGCCTCCTCCAGCGCCCGGCGGTCGTCGTGCAGGTAACCGGACCGGTAGGCGGCGACCCGCTCGCTCTCGGCCGCCGCGCCCGCCTCGCGGAGCGCCCGCCGCGCGGCCAGCGCCACCCCCTCGGCGCCGCGCCGGGACCGGGTGAAGGCAAGCACCGGGACCTGCTCGGCCACCAGGTCGGCCAGCAGGGTGGCCGCCTCGGCGGTGGCGCTGCGCCGGACCGGCGCGTCCGCCTCGCCGTGCGCCCGGGTGAGCGGGGGCTCCCACAGCGCGAAGGTGACCGGCCCACGGGGCGCCGCGTTCTCGGTGACCGCCTCGGCCGGCCGGCCGGTGAGCAGTTGCGCGCAGTCCGCCGGGTCGCTGACCGTGGCCGAGGCGAGCAGGAACACCGGCCCGGCCGGCCGGCCCGGCCCTGCCGCCTCCTGCTCGCCGGCCCTGCTCGCGCCCTCTGCTCGCCTGCCCGGTGCCGCCGGTCCGGTGCTGGCTTGCGCGGCGGCCGCCGCCGCGATGTGATGCACCGCGACCCGGTGCAGCCGCCGCAGCACCTGGGCCACGTGCGAGCCGAACACGCCGCGGTAGGTGTGGCACTCGTCCACCACGATGTAGCGCAGCCGCCGGTAGAACCCGGTCCACCGGGCATGCCGGGGGAGCAGCGTCTGGTGCAGCATGTCCGGTGTGGTCAGCAGGTAGTTGGCGTGGCTGCGGGCCCAGTCCCGCTGCGCGGCCGGCGTGTCGCCGTCCAGCACCGCGGCCCGCACCCCGGGGATGCCCAGCTCGCCGAGCGCACGCAGCTGATCCGCGGCCAGCGCCCGGGTCGGCGCGAGGTAGAGCACGGTGCCCGCCGTCCAGCACCGCGGTGAGCGCGGGCAGCAGGTAGCCGAGCGACTTCCCGGACGCGGTGCCGGTGGCGATGATCACATCCCGGCCGGCCCAGGCCTGCTCGGCCATGGCGGCCTGGTGCGCCCACGGCGCGGGCACGCCAAGTCCGGAAAGGCTTCGGTTACCGCGGCCGGCACCCAGCTCGGCCAGGTCGCCCGCCGCCCTTCGCGGCCGGCCATGTACTCTACGTGGATCAGGCGTCCTGACTGCGCACCGTGGCGCAGCACGAGGTCGGCGGGGGAGGAAGCCGCGAGCGGGGGTTCGCCAGCCCGGAGCGGAGTGAGCGCAGTCATCGGCTCCCAGTGTGACATCTGTACCCGAGGTGCCTCGAAGCGTGAACTCGTGTAGACATGACGTCAGAGCGTGGTTGAATGCGCCACGGGAACAGATGCTTCCCCGGAGGGAGCTGCGCTGCCCCCGGGACACGAGACCACTATGAGATCGACATAGGCCCGAACCGACGCGGGCTGCATGGCGCTGGAGGATTTGTGGACCTGAAGCTTGACCACCACACCACGGATGGGATTGAGGTTGTTGACGTCGAGGGTGAGATCGACGTCTACACCGCACCGCGGCTCCGTGAGCTGCTCATCGAACTGGTGAACAACGGTCATTACCAGCTCGTGGTGAACATGGAGAAGGTCGAGTTCCTGGACTCGACCGGCCTCGGGGTGCTGGTCGGGGGGCTCAAGCGGGTCCGCGCCCACGACGGGTCGCTCGACCTGGTGTGCACCCAGGAGCGCATCCTCAAGATCTTCCGCATCACCGGGCTGACCAAGGTCTTCGGGATTCACGACAGCGTCGATGAGGCGATCACCGCGCGGAAGTCGGAGAAGTAGCGGCTGCGTAAGCTCTTCATCCGGTCATGGCCACTGTCGAAATGAGTTTTACGCCGCTGCCCGTGCACGTGCGCACGGCCCGGCTGGTCGCTACCGCCGTCGCGCGGCGCAGCGGCGTCGAGGAGGCGCTCCTCGACGAGGTCCGCCTCGCGGTCGGTGAGGCGTGCTCGCGTGCGGTCGAAGCGCACCAGGCGCAATGCCCGGCTGAGCCGGTCCGCATCGAGCTGACTGGCGTCGATGGGCGATTCGAGGTGGTCGTCACGGATGCGGCGATCGCCGCCGTGGACGCTGCGGCCGGTGCGCCCCCGGCACCCGCCGACTGGGCGGGCAACGGGATAGCCAACGGTGATAGTGGTCACACTGCGGGTGGTTTCCCCCAGGAAGGCCTGGGCCTCGCGGTGATCGCGGGCTTGGCCGACGATGTCCAGTTCACCCGTACCGCCGCCGGGCTCAGCATCAGGATGAGCTGGCCATCCGGCGGCACCAGCGGCTGACCGGCCACGGCATGCGGGCGGGCGGCCGATGTGCGGACATCTCTGCCAGCCGCAGCACTAATGTGATTACCTGTGCGGGGGGAGCAGCGCGGCCCTCTAGCGGGCCTGGCCCCGCCTCGCATCCGACGGCCGACATGCGTAGACTCCCGGCACTGCTTTTTTGGCACTGTGTCCATCCTGTGTGCCGGGCGGCCTCGTGGCCACATGGCTGGCCGACCGGCCGGTGGTGCGTGCCGGGCGGCCGGCCACTGTCTAGGAGGACAGAACAAGGATGTCTGGGCTCAAACTCGCCGCGGGGAGCGGGGCGGTCAGTGTCAGCGGCTCCAACTTGACATGGGTCATTGTTGTCGCCGTCGTCGCACTGCTCGCCCTGGCCGTGGCCGGCGTGCTGGTACGTGAGGTACTCGCCGCCAGTCAGGGCACCGAGCGGATGCAGGAGATCGCCCATGCGGTGCAGGAAGGGGCGGCCGCGTACCTGCGGCGCCAGTTCCGCACCCTGGGCGTTTTCGTTGTTGTCATTTTCTTCGTGCTGTTGCTGCTGCCCGCGGACGGATCCTCGGTGCGCTGGGGCCGCAGCATTTTCTTCCTGGTCGGCGCGCTGTTCTCGGGCCTTACCGGGTTCACCGGGATGTCCCTGGCGGTGCGCGGCAACGTGCGGGTGGCCGCCGCGGCCCGGGCCGGTTACGACGGTGAGCGGCCGGCGATGCGGATCGCGTTCCGCACCGGCGGCGTGGCCGGCATGTTCACCGTCGGGCTCGGCCTGTTCGGCGCCGCGCTGGTGGTGATCATCTACAAGGAGAACGCGCCGCTCGTGCTCGAGGGCTTCGGCTTCGGCGCCGCGTTGCTGGCCATGTTCATGCGGGTTGGCGGCGGCATCTTCACCAAGGCGGCCGACGTCGGCGCCGACCTGGTCGGCAAGGTTGAGAAGGGCATCCCGGAGGACGACCCGCGGAACGCGGCCACCATCGCCGACAACGTCGGTGACAACGTGGGTGACTGCGCCGGGATGGCCGCCGACCTGTTCGAGTCGTACGCAGTCACGCTGGTGGCAGCGCTCATTCTGGGCAAGGTGGCGTTCGGTAATGCTGGTCTCGTCTTCCCACTGATCGTCCCGATGATCGGGGTGATCACCGCGGTGGCGGGCATCTTCGTGGTGATGCCGCGCAAGAGCGACCGGAGCGGGATGACCGCGATCAACCGCGGCTTCTTCGTCTCCGCGCTGATCTCGCTGGTGCTGGTCATCGGTGCCGCGTTCCTGTACCTGCCGGCCCACTTCAGCGACCTCAAGGGCGTCACGGGCGCGGCGGCGCACTCGATCCTCACCCACGGCGGCAGCCCGCGGCTGCTGGCCATCGGCGCGGTCATCATCGGGCTTGTGCTGGCCAGCGCCATCCAGCTGCTGACCGGGTACTTCACTGAGACGAACCGCAAGCCGGTCAAGGAGATCGCGGAGAGCTCGCAGACCGGCGCGGCCACGGTGATCCTTTCCGGCATCTCGGTCGGCCTGGAGTCCGCGGTCTACTCCGCCCTGCTCATCGCCGGAGCGGTATACGCGGCCTTCCTGCTCGGCACCGGTAACGCCACCATCGCGCTGTTCGCGGTGGCGCTGGCCGGTACCGGCCTGCTGACCACGGTGGGCGTCATCGTGTCGATGGACACGTTCGGCCCGGTCTCGGACAACGCGCAGGGCATCGCCGAGATGTCCGGCGACGTGACCGGCGACGGCGCCCAGGTGCTCACCAGGCTGGACGCGGTCGGCAACACCACCAAGGCCATCACCAAGGGCATCGCGATCGCGACCGCGGTGCTGGCCGCGACCGCGCTGTTCGGCTCGTTCCGCACCACCGTGGTGCAGGCGCTCGGCAAGGCCGGGAGCACGTTCAGCCTGTCCGTGGACCGCCCCAATGTGCTCGTCGGCGTCATGGTCGGCGCGTGCGTGGTGTTCTACTTCTCAGGCCTGCTGATCATGGCGGTGGGCCGGGCGGCCGGCCAGGTCGTCTACGAGGTGCGCGAGCAGTTCCGCACCCACCCGGGGATCATGGACTACACCGAGAAGCCCGAATACGGCCGCGTGGTCGACATCTGCACCAAGGACTCGCTGCGAGAGCTGGCCACCCCGGGCCTGATCGCGGTGCTCATCCCGATCGCGGTCGGCTTCGCGTTCGGCTACGCCCCGCTTGGCGCCTACCTGGCTGGCGCGATCGCGGCCGGGGCGCTGATGGCCGTGTTCCTGGCCAACTCCGGCGGCGCCTGGGACAACGCCAAGAAGCTGGTCGAGGACGGCAACTACGGCGGCAAGGGCTCCGAGGCGCACGAGGCGACCATCATCGGCGACACCGTGGGTGACCCGTTCAAGGACACCGCCGGGCCGGCCATCAACCCGCTGATCAAGGTGATGAACCTGGTCTCGCTGCTGATCGCCACCAGCGTGGTCAAGTACAGCCACAACGCCGGGTTGCGCACCGGCGTGGCCTTGGTAGCGGTGGCCATCGTGGTGACCGCCGTCGTGATCTCCAAGCGGCGGTCCACCAGCGTGTCGTCGGGCGGTCCGTCGGCGCCGGCCGAGTCGGCCACCCCGGCCGAGCCGCGCCGAGCCGGCCCGGCCCCGGCGAGCACCCCAGGCTGACCACCCAGGAGCGTTCCCGCACCACGTGGATGATCCCCCGGCCACCGAGGCGTGCCCGGGGGATCAGCCATACTTGGAGGTCATGACGGAGCGCACGCTGCTGGTGCTACGGCACAGCAAGTCGGCTTATCCGGCGGGCACCGCGGACGTGGACCGGCCGCTGTCGGACCGGGGCCGCCGGGACGCGGCCAAGGCCGGGCGCTGGCTGCGCGACCAGGGACTCACGCCGGACCTCGTGGTCTGCTCCACCGCCGAGCGCACCAGGCAGACCTGGGATCTGGTCAGCGACCAGCTCGGCTGGGCCGGTGACGAACCCGGGGTGCTGCGCTTCGACCCGCGGCTGTACGAGGCCAGCGTGACCGACTTGCTCACCGTGATCCAGGAAACCCCGGACGAGGCCGGTATCGTCGCCCTGGTCGGGCACAACCCCGGGTCCGCGGAACTGGCCGCGGCGCTGACCGGCCAGCACGGGCTGAGCTTCCCGACCTCCGCGCTGGCGGTCATCGGATTCGGTGGCGGCTGGGCCGGGGCCTCGCCCGGTTCCGGCGCGCTGGCCTGCCTGTGGACGCCGAAGGGTGGCTCAGTACGGCCGGCTGGCTGACGGCGGTCCGGCCGCCGGGTCGCCTTCGTCCGCCGCCTCCACTTCGTCGCGGGGCACGCCGAGCAGGTACAGCACCGAGTCGAGATAGGGCACGCTGACCGACGTGTCGGCGGCGTCCTTGACCACCGGCCGGGCGTTGAACGCCACGCCGAGGCCGGCCGCGGCGATCATGTCCAGGTCGTTGGCGCCGTCCCCGATGGCTACCGCCTGGCTGACCGGGACGCCGGCCTGCGCGGCGAACCGGCGCAGCGCGGCCGCCTTGCCCGCCCGGTCGATGACCGGCCCGGTCAGTTTCCCGGTCAGCTTGCCCGCGGAGATCTCCAGTGTGTTAGCGGCCATGTAGTCGATGCCGAGCTCGGCCGCGAGCGGGCCGGTGATCTGGGTGAAGCCACCGCTGACGATCCCGCACCGGAAGCCGAGCCGGTGCAGCGTGCGGATCAGCGTCCGGGCGCCGGGGGCCAGTGGCAACTGGCTGCGAACCGCGTCGAGCACGGCTTCGTCCAGCCCGGCCAGCATGCCGACGCGCTCCCGGAGCGAGGTGGCGAAGTCCAGTTCGCCGCGCATGGTGGCTTCGGTGATCTTGGCCAGCTGACCCGCGCATCCGGCCTCGGCGGCCAGCAGGTCGATCACCTCACCGGCGATCAGCGTAGAGTCCACGTCCATCACGACCAGGCGCATGGCCCGCCGGTGCAGGCCGCTGCGCTGCACCGCCACATCCACCCCCTGCTGGGTCGCCTCCCGGGCCAGGGCCACCCGCAGCGCTCCCGGATCGGCGCCGGAGACGTCCAGCTCGATGCAGGTCACCGGGCGGTGCGCGAGCCGGTCGATGCGGTCGATGTTCGCCCCGCTGGCCGCGATGCGGCCTGCGATGGCGGCCACCGCGGCCGGGGTCAGCGGGCTGCCCAGCACGGTGACGTGCAGCCGCCCGCGGCGCCGGGCCTGCTCCCCGGAGCCCATGGTGATCTCGGCGTCCAGGCCCAGATCGGCGGCGACCGCGCGGATGGCCCGGTGGATCGCGGTCAGGTCAGGGTCGCCGCCGCAGCCGAGCAGGGCGCCGAGCACCAGCCGTCCCCGGATCACCACCTGCTCGATGTCCAGTACGGTCAGCTCCTGCCCGGTCAGGGCGGTGAACAGCCGGGAGGTCACTCCGGGCCGGTCCCGGCCGGTCAGGGTGACCAGGAGTGTGGTCTGCGCGTCCATCGTTGCTCAACGCTACCGGGCTGGAGCGGCCGGCGCGCACCGGTGGGCTGGCCGTCCGGCATGACGTAAGTTCAGGTCTGACACGGTGTCGACCGTGTGCTGGAAGGAGCTGGATGTCCGACGAGGTGGTGCGGCTGCGCGGTGTCGGTGTCCGGCGCGGCGGGTCGATGCTGCTACGCGACGTGGACTGGACCGTTTACGACGACGAGCGGTGGGTGGTGATCGGGCCCAACGGCGCCGGGAAGACCACCCTGCTGCAAGTGGCCGGGTGCCAGCTGTTCCCCTCCGAGGGCAGTGCCGAGCTGCTGGGCAGCCGGCTCGGTGAGACCGATGTGTTCGAGCTGCGGCCGCGCATCGGGCTGGCCAGCGCCGCGGTCGCCGACCGGGTGCCGCCGGGCGAGAAAGTGATCGACCTGGTGCTCACCGCGTCCTACGCGATCGTCGGCCGGTGGAAGGAGGACTACGAGTCCTCCGACGTCACCCGGGCGGTCGAGCTGCTCGACGCGCTCGGCTGCGCGCACCTGATCCGGCGCCGGTTCACCACGCTGTCCGAGGGTGAGCGCAAGCGCGTGCAGATCGCCCGGGCTCTGATGCCCGACCCCGAGCTGCTGCTCCTCGACGAGCCGGCCGCCGGTCTGGACCTGGGTGGCCGGGAGGATCTGCTCCGCCGGATCTCCCTGCTGGCCCGTGACCCGCTGGCCCCGACCACGGTGATGGTCACCCACCACGTGGAGGAAGTTCCCGAGGACTTCACCCACGCGATGCTGCTGCGCCGCGGCGCGGTGCTGGCGGCCGGCCCGGTCCGCGACGTGCTCACCGAGCCCAACCTGGCCAAGTGCTTCGGCCTGCCGCTGATCCTGGAGCGGCACGGCGGCCGCTGGTCGGCCCGCGCGGCGGCTCAGTAGCGTCATCCTGCCGGTAACGGGTACAGAGCTGGCATGAAAGGGGACCGGGTCGAGATCGTCATCGACGCGGGTGGATCATCGCGCACCTACGAGGTGACCGCGACCAAGGCCGGCCGCCGGGTCGAGGTGGTCACCGGCCGGGGCGTGGTGGAGGTCATGGAGGTCACCCGGGGCGGCGCGGTGGTGCGCACCGCCCGGTTCATGGCCAGCCGGGTGCTCGCCCTGGTGGAGCACCCGGCCAGCGACAGCGGCCCGGATGGCGGGCGGCGGCCCGCAGCCGCATCCGCGGAGCCGGTCAGCATGGTCAACGACGCCGTGGACCGGACGGTCTCCCAGCTGGGCTAGCGCGCCTGGAGCGGTGCCCGGTTCTGCTACCTTCGTGGCTCCGGTGGGTGCTGCCCGGGAAGGAGCTGCCATGGCCGCCAGGCCGCTGACCGTCCTGTTCATGCCGGAGAGTGCGTACGGCCCGACCAACAACTGCATCGGCATCGGGGACGTACTGCGCCGCCGCGGGCACCGGGTGGTGTTCGCCGCCGAGGCGTCCTGGAAGGGCCGCCTGGAGCCGCTGGGCTTCGAGGAGGACCTGGTCGATCTGTCCCCTCCTGCTCCGGCCAGCGGGCCAGGCGAGCAGGATGACGGAACGCAGGACGCCGGGCAGTTCTGGAAGGACTTCATCGCCAGCACCGCGCCGGAGTTCCGCAAGCCCACCATCGAGCAGCTGGAAACCTGGATAAAGCCGGTGTGGGAAGAACTGATCGGCGGCGCCCGGTACTGCCAGGACCAGCTGACCGCGATCGTGGCCCGGACCCATCCGGACGTGATCGTCGAGGACAACGTGATCAGCTTCCCGGCGTTGCGCACGGCCAACGTCCCCTTCGTCCGGATCGTGTCCTGCAACCCCCTGGAGATCGCCGACCCGGGGCTGCCCCCGGCGTTCTCCGGTTACCCGGTGGCCAGCCAGGCTGGCTGGGCGGAATTCCGCGCCGAGTACGACCGGGTGCACCGGGCGATGTGGACCGAGTTCAACGACTGGGTGATCAGCCAGGGCGCGCCGCCACTGCCGGACCTGGAGTTCATCCACGCCGCGGACCTGAACCTGTACGTCTACCCGGAACTGGCCGACTACCCGCGGACCAGGCCGCTCGGCCCGCGCTGGCAGCGGCTGGACTCCTCGGTCCGGGAGACCGACGAGCAGTACACCGTGCCCGCCGCGCTGGCTGCCCAGGACGGGCCGCTGGTCTACTTCTCGCTCGGTTCGCTCGGCTCGGCCGACGTGCCGCTGATGCGCCGCCTGATCGACTGCCTGGCGGCCACCCCGTACCGGTACATCGTGTCCATGGGCCCGCTGCACGCCGAGCTGGAGCTGGCGCCGCAACATGGCCGGCGCCGAGTTCCTGCCGCAGACCTCGGTCATCCCGCAGGCCGACCTGGTCATCACGCACGGCGGGAACAACACCACCACGGAGTGCCTGCACTTCGGCAAGCCGATGATCGTGCTGCCGCTGTTCTGGGACCAGCACGACAACGCGCAGCGAGTGGCTGAGCTGGGGCTGGGTGCCCGGCTGGATACCTACCGGTTCACCGACGCCGAGCTGCATGGTGCGCTTGGCCAGCTGCTCGGCGACCGCGCGCTGCGGGACCGGCTGGCCGCCGGCGCCGCCCAGATCCAGGCCCGCCGTGGCCTGCGCCGGGCCGCGGACCTGATCGAGCGCGCGGCCGCTAGGCCAGGCTAGCGGCCAGGAAACTAGCTCGCCAGAAACCCGGCTGACCGAGGCGGAGATCAGCTCCCGGGCGAACGCGCCGAGCGCGGCGGAGCCGTCCTCGATCAGCGCCACCTTGGTCAGCACCTGGTCGGCGGTGACCCCGTGCTGCGCGCCAGGTACCCCCGCCCAGCTGGTAGTTGGCCAGCATCGGCTGCAGCCGGTCCAGCGCGCGGGCGAATTTGGCCTCCGGCGTGCGCCGCTCCTCGAACTCATTCCACAGCGCCCGGAACTCGGCCGCCTGCCCGGCGGGCAGCAGCCCGAACAGCCGGTCCGCGGCGGCGCGCTCCGCCTCCTCCTGGCGGGCCTGCGCTTCCGCGCCGGCGTAGACGAACAGGTCGCCCGCGTCGATCTCCACCAGGTCGTGAACCACCGTCATGGCGGTCACCCGGCTGAGGTCGGTACCGGCCGGCGCGTACTCGCCCAGCACCAGGCTCATCAGCGCCAGGTGCCAGGAGTGCTCGGCCGAGTTTTCCCGCCTGCTGCCGTCGATGATCGGGCTCTGCCGGAGCACGCCCTTGAGCCGGTCCGCTTCCAGCAGGAACCGCAGTTGGCTGTCCAGGGGTTGCACGGAATCCCATCCATGGCCGGCTCGCCGCACCCCCAACCCGGCACCGCGCCGCTGACGTGCGATCATGTTCCTGGGGGACCCAACGATGATACGGGGGACCGGCTCATCAGGCTCGCCCTGGCCGGGTCATCGTCTGGCCAGGGCGAGTCACCTCAGCGACACCGTGCGGGCGCCCCAGCAGTCCCGGGCCACGGCGCCCCTGGTTCCCTACCCCCCCGGGCCAGGGGCGCCGTCCGCATCCCGCCCGGGGGCGGGATAATCAGGCCATGACCGCGGCGGCCGACGTGATCGTGGTCGGCTCCGGGCCGAACGGCCTGGCCGCCGCGCTGACCATGGCCCGCGCGGGCCTGGCGCGTCCGGGTCATCGAGGGCGCCGCGACGCCCGGCGGCGGCTGCCGCACCGCGGAGCTGACTCTGCCCGGCTTCCAGCACGACGTCTGCTCGGCGGTGCACCCGCTGGCCGCCTCGTCCCCGTTCTTCCGCGGCACCAGCCTGTCCGCGCACGGGGTCACCTTGTGCACGCCCAAGGTCGCGTTCGCCCATCCACTGGACGGCGGGCGGGCAGCCGCGGTATCCGGGTCGGTCGAGGAAACGGCCCGCAGCCTGGGCCCCGACGCCGCCGCCTACCGGCGGCTGCTCGGCCCGCTGGTGCGCGACGCCGGGCTGATCCTGCCGGACGTGCTGGCCCCGCTCGGTTCCGTCCCGGCCCATCCGCTGGCCCTGGGCCGGTTCGGCGCGGCGGGGCTGCTGCCCGCCAGCCTGCTGGCCCGGCGGCTGCGTACCGAGGCGGGCCAGGCCCTGCTGGCCGGTGCGGCCGCACACTCGATGCTGCCGCTCACCAGTCCCGGCACAGCGGCGTTCGGTCTGGTCCTGATGATGACGGCGCATACGGTGGGCTGGCCGGTGGTGGCGGGCGGCAGCGGGCAGATCACCGCGGCGCTGCTCGCCGAGCTCGGCGCGCTGGGCGGGGAGCTGGAGACGGGGCGCTGGGTGACGTCGCTGGACAGCCTGCCGCCGGCCCGCGCGGTGCTGCTCGACGTCACGCCACGGCAGCTGCTCGCGGCTGGCCGGTGACCGGCTGCCCGCCCGGCAGCGCCGGGCGCTGCGCCGCTACCGCTACGGGCCAGGAGTGTGCAAAGTGGACTGGGCGCTCAGCGGCGCCGGTGCCGTGGCGCGCGCGCCGCCTGCCGGGAGGCGGGCACCGTGCACCTGGGCGGCACGCTGGCCGAAGTGGCCCGGAGCGAGGCCGAGGTGACCGCCGGGCGGCTGGCGGAGCGCCCATACTGCCTCGTCGCCCAGCCGGGTGTGGTGGACCCCAGCCGGGCCCCGGCTGGCCAGCACACGCTGTGGGGCTACTGCCACGTGCCCGCGGGCTGCCCGGCTGACGTGTCCGGCCGGATCGAGGCGCAGATCGAGCGGTTCGCCCCCGGGTTCCGCGACCTGATCCTGGCCCGGTCCGTGCGCACCGCGGCCGACCTGGACCGGTACAACCCCAACTACGTGGGCGGGGACATCAACAGCGGGGCCGGGACGCTGCGCCAGACGCTGCTCGGCCCGATACCGCCGTGGCCGTGGCCGGTGCGATGGAACCCGTACCGGACCGGGCTGCCCGGCGTCGTACCTGTGCTCCGCCTCCACCCCGCCGGGTGGTGGCGTGCACGGCATGTGCGGGGCGGGCGCGGCCCGCGCTGCCCTGGCCGACCTGCGGGCCGCCTGGCCCGCTGACGCGGCCCGCTGACCGCGCCCGCTGACCGCGGCCCGCTGACCGCGGGGCGCTCCCCGGTCAGCGGCGGCTCCCGGGCTCCTTCGCGGAGCCGGGTCAGGTGCTTCTGCAGCACCTGCTGCATCCGGTCGTAGAAGTCCACGATCAGCCGCAGCTCGTCATCGCTGTACCGGGCGGCCATCTCGCCCCAGTCCCGCACCATGGGCATGGAACACCGAGGCCACGTCGCGCACGGCGCGTTCCAGCACCAGCCGGACGACCACCCGCCGCCGGTCCTGCGGATCCCGCTCCCGGCGCACGAAGCCCGCCTCCTCCAGCCGGTCCACCACGCCGGTGATCGACGCGGTGGTCAGGCCGGTCTCCCGGGCCAGCTCGCCGGCCGTCATCTGGCCGCGGAAGCTCAGGATGTTCAGGCAGTTGAGGTCGGTCGAATTGATGCCGATCCGGTCGGCCGCGGCCTGGCTCATCAGCTGCATCAGCGAGCCGGTCCGCCGGATGGCCGCGGCGAACGCGGTGGCCAGCTCGGCCCGCTGCGGGTCGATGGTGGCGAACGGCTCGGCCCAGGGCAGTTCCCACTCGCCGCCGTAGGGCTGGCTGGCGGCCGCGCTGGTGGCTGCCCCGGGCTCAGCTCCGGGGGCCGGCTGGTCTTCAGACATACCTCAACTCCCTATTATCTAAGCAGCCTAGACAATAGCTATCCAAGATGCTAGTTTCGCTCGTGAATCTCCGATATAGCGAAAATCCTCCTGGTAAGAGGTGGTGACCGAGCATGACATCAGATGCACCGATCCTGGCACCCCGAGCAGCGGCCGGCGAGCAGGCCGACCCGCGCCGCTGGCTCACGCTGGTCATCTTGCTGCTGGCCGGCTTCATGAACCTGCTCGACGTGTCCATCGTGAATATCGCCATCCCGTCCATCCAGCGCGACCTGCAGGCCAGCTACGCGGACGTGCAGTGGGCGCTGGCCGGGTACACGCTCGCCTACGCGCTGGTGCTGATCACCGGCGGTCGGCTGGGCGACACGTTCGGCCGGAAGCGGCTGTTCCTGATCGGGGTGGCCGGCTTCACCATCATGTCCGCGCTGTGCGGTGCGGCGACCAGCCCGGGCATGCTGATCACCTGCCGGGTGATCCAGGGCGCCATGGGCGCGATCATGGTGCCCCAGGTACTGGCGGTCATCCAGGTCATCTTCCCGGCCAAAGAGCGGATCAAGGCGCTGGCCGGGTTCGGCGTGACCGCCGGACTCGGCACGGTCAGCGGGCCGCTGCTGGGCGGGCTGCTCATCCAGCACAACCTGTTCGGCCTGGACTGGCGGCCGATCTTCCTGATCAACGTCCCGGTCGGCATCATCGCGTTCGTGGCGTCGGCCTACCTGGTCCGCGAGTCGAAGGCGGCCAACCCGCCCAAGCTGGACCCGGTCGGTGTGGCGCTCATCTCGGCCGCGTTGCTGCTTCTGCTCTACCCGCTGGTGCAGGGCCGCCAGTTCGGCTGGCCGACCTGGACGTTCGTGTCCATGGCCCTGTCCGCCCCGGTGTTCGCCGCGTTCGTCGGCTACGAGCGGATCAAGGCCCGCCGCGACGGCTCCCCGCTGGTCCAGCTCAGCCTGTTCCGCGACCGGGCGTTCAGCGCCGGGATGACGGTGGCCCTGACATTCTTCCTCGGCATCGCCTCGTTCGGCCTGGTACTCACCCTCTTCCTGCAGCTCGGCCTGGGCTTCACGCGCGCTGCACGCCGGGCTGACCTTCCTGCCGTTCTCGGCCGGCGTGCTGGTGTCGTCCGGGGCGGCGGCCCGGCTGGCGCCCAGGTTCGGCCGCGGCGTCACCATGGCTGGCGCCCTGGTCACCGCGGCGGGCATGGCCACCCTGATCGGCACCGTGCACCACTACGGCGCGGCCGTGACCACCTGGGACTTGGTGCCCGGGCTGGCCGCCGCGGGTCTCGGCCTGGGCGCGGTGATCGCGCCGCTGGCTGACATCGTGCTGGCCCACGTGCCGCAGCGGGAGGCGGGCTCGGCCTCCGGGGTGTTCAACACCGGGCTGCAGCTGGGCAACTCGATCGGCATCGCGCTGATCGGCGTGATCTTCTTCGCACTGCTCGGCAGCCAGTCCGCGGCGGCGGCCCGCACGGTCACCCCGCAGCTGCGCGGCGGGCTGGTCGCGGCGGGCGTGCCGGCCCAGTACACCGGGCGCATCGTCACCCAGTTCGGTGACTGCCTGCACGCCAGGCTGGTGGCCACCGACCCCACGGTGACCCCGGCGGTGTGCCGGCCGCGCGCACGGCCAGGTGCTGCCCGCCGCGGCGCACCCGGTGCTGGCCAGCGTGGGCGGCAGCGCGTTGCGCACCGACTTCGCCAGCTCGCTGGTGCGCACGCTGTGGTTCCAGGTCGGCGTGTTCGTGCTCAGCTTCCTGCTGATGCTCGGGATACCGGCTGGGGCTGGCCGGCGCGGCCAGGAGCCGGGGCCGGAGCCGGCCGCGGACCGGTCGCTTTCCCCGGCCAGTGAAGGGCGGCGGCATGACCGGGGCCAGCAACCCGGGGAACGCCACGCTCCGGCTGGCCATCCTCGGCGCCACCGGCGGGATCGGCGGGCACGTGCTGAACTGGGCGGCCGACGCCGGCCACCCGGTGCACGTGCTGGCCCGCCACGCAGCGGCGGTGCCGCGCCGCCCTGGGGTCACGGTGACTGAGGCGACGCGACCACGCGGCCGAGCGACGGCATAACCCGGGAAATCATCAGCGCGGTGAGTTTGTGGTCGCCGGTGACGCAAACTCACCGCGCTAGGCGTCTCTGGCCTACGCGTCGGCGATGGCGGCGTCTACCTCGGCCTGGCGGGAGGCCAGTTCGGCGCCGTAGCGGGCGTCGTCCGCCTTCTGCCGGTCGATCCGGTCGGCGATGTCCTCGTCGTCGCGCATCAGCGCCTCGAGGTCGGTCTTGGCCGCATCGAGCACGCCCAGGTCGGCGTAGGCATGCTGCACCTTCGGGCCCCACAGCCCGATGTCCTTCACACATGGCACGATCCGGCTGAACAGCAGCGTGCGGAACGCCTGCTGGACCGGGGATTGCTCGGTGAATTCCAGGCACTCGTCCACGTCATAGCCCATCCGCTCCCAGACCTCCTGGGCGCGGAACCGGTTGCGCATCAGGTAGCAGCCCTCGACCACGAACTCTTCCCGGTCGGCCCGTTCCGCCGACGTCAGCCCGGCGTAGTAGTCGCGCAGCGCCAGCCGGCCGAACGCCACGTGCCGGGCCTCGTCCTGCATGACATACGCCAGCAACTGCTTGACCAGCGGGTTGGCCGCGATGTCGCGATGCACGCCGAACGCGGCCAGGGCCAGCCCTTCGATGAGCACCTGCATGCCCAGGTAGGGCATGTCCCAGCGGGAGTCGCTCAGCGCGTCGGCCAGCAGCTTGGCCAGGTCCGGGTTGACCGGGTAGTACAGCCCGACCTTGTCCCGCATGAACCGGGAGTACAGCTCCACGTGCCGGGCCTCGTCCATGGTCTGGGTGGCGGCGTAGAACTTCGAGTCCATGTCCGGCACTGACTCGACGATCCGGGCCGCCACCGTGAGCGCACCCTGCTCGCCGTGCAGGAACTGGCTGAACAGCCAGGCCCCCAGGTGATGGCCGAGTTCCTGGCGCTCGGCCTCGTTCAGCACGTCCCATTGCCGCGATCCGTAGATCGGGCAGAAGTCATCCGGCGTCTCCATCACGTTGGTCGGGTCAACCGGCAGGTCCCAGTCGATCCGCTTGGCCGCGTCCCACTGCTTGTCCTTGCCGCGCTGGTACAGGTCCAGGAGGCGGCCCCGGCCGTCGTCGTACTCCCAGCTGAACTTCGTGGTCCCGGCGGCGGGCACGTCCCAGGTGCCGGGCCCGACAGGTGTGGCGTAGTGGTCATACGTGCTCACGGCAGCCCCTTATGTGACGTACCGCACATATTACTGACTAGTAGCCATTTGCACCATGACCGCTCGCTACGGCCATACCCCGGGGCCGGACACCGGGACCTGACGCAAGATCGCGAATCCCTGCCGATCCGCTTACTCATGCACCGAGGGCTCGTGGTCGGCGTGCCCGGACGGCTCCAGCTGGAACGTGGAGTGCTCGACGTCGAAATGGCCGCGCAGGCATTCCTGGAGCTGGTCCAGGATGCCCGGCCCGCAGCCCGCGCCCAGCGTGCCCGCGTCCACCACGACGTGCGCGGACAGTACCGGCAGCCCGGACGTGATGGTCCACGCGTGCAGGTCGTGCACGTCGATGACGCCGTCCAGGTCGGTCATGTGCCGCCGCACCTCGGTCAGGTCGATGCCGCGCGGGCTGGCCTCCAGCAGCACGTCCACCGCGTCCCGGAGCAGCCGCCAGGTGCGCGGCAGGATCAGCGCGCCGACCAGCAGCGAAGCGATCGGGTCGGCCCGGGTCCACCCGGTCAGCGTGATCAGCACGGCGGTCACGATGACCGCCACCGCACCGAACGTGTCCGAGGCCACCTCCAGGAACGCGCCCCGCGCGTTCAGGCTCTCCGCCTGCGCCCGGCGGAGCAGGATCAGCGACGCGCCGTTGCCGGCCAGCGCGACGCATCCGAAGAACGCCATCAGCCCGGTACTGACCGGCTCGGGGGTGGCGAGCCGCTGGGCCGCCTCGATCAGGATGAACGTAGCCATGCCCAGCAGTAGCAGCGCGTTCGCGGTCGCGGCCAGGATCTCCAGCCGGGCGTAGCCGAACGTGCGCCGCTCGGTGGCCGGCTTGCCGGCGAAGTACGCGGCCAGCAGGGACAGTCCCACACCGGCCGCGTCGGCGGTCATGTGCGCCGCGTCGGCCAGCAGCACCAGGGACCCGGACAGCGCGGCGCCGACGACCTCGCCGACGGCGATGGTGACGGTAATGCCGAGCACGGCGGCCAGCCTGCCCGGTGCCGCCCGGTCGCGGTCAGCGCAGGCCCGTGGTCATACCCATGTCCGGCCGTCATCGCCGCTGACCGCTCCCTCGTCCGGCACGCTGCGCCTACCCGCTGGGCTGGTCGCCACCGTCCCCGCCCGGGGTGTTGTCCTGACCCGGCATACCCGGGAACAACAGCTCGTAGGCGGGGTTGATCATGACTGGGCGGCCGTCCCGGATACCCACCGGCCCACGGAACCGTACCCGGGCCCCGCAGATGATGCCCGGGATATGCGACCGGCCGTAGAACAGCGCGGTCAGGTCCCCGGTGGAGTCGGCGATCTCGGCGGCCAGCACGGAGTTCCGCTCGACGGGCCGGATCTCCACCGCGCGGACCCGGCCCTCCACGGTGGCCCGGCCCGGGCCGGTAAGGGAGCCGATCGGGTTGACCCCGGCCGACGGGGCGGGGCGGTTGTACTCCGGATTGTCCCCGGACTGGGTGGCCCGGGCCGGGCCGTCCCCGGCCGCCCGGCCGGGCCGCCGGGGCCGGAGCAGGCCGCGCAGCCGGGACGGCGGCGGGGCGGCCAGCACGGGCGGCAGGTCCGCGGCGGGGTCCGGGACCGGAACCGGCCCTTCCCCGCCCGCGGCCGAGCCGGCCCTTCCCCGCCCGCGGCCGGAGCCGGCTCGGTCTCCGAGACGGCTGGGCCGCGGGCCGCCGGGCCCACGCCCTCCGGACCGCTCCGCGCGGCCGGGCCGGTGGGCGGCGGCTCAGCGTGACCCGGCCCGGCCGGGGCGGCGGCGCCGTTCCCGGTGGCCGGGCCGGCCAGCGCCGCCTTCTCAGCCTGGGCGAGCTGGCGCTCGTGCAGCACCTCGATCCGGCTGCGCACGTCGAACGGGACGATGGTGGCGGTCATGTTCGGGATCCGGCTGACCACGCCGGCGATCCGGTCCGCGGTGCGGTCGTGCAGCAGCCGGCCGAGCAGCGGGGTATAGCTGCGCCGCGGCAGCACCACGGTGACGTGCGTCCCGGGCTGGCAGGCTTCGGCGCTGGCCAGTTCGGCCGCGCACCGGGCGACCCGCCGGTCCGGGCAGTCGATGAAGTCGAGCACGACCCCGCGGTCGGTCCGGGACCAGTCCTCGCGCAGCAGTTCGGCCTGCTGGTTGTCGATCACGAAGTGCACTGCGCGCAGCGTGGTCGGCCGCAGGCTGCGGGCGTAGCGCAGCGCGGCGATGGTGGCCAGGTCGAAGCTGTCCACCAGCACGTAGACGATGCGCCGGGCGTACTTCGGCGGCTCGGGCGGCCTGGGCCGGTCGCCGATCCGCTCCAGCACCCGCGTCTCCATCCGGTACTCGCGGTTCAGCCGGATGAGCGCGGGCACTCCGATGATGAACAAGATCACCACCAGCCAGGCGCCCTCGGTGAACTTGACCACCACGAAGATCAGCACCACGACCAGCGACGTCACACCGGCCGAGAAGTTGATCACCAGCTTGCGCTGCCAGTGCGCTTCCCGGTGCGTGTGGTGGTACTTGGCCATGCCGAACCCGGCCATGGTGAACGCGGTGAACACGCCGATCGCGTAGAACGGCACCAGGTTGTTCACGTTGGCCCCGACCGCGGCCAGCAGGGCACAGGACAGCACCGCCAGCACCATGATGCCGTTGGAGAACACCAGGCGATGACCCCGCTTGGTCAGCCAGCGGGGCAGGAACGCATCCTCGGCCACGAAGTTGGCCAGGAACGGGAAGCCGTTGAAGCTGGTGTTGCCGCCGGTGTACAGGATCAGCGCGGTGGCCGCCTGGACCAGGATGTACGGGATGTCGCCCAGGGCCGAGTGGCCGAAGATGATCCGGGCTTCCTGGGACAGCACGGTCGGCACGCCGAGGGTGTAAGGCGCGGCGTGGGTGACATGAGCCAGCCAGGAGATCCCGGCCACCAGGGAGCCGAGGATGCGGCCCTCGGTGACCAGCACCTTGCGGGCGTTGATGCCCTCGGGTGGCCGGAACGCGCTGACCGCGTTGGACACCGCCTCGATGCCGGTCAGCGAGGAGCCGCCGTTGGCGAACGCGCGCAGCAGTACGAAGATCAGCGGCAAAAGAGATCAGCGAGCTGTAGTTGTGCGCGGTACCGAACCCATACTGGCCCTTCACCGGGTAGCGGATAACGTCCGCAGCGCGCCGAAGGCCTCGCGGATCAGGCCGGTGATGATCATCAGGACCACCGACGCCGGAGAACAGGTAGGTGGGCACGGCGAACGACTTGCCCGCCTCGCGGATGCCGCGCAGGTTGCCGTAGCACATCATAGATAGCCACGATCGCGATGATCAGCAGATGATCGTGATGACGGCCGGGGTCGCTCAGTTGCCGGATGCCGGGGAGAGCCGACGCGACCGCCGCCGTGCCTGCGGCGACCTGCACCGCGACCGTGACCATGTAGTCGATGAGCAGCGCGACGGCGGCTACCTGGGCCACCCGGGGCCCGAAGTTGTCCCGGGCCACCACGTAGGACCCGCCGGCCCGGGTGTAGACGCTGACCACCTCGCGGTAGGACAGCACGACCAGGACCATCACGGCCAGCACCACGCCGGTCAGCGGCAGGATCAGGGTGAACGCGGCAATGGCCAGGCCGCCCTTGAGCAGCTCGATGAGGATTTCCTCGGTGCCGTAGGCCGACGAGGAGATCCCGTCCGGGACGAGCACGCCGAGCGCCAGCACGTTGGACAGCCGCTGCTCGCCGAGCTGCTCGTTGACCATAGGCGGCCCGAGCAGCCTCCGCTTGAGCGTGTACCCGAGGCCCTCCGCGCAGGTCATCGCCCCGGTGAGGACGCCTGCCGCTCGCCGCATTGCCACCTGGTCTGCCCTTCATCGCCTGACCTGGCCTTTGTACCACCGTGGCGGCATGCTCAGGCCAACGGGGCAATTGGCTGATACCCGCCCCGGATAGCGGGTAGCCGGGCCTTAGCGGAGCTTTAGCAGGCTGGCCCGTCAGCCGATGCCGAACCAGCCCAGCACGGTGGATCCCAGCAGCAGCAGGCTCATCGCGGAGATCGCCACCGTGCAGATGGTCGCGGCCACCCGGAACCCGGTGCCGTTGGCCGCCGCGCCGAGCACGCTGCGCCGGTTGGTCAGGATGAGAATGTAGGCCAGGATCACCGGCGTCACGATGCCCTGCAGCACCTGTGTGCCGATAAGCAGTGTGATCAGGTTGATCGGGGTCAGCGCCAGCCCGGCGCCGATGATCACCTGCACGGTGAACAGGCTGAGGAACAGCCGGGCCTCGGTGAACCGGCGGGACACCGACCGCTCCACCCCGACCGCCTCGCTGATCGCGTACGCGCTGGACAGCGGGACCACCGCGCCGGCCAGCGCGGACGCCCCGATCAGGCCGAACGCGAAGAGCAGTTCGGCGGCCGGCCCGGCCACCGGGCGCAGCGCCATCGCGGCCTCTTTGGCCGAGGTGAGCGCGCCGGTGCCGCCGATGGCCGCCGCGGTCGCGATGATGATGGTGATGGAGATCACGCAGGCGAACAGCGCCCCGGAGATCGCGTCGATCCGGGCCCGCGGGTAGTCGGCCGCGTCGGAGCCCTTGTCCACCACGCCGGCCGCCGCGTACAGCTGCATGTACGGGCTGACCGTGGTGCCGATCAGCGCCACGCCGAGCAGCAGGAAGCTCTTGGTGTACAGGAAGTGCGGGATGACCAGATCGCTTCCGACCTGGGCCCAGTTGGGGTGGCCGAGCACCATGGCGATCGGGTAGGCCAGGAAGGCCAGCGACAGGATTAGGAACACCCGCTCGGCGTACCGGTAGGAGCCGAACACGACCAGCGCCCAGATGGCCACGGCCGCGATCGGGATGATCACGTACCGGCTGACGCCGAGCAGCTCGAAGGCAGCGCCGATGCCGGCGAACTCGGACACCACCAGGCCGGTGTTGGCCAGCAGCACGCAGAACAGCGCGACCCCGGTGAGCCGCAGGCTGAACTGCTCCCGGATCAGCGCGGCCAGGCCCTTGCCGGTGTGCGTGCCCAGCCGGATAGCCATCTCCTGGACGAGCACCAGGGCGATGGTGACCAGCACCATGAAGAACAGCGTCCGGTAGATGAACTGGGACCCGGCCGAGGCGTAGGTGGCGATGCCGGCCGCATCGTTGCCCGCGTTGGCGGCCACCACACCTGGCCCGGCGATGGCCAGGATCATCCAGATCCGGCCGCGCCGGGACCGGATCAGCCGGACCCCGCCGGCCCGCACCCGGGTCAGCGACGTAAACCCAGTACGGGCCCGGGCCCGGGCGATCTCAACCGAATCGTCGTCCCAGGTGCTCTGCTCTCTTACGCCTCCGGAGAGCTTTGACGCGCCTCCTTCCCTCGTCACTTGTCGCTCGTTCCTCGCTCCGCCCCGCCCACCTCCCCGTTCCCCCTTCGCTGTCCAGTCGGCGGCGCCCTCCTTCGGCGCGGGGGTGCTCACTGCAGCAGCCTCGGGAAGTGCAGCCGGCCGTGCCCGGGCACCAGGGCGTCCAGCACGTCGTCGGCCAGGATCCGGCCCAGCGGCCGCCCGTCGTCGTCCACCACCAGCAGCGAGGAGCGGCGTGACTCGACCAGTTCGGTGGCCACCAGGTCCAGGTCGGCGTCCGGGTGCAGGGTGACCGGGGGGTTGTCCGGGTCGATCAGCTCGCCCAGCCGTTGGCCGGACTCGCTGACCAGCAAGTCGAACGCGGATACGTCGCTGAGCAGCACGCCGGTCTCGTCCAGCACGGCCACCGAGTCGATCTCGGTGCGGTGCCCAGCCTGGTCGGCCAGCCGCTGGCTCACCTCGGCCACCGTCTCGTCCGGCCCGGCGGTGGCCAGCACGCTGGTCATGATCCCGCCGGCCTCGTCGCCCGGATAGCCGAGCAACTTGACCAGCTCACGCTGGACCGGCTGGGGCATCTGCGCGAGCAGCGTGGCCCGTTCCTCGTCGTCCAGGTCACGCAGCGCGTCCACCGCCTCGTCCGGTTCCATGCCGGCGACCAGTTCGGCCGCCCGGGCCGGCGTCACCTCACGGAGCAGGGCGGTCAGCTCGTGCGGCTCCATCTCCTCCAGCGCGTCCGCGGCCAGGTCGTCGTCCAGGCTGTCCAGCACTTCCTGGCGGCCAGACCGGCCCAGCCCCTCCAGCACGTCGGCCAGTTCGGCCGGGCGCAGCCGGCGCAGCCCAGCGTGCGGGGTGCGCAGTTTCACCGCCGCGGGCTCCTCGGGCGAATCAGCCCCGAAGGACTCGATCGAGGCCCAGTCGATCACCCGGTCCGGGGTGGGGTGCCAGCGGAACCGGCGCGGCCCCAGCCGGCGCAGCAGGGTCTGCAGGCTGACATCCACGCCGACCAGGTGGATCTGCTCACCGACCTGAGCCAGATACAGGTCAGCCGCCCGGATCACCTGGATCTCGTCGGTATCCACCAGCTGATGATCCATGATGTCCCGGGCCAGCAGCACCTCTCCGTCACGGCGGGCGAACTCGCGCAGGTCGAACCGGGCCGTGCGCAGCGTGACCGAGCGGCGGCGCATCCGGTCGATGGCCGAGCTGTCCAGGAACGCCCGGCGGCGGCCGACCCGGATCACGATCCCGGTGACCAGCGGATAGGTTTCCCGGCTGCCATGCACCTGGGCCACCAGGTCGACCACATGGCCGACCTCGTCCCCGTGCTGGTTCAGCACCGGGCGGGTGATGAGTCCGGCCAGCGACACGATGTCCTGCCGGAGCTGGCGGGACGCCAGGGTGCGTTCGGACGGCTGGATCAGGCGGGTCAGCGAGGACCCGTCGCGGCGCCGCCACCGGGCGGGGTCGCGGTTAGCTACTGAAGAACCGTTCGGACACAGCAGCCTCCTCCGGCCGCCGGCCCGGCCGCGACTAGGGCATGGGCCCCAGTCTGGGGCAGCCGGCGGGCAATGGGCGGGATGGGATCGAGCACCACCCGGCGACCCGGCCCGAGGGTGCGGGCCGTGATCGCCGGGGTGGTACTGAGAGGATCACCCAGCACGGCCGCCACCTCCTCGCCTCGCTGCATGTACTCCCGGCTGATTGCCGTACCCGTTGACAGTACCCCGGACGGCGCCGTTATCCGGAATCTTGGCCGTCAACCTGGACGATTCTGTTCACTTTCCGGCGGCTTTGTGTTCACCGGGCCGCAAGTGGGAGACCCGATGCGGGGTGTAACACTGGCCACTATGGCCGCGACACAGCCGGATACCCCGGCCGCCACCCAGGGCGGCCGCACCATCCACCTCATGGACCTGCTCAAACGCCCGATCACGGACAGCAACGGGGAGTCGCTGGGCCGGGTGCAGGACGTCATCGTCCGGCTGGGCGGCCACGGCCTCCCGGTGGTTACCGGCCTGGTGGCCAAAGTGGGCGGGCGCGAGGTCTTCGTGCCGGTCGAGCAGACCGGGCGGTTCGACGGCCACGAGCTGAAGCTGACCAGCCCTCAGCTGGACCTGCGCCGCTTCGAGCGGCGGCCCGGGGAGGTGCTGCTGCGCCGGGACGTGCTGGGGCACCGGCTCATCGACGTGCAGAGCGCCCATCTGGTCCGGGCCGCCGACCTGGAGCTGCGCGAGCAGCCGGACGGGCAGTGGGTGCTCGTCGGGGTGGACGTCCGGCGGCGGCCCCGCGGCGTGGCCCGCCTGTTCGGCGGCGGTGACGACAACTACGAGCAGCGCGCCTTCCGTGACTGGTCCCGGTTCGAGCCGCTGATCGGCCACCAGGGCAGTGCCGGGCTGCGCGGCCCGCTGGCCCGGATCCGGCGGCTCAAGCCGGCCCAGATCGCCGACCTGCTGGAAGACGCGTCCAAGGATGAGGAGACCGAGATCCTCGGCCAGGTGCACGTCGACCCCGAGCTGGAGGCGGACGTCTTCGAGGAACTGGATGAGGACGCGGCCAGCCGGCTGCTGGCCGAGCGGAGCGACGCGGAGATCGCCGCCGTGCTGGCCCGGATGCGGTCCGACGACGCCGCGGACGCGATCGCCGAGCTGCCGCAGCAGCGGCGGCAGCCCGTGCTCGACCTGCTGCCACCCCCGCAGCGGACCAAGGTGCTGACCCTGATGGGCTTCAACCCGACCAGCGCGGGTGGCCTGATGGGTGTCGATTTCCTCACCCTGGCCAGCGACGTCGCGGTGGCCGACGCGCTGGCCGCGGTGGCCAGCGCGGAGAGCGTCCAGCCCGAGGCGCTGACCAGCGTGCACGCGGTCGGGCCGAGCGGCCGGCTGCGAGGCGTGGCCACCGTGGTCCAGCTGATCCAGGCTGACCCGGGCACCCCGCTGCTGGACATCTGCGACCGCGACCCGGTCCGGGTCGGCGCGGACACCGACGTGGTCGACGTGGCCGTGCTGATGAGCGACTACAACCTGATCACGGTCCCGGTGGTGGACGAGGACCGGCGGATGATCGGCCTGATCACCGTGGACGACGTGCTGGAAGTCACGCTGCCGGAGGACTGGCGGCGGCGGGAGACCGCGCAGCCGCCGGACGCGCACCGCGGCGGCCCGGAAGACGGCGGCGAGCGGTAAGCGGCGCCGACCGGTGAGCACCCCGACCCCGCCGCAGCGCCCCCGCCCGGCCGAGCCACCCCGGCCCGCCCGAGCCGGCCGAGCCCGCCCACCCCAGCAAGCCGGCCGAGTCCCCTCCCCCCGCCGGGCCCGCGCACCCGGCCGAGCCCGCCAGGCCCGCGCACCCGGCCGAGCCCGCCAGGCCCGCCGAGCCCGCCAGGCCCGCCGAGCCCGCCAGGCCCGCCAAGCCGGCCGGGCCCGCCAGGCCGGCCGGGCCCGCCAAGCCGGCCGGGCCCGCCCGCCCGGCCGAACCTGCGCCCAGCCTGACCCGGCCGAGTGCGGTGCTGGACGAAGCGCACCTGGGCGACATCCACGGCGCACTCGGCTCGGTCCGGCTCGACCAGGACGACACCGGCCGTCCAGGAGTGCGCCGCCGCCTGATCACCTTCCTGGCCATCATGGGCCCCGGCCTGATCGTCATGGTCGGGGACAACGACGCCGGCGGCGTGTCCACCTACGCCGAGGCCGGGCAGAACTACGGCTACAGCCTGCTCTGGGTGCTGCTGCTGCTCATCCCGGTCCTGGTGGTCAACCAGGAGATGGTGGTCCGGCTCGGCGCCGTCACCGGGGTCGGCCATGCCCGGCTGATCAACGAGCGGTTCGGCCGCTTCTGGGGCTGGTTCAGCGTCGGCGACCTGTTCCTGCTGAACTTCCTGACCATCGTCACCGAGTTCATCGGTGTCTCGCTGGCGCTGCGCTACTTCGGCATCAGCCCGTACATCTCGGTGCCGATCACCGCCGTGGTGCTGGTCGGCATCACGGCCAGCGGCAGCTTCGCCCGCTGGGAGCGGGCCATCTTCCTGTTCATCGCGACCAGCCTGGTGCTCTACCCGCTGGCCCTGCTGTCGCATCCGCACTACGCCGCGGTCGGCTATCACCTGTTCGTGCCGGGCATCCAGGGCGGCGCCAGCTCGACCGCCATCCTGCTCATCATCGCCATCGTGGGCACCACGGTGGCGCCCTGGCAGCTGTTCTTCCAGCAGTCCAACGTGATTGACAAGCGGATCACCCCCCGGTTCATCGGCTATGAGCGGGCCGATACGGTGTTCGGCGCATGCGTGGTCGTCGTCGGGGCCATCGCGATCATGGTGGTGGCGGTGTTCGCGGTCCGCGGCACCGACCTGGCCGGCAAGTTCACCGACGCGCTCGGCGTGGCCCGCGCGCTGCAGACGCACGGCTACTGGTATGGCGCGCTGTTCGCGATCGTGCTGCTCGACGCCAGCATCATCGGCGCCTCGGCCGTCACGCTGTCCACCAGCTACGCGTTCGGCGACGTGTTCGGCCTGAAGCACTCGCTGAACCGCGGCTGGCGCGATGCCAAGCAGTTCTACGCCAGCTACACCGCCCTGGTCGTGCTGGCCGCGGCCATCGTGCTCATCCCGCACGCGCCGCTCGGCCTGATCACGACCGGCGTGCAGGCCCTGGCTGGGGTGCTGCTGCCCAGCGCCAGCGTGTTCCTGCTGCTGCTGTGCAACGACCCGGAGGTGCTCGGCCCGTGGATGAACAAGCGGTGGCTGAACGTGCTGGCTGGGATCATCATCGGCGTGCTGCTCACGCTGTCCGGGACGCTGGTGGTCAGCACCGTCTTCCCCCGGCTGAACGTCGGCCTGGTGGCCATCGTGCTGGCCATCGCGCTGGTCGTGGCGGGCGGGCTGGCCATCGGCGTGCTGGAGATCATCCAGCGGCGTTCCGGGCACCCCCGGCGGCGGCCGGAGCCGATGACCCCGCAGCAACGGGTCAACTGGCGGATGCCACCGCTGGCCCTGCTCAAGCCGGTGCAGTGGTCGCCGGGCACCAAGCTGGGCGTGCTGCTGCTGCGCGGCTACCTGGTGATTTCGGTGGCCCTGCTCGTCGTCAAGGCGGTGCAGCTCGGCAAGTAGTCCGCATCGTCCAGCTCTCCGTGGCGCACTGATCTCTGTGGTGCACTGGGCGCGGCCCGGCTCAGCAGGCGATCCGCCGGTCGCGGAGGGCGGTAATCTCTTCCGGCGAGTAGCCCAGGCTGGCCAGCACCGCCTCGGTGTCGCTGCCTGGCACCGGGGGCGGGTCCGGGACGGCGGCCGGGGTGCGGCTGAACCGCGGGGCGGGCGCGGGCTGGCGCACCCCGCCCACCTCGATGAAGTTGCCCCGGGCCACGTTGTGCGGGTGCCCGGGGGCGTCGGCCATGCTGAGCACCGGGGTCACGCAGGCGTCCGACCCGTCGAACACGGCCACCCACTCGGCCTGCGTGCGCTGAGCGAACGCGGTGGTCAGCCGCTCCCGCAGCACCGGCCAGCCGGCCCGGTCCAGCTGCGCCGGCAGCTCGGCGGCGTCCAGCCCGAGCCGGTCCAGCAGCTCGGCGTAGAACTTCGACTCCAGCGCGCCGACCGCGATGAATTTGCCGTCCGCGGTCTGGTACGTGTCGTAGAACGGGGCGCCGCCGTCCAGCAGGTTGCTGCCCCGCTGGTCCTGCCAGGCGCCGGCCGCCCGCAGCCCGTGGATGAACGTGGCCAGCAGCGCGGACCCGTCCACCATGGCCGCGTCCACCACCTGGCCGTGGCCGGACCGCTCCCGCTCCAGCAGCGCGGCCAGCACGCCCACGGCCAGCAGCATGCCGCCGCCGCCGAAGTCGCCCAGCAGGTTCAGCGGCGGGACCGGCCGCTGGCCGGCCCGGCCGATCGGCTCCAGGCTGCCGGCCACCGCGATGTAGCCGATGTCGTGCCCGGCCGCCCCGGCCAGCGGCCCATCCTGCCCCCAGCCGGTCATCCGCGCGTAGACCAGCCGCGGGTTCCGCTCCAGGCATACCTCCGGGCCGAAGCCGAGCCGCTCCGCCACCCCGGGGCGGTACCCCTCCACCAGCACGTCGGCGCTGTCCAGCAGGCGCAGCAGCACGGCCAGGCCGGCCGGGTCCTTCAGGTTGAGCTGGATCGACCGGCGGCCCCGGGCCAGCGGGTCGCTGGGCCGCACCACCGGGTGCCCGGCCGTCCCGGGCCGGTCCACCCGGAGCACGTCCGCGCCCAGATCGGCCAGCACCATGCAGCCGAACGGAGCGGGCGCCAGGCTCGCCAGCTCGATCACGTGCACGCCATGCAGTGGTCCCATCAACCCGTCCTTTGCTTAACGCCAGTCCGGCTGCCGCCTCGGCCGAAGCCTAGTGCTCGGCCCGGGGCCGGAGTTTCGTGGCTCTTCACCCGGCGGCTACTTCGTGGTACGGCGGGGCTGGAACACTTTCCGGCCGGGGCCGCGGCGGCGCAGCCGTGTGCCCGGCCGCAACGAGAAGGGAGCACGACGATGACTTCCAGGCCGAGCAGACCCGACCCGAGCAGACCCGACCCGAGCAGACCCGACCCGAGCAGACGCAGTGTGCTCAGGGGCGGGCTGGCTGCTGGCGCGTTAGCGGGCAGCGGGGCGTGGCGGTTCGCGCCGTCCGCGCCGGGGCACCGGTTCGGGCACATCCGCCAGCCGGATTCGCTGCCCTATCCCATGCTGCCGGCCGGCACCGACACGATCCCGCAGATCGAGCACATCGTGGTGCTGATGATGGAGAACCACTCCTACGACAACAAGCTCGGCATGCTCCGGCGGCCGGGCGCCGACGGGTTCCGGCTCGGCCGCGGCGGCCTGCCGCGGGCCAGCAACCCGTATGCCAACGGGGACATCCAGCACGCCTTCCGGATGCCCACCACCTGCCAGCTGTCCGGGCATCCGGCGCAGGACTGGCTGGCCAGCCACGTGCAGTACGACAGCGGCAAACTGGATGGCTTCGTCGAGTCCAGCAGCGGCCCGGTGGCCATGGGCTACTGGGAGCAGCCGGACCAGCCGTTCTACTACTCGCTGGCCTCGGTCTTCCCGATCTCGGACCGGTACTTCTGCTCGGTGCTCGGCCAGACCTACCCGAACCGCCGGTTCCTGATCTCGGCCACGTCGATCGGCCAGGTGGACGACACCACACCCGCGCTGACCGACTACCCGCCGAACGGCACCATCTTCGACCGGCTGGACGCGCAGGGCATCACCTGGCGGGACTACTACACCGACCTGGCCACGGTCGAGCTGTACCCGGAGCTGTACCTGAAGAACCTGGGCAGCAACGTGCTGCCGATCACCCAGTTCTACACCGACGCCGCGGCGGGCGCGCTGCCCGGCGTCTGCCTGGTCGAGCCGGACTACTCCACCCAGTCCGAGGAGAACCCGCAGAACGTCGCAGTCGGCGAGCAGTTCGCCGCCGGGGTGATCAACGCGGTGCTGTCCGGGCCGGTCTGGGACCGCACGCTGCTGATCTGGACCTACGACGAGCACGGTGGCTACTACGACCATGTGCCACCGCCGCCCGCCCTGGCCCCGGACAACATCCCGCCCGCCGTGCCTGCCGGGCAGTCCAGCTATGACGGTTTCCACCGCTACGGCTTCCGGGTGCCCTGCGCGGTGGTCTCCCCGTGGGCCCGCCGGGACTACGTCTCGCACCAGGTCAAGGACCACACCAGCATCTGCGCGCTGATCGAGGCCAAGTGGAACCTGCCCGCGATGACGCTGCGGGACGCCAATGCCAACCCGATGCTGGACATGATCGACCTGCGCTACCCGGCGTTCCGCACCCCGCCCCGGCTGGCCCAGCCGCTGCTGGCCACCGACCCGGGCGCGATGGCGTGCAGCACCAGTGGCCCGGGCACGATACCCCCGCCCGGATCGGTCAGCCCGGCGCCGTAGCCGGGCGGAAACGTCCGGGCCGCAGCGTATTCTCGCTGCATGCGCGGTTACACGCAGGACAAGGACGCCTACCTCAAGCGGCTGCGCCGCATCGAGGGCCAGGTGCGCGGCTTGCAGCGGATGGTGGAGGAGGACGTCTACTGCATCGACGTACTCACCCAGGTGTCCGCGGTAACCCGGGCACTGCAAGCGGTGGCCCTCGGGCTGCTCGAAGAGCACCTTGGCCACTGCGTGACCGAAGCCGTCCGGGCGGGTGGCGACGAGGGCCGGGAGTCGGTGCGCGAGGCGGCCGCGGCTATCTCCCGGCTGGTCAAGTCCTGACGGGTTAGCGCTTGGCGTCCTGCGCCCAGTCGTGCTCCGGGTCGGCCAGCCGGGCGAACGCGCGCAGGTTGGCCAGGCTCTCACCGCGCTTGACCCGCCACGCCCACTCGCGGCGGATCGACGAGGTGAACCCGATGGCCAGCGCCGGGTCGAAGTTGTCGTCCGAGTAGGTCAGCACGCAGCCCAGGATCCGGTCCACCTCGGCGGTGTCCACCGAGCTCAGCGGGAGCCGTCCGACCAGGTACACGTCGCCGGTCGGGTCGAGCGCGAAATGCACCCCGTACATCCGGCCGTTGCGTTCCAGCAGGAAACGGTAGAACCTGGCGTGGTTCTCGTCCGGCTGGCGGCAGAAGAATGCCTCCACGTGCAGGCTGTGCCGCCCGGCGATGAGCCAGGTCATCGTGGCCAGCTTGTGCTGTCCTTCCAGCTTGACCAGGAAGCTGCCCGGCTGCGGGCGCTGCCAGCTGACCCCGAGCTCGGCCAGCGCCCGCTCGATAGCCGCGGCCGCCGCTTCCCGGGTCCCCGGCGCCGGTTCACTCATGGCTCACCATCCAACCAGCACTCCTCCACCCTCCGCGCGGACCCGGCTGTCCCGGAACCACCTCACCCGCAGTCCCCGCCAGAAACGTGCGCCTTGGCCTGTCCGCCAGGACACCCACCCCACACTTCGCGCCACCCCCGATCCGGATCAGCCGACTTTGCATGCGCGGCGTCCGCTTGACGCCCGGTTTGTCCCCATTCTGGCGCACCGCGCGCGTGCTAAGTCGCTCATCCCCAGGCAGCCGCGGCGGCCGGGCACTGCGGCGGTGGCGGCAGCGGGGGACGGTCAGGAGGGCAGGGCGCGGGCTGGGGCGGGGACGCTGCTCATCGCGCCGGCGTAGACGCCGAGCAGCCGGTCCACGGTGCGCGACCAGCCGAACCGGGAGGCGTGCGCGACGCCGCCCTGGGACAGCGCCTCGCGGCGGCCCGGCGTGCTGATCAGCTCGCGCAGCGCCCGTGCGTAGCTGGCCGGGTTGTGATCGCTGACCAGGATGCCGGACTCGCCGTGCTTGACCGCGGTGCGCAGCCCGCCCACGGCCGCCGCGATCACCGGCGTGCCGCACGCCTGGGCTTCGACCGCGACCAGCCCGAACGACTCGGAGTGGGACGGCACCATGACCACGGTCGCGGCCCGGTACCAGTCGGCCAGCTCGGCCTGCGGGCATGGCGGCTCCAGCCGGACCAGGCCGGCGATGCCCAGGCTGCGGGCCAGCTCGGTCAGCCCGTCCGGGTCGGCCCGGCCGGTGCCGCTGGGGCCGCCGACGAATACCAGCGTGAGCTTGCTGGCCAGCTCCGGGTCACCGCGCACCAGCTGGGCCGCGGCGTGCAGCACCACGTCGGGGGCCTTGAGTGGCTGTACCCGGCCGGCGAACACCACGACGACCCCGTCGGCGGGCAGGCCCAGCCGGCGCCGCGCGGCGGCCACCGGCCCCGGCCGGAACACCGACAGGTCGACCCCGGGGTTGACCGTCCACACCTTGGCCGGGTCGGCCCCGTACAGCCCTACCAGCTGGTGCGCTTCCTCGTCGGTGTTGGCCACCAGCCGGTCCGCGGTGGACACCACCTCGGTCTCGCCGCGCAGCCGCACCTCCGGCTCGGCTCGGTCGCCGCGGGCCAGCGCCGCGTTCTTCACCCGGCCCAGGGTGTGCATGGAGTGCACCAACGGCACCCCCCAGCGCTGCCGGGCCACGAGGCCGACCTGGCCGGACAGCCAGTAGTGCGCGTGCACCAGGTCATACCGGCCAGGCGCGAACGCCGCCTCGGCGCGCAGCACCTCGAACGTGAAGTGGCACAGCTGGGCAGGCAGGTCGGCCTTGTCCAGCTCCTCGAACGGACCGGCCGGCAGATGCCGGACCAGCACCCCGGGCACGAGTTCAGCCTCGGGCGGGGCGTCACGGGAAACCGCCCGGGTGAAGATCTCGACCTCAACGCCGCGGCCAGCCAGCCGCTTGGCCACCTCGACCACGTAGACGTTCAGGCCCCCGGCGTCCCCGGTACCTGGCTGTTCCAGCGGCGAGGTATGCACACTGATGGTCGCGATCCGCCGGGGGAAGCGTCGCGGCACTGGCATGCACCTCCGCTAGCTGAACCAACGGATGTGGCAGGTGATTCCCGGACAGTATTAATCCGGGGGGCGACCCCCGGACCCCGATCGCTGCTTCGCGCCGAGCGGCTTCTCGGCGGGCGCACGGCTTCGCCGCGGCCCGCCTCGGCGACGCGGGCGGGGGGATGCCCCCCGCGACCCCCCCGCCGCTGGCTCGGCGGGGACACGCCTGCGGCGCGCCCCGCGTCGCCAGCGGTAGCACGGCAGGCGGAGCCTGCATCCCCCGGATAGGCTCGGCATCATGACGACGCTGGTGCTGCTGCGGCATGGGGAGAGTACGTGGAACGCGGAGGGCCTGTTCACCGGGTGGGTGGACGTGGGGCTCTCGGAGCAGGGCGCGGCCGAGGCGGTGACCGGCGGCAAGCTGCTGCGTGACTCGGGGCTGCGGCCCGACGTGCTGCACACCTCGGTGCTGACCCGGGCCATCCAGACCGCGAACCTTGCGCTGGACGCGGCGGGCCTGCTGTGGCTGCCGGTGCGCCGGTCCTGGCGGCTGAACGAGCGGCACTACGGGGCGCTGCAGGGCAAGAACAAGGCGCAGACCCGGCAGGAGTTCGGCGACGAGCAGTTCATGCTGTGGCGCCGGTCCTACGACGTGCCGCCGCCGCCGCTGCCGGACGACGATGAGTACTCGCAGGCGGGCGATCCGCGCTACGCGCTGCTGCCGCCGGACCTGCTGCCGCGCAGCGAGTGCCTCAAGGACGTGCTGGACCGGATGCTGCCGTACTGGCAGGACTCGATCGTGCCCGACCTGGCCGTGGACCGGACCGTGCTGGTCGTCGCGCACGGCAACTCGCTGCGCGCCCTGGTCAAGCACCTGGACGGCATCTCCGATGGGGAGATCGCCGAGCTGAACATCCCGACCGGGATCCCGCTCGTCTACGAACTCGGCGCGGACTACCGGCCCAAGGTGCCGGGCGGCCGCTACCTCGACCCCCAGGCCGCGGTGGCCGCCGCCGCGGCGGTGGCGAATCAGGGCCGCTGACCCATATGCCCGGGCCGCTGGCTGTATGCCGGTTAAATCCAGGATGGACAAGTCCCAGCCGCTGTGTGAATTGATGGGGAACACGGCTGCGTCGCGCCGGCCGGCAGCGGCGCGGCGGGCTGCTCCCGCATACCATCGAAGTGTGTGCGTGCAGGTGGCGGTGAACATGACGGGAGCCCCCGCAGCATGAAGATCCGGAAACCGGCCAAGGCCCACCCTGGCCAGGATCTGTCCACGGACCGCCGCCCACCCGCCCGGCTGCCAGCTGGCATCGCCGCCGTGCTCTCCGTGCTGTCCTCTTCCGCCGTGGTCATCGACAGTGAGGACCGGGTGCTCCGGGCCAGTTCGGCGGCCCGCTCCTTCGGCCTGGTGAAGGGTGACCGGCTGATGGTCGGCGAGTTGCTGGCCCTGGCCCGTCAGGTGCGCCGGGACGGCGAGATCCGCGAAGGTGAGATCGAGGTGGCCGGCACCAAGTTCGGTGGCCGGACGACCAGCTTCGCGGTCCGGGTGGCGCCGCTCGGGTCCGGGGTGGGCGGCGGCGGCCTGGTGCTGCTGCTGGCCGAGGACCAGACCGAGAGCCGCCGGGTGGAAGAGGTGCGGCGGGACTTCGTGGCCAACGTGAGCCACGAGCTCAAGACGCCGGTGGGTGCCCTGGCGCTGCTGGCCGAGACGGTTGAGGACGCCGCCGACGACCCGGAAGCGGTGCGCCGGTTCGCCGGCCGGATGCGGCAGGAAGCGACCCGGCTGACCAAGCTGGCCCAGGACCTGATCACGCTGTCCCGGATCCAGGCGGCCGAGCCCATCCCCGACCCGATCCCGGTGGACCTGTCCATCGTGGTGGCCGAGGCGCTGGACCGGTGCCGGATGAAGGCCAGCGCGCACGGCATCGACCTGGAAGCCCGGGGCGACGGCGGGCTGGTCGTGCTGGGCGATGAGGACCTGCTGGTCAACGCGCTGCGCAACCTGCTGGAAAATGCGGTCGCGTACAGCCCGGAGCAGACCAGAGTGGTGGTCAGCACCACCCGGGTGGCCGACGACCTGGCCGAGATCAGCGTGACGGATCAGGGCATCGGCATCCCGCAGCGGGACCTGGAGCGGATCTTCGAGCGGTTCTACCGGGTTGACCCGGCGCGCTCCCGGGCCACCGGGGGGACCGGGCTGGGGCTGGCCATCGTCAAGCATGTGACCGCGGCGCACGGCGGCCGGGTCACGGTGTGGAGCAAGGTGGGCGAGGGGTCGACGTTCACTGTGCGGTTGCCTATCGCGAATCGGCCACGGGTTGCGGCCGGGAACTCCCAGCCACCCGCAGCGACATCTGCCAGGGAGGCCCTGAAATGACCCGGGTGCTCGTCGTCGAGGACGAAGAATCATTCAGCGACGCGCTGTCCTACATGCTCCGCAAGGAGGGTTTCGAGGTAGCGGTCTGCCCGACCGGCCCGGACGCGCTGGACACCTTCGACCGGGACGGAGCGGACCTGGTGCTGCTCGACCTCATGCTGCCCGGGCTGCCGGGCAGCGAGGTGTGCCGCACCCTGCGCGAGCGGTCCAACGTGCCGGTCATCATGCTGACCGCCAAGGACAGCGAGATCGACAAGGTGGTCGGCCTGGAACTCGGCGCCGACGACTACGTGACCAAGCCGTTCTCCTCCCGCGAGCTGGTCGCCCGGATGCGCGCGGTGCTGCGCCGCCGCGGCGAGCCGGAAGACGCCGCGGTCACCACGCTGGAGTCCGGCCCGGTGCGGATGGACGTGGACCGGCATGTGGTGACCGTGCGCGGTAACCAGGTCCAGCTGCCGCTCAAGGAGTTCGAGCTGCTCGAGGTGCTGCTGCGGAACACCGGGCGGGTGCTGACCCGGATGCAGCTCATCGACCGGGTCTGGGGCGCCGACTACGTCGGCGACACGAAGACCCTCGACGTGCACATCAAGCGGCTGCGCGCCAAGGTCGAGGTGGACCCGGGCAACCCGCGGCACATCATCACCGTGCGCGGGCTGGGCTACAAGTTCGAGCCGGGGGCCTGACCCCCGGCCCTCTTTCTTTGCCTAACGCCATTACGGCGTGGCGGTCGCCGTCGCGGTAGCGGTGCTGCCGGGGGAAGGCGTCGCGGTGGCCGAGGCCTGGCCGTGATGCCGGTGCTTCTTCGTGGCGGCCGGCGTCGGTGTCGGCGACGGGGCCGGCGAGTACGTGGCGTAGTAGGTCGCCTTGGGGATCACCGGCACGAACAGCGTCACGGCGCCTGCGTTCTGGAACCTGAGCACCAGCCTGATGTTAACGCCGCTGACTAGGGTGTGCGTCAGGTCATTCAGCAGCACGTCCGGCTGCGGGCCGGTGAGCAGCACGGTGCGGCTCCGCTCCAGAGTGACACCCCCGGCGGGCAGCGTGACCGAGCTGGCCGTGCCCGGCGCCGACATGCTGACCAGGCGGTCCCGCGCGCCGGTGTTGACCAGGGCCAGGAAGACGCTGGCCGAGCTGCCCGCGGGCAGCGAGGCGTTCAGCGGTGCGCCAAGCACGAACACGTTGCGGATGGCGATGAACCCGAGCCCGGTGGCGGCGGGAACCGACTTGCTCGCCCCGGCCACGGGCGAGTGCCAGTGCAGCACCGGTGCGTTCAGGCCCGCTTCGCACCCGGCGAGCAGCGGGATGGCCGCCGCCGCAGCGATGGCGCAGGCACGCCGCACTGCGCTGGTGAGGCTATGGCCGTGGAGCAGCATGACCTGCTCTCCTCAGAATTCGGGTCAGGTACCTGGGACGCCGGACAGCGTATCGGCCTTGGGCCGGGCTGGCGCCGCCGGCCCTGCCGTGGCGCGGGCCGCCCACCGCCGCCCGGTCAGCTGGCCTGGCTACCCGGCTGATTCGCGGCCAGGACCGCCGGACCGGGATCGTCCAGCCCTTGCGGCGTGGTGTAGCCCAGGGTGCTCAGGCTGTCGCCGAGCTGGACGCTGGGCGAGAGGTTCCGCTGCACGCTGCGGACCGAGCCGACCTGGTCGACCAGGACCACCGTCAGCCCGGACGGGTGGTACGCGCCGCTGAGCGCCCCATGGGTGTCGCTGGCCACCAGGATGGCCGCCGACCGGCGTGGCCGGGCCATCGTCTTGACCTGGCTGAGCGAGTCGCCCACCGCGATCAGGTAGACGGTCACGTTCGCCGCGCTGGCCTGAATGCTGACCTGCTTGGCCGCGGTCGCGCAGTGGCAGCCGGCCGGGACCAGGGCGAGCACCGCGGTCCGCACCGTACTCAGCTCGACGATCTTGCTGCTGGCCTGCACGGTGCCGGCCGGCAGCGGGCCACCGATCTGGCCCACCCCGGGGCTGGCCGACTGCGGGGCGGTCGGCGTCTGCGTCTGGGTGACCGGCGCATTCGCCCGCCGGGTGGTGAACATGGTCAGCAGCGTCCCGGCCAGCAGGGTCAGCGCCAGGCAGCTGGCCAGCAGCGGCAGCACCATCCCGTCCCGGGCGATCGGGCCGCCCAGCCTCCGGAGCAGACGTTGCCTGCGCAGCGCGCGGAGCTCGCGGTGATACGCCTGCACGTCGCGATCGAGTTCCCTGGCGTCGTCAGGGATCTCGATGTCAACCGGGGGCAGTCCGTAGTCGTCCCGCTCCGGTTCCCCACCTCTGCTCACGAGCATCTTCTCCGGCGTGCGCTGCCTCGTTGCTCTCCAGTATGTGCCCGCACCCCCGCTGTGGGCACTGTTGCGCGGAACCAGATTCGCCCAGGTGCGGGTACACCCAGACCCGGTCCGAGTGGGGCATCCGGCCGAAATCAGCCGGGATTCCGCGTATCCGGCGGGCATGACCGGCAGGTCAGCGACCCGGCCGACACGCCCCACGAGCCGCTTTAGAGGCGTTCAAAAGGCGTACTGACCTGCACGTTTATCGTCAACGTCAGATCGAGTGCCCGGTTAGTCGTGCTAAGATTGCCTTAGCGGAAGGGGTATGTGCCACATGACTTTTAAGGTCGGCGACACGGTCGTCTACCCCCACCATGGGGCTGCTCGCATCGAAGAGATCGAGACCCGATCGATCAAGGGCCAGGACAAGACGTACCTGGTCCTCAAGGTTGAACAAGGGTGACCTGACCGTACGCGTTCCGGCGGACAACGCCGAGCTGGTGGGCGTGCGGGATGTTGTCGGGCAGGAAGGACTGGAGAGGGTGTTCGAGGTGCTGCGCGCCCCGCACACCGAAGAACCGACCAACTGGTCACGGCGGTACAAGGCCAACCTTGAGAAGCTCGCCTCGGGCGACGTGAACAAGGTAGCCGAGGTTGTCCGCGATCTGTGGCGCAGGGACCGCGAGCGTGGTCTGTCGGCTGGCGAGAAGCGCATGCTGGCCAAGGCCCGGCAGATCCTGGTGAGCGAGCTTGCCCTCGCCGAGAAGACCAACGAGGACAAGGCAGAGGCGCTGCTCGACGAGATCCTCGCTTCCTGAGCGCAGTCCCGATACCGAGATGGCCGGTGCGCTGCCCCGGGTAGGGGTCGGCACAGACGTCCATCCGTTCGAGCCTGGCCGCCCACTGTACCTGGCTGGCCTGCTGTGGCCAGGTGAGCAGGGGCTGACCGGGCACAGCGACGGTGATGTGGCGGCGCATGCGGCATGTGACGCGCTGCTGTCCGCCGCCGGTCTTGGTGATCTTGGCGCCAACTTCGGCACGTCCGACGCCAGGTGGGCGGGCGCGGCCGGGACCGCGTTGCTGCGCGCCACCGCGGACCTGGTGGCCGGCGCGGGTTTCCTGATCGGGAACGTCGCCATCCAGGTCATCGGGGAGCGTCCCCGGCTGGCCGCACGGCGGACGGAAGCGGAGAAGGTGCTGTCCGGGGCGCTCGGTGGCGTCCCGGTCAGCCTGTCCGGCACGACCACCGACGGCCTGGGGCTGACCGGCCGTGGCGAAGGCCTGGCCGCCATCGCCACGGCGCTGGTGTTCGCCGAGCAGACGACTTAGAGGTCGCCGAGCCGACGCCCCGACGTTCGGCCGAGCCGACGCCCTGACGCTCGGCCGAGCGGACGCCCTAGACCACCAGGCTCTGCTGCGCGCGCTGGTCGGCCGGGCCACGCCGGACGGCGAACATCCCGCTGACCACGAGCGTCACGATCAGCACCGCCGTGCACACCGCCGCGGCCGCGCCGTAACCTACATATGTCGGGTAGGCGTGGCCGGGCGGGATAGCGAGCGCGAGCACGGTGGCGCTGAGCGCGCTGCCGATCGCGTAGGCCACGGTCCGGACGAGCTGGTAGAAACTGATGGCGCTGCCCGTCTCGTGGGCCGGCACGCCGCTGGTGATCTGCAGTGGGTTGACCGCGTACACGCAGCCGACGCCGAAGCCGTCCAGCGCCATGGCCAGCACGATCTGCCAGTATGCGCTGCGCGCCAGGCCGAACAGGACCATGGACGCGATCAGCAGCAGACAGCTGCCCGCCACGACCAGCTCGGCGGAGCTGCGCCGGGCCAGCGGCCGGGCGGCCCGGGCGGCAGCGAAGCTGGCCAGCGAGAACGGCGTGAGCATCAGCCCGGCGACCAGGACCGGAGCGCCGAAGCCGTACCCCGTGCCGGGCGGCGTCTGCACGTAGCGGACGACCAGTGAACCCAGCGGGTAGAAGCCGATGGCCACGCCGAACGCGGTCACGTTGGCCGCCAGCACCGGCCTGCGGCGGAGCAGTCGCAGGTCAACCACCGGATGCCGGGCCCTGAGCTCGACCATGGCCCAGACGGCCAGCACGGTCAGCGAAAGCAGCCCCGAGGCCAGGCTGACCGGGCTGGTCCAGCCCCAGGCCGGGCCCTGGGCCAGCACGATCAGCAGCCCGGCGATGCCCAGCGCGAGCAGGCCGGCGCCGGGCAGGTCTCCCGGGGCCGGCCTGCGCGGGCTGGGTGGCAGCACCAGCGCCGCGGCGACCAGGGCCACCGCGCTGAGCGCGGCCACTAGCCAGAACGGCGCGCCGATGCCGAGGTACTGGGCGAGCAGCCCGACCAGGGGATAGCCGATGCCGATCCCGGCGGCGGTGGTGACACCGATCAGCGCGATGGCCGACCTGGCCCGCTCGGCGGGCAGGTCGTCGCGGGCTATCGCGGTGGCCAGCGGGACCAGGCCGAATCCCGCGCCCTGCAAGGCCCGGCCGAACAGGAACACGGCGAAGCCGGCCGGCAGGGCCGACAGCACGCAGCCGGCCGTCATCACCGCAACCGCGCCGATGGTCACCGGTCGGCGGGCGCGCCCATCGCCCAGCCGGCCCATGACCGGGGTGAGGACCGCACCGGCCAGCAGCGAGATGGTCAGCGCCCACTGCGACGCGGCCAGCGACACGTGGTCCGCCTGCTGGATGGTTGGTAGCAGCGGGGTGCCGAGGCTGGCCACTGCGGTGGACTCGACCGCGAGGAACACCAGCACGGCCCGCAGCGCGCGCGGCGAGCTAGTCATGAGACCCACGCTAAGAACGCCGGCTTATGCTGTCCAAGACCAGTTTCTGTATATCCTTATGACTATATCGGAATAAGGAGCACAGCCGATGGACCTGCTTCAGCTGCGCTACTTCCAGGCCGTCGCCCGTCATGAGCACGTCAGCCGGGCGGCCGCCGAGCTGCGGGTCGCGCAGCCCGCGCTGAGTCGCTCAATCGCCCGGCTGGAGGCCGAGCTCGGTGTCCCGCTGTTCGAGCGGCGCGGCCGGCGGGTGGCGCTCAACCGGTTCGGCGCGGCCTTCCTGGGCCGGGTCAGCCGCGCGCTCAGCGAACTCGACCAGGGCCGCCAGGAACTCGACGACGCGGCCGGGCTGGCCCGGGGCAGCGTGGCGCTGGCCGCGGAGACACTGCGCACGATCACCGATCTCACCGCCAGCTTCCTGGCCAGCCACCCCGAGGTGAGCTTCCGGCTCTATCAGTCCCCGGCCCCGGAGATGTCCGCCCAGCTCCAGGCGGGCCAGGTCAACCTCTGCCTGGCCTCCCAGCCGCTGCCTGGGCCATCGGTCCAGGCCATGGACCTGCTCACCGAGGAAGTGCTGCTCGGCGTGCCGCGGTCGCACCGGCTCGCCGCGGACCAGCGGGCCAGCATCGAGGACCTGGCGGCCGAACCGTTCGTCACCACCCGGCCCGGCTACTGGCAGCGCGAGCTGGCCGACCAGCTGTTCGCCCGGATGGATGGCCAGCCCGCCATCGCCTGCGAGGGCGACGAGCCGTATGCCATCCGCGGCCTGATCAGCGCCGGAGTCGGCGTCGGGCTGCTGCCCGCCATGGCCCGCCGGACGGCACGCCCGCCCATCGCCTGGCTGCACCTCGACGCGCCAGGGTGCCAGCGCACGCTGAGCATCGCCTGGCGGCGGGACGCCTACCTATCCACCGCCGCCCGCCAGTTCCGCGACTTCGCGGTCAGCCATTTCGCCCGGCATCCCGGGCTGGATTAGCGCGGGTACAGGCCCTGCAGGTAGCCCGGGCCGTAGTGCCGCTCCAGGTCCGCCACCGTCTCCCGGATGTCAGCCTGGACGCTCTTGACGATCTGGGCGGTGGAGGGCACGGCGTCCGGGCGCCAGGTCGTGGGGTCCCACAACTCGGAGCGCAGGAACGCCTTAGGGCAGTGGTAGAACACCTCCTGCACCTCGACCAGCAGGGCCAGCTGGGGACGGCTGCCCCGGACGGTCATGTCGGCGAAGAACGGCGCCTCGCGGATCAGCCGGGCCCGGCCGTTGATGCGCAGCGTGTCCGGCCGCCCCGGTATCAGGAACAGCAGCCCGATCTGGGGGTTGCTGAGGATGTTGACGAACCCGTCGAAGCGGTGGTTACCGGCCCGGTCCGGGATGGCGATGGTTGCGTCGTCCAGCGGCCGGGCGAAGCCGGGCGGATCGCCCTTGGGTGACACGTCACAGCTACCATCGGCGGCGGCCGTCGCGATCAGGCAGAACGGCGACGCGGCCAGCCACTCCTTGTCCCGCTCGTGCAGGACCGGGCGGACCTTGGTCGCGGCGCGCCGGTTCGGGCCGCCGAGCATCTCGCGAAGCTCGGCCTCCGAGGTCACCTCGACAAGTTCAGACGTGTTGCGCATCGGCGGCTCCTCAGCTGGCGGGGCGGGTCCTGTTCAGCCTAAGCGGCCACCCCGGCCGGCCGGCGTCACTCAGGTGGTGAGGTTGCTGCCTGGGTGCGGCGGATTACCCGTCGGAGTCGGCGTCGTCCTCGGGCGGGGTCGGCGTGCTGCGCAGCCGGTCGAAGTGTGGGGACGGCGCGGGCACCGGGGCGCGCATCGGCTGCTGCGGGACGTGGATCGCGCCCGCGCCCGGGCTGGACGGCGGCTCATCCGGGCTGGCCGGCGGCTCGCTGGAGCTGGCCGGCGCCTCCGCCGGGCTGGTCGGCCTGCCCTCGCCAGGCGACGGGGCGGCCGCCGGTTCGGCGTCGTCCCGCGGCGTCTCGTCCGGCGTGGCCGCAGTGGGCTCAGCCCCGGCTGGCTCGCCGCTGGGCGCGCTACCGTTCGGCTCAGTGCCGCCTGGCTCAGTGCCGCCTGGCTCAGTGCCGCCTGGCTCAGTGCCGCCTGGCTCAGTGCCGCCTGGCTCAGTGCCGCCTGGCTCAGTGCCGCCTGGCTCAGTGCCGGCTGGCTCAGCGCCGGCTGGCTCGCTGTCGGCTGGCTCAGTGCCGCCTGGCTCAGCGCCGGCCGGCTCGCTGTCGGCTGGCTCGGTCTTGGCGGCGTCGCTGGCCGCGAGCTGCGCCGCCGCCCGGCCGGTGTCGCTGGGTCCGTTACCGACAGAACTAGTGCTGATAGGGCTAGTGCCGATAGGGCTAGTGTCGGCCGGTCCGCCGGTGCTGGTGGGCCCGGTGCTGGTGGGCCCGGTGCTGGTGGGCCCGGTGCTGGTGGGCCCGGTGCTGGTGGGCCCGGTGCCGTCGGCTGGGCCCGGTGCTGGTGGGCCCGGTGCTGGTGGGCCCGGTGCTGGTGGGCCCGGTGCTGGTGGGCCCGGTGCTGGTGGGCCCGGTGCTGGTGGGCCCGGTGCTGGTGGGCCCGGTGCTGGTGGGCCCGGTGCTCGGTGGGCCCGGTGCTGGTGGGCCCGGTGCCTGGTGGGCCCGGTGCTGGTGGGCCCGGTGCTGGTGGGCCCGGTGCTGGTGGGCCCGGTGCTGGTGGGCCCGGTGCCGGTGGGCCGGTTGTCGGTGTGGCCAGCTGCCGCAGCTTTACTGTCACTGTCCGCCGCATCGGTGGCAGCCGATGCGGCGGCTACCGGGCTGGTGGCCGAGGACGCGCGCTCAGCTGCCCCGTTGCTGGGCGCTGCGGCGTCCTGATCGGCCGGGGCGGGCTGATCGGCCGGGGCGGGCAGATCGGCCGGGGCGGGCGGCGGCAGCGGGCGGGCGATGGGGACGGTGCTGGTGCGCACGGCGGCTGGGACGGGGGCTGGGCTGACGGGGGCTGGGCTGACGGGAGCTGGGCTGGCCGGGCTGGGCGCGGCCGGGGCTGCGGCGCTCCCGGCCCGGCTGGGCTGGGCGGGGACGATATGGGTGCCGCCGGAAGCGAGGAGTTCGTCGAGCCCGGTGCGCGGTTCGGCGGGCGCCGGAGCGGGAGCGGCCGCCGCGCTGACCCGGGCCTGGCGGAACTGGCGGAGCATGGACAGCAGCAGGCTGAACGCGATCAGCAGCAGTGCCCACGGCAGCACGGCCGCGGTCACCGCGGCGGGCCGGCGGGGGATGTGCGGGTGCAGCGCGTGCAGCACGCCGCCGGCCGCCATCGCGGCCAGCAGCAGCAGCGTGATCAGCCAGGAGTAGCCGCGGCGCCACCAGCCCGCGCCGTGCAGCGAGAGCACCGCGGCGATGGCCACGACGAGCAGCGCGTCGAAAATGACCGGGAAGATACGGGCCAGGGTGACCGGCATGCCCGCGGTCCGGGCTAGCTGGTGGATGCCGGGATAAGACAGCACGAACGCAGCCGCCGCCAGGACCAGGACCCCGAGGATGGCGGCGATCAGCGCGGCCACCCGTAGTGCGGGGAACGGATCAGGACTCCGCGGTCCGGACGCGGGTCTGTCGTTCATCGAACCTACTTCGTCCTTCCTGTCAACGGAACGATATGCCCGATGGCCCCGGGACTTGCGGGAATTCACCGCAAGCGCTGGTCCCGGGCGTGTTGGAGGACAACTTTCGGTACATGATGTGCAGCCCGACGTAGCCCTCGGTGGGGTGCCAGAAGCCGTCCGGCACCGTGGCCAGCACCTCGAAGCCCAGCGAGCGCCACAGCGCGATGGCCCCGGTATTCGTCGCCACCACCGCGTTGAACTGCATGGCCGGGTAGCCGTAGGCCCGGGCCCGGGCCAGGATGTGCTCGGCCAGGGCCCGCCCGACACCCCGGCGGCCGTGCTCCGGGCTGACCATGAACCCCGCGTTGGCGATGTGCGCGCCGCCGCCACCCTGATTGCGATGCATTTCCGCGGTACCCAGGATGGTGCCGTCCGCATCGACGGCAACCACGGTCGCCCCCGGTGCCTGATGTAGCCACATGGCCTGGGCTTGCCCGGAGCTGGTATCGGTGTCCCAGCAGAACGTGTCACCGGCGGCCACGATGCGGCTCATGAAGGCCCAGATCCCCGGCCAGTCGTCGGCCGTGGTGTCCCGTATCAGCATGGCTATAAGAATGCAGTGTTAGCCCGGGGGGACGACCCCCCAGAACCCCCCGATCGCCGCTCCGCGCCGAACGCCGGCCCGGCGAGCACACGCCTGCGGCGCGCCTCGCCTCGCCGACGCAGCATCTGGCCGGGCCCAAGGCGGCGCGCCCCGCCTCGCCAGCCAATAGCCGGCTGCGCCGGCTGTCAGCTCCCGGTAACCTTGCTGCGTGACGCTACGCCTTTACGACACCGCCGCGCGCTCGGTGCGCGAGTTCACCCCGGTCATTCCCGGACAGGTGTCGCTGTACCTGTGTGGTGCCACCGTGCAGGCCCCGCCACACATCGGCCACATCAGGTCCGGTGTGGTCTTCGACCTGCTCACCCGCTGGCTGCGGGCGAGCGGGTACCAGGTCACGTTCTGCCGCAATGTCACGGACATCGATGACAAGATCATCCGGGTCGCGGCCGGCGAGGGCGTCCCCTGGTGGCTGGTCGCGCAGCGGAACGAGCGGGCGTTCAGCCAGGCATACGAGGTGCTGGGCTGCGTGCCGCCGGACGTGGAACCGCGGGCCACCGGGCACGTGCCCGAGATGATCACCCTGATGCACCGGCTGATCGGCGGCGGCCATGCCTACCCGGCCGACGGCGGCGTCTACTTCGACGTGCACTCCTACCCGGAGTACGGCGCGCTGTCCGGGCAGCGGCTGGAGCACATGCGCGCGGCCGACGACACCGAGCCCAACGACGCCAAGCGGGACCCGCGTGACTTCGCGCTGTGGAAGGGCGCCAAGCCGGGCGAGCCGTCCTGGGACACGCCGTGGGGACCCGGCCGGCCCGGCTGGCACCTGGAATGCTCGGCCATGGCCACCAAGTACCTGGGCGCCACGTTCGACATCCACGGCGGCGGGCTGGACCTGATCTTCCCGCACCACGAGAACGAGATCGCCCAGTCCCGGTCGGCCGGGGACGGGTTCGCCCGGTACTGGCTGCACAACGGCCTGGTCGGGCTGGCCGGCGAGAAGATGAGCAAGTCGCTCGGTAACTCGCTGCTGGTCGAGGCCATGGTGACCCAGGTCCGGCCGGTCGAGCTGCGCTACTACCTGGGCCAGGCGCATTACCGGTCCGGGATCGAGTACTCCACCGAGGCGCTGGACGAGGCGGTGGCCGCGTACCGGCGGATCGAGAACTTCGTCACCCGGGCCACCGAGGCGGTCGGCCCGGCCAATGAGCCCGGAGACGAGCCGGCCGCGCTGGCCGGGGCGCTGGCCGAGGCCGAGGCGGCCGGTGCCCCGGATGCCGGGCCCGATGCCGGGGTGGCGGCCACGCTGACCCTGGTGCCGGCTGCCTTCGCCGACGCGCTGGATGACGACCTGGGCATCCCGCAGGCGCTGGCCGTGCTGCATGAGACGGTGCGGGCGGGCAACAACGCGCTGGCCGCCGGGGATATCGGCAGCACCGAGACCCGGCTGGCCGAGGTGCGCGCCATGCTCGGCGTGCTCGGCCTCGACCCGCTGAGCGAGCCGTGGGCCACCGCGGGCCCAGGCGACGACCTGCATGCCGTGGTGGACGCGCTGGTCGGGGTGGCGCTGGCGCAGCGGCAGGCGGCCCGGGAACGGAAGGACTACGCGGCCGCGGACGCGATCCGCGATTCGCTGCGCGAGGCGGGCGTGCTCATCGAGGACACCCCGCAGGGCCCGCGCTGGGAGCTGAAGCGATGAGTACGGGATCGGCCGGCGGCGCGGCCCGGTCCGGGAAGGGCGGCCGGACCAAGTCGGGTAAGCCCAGGCCGGGGACCGGCGGCTACGGCAAGAAGCGGCTGGAAGGCAAGGGGCCGACCCCGCCCGCACACATGCGGCCCGGGCACCCGGCGCAGCGGCGCGCCGCCCAGGCGGCTCGGCCGGGCAGTGGCGGCCGGGCCGGGGCGACGACACGGGCCACCCGAGGGCGTTCAGCGGAAGAAGGGTCACCGGAGCGGGCCCGGGGCGCGGGGGACGCGCCAGAGGTGGTGGCCGGGCGTAATCCGGTGCTGGAGTCGCTGCGCGCGCGGGTGCCGGCCAGCGCGCTGTACGCCGGCCCGCGGCTGGACGCCGACCAGCGGGTGACCGACGCGATCCGGCTGGCCGCCGACGCCGGGATCCCGCTCATCGAGGCAGGGCGGTCTGAGCTGGACCGGCTCACCGGCGGTGCGGTGCACCAGGGGCTGGCGCTGAAGATCCGGCCCTACGACTACGCGCACCCGGCCGACCTGCTGGACCGCGCGCGGGAGCGGGGCGAGCCGCCGCTGATCGTCGCGCTGGACGCGGTCACCGACCCGCGGAACCTGGGCGCGATCAGCCGCTCGGTGGCGGCGTTCGGCGGGCATGGCGTGCTCGTACCGGCCCGGCGCAGCGCATCGGTCAGCGCCGGCGCGTGGAAGGCGTCCGCCGGGGCGCTGGCCCGGGTGCCGGTGGCCCGGGCGCCGAACCTGGTCCGGGCGCTGGCCGGTTACCAGGACGCGGGGTTGTTCGTGGCCGGCCTGGACGCGCAGGGCCCGACCTCGCTCGGTGACCTCGAGCTGGCCGCGGGACCGCTGGTGCTGGTCGTCGGGTCGGAGGGCCGCGGGCTGTCCCGGCTGGTCGCGCAGCGCTGCGACGTGCTGGTCCGCATCCCGATCGCGGCCCAGGCCGAGTCGCTGAACGCCGGCGTGGCGGCGGGCATCGCGCTCTACGAAGTGGCGGGCCGCCGGGCCGGCTGATCCGCGGGTGTGGGCCGGTCTGCGGGGCATAAGGTCACACTGAGGGGAAGCGGAGGTGGCGGTGGACCAGTTGCGGATCGGGACGCTGGGCGCCGCGCGGATCACCCCGGCCGCGCTGCTCAAGCCGGCCAGCCGGCTGCCCGAGGTGACGGTCAGCGCGGTGGCCGCCCGGGACCCCGAGCGGGCCCGCCGGTTCGCGGACCGGCACCGGATCCGCCGGGTGCACCCCTCCTACCAGGCGCTGCTCGACGACCCGGCCATCGACGCCATTTACAACCCGCTGCCCAACTCGCTGCACGCGGAGTGGACCATGCGGGCTATCGAGGCGGGCAAGCACGTGCTGTGCGAGAAGCCGTTCACCGCCAACGCGGTGCAGGCGGCCGAGGTCGCGGCGGCGGCCAAGGCATCCGGGCTGGTCGTGATGGAGGCGTTCCACTACCGCTATCACCCGCTGGCCCGCCGGATGCAGGACGTGGTGGCCGGCCCTCGGCACGGTTTGGCCGGGGAGAACAGTGTGGCCGGGGAGAGCAACGTGGAGGGGGAGATCGGCCCGCTGCGTTACCTGGAGGCCTCGCTGTGCTTCCCGTTGCCCCGGTTCTCCGACATCCGCTACTCCTACGAGCTGGCCGGCGGGGCCACCATGGACGCGGGCTGTTACGCGATCAACTGGCTGCGCATGCTGGGGCCCGGGGAGCCCGACGTGGTCGCGGCGCGGGCCAAACTGCACAGCGCGGCGGTGGACCGGGCCATGTCCGCGTCGTTCCGCTTCCCGGGCGGGGTGCTGGGCCGGATGACCGCCTCGCTGTGGTCCGGCCAGCTGCTCCGGCTGGACGCCAAGGCGGTCGGCGACCGCGGTGTGATGCGGGTGTTCAACTACATCTCGCCGCAGCGCTACAACCGGCTGACGGTGACCGCGGACGGGTACACCCGGCACGAGCGGGTGCGCGGCGAGTCGAGCTACACGCACCAGCTGCGCGCGTTCGCGGCCGCCGTGCTGCACGGCGATCCGGTGCTCACCACGCCGGAGGATGCGGTGGCCAACATGCTGGTGATCGACGCGGTGTACCAGGCCGCGGAGCTGCCGGTGCGCGGCGCGGGCTGATCGGTTGCTGGCCTCCTCCCGCTAAGCGCGCTATCGTTCGCTATGTGAACACTCATGGCAGCGAACCTGCCAGCACGCCCCCGGATGACGCCACAAGCGACACCGAGCCCGGGCCCGCCGTTACCGCAACCGGTGGGCGCCGCACGGATTTCGTCCAGTCCCTGGACCGCGGGCTGGCCGTCATCCGGTGTTTCTCCTCCGAACGGCCGTCGCTGACCCTGTCCGAGGTGGCCGAGCGGACCGGGCTGACCCGGGCGGCGGCCCGCCGGTTCCTGCTCACCTTGCAGGAACTCGGTTACGTGGGCAGCTCGGGCAGGCAGTTCTCGCTGCGGCCACGGGTGCTGGCCCTCGGCTACGCCTACCTGTCCTCGTTCAGCGTGGCCCAGATCGCCCAGCCGCATCTGGAAGACCTGGCCGAGGAACTGCACGAGTCCTGCTCGGTCAGCGTGCTGGACGGCGACGACATCGTCTACGTGGCGCGCGCCTCGGCGAACCGGATCATGACCATCGCGCTGACCGTGGGCACCCGGCTGCCGCCCTACCCGACCTCGATGGGCCGGGTGCTGCTGGCCTGGCTGCCGGAGGAGGAACTGGACGCCCACCTGAGCCGGACCAGCCTGCGCAAGCTGACCGAGCACACGGTGACCGATCCGGCGCGGCTGCGCGAGATCCTGGCCCAGGTCCGGGCGCAGGGCTGGGCCGCGGTGGACCAGGAACTCGAGGCTGGTGTGCGGTCCATCGCGGTGCCGATCCGGGACAGCTCCGGCCGCGTCGTGGCGGCCATCAACGCCAGCGCGCACGCCTCCCGGGTGCCGATGCGCACGCTGGAGAAGCAGTTCCTGCCCCGGCTGCTGGACGCCGCGGGGCAGATCGACGCCGAACTGGCCACCCGGATGGCGGTCGGCGGCCGGGTCCGCTGAACTAGTCCGGGGGGGCGACCCCCCTGGACCCCCCGATCGCCGCTTCGCGCCGAACGTCGGCTCGGCGAGCACACGCCTGCGGCGTGCCTCGCCTCGCCGGCGCGGCCGGGCTCACCGCTGAGCGCGCTGGCCTAGGCGTTGGCCCGGATGTAGCTGGACAGTGCGGCGTCGGTGACCGGCGCCGGGCCCGCCGCCCCCGGGATGCCGGACCTGCCCGCCGGGAACTGGCGGGAGACCAGCTCGGCCTGGACTTCCTGCAGGTGCGAGGGCATCCCGGCGGACGGCCCGGGACCGCTGGAGGTCGGCACGGTCACCCCGGCCAGCACGTCGTCGGTACGCGGTGCGGTCAGCGTGAGCACGTCACCGAAGCCGGGCGCGGCGGCGTCCCGGGCGGTCAGCGCGGGCAAGCCCCAGCGCTGCTGCACCGTCTTGAGGACCGACGTGTGATCCAGCGGGGTGCTCCCCGCGGGCACCCGGTACACCGTGCCCGGCGTGATCAGCGGGGAGACCAGCACGGCGGGCACCCGGACGCCGAACCGGGTGAAGTCGAAGCCGAACTCGCCCGCGTCGCTGTCCGGCGGGGTGGCGCCGGACGGCGGCGGGACGTGGTCGTAGCAACCGCCGTGCTCGTCGTAGGTGATCACCAGCAGGGTCTGCGGCCAGCCGGGGCCCCCGCGCAGCGTCTCGTACACGTCATGGATGAGCTGCTCGCCAAGCGCGACGTCGTAGTTCGGGTGCTGGCTGTTGCCGGTGGAACTCCAGCTCGGCTCGAGGAACGTGAACGCGGGCAGGGTGCCAGCCTTGGCGGCCGCGGCGAAGTCGCTGAACACACCGAAGTGGCTCGGGTCCGCGCCGGAGATGTCGGTGAACGTGTCCTTGGTCAGCGGCTGGGTGTCGTAGCCGTAGATGGCCCAGCCGAGGCCGTGCGAGCCGAGCAGCCCGAAGATGGACGGCGTGGTGAACGTGTGTGTCTTGTCGTCCATATGCCCCTGGCTGGTCGCCGAGCAGGCGAACGCCCGGTTCGGCAGCGTCTCGGTGGGCACCGAGGAGAACCACTGGTCGCAGACCGCGTACCCGGTGGCCAGCGCGGACAGCACCGGCAGGGCTTCCGGTGTGAAGCAGCCCATGATGTCGCTGGCCGTGGTGCCGGGCACGATGGACCAGGTGCCGTCGCGGGACTGCCAGCCCAGGGTGTAGCCGAAGTCCTGGACGAAGCCGTCCATCGCGGGCGCCGCGCCTGGGCTGGCCGGGCCATTGATGCTGCCGAACAGCTGGCTGTTGGTGGCCATGTACCCCTCGCCGGGGTCGGCGCCGGGCATGAAGTACGCGTTCGGCGTGCTGGGCTCGATCTTGAACACGGGGACCGGCGACCCAGCACTGGGGGAGTTGGTCTCGGTCCCGGTCAGCCCGTCGAACGGGTGGCCGGCCGGCGACACGTTGCCCGAGCCGCTGTACAGGAAGCCGAGCATGTGGTCGAAGGACCGGTTCTCCAGCATCAGCACCACGACGTGCTGGACTGAAGACAGGTTGGTTCCACCCGGTGTCATCGCAGCCTCCATTGACCCGCGTTCGAGGTTCGAGGTGACCCTGCGGCGCTCCCCTGAGATGCCGCGAAACGGCAACCATGGTGACACGGGTGGACCCGGGTGCGCAGAGATGCGGCCGGTAAGGTCGCGGATAACCGTTTAACTTTGGGAGAACAGATGCGGCTCACCAAGCTGGAGCATGCCTGTGTCAGGCTGGAAAAGGACGGGGTCGTGCTGGTCATCGACCCAGCCGCGTGGAGTATGCCGCGCGCTCTGGAAGGGGCCAGCGCGGTGCTCGTCACGCATGAGCATTTCGACCATTTCGACGCGGACGGGCTGCGCGCCGCGCTGACCGCGGACGCTGGCCTGCAGCTATGGACGAATGCGTCGGTAGCCAGCCAGTTCGCCGGGTTCAGCCAGGACCAGGTGCACGTGGCAGATGACGGGGACGCGTTCCGGGTGGCCGGCTTCGACGTGCACGCGTACGGGCACCTGCACGCGGTGCTGCACCGGGACATCCCGGTGATCGAGAACACCGGATTCCTGGTGGACGGGACGGTGTTCCACCCGGGTGACTCGTTCACCGTGCCGCAGGACCCGGTGCAGACCCTGCTGCTGCCGGCCAGTGGGCCATGGCTGAAGACCGGCGAGATGATCGACTACGCCCGCGAGGTCGGCCCGGAGCGGGGCTACGTCATCCACGACGCGCTGTTCAACGAGATCGGGCTCATGGTGCTGGACAACTTCCTGCCGATGTGCGGCAAGGACGACACGACGTTCACCCGGGTGGACGTGGGAGCCGTTATCGATCTCTGAGCCTGGCTCGTGTCGCTGGCTGACACCTTTCTCTGGCTTACACCGTGGATCCCGGCGAGCGCAGGCTGTCCGCCGTGGGCACGCCGGGCCGCGGTGAGCCGTCCAGCCAGTCACGTCCCTCCTGGTAGAGCACGTCCACCGCGGGCCCGCGCAGCCCGGGCAGGCCGGGAGCGATCTGGTAGCCGAGCTGGAACTGCAGGTAGGCCAGATGCCGGTAGCCGGCCGGGAAACTGCCCAGCAGCTTGGGGTCCAGGCTGAGCTCGGCCGCCGGGTCAACCGGGTCGAGCCGGTCCTTCTCGTAGATCGGCTGCCGCCGGACGATGCCCCAGCGGCCGTCCCGCTCTGGCCAGGAAGTCGTAGAACCGGCCGGTGCAGGTGACGTCGGCGGTCACCCCGTGCACCTCGGCGCGCTGCATGATCTGCATCTTGGTCTGCGCGATGGCCCGGTCGCGGCCCCGTTCAGGGCCAGCGTGCTGATCGTCCCGCCGAGAAAGTGCAGGATGTTCACGCCTGCCTCGAACCCGGCCTGGCTGACCCGGACGAACTCGGCAGCCGGCCCCTGGAACCAGGTGGCGGTCATCCAGCCGTCGTCGTGCCACACCGACGCGAACAACGCCCAGTCCCCGGAGTCGCGGGCTATCGCCCAGGTTTCGATGAGCCTGCGGATCCTGAACTCTTCTGCCTCGGTCTCGATCAGCATGTCTGACCTCTCTGCGTAAGACGGCAGCTAGCGGGTAGCGGGGCGAAGCGGCCGGCGGCTCGGTGAGGGTCAGGCCGCCGGCCGCGCACCGCGCTGACGAGGAGGACGACCGTGAGCGACGTCCAGACAGGAACAGTAACCACCAAGGTGCCCGCCCGGCTGGACCGGCTGCCCTGGGCCCGGTGGCACTGGATCCCAACCCCCCACGATCATGGACGGCGCGCTGGCCCCCCGGGGGCGGGGTGATTAGCCGGGCGCGGGCTGGGTAGCCGGGCAGGGTAACCGCGGCAGAGGAGATTCGCTGCGAGCACAGCCCGCCTGCATGGCATCGACCACCTGGTGCGGAACATCCGGACCGGGCACTTCGAGCGCAGCCTGTCCGCGCTCACCGCGGCAGGCGCCCTGGTCACCGCGGCCGAGATCTTCTTCGAGCACGACAGCGCCAGCTTCGGGAACAAGATGATGTGGCTGCCGGTCGCGCTCGGCCCGGTCGGCGCGGCGGCCGGGGTGGCCGGCGTGGTCAGCCGGCGGGCGGCCAAGACCGCGCTGCCGGTGGCCTCGGCCGCGATCGTGGCGAACGGGCTGCAAGGCACCTACCTGCACGCCCGGGGCATCGCGCAGAAGCCGGGGGGCTGGGCCAACGCGCGGTACAACCTGGAGATGGGCCCGCCGCTGCTGGCCCCGCTGCTGGTCACCATGGTCGGCGGGATGGGCCTGCTGGCCGCCATCCTGCGGCGGGAACAGTGAAGCTCCGCCGTCCCGCCGGGTCCCCGCCGCCGGGGTCCGGGCTGACCCCGCGCGGCGGCCCGGAGCGTTTCCCGGGCTTCGACGTGTTCGGCGAGCAGCCGCGCTGGGACCCGGCCACCGCGGCCGTGCTCGCCGACCGGCTCGGCCCACCGCCGGACCTGCGCTTCTTCACGCCCGGGGAGGAGGCCATCGCCACCGCCCTGGTCGACCTGCTGCTCGGCCAGCAGGACCCGGATCCGCGCACCGTGCTGGGCGCGCGGAACGCGGACCGGCAGCGGGACCGCCCGCGGATCCCGGTGACCGCCATGATCGACAGCCGGCTGGCGGCGGCCGAGACGGATGGCTGGCGTTATGCAAATATGCCCGGGATGGGCAGGCGTGGCGGGACACGCTGGGCTTCCTGGAGGCTGACGCGCAGGCCAAGCACGGGCGGGGCTTCGCCGACTGCCCGGCCAGCGATCAGGCCGCGCTGATCCAGGTGGTCCAGGACGCCGGCGCGGGGGACTGGCACGGCTACGCCGGCCAGCCGGGTGTGGAGCCTGTGGACCCGGTACGCCTGCACCGCGTTCTACGCCCACCCGTGGGCGTGGAACGAGATCGGCTTCCCCGGGCCGGCCTACCCGCGCGGGTACAAGAACCTCGGCGTGGGCAAGCGGGAGCCGTTCGAGGTGCCGGACGCCCAGCCGGCCGGCGACCCGGTGGAGGAGGACGGATGACCCGGGTCCAGGAGCGGAACGCGTCCGCCTGGCTCATCCCCAACGACGGCACCCGGACCAACCACGGGCTGCGCCGGGACATGCGGAGGTTCGCCGACGAGGACGAGATCGACCTGGTCATCGTGGGCTGCGGGGCCGGCGGTTCGGTGCTGCTGCAGCGGCTGGCCCGGGCCGGCTGGCGGGTGGCCGCGCTGGACGCCGGGCCATTCTGGGACCCGGACACCGACTGGGTCAGCGACGAGGCCGGATCGCATCACCTGTACTGGACCGAGCCCCGGGTCATCGACGGCGCCGACCCGGTGCCGCTCGGCTCGAACAACTCGGGGCGCGGTGTGGGCGGCTCGATGGTGCACTACGCCGGGTACACGCCGCGGTTCCACCCCAGCGACTTCCGCACCTGGACCCAGGACGGGGTGGGCGCCGACTGGCCGATCAGCTACGCCGACCTGGTGCCCTACTACACGGCGATCGAGGAGGAACTGCCGGTCGCCGGGGAGTACTGGCCGTGGGGTGACCCGCACGGCTACCCGCACCGGCCGCATCCGGTCGGCGGCAACGGCGAGATCTTCCTGCGCGGCGCGCGGAAGCTGGGCATCCCGGCCAAGGTCGGCCCGGTCGCCATCCCCAACGGCCGGTTCGGCAACCGGCCGCACTGCATCTACCGCGGGTTCTGCCTGCAGGGCTGCAAGGTCAACGCGAAAGCCTCGCCGCTGATCACGCATATCCCGGACGCGCTGTCCCACGGCGCCGAGGTACGCGCGGATTCGATGGTCACCCGGATCGCCGTCGACGGGCGGACCGGGCGGGCCACCGGCGTGCACTACATCCGCGGCGGCCGGGAACGGTTCCAGCGGGCCCGGCTGGTGGCGGTGGCCGGCTACTCGATCGAAACGCCCCGGCTGCTGCTCAACTCGGCCTGCGCCGCGCTTCCCGGACGGGCTGTGCAACGACTACGACCAGGTCGGCCGCTACCTGATGGTGCAGGGCGCGCCGCAGACCGCGGGACGGTTCGGCGACGAGGTGCGGATGTACAAGGCACCGCCGCCCGAGGTGAGCTCCGAGGAGTTCTACGAGACCGACCCGGCCAAGCCGTACCGCCGCGGCTTCGCCATCCAGAACGTGTCGCCGCTGCCCATCACCTGGGCCGAGCACGTGGCCGCGCAGGGCCACTGGGGCCGGGCGCTGCGCGACTACATGAGCGACTACGTGCACTGGTGCACCCTGGGCGCGCTGTGCGAGTTCCTGCCCCAGCCGGGCAACCGGGTCACGCTGGACGCGGAGAAGGACCGCTACGGCCTGCCGGTGGCCCGGTTCAGCTACTCCCAGTGCGACAACGACAGCCAGTTGCTGCACGCCGCCCAGCGGGTGATGGAAGACATCCTGCACGCGGCCGGGGCGGATGAGGTGATCACCATCCAGCGCTTCGCGCACCTGGTCGGCGGGGCGCGGATGGCCGCGGACGAACGGCACGGCGTGGTCGACGGGACCTGCCGCAGCTTCGCGGTACCCAACCTGTACCTGACCGACGGCAGCGTGCTGCCCACCCAGGGCAGCGCCAACCCGGCGCTCACCATCATGGCGGTGGCGGCCCGCGCGGCGGGCCTGCTGCGCGCCGGGGCCCGCAACGGCCCGGCGTGACCGGCCGGGCTGCGGGACAGCCGGTTTCAGCTGATCCGGATCCGGCTGAGCCGTTTGAGCCGCGAGCACGGGGTAGCGGGATAGACGTCCGGCCCGGGCGTCAGCGGCTGAGCGCCCGGGCCGGGCTCAGCAGCCCGCCCGCATGGCGATCGATGACGACCCCGTGCGGGTGGGCTGCGAGGCGGGTGGCTGCGTAGCGTTCAGCGGCAGCTGACCTGGTGCTCGCCGCCGAGCAGGCACTCCTTCAGGTAGCCCAGGGCCCGGGCGAGCAGCCGGGAGACGTGCATCTGGGACACGCCGAGCCGCTGGCCGATCTCCGCCTGGGTCATGTTGCCGTAGAAGCGCATGGCCAGGATGCTGCTGCTCCCGCTCGGGCAGCTCGCTCCAGTGCGTGGTCACCGCCTGCATATCCAGCGTGTGCTCGACCCGCGGGTCCTCCTCGCCGAGCAGCTCGCCCAGCGTGGCCGACTCGGCGTCCACGCTGACCGGGCGCGTCCAGCGAATGCGGGTGGAAGATCAGGTCGGCCTGGTCGGCATCGCGGATGTCCTCGGCAGTGACGCTGAAGGTGCCGGGCCAGCTCGGCTTCGCTGGGCGGGTGGCCCAGGTCCTGGGCCAGCGTGGGACCGGGCCCGGCGCACCTCCAGCAGCAATTCCTGCACCGGGCGCTTGACGCGCACCTGCCAGCGCTTGTCCCGGAAGTGGCGCTTGATCTCGCCGGTGATGCATGGCTGGGCGTAAGCGGCCAGATTGCCGCCATGCGCCGGGTCGAAGTTGTTGATCGCCTTGAGCAGCCCGACGTAGCCGACCTGCATCAGTTCTTCCTCCGGTTCCGGGCTGCCCGGCGTACCGCCGGGCGCAGGCACGGACCAGCGACTTGTAGCGGAGCACCAGCGCCTCGCAGGCGGCCGCGCGGCGGCCGGATCGCACCGGCAGGCTGTGCACGATGTGCAGCAAGTCACCGTCGGGCCGGTCAGAGACGTCGGTTGCGGGTGGGGTGGCGGGCTGACCGGACACAGCCTGCACATTCATCACCTCGGCATCCTGCGCTGGGAGTCGCCTTCCTTACCGACCGTGCCCGCAGGGCAGCAGGTAAACATGCCGCAGCCGCTGACCGGCTCAGCGGCGGCGGAACGGCTCCGCGTCGGCGGTACGCAGCTCCAGGCCCAGTCCGGCAGGCCAGGGTCCGGGACGAGCGCGCCGCCGTCCGGGTCCAGCACCCCGTCGAAGAACATCCGCTCGATCCGCTGGTGGTCGTGGAAGTACTCGACGTGCCGCAGGTTCGGCACCGCGGCCGCGCAGTGCGCGTGCAGGTTCGGTGCGCAGTGCCCGGACACCTGCAGGTTGTGCGCCGCGGCCAGCGCGGCGGCCCGGAGGAACTCGGTGATCCCGCCGCACCGGGTGACGTCCAGCTGCAGGCAGTCCACCGCCCCGGCGGTCAGCAGCCGGGCTGAATCGGCCAGCGTCCAGCTGTACTCGCCGGCCGCGACATCGGCCAGCACCTGGCCGCGCACCGCGGCCAGCCCGGCCACGTCCTGCGAGGAGACCGGCTCCTCGAACCAGGTCACGCCGAACTGCTCCATCCTGTAAGCCACCCGGACCGCCTGGGCGACCGAGCCGTACCCGCCGTTGGCGTCCACGTACAGCTCGGTGTCCGGGCCGATGACCGACCGGGCCAGCGCGACCCGGCTCAGGTCGCGGTCCTCGCGGCTGCCCCACGACTCACCGATCTTGATCTTCACCCGGGGGATCCGGTCCTTATCCACCCAGCCGGTCAGCTGGTCCCGGGTCTGGCTCTCGTCGTAGCTGGTGAATCCGCCACTGCCGTAGACAGGTACCGCGCGGTGCGCCCGGCCGGCCAGGTCGGTCACCGCGCAGCCGAGCAGCCGGGCCTTCAGGTCCCACAGCGCGATGTCCGCCGCGGAGATGGCGGTGGCGGCGATCCCCGGGCGGCCAACGTTGCGCACGGCGCGGGTCATCGCCTCGTTCGCGCCCGCCACGTCCAGCGCGTCCCACCCGGTCAGCACCGGCGCGAGCATTTCGGCCAGCACGGACGCGGCCGCGCCGGCCGCGTAACTCCAGCCGATGCCCTGCTGGCCCCCGGCCCGCGCGGTGACCAGCACCAGCGTGGTCCGGTCCCAGGCCAGGGTCCCGTCGGCCTCCGGCGCGTCGGTCGGTATCACGTAGACGGCGGCGGTCACGTCCCGCACCGGCGGCCCGCCAGAGCCGGTCCCGGTCAGCGGTCGGTCTGTCCGCTTGATCCCCGCTCATGCTCGGCCCACCTTCTCTGCCGCCTGCTCCGGACCCGTTCTGCTACCTGCGTCCGGCGCGGGCAAACCTTGCCCTGGTCGGCGGCCCGCCGCCGGGCCGGATGTTTGACCGCCGGATTGCTGGACAGCCGGGGATGAGCGACACACCCGGAAATAGACGAACTGGTTGGAGGTCCGCAGGTGGCACAGATCGCATCTGAAGCCCTGGTCGAGCGGCTCGCGGAGTGGGGCGTAGACACCGTGTTCGGGCTGCCCGGGGACGGCATCAACGGCATCATGGAGGGCTTCCGGCGGCACCAGGACCGGGTGAAGTTCGTCCTGGTCCATCACGAGGAGGCGGCCGCCTTCATGGCTACCGCGCACGCCAAGGCGACCGGCCAGATCGGGGTCTGCCTGGCCACCTCCGGACCGGGCGGCATCCACCTGCTGAACGGGCTGTACGACGCGAAGCTCGACCACATGCCGGTGCTGGCGATCACCGGGATGCAGGAGACCTCGGTGCTGGGCACCGGGTACCAGCAGGAGGTCAACCTGGACAAGCTCTACCAGGACGTCGCGGTCTACGACCAGATGATCTACAACCCGGCCCAGCTGCCCGCGGTGGTGGACATCGCGGTCCGCACCGCGTACGCCCGGCGCGGCGTGGCCCACCTGACCCTGCCGAATGACCTGCAGGTGGCTAAGGCCGGGGAGAACCCGTACGCCGAGGTGGGCCCGGCCCGGACGCCGGCCACCGCACCGATCCGGCTGACCGCCCCTGGCCGCCCTTCCGCCGAGGACCTGCAGCAACTAGCCGACGTGCTGAACGCCGGCCAGAAGGTAGCGATCCTGGCCGGCGCCGGGGCCCTGCACGCGCGGGAGGAGCTGCTCGCGGTGGCCGAGACGCTGGGCGCGCCGATCATTAAGACGCTGTCCGGGAAGGCCACCGTGCCCGACGACTCGCCGTACACCACGGGCGGGATCGGCCTGCTCGGCACCGCGCCGTCCGAGGAGCTGATGAACGACCTGGACACGCTGCTGATGGTCGGCACTAACTTCCCGTACACGCACTTCATGCCGGAGCCGGGCAAGGCACGGATCGTGCAGATCGAAGCCGACCCGGCGCGGGCGGGTGCCCGGGTGCCGACCGAGGTGCCGGTGGTCGGCGACGCCAAGGAGGGTCTGGCGGCGCTGCTGCCGCTGCTCAAGCAGCGGTCCGACACGGCGATTCCTGGAGAAGTACCAGAAGCAGATGGAGGGCTGGCGGAAGAAGATGGCCGCGCTGGCCGACGAGCGGCGCGACCCGATCGCGCCGGAGTATGTCGTCGCCGTGCTGGACGAACTGGCCGCCGAGGACGCGATCCTGACCTGCGACAGCGGGACCATCGCCACCTGGGCGGCCCGGCACTGGCAGATCCGCGGCGACCGCCAGTTCTACCTGTCCGGCAACCTGGCCACGATGGCCCCCGGGCTGCCCTACGCAATCGGCATCCAGCACGCGCTTCCCGGGCCGCCAGGTGATCGGTTACGTGGGCGACGGCGGGTTCTCCATGCTGATGGCCGAGTTCCTCACGGCCATCAAGCACAACCTGCCGGTCAAGATTGTGATCAACAACAACAACTCGCTGGGCCAGATCCTCTGGGAGCAGATGGTGCTGGGCTACCCCGAGTACGGCGTCCGGCATTCCGAGCCGTTCATCGACTACTCCGCCATCGCCACGGCCAACGGGGCGCTGGGCATCAAGGTGACCAGGCCGGCCGAGGTCCGGCCCGCGCTGAGCGAGGCGCTCCGCCACGACGGGCCCGCGCTGGTCAACGTGAACGTCAACCCGGACGAGCCGCCGCTGCCCGGCAAGGTCGAGTACAAGCAGGCGGTGAAGTTCGCCGAGGCGTTCCTGCGTGGCCAGCCGCGCAAGGCGACCATCGCGACCACCCTGTTCCGCGACAAGATCGACCAGTTTCGCGCGTAAGCGCGGCGCCAAAGGGGGGCGCCGCCGACTGGACTGAGGAGCGCGGAGCGAGGAACGAGCGACAAGCGACGAGGGAAGTCGGTGGGTATAAGCCCCCCGGCGGCGCAAAGCAAGCAGAGCTCCGCCAGCCAGTTCTAGTGGGCGGTTGGCCCGCGGCGGCGCAAGCAAGCAGAGCTTCGCCGGCAGGCCAGTCTCAGTGGGGGGCTGGCCCGCGGCGCGGACGGGGTGGCGGGGACGGCGTGGGTAGCTCGCGGATCAGTGGGCAGGCCTGCGGGGGGTTTTACCTCGGACAGCCGGAGGTAGGTGATCAGCCGCTGGCCGCCCCGGGTGGACAGGCTGGCCAGCACCTCCTGCAGTTCGGCCACGTCGCGGGCCACCACGGTGAGGATGTAGTCCATCTCGCCCGCCACGTTGTCCGCCGTGATGATCTGCGGCAGGGCCCGGATCTGGTCCTCGAAGATCTTGGTCGACCGCGGGTCGTGACGGCCCAGGGTAGCGGCCACGTAGAGCTGGAGCGGGAAGCCGACCGTGGCCGGGTCCAGCCGCGCGGTGATGAGCCGGATGACCCCGGACTCTTTCAGGTAGCGCACCCGGTGCAGGGTCGCGGCTGGGGACAGGCCGACCAGGCGGGCCAGTTCCACGTTCGTCCGGTCCGCGTCCGCCTGCAAGGCGTCAAGCAGCTGAATGTCAACTTCATCAAGTTTGACGGCCATAACACCAAACAATATCTCGTTGTGATCGCTCAACTACGAATTTTCGACCTGTGGTCGGCACTATAGAAGCATGCCGATCAACCGCCGCCCCGCCCTCGCCGCGCTCACCGTGGCCGGGCTGCTCTGGGGTACCACCGTGCCGCTGTCCAAGCTAGCCCTGCACTGGCTGCCACCGGGCTGGCTCACCGTGGTGCGTTTTGGCGTGGCCGCCGCCATCCTGCTGGTGGTGCTCGGCCCGCGAGTGCGTGCCGCGTTCAGCCCGGCGCTGCTGGCCTCGGGTGCCGTGGGTTACGGCGGGACGGTGCTGCTGCAGAACGCCGGCATCACCCGGACCAGCGTGAGCCACGCGGCGCTGCTGATCGGCACCGCACCGGTGCTGGTGGCGATCATCGCGGCGGTGTGGCACCGGAGCGTGGCCCGCCCAGTGGCCTGGGTCGGGTTCTCCGTCTCGCTGGCTGGCGTGGCCCTGATCGCCGCGGGCGGCGGCGGCCGGGCCGACCTGGCTGGTGACGGCATGGTGCTGGCCTCAGTGCTGCTGTCCGCGGGGTTCACCGTCACCCAGGCCCGGCTGCTCCGCGACCGGGATCCGGTCGCGGTGACCGCGGTCCAGTTCCTCGGGGCCGCGCTGGCCGCACTGCCGTTCAGCGTGCTGACCGAGGGCCTGCCCACCGCGCCGGGCAGCACGGGCGCGGTGATCACGGTCGTCGCGCTGGCAGTCGGCGGCACGCTGCTGCCGTTCAGCCTGTTCGCCTACGGGCAGACCCGGGCTGCGGCCGAGGTGGCGGGTGCGTTCCTGAACATCGAGCCGCTGGTCGGCGCGGTGGCGGGCGTGGTGATCTTCGGTGACCCGGCTGGGCAGGCCCAGCTCAGCGGGGCCGCGGCCATCCTCGGCGGCATCGCGCTGAGCAGCGTCCGCCGCCCGGCCAACTGGCGCGTTCCGGCTCCGGTTGCCCTCAGCCGTCTCTGGCGGCAGGCGGACCGGAGTTCCCTGGTCACGGCCGGCAAGACCCAATACCCAGCCGAGCAGGAATTTAAACTTTCGCTCAGCCGCCCGCATCCCCTGGCCCGCCGGGAGAATCCGCTGCTCAGCGCCCTGCCGCCGGCCGATCCGGACTTGCGTAGCTCAGCGACCTTGCATAGCTTGGGCCGCTGTGGTCGCAATCCGGACAAGGAGATGTATGAGGGTACAAACGCGGATATTCACGGCAGCGGGCGCTGGCGTGCTGATGGCTGGGCTGGCCGCCGGGCCCGCACTGGCCAGTACGTACACCGTGCAGTCAGGCGACACGCTGAGTGGGATCGCCGCGCGGTCAGGTGTCTCGCTTTCCACGATCGAAGCCGCCAACCCCCAGATCCACAACCCGAACCTCATCTACGTGGCCCAGCAGGTGAATGTGCCAGACGGCCGCTCCGGGGTGACCCCCATCTCGGGGCCAGGGCCGGTGGCGCCGGCACCAGGCGCCGGCCACGTCGGACGAGGGGTCCTCGACCACGTCGCAGCCCGCGGCTAGCGAGGGCAGCTCGGCCAGCTCCAGCAGCCCGGCCAGCTCCACTGGCTCGGGCACGGTGACCAGCACCGGTGGCGGTGCGCCGTCGTCGTTCCAGCAGTGCGTGGCCTATCGCGAGTCGGGGAACAACCCCACCGCGTCCTCGGCCGGGCTGTACGGCATCCTGCCGAGCACCTGGGCCAGCCTGGGCTACTCGGGTACCGCGGGCCAGGCGTCCGTCGCCCAGCAGACCCAGGCGTTCCAGCAGCTTTACGCCCAGGACGGCACCGCGCCGTGGGCACCTTACGACGGCTGCTGACCAGTCCACCGGGACCCGGCCGGGAAGAGCCGGGTCCAGCCAACACACACATACCTGGGCCCCGGCTGGGCTTGATCACCCGGCCGGGCAGGCGACCACAACGCGGTACCCCGGCCCCGTGGACCCCCCACACCGCCGGCCCCGCGGATCCCTGAGCCGAAGAGGCGCGGCGCCGACTGGACTGAGGAGCGAGGAACGAGCGACGAGGGAAGGAGGCGCCTCAAGGCGCCTCGGAGGCTCAAGACAGTAGAGCCCCGGCCGCAGGAACCTTTCCCGCGGCCGGGGCTCTGCTCGTTCACCCAGCCCGCGCTCGGCTGGCCCCGGGTATGTACCGTGCATGACATGGGGGCCAATCCGGGGACCTGAGTCCATGATCGTCAGCGGGTTACCGCGCCGTGAGCCAGCCGCCGGGCTGCTACGTGTTACAGGCGTGTGGCCAATCGCGGTCACATCTATCCAGCGCTATGGCGCACGGGCGATACTCGCTTATAACGGGTTGATATACGCCGTGGCAGCTAGCGTCGCGCGATACGCAGGAGAGGGTGCATGAGCAGGGGCCGCATCGTCGGGCTGTGGGTGGTCCTGCTCGGTCTCGCGGTCGCTGGGTGCGCCGCGCCGCAGTTCACCTATGTCACCAACTCCAGCCAGCACACCTACTTCAAGGTGCCGTCCGGCTGGCGGCAGATCAGCGCGGGCGCGCTGGCCGCCGCGGTCAACGGGGGCAATTCCAGCCCGCAGAGCGGGGTCTGGTCGGTGGGTTACGACGGCAGTACCCAGCCCGAGGCAGACCACGTGCTCGGCGCGGAGAACCAGCAGCCGTTCGCGTACTCCGTGGTGGCGGCGGTCAACCAGACGACGACCAACGAACTGTCCTACAACGACCTGCGTGACTTCTTCCTGCCGGTGACGGCCGCGGCCCGGGCTACCGCGGCCAAGAGCGGCTTCCCGCTGACCAGCTTCCGGCTGCTCAGCGACTCCATGCTGCAACTGGCCCAGGGGGTGCACGGGGTCCGGGTCGATCTACGACTATTCGTACCCGGACGGCAGCGTCAATACTTTCGACCAGGTTGCCCTGACGAACGCGGATGACACCGAGGTCTACCTGCTTCTCGTGCACTGCCTGGCGAGTTGTTACAGCAAGCACCAAAGCGAGATCGACACGGTGATGAATTCATTCACGGTCAGGAGCCCATGATGACGATGGCCCCGGCAGGCAGCCCGGAGGGACTGCGGCCGCCCGGCGGGCGGCCACGGGACGACGACCGGCCGACCCGCAAGCCGCTTCCGATCTGGGACCGCATCAAGTTCCTGCTGCTGCTCGTCCTGATCTGGTTCATCCTGACCTGGTCGGCGATGGCCTCCAACCCGCTGGTCGGGTTCAGCGACGCGGTGCGGATCGAGGCCCGGTCCGGCGTCTGGGTATTCGTGCTCATCGGCCTCGAGGCACTGCGCCAGATCCACTTCCTGATCAGTGAGCACTGGGCCGCCTATCACCGGTTCTGGACGGTCAAGTTCTTCGGCGGCTTCGAGCGGACGACCCACCGCAAGCTGTCCGACTGGACCAGGTTCCGCCTCGGCCGACTGCTCACCTGGGTGTTCTGGCTCGCAGTCATAGCGGTGGTCATCGGCAAGGTGACGCACACCAACCCGGTGCTGGCCCTGCTGTCCCTCCCGGCGTACATCTGGCACGCGCTGCCGTTCGTGTTCCAGCTCATGTTCGCCGTCGTCTTCATCGTGATCCAGTTCGGCGCGCTGTTCTGGTTCCTGTCCCGGGGTGGCGTGGACGTGTACTACCCGGACGACATCAAGACCCGGTTCACCGACGTCTGGGGCCAGGACCACGTGCTGGAACGGGTCAAGGAGAACATCCTCTACCTGGAGGACCCGGAACAGATCGAGTCCCGCGGCGGCTACGTGCCGGGCGGCATCCTGCTCTGGGGGCCGCCGGGCACCGGCAAGACGCTGATGGCCGAGGCGGTCGCCGGGGAGACCGGCAGGCCTACGTGTTCGTCGACCCGGGCGCGTTCATCAACATGTTCATGGGCGTCGGCATCCTCAAGGTCAAGTCGCTGTTCCGCAAGCTGCGGCGGCTGGCGCTGCGGTACGGCGGCGTGATCGTGTTCTTCGACGAGGCCGACTCGCTGGGCCGCCGCGGCGCGCTGGCCCAGGGCGGCGGCCCGCCGGTGCCCGGCCGGGCCACCCCGGCCGCCTGGCAGGCGGGCGGCTGTCACGGCTTCTCCTACCTGTCGCACGACGTGCAGTGGCGGCTCGCCCAGCGGGCGCTCAGCTCGTCGGCCGGCGAGGAGCCGGACACCCGGCGCAGCAAGCAGATCATGGGCATGGGCGGCGGTGGTGGCGGCGGCATGGGCACGCTGGAGGCCCTGCTCACCGAGATCTCCGGGCTGAAGAAGCCGCGCGGCTTCATCAACCGCCACGTCCGGCGGCTGCTCGGCATGCGCCCCAAGCCACCGCCCAAATACCGGATCCTGGTCATGATGGCGACCAACCTGCCGGAGGCGCTGGATGAGGCGCTGCTGCGGCCGGGCCGGATCGACCGGATCTACAAGGTCGGTTACCCGTCCAAGGCCGGCCGGGTGCGCACCTACGAGGGCTACTTCGCCAAGGTGCGGCACGAGCTGACCGCCGAGCAGATGGACAAGCTGGCCACCATCACCCCGTACGCCACTGGGGCGACCATCAAGGACCTGGTCAACGAGGCGCTGATCACCGCGATCCGGGACGGCCGGGATGTGATCACCTGGGGTGACGTGATCAGGGCCAAGCAGCTCAAGGAACTCGGCCCGCCCGAGGACGTGGAGTACATCGAGCGGGAGCGGCACGCGGTGGCCATCCACGAGGCGTGCCACGCGCTGGTCGCCTACCGCACCCGGCAGCACATGGAAATCGACATCGCGACCATCGAGAAGGGCAGCGACTACCTCGGCATGGTGGCCAGCATCCCGCCCGAGGACCAGTTCACCCGGTGGCGCAGCGAGTACCAGACCGACATCCTGGTCTCGCTCGCCTCGCTGGCCGGGGAGCGGATGTTCTTCGACGACGACAGCTCCTCCGGCGTGTCCGGCGACCTGGAGTCGGCCACGACGGTGGCGTCGTTCATGGAGGGCTTCTGGGGCATGGGGTCCACGGTGTCTTCATACTCCACCGCCAAGCGGCTCGAGGTCGGCTCGCCGGGCGGCGGGCCAGGGCGGCCGGAACAAGAAGGGGCAGGACCCGGAGGCGGAGATGCGCCGGGCGCTGGCCGACCGGATCGAGGACAACCTCAACGGGCTGCTCGCCCGGGTCGAGGAGATCATCCGCACCGACCGGGACCGGGTGCTGTGCCTGGCGCACGCGCTGGAGACGCACAAGACGCTGAGCGGTGACGACGTGGTGGCCGTCATCGAGCAGCGGCCAGGGCCGTTCGTGGACGGCCGGGCCTACGCCGACCCGGTGCTCATCCAGCGGCTGGAGGAGTATCACGCGGGCGCGGCGGTCGCGCACCGTGATCACGGCAGCATCCCGCTCAGCATGCCCGAGGTCAGGAAGCCCCCGGTGCTGACCGCACCCGGCCCGTGGATGGTGGCACCTGACCCCGATCCGCTGAACGGGTCCGGGAGCTGACCGGGACCCGCGGCTGACCTGGCATGCGCGCCGCATACCGGGTACGGCTGGTGGCCAACCTGGTCAACGGGTCCACTCTGGCCGGCGTCCTGGTGGCCGCGGCTGGGCGGGCCACGCTGGCCCAGGCGCACGATGGCCTGCTGGTCGGCGCCGGCTATCGGCTGCCCGTGCCGGTGGCGCCGGCGTTCTGCATCGGGAATGTGATCGTGGCCCGCAGCGATCACGCCACGCTGGCCACCATGCCGCCACTGGTCGCGCACGAGGCGCGGCACGCCACCCAGTACGCGTGCTGCGCGGGGCTGCCCATGCTGCCGCTGTACTTCCTGGCCGCCGCGGTGTCCTGGGGGCTGACCGGGGACTTCGGCGCGCGGAACATCTTCGAGCGGCGTGCCGGGCTGGCCGATGGCGGATACACCGACCGGCCGCTGCGGCCCGGGGTAGCCCGGCTCGGTGGCGCGGCTGGCCCGGGCGGGCGGCCGCCGGGTTGCCCGGAGAGGCGGGCCTTCGGCGGGTGCCGCGGCGTAACCTGTCTGCCGCGGGGGTCACGACCGGAGGTGTGCCGCCTTGCCCAGGTTTCACAGCGTCAAGGTGCTGCGCCGCCTGCCGCATCCGGATCGTGCGTTCACCCAGGGCCTGGTTACCGCCGGCGGCACCGTCTGGGAGAGCATTGGGCGCTATGGCCAGTCCGCACTGCGGCGCTACCAGCTCGGCCAGGATCAGGCACCGGACACCGCGGCGCTGCCGCCGGAACTGTTCGCCGAGGGGATCTGCCTGGTCGGCGAGCACATCTGGCAGCTCACCTGGCGGGAGCGGGTCGCGCTGCGCTGGGACGCGCGCAGCCTGACGCTGCTCGAGACGATCTCCTACAACCGTGAGGGGTGGGGCATCTGCGCCGCGGGCGACCAGGTGCTGACCAGCGACGGGAGCAGTGAGCTGGTGGTGCGTGACCCAGCGACGCTGCAGCCGCTCGGCCTGATCATGGTGCGGTGCGCCGGCCTGCGCATTGGCGAGCTCAATGACCTGGCCTGGGCCGGTGGCCGGATCTGGGCCAATGTCGCGCCGCGGCACTACCTGGCCGGCATCGACCCGGCCAGCGGCGAAGTGGTGGACATCGTGGACGCGAAGCCCGCCGGGGAGCGGCACCGCGACCCAGAGGCCATCCTCAACGGGATCACCGCGCTGCCGGCGCCCGGTGAGTTCCTGCTCACCGGCAAGGGATACAAGTCGATCTACCATGTCCGGCTGGCCGCGGGACGGACCCGGAAGCGGCCGGAACAGCTACTGGCCGGGGCCGCCTAGCCGGTCACGGGCCGAGCGGGGGGATGAGCGCCTCGATGAGGTGCGGGCCGGGCTCGGCCAGGGCGTGCCGCAGCGCGGTGGCGAACTCCGCGGTGGTCTGGGCCCGGCTGGCTGGCACGCCCATCCCGGTAGCCAGCGCGGTGAAGTCGAGGTCCGGCCGGGACAGCTCGAGCAGGTCCCGCGCCGCACGGCCGGTCCCGGCGGCGCTGTCCGCCGCGCCCACCCGGCTCAGCTCCATGCCGAGGATGGCGTAACACCGGTTGCTGAAGATGACCGTGGTGATGTCCAACTGCTCCCGGGCGTGCGTCCACAGCGCGGAGATCGTGTACATGGCGCTGCCGTCCGCCTCCAGGGCCAGCACCGGGCGGTCCGGGCAGGCGATCGCGGCCCCGGTGGCCAGCGGCAGCCCCTGGCCGATCGCCCCGCCGGTCAGGGTGAGCCAGTCGTGCGGGGGAGCACCCGAGGTGGCGCCGGGCAGCCACAGCCCGGACGTGTTGGCCTCGTCGGACACGATCGCGCCCTCGGGCAGCAGGGCGCCGAGCACGGCCGCCGCGCGTCTCCGCGGTCAGGTCGCCGTCCGGCAGTGCCGGGCGCTGGGCCGGCTGGGGCAGTGGGCGGGCCGCCGGGGCCACCACGCTGGCCAGGGCGGCCAGCGCGGCGGGCACGTCCTCCCCCGGCTCGGCCAGCACGTGTACCTGGCAGCCCGCTGGCACCAGCGAGCTGGGCTTACCCGGGTAGGCGAAGAAGGAGACCGGGGCCCGGGCACCGGCCAGGATGAGGTGCGCCGGGCTGGCCAGCTGAGACGCGGCGAACTCGGCCAGGTAGGCGAGCCGGTCCACGGCAGGCAGGCCCGCACCGCGTTCCAGCCGGGCCGGGAACGTCTCGGCCAGCAGTCGTGCCCCGGTGCCCTGAGCGACCTGGCTGGCGGCGGACAGGCCCGCGGTACGCAGCGCGGTCCCGCCGAGCAGCAGCAGGCACGGCGCACCGCTGCGCAGCGCGGCGGCGGCCGCGTCGATGGCCGCGTCCGGGACCGGCGCGGCGGGGCGGGTCAGCCGGGCCGGGGCGGGCTCGCCGCCGTCCGACCAGGACACGTCGGCGGGCAGCACCAGGGTGGCCACGCCGCCCGGCGGCGGCTGGCCGCGGCCACCGCGTCCGCGGCGTCCGGGCCGGCCAGCGCGGCGGCGGCGGTCCGGCGGAACCAGCTGGACACCGGCCGGGCCAGCGACTCGATGTCGGACTCCAGCGGCGCGTCCAGCCGGCTGTGGTACGTCGCGTGGTCGCCCACGATGGTCAGCACCGGAGTGTGCGCGCGCCGCGCGTTGTGCAGGTTGGCCAGCCCGTTGGCCAGGCCCGGGCCCAGATGCAGCAGGGCGGTGGCGGGCCGGTCCCGCATCCGGCCGTAGCCGTCCGCCGCACCGGTGGCGGTGCCCTCGAACAGGCAGAGCACGCCGCGTATCTCCGGAGCGGCATCCAGCGCGGCGACGAAATGCATCTCGGAGGTGCCGGGGTTACTGAAGCAGGTGTCCACCCCGCACCCGGTCAGGGTCTGGATCAGCGCCTGAGCACCGTTCACTCGTGTTCCTTCCAGCGGGCGGCCAGGTTCACCGGTGAGCATCGGTCGTAGGTCAGCATCCTGCCCGGCTCGCCGCGGAATGTCCCGCCCGCCCTGATCACGGTCCCGCCCGGACCGACCGCCTAATCACGGTCAGGAAGTCTTCAGGAAATCATCGGGTAGCACCGAGATCTCTTACAGGCTACTTCCAGGTCTACCGGTGAGTATCAACTGTGTCAGCTAATAGAGGCATGAAGTACTGAGGGAGCGATCCCAGATGAGCACGAACTTTGGCGGACCCGTCCAGGGCAGTCCTGACCCGGATGAGCACAGCGGGTCAGCCGGCGAACCCGGCGCCCCAGGCCGGCCCGGGAGACACGCGCCGGATGCGGGCCCGGGTGCGGCTGCGGGCAGCAGCGCCGGTGGCTGGTACAGCCCGTACGGCACCGGTGGTCCCGGCGGCTACGGCACCAGCGGGTACGGCGCAGGCCCGTACCGGCCCGGTGAGTACGGGCCAGCGGGCTACGGGCCAGCGGGCTACGGGCCAGCGGGCTACGGGCCAGCGGGCTACGGGCCGGGCGGCCCCGGCGCGGCCGGTTATAGCGCGTTCGGCGGCGGCCAGGACGACAAGCGCCGCGCGCGGCGCCGCACCGTGCTGATCGCTGGTGCGTCCGCGGTGGCCGCCGCGGCGCTGACCGTGGCCGGGTTCGGTGCCGCGAACGCGTTCGGCTCCACCACGCTGACCAGCGCGCAAATCGCCCAGAAGGTGGACCCCGGGCTGGTGGACATCGTGACCAACCTGGGCTACCAGCAGGGCCAGGCGGCCGGCACCGGGATGGTGCTGACCTCCTCCGGTCAGGTGCTGACCAACAACCACGTGATCCGCGGCGCGACCCAGATCAAGGCGACCGACGTGGGCAACGGGCGGACCTACACGGCCAAGGTCGTCGGCTACGACGAGAAAGACGACGTCGCGGTGCTGCAGCTGCAGGGCGCCTCCGGGCTGCACACGGTCAGCACTAGCTCGGCCGGTGTCAGCGTCGGCGACAAGGTGGTGGCGCTGGGCAACGCCGAAGGCAAGGGCGGCACCCCGGCCAAGGCCACCGGCAAGGTCACCGGGCTCGGCCGGACGATCACCGCGTCAGACGAGGGCTCCGGCACGTCCGAGCAGCTCAGCGGCATGATCCAGACCAACGCGCCGATCCAGCCCGGTGACTCGGGTGGGGCGCTGGTGAACCGGGCCGGGCAGATCGTCGGGATGAACACGGCGGCCTCCACCGGCATCTCGATGACCGGCTTCCAGGGGCAGTCCAGCCAGGGGCAGACCCAGGCGTTCGCCATCCCGATCAGCAAGGCGGAGCGGATCGCCGGCCAGATCGAGGCGGGCCACGCCTCGTCCACCGTGCACATCGGCCAGACCGCGTTCCTCGGCGTGCAGGTCTCCACGGGCAGCACCGGCTTCGGCGGCTTCGGCGGCAACGGTGACGGCACGACCAGCAACGGCGCACTGGTGGCCGGCGTCGTGTCCGGGTCGGCCGCGGCCCAGGCCGGGCTGGCCCAGGGCGACGTGATCACCTCGGTGGCGGGCCACGCGGTCAGCTCCGCGAACGGCATCTCGGCCACGGCTGGCCACGCACCACCCCGGCGACAAGATCACCATCGGCTGGACCGACCAGGCCGGCCAGTCGCACACCGCCACCGTCACCCTGACCACCGGCCCAGCCGCCTGATCGAGGCTGGGTCCTCCCCACCGGGGTCTGGCTTCCCCCGAGCCGGACCCCGCCGGGGCGCCGGCCGCAACCCCGGCAGGCCGGCGGCCCCGGGCCCGTGCCCGCTGGCCCGGGCTCACCTCACCCGGGCCTGCGGGCACCCACCCGCTCATGTCCCGTGCGTCCCGCATGACGCGCGGGGCATGACCCTTTTCCCAGCCGTCTCGCGGTCAAATCCCGGCGGGCGCGACCTCTTTTCACGGGTTTGGTGCGGCGAACTGGCTGAAACCGGGCGCGATCGCGCACCAGGTACGTGAAAAGTGCCGGCGGGCTGCCGGGCTGCCGGGCTGCCGGGCGGCGCCGCGGGGCGGGCCGGCCAATTTCCAGATGTCTGGGAGTGGGGGCGAATTCGTTGACCGGGCGGGGGCGCTGTTCGCATTGTTAACAGACGGGGCCAGTGGGCCCCGCCGACCGACGATCCAGCAGGCCGGGTAGCGGCCGACATAGGTAGGACTGGGTGCTGATGACTGACCGCATGGAGGACGTGCGCCGCCCGCCCCGTGCTCCGGCCGGGCGCTCGCCGGTGACCCGCGCGCCGGGCCGCAGCCGCAGGCGCTGGGTGATCGCCGGCAGCGTGGCCGGCGGCTGGGTGCTGCTGTACATCATCACCGGATCCCTGATCGGGGCGATCGCGCTGCTGCTGCTGCTCGCGGCGATCGGCGCCGGGTTCGTGGCCGCGCTGCGGCTGCTCGGCGTCACCCGGGATCATCCCTGGATCCGCGGCGCGGCCAGCCGGCCGTGGCGGGACGGGCAGGAAGTCCTTCAGCTCGCCCTGCGTCACCTGCCCGAGGTGTTCGTGGTCACGCCCAGCGGGGCGCTGCTCGCGCCGAACTCGGTCGAGCTGCGGCTGAACGAGCGCGACTACGACTCGCTGGCCGAGCGGATGGACGTGGGCCTGGTCGCCGCCAGCGCGGCCGAGGTCTACGCCGAGCAGGTCACCGCGCACCAGGCGCGGTTCGCCGGGTACGGGCCGCCCGAGGTGAGCGTGATCTGCGACCCGGCCGTGCCGCCGGGCCGGTTCCTGCTCCGGCAGGGCCGGCCACTGGGCGCCGACGCCGCGGGCCGCCTTCCAGCCACCGCCGCGCGGCTACCGGCCGCCGGGCCCGGTCCCCGGCCCCGGCCCCGGTACCGCCGCCGGCCAGCGACCGGGCGCCTGCCAGTGACCGGCCGCCAGCCAGTGACCGGCCGCCAGCCAGCGACCGGCCGCCAGCCAGCGACCGGCCGCCAGCCAGCGACCGGCCGCAGGTCAGCCGGGCCGCCGGGGAGTGGCCGTTCGCGCACGACGGGATCACCGCCGCCGCCCAGGTGACACCGGCCGTGCTGCCCGGCAGCCTGGCCACGATGGCGGAGCCGGTGCACAACCCGATCCCGATGCTCCGGCTGCGCACCGGCGACTACGTGTCGCAGACCCGGACCTCCGGGGCGCGGGCCGGGCGTGGCGCGGTGGAACTCGCGCTGCCTGATGTGCCCACCGTGTCCAGGGAGCACGCCAGATTCACGTACTCTGACGGGCAGTGGTGGATAGCCAACCTGGGCCTGAACGGCCTGGTCCTGAACGGCAGCCCGCTAGCCGGGGAGCACCCACTGCACGACGGCGACTCGATCCAGTGGGGCCAGAATCAGGACGCACCGCAGTCCCGGGTAGAGATCGGCTGAGCCAGCCGTCGCCGGGCCGCGGCCAGCTTTTCATCCGGCCGGCGGCCACCGCCGACTGGGTGCGCTGCCCGCGCGACGAGATCACCTGGCTGGACCGGGCGCTGCTCAGCGGCAACCGCGACCTGACCCTGCACCGCTCGCCGCGCTGCGCCGGGCTGCGCTACGTGCATCACCGGTGGGAACTGTTCAGCCGGGACAGCAGCTACCCGGTCTACCTGGCGCCGCACCCCGCGGCGCCGCACGCCCGGGCGGCGGCGCTGGACGCGCGGGGCGTGCAGCAGGCGGCCCGGCACATCCTGCCGGTCGCGCCCGCGCTGCACTACGAGACGCTGCCGGTCGTGCTGGAGGCCGGGACCTGGCTGGTCAGCGTCGGCAACTGGGTGCTGCCGCTGCGGCTGGAACTGGCCGCCCAGGGCAGCCAGGAGGCGGCCGAGCCGGGGCAGGACGAGCAGCCGGTCACCGTGGAGAAGCCGGTCCAGCGGGCCAGCGCGCTGGCCCGGAGGGGCAGCCCGCCACGGCCGGATGCCGCCCAGCGGGTGCAGACCTACCTGCAGCGCAACACGGCCGCCCGGATGGCCATGGCCTTCCACTACCAGGAGTACATCCTGGGCCGCCCGGCCCCGCAGCCGGTGCCGATGATGGACGTGGTCGTCGCGCTGGACCTGAGCGGCGAGGGGGCGGTGTCCGACTACAAGAAGCTGCTCCAGGGCCTCATCTGGAAGGAAGCCGGGCACCAGCGGGAGCTGGCCGAGTTCCTGCTCCGGCAGGGCCTGCTCACGCTGGCCGACCTGCAGCAGGCCAGGCAGCTGGCCGAGGACAACGAGCACAGCGGCCGGAGCGAGCAGGCCCGGCGGCGGCTCAAGTACAAGCCGAGGAAGTAACCCGGCACCGAGGCCCGGGCCGGGCCGGCCGTGCGGGCGTCACGTCAGGCCTGGTAGTGATCCCGGTGCTGGTCCCGGACCACGTTCTTCTGGATCTTGCCGGTGGACGTCTTGGGCAGCTCGTCCACCACGATCACCGCCTTGGGCACCTTGTACCCATCCAGCAGGCCACGCAGCGCACCGAGCAGTTGCGCCGGGTCGATCGACTCGCCCGCCTTGGGCACCACCACGGCGGTGATGGCCTCGCTCCACCGCTCGTGCGGCAGCCCGACCACCACGGCCTCGGCCACCCGCGGATCCGCGGCGTACACCGCCTTCTCCACCTCGATCGAGGCGACGTTCTCCCCGCCGGTCTTGAGCACATCCTTGTACCGGTCGGCGAACCAGAGCACCCCATCAGCGCCGAACCAGCCCACATCCCCGGAGTGAAACCAGCCGTGCGCGAAGGCTGAGTCGGTGGCACTGGCGTTATGCAGATATTCGGTCATGGTGCCCGGGCCGCGGTAGACGATCTCGCCCTGCTCGCCCTGGGGCAGCAGCCCGCCGTCCGGGCCCATGATCGCCACCTGCACGCCGGTGATCGGCGTGCCGACCGCGCCGATGTGCGAGAGCTGGTGCTCCGGCCGGAACAGGGTGGTCACCGGGCTCATCTCGGTCTGCCCGAACAGCAGCGCGAAATCACAGCCGAAGCCGTCCAGGCAGCGCCTGATCAGCTGGTCCGGCATCGGTGCCATGGCGTACACGCAGCGGCGCAGGCTGGCCAGCTCGCGGTCCGGGAACGACGGGTGATCGAGCAGCGCCCGGTACATCATCGGCAGCCCGAAGAGCTGGGTGATCCGCTCGGACTCGACCAGGTTGAGCAGCGCGGCGGGGTCGAAACCACGCAGCACGTAAATGGTCGCGCCGACCAGCACGGCTGGCGTGCAGAACGCGTTCAGCTGCGCGGTGTGGAGCATCGGCATCATGGCCGCGAACCGGTCGGTGTGGTTCCATTGCGAATCCAGCGCGCTGCCCATGGACTCCAGGTAGATGGCTACGTGGCTGGCCACCACGCCCTTCGGGAACGAGGTGGTGCCGGACGTGTACAGGTAGCTGAGCGGATCCCGGTCGGCCACGAAGCACTCGGGCTCGGCCACGGTGCCCGGGGTGGCGGCCACGTCGGCCAGCGTGCTCCAGGCCCGGTCGGCGGGCTCGGCCTGGTACCCGGCGCCGGTGCCCGGGGCCACGATGACGTCGGCGATGGCCGACACCTTGACGAGCGCCTCGCGCACGTTCTGCACCAGCTGGGTCTCGGCCACCAGGCCACGGGCCCCCGAGTGGTCCAGCGCGTAGGCCACCTCGTCGGGCCGCCAGCCCAGGTTGACCGGCACGCAGACCAGGCCGAGCTTGGCGCAGGCGAAGTACACGGCGAGGAACTCGGCGCTGTTGCCCGCGGCCAGGCCGAGCGCGTCGCCCCGGGCAAAGCCCCGGGCGGCCAGCCCGTGCGCGAGCTGGTTCACCCAGCCGTTGAACTCCCGGTAGGTCCACTGCCGGCCGCCGTCCACCACGGCGAGGTGGCCGGGCCGGGCCGCCGCGGACCGGGTCAGCGAGTCGCCCACGTTGATCCGCTGGATGAGGTTGCGCACCAGATCCACGGTCCTTTCCTTTCTTAACGCCAGTACCGGCCGGGTCTGAGTAGGACCGGGGCAGGCCCAGGCTGTGCTGGGCCACGAAGTTCAGGATCATCTCCCGGTTGACCGGGGCCACCCGGAGCAGCCGGGCCAGGCCCCAGTACGGCACCAGGCCGTACTCGGTGGCGAAACCGTTGCCGCCGTGCGTCTGCATGGCCGCGTCCACCGCGGCGATCGAGGCTTCCGCCGCCGCGTACTTGGCCATGTTCGACGCCTCGCCGGCCGGCTCGCCGTGGTCGTGCTGCCAGCACGCCTGCCGGGTCATCAGCCCGGCCAGCTCGGTCTCGATCTTGGCCCGGGCCAGCGGGTGAGCGACACCCTGGTGGGTGCCGATCGGGGCCTGCCACACCTGGCGTTCGGTGGCGTACCGGGCCGCCCCAGCGAGCACGAAGCGGGCGACGCCCACGCAGGTGGCGGCGCCGGTAATGCGCTCCGGGTTCAGCCCGTGGAACACCTGGCGGAAGCCCTGGCCCTCGCCGCCGACCAGCGCCTCCGGTCCGAGCGGTACAGCGTCGAAATGCAGCGTGAACTGCTTCTCCGGCAGCATCAGGTTGACCGGCAGCACGCTGGCGTGCAGCCCCGGCGCGTCGGTGGGCACGATGAACAGGGACAGCTCCGCGTCGCCACGCTGATCGGTGCCGGTCCGCGCGACGACCAGCAGCGCCTCGGCCTCGTCCACCCCGGAGATGTAGTACTTGGTGCCGCCCAGCCGCCAGCCGGTACCGTCTCGCGTCGCTTTCGTGGCCAGCCGGTGGGTGTTCGAGCCGGCGTCCGGCTCGGTGATCGCGAACACCATCTTGGTCGTGCCGGCGGCCAGCCCGGGCAGCCACGTCTTGCGCTGCTCGTCGGTGCCGAACTCGGCGATCACCCCGGCCGAGATGGCCGCCGAGACGAGCAGCAGCAGCAGCGGCGTGCCCTGCGCGCCGAGTTCCTCGCAGACCAGGGCCAGTTCGGTCAGCCCGCCGCCACCACCGCCGTAGGCCTCGGGGATGTTGACCCCAATGAATCCGGCTTCACCAAGCTTGGCCCACAGCTCATCGCACGGCGTCCCCGCCGCGGCGTGGCTGGTGTAGTACTCCGGCCCAAAGCCCCTGGCTATGGACGCGACAGCGGCTCGCAGGTCGCGGTGCTCGGCGGTCTCAGCGAAATCCACGCCTGCTCCATCGAAGTGATCGCAGATTCACTAGGACTCTAGCTGGCCAGCCGGTTTGCGGCTAGCCAGCCGGACACGGGGCCGCCGGGTGAAATGCTCGGCGGCAGGCGGACATGTGCCTGGTTACTGGGAGACAACAACCCGGAGGGAGCCGTCTTGCCGAGTCCGCCACCAGATGCTGAGCAACTGCGCAGGCACCGTTTCGAAGCGGTGTACGCCGCGTATCACGGCCCGGTGCTGGGTTATGTGCTGCGCCGGACCGAAAATCCCGACGATGCCGCCGACGTCATCGCGGATACGTTCCTGACCGCCTGGCGGCGGCTGGAGGATGTGCCGCCGGATCCGGCGGCCCGGCTGTGGCTGTACGGCGTGGCCCGCCGGGTGCTGGCCAACCACCATCGCGGCCAGCGCCGCCGGTCCGCGCTGGCCGACCGGCTCCGCGCCGACCTGGCAAACCGCTACCAGCCGCCCGGCTACACCGGGGAACTGGCCCAGATCGCACACGCGTTCCGCCGCCTGCCCGGCGGCGAGCGGGAGATCCTCGCGCTCAGCGCGTGGGAGGGACTCGACCCGGGCCAGATCGCGACCGTGCTGGACTGCTCGCGGAACGCGGTCCGCGTCCGGCTGCATCGCGCCCGCAAGCGACTCGCCCAGGAACTGGCCGACAGCCACGCGCACCCACCCGCGCCCCGCACCCGCGTCCCGAACGGAGACCTCGCATGAACCCCATCACCCGGATCTCCCCGGTCACTGACGACGAGGCGGCCCGGATGGTCCGCCCGGACACGCTGGCCGACCTGGCCGAGCAGATCACCGCTTCGCCACCGGCGGCGCCGGACCGGCTGGCGGCGGCCAGCGGGCGCGGGCGTTGGGTAAAAAAGGGCCGCTGGCTGGCCGGGATCCCGGTAGCCGCGGCGCTGGCCGTCGCGCTGCTGGTGGTCACCTCGCTGGGCCTGCCGGGCAGCGGGTGGGGCCGGTCACCGTCGGGCCACCCGCCGCGCAGGCGCTGTCGTTCAGCCGGCAGGGCGGTGCCATCACCGTCATCGTGCGCAACCCGCTGGCCGACCCGGCCCGGTACCGGGCCCAGTTCGCCCGGCACCACCTGCGCATCACGCTGAAGCTGGTGCCCGCGTCCCCGTCGCTGGTCGGCACCGTGGTCTACCTGAGCGGCGACATCACCCCGATCACCGCGCACGGGAAGTGCCACGAGGCCAGCGGCACCGCGGCGTGCCCGGTCGGCGTCCGGGTGCCGGCCAGCTTCCACGGCCAGGCGGAGGTGGTGTTCGGCCGGGCGGCCCGGCCCGGTGAGCAGTACGAGTCCACCGCGTCCGCGTTCGCGCCTGGTGAGGTGATGCACGGTATGCGGGTCACCGGCCGGACGGTGGCCCAGGTGCTGGCCGCGCTGCGGCACCGGGGGGTCAGCGTCCCGCGGTTCAACTACGCGCACCGCGGCTACGCGCGGAACCTGCGCTCGGTCCCGGGCAGCTGGTTCGTGTACGACGCGGTGCCGTGGGCGCCGCAGCAGGTGCTGCTGTTCGTGGGCCCGGCCAGGACCCAGCCGAATCCCGGCCCGCCGCGGCGGGCCGCCGGGCAGCCAGCGCCGTCGCCGTCCCCGACGCGGGCCGGCTGACCGTTGCCGGGCCGGGGCCCGCTGGCTGTCTGGCCAGCGGGCCCCCGCGCGCCTCCGCCGTGGCTTCGCCCCGGTTAGTTAGCATCTGCCCGGCGGAGAGGCGGTGCGCATGGCACGGGCACGTTTGCGGCTGCGGCGGCGGGGCTGATGCTGGGGCATTCGCACGCGCTGTCCGGCGGGGTGACCGGGCTGGCCACCGGCCTGTTCCTGCAGATGTCGTTCCCGCAGACCGCGGCGCTGGCCGGGTTCACCGCGGGCATGGCGCTGCTGCCGGATCTGGACAAGTGCGGCTCGTCCCCGGCCCGCTGCCTCGGCTTCCTGTCCGAACTGGTGGCCTGGATCATCGGCCTGGCTCTCCGGCGGCCACCGGCACTTCACGCACTCCATCCTGGGCATCGCCGCGTTCACCACCCTGGCCTGGTATTCCTGCCAGTACCGGCACGACTGGGTGGGCAAGGCCGGGCTCGCGCTGCTGATGACGCTCACCGTGTCGGCTGGGCTGGAGGCGCTGCGCATCGCGCGCGGCCACGCCGCCGACCTGATCGGCATCGCCATCGCGTCCTGGGAGGTCTGGTACGGGTACGGGCTGCGGCTGATCCCGATCGCGGTGTTCGTCGGCTGCGGCACGCACATCGCCGGGGACATGCTCACCGACTCCGGCTGCATGCTCTTGTACCCGCTGTCCAAGCAGCGCTATCACCTGCTGCCCGAGCCGCTGGCCTTCACCACCGGCACCCGGCCGGAACTGCTCGTCGTGGATCCGCTGCTGACCGCGGCGCTGGTCGTGCTGACCGGCTGGGCCGCCGACCCGGCGTTCGTCGCGGCCCAGTGGCGGCAGGTGGCCGGCTAACCCCCGCCGGGCACGTTGCTGGCACCGGGCGTGCCCTCATCTGCCGCGGCGCCCGGTCCGGCTAATTCTGGTGCTGTTCATTTCCGGTAGTGATTCCTATACTCTTTGTTGACCGGAAAAAGGTGGGGTTCTCCGGCTGAAGGGGCGGGAACAAGGGGGGGCAGGTATGGCACAAATGTGCCCTAATTGTGGCTTACCACTCGGCAGCAACGACGCATTCTGCGGTAACTGCGGGATGCAAACCGGAGAGGACGGCCGGAACGGCCCCGGCGGCCGGGCCGCGGAGGGCACGCTCGGCCAGCGCTGGCCCGGCAGTGAACCGGATCCTCCGCCCGGTCCGCCGCCCGGTCCGCCGCCCGGTCCGCCGCTGAGCGACGGTGCGGCACGGATCCGGATCGACGACCGGGCCCGCCCGGAGCAGGACGCGGCCGCGGTGCCCGCCGCTCCGGAGGACGTCGTGCGGGAGGCCACCAGGGCCGCGCAGCGACTGCGCGCGCTCGACGTCATCGGCGAGCCAACTTTCGACCCGTTGCGGAACAAGCGGTTCGGCTGGCAACTGGTCCGGCGCGCGCTGCTGTTCGCCGCGACCGGCCTGGTCCTGGATATCCTGATATTCCTGTTCCTGGGCCTGGTGGGCTTGGTAACCAGGAGCCTGGCCATTCTCAGCATTGACCCGATCATCAGCTTCCTGGTCTGGGCCGCTTTTTTCGTCGCGTACCTGGTGCTGCCGGTGCCCGCGCTGCTGTCGCAGTGGAGCCGCCTGCTCGGGTTGCGGGCCGAGGTGGCCGACACCGCGTTCGGGTACATCCGCCAGGCCATGCGCAGGCACGGCACGCCGTATGACTCCTTCCAGACCCGGACGCTGCTGCCCCCCGGGGAGGGGGTCCGGCACTACCTGGAACTGCGCCGGGGCGTCTTCGCCTGCTACATCTCCTGCTTCCCGCACGGCCGCGACCTGTACGTCGGCTGGTCGTTCTGGATCTACATGTCGCCGTTCCGGGTGCTGACGATGAAGATAGGCCGGCAGATCCAGGACTGGAGCGGGCGGGGCAACGACATGTACCAGACGCTCCGCTACGAATCGACCAGGGCCACCGTCGGTGCCGTGCACACCTGCATGCTCGAAGGCATCGACGTGGCCATCCGCATGCTCGACCCGGAGGCGGAACTGCTCGGCGGCGAAACCCGCTTCACGATCAGCTAGCAACCGGGCGGCAGCCCAGTCACGAGGGATCGATGTGAGTTTCTGCACCCGATGCGGCCAGCCGGTCCAGGGCAGCACGCGGTTCTGCACCAACTGCGGGGTCCAGCTCGGCGCGGCCGACAGCGAAGACACGCCGGTCGCCCCGGCGGCACCGCCCCGGTGGCAGGAGCGCCCGGAGCCGCCGACCCTGACCACCGGCATCCCGCCGGCGCCCGCCGCGGACCCGTACCCCCGGTGGCCGCCGCCGCCCCCGCCCGGAGGCGGCTCCGGGCCCGCTGAACCGGGCCCCGGCCCGTACTCCGATCCAGAGTTCGGCGCGGAGCCGCCCCAGCGCGGGCGCCGCCGCATCCCGGCCTGGGGCATGATCGCGGCGGCCGTGGTGGTCGTGCTGGCGGCCGGCCTTGGCGGCTGGTACGCCGCCACCCACCACGGCGGCCAGCCCGCCGCTTCGGCGCAGCGGTCACCCAGCGCGAAGCCGTCCGCTGGCGCCGCCGGGTCACCGGCCGCCACCTCGCCGTCCAGCCAGCTGGCCAGTCCAACCGGCGCACCGACGCCGTCCACCCCGGCCGCCACGTCTGCCGCCGGCAGCTCGCAGGTCGCCCTCGGACCGGGGGTGTCGGGTCAGACCGCCGGCTCGGTCGCGGCGTTCGCCAGCCGCTACTTCGCGGCCATTAACAGCCATGACTACCCGGCCTACATCAGCCTGTTCGCCCCGGGCGCCGATCCCGGGGAGACCGCGCAGAAGTTCCAGGCCGGCTACGGCTCCAGCGCGGACTCGGCCGAAACGCTCGTCACGCTGGCCAGCACGCCCAGCGGGCAGACGGCCGCGTCGCTCACCTTCAACAGCCACCAGTCCCCGGCCAGCAGCGCCACCCATACCGCGTGCACGAGCTGGCGGATCACCTTGTACCTGGTGCAATCCGGCACCTCGTACCTGATCGGCCATCCGCCGGCCAGCTACCACGCGTCCTTCCAGCCCTGCGCCTGACGCCGGCGCACCCCGGGACTGAGGTCCCCCGTTGGCCGGCCGAATTCCTCTGCCGCCGCGCGGCCAGATGGCGTGACAGTGAGTCATGCTCTAGCAGTATGGGAGGCGACCCCATGATCATCATTACTGCGGACGTGCAGCGTTATGCGGATGCCATCATGGCCATGATCAAGGAAGATCAGGAAACCGGGCAGGTTCCGCACGACGTCTCGTCCTGGGACGAGATCGACGACACGGTGGACGAGAACGACTACTGCCGGCGCGCTCAGCTGCCGTCCGGCGGCCCCGAGGCGACCGAGTTGCGCAACGCTGTCACCGATGAGGTCACCCGCCAGCTGTCCCGCGCCGAAGGCGGCCCGTGGGGCGTCACCTGGGTTCACCCGGACGGGCACGACGTGAGCATCAGCCGGACGGCCGGCTATGCCACCCGGTCCGAGGCCGACGCGGTCGGGTCCGACTACCAGGCCGAGCACGGCGGTTCGTACCAGGTCCAGTTCAGCGGGTGACCGGCGGGCGTACCGTGATGACGGTGCCGGACAGGTGGTTGGCCGCGTCGCTGCACAGGAAGTTGGTCAGCGCCACGATGTCCTCGGGCTCGCCGATCCGCCCGCCCGGGTAGTTGGCCGCGACCCGGCTGAGGTGATCCTCGCTGACGATAGCCCGCATGCCCGGGCTGTAGGTCAGCCCAGGGGCAATGGCGACGGTGCGGATACCGGACTCGGACAGTTCCAGATGCACCACGTTGGCCAGGGCGTTGATGGCCGCCTTGGCGCCCCCGTACGCCGCCCCGCCGGGCCAGGCCTGCACGGCGGCGATGCTGGACAGGTAGATGATGCGTCCCCCGCCGCTGCGGATCATCAGCGGGGCGAAGTGCTTGGTGGCCAGGACGCTGCCGATCAGGTTGGACCGCAGCACCCGGTCCAGCACGGCCATGTCCAGGTCGAGGACCGGGTGGCTGCCCGGCATCCACCCGGCGTTGTTGATCAGTCCGTCGAGGCGGCCCCAGGCGGCGTCGGTCTCGGCGGCCGCCTCGATCATCGCGGCCTCGTCGCTGACGTCGGCCTCCAGGGCCAGCGCGGCCGGGGCGGCGGGCAGGTCGCCGATCTCGTCCACCACGGCTGGGCCCGCTTGCGGTCCCGGGCCAGCACCCCGACCCGGGCGCCCTCGGCGGCCAGCCCGAGGGCCAGCGCCCGGCCGATGCCCTGCGCGGCGCCGGTCACCACGATCGCCTTGCCTGCGATGTCGATGTTCATCCCACGTCCTCTCCGGTGGTGCGTACGCCGTACTGGCTATTACTGGGGCACGCCGTACTGGCTGCGGCTGGCTAACTCTGTACCGGCTACGGCTGACCGACTCCATCTCCAACGGTGGAGTTGGCATTGGGTTCGACTCTACCCCATCCAGCCGCAACCGCAACGTTGCCGTTGGAATCGCTTATCGTGGGGTCATGGCCTGGGACACCGAGGGCACCCGGCGGCGGCTCAGGGAAGCGGCGGCGATCGAGTTCGCCGAGCGCGGCCCGGACGGCACGACCATGGCCCGCATCGCCGAGCGGGCCGGGATCAACAAGGAACGCCTGTACAAGTACTTCGGCGACAAGCAGGCCCTGTTCGAGACGGTGCTGGCCGACGAGCTGGACAAGCTGGCCGCCGCGGTGTCACTGGCCCCCGGCGGCGTGGCCGACATCGGGGAGTTCGCCGGGCGCACCTTCGACTACCACGCCGACCACCCGGAACTGGCCCGGCTGCTGCAATGGGAGGGCCTGTCCGGCGGCCCGGTGGCCGACGAGATCAACCGCACCGCCCACTATCAGCAGAAGGTCAAGGTCTTCGCGGCCGCCCAGCGCGACGGCGTGCTGGACGACGGCCTCGACCCGGCCCACCTGGTGTTCATGCTCATCGCGCTGGCCGCCTGGTGGTTCTCCGTGCCCCAGCTGGCCTGGATGCTCACCGGTGCCGACCCCGGCGACCCGGCCGAGCGGGCCCGCCGCCGCGCGTTCGTGGTGCATGCGGCCGAGCGGCTGGCCGCCCCCCGCTAGATTGGCCGCCCAGGGGCTGCGCGCCGCCAGCGGAGGCCGGGCGCACTCGCAGTAGCGGCTGCGGTGCTACTGACTTGTGCCCAGGCAGCGCACACTGGGGCGCCGGGCCGGGTCTGCTGGGCGCGGTGGTGCTGGTGTGACCAGTGCGAGTGGCCTGAGTACCTGGCTGCCCCACTTGGCATGCGCGCCGTGCGGGAAGGTGCCCGTTTTGCCGGGAATGGGCGTACCGCGCGCATACTAAGTGCGTGCCTGCCCATGATCGGCAGCCGGCGGGCAGCGATCCTCAGGGTGCTGTGATGGTGGAATCCGCCCACTAACGACCCAATCAAGCGCGCAGCGACGGCAGGTCGCACACCCGGTGACGGTGACTCCCTGTTCATCATGCGGGGCAGCGCAAACCGCTGTGTAGACGTATGATCCGGGTGAAATGCGGCCGGGCCCCAGCCGAGGTCGCACCGGGGATCAGGGGACAAGCCTGTGGGGATTCTCAACGAGGCCCGCCGCGAGTTCATCGCCGCGCCAGACAGTGCCAAGGGCCAGATCGTCTACAAGTGGCCCGACCAGAACATCCGCAAGTACGCCCGGGCCATCGTCGAGCCAGACGCCGCCGCCGTGTTCACCAACCAGGGCCAGGTGGTGGGGGTGCTCCCGCCGGGCCAGCACCGGCTGGACGCCACCGAGATCCCGTTCCTCGGCATGTTCGTGGACTGGGCCAGCAACAGCAACGCGTTCAAGGCCGAGATCTACTTCGTCGGCGCCCGGGAGTTCCCCAGCTGCCGGTTCGGCGGGCGGCTGGACGACGTGCAGGACCCCCAGTCCGGCCTGGTCGTCACGCTCCGCACGTTCGGCGAGTACGCGCTCCGGGTCACCGAGCCGACCAAGCTGATCTTCAACCTGGTCGGCTCGGTGGACGTGACGAACAACGGCGCCATCACCGACTGGGTCGCCCAGCAACTGCTCAAGGTCACCCGCACGGTGGTCACCACCCAGCTGATGGCCGGCGCCTGGCCCATCCTTGGCCTGTCGGTGCACAACCCGGAGATCGAGGCGGCCGCGCTGCCCGCCACCAACGAGCAGCTGGCCAGCTACGGGCTGGCCATCACCCGGTTCGGCAACCTGGACGTCAACCTGTCCGACGAGGACAGTGCCCGGCTGAAGAAGCTGGCCGGGGACACCGCCTACAGCCGGCTGGCCGGCGGCTTCCTGCAGGCGGCCCAGGCCGAGGCGCTGCAAGGGGCCGGCGAGGGCATGGCCCAGGGCGGCGCCGCGGCCACCCCGCTGTTCCTCGGCGCCGGTTTCGGCATGGCCAACCAGATGATGCAGCCACCGCCGCAGGCCGCACCGCAGCCCCCGCCCGCGCCCGGCTTCGCCGGCGGCGGCCCCGGCTACACGCCGCCGCCGGGCCAGCCCCCGGCGCCGGCCGCACCCGCCGCGGCACCAGCCGCCGCGCCCGCCCCGGCCGCCGCAGCGCAAGCCGCCCCGCAGGCGGCGCCGCCTGCCGGGACCGTGGAATGCGGCAACTGCCACAGCCAGGTCCGCGCGGGCGCGAAGTTCTGCGACAACTGCGGCACCGCGATGCAGAAGCACTGCACCAACTGCAACGCCGACCTGACCGCGACCGCGAAGTTCTGCGCGGAGTGCGGCACCCCGGCCAGCGCGCCGCCCGCCTGACCCCTGCCCCCAGCACATTTCAGTTCCGGGGCGCGCCCCCGCCCGGTCCCGGCCTGCCATTTCTTCCGCACTGATCTTCCGCACTGGCGTCACCGTGGCGGCGTGCGGCCCAGCACACGAAAGGTTTCCCGAATGGACCGGATCCAGTGCCAGTGGTGTAAGGCACAGAACGAGATGGGCCAGACGAACTGCGGGACCTGCGGCGCGCCGCTGGATGTGAAAGACATGGTCAGCGACTCCGGCTGGACCGAGGCGCCGCGGCTGCGGGACATGACGGAATTCCGGTTCTCCAACTCCACCTGCCAGATCGAGGGCGAGATCGTGCCGGTGGCCGAACTGGCCCTGGCCCACGGCGACTCGGTCTTCTTCGAGCATCACGTGATGCTGTGGAAGGAGCCCCAGGTGCCGATGGCGGCGATGAACACCGGCGGCGGCATGAAGCGGATGCTCGGCGGCATGCCGCACATCCTGAGCGTCGCGCACGGCCCGGGCCGGATCGCGTTCTCCCGCGACGCGGCGGGCGAGGTCGTGGTGCTGCCGCTGCACCCGGTCATGGAACTCGACGTCCGCGAGCACGCCTTCCTGGCCGGCACGCACTCGCTGACCTACTCGTTCGTGCGGATCAAGGGCCTGGCCAACGTGCTGCACGGCGGCGGGGGCATGTACATGGACCGCTTCGTCACCCAGAACCAGCCCGGCCTGCTGCTGCTGCACGGCTACGGCAACGTGTTCCAGAAGACGCTCCAGCCGGGCGAGCAGATCCTGATCGAGCCGGGCGGCTTCCTGTACAAGGACTCGTCGGTGACGATGAACACGGTCCAGCAGAAGATCAAGACCGGGCTGATGAGCCACGGCATGTACCTGGCCGAGATGACCGGTCCCGGCCGGGTCGGCATCCAGTCCATGTACGTCCACCACGGCTCCGAGTAAGGGGACCGGCCATGTCGATGCCGCCTGCCCAGGGCGCCTACACCTGCCCGTACTGCCGGATGCCGAGCGAGGGGCAGGACGCGACCTGCCCGCACTGCGGCGCGCCGGTTGACGTCCGGCTGCACGTCTCGGACTCCGGCTGGATCGAGCAGCCGCCGATCCGGGACATGGCCCGGATCCGGTTCGGCCGGTCCACCTGCCAGATCAGCGGCGCCTACGTGCCGGTCGCGGACATGGGCCTGCATCGACGACGACTGGGTCTACTTCTCCCACCACGTGCTGCTGCACACCGATCCCCGGGTCAACCTGGACAACCTGCCGATGCGGGGCGGCTGGAAGCGGATGCGGGCGGGCATGCCGCTGATCATGATGCGCGCGCAGGGGCCCGGGCACATCGCGTTCAGCGCCGACGAGCCCGGCGAGACGCTGGCCATCCCGCTGCGCCCCGGCCAGGCCGTGGACGTGGTCGAGCACCGCTTCCTGGTCGCCACCGGGAACGTCGGCTACCAGTGGGACAACTCCAACGTCTGGTTCACCACCAAGGACGGCGACGACGAGGAGTGGCACTACCCGGTCGGCCGGATGATCGACCGGTTCACCGCGGCCGGCAGCAACGGCCTGCTGCTGCTGCACGCGCCGGGCAACACGTTCATCCGCGACCTGGCCGCGGGGCAGCGGATCCTGGTCCAGCCGGGCGGGCTGATCTGGAAGGACCCGACGGTGGCCATGTTCCTGCACTTCGAGTACCCGCACGGGCAGTACTGGTTCAGCTCGCCGCGCTGGCAGGCCAAGTCCACCTGGCTGGCCCTGCAGGGCCCAGGCCGGGTCGCGGTGCAGTCCGTGTTCGAGCGCCCGGAGCAGGTCGGCGGGGTCCGGCGCAGTTCGCCGGCCACCCAGCAGGTCTGGTAGCGGTCCGGTGGGCCGCGGCGGCTGAGGTCAGCCCGCAGTGCCGCGGCCCGCGGACCGCCCGGTCCGGTTTCTCTCGATCAATTGCTGAACGCCATCAAGGATGCACTCGACGCCGAACCGGAACTCGGCTTCCTCGTCCTGTCCAGAGGGGGCGTCGAAGACATCGGCCTCCCAGGCGAGCGGTGCAGTATCGGGTAGGACTTCTCGTCGACTAGCTGGCGGAGCAGTTGCCTCGAACGTCCAGGGCGCCGCGGGCGCGTCCCCGGCGGCCGCCGACGCCTGCGCGGCCGCCGCGGCCCGGGCGGCGTCGTGCGCCATCCGCCCCTCGCTGAGCGCGTACGAGCTGAGCAGGCCGATCACCCGGATCTTGTCGGCATCCGGCAGGCCGGTCCCGTCCAGCGTCTCCAGCCCGCGCTCCACGAACGTCAGTGAGTTCGGCGCCAGCGGTGGCGCGGCCATCGGCATCTGGGTGATCCACGGGTGCCGGTCCATCATCTCGCGCTGGATCAGCGCCCACTCCCGCAGCCGTTCCCGCCAGCCGTCCCCGTGCAGCACCAGGCTCTCCGCGCCCTGCGCGCTCGCGTTCCACATCAGCTGGAGCAGTTCGTCCTTGCTGGCCACGTACCGGTACAGCGACATCGTGGTGAAGCCGAGCTCCTTGGCCACCCGGGCCATGGATACCGCGTCCAGGCCCTCGGCGTCGGCGACCCGCACGGCCGCCTCGACGATGGCGTCCACCGACAGTCCCCGGTTTCGGCCCGCGCCGCCCCCGCTCGCGCCGCCCCCACAGCAGGTCCAGCCCCGGCGGCAGCGGCACGGGTCCCGCGTCTGCTGCCTCAGGTTGCTGCGCCATCCCTGCACTCTTTCACTTTGCGCCTCCGGAGGCCCCTTTCACCTCCCCATCCCGCTTCACTGCCTCCTTCCCTCCTCGCTCAGTCGCTCGTTCCTCGCTCCCTCGCTCTCGTCAGTCCAGTCGGCGGCGCGCCTCCTTCGGCGCTTGACTATAACTGTGTGCCACATATACAGTTCAGTGTATGTCATACACAGTTAATGTCACCGGGATCTGCAAGTCGTTCGGCGGCCAGCGGGTGCTCGACCAGGTTGACCTGGCCGTGCCGACCGGCTCCGTGCTCGCGCTGCTCGGCCCGAACGGCGCGGGCAAGACCACGATGGTGCGCATCCTGGCCACCCTGCTCCGGCCGGACGCGGGCACGGCCACGGTGGCCGGCCACGACCTGCTGGCCGACCCGGTCGCCGTCAAGCGTTCGATCAGCCTGACCGGCCAGTACGCCGCGGTGGACGACATGCTCACCGGGCAGGAGAACCTGGAGATGATGGCCCGGCTGCGGCATCTGCCCCGCCGCGCAGGTGCGGGCCCGGGCCACCCAGCTGCTGGCCGATTTCGATCTGCTGGACGCCCGTGACCGCCGGGTGGCCGACCTACTCGGGCGGCATGAAACGGCGGCTCGACCTGGCCATCAGCATGGTCGAGCAGCCGGAGCTGCTGTTCCTGGACGAGCCGAGCACCGGGCTGGACCCGCGCAGCCGGGAGCAGCTGTGGGGCACCGTCCGGCGCCTGGTGGACGACGGGGTCACGGTCCTGCTCACCACCCAGTACCTGGAGGAAGCCGACCAGCTGGCCGACACCATCTGCCTGCTCGACCACGGCCGGATCGCCGCCCGCGGCACGCCGGACGAGCTCAAGGCGAGCCTCGGCACCGAGGTGATCCGGCTCCGCTTCGCGCGACGACACCAGCTACCAGCGGGTGGCCGCCTCGCTGAGCAGCACGCATACGGACAGCAGGCTGCGCATCGTGGAGGTGGCTACCGACGGCTCGGCGGCCGACGTGCTCAGCCTGCTCCGCTCGCTGGACGCAGCCGGTACCCCGGCGCTCCAGGTATCCGTCCTGCGGCCCAGCCTGGACGACGTTTTCCTGTCCCTGACCAGCATGGAACTGGTCCCCGAGCGAGGCAAAGGAGATGGCCCGATGAGCATGGTGGCGACAATCTCGGACTCCCGGGTGATGGTCACCCGCTGCGTGCGGCGCTCGCGGCGCGACCCGGAAGCCTTCTTCACCGCGCTCATGCTGCCGATCGTGCTGATGCTGCTGTTCGTCTACGTGTTCGGCGGCGCGATGAGCACCGGCGGGTCCTACGCGGACTACGTCGTGCCCGGCCTGATCGTGCTGTGCGCCGGGTTCGGCGCGGGCACGCACCGCGGTCGCCGTCGCCACCGACATGAGCAACGGCATCGTGGACCGGTTCCGGTCCATGCCGATCAGCGGCTCGTCGGTGCTGGCCGGCCACATCGCGGCCAGCCTGCTGCGCAACCTGATCGCCACCGCGCTGGTGATCGGGGCCGGCCTGGCCGTCGGCTGGCGGCCGGACGCCTCGGTGGCCGGCTGGGCCGGGGCGGCCGCGATGATCGTGCTGTTCATCCTGGCGCTGTCCTGGCTCGCGGCCGCCGTCGGGCTGCTCACCCGCAGTGCCGAGGCGGCCAACGCGGTCACGTTCGTGTTCATGTTCATCCCGTACGTGAGCACCGCGTTCGTCCCGGCAGCCACGATGCCGGGGTGGCTTCGCGCGTTCGCCGCGCACCAGCCGTTCACCCCGATCGTGGAGACCATGCGCGGGCTGTGGATGGGCCACACCTCCACCGGGGCGAGCGTCGCCGTCCCAGGCCTGGCTGGCCGTGCTCTACTGCGTGGCCATCCTCGCCATCTCGGCAGCCGGCGCCTCCTGGCTGTTTCAGCACCGCGTCAGCCAGAGTTAGTCCGGGGGGGCGACCCCCTGGACCCCCCGGGATCGCTGGCTCGGCGGGAACACGCCTGCGGCGTGCCCCGCCTCGCCAGCGAAATCGCTCCGGTGGTCCCGTTAGGTCACCTGGGGGCGGCTTCCGGGGGTGACCAGGCCGCTCTCGTAGGCGAGTACGACGAGCTGGGCGCGGTCCCGCGCGTTCAGCTTGGTCATGATCCGGCTGACGTGGGTCTTGGACGTGAGCGGGCTGAGGAAGAGCCGGGCCGCGATCTCGTCGTTGGACAGGCCCTCGGCGACCAGCCCCAGCACCTCACGTTCCCGGTCGGTCAGCCCGGCCAGGATCTGGTCGCTGGGCGGTGGCCGCTCCGGGCGGCTGGCCAGGTCGGTGATGAGCCGCCGGGTCACGCTGGGCGACAGCAGCGCGTCGCCCCGGGCCACCACCCGGACTGCCTGCAGCAACTCGGCCGGCTCGGTGTCCTTGACCAGGAAGCCGCTGGCCCCGGCGCGGAGCGCCCGGTACACGTACTCGTCGGACTCGAACGTGGTCAGGATGATCACCTTGACGCCGGCCAGATCCTCGTCGGCCGAGATACGCCGGGTCGCTTCCAGGCCGTCCATCCCGGGCATCCGGATGTCCATGAGCACCACGTCGGCGCGCTCGCTGCGGGCCAGCCGGACCGCCTGCTCGCCGTCGGTTGCCTCGCCGACCACCTGGAGGTCGTCGGCCGCGTTGACCAGCACCCGGAAGCCGGCCCGGATCAGCGCCTGGTCGTCCGCGAGCAGGACCCGGATCATGACCGCCTGCTTTCCTCGGCCGCGGTGGCGGCGGCGTCCTGCCTGCCGTCCGGATCGGGTTCTGCTGCGGCGGCCGGGTCGGCGGGCGGCACTGCCCCGCTGCCCGGGCCGCGCAGTGGAAGCCGGGCCGCGACCCGGAAGCCGCCGCCGGGGGCGGGGCCGGTCTCGACCGAACCGCCGACGGACGCGGCCCGCTCGCGCATCCCGGCCAGCCCGTGCCCGCTGCCGGTTGCTGGGGTTGAGGCCGCCCCGTCGGCCGGTCTTGCCGACCTCGGCGCGGAGCGGCGATCGGGGGGATCCGGGGGGTTTGTCGTCACAGGTTGAAATGGCGGGGGGTTCGGGGGGTCGTCCCCCCGGGCCAGTGCAGCGGGCTGGCCCAACCCGGTGTCCGTCACCGAGATGCGCACCTCGTCGGCGGCGTAGCTGACTGACACCGTGGCGGTCGCCGGGCCCGCATGCCGGATCGTGTTGGTCAGCGACTCCTGGATGATCCGGTAGGCGGCCAGGTCGGCCGCGGCGGGCAGCGGGACGGCCGTCCCGGTCACGGTCAGCGTCGTCTCCAGGCCGGCCCGGCGGGCCCCGGCGACCAGGGTGTCCAGCTGGGCCAGGCCCGGCGTGGGCTGGGTCGGGTCGGCGTCATCGGCCTGGCGCAGCACGTTCAGGATGGCCCTCAGTTCCCGTAGCCCGTCCTTGCTGGCCGCCTTGATCGCCTGGAGCGCCTCGGCCGCCACCTCCGGCCGGGTGGGCAGCACGTGCGCGGCCGACCCGGCCTGCACGTTGATGGTGGCCATGGTGTGCGCGACCACGTCATGCAGTTCGCGGGCGATGCGCAGCCGTTCCTCCACCACCTGCCGGCGGGCGTCCTCCTGGGCCCGGTCCTGGATCGAGGCGACGTACGCGCGCCGGTTAGCCACCGCGATGCCGGCCAGCAGAGCGCCGATGACCAGGCCCGGGATGAGGTAGAAGCCGCCCCCGGTGATCTTGCCGAACGGGTTGGCGGCGGCGGTGGACGCCAACAGCACGGTCAAGGTGGCCAGGGCCAGCCCAGCCGCCCGCCACACCTCCACCAGGGTGGCCATGCTGTATACCGCGATGGCCGGGGCCAGCATGGCCGCCCCGTTGACGTAGCCGAGCAGCGAATAAATGCACACCGCGGCCGTGCTGATGCCGAGCACCGCGACCGGCCACTGCCGGCGCCAGGCCAGCGCCAGGCAGGCCACCGCGACCAGAGCCAGCGCACCGGGCCCAGGATGCGGGATGGGGATTCCCTTGAACTGGATCGTGTCCGACGGTGACTTGGGGTGAGCCTCGCCGTAGCTGCCGCCGACCAGGATGACGGTCAGCCCCAGGGCGAAGATGACATCCCTGGCCGGGGAGTTCACCCAGCGCCGCCACGCCGCCCGGACATGTTGCATGCCAGCAGCGTAAGCACCATCCGGGCCGGAGTCGCCCTCCCGGGGTTGATCGTCTGCGTACTCCCCGGGGAGTACGCCGGGCTGGCCTGCTTCTTGCCTGCGGCGCCGTTACTGGCCCGGCTTGACGCGCATCCAGAGATTCGTGATCTGCGGTGTCCGGCCGGTCGGCTCCAGCTGGATGTTGGCCGCGCCCGGGTGCTCGTACAGCCGTTTCCCGTCGCCCAGCAGCACTGGCGCGACGTGCACCAGGATCTCGTCGAGCAGGCCCGCGTCGAGCACCTTGGCCGCCAGGCCAGGGCCGAGCAGCGCGACGTACTTCGGGCCGGCCGCATCCTTGGCCAACTGCACGGCATGCTTGATGTCACTGACGAATGTGAAGCCGGGTGCGGCGGTGCTGGGGTCGTCCCGGGTGTACACGAACTGGGGCCCGTGCCAGGCGCCGCCGTACGGCTCGCCCTTCTCGGTCTTGGCGCCCTGATCGCCGTCGCCGCCGTGATAGGTGCGATGCCCGATGAGCACGGCGCCGATCTGGTCCAGGGTACGCAGCACGAACTGCGGGTCCGGGTCGAAGCCGCTGCCGAACAGCCACCCCATGTCATCGCCCGGCCCGGCCACGAACCCATCCAGCGACATGGTGATATGCCACAAAACCTTGCTCATGCGCTACCCCTCCGCTGGTTGGAACGTCCCTTGGTCTAGACGCCCCGCAGGCCGGCAACTCATCGCCCGTCCGCTAGCCGGTTGCCCGCTGTTCCAGCGCGGCCAGCCGGAGTTCCAGCTGGTCGATCCGGTGCCGGAGAATCTCCAGCTCGGCCTGGTCGGCCAGCCGCCGCTGCGCGGTGCGGCGCAGCCGCGGCGACGCTTCGGCCCGGGCGGTGACCAGCGCCAGCGGGACCAGTCGCTGCGGCCCGTGCGGGCCGTCCACCAGCCGGGACGGGATCTGCCCGGTCCGGTACCAGGTGCGCAGCGCGGCCCGGGACGCGCCGGTCTCGGCCGCGGCCCGGTCCAGCGGCACCCAGTCCGAGCCGTCCAGCTGCGCGGACAGCTCGAGTTCCAGCTCCCACTCATCGAGCCGGTCTTCCCAGTCCATATCGGCCTCCCACCCTGTTAATAGCATAGTATTGACAGGGTTAATAGGTCGGTGCAGGGTGACATCATGTTCGAGCGATTCACCGACCGGGCCCGGCGCGCCGTGGTCAGCGCGCAAGAAGAGGCCCGCGGGCTGCAGCACAACTACATCGGCACCGAGCACATTCTGCTCGGGCTGCTGGCCGTCAAAGGCGGCCTGGCCAACAAGGTCCTCGACCGGTTCGGGATGTCCCATGACGCCGTCCGGGAGGAGGTCATCAGCCGGGTCGGCGCCGGCAGCGTGACGATGTCGGGGCATATCCCGTTCACCCCGCGGGCCAAGAAGACCCTCCAACTGGCCCTCCGCGAGGCGGTGCAACTGCAGCACAACTACATCGGCACCGAGCACATCCTGCTCGGCCTGGTCCGGGAAGGCGAGGGAGTCGGCGCGCAGATCGTCACGGCGCACGGCGGCGATCTGGACAAGATCCGTCAAGCCGTGATCGAGATACTGCCCGCACAGACCGGGCATAGCGCCAGTCAGCGCTGGCTACGCAGCCTGAGCGGCGCAGCCGGCGAGGCGGCGGGGGAGGAGCTTCCGGCCACGCCCGCCGCGGAAGCCAGCGTAAGCGGTGCGGTGCAACTGGCCGGCACCAAGCCGGTCGGCTCACACCACCTGCTGCTGGCCGCGCTGGACGACCCGGACAGCGCCGCGGCCCGGACGCTGGTCTCGCTCGGCGTCGACCTGGACCAGGCCCGGGAGGCGCTGCGTACCGTGGACGTGACCGGCACCAGCGACGAGCAGCCGGAGGAGCGGGGCCGGCGGCACATGGTGCTCCGGGTCACCGACACCAGCCTGACCATCGAGGCCACCGACCCGGACATCATCAAGGCCGCGAAAACCGCGGCCGAGGCCCTCGGCGACCAGGCCGATCCGCCCGGCACCATCCGCGGTGATCTGCCGGACAGCGCCACGCTGGGCGGCGTCTGGCTGGCGCTGAACGCGAGCCTGGAGAACATCCGCCGCCGCGCCACCGTGGCCAAGGCCGGGGAGGCGCAGCCCGGCCCGCCCAGCCCGGAGAACGTGCGGCTCAGGGCCGACCCGGAGGAGCCGCCCGGCGAGGCCGGCGCGGCGGGCTGACCGGCTCTGCCGCCAGGTGCCCGGGCTGGCCGGCCAATGGGCAAGAATGGTGCGGCACCGGGCAATGGCTGAGGAGCGGGCATGGTCAAGCGTCGTTGGTTAATGCTGGCTGTCATCGGCGCGGCCGTGATCGGCACGGCCGGGAGCGCCGCCGCGAGCACGGGAGCGCCGGCCTACTCGAAGGAGCAGGCCGGGTACAGCGTGACCGGCGCGCGGTTCAGTGAAGTCGAGGTCAACTTCCGGCTGCCGGATGCCGGGCGGTTCGCCGCCGAAACCGGGCAGGTCGGCCTGTCGGTGCAGCTGTGGAGCAAGCACCTGGTCGTGGACCTGCGCCTGGCCGCCTGCACCGACGCCTCGTGCCAGGCGGGCGGGAAGCCGGCCGACCGGGAGTACCGGCTGGGGTTCACCGTGTACAGCCGGGGCACCCGCGCCGTGCTCTGCTCGACCGCCGCGTCCACCTGCCCCCAGGTGCCCGCGTCCTGGAACCGGGCCAGGTATCACTCCGGCCGCACGGTGGGGCTCACCCTTTTCTTCGACCCCAACACGCACTATTTCCAGCCGTCCGCGCCCGGCGAGATCTACTTCGGGTACACCCCCGGCACGAGCGCTGTTTTCAATCAGGGCCGCATCGGCGTGGAGTTTGGCGCGACGCCATGGACCGTCACCCCGGTCCGCGTTCCGGCGCACCGCACCGCGGTGGCCACGTTCGGGGTGCCGGTCGGCCCGCCCTATGAGGCCGAGTTCGGCACCTACAGCGGCCGCGCCGGGTGCGTCAGCTCACCTTGGTACGCGCATCATCAGGTGGAGATGACCAGCACCGGGTCGGCGGCCGGGCGGCACATAGCCGGACCGCTTGGCCTATCCAACCTCGGCTGCAACTTCACCGTCTACCTGCGCCCGTAGCCCGTTTCGGCGGCGAGCCGGCGGGCCTGAGCGGCCAGGTAGTGGCGTTCCGGAAGACTGGTCGCGCGGCGGGCGGCGGCGCGGTAGTCGACCGCGGCGGCGGCCGGATCGCCGGCCTGCTCTAGCAGGTGCGCGCGGGTGGCGTAGTAGCGGTGGTGCGAGCTCAGCCGGCGGTCCGGCTGGAGCCCGGCCAGCACGTCGAGGCCGGCCGCCGGGCCGTGTACCCGGCCCACCGCGACGGCGCGGTTGAGCGTGGTCACCGGGTTCGGCGCGAGCCGCTCCAGCAGCTCATACAGGCCGAGGATCTGCGGCCAGTCGGTGCTGTCCACATCGGCCGCCTCGTCGTGCACCGCGGCGATGGCCGCCTGCACCTGATAGGGCCCGGGCTCGCCGTGCGGCAGCGCCGCGGTGAGCAGGCTGGTCCCCTCGGCGATCAGTGCCTGATCCCATAGCCCACGGTCCTGCTCTTCCAGCGGCACCAGGCTGCCGTCCGGCCGGGTCCGGGCGGCCCGCCGGGCATCGGTCAGCAGCATCAGCGCGAGCAGGCCGGCCACCTCGGCGTCGTCCGGCAGCAGCCGGTGCAGCCAGCGGCCGAGCCGGATGGCCTCGCCGGACAGCGCGGGCGCGGTCAGTCGCTGGCCGCCGCTGGTGACGTAGCCCTCGTTGAAGATCAGGTAGAGCGTGTGCAGCACCGCCGCGCGGCGGTGCGCGAATTCCGGCCCGGTGGGCAGGGTCAGCGGGATGCCGCTGTCCTTGATGGTCCGCTTGGCCCGGCTGATCCGCTGGGCCATGGTCGCCTCGGGCACCAGGAACGCGGCCGCGATCTGCGCCGTGGTCAGCCCGCCCACCGCGCGCAGGGTCAGCGCGATCTGGCTGGGCCCGGACAGGGCCGGGTGGCAGCAGCCGAACAGCAGGGCCAGCGAGTCGTCCCGGTCAGCGCCCGGCCCGGCGTCGGCGGCCGGGCTGAGCAGTTCCGCCTGCGGCGTGGCCACCGCGACCTGGTCCTCCCGGCGGCGCCGGGACTGCTCATTGCGGGCCTGGTCCAGCAGGCGGCGCGAGGCCACCGTGATCAGCCAGCCGCGCGGGTTGGCTGGCTGCCCCTCGGCCGGCCATTGCAGCGCGGCGGCCAGCAGCGCTTCCTGAGTGGCGTCCTCGCACAGGTCGAAGTGCCCGTACCGGCGCACCAGCGCGCCGAGGACCTGCGGCGCCAGCTCGCGCAGCAGCTCCTCGGCGGCCCGGTCCAGGCCCGCCTCGGGCCGGCTCACGGCTCCGGCGACTCGTGCAGGATCGGCCACAGCTCCACCGGCTCCTGGTCGGCCCACGGCATGTCGGCCGCGATCTGCTCGGCGCGCTCCGCGCTCTCGCAGTCCAGCAGGTAGAAGCTGGCGATGTACTCCTTGGTCTCCAGGTAGGGCCCGTCGGTGACGGCTGGGACGCCGGTGCCGCCCTGCCGCCGGACCAGCTTGGCCGCCGCCGCGTCGGCCAGGCCGTACGCGCCGAGCAGCTCGCCGGTCTCCCGGTACTTGGTGTTGAACGCCTCCTGCTTGGCGATCTCCTCCGGCCAGGACTCGGCCAGCAGCGAGTTCCACTTCTCCTGGTTGCCGTAGATCAGCATGAGGTACTTCATCGGGCCATCCTCCCTGGTTGTGGCGCGCCGCGGCGGTGCGCCCTCACCAGTCAGTCGAAGCAGCCGGGGCCGTCCTCGACATCCATTGATGGCCGGGATCAGATCTTGGCGAGCAGGTGCTTCATCAGCGAGCGTTCGGAAGCCAGCGGCCGGGGAGCGGTGACGAAGACCGCGACCGTGCCGCTCAGCGCGGCCAGCGTGTTGCTCGACCCGTGCGCGGTGCCGACCGAGGCGAAGTAGGCCCTGTCGCCCACCCCGGTCACGTCGCGCACCGACTGGTGCAGGCTGGTCAGCGACTGCTGGCTCTGCCGGAACTGCTTGCCCGTCTCGCCGGTCTGGTAGCGCACCATGACCATGTACTTGCCCAGGTAGGCGCAGACCGAGACGGGCCCTCCAGGGTGGACACCTGCTTGCCCAGCGAGAGCCCGAGCGCCGCACCGACCACGGCGGACGGGGCCTGCGCGCAGTACGGCGCCGGGGGACCGGCGGACGCCTTGCCTCCGGTGCTGCCGGAGTTGCCGGCGGCCGCCCCGGCCTGTGCACTCGACGCCGGGCTGCCCGCGCCGCCCGGCACCGGGGCGGCCCCGGACGACACTGAACAGGCAGCCAGCGTGCTCACGGCCACGCCGGCCAGCACGGCAGTCGCGATCTGGCGCATCCCCACGACCGGCCCCTTCCTGTCCAGGTGCAGCGGGCGGCCTGATCGTATGAAGCGCTGCGGGCGGGCACCAGGGAGCGCGCCCTGGCCGGCCTGGATGCGCTGGTCAGCGGCCGTCTGACCGGTCTGCCGCGGATGAATGTTTCATCGGTGACCCGGCCTCGTCTTGTCGTCGTGTCCAGTGTCTAGGTACGGTAGACAGCATGAACGAGGACCTGCTGGCCGCGGCCCGGCAAGCACAGGAACGGCTGATCGAGGCCGAACACGACGCCGAGGTGGCCCGGGCCGAGTTCCACCGGGCCGTCCGCCGGCTGCACCTGCACGGCGGCTCGCTGCGCGAACTGGCGCCCGCCCTCGGGCTGAGCCACCAGCGCGTGCACCAGATCGTCGAGTCGGCCGGTGGCTCCCGCCGGTGGAGCCCGCGGCGCGTGGTGCGGCGGTCCGCGGCGTGCACGTTCTGCGGGCGGCCCGAGCAGGAGGCCGGGCCGCTGATCGCCGGGCCGGGTGTGCACATCTGCCCGGCGTGCAGCGCGCTGGCCAGTGACGTGCTGGCCGCGGACGGCCCGGTTGCGCCGGGGCCTTTGCGTGCCGTGCCGGCCGGGGAGGTGCGGGAACGGTGCAGCTTCTGCGGCAAGTACCGGCCGGACTGCACCGGCCTGGCCGCCACCGCGCCGGGCGCGGGTTCTGGTGCGGGGGAGCGCGGCGCGATCTGCGGCGAGTGCCTGATGCTGTGCGCGGAGATCTTCGCCGAACGGGAGTCCTGACCGGGCTGCAGTACGGGGTACCGGCGTCCGGAACCGGCGCCGGCCGGGCGGCGTCCAATGGGCATGCTCGCCAGGTCGCTGCTCGGTGCGGTGGTTTTTTCCAGCGCGGTGCTAATCGGCCTGGCCGGATGCGGTTCCCAGGTGGCCGGGGCGCCGGCCGGGCCGGGCGCACGGCCCACGCGGGCCAGCCCAGCCGGCGTCCCCGGGCTCGGTGAACCCGGGTGGGCCGGACATCCCGGCCCCGTCGGGCCCTACCCCGGCGGCCTCGCCCCCCAGCGCGGCATGCGGCGGCGCGCGTCTCCAGCCCGCCCCGGTGGGTACCGCAGTGCTGACGCTGCGCAACGGCAGTACCGGCAGCACGTTCTGTGTGCCGGCCGGCGAGCGGGTGGACGTCTACCTGACCGGCACACCCGGGAAGATGTGGGCAACGATCCGCTCCGACTCCAGGTCTCTGGTGCCGGTGACGCACGGGCACCTGATGCTGCCCCTCGGGGAGACCGGCGCGTTCTTCGCCGCCCGGCGTAACGGGGTCGCGCACCTCAGCTCGGCCCGGCCGGTGTGTCCGGCCAAGCCGGTCCGCTGCGACACGCTCATCGCATTCCGGGTCACCGTCATCGTCACCGGGCATGCGTAGCGGATAACTCCCGGGTCAGCCAGCAGACCTGCTGAGTAGAGCACGCCCGCCACCTGGCATCAGCGTTTCACTAAGTGAGTTCGCTCGCTTGACAACAAGCGTGGCTGAAGCGCAATACTGAGTTAGTTAACTCACTTAGTCGGAAGGAAGTGTGCGCGGGCATGGACTCAGTCCAAGGCCAGCTCGGGCCAGACACTGACTCGCGGCTGCTGCTTCGGTCGAGGGTCGGTGCGCTCACCCTGGTGCTGCTTTGCGCCGTGCAGTTCCTCGACATCGCCGACTCAGCGATTGTCAATGTCGCGCTGCCCTCCATCCAGCACGGGCTGGACTTCTCGCAGCAGAACCTGCAGTGGGTGGCCAGTGGCTACATCCTCAGCTACGGGGGCTTCCTCCTGCTCGGCGGCCGCCTCGGCGATCTGCTGGGGCGTCGCCGCCTGCTGCTCGCCGGCCTGGCGATCTTCGCGGTGTCGTCACTGACCGCCGGGCTGGCCAACAGCGCGGGGCTCCTGGTTGCCGCCCGGCTGGTGCAAGGTATCGGCGCCGCGCTCATGGCCCCGGCGGCGCTCTCCGCGCTTACCACCAGCTTCCGCGAAGGCAAAGACCGCAATACAGCGCTCGGCGCCTGGGGAGCCGTCAGTGGGATGGCCGCGGCGGCCGGCGTCTTCCTCGGCGGAGTGATCACGCAAGGACCTGGCTGGCGATGGGTGTTTTTCGTCAACCCGCCGATCTGCGTCATGGTGGCTGCCGGGGCCCTCGCTCTGCTGGCCAGAGACCGCGGCGGCAGGGTCACGGGAACGGCCTTTGACACGCAGGGGGCGGTGCTCGTGACCGGGGGCATGCTGGCGCTGGTGTACAGCCTGGTGCGGGCACCGGCTGCCGGCTGGGGATCGCCGCAGACCATCCTCACCTTGACCGGATCCGCCATCCTGCTCATCGCGTTCGCGGTCAATGAGGCTCGAAGCCGTTATCCGCTGGTTCCCTTCGCCATCCTCCGGGTGAAGGGACTGGTGGCGGCAGATTTGACCCAGCTGATCGCTTTTACCGGGTTCTTCTCAATGTTCTTCTTCGCCACGCTCTACATGCAGGAGATCCTCCACTACTCGCCCCTCAAGGCGGGAGCTGCCTATCTCCCCATCACCGCCGGGTTCGCCGTTGCCGGAGGCATGGCCGCACAACTGGTCACCCGCATCGGCACCCGCCCGGTGGTGGTAGCCGGCTGCCTGATCGCCGGAGCCGGGATCTACTACGTTTCCAGAGCGCCACTGCACGGATCGTATGTGAGCGATCTGCTTCCCGGGTTCCTGGTGATGTCGCTCGGGGCGGGGTCGGTATTCGTCTCGGTCACCGCCGCCGCCAACGCCGGCGTGCCATCCGACAAGGCGGGCCTGGCGGCAGGGCTGCTGAACTCGTCCCAGCAGATCGGCAGCGCGCTCGGCCTCGCCATCCTCTCCGCCGTTGCCATCACTCGCACTAGCCACCTGGTTGCGGCGCACGTATCACCCTTGGTGGCCGCAGATGCCGGCTACCACCGAGCCCTGCTCGTCGGCAGCATTTTGATGGCCGCCGGAGCCGCGGTCGCCCTGCGCATCGGCAACACCCGGAAAGCAGCGCCACTGGTGATGGTCAACACGGAAGCTGCCCCCGTGAACCGGGCGGCCGCCGGCCTGGTGACGGGAGAGCGCCCGGCGCAGCAGCACTTGTATCCTGACAAGTGAGATGACTGACTCACCTTCAGGCGAGGCCACCGCCAGCGGGCAGCGGCCGGGGAAACGAGAACGGCTGGTCGCCGCGGCGACCGAGCTGCTGCACAAACAAGGCATCGAACCGACCACGCTCGCCGAAATCGCCAAGGCCGCGGACGTCCCGGCCGGCAACGTCTACTACTACTTCAAGACCAAAGACGACGTCATCGCGGCCGTCATCGGGGCCCACGCACAGCAGGTCGAGACGACCCTCGCGGTCATCGACGCCCGTCACCGGTCAGCCAAGAGCCGGCGAAGGCGTTTGTCCGGGAATTCACCGAGCAGGGCGAGATAGTGGCCCAGTTCGGTTGCCCCCTGGGCAGTCTCTGCTCGGAGCTCGGCAAGCGCGTCCGGCAGTCACCCTTCGCCTCAGCTGAACTGATGCGCCGGCCGATCGAATGGGCCGAAGCGCAGTTCCGGTCGCTGGGCCGCCGTGACGCACACGATCTTGCCCTCGATCTGCTAGCCGCCTACGAAGGCAGCGCACTGCTGGCCAACACGTTGCGTGATCCCAGTGTGCTATCCAACGCGGGACGACGTCTCAACCGCTGGATCGATACGCTCTGACCCGCTAAGGGGGACCAGATGACAGCCAGCACTACCGAACAGATCAGCCAACTGCTCCATGAGGCCGGCGGGACCCACCATCGCGTGTTCCGGATCGTGGATGGTGCCGACGACGACTGGGCCACCTGGTACGCCGACTGGCTGGTCAACCTGTCCGAACTGCCATCGCTGCTGAACACCAAGCTTGTCCGCAGCGAACTGACTTTTCTGCTGGTCAGTCTCGACAAGGAATACAGCGGCACCGAGCCAGCCGAACCCTGGGAGGCCTACTACGCCCGGCGGATCCTCGGGCACTTCACCCAGTCACGAAGCTGAAGCGCGCCGGGAGGGCGGCGCCGGCGGACACCACGGTCCGGTGCTGCCAGCCGCGCATGTCAGCGGCCGGTCGGCTACCATGCAGCCAGTTCCCCGCCGGTGTAGCTCAGTTGGCAGAGCAGCCGTCTTGTAAACGGCAGGTCGCAGGTTCGACTCCTGTCACCGGCTCCAACCCAGCGGCCTGATCGAAAGCCCGGCCAGGGCCCTGGAGATGTGCACCCTGAAACTGCCGCCTGCCGGGCCCTGGGCGGGCTGACGGGCCCTAGCCCGGGGGCAAGCCAGGGCCCGTCGCGGGAAGAGGCCTTCCAGCGATAACAACGGCGGCCGGCCCGGTTGTGTTACTCCCTGGCGCCCGCTGGCCCGGCTCGTGTTGACTACGGACAGTAACGTCTACACAAGACGGACTATTCTGTCTCAGGTGGGTAACTACTGAACTGTGAAACTATCTGCGCGGCTATCACGTTGCGCCCAATGAGATGGTTTGCACGCCGGAATGTGACGCTGCGCGACGGCCGCGCGCGGCGCGCATGAACCGCACGGCCCCCCAGCTGGATCGGGGTATGGGGTGAGAACGCATGGGGCCCGCTGACATGGACGAGCCTGGGCCGGGCGATGGGGACGCGCCCGCTGACGACGGACACGATGATGGCGGCGAGGTCACCGGCACGGCGGACAGCACGCCGGACGACGCGAGCACTCCCGGGGACCGAGCCGCCGGACGATGCGGCCCGGCTGAGGCCGCCGCGCTAGGCGGCACCCCCGCGGACGGCACGCCGCCCCCCGGCGAGGCGGCCACCGGCGGCCCGGCTGCCGCCGGCACGGCCCCGGCCGGCGCGGCCGAGGGCAGCACGGCGGCGCCGGGCGATGCCCCGGACACTATTCCAGCCGGGGCGGCCGCGGCGGCCAGTGGCCAGCCGCCCGGGGACGAGCCCGGCGGGAGCCAGGCCGGTGACCAGGTCCCGCTGCCCCCGGCCAGCCGTCATCCCGGCCGGAAGAAGAAGATCCTGGCCTGGACCGCGGGCGGCGTCGCGGCGGTGCTGCTCGTCGCGCTGGGCGGCGCCTACGCCGTCTACCGGCACCTGAACGGCAACCTGCACCAGCTGAACATCTCCGGCGACCTCGGCACCCAGCCGGTGGACACCCATCCGCAGGCCGAGAACATCATGATCATCGGGTCGGACACCCGGCACGCTCAGGGCAAGGGCTTTGGCCAGGGGCTGACCACGGACCAGTCCGACACGCTGATGATCATGCACATCGCGGCCGACCGGAAGTGGGTCAACGTGATGTCGATCCCGCGTGACTCCTGGGTGAACATCCCGTCCTGCAAGATGGGCAACGGCCAGCTGTCCGCCCCCACCACGTACAAGATCAACGAAGCGTTCGCCCTGGGCAACCTGTACGGCAACCACACCGACCTCGGGGTCGCGTGCACGGAGAAGACGCTGGAGCAGGATACCGGCATCCACATCGACCACTTCGTGGTGGTCAACTTCGAGGGCTTCCGGGACATGGTGAACGCCCTGGGTGGCGTGGAGGAGTGCAACACCACCGCGATCGACGACCCGAAGTCGGGCCTGTACCTCAAGCCCGGGCACCACCTGCTGCACGGGCTGGGCGCGCTGGCCTACGTGCGGGCCCGGTACACCCTGGGCGACGGCAGCGACCTGGAACGGATCGGCCGCCAGCAGGCCTTCATGTCCTCGCTGGTCGAGCGGGTCAAGAGCAAGCTGCTCGACCCGCTGGCCATCTATCACTTCCTGGACGCGGCGACCAAGTCGATCACCGTGGACAGCCAGCTCGGCGGCCTGCACGGCCTCTATGACCTGGCCATGAGCGTGCGCAACCTGCCGGCCAGCGCGGTCACCTTCTTCACCCTGCCGACCTACCCGCGATCCGAGATCGTGCCCACCGACACGGCCAACCTGCTGTGGACGCAGCCCGAGGACAGCACGATCTTCCAGGACTACATCAACGACACGCCGGTCACCAGCGCGACGCTGAAGCCGGGCCAGGCGCCGAAGATTTCCGCGCACAGCGTGAAGGTCGTGGTGCGCAACGGGACCACGCAGTACGGGCTGCAGAACACCGTGGGCGGGATCCTGCAGCAGAAGGGGTTCCACGTGACCGCGGAAACCCAGAACACCAGCACGGACGTGACGCAAACCGTGATCAAGTACCACCAGGGCAGCCGCACCCAGGCCAAGTTGCTGGCCAGGAAGGTGCCCGGGGCCGTCATGGAGCTGGTGCCCGGCACCAGCCCCCGGCTGATCCTGGTCCTGGGCAGCGACTACGGCGCCACCCAGTCCTCAGAGACCACCCAGTCGGCCGCACCGACACCGTCGCCGACCATCTCCGCGCGGACCGCCAACCAGAGCATCTGCGCCAGCTAACGCCCCGGGCCCGCGGCTCACACACTCTCCAGCACCGACATGACGTGCTTCTCGGCCGATTCGCGCAGCGCCGCGTGCAGCCCGAAGAAGATCCGTTCCGCCCGGTTGCCGACCCAGTCCGCGGGCAGCAGCTCGGCGGGCAGCCGCGGGTCCCGGTAGACGATCTTGCGCCAGCTGTCCACCACCCGCATGTAGTCGGCGAAGGCGGCCGCGTCGCCCGGCCGGCGCTGCCGTGACCAGCGGCGCATCACCGGCTCATGAGCGGCGCAGAAAACGTCGTACACCTCGGCCAGCCCGGCCAGGTCCCACCACTGGCCGACGGCGGCCCGCAGCTGCGCGCTGGGCATCCGCGCGCCCTCGAACAGCTCCACGTAGTCGCTCAGCCCGAGCGTGCCGATCCGGTGCCGGGCCTCCGCGGCCAGTTGCTGCGGCGCGATCCACACCCCGGACGCGGCCGAGCCGAAGCCAAGCTGGTCCAGCCGGGAGCGCAGCACGTGCCGCTTGTCGCGTTCGGATTCCGGCACCGAGAACACGGCCAGCACCCAGCCGTCGCTGAGCTGGGCCTGGCTGGCGGCCGAAGATGCGCGGGTCACCCTCGGCCAGCAGTTGCTGCCCGGCGGGGGACAGTGAGTACCCGGCCGCGCCCGCCACCGCGCGCGCCTCGATCAGGCCGCGCCGCTTGAGCCGGGAGACCGCCGAGCGCACCGCGGGCGCGTCCACGTCGACCTCGGCCATCAGCCGGATCAGCTGCGCGATCGAGATCCAGCCGCGGATGACTTCCCGGTACAGCCCGTAGAAGGTGAGGATCATCTCCCGCGGGCGTGCCGCATCGCGGCCGGTCGTGCTGCTCACCGCCGGGCTCGCATCCATCACCTCGGTATCGCGCCTTTCTGGCCCACGTAATGTTACCGAGATAAGCTGCCCGGACTGGCGATGCGGACCGGGTGGACTGGAGGGCCGATGGACGCACCGGCACCGATCGCCCTGGTTACCGGGGCCGGGCGCGGGATCGGCCGGGCGATCGCGGAGCGGCTGAGCCAGGCTGGTCTCCGGGTGGCGCTGACCGCCCGCAGCGGCGCCGAGCTGGCCGCGACCGCAGCCAGCTGCGCCGGCCCGGCGCTGGTGCTGCCCGCGGACATCACCAGCGCCGCCGCGGTCAACGAGGTGTTCACCGGGGTCGAACAGGCCTGGGGGCCGGTCGCCGTGCTGGTGGCCAACGCCGGCGCGGCCTTCTCGGCCCGGCTGGAGAAGACCCCGGACAGCGAGTGGCAGCGGCTGCTGGACATCAACCTGACCGCGCCGTTCCGCTGCGTCAGGCGCGCCGTACCGCCGATGCGGGCGGCCGGCGACGGCCGGATCGTGGTCATCGCGTCCAGCGCCGCCCGGCTGGGTGAGCCGTACATCGCGGCCTACGCCGCCAGCAAGCACGGCGTGCTGGGCCTGGTCCGGTCGGCCGCCGCCGAATTGGCCGGGACCGGGGTGACGGTCAACGCGGTGTGCCCCGGCTATGTGGACACGCCGATGACCGCGGCCACGACGTGCGGACCATCGCGGAGAGCACCGGCCGCAGCAGCGAGCAGGCCCGGCAGGTGCTGGCGCACAAGCAGCCGATCGGCCGCCTGATCACGCCGCAGGAGGTGGCCGCCGCGGTCTGGTTCTGCATCGAGAACGGCGCGCTGACCGGCCAGGGCATCAACGTCAACGGAGGAGCGGTCCAATCGTGAGCGCCGTCCGGTTCCGGCCCAGCGAGCCCGGGCCGTCAGGCCCGGGCGAGTGGCCGGTGCATGGGCTGCGCCGGACGGCGGGAACGTCTGAGGAGACAGCATGAGCATCGAGCGGGTCAATCCGGCCGGGCTGGCCCGGCCGTCCGGCTTCTCGCACGCCGTGCTCGGTCACGGGACGCTGGTCCTGCTGGCCGGGCAGACCGCGCTGGACGCGGCCGGGCGGATCAGCGGCGCGGACGTGGCGGCCCAGTTCGAGGTGGCGCTGGGCAACCTGCTCACCGCGCTGGCCGCGGCGGGCGGCCGCCCGGACCAGCTGGCCTCGCTGACCGTCTACGTCGTGGACATGGACGACTACCGGCGCAACTCGGCCGCGCTCGGCCAGGTCTGGCGGCGGCTGGCCGGGCGGGACTACCCGGCCATGGCGGCGGTCGGCGTGGCCCGGTTGTGGGACGCCGCCCTGGTGGAGGTCCAGGGCATGGCCATCCTCTGACTACCCGGTGAGCGCCGCCCCGCGGCTCAGCCGCGGGGCCGCCCCCCGCTCCGCCCCGTGTGCTGATGTATTGACTGTCGTCATCAGCGCGCCATACCTTGACATTATGACGATCGGGCGCGGCGCCCGGCGGGGCCGCTCGGCGCACGTGGACACGTTCTGCCGGGACAACCTGCCGCCATTGGGCAGCTGGCCCGAGCTCATCTTCGAGCTGCCCGAGGTGCGCTACCCGGAGCAGCTCAACTGCGCACACGAACTGCTCGATGCGGTGATCGCGAGGCACGGCGGCGACCGCCGCTGCCTGCTCACCCCGCAGGGCGACGTGTGGAGCTACGCCGGCCTGCTGCGCACCGTCAACCAGATCGCCCGGGTGCTCACCGGTGAGCTGGGCGTGCGTGCCCGGTAACCGGGTGCTGCTGCGCGGCCCGAACAACCCCTGGCTGGCCGCGTGCTGGCTGGCCGTACTCAAGGCCGGGGCGGTCGCGGTCACCACGATGCCGCTGCTGCGCGCCGGCGAGCTGACCACCGTCGCGGAAATCGCCCAGGTCAATCTCGCCCTCTGCGACTGGCGGTTCGAGGAGGATCTGCACGCCGCCGACCTGGGCGGCGCGCCCATCGTCAGCTACGGCGGGCCGGCCGCCGCCGACCTGACCCGGCGCGCCGCGGCCGCGCCAGGCCGAGTTCGCGGCCGTGCCCACCGCGGCCGACGACGTCGCGCTGCTGGCCTTCACCTCGGGCACGACGGGCGGCCCAAGGCCACCATGCACTTCCACCGGGACGTGCTGGCCATCGCCGACACGTTCTCCCGGCATGTCATCCGGCCGTCGGCTGACGACCTGTTCACCGGGACGCCGCCACTGGCGTTCACGTTCGGGCTCGGCGGGCTGCTGGTGTTCCCGCTGCGGGCCGGCGCGGCCACGCTGCTGATCGAGAAGGCCAGCCCGGAGGACCTGGCCGACCGAGATCGCGAAGCATCAGGTCACGGTGTGCTCAACCGCGCCGACCGCCTACCGCGCCATGATCGCGGCCGGCAAGGCCGGGCAGCTCGGCTCGCTGCGCCGGCCGGTCTCGGCCGGCGAGCACCTGCCCGAGGCGACCTGGCGCGCGTTCCGCGAGGCGACCGGGGTCAGCCTGATCGACGGCATCGGCTCGACCGAGATGCTGCACGTGTTCGTGTCCGCGGCCGACGACGGCATCCGGCCCGGCGCGACCGGCCAGCGCGGTGCCTGGCTACCAGGCCACGATCCTGGACGAGGCCGGGTTCCCGGTGCCGCCGGGCGTGCCGGGGCGGCTGGCCGTCAAGGGGCCCACCGGCTGCCGGTACCTCAATGACCCGCGCCAGGCCAGCTACGTCGCAGGGCGGGTGGAACATCACCGGCGACACGTTCACCCAGGACGAGGATGGCTACTTCTACTTCCAGGCGCGCAGCGACGACATGATCGTCTCCTCCGGCTACAACATCGCCGGGCCGGAGGTCGAGGAAGCGCTGCTGGCCCACCCGGCGGTGGCTGAGTGCGCGGTAGTCGGGGTGCCCGACGACGGCACGGGGCCAGCTGGTCACCGCGTTCGTGGTGCTGGCCGCGGGCCACCGGGGCGGCGCCGGCGCTGACCGGCCAATTGCAGGCGTTCGTCAAAGAAAAGATCGCGCCCTACAAATACCCGCGCGCCATCGAGTTCATCGCCGCGCTGCCCCGGACCGCCACCGGCAAGGTGCAGCGGTACGTGCTGCGCAGCCAGCAGGCGGCGCAGCCCAGGTGAGCGGGAGCGGTGCGATGCGCATCGCGGTCGTCGGCGGCGGGCCGGGCGGGCTGTACTTCGCCGCGCTGACCAAGCAGCTCAGCCCGGGGCACGAGGTCACCGTGTGGGAGCGCAACGCGCCCGATGACACGTTCGGCTTCGGCGTGGTGTTCTCCGACGAGACGCTGGGCGGCATCGAGCACGCCGACGCAGCGATCTACGCGCAGATGGAGCGGGAGTTCGCCACCTGGGACGACATCGACGTGCACGTCGGCGGCGCGGTCACACCAGCGGCGGGCACGGCTTCGCGGCGATGAGCCGCGCCGGCTGCTGGAGATCCTGCAGCAGCGCTGCCGCGGCGCTGGGCGTCACGGCTGCACTTCGGTACGCCCGCCCCGGACGTGGCCGAGCTCAGCCGGACGCACGATCTCGTCGTCGCCGCCGACGGGGTCAACTCCGCGGTCCGCGCCCGGTACGCCGGCACCTTCCAGCCCACGCTGGACATCCGGCACGTGCAAGTACATGTGGCTCGGCACCGACAAGGTCTTCGACGCTTTCAAGTTCTACGTCCGCCAGACGCCCTACGGCGTCATGCAGATCCACGGCTACCCGTACGACGCCAAGGCGCGACGTTCATCGTGGAGATGAACGAGAGCGTGTGGCGGCGGGCCGGCTTCGACGCGCTGGCCGCCGGCGACCTGGCGCCCGGCGAGTCCGATGAGAAGTCGTCGGCTGATCCGCGAGCTGTTCGCCGACGTGCTCGACGGTCACGAGGTGCTGCCGAACAACTCCCGGTGGATCAGCTTCGCCACCGTCCGCAACGAGCGCTGGCGGCACGGCAACGTCGTGCTGCTCGGCGACGCGGCGCACACCGCGCACTTCTCCATCGGCTCGGGCACCAAGCTCGCCATGGAGGACGCGCTCGCGCTGGCCGCCTGCCTGCACGAGCAGCCGGGTCCCACGGCCGCGCTCGAGGCCTACGAGGACGAGCGCCGGCCCGTGGTGCTGTCCACGCAGCGTGCGGCGCAGGCCAGCCTGGAGTGGTTCGAGAACCTCGGCCAGTACACCGGGCAGGACCCGGTCCAGTTCGCGTTCAACATCATGACCCGCAGCCGCCGGGTCACCTACGACAACCTCCGGGTGCGCGACCCCGAGTTCGTCGCCTCGGTGGATCGCTGGTTCGCCCGGCACGAGTCCGCCCGCGGGCATGGGCACCGGCGAAGTGTGCCCGCCGATGTTCCAGCCGTTCCGGCTGCGGGACATGGAACTCGTCAACCGGGTCGTCGTCTCGCCGATGGACATGTACGTAGCCGACCGGCGGCCTGCCCGGTGACTTCCACCTGGTGCACCTGGGCGGGAAGGCGCTCGGCGGCGCGGGGCTGGTGATGACCGAGATGGTCTGCGTGTCGCAGACCGGGCGGATCACCCCCGGCTGCACCGGCATCTGGACCGACGAGCAGGCCGGGCAGTGGCGCCGGATCACCGACTTCGTGCACCGCGAGTCGCAGGCCAAGATCGGCATTCAGCTCGGCCACTCCGGCGCAAGGGATCGACCCGGCTGATGTGGGAGGGCATGGACGAGCCACTGCCCGCGGGCAACTGGCCGGTCGTCGGGCCGTCCCCGCTGCCCTACTGCCCGGGGTCAGCCAGATGCCGCACGAGCTGACCGCGGCCGACCTGGACCTGATCCGGCAGCAGTTCGCCGACGCCGCCGCGCGGGCCGAGCAGGCCGGCTTCGACCTGCTCGAGCTGCACTGCGCGCACGGCTACCTGCTGTCCTCCTTCATTTCACCGGTGACCAACCAGCGCACCGACGGCTACGGCGGGTCGCTCGATGCCCGGCTGCGCTACCCGCTGGAGGTGCTGCGACGCCATCCGGGCGGTGTGGCCCGCGGGCAAGCCGGTCAGCGTGCGGATCTCGGCCACCGACTGGCTGGCCGGGCGGCATCACCGCCGAGGACTCCGTGCTGATCGCCGCGCGTTCGCCGCGGCGGGGGCGGCATCATCGACGTGTCCACCGGGCAGGTCACCCCGGATGAGCGGCCGGCTTTCGGCCGGTCGTACCAGACGCCGTTCGCCGACCGGATCCGCAACCAGGCCGGTATCCCGACGATGGCGGTGGGCATCATCTCGTCCTACGACGACGTCAACTCGCTCCTGCTGGCCGGCCGGGCCGACCTGTGCGCGCTGGGCCGGGCGCACCTGTATGACCCGAACTGGACGCTGCACGCCGCGGCCGAGCAGGATTACGCCGGGCCGGGCGCGGTCTGGCCGCAGCCGTGGCAGGCGGGCGCGCCGGCGGCCGCAGACCGGCCGGCTCGAAGGGCCGAAACCGCGGCTGGACCTGATCCGCCAGGGCCACCCCGGCACGGCGCACCGGCGCTGGGTGCCTGGCTGAGCCACGGCGGTCAGCGGCCGCAATTCCATGATCGCGGTGAGTTTATGGTCACCGGCGACCACAAACTCACCGCGATCATGGTGGGCTTGACGGGCGGGCGGGCGGGACGGTGGCCGGCGGTCAGCGGCCTTGCCAGCGGGGCGGGCGCCGCTCGTTGAACGCGGCATGGAACTCGGCGTGGTCCTGGCTGGTCATCAGCAGCGCCTGGGTCATCGCGTCCAGCTCCGTGGCCGCGCCCAGCGGCATGTCCAGCTCGCGGGTGAGCAGCGACTTGGTCTGGGCCAGCGCCAGGGCCCGTCGGCCAGCTCGCGGGCCAGGCCGGCCACCGCGGCGGCGAGCTCGTCGTCGGCCACCAGCCGGGACACCAGGCCGTAGCGGTCGGCGGTCGCCGCGTCGATGGTCCGGCCGAGCATCAGCAGCTCGGTCGCCCGGCCCAGGCCGACGACCCGGGGCAGCAGGTAGGCCGCGCCCATGTCCCCGCCGGACAGCCCCACCTTGGTGAACAGGAACGCGAACCGCCCGGACCGGCCCACCACCCGGAAGTCCGAGGCCAGCGCGACCACGGCGCCGGCCCCGGCCGCGATCCCGTGCACCGCGCTGATGATCGGGATGGGGCACTCCCGCATGGCCCGGATCACGTCCCCGGTCATCTTGGTGAACCGCATCAGGTCCCGCGGCTCCATCTTGATCAGCTCGCCGATGATCTCGTTGACGTCACCGCCGCCGCAGAACCCGCGTCCCTCGCCGCGGATGACCAGCACCCGGACATCCTGGTGATGCGGCAGTTCCGCGATCAGGTCGCGCAGGTCGGCGTAGCTCTCGAAGGTCAGCGCGTTCAGCTTGTCCGGCCGGTCCAGGGTGACGGTCGCGACGCCACCCGCCGGCGCTGAAGCGGAAGTGCTGCCACTGCGGCGTCAGCCCGGCCGAGGCGCGGAACCGGTAGGACGATGTCATCAGGTGGCTTCCCTGCCAATCAGGTCACGGGCGATGATCGAGCGCTGGATCTCCGAGGCGCCCTCGTAGATGCGCAGCGACCGGACGTCCCGGTAGAGGTGCTCGAGCAGATGCCCGCGCTGCAGTCCGCGAGCGCCGTGCAGCTGCACGCAGCCATCGACGATACGCTGCGCGGCTTCGGTCGCGTACAGCTTGGCCATGGCCGACCGGCGGCTCTGCAGCGACGGCTCGGCCGCGCCGTCGTAAGCGGCGGCCGCGGCGTAGACGAGCAGCCGCGCCGCGGCCAGGTCGGTCGCCATGTCGGCGATCTTGTGCGCCACCGTCTGCTGGCGGGCCAGTGGGCCGCCGAAGGCCTGCCGCTCCCGCACGTGGCTGATGGTCGCATCCAGCGCGGCCTGCGCCAGGCCGACCGCGAACGCGCCGACGCTGGGCCGGAACAGGTCCAGGGTGCGCATGGCCACCGCGAAGCCCGCGTCCGGTTTGCCCAGCACGTCACCTGCGCCGACCCGGACCCCGTCGAAGGTCAGCCGGCCGATCGGGTGCGGGCGAGATCATTTCCAGCGGCTGGCCGGCCAGCCCGGGGCTGTCCCCGGCCACGGCGAACGCGGTCACGCCGCGGGCCCCGGCGTCCGGCGTGGTCCGCGCGAACACCGTGTAGATGTCCGCGTCCGGCGCGTTGGAGATCCAGGTCTTCTCGCCGGTCAGCCGCCAGCCCGCGGCGTCGGGCTCGGCGCGCAGGGTGAGCGCGGCCGCGTCCAGCCGGCGCCCGGCTCGGACAGCGCGAACGCGGCGACCGCCTGGCCGCTGATCACCTCCGGGATCCAGCGCGCGGCCAGCGCGGGCGGCCCGGACTGCAAGATCGGGTAGCTGCCCAGCCCCTGCAGCGCGAGCGCCGTCTCCGCCTCGGCGCTGACCTGGGCGAGCGATTCGCGCAGCAGACACAGTCGCAGCGCGGCGGCGTCCCGCGGTGGCTCATCCGGCTGGCCGCCGAACAGCCCGCGCAGCAAACCCAGCTTGCCCATCGTGGCCAGCAGCGGCCGGTTGACCCGGCCGCCGGTCTGACTCGCCAGCGACACCAGGTGCTGCCGGGCGGTCTCGCGAACCTGCCCGGCGAACTGCTGCTCGGCGGCGGTCAGCTGGAACTCGGCCACGAACGGAGGCCTTCCGCGATGATTGGACAACCGGATGCCGTGCACGCTTCACTCGAAGATATAACGATCGTCATCAAGGCACAATATAACCAGGCGTTGGCCGCGGCGTGGCCTGGCACATCTCGTCACCAGCCGGCGGCCCCGGTTATCTTTGAGCAGCCACCGCAGACCGAGGGTCGGGAGTGATCGGGTGCAGTACCAGCTGTCCAGGGTTGTGGCCGGCCCGCTGCTGCATCTGCTGTGGCGCCCCAGGGTCACCGGGATGGAGCACATCCCGGTCACCGGCGGGGCCATCCTCGCGTCCAATCACCTGTCGGTCGTGGACTCGATCTTCCTCCCGCTGATGCTCGACCGGCCGCTCACCTTCGCCGCGAAATCTGAGTACTTCAACGGCACCGGCGTCAGGCAGCGGCTGACCGGTGCCTACATGCGGGCCACCAAGCAGCTGTCGGTGGACCGGGACAGCTCCCGGGCCGCCCAGGACATGCTGGACGCGGCGCTCGCCCTGCTGCGCAGCGGCCAGCTGTTCGGCATCTACCCGGAGGGCACCAGGTCCCCGGACGGGAAGCTGTACCGCGGCCGCACCGGAGTGGGCTGGCTGGCGCTCAACTCCGGGCTGCCGGTCATCCCGGTGGCCATGGTCGGCACCGACCGGGTGCTGCCGCCCGGGTCCACCGTGCCCCGGCTGCACCCGGTGTCCATCCGGATCGGCAAGCCGCTCACCTTCGAGGCCTACCAGGGCGACACGGCCAAGGGCCGGGCCCGCCGGGCCATCACCGACGAGGTCATCCAGGCCATCCAGGACCTGTCCGGCCAGGAGTACGTGCCGGTCTACGCCTCGGTGCGCAAAGCCGACCTCAACGGCGGCCGGCTGCCTCGCTAGGCGAGCGGCATGTCGTCCGGGCCTACCGCCGGGAACGACTCCGTGGTGTCCGCCGGGTTCCACGAGTACCGCGGCCGCTGCGCGGCCGGGCTGTCCGGGTTGACGCCGGGCGGCGGGTCCAGTTCCGGGAACGGCCCCCGGTCGATGCCGCCCCGCTGGCCCGCGAGGTGCCCGTTCTCGGCCGGGAATCCGGTCCCCCCGGGGCCGTGGTCGATGATCGGCTGGCTGGCGCCCGGCTCCCCGCCCGGGTACGGCCGCGGTGGGATCACCCGGCCCGGCGCGCCCCCGCGGGCCGGGGCATCCATCCAGGGCAGTTCACTCTTCGGCTTCTCGGCCGGTTCCCAGGGCGGGTGGCCCTTCGTCCGGGGTGTACGCACCGCGTTGAGCCGGTGCGTGGAGCCCAGGGTGCGCACCGGGGGAACCGGGGGATCGGCCGCCGCCGCCCGGCCGAAGGCGGCCCCCTCGGACAGCGCCCCCTCGGCGGAGGCGTCGCCGCCGCCCGGGAAGACACCACCCGTGGCGCTACCAAACGCCGGGATGTCCGCCGCGGCGCTGCCGCGCATGGGCAGGCCAGCCGGGGTGGCACCGAACGGCTGCGGCCCGGTCGCCGCCCCGCCCGCCCCGCCGCGCGCGGCCTCGCCCGCCGCCGCGCCACCAGCCGTCACCGCGCCACCGGCCGTCACCGCGCCACCGGCGGCCCGGCCAGCCCGGCCAGCCCCGGCAGCGCCGAAGCCGGCCGGCCCGAACGCGGCGTTCTGGAACGACGGCGGCACGAAGTCCGGGTCGTCGAACGGCGCCCGGCCGGCGCTGCGCCGCCCCGGCGAGGCGGCCAGGTCCACCGCCGCGCCGCCCGGCCCGAACTGCACGCCGCCGGGGGCACCCACACCCGCCGAGGCCAGGTCCGCCCCGTTGGCCGGGTGCGCCCGGGCCGCCTGCGCGGCGGCCCGCAGCGGGGCCAGTTCCGCGTCCAGCGCGCGGCGCTGCCGGGTGCGCACCGTGATCAGTACCACCAGCGCGATGAGCAGCAGCGCAGCCAGGCCGAGCACCGGGTAGCGCAGCGCGTCCCACAGGCTGGTCGAGTGCACCTTGACCTTAGGCGGCGCGGGCGGCGTCGGATTGGCCGCCGAGGCGTTCGAGGACAGCGTGGAGTTGATCTTCGCGGCAGCGGTCAGCGCGGCCGCCGCGTCCACCGTGCCGAACCCTGACCCGGTCCGCCGGCCGCCCTTGGGGTGGAACCCGGTGCTGGTGATCAGCGCGTTCTTCACCTGCGCCGGGCTCATGGCCGGGAACTGCGCCTTGATCAGCGCCGCGACGCCGGCCACCACCGCGCTGGCCGCGAAGGTGCTGTTCACCTTGGTGTAACCGGCCGGGCCGGTGGCCGCGATGACGCCGCTGCCTGGGCCGGTCAGCGTGACATAAGGCCGGTTGCTGCTGAACGGGGCCTTGGTGAGCGTCGCGTTGAACGCGCCCACCGAGATCACCCTGGGGTAGGCGGCCGGGTAGTTGATGGTGTCCGGGCCGGCCCCGCCGTCGCCGGCCGGGGCGACCAGCACGACGCCCTTGCTCAGCGCGAACGCCACCGCGGCGCGTTCCGCCGGGCTGCCGCCGGTGACCGCGGACGTCCCGTTCTTGGCCGCGGCGTTGTCGGCCGCCACCGCGGCCGGGTCCAGCGGCAGGTCGATGACCTGGGCGCCGTGCCGCACCGCGTACCGGATGCCCCGGGCGATGGCCATCGGCAGCGCGGCCACCGTGGTGGCGCTGGCCAGCAACGGGTCGTTGTTCTCCAGGGTCACCCGGACCGAGAGGATCTTCGCCTCGGGCGCGACCCCGATGATGCCGTCCGCGTGCCGCGGGCCGTGCCCGTGCCCGGCGATGAGGCTGGCCACGGCGGTGCCGTTGACTCCCCAGAACGGCCCGCCCGCGGCCCGGCCGGACCCGGTGAAGTCGCGCCCGGTGGTCACCGAACCAGCCAGATCAGGCTGCGCCGGGTCCACCCCGGTGTCCAGTACCGCGACGGTGACCCCGGTGCCCTTGCTGGACAGCCAGGCCTGCGTCACGTGCAGCGAACTAAGCCACCACTCATTGTTACGGACCGTGTCCGCGAGGGCAGGGCCTGCCGCCGCCATCGCGACGCAGGATGCTGCCAGGCCCGCGGCGATAGCTGTCGCCGCCCGGCCAGGGCGCCGCTGCGTCATACTCCAACCCTTCCATCAGACCCTCGGGCATTCTGCCACGTTCCGGGCACTCGGCGAGGCGGGAGCGAAGGCTACGCAGGTCGGGACCAGAAAGGAGCCCGCTTTCAGGCGGGCAGCGCCGCGGACAGCCGGACGTGCGCACCGGGCGGCAGGCCGAGTTGCTCGGCCGCGTCGCCACCGTTGACGGCGAGTGAGATCAGCCCGGCGCTGTCGGTGTACGCGACGATTTCGCCCGGCGCCACGGCGGCGAACGTCTCCAGGTACGGCACGGTCAGCCGGCGCCGCCCGCAGCGGACCACCACCGGGGAGCCGAAGCCCAGGCCCAGCCGGTCGGCGTCGGACGCGGCGATGGATAGCTGGACGTTGCCGAACCGGTCCACCGACATCACTTCGCCTTCCGCCTCGCCGTCGTGCACCCGGCTGGTCGGTGAGGGCAATGTCACCAACTCGGTCACGTCGATCGGGGTGCCCGCGGCCTCAAGGTTGGTGCCAGCGGCCAGGTGCGCGGCGACCGGGGTGAAGATGTCCCGGCCGTGGAACGTCGGGGACACCGGGTGCAGCCACAGCTCGCCGTTGGTCAGCTGGCAGGCGGCGGTCGCCCCGCCCAGCGCGGCCAACGCCCAGGACAGCAGCCCGTTGTCCGGGCCGACCAGGATGCACTCCCCGGCCGCGACCGCGACACCGCGCCGCGCCGTGCCCACTCCCGGGTCCACCACGGCCACGTGCACGCCCGGCGGCAGGTACGGCAGGGTCTGGGCGAGCACCGCGGCGCCCCGGCGGACATCGCCGGGCGGTACCAGGTGGGTGATGTCGATGAGCCTGATCGCGGGGACGATCCGGGCGGCGACCCCGTGGCAGGCCGCCACGAAGCCATCCTCGAGACCGTAGTCGGTGAGGAACGTTATGCAGTCATAGGAAGCCACGATGGCTGAGCCTACGCACGCCTGGGCACGGCGCAAAGAGCCGACCTAGGATAAGGCTCCTGGAGGCATGGGGAGAAGTGATGGCGGCGCTGTCCGAACGCGAGGTGCGGGTCCTCGCCTTCGAGCGCGGCTGGTGGCGCTCGCCCGGCGCCAAGGAGCAGGAGATCCGTGACGTCCTGGGCATGAACGCGACGAGCTACTACCAGCTGCTGAACGAGCTGATCGACCGCCCGGAGGCGCTGATGCTCGATCCGGCCCTGGTCAAGCGGCTGCGGCGGCAGCGGGCCCGGCGGCACAAGATGCGTTCGGCCTGCCGGACCGCGGCGACGGTTCGGCCTGGTGAGCGGACTGGGGGAGTTGCCCGAGCCAGCTAGCCCGGAGGGCCGGGCCGGGCTGGCCGCGATCCTCGACGATCCCGGCCGGGCGCTGGTCGCGCTGGACTTCGACGGCACCCTGTCGCCGATCGTTTCCGAGCCGGCCGTGGCCCGGGCCCACCCGGCGGCCGGGCCGGCGCTGCGCCGGGTGGCCGCCGTGGTCGGCACCCTGGCCGTGATCACCGGCCGCCCGGCCGCGGATGCCGCCGAGCTGGGCGGGTTCGCGGCCGTGCCGGGCCTGATCGTGCTCGGCCACTACGGCCTGGAGCGGTGGTCGGACGGCACGCTGGACTCCCCGGCGGCCGAGCCCGGGGTGGCCGCGGCCCGCGCCGAGCTGCCCGGGCTGCTGGCCGGCGCGCCGGACGGGACCCGGGCCGAGTACAAGGGCCACGCGGTCGCCGTGCATACCCGCCAGGCGGCCGATCCGCAGGCCGCGCTGGACCGGCTCCGCGCCCCGCTCACCGACCTGGCCGCCCGGCACGGGCTGACCGTGGAGCCGGGCCGGATGGTGATCGAGCTGCGCCCGCGCGGCATGGATAAAGGCCAGGCCCTGAAAACCCTGATTGCCGAACGCCAGAGCGGCGCGGTCATGTACGTCGGTGATGATCTAGGTGACCTGGCCGCCTTCGGCGCCGTGCGCGCGCTGCGCGCCACCGGTATCCCGGGACTGACCGTATGCAGCGGCTCGGCCGAGGTTTCCGCGCTGGCCACCGAGGCCGACCTGGTGGTGGACGGGCCGGACGGCGTGGTCACCCTGCTCAATGGCCTGGCCGATACGCTCAGCCGGGCCGGCTGAATTCCAGCACGGCGAGGACGCCGCGGTGGTCGGTGCCGGGGACGCGCATGGTGCGGGCCTCGTGCACGACGCAGCCGGCCTGTGAGCCCAGCACGTGGTCCAGCCGCATCAGCGGCGGGTACCGCCGGTCGGCCGGCCAGGTGAAGCCCGGCCAGTGCCGCTGCCGGGCCGCGTCGGCGCAATCCACGAACCCGGACCGGAGGATGTCGCGGAACACCCGGTGGTCCCGGCTGGCGTTGAAGTCCCCGGCCACCAGGTGCGGGCCGGGGGCCTCGGCCAGCACCGACCGGATCGTCTCGAGATCCCGCTGCCAGCGTGGCTCCTGCCGGTTCACCGGGGCGGCCGGGTGCACCACGGTCACCAGCACCGGCTGGCCGGCGGCGGGCTCGACGCGGGCCCGCGGCGCCGCGTTCTTCATGCCCGGCACCGGGGCCAGCGGGGTGACTGGCCAGCGGGTCCACAGCCCGCTGCCCGCCGACCCGGGCCGCGGGTCGGCGTGGCTGAACGGCAACAGCTCAGTTACCCCGGCCTGCTGCATGGCGCGCAGCCAGTCCGGGGTCATCTCCTGCACGGCCAGGATGTCCACCCGGTGCTGCCGCACGCTGCGCAGCAAGGCGCCTGCGTCGGCCCGGCCACCCTTGACGTTCAGCGTCAGCACGCGGAGCAGGCCAGTGGTACCGGAAAGACCAGTGGTACCGGAAAGACCAGTGGTACCGGAAGGAACGGTGCCGCCGGGCCGTGCGGCCGCGGCGGGCGGCCGGCTGGCCGGGCGCTGCCAGCCGGCCAGGATCAGCGCCGGGACCAGCAGCGGGAGCAGCAGCCACCAGGCAGCGGCGGCGGCCACGGCGGCCCCGGCGATGGCCAGTACCGCGCCCACCGGGGCCAGCGCGGCCAGTTTCGGGCCCGGGCCCGGCGGTGTGCCACCGCGCGCCCGGGCGATCAGGGCCGGCAGCGCGGCAGCGGTCAGGATCAAGGCCACCAGCCCGGTTACCGCGGTCCCCACCCCGATTCCCCAGTACTGGCCGTTGCGCCGGTGCGCGCAGCGCGGCCCAGGCTAGCAGGCGGCCTGCTGGAGCTGCGGCCGTCGCGCCGGGGGTGATACCGTCGTGGCCCGGTGCGCTTGGGGGGCGGCATGGACAGCGTGGAGCGGCCGGTGGATGAGCCCGTGCTCTGCGGGTGCGGCCATGGCCGCGACGCACATCGTCATTACCGCAAGGGCAGCGAGTGCGCGCTATGCGGCTGCCCCAGATGGTCTCCGCGTGGCTGGATGCACCGGCTGGCCAGCCTGCTGCGCCGCTAGCCAGCGGCGCTACCGGGCCCGCCGCCTGCTCAGCCGCCGGGGCGTCCACCGGCCGCGTGACGGGCTGACCGGCTCGCCCGGCTCATCGCCGGTGTCCAGCGCGTCCAGCTGGGCCTGGAACCAGGCGGTGGGCGGCAGCGCGGCGCTGGCCTGGGCCAGGGCCGCGCTGCGGCGCTGGCGCTCGGCGTCCGGCATGCTCAGCGCCCGGTGCAGCGCCTCGGCCGTCTGGGACACGTCGAACGGGTTGACCAGGATGGCGTGCTGGCCGAGTTCCGCCGCCGCGCCGGCCTCACTGGACAGCACCAGCGCGCAGCCCTGGCTGGCCAGGATCGGGCCTTCCTTGGCCACCAGGTTCATCCCGTCCCGGATCGGGTTGACCAGCAGCACGTCGGCCAGCTGGTAGGCGGCCAGCGAGCGCGGGTAGTCGTCGTTGACCTGCAGGATCAGCGGATCCCAGTCGTCGGTGCCGAACTCGTCGATGATGTCCGCCGCCACCCGCTGCACCCGGCCGGTGTACTCGCGGTACTCCGGCAGGTCGTGCCGGGACGGGTAGGCGAACGCCAGGTGGGTGACCCGGCCCCGCCACTCGGGATGGCTGGTCAGCAGTTCCCGGTACGCGGCCAGGCCGCGGACGATGTTCTTGGACAGCTCGGTACGGTCCACCCGGACGATGAGCTGCCGGTCCCGGGTGCTCTGGCGCAGCGTCGCGACCTGTGCCTGCACATCCGTGGCCGCGGCCCGGTCGCGCAGCTCAGCCGCGTCCACCCCGAGCGCGTGCACGCCCACCGTGGTGTCATGGCCGCGGTGCCGGACCGTGCCGGCCCGCGGGTCCACCTCGGCACCGAGGAATTCGGCGCAGCAGGCGACGAAGGCGTCAGCCCAGCGCTGGCACAGGAACCCGGCGTGGTCGGCGCCCAGCATGCCGTCCAGCACCTCCCGGCCCACGTCGGCGGGCAGCAGCCGGTAGTAGTCCGGCGGCGCCCACGGGGTGTGCGAGAAGTGGGCGATCCGCACGTCCGGGCACTGCTCGGCCAGCATCCGGGGGGCCAGCGGCAGGTGGTAGTCCTGCACCATGGCTTTAGTAACGCCCCGGCCTGGCCCGGCTTCCGCGGCACCCTTGGCCAGCGCCGCCGCGAACGCCGTGTTGTAGCTGCGGAACGCCTCCCACTCGCGGCGGAACGCCGGGCCGAAGGCGGGCTCGTCGGGTGTGTCGTACAGCATGTGATGCACGAACCAGAGGGTGGAGTTGGCCACCGAGTTGTAGGCCCGCTGGAAGGTGACGGCCGGGATGTCCAGCATGCGGACGGCCGACCCGGGGCCGCCATCCGCACCGTCGCTCATCTCGATCAGCCCGTCCGGTGCGCTGCGCGCGGCCGCCCGGTCGGCGTCGCCCAGCGCCGCGCACACCCACAGCACAGACGCCTGGCCCATCACCGAGGACAGCCCGGAGACCAGGCCGCCGGCCCCGCGGCGGGGCACCACCGCGCCGTCGTCACCCATGGTGAATGACATGGGCCCCCGGTTCGAGGCAACGAGCACCCGGCCGCTGCGCTGGTCCGCCGTCATGAATGCCCCATGCACGCGAGGCTAGCCTGCCGGGCCCCGGAGAACCCGCGGCGCATCGGTTAGAGTAATGACTACAACTTCATATTGCTCATCCAGAGGGGTGGAGGGATACGGCCCTGCGAAGCCCCGGCAACCATCACGTTGTGGGTCCGCCGCGAGGTCAATTCCCCCGTGACAGGTGCCAAGTCCGGCCCGCGGCCATCCGGCCGCTGGGACAGATGAGGAAGAAAGGCCTCGCCACGTGAGCACCCCCCAGCCCGCATCACCCTCCCGCTTCGGTTACGCGACCCGGCTCGGCTGCCGGGAATGCGGCCAGACCTACCCGCTCGGCTCCACGCACGCCTGCGCCGAATGTTTCGGCCCGCTCGAGGTGCAGTACGAATACCCGGCGCTCGACCGCGCGGCGATCGAGGCCGGCCCGCCCAGCATCTGGCGTTATGCAAGTTTGCTGCCGGTGCCGCCGGACGTGGCCGCCACGCCCAATACCGAGCCCGGCTGGACGCGCCTGGTGCGGGCCGAGCAGCTCGCCCGAGAGCTGGGCATGCGCGCATTGTGGGTGAAGGACGAGCGGGCCAACCCGACGCACTCGTTCAAGGACCGGGTGGTCGCGGTGGCCCTGGCCGCCGCGGTGGAGCTGGGCTACAAGGTGCTGGCCTGCCCGTCCACCGGGAACCTGGCCAACGCGGTGGCCGCCGCGGCGGCCCGGGCCGGCCTGCGGTCGGTGGTCATCATCCCGGCCGACCTGGAGCCGCAGAAGATCGTGGCCAGCGCGGTCTACGGCGGCACCATGGTTCCGGTGGACGGCACCTACGACGACGTGAACCGGCTCGCCTCGGAACTGGCCGACGAACGCGAGGACTGGGCGTTCGTGAACGTCAACGTGCGGCCGTACTACGCCGAGGGGTCCAAGACCATCGGGTTCGAGATCGCCGAGCAGCTCGGCTGGCGGCTGCCCGCCCAGATCGTGGTCCCGGTCGCGTCCGGCGCCCAGCTGGTGAAGATCGACAAGGCGTTCCGCGAGCTGATCGCGCTGGGCCTGGTCGAGGACACCCCATACCGGGTGTTCGGCGCGCAGGCCACCGGCTGCTCGCCGGTGGCGGCCGCGTTCCGCAACGGGCACGATGTGGTGCAGCCGGTCCGGCCGTCCACCATCGCCAAGTCACTGGCCATCGGGAATCCGGCCGACGGCCCGTACGTGCTGGACGTGGTGCGGCGCACCGGCGGCGCGGTAGTGGACGTGGATGACGACGCGGTGGTGGCGGCCATGCGGTTGCTGGCCGCCACCGAGGGGATCTTCGGCGAGACGGCCGGCGGGGTCACCCTGGGGGTGCTGCGCAGCCTGCTCGCGTCCGGGCAGCTGGACCCGGCCGCTGAGACGGTGATCATCAACTCGGGTGACGGGCTCAAGACGCTGGACGCGGTGGCCGATATGGCCCGGGCCGCCGCCCCGATCCGGCCCACGCTGGACAGCTTCCTGGCTTTCGAGGCTGGTCAGCCACCTATTCAGCCCAGTTGAGCGGCGCCGGGGCGACCCGGCACTATGAGAGCCGTCAGCATCAGTTCCGAGAGGCAGGCCCTGGCATGACCGTGTCCGTCCGTATCCCCACCATCCTCCGTACCTTCACCGAGGGCGCCGCCGAGGTCCCGGCTGACTCGGGCACGCTGCGTGAGGTCATCGCCGGCCTGGATGCTGCCTACCCCGGGATCGGCGGCCGGATCGTGGACGACACGGGCCAGTTGCGCCGGTTCGTCAACGTGTACGTCGGTGAGGAAGATGTGCGGTTCGCGCAGGGCCTGGACACCCCGGTGCCGGCTGGCGCGCACATTTCGGTCATCCCGGCGGTGGCCGGCGGCTGAGCCCCGTCCCGCCGCCGTCCCGTTGCGGCGGCCTTGTCAGCAAGTGTCCGGCCAGGCGATCGGGCCCTCGGACTCGCGCAGCCGCGTTCGCGTGGTAACACGTCCCGAAGCCTCACCGCACGAGGTAAGGTCGTTTCCGGTCGCTGTCGGTCGGCGCACATCGGCAAGCCTGGTTTGCCCACGCCTAATCCGCGCCGCGATCGACGGGTTCCGCGGAGGCAAGGGTGGGACCCGAGGCCCGAGCGGAGTTAGGGAGTTGTTGGGTAATGGCTCAGGGCACCGTCAAGTGGTTCAACGCGGACAAGGGCTACGGCTTCATCGCGGTTGACGGTGGCAGGGACGTGTTCGTGCACTTCTCCGCCATCCAGATGGATGGCTACCGCACCCTTGAAGAGGGGCAGCGGGTCGAGTTCGAGATCACCCAGAGCGATCGCGGCCCGCAGGCGGAGGCAGTCCGGGCTGCAGGAGCTTAGCTCACTCAGTTTGGCTGGTGGCCCGGCATCCGGTGGCGGATGCCGGGCCATCGGGCCTTCCGGACCGGTCTGCCCAGCGGCTTACCGGTCCCGGCCGGACCGCGGCCGGGACGTATCGGCGGGCCGAATCTCTGCCCCACTCCGGGCGGTGCTCCGCGCCGCTGCGCGCGGGCCAGCTACGCCGTCAGCGGAAAGCACGGCGGATGACCGCCGCGGGCCCCGGTGACCGGCGACTCGGCTTGCACTCTCATGCCGAGAGTGCTAAACAAGGCGTTGGCACTCTCGGCATGAGAGTGACAACTCCAGGGCGGGAATCGGGGCGATGAGGCCTCGCCGGCGGCAGGAAGGGACTGTCCGCTGACGGGCCGTCCGTCGCGGGCGTCGACCCGGTTTCACACAAAAGCCATCAAGTCCTGGGAGGACTGGAGCCTATGGCAGCCAAGATGATCGCGTTCGATGAGGACGCGAGGCGCGGTCTCGAGCGTGGTATGAACCAACTGGCCGACGCCGTGAAGGTGACCCTCGGCCCGAAGGGCCGGAATGTGGTGCTTGAGAAGAAGTGGGGCGCACCCACGATCACTAACGATGGGGTGTCCATCGCCAAGGAGATCGAGCTCGAGGACCCGTGGGAGAAGATCGGCGCCGAGCTGGTCAAGGAAGTGGCCAAGAAGACCGACGACGTGGCCGGTGACGGCACTACCACGGCGACGGTGCTGGCGCAGGCGCTGGTCCGCGAGGGCCTGCGTAACGTCGCGGCGGGCGCGAACCCGATGTCGCTCAAGCGGGGCATCGAGGCCGCTGTCGAGCGGGTCAGCGAGGAGCTGTCCAAGCTGGCCAAGGATGTGGAGACCAAGGAGCAGATCGCTTCGACCGCCTC
>CAVWSA010000037.1:0-27634 GCA_963757545.1 uncultured Actinomycetes bacterium | reverse complement strand
CTGGCTGATTTGACGGATATCGCTGAGGAGGGTCACCGTAACGCTACGGCCATCGGCATGAGGCAGCCGCACTTGGGACTCACCACCGAGTCGCGCCGGCCCCGTTCTCGGGCATTCTGACCAGGGCAATCGGCACGCCTAGCAGCGCTAGGGTCAGCACCGATTCAGCACGCGGCCCGGAAACGATGGGAAATAACCGGCATCAACCGGACAATCAGGACAGAGGAGCGGGCCGCCAGGCTCGTGGGTCTGGCGGCCAGCTTCATGCGAGATAGGTTCGAGAAGCCGCAGGTCAGCGGCCTGATTTCAGCCCTTCAGGAGCTGCCGGGCCAGCACCATGCGCTGGATCTGATTCGTCCCCTCGTAGATCTGGGTGATCTTGGCGTCGCGCATCATCCGCTCCACCGGGTAGTCCCTGACGTACCCGTAGCCGCCGAGCAGCTGGACTGCGTCGGTGGTCACCTCCATGGCCACGTCGGAGGCGAAGCACTTGCAGGCCGAGGAGAAGAACGTCAGGTCCGCGCTCCGGTCCCCGGCCATGGCCCGCTCGGACTTGGCCGCCGCCGCATAGGTGAGCTGCCGGGCCGCCTCCACCTTCATGGCCATGTCGGCCAGCATGAACTGAACGCCCTGGAATTCCGCGATGGCCTGGCCGAACTGGCGGCGCTGCTGGACATAACCGGCCGCATAGTCGAGGGCGCCCTGGGCTATGCCGATCGCCTGCGCGGCGATGGTGACCCGGGTGTGATCCAGGGTGGCCAGTGCGGTCTTGAAGCCGGTACCCTCTTCGCCGATGATCCGGTCCGCCGGAATCGCGCAGTCGTCGAAGTACAGCTCCCGGGTCGGGCGACCCCTTGATGCCGAGCTTGTGCTCCGGGGCGCCAAAGGAGAACCCCGGGTCGTCCTTGTCCACCACGAACGCGGAGATGCCGTTGGCGCCGGCCGCCGGGTCGGTCACCGCCATCACCGTGTAAAACCGCGACACCCCGGCATTCGTGATCCACCGCTTGGTTCCGTTAAGTATGTATGTGCCGCCGTTACGCACGGCGCGCGTGGTCATGGCCGCGGCGTCGGAGCCGGCCTCCGGCTCGGACAGCGCATAGGAGAACATCGCCTCGCCGCGGGCCACCGGGGGCAGGAAGCGCTGCTTCAGCTCCTCCGAGCCCGCCAGCAGCAGCGGGACGGTGCCCAGCTTGTTCACCGCCGGGATCAGCGAGGACGACGCGCAGGCCCGGGCCACCTCCTCGATCACGATGGCGGTGGCGATGGCGTCCGCACCCGCGCCGCCGTAGGCCTCCGGGATGTGCACCGCGGCGAAGTCCGCCTTGGCCAGCGCCTCGAACACGTCCCAGGGAAACTCCCCGGACTCGTCCACCTCGGCCGCCCGCGGCGCGATCTTGTCGTCGGCCAGCTCGCGAACCGCCTCGCGGAGCGCCTCGTGCTCCTCCGACAGGGCGAAAGCAGGGAAGTCAGAGCTCATTACCCGATAGTAGGGGTGGCACCGGAGCGGCCAGAGCTGAACGGCCCGGATCAGCCCGCAGGCCGGCCGCGCCGGATCAGCCCGCGCCGGGCCGGCCGCGCCGCCGAGCCGGTCCCGCAGCGCCGCCCCCTTGGCCTGGGCCAGGTCGCGCAGGCCCTGCTGGAACTCGGCCATCCGGTCGCGCAGCGCCGGGTCGCCGGCGCCCAGGATGCGCACCGCGAGCAGGCCCGCGTTCCGCGCCGCGCCGACCGCCACGGTGGCCACCGGGACCCCGGCCGGCATCTGCACGATGGACAGCAGCGAATCCAGCCCGTCCAGGTGCTTCAGCGGCACCGGGACCCCGATGACCGGCAGCGGGGTCACCGCGGCCAGCATGCCGGGCAGGTGCGCCGCCCCGCCCGCCCCCGCGATGATCACCCGCAGGCCGCGGCCGGCCGCGGCCGCGCCGTAGCTGATCATCTCGTGCGGCATCCGGTGCGCGGACACCACATCCGCCTCGTACGGCACGCCGAACTCGTCCAGCGCGGTGGCCGCCGCCTCCATCACCGGCCAGTCCGAGTCGCTGCCCATCACGACACCCACGAGCGGGCTGGCGTTCATTCCCCGTGCTCCTTACCCGTCGCCAGGTAGCTGGCCGCGCGCAGCGCCCGGTCGCGCAGCGCCAGCAGGTTCTCCTCGCCGGCGCCGCTGCCGGTCACCGTGACGTGGCCGATCTTCCGGCCGGGCCGGACCGCCTTGCCGTAGATGTGCACCTTCACCCCGGGATCGGCCGCCATCACATGGATGTACCGGGAGTACAGATCCGGGTCGTGACCGCCGAACACGTTGACCATCACGGTCTGCCCGGCGGCTGGCTGCGGCGCGCCGAGCGGCAGGTCGAGCACGGCCCGCAGATGCTGCTCGAACTGCGAGGTGCGGGCCCCCTCGATGGTCCAGTGCCCGCTGTTGTGCGGCCGCATGGCCAGCTCGTTGACCAGCAGCCCGGGGCCACCGCCCTCGAACAGCTCCACGGCCAGCAGCCCGGTCACCCCGAGCGCGTCGGCGATCTGCAGGGCGAGCCGCTGCGCGTCCTCGGCCACGGTGGCGGACAGCCCGGGGGCGGGCGCCAGCACCTCGTGGCAGACCCCGTCCCGCTGCACGGTCTCCACCACCGGGTAGGCCGCGCCCTGCCGGTGCGGCGAGCGGGCCACCAGCGCGGCCAGCTCGCGGCGGAACGGCACGTACTCCTCGGCCAGCAGCGCGATCCCGTGCGCCAGCACGTCCCCGGCGGCAACCGCGTCGTCGCACATCCACACGCCGCGGCCGTCGTAACCGCCGCTGACCGCCTTGAGCACCACCGGCCAGCCGGCCTCCCGGGCGAACTGGGCGACATCGTCCACGTCAGCCACCGCGGCGAACCGGGGGCAGGGCACGCCGAGCCGGGTCAGCTCCTGGCGCATGGCCAGCTTGTCCTGGGTGAAACGGAGCGCGGCGCCGCCCGGGGCCAGCGCCACCCCGGCCGCCTCCAGTTCGGCCAGGTGCTCCCCCGGCACGTGCTCGTGATCGAACGTGACCACGTCGCAGCCGGCCGCGAACGCGAGCAGCTCGTCCAGGTCCTGATAGTCGCCCAGCCGCACGTCCGGGCAGACCTGGGCGGCGCTGTCCGCGGCCGTATCGGCCAGCACCCGGAACCGGATCCCGAGCGGGATGGACGCCTGGTACGTCATCCGGGCCAGCTGCCCGGCGCCGACCATGCCCACGACGGGGAACGGGGACCTGGCGTCCTGATCATCGGTCACCCGCCGTAGCCTACGAGGCAGGAGCCCCGCCCGCACACCCGCCCGCCCGCCGCTAACCGGGAACCGGACGCAGGCCGCGCTCGGAAAACAGTGCTTGTCAGTACGGCACGGCCACGGGATATTTAACGCACTGGAAACAACTCCTGATCATCACCCGATTTATCATCAGCGCGTCCACCTGGGATGTCGGCCCGGTCGGCGGGCGACCGACACGCACAAGCCGTTACGCACGAGGCCGTAAGGAGCACGCCGATGTCGGCACCTGAGCAACAGCAGAGCCCACTCCTCGAGGCCGAACCGCCGCCTGGCGTAGAAATCCGTGAGGGTGAGTACGGCACCAAGGTCGTGGCGGTCGAGCCCGGCGGTGCCGAGTTCATCCCGCTGAACGAGCGGCACGGCAAGCCACTGCAGCTGTTCTGGACCTGGACCTCGCCGAACTTCGAGTTCGCCACCGTGTTCGTCGGCGTGATCGGGGTGGCGTTCTTCGGGCTGGACTTCTGGCAGGCGCTGCTGGCCATCGTGGTCGGCACCGGGCTCGGCTCGGTCACCCAGGGCCTGCTCGGCGCGGAAGGCCCGTCGCACGGCGTGCCGCAGATGGTGATCTCCCGGCTCGGCTTCGGCTACTGGGGCAACGTCCTGCCCGCCGGGCTGAACTCGATCACCGCCGGCGTCGGCTGGTTCGCGGTGAACAGCGTGAGCGGCACGTTCGCGCTGAACACGCTGACCCACCTGCCCAAGTGGCTGTGCCTGGTCATCATCGTGGTGGCGCAGATCGTGATCGCGTTCTTCGGGCACAACCTGGTGCACGCGTTCGAGCGGTACGCGTTCCCGCTGCTGGCCGTCATCTTCCTGGTCGCCACGGTGTGGATCTTCACCAAGTCCAGCCCGGGCGCGCCGTCGCACGGCGGCGGCATCGGCGGCTTCCTGCTCACCCTGGGCGCGGCGTTCGGCTACGCGGTCGGCTGGAACCCGTACGCGTCGGACTACACCCGCTACTTCAAGCCGGACACCAGCAAGGCGGCCATCGCCTGGTGGTCCGGCCTGGGCGTGTTCGTGTCCTGCGTGCTGCTTGAGGCGGCCGGGGCCGCGTCGGCCACGGTGACCGGCATCGGCGCGATCAACAGCAACCCGACCGGCGCGTTCACCGGCCACCTGCCCACCGCGCTGGCCGACCTGACCCTGCTGGCCATCGCGATCGGCGCGATCGCCGCCAACGTGCTGAACATCTACTCCGGCGCGCTGTCCTTCACCGCGCTGGGCATCCGGCTGCCGCTGGCGCTGCGCCGGGCCATCGTGGCCCTGGTGTTCGGCGTGATCGGCTTCATCGTCGCGCTGACCGGGCTGCACGACGCGGGCACCAAGTACGAGAACTTCCTGCTGGTCATCGCGTACTGGATCGCGCCGTGGCTGGCCGTGATGTTCTGCGACCAGTTCCTGCGCCGCCGCCAGGACTACGCGGCAGATGGAGAGGCTGCTGTTCGACAAGAGCTACACCAACTGGGCCGGCCCGGTGTCCATGCTGGTCGGCGTGGTGGTGTCGATCGTGCTGTTCTCCAACCAGACCGAGTACGTCGGCATTGTCCCCAAGCACGTCCCGTCGGTCGGCGACCTGACCTTCGAGGCGGGCTTCCTCATCACCGCGGTCATCTACCTGACCTGGCATGCGATCGCTGGCCGCCGCGCCGCCGCCTCGCCCGCCACTCCCCCCCCCCCCCCCCTCGTCGCGGCGAGCTAACTCACGCGGGGCCGCTGACCACCGGCGGTTCCTCGGTGCCGCGCAGCCCGCGGGGCAGGAACACGGCGAACACCGCGGGCCGCGGCCGGACCAGCACCACGTTGGCGCCATCCGCGGTGGCCACGTCGCGGGCCAGCGCCAGGCCCAGGCCAGTGCCGCCGGGCCGCCGCTGACGTTGCGCTCGAAGATGCGCGGCACCAGCTCGTGCGGCACGCCCTTGCCCTCGTCGCGCACCTCTACCACCACCGACTTGGGCGTGCGCGAGGTCCGGATGGTCACCGTGCCCGCCCCGTGCACCAGCGCGTTGTCCAGCAGGGTGGCGATGACCTGGCCCAGCGCGCCCGGGGCGATGTAGGCGGACAGCCCCTTCTCCCCGGCCACCTCCAGCTTGCGGTTGGCCCGCCGGAACGCCGGATCCCACTCGATGACCTGCTGCGCGATCACGTCGTCGATGGGGATCAGCGACGGCACCCCGCGGCTGGCCCGCCGGGTCCGGCCGAGCAGCTGGCTGACCACGTCGGCCAGCCGCTCGGTCTGGGCCAGCGCCGCCGCGCCTTCCTCCCGGACCACGTCGGAGTCCCCGGCGGCGGCGATCATCTCTTCCAGCCGCATGGACAGCGCGGTCAGCGGGGTACGCAGCTGATGCCAGGCGTCCGCGGCGAAGTCCCGCTCCGCGGACAGCAGGTCGGTGATCCGCCGCGCCGAGCCGTCCAGCCCCTCGGCCAGCCGGTCCAGCTCGGGTACGCCGTACCGGCGGCCCAGCGGGCGGGCGTCACCCAGGCCGAGCCGGTCAGCCGCGCTGGCCAGTTCCTCCAGCGGCCGGGTCAGCCGCCGGGCCTGCAGCATGGCCAGGGCCACCGCCACCACCAGAGCGGCCAGCGCGAGCCCGCCGATCAGGGCCAGCGCCCCGGTCAGCCGCCCGTACTCGACCGACTCGTCGGCCGCCACGGTGACCTTGAAGTCCCGGGTCTGGGCCAGCTTGACGATCGCGCGCCTGCTCCGGCGTATCCCCGCTGTAATTCCTGCAGCCCGTCCTGCCGGATGCTGATGTACCGGTCGGGCAGCGACATGGCCGCCGCCGCTTCGGCGATGTCGGCCGGCAGGCCCGCGTTGACCCGGTCCTGCATCGTCTTGGCCACCGTGGTCGCATCCCGCTTGACCTGCTGGCCGGCCGCGCTGATCTGCAGCCGGCTGAGCACGAAGGCGAGCGGGATACCCAGCAGCAGGACAGCCGTGACCGCCACCACCAGGGTGGAAACCAGCAGGCGGCGGCGCATGACTCAGCGTCCCGGCACGGCCCGGGCCTGGGCAGCCTGGCCGGCACCAGGAAGCGGTCAGTCACCCCGCTCGAAGCGGAAGCCCACGCCCCGCACCGTGGTGATGTACCGCGGGTTGTGCGCGTCGTCGCCCAGCTTGCGGCGCAGCCACGAGATGTGCATGTCCAGCGTCTTGGTGGATCCCCACCACTTGCTGTCCCATACCTCCCGCATGATCTGTTCACGGGTGACCACCTTCCCCGCGTCACTCACCAGCACGCTCAGCAGGTCAAACTCTTTTGTGGTGAGCTCGAGTTCCGTGTCCCCGATCCAGGCCCGCCGGGCGTCCGCATCGACCCGCACGCCCTGTACCACGCTGGTCTCCGGGGTGCCCCGGCGGAGCAGCGCGCGGACCCGGGCCAGCAGTTCGGCCAGCCGGAACGGCTTGGTCACGTAGTCGTCGGCGCCGGCGTCCAGGCCGATCACCGTGTTGACCTCGTCCGCCCGCGCGGTGAGGATCAGCACCGGCACGGTCTGCCCGTCGGACCGCAGCCGCCGGCACACCTCCAGCCCGTCCAGCCGGGGCAGCCCGATGTCCAGCACGATCAGGTCGATGCCGCCGGCCTGCGCCGCCTCCAGCGTCCCCGGACCATCCGACGAGACGTCGACGTCGTAACCCTCGCGGCGCAGCGCCCGGGCCAGTGGCTCCGAGATCGACGCGTCATCCTCAGCGAGCAGAACACAGGTCATGCACTGATGGTATTGCTACCAGCGACTACTTCCACGATCTCCGGGAGGAACATCGGCAGGCGAGCCGCGCACCCGCCACCCGGCACGTCATGCGGACCGGTCAGACCGGGGTGACGCCGTGCCGGCGGCGGGAAAACGAGCGGTCCTTGCCCGAAGCGGCGGCAAACCGGCGGATCAGCTCGCCGCGCAGTTCGGCGGGCTGCACCACGTCGTCTACGACCAGTTCGCTGGCCAGCCGGAGCACGTCGATGTCCGCGTCGTACTCGGCCCGCAGCCGGGCGGTCTCCTGCTCCCGGGCGGCCGGGTCGGCGATGGCGGCCAGCTTGTTGTAGTAGACCGCGTTGACCGCCGCCTCGGCCCCCATCACCGCGATCTTCGCGGTGGGCAGGGCCAGCGTCGCGTCCGGGTCGAAGCCCGGGCCGGCCATCGCGTACAGCCCGGCGCCGTACGCCTTGCGCACCACCACGCAGATCTTCGGCACGGTGGCCTCGGCCACCGCGCTGATCATCTTGGCGCCGTGCCGGATGATGCCCTGTTTCTCCACCGCGGTGCCGACCATGAAACCGGGCACGTCGGCCAGGAACAGCAGCGGCACGTTGAACGCGTCGCACAGCTGGATGAACCGGGTCGCCTTGTCCGCCGAGTCGACGAACAGCACCCCGCCCTTGAACATCGGGTTGTTGGCCACCACGCCGGTCACCTGGCCGTCCAGCCGCCCGAAGCCGATGGTCAGCTCGCGCGCCCACAGCGCGTGGATCTCGAAGAACGACCCGGCGTCCACCAGCCCGCGGACATACCGGCGCATGTCGAACGCCTGCCGCTCGCTGACCGGGACCAGCGCGGCCAGGTCGATGCCCGGCTCGGGCCCGGCGGCCGCGGCGGCGGGCGGCGGCTGCTGCCAGTTCCCGGGCAGGTAGGACAGGTAGCGGCGGACCGCGGCCAGCGCGTCCGGCTCGTCCTTGGCCAGGTAGTGGCCGCAGCCGGACACGGTGCAGTGCATCCGGGCGCCGCCCATCTCCTCCAGCGTGGTCTGCTCCCGGACCACCATCTCGACCATCCGCGGGCTGCCCAGGTACATGGACGCGTTGCCGTCCACCATGGCGACGAAGTCGCAGAACGCCGGGATGTACGCGCCGCCCGCGGCGGACGGCCCGAACAGCGCGCACAGCTGCGGGATCGCGCCGGACGCGCGGACCTGGGTGTGGAAGATCTTCCCGGCCCCGCGGCGGCCGGGGAACATGTCCACCTGGTCGGTGATCCGCGCGCCCGCCGAGTTGACCAGGTAGATCATCGGCAGCCCGGCGGAATACGCCTTCTCGATGATCCGGATGATCTTCTCTACGGTGCGCGCCCCCCACGAGCCCGCCTTGACCGTGGAGTCGTTGGCCATCACCGCTACCGGCCGGCCAGCCACCAGGCCGGTGCCGGTCACCACGCCATCCGCGGGCAGCCCCGCCGCGGCCACATTGGCATAACGCCCGTCCTCGGTGAATGAGCCCGCGTCCAGCAGGGCGGCGATCCGGTCCCGGGCGAACATCTTGCCCGCCGCCGCGGCCGCCGCATGGTACTTGGCCGCCCCGCCGCGCTCGACGGACGCGCGCAGCCCGGCCAGTTCCGGGTGCGCGGCCTGCGCTGGCTCGGCCGAGGACGCCGGCCGCCTGCTCCTGCGCCGCCTGCTCCTGGGCCGTCATCAGGCCACCGTCCGGGTGCGCGGGCCGGCCCGCAGCACCTGGGACGGCAGCTGCCGCCCGACGATGCGTTCCGCCTGCTCGGCCGCGCCGATCATCGCGTCCAGGTCCACCCCGGTGGCCACGCCCATGTCCTCCACCATGTACACCAGTTCCTCAGTGGCGATGTTCCCGGACGCGCCGGGCGCGTACGGGCAGCCGCCCAGGCCGCCCACCGACGCGTCGAAGTCGTCCACGCCGAGTTCCAGCGCGGCCAGCACGTTGGCCAGCCCGGTGCCCCGGGTGTTGTGGAAGTGCAGGTTCACCGGTACCTCCGGGTGCCGGGAGCGGAACCCGCCGACCAGCTCGGTCACCCGGCGCGGGGTGGCCATCCCGGTGGTGTCGCCGAACGAGATGGAGTCCGCCCCGTTGGCCACCGCCCGGCCGGCCACGCCCAGCACCCGGCCGGCCGGCACGTCGCCCTCATATGGGCAGCCCCACGCGGTGGCCACTACGACCTGGAAGGTCGCGCCGCGCCCGTGCGCCTCGTCGATGATCACCGCGATGTCGTCCAGCGACTCGGCCGTGCCCCGGTTCACGTTCCGCCGGTTGTGCGTGTCGGAGGCCGACACCACGACTTCGACCTCGGTGAACCCGGCGTCCAGCGCGCGCCGGGCGCCGCGCAGGTTGGGCGCCAGCGCCGAGTAGCGCACGGACGGCGCCCGGGTGATGCCAGCCCACACCTGGTCCGCGTCGGCCATCTGCGGTATCGCCTCGGGCCGGACGTAGGACACCGCCTCGATCCGGGAGACCCCGGTCCCGGCCAGCGTGTTGATCAGCTCGACCTTGGCCGCGGTCGGCACCGGGTCCTCGTTCTGCAGCCCGTCCCGTGGGCCCACTTCGCGCAGCGAGATGCGCGCGGGCAGGTCACTCATTCTCCGCAGCTGCTCCCCCCGCCCCCCACCCGCCACTCGCCGCCGCGGCCGGCTCACTCCCGGTCCCGGCGCTCACTGCTTACTCGCCCGGCCACTGCGGCGCCCGCTTCTCGTTGAATGCCGCGATGCCCTCGCGCCGGTCCGCGGACAGCGCGGCGGTCCGCCAGGCCGCGTCCTCGATGTCCAGCGCGGCGGGCAGCCCGGCGGCCCAGCCGTTCCGCATGGCCCGCTTGGCCGCCCGCACCGCGACCGGCGAGTTGGCCGCGATGGTGCCGGCGATCTCCAGCGCGGTGCTGTCCGCCTGGCCGGCCGGCACGAGCCGGTCGGCCAGGCCGATCCGCTCCGCCTCGGCCGCCTTGACCCGGCGCCCGGTCAGCACCAGCTCGGCGGCGCGGCCCGCGCCCAGCCGGCGGACCGACAGCTGGGTGCCGCCGCAGCCGGGCACCAGGCCCACCGTGGTCTCCGGCAGGCCGAACTCGGCGGTCTCGTCGGCCACGATGATGTCGGAGCTGAGGGCCAGCTCACAGCCGCCGCCCAGGGCGTACCCGTGCACCGCGGCGACCACCGGCTGGGGCAGCCCGAGCAGCTCGCCGAACGCGGCCCGGAACACCGCCCGCTGGGCCAGCAGCTGCGCGTCGTTCATCGCGTTGCGTTCCTTGAGATCGGCCCCGACGCAGAACGCCCGGTCCCCGGTGGCGGACAGCACCACGGCACGCACGTCGCCGTCTGGCTTGAGTTCGGCGCACACCTGCGCCAGCCGGACCAGCATTACCGTGTTAAGGGCGTTAAGTACGGAAGGCCGGTCGAGGACGATTTCGGCCACCCGGCCGTGGCCGATCACATGGCGGCGTACCTGCACCCCATCCATGAGCGAAGGCTAACCTGCCGCCGGGCGTGGGCCTCCGGCGGCCTACAGTTCGTCCCGGGCCAGCCGCTGCTGTTCGTCCTCGACCAGCTGGAACAGGGTGGCCTGGACCATCTCCACATGCGGGATCTCGGTCAGCACCAGCTGGCCGTGCTCGCCCGCCGACTCCACGATGAGCTGGCCGCAGCCGAGCAGCCGGTCGGTCAGCCCGTGCGAGAACGACACGTCGCTGATCCGGGTCAGCGGGAAGTCGCGGCCGGACCGGGACAGCATGCCGCGGCGCAGCCGCAGCCGCCGGGTGGTCAGCTCGTACGTGGTGGTCTGCCAGCGCAGCACCGGGATGGCCACCCCGATCAGCACGATGATCGCGAGGGCGCCGGACCCGAGGAAGGCGGCCGGCGGGACGTGGCGGCGGAAATAGACCAGCGCGCCCAGCGCCGCCAGCACCAGGATGACCAGCAGGATCGGCCGCAGCACGGTCTTCCAGTGCGGGTGCAGCAGCAGCACGCTCCGCTCCCCTGCGGAGAGCAGATCCTCCTTGCGCATAGCGCACATGGTGACATGGAACCGGGCGAGCTGCGCGCCCCGACACGGGGCGGTCAGATCAGCGGACGTGCACGACATCCCCGGCACCGACCCGGGCCAGGCCTCGGCCGTGCGTACCACCAGCCGGCCCCCTCGTCCACGTCCTCGGCCGTGCCGGTGAGCTCCGCGCCGCCGGGCAACTCGACGCGGACCTCACGGCCGATCGTGGCGCACCAGCGCAGGTAGTCCGTACGCAGGTCAGCCGCGTCCGGATCGGCCCGCCAGGCCCGGTACCGGCGGGCCAGCCCGGTCAGGATGGCCACCAGCACCGCGTCCCGGTCGGTGCTGGCCGCGTTCTCGATGAGCAGCGACGTCGCGGCCGGCACCGGCAGCTCGGCCGCGCTGAGCGAGACGTTCAGCCCGATGCCCACGACCACCGCGTCCCCGTGTGCCTCGGCCAGGATCCCGGCCAGCTTCCGCTCCCCCACCAGCACGTCGTTCGGCCACTTGAGGGGGCCGGCATGCCGGTCTGTTCGCGCACCGCACTGGCCACCGCCACCCCGGTGAGCAGCGGCAGCCAGCCGAGCCGGGTGGGCGGCACAGCTGAAGGCCGCAGCAGCGCGGAGAAGGTGAGCGCGGTGCGCGGCGGCGCCGACCAGCCCCGGCCCAGCCGCCCCCGCCCCGACGTCTGCTCCTCAGCCACCAGGACGAGCCCTTCAGCCGCCCCGGCCCGGGCTTGTTCGAGCAGATCAGCGTTGGTTCACCCGGTCTGTGGCAGCACCCGGACGTCCTGCCACAACCCACTGGGAGTGATCAGCTCACGGTGCAGCCGGGCCGCATCCAGCGGTGCCCGCTCCACCTCAGTCTCCGCAGCCACGCCCCCATCCTCCCAGCCCCCGGCGGCCGGCGGTCCGGCCGTCCCGCTTAATGATCAACCGTTTGGTGTCGTCATAGCGACACCAAACGGTTGATCACGCTGGCGCCCGGGGCTACTGCACGGCCCGCCGGGTGGTGGCGGCGCGGATCGCGGCCAGTACGCCGCCGCCCACCGCCGCGGCGGCCAGCACCAGGCTGGTCACCGTGACCGCGTGCGCGGACAGCAGCCGGAACGCCGCCTGCGTGCCACCCGCCGGCAGCTGCCCGGCCAGGTTCAGGTACAGCGTGCCGAACGTGGCCACCCCGATGACCAGGGCCAGCTGGTTGACCGTGACGATCACGCCGGTGGCGTCGGCCGCCTCGGCCACCGGCACCCGGAGCAGCACCGCCGTCATCAGCGGCCCGAACGCCGCGGCCATCCCGGCGCCGGTCAGCGCCAGCGCCCAGTACACCGCCATCCCGCCGTGCCCGCCGCCGTGCAGCAGCGCGGCCAGCAGCAGCAGGCCGGCCGCGTACCCGGCGAAGCCGGCGATGACCAGGCCGCCGAACCACTGCGCGGGCAGCCGCTGCCAGTTGAGGCTGACCACGGCGAACGCGGCCGCGGCCGGGGCGAAGGTGAGGCCGGCCCGCAGCGGGGTGTCGCCCAGCCCGCCCTGCAGGTGCAGGGCCAGCACGAAGAAGAACCCGCCGAACACGGCCATCGTGACGAACAGGCCGGCGATGCCCAGCGTGACCCCGGGCAGCCGGAGCACCCGGCCTGGGATCAGCGGCGCCCCACCGCGCGCCGCCAGCCGCCGCTCCACGAGGGTGAACAGGGCGAACAGCACCGCGCTGGCGGCCAGGCAGGCCCAGCCCCACACCGGCCAGTGCTCGGGCTGGCCGAGCACCAGCGGCAGCACCAGGGCCAGCACGGCCGGGGTGAGCAGGGCCAGCCCCGCCGGGTCCAGGCCACGGCCGCGGTCCGCGGCGCCGTGCGGCAGCCAGCGCGCGCCCAGGATGAGCAGGGCGGCGCCGATCGGGACGTTGATCAGGAACACCGAGCGCCAGGTGCTGCCGAATACGTCCGCGGTGACCAGCAGCCCACCGAGGATCTGCCCGGCCACCGCGCCGCCGGCGATCACCGCCGCGTACAGCCGCATGGCGCGGGCCCGGGCGGTGCCGGTGTAGCTGCGCTGGATCAGGCTGAGCACCTGCGGGATCATCGCCGCGGCGCCCGCCCCCTGGACGAACCGCAGCGCGACCAGCAGGCCGGTGGACGGGGCCAGCCCGCAGCCCAGCGAGGCCAGGGTGAACAGCGCCAGGCCGGCCAGGAACATCCGGCGGTGCCCGAAGATGTCACCCAGCCGGGCGCCGGTGACCAGCCCCACCGCGTAGGTGATCACGTATCCGGCGATCACCAGTTGCAGCCCGGCCCGGTGGCGTGCAGGTCGGCATGGATGGACGGGGCCGCGACGTTGACCACGGAGGCGTCCAGCACCGCCATGAACTGCCCGGTGAGGACGATGGCCAGCAGCGCGCCCGGGGCCGCGGCCCGGCGGCCCGCCCGGCGATCGGCCCGCCGGATCACCCGGGCTTCGGACCGGGTTACGGTTGCAGTGTCTGTCATGTCAGCCAGCTTGCCGTGTCCGCTATCCAGGTACCAAGAGCCCAGTTATCCTGGTACCAGCACCACCTGGCAAAGCCGCCGGGATACCGGCACGATGGGAGCATGAGCACCATGACGATGGCCGAAGCGGGCCCGCGGCGGGCTGAGCTGGCCGCCTTCCTGCGCAGCCGCCGGGAGCGGCTCAGCCCGGAGCAGGCCGGGCTGCCGCCCGGGCTGCGCCGCCGTACTCCCGGGCTGCGCCGCGAGGAAGTGGCCCAGCTGGCCGGGGTCGGCGTCACCTGGTACACCTGGCTGGAGCAGGGCCGCCCGATCAACGCCAGCGCCCAGGTGCTCACCGCGGTGGCGCAGACGCTCAAGCTGGATCAGGCCGAGCGCGAGCACCTGTTCCGGCTGGCCGATGTGCCGGACTGGACGGGGCTGACGCGGCGGCCCCCTGCCCGCAGGTCCCGCCGGACGTGCAGGGGGTGATGGACGGCCTGGTGCCGATGCCCGCCTGCGTGCTGAACGAGCGCTATGACCTGCTCGGCTGGAACGAGGCGTACGCCGTGCTCTGGCCCGGGGTGACCGGCGCCGCCCCCGGCGAGCGCAACATCCTGTGGCTGAACTTCACCTACCCGGAGTGCTGCCACCCGTACGTGAGCCGGCACGAGCAGCTGGGCCGGCTGGTCGCCCAGTTCCGCGGCAACTACGGCCTGCACGTCGGCGAGCCCGCCTGGACCGGGTTCATCGAGCGCTTGCAGGCGGTCAGCCCGCGGTTCGCCCAGCTGTGGGCCGAGCACGACGTGGCCAGCCCGGTCACCTACATCAAGATCTTCCGGCACCCGGCGTTCGACCGGCTGGCCATGACGTCGACCAGCTTCGGCGTGCTATCCGTGCCCGGCACCCGGATGGTGGTTTACACCCCGGTCGACGAGCCGTGCCGGACCGCCATCGGCCAGCTGCTGGCCGGCCAGGGCACCGACGCCCAGTACCCGTGCTCGGCCGCGCACGCCCAGCGCCGCGCCGAACTGGCCGCCGCCTCGGCCGGCTGACCAGCGGTCAGCCGGTGTTCTGCAGGCCGGCCGCGATGCCGCTGACCGCGAGCAGCAGCAGCCGGTGCAGCTGCTCGCGGCGTGCGGGCGTCGGCGCCGTCGCCCGTCCCGGCCTCGGCCTGGCCCAGCGGGCAGCGCGCGGAGTTCGTTGAGCGCACGGAGCTGCAGGTAGGACAGCGCGTCCACGTACGGGTCGCGGAGCGCCACCGCCCGGGACAGTACCGGCCGGTCGGCCAGCAGCCGGTCGTGCCCGGTCACCTCCAGCACCAGCCGCCGGGTCAGGTCGTACTCGGCCAGCACCTGCTCGCTCAGGTCGTCCCGGCCGCCCAGGGCCAGGTGCCGCACGGCGATCCGCCGGTCGGTCTTGGCCAGGCTCATCTCCGCCCCGTCAAGCAATACCGCGAGCAGCGGCCAGCCCAGGTAGGCCTGCTGCGCCCCGGCCAGCCCGCCGGGGCCACCGACCACCGCGGCCAGCCCGCTGCCCAGGCCGTACCAGCCGGGCAGGTTCAGCCGGGTCTGCGCCCAGGCGAACACCCACGGGATGGCCCGCAGGTCGTCCAGGCCGACCACGCCGATGCCGCGGCGGGCTGGCCGGGACCCGATGCGCAGCCCGCTGATCTCCTCCAGCGGGCTGATCTTGGCGAACCACTCGGCGAACCCGGGTGCCTCCACCAGCGTCCGGTAGGTAGCCAGCGCGGCGGCCGCCATCCGGTCGGCCGCGCCGCGGAACCGCTCCGCCGCGGCCCCGTTCCGCACGCCCACCACTGGCGACGAGGCCAGCAGCACGGCCGAAGTGACCTGCTCCAGGTGCCGCTGCGCGATCACCGGGTTGCCGTACCGGGCGAAGATCACCTCACCCTGCTCGGTGACCTTGAACCGGCCGTCCACCGACCCGGGCGCCTGGGCCAGCACGGCCCGCCCGGCCGGCCCACCGCCCCGGCCCAGCGCGCCGCCCCGGCCGTGGAACAGGGTCAGCCGCACATCGTTGTCCGCGGCCCAGCGGGCCAGCTGCCCCTGCACGTCGAACAGCCGCAGCGTGGCGCCGACCGGGCCGAGTTCCTTGGCCGAGTCGGAGTAGCCGAGCATCACCTCGAGCTGCCGCCCGCTGGCGGCCAGCCGCTCCCGGACCGGCTCGAGTTGCACCATCTCGCTGAGCACCGCGGTGGCGTTATTCAGGTCCGCACCGCTCTCGAACAGTGGCACCACGTCCAGCACCGGCGGCGGGCCGCTCCGGGCGGCCCGGGCGGCCAGTTCGTACACGGCCGCAATGTCGTCCGCCGACCGGGTGAAGCTGACCACGTAGCGCCGGCAGGCGGCCACACCGAACCGGTCCTGGATCCAGCTCACCGCGCGGAACGTGGCCAGCACTTCGGATGTCTGCTCGGACAGCGCGCCGCCCGCCCGGACCTCGGCCAGCGCCCTGGTGTGCACCGCGCTGTGCTGCCGGATCTCCAGGTCGGCCAGGTGAAAGCCGAACGTCTCCACCTGCCAGATCAACTGCTGCAGTTCACCGAACGCCTGCCGGGTGGCACCGGCCGCCGCCAGCGACTGCTGGACCAGCAGCAGGTCGTGGCGGAATTCCGCGGCGCTGCGGTAAGCCAGGTCGGCGTGCCGGAGCCGGGTGGCGGCCAGCCGCTGGGCCAGGTAGAGCAGGAACGTCCGGTACGGCTCGCCCGGGGACCGGGCGGCCAGCTCGGCCAGCAGCTCGGGGTGCGCCGTCTCGGCCGACTCCAGGGCCAGGCCGAACGCCTCGGCTGGCGGCGCCGCGTCGGCCTGCACGGTGAGTGCGCGGCCGATCCGGGTGACCGCGTTCTCCAGCGCGCGCAGCACGTGCTCGGCCTGGATGACCGCGGTCTCCCTGGTCACCTGGGCGGTGACGAACGGGTTGCCGTCCCGGTCCGCGCCGACCCAGCTGCCGAACCGGAGGAACGCCGGGCTCGGCGCGTCCCCGTGCCGCGCGTCGTCCAGCGCCCGGTACACCCGCGGTGCCACCTGGAACAGCGTCTCGTCGAACGCGGCCATCACGGTGCGCACCTCGTCGATCGGCGTCATCGCCTTGGCCCGCAGCGGCGAGGTGCGCCACAGCAGGTCGATCTCCTCATGCAGCCGGCGCCGGATCGCCGCCTGCTCGGACGCCCCGTGCCGGGTGTCATCGGCGTCGGTGACGAGATCGCTGATCCGGCGCAGCGCGGTGGCCACCGCCCGCCGCCGCGCCTCGGTGGGGTGCGCGGTGAGCACCGGATGCACCCGGAGCCGGCCGAGCAGGTCGCCGAGATGTTCCGCGCCCTGATCCTGGCGGAACTCGCGGACCGCCGCGGCCAGCGATTCACGCACCGGCGCGACACCGGAGTCACGCTCCCGCAGCGCGCGGACCCGCTGCAGTTCCTCGGCCAGGTTGGACAGGTGGAAGTAGACGGTGAACGCCCGGGCCACCAGCTCAGCCCGGTCCAGCGGCCAGCTGGCCACCAGCGCGGCGATCTCGTCCCCGGCCGGATCGGCATCCGGGCCGGCGCCCGCACCGCCCGGCTGCCCGCGGCGGGCCTCGATCACCGCGCGCCGCAGCCGCTCGGTGTCGTCCAGCAGGTCCTGGCCACCGGCTTCGCGCAGCACCTCGCCCAGGATGCCGCCGAGCAGCCGCACATCGCGGCGCAGCGGCGCGGGCAACTGCTGCCGGTCGGTGTCCCGGGTCGGTGTGGCAGTGGGCGCGGGCGCGGCATCCTGGCTCACCGGGCCAGCCTAGTGGCGCCGTGTGTCCGGGCTGTGCACCCGTGGCGGCACCCCGCGATGCGCCGCCTGGCGATGATCCTGCCGGCCGTTACCCTGTCCGCATGACCAGCGAAGCTGAGCACCTTCCCGGGTCGGACCCGGCGGGCCGCCGCCGGCCGCCCCGCACACCACCGCCGGGAAAATTGCCGACCTGCAGCGGCGCCGGGACGAGGCGATCCACGCCGGGTCGCAGCGGGCGGTGGAACGGCAGCACGCCACGGGCAAGATGACCGCCCGGGAGCGGGTCGAGCGGCTGCTCGATCCCGGCTCGTTCACCGAGTTCGACGAGCTGGCCCGGCACCGGGCCACCGCGTTCGGCATCGAAGCCAACCGGCCCTACGGCGACGGGGTGGTCACCGGCTACGGCACCGTGGACGGCCGCCCGGTCTGCGTGTTCAGCCAGGACTTCACCGTGTTCGGCGGGTCGCTGGGCGAGGTTTACGGCGAGAAGATCGTCAAGCTGATGGATCACGCGCTGAAGACCGGCTGCCCGCTGATCGGCATCAACGACGGCGGCGGGGCCCGGATCCAGGAGGGCGTGGTCGCGCTCGGGCTGTTCGCCGAGATCTTCTACCGGAACGTGGCCGCCTCCGGGGTGATCCCGCAGGTCTCGCTGATCATGGGCCCGTGTGCCGGCGGAGCGGTGTACTCCCCCGCGATCACCGACTTCACCCTGATGGTGGAGGGCACCTCGCACATGTTCATCACCGGCCCGGACGTGATCAAGACGGTGACCGGCGAGGAGGTCAGCTTCGAGGACCTCGGCGGCGCGCACGCGCACAACACGAAGTCGGGCGTCGCGCACTACCAGGCGACCGACGAGGACGACTGCCTCGACTTCGCCCGGGACCTGCTGTCCTACCTGCCGTCCAACAACCTGGACGACCCCCCCGCGCTGCCCGCCGCCCGCCGACCCGGCCGCCGCGCTGGAGATCACCGCGTCCGACGAGGAACTCGACACGCTGATCCCGGACTCGCCCAACCAGCCCTACGACATGCACGACGTGATCACCCGGGTGCTGGACGACGGCGAGTTCCTGGAGATCCACGCGCTGTTCGCGCAGAACATCGTGGTCGGCTTCGGCCGGGTGGACGGGATGAGCGTCGGCGTGGTGGCCAACCAGCCGATGCACTACGCGGGCACGCTGGACATCGACGCGGCGGAAAAGGCGGCCCGGTTCGTCCGGACCTGCGACTGCTTCAACATCCCGGTGCTCACGTTCGTGGACGTGCCCGGCTTCCTGCCCGGAACCGGCCAGGAGTGGGGCGGCATCATCCGGCGCGGGGCCAAGCTGATCTACGCCTACGCGGAGGCCACTGTGCCCAAGATCACAGTGATCACCCGCAAGGCGTACGGCGGCGCCTACGACGTGATGGGCTCCAAGCACCTCGGCGGGGACATCAACCTGGCCTGGCCGACCGCGCAGATCGCGGTGATGGGCGCGCAGGGCGCGGTGAACATCCTGTACCGCCGGGAACTGGCTGGTGCGGCGGACCCGGACGCGCTGCGCGCGCAGCGGGTCACCGAGTACGAGGACGCGCTGGCCAACCCGTACATCGCCGCCGAACGCGGCTACGTGGACGCGGTGATCCGCCCGGCGGAGACCCGCGGCCAGGTCACCCGGGCACTGCGCGCGCTGCGCGGCAAGCGCCAGCAGATGCCGCCCAGGAAGCACGGCAACATCCCCCTGTAATCGATTATTTACAGAATGCCGAACTTGAGCCGCCCTTCCGCCCCGGCCGGTGCGGGTCCGGCAGTAGAGTCGTGAGTGCCATGACCGACATCGTCGCTCCTCTCCCGACCCTCGCGCCGCTGCCCATGCTGGCCCGCTACGCGATCATGATCGATGTCGGCTACATCTATGCCGCCGCCGGTGAGCTGCTGTTCAGCGTGGCCTCGCGGCGCGAGTACCGGGTGGACACGGACAAGCTGATCCAGGCGCTCACCCGGCACGCCGACGGCCTGGTCCGTGGCGAACTGCTCCGCGTCTACTGGTACGACGCGGCCCGGGACCGGGTGCCCACCATCGACCAGCGGGTGATCGCCCAGATGGCCCGGGTCAAGCTGCGGCTGGGCAACCTGAACGCGCGCGGCCAGCAGAAAGGCGTGGACGCGCAGATCCGGGCGGACATGGAGGCACTGGCCCGGCACCGGGCCATCACCGACGCGGTGCTGGTGGCCGGGGACGAGGACATGGTGCCCGCGGTGGAAGCCGCGCAGGCGTTCGGCGTCCGGGTGCACCTGTGGGGCGTCGAGCCGCCGTTCGGCACCAACCAGGCCGAGCGGCTGGTCTGGGAGTCGGACACGGTGGAGGTGCTGGACCGGGCGTTCCTCGAGCCGTACTTCACCCGGGTCGCGACAGCCGAGCCGGGGCCGGCCGAGCCGGTGCCGCCGCTGCCGCAGGCCACGGTGCCCTCCCCGGCCCAGCTGTTCGATAAGCGGCACCTGCCCCGGCCCGGCCCGCCGCGGCCGTGTGCACCCGCCCGCCATCAGCCGGCTGGGGCCGGACCGGCAGCGGGTCGAGGAGGCCGGTGAGCACGTGGCCCAGAAGTGGATCCTCACCCGTGGCGAGGACAACATCCGTGACCTGCTGCCCGGCCCGATCCTGCCGCCGGTGATCGACAAGGAACTGCTGGTCGAGGCGGAGAAGGAGCTGGGCCTGTCGCTGCGCCCCTACCAGGAGGCCCGGGAGTGGCTGCGGGACGCGTTCTGGGAGCGGGTCCGCCGCCAGTTCAGCATCGGGAGCGGGCGGTTATGTGCGACGAGCGGGACGGGTGGGCGCTGCGTGTGGTGCGGGGCGAGCCCACCGCCGAGCAGCTAGCCGCGCTCACCGCCGCGCTGGCCGCCGTACAAGCCCGCAGCATGCCTAACGCCAGTGCCGCGCACTCGCCACCGTCGGCGCGCGGATCTGCCTGGCTGGACCGGGCCGCGCTGATCGGTGCGCCGCTCCGGCACGGCCCAGGTGCCTGGCGCCGTTCGGCCCTGCCCCGCTGACCCAGCCGCGCCCTACCCGGCCGCGGCCACCACCCCACCCAGCCGCCGCCCTACCCGGCCGCCGCGGCCACCACCCCACCCAGCCGCCGCCCTACCCGGCCGCCGCGGCCACCACCCCACCCAGCCGGCGCCCAGTTCCACGCCGACTGTCGGTGGCGTGCGGTTGAATCGGGGCATGACGCTCGACGCCGACCAGGGCACCTCGGTGTCGATGCCGCTCGCCTGCCGGGAACCGTTCGACGCGGCCGGGCTGCTCGGCTTCCTGGCCCCGCGCGCCATCCCCGGCGTGGAGCAGGTGACCGGGGACAGCTACACCAGGACCGTGCGCACGCCGGGCGGCGCCGCCGTCATCGAGCTGATCCCCCGGCCCGGCCAGGGGCAGGTGCTGCTCCGGGCCGGGCTCAGCCAGCCCGGCTGGATCAGCCAGCTGGCCGCGGGCAGCCGCAGGCTGCTGGACGCCGCCGCCGACCCGGTCGCCATCGACGCCGCGCTGGCCGCGGATGAGCTGCTCGCCCCGCTGGTCCGGGCCCGGCCCGGGCTGCGCGTGCCCGGCAGCTTCGACGGGTTCGAGCTGGCCGTGCGGGCCGTGCTGGGCCAGCAGGTCTCGGTGGCCGCGGCCCGCACGTTCGCGGGCCGGCTGGCCGCGCAGCACGGGCCGCCCGCCCCGCCCGGCAGTCCGGCCGGGCTGACCGCACTGTTTCCCAGCCCGGCCGAGCTGGCCGGCGCCGACCTGTCCGGGCTCGGCCTGACCACCAGCCGGCAGCGCACGCTGCGCGCGCTGGCCACCGCGGCCGCGACCGGGCGGCTCAGCCTGGACCCCGGCGCCGGCCGCGCGGAAACCACCGCCCGGCTGGCCGAGCTACCGGGCATCGGGCCGTGGACGATCGGCTACATCATGATGCGATCTGGCACCGACCCGGACGCGTTCCCGGCCGGGGACCTGGGCCTGCGCCGGGCCATGGCCCAGCTGGGCGCCGCGCCGGAGCACGCCGCCCGGTGGCGGCCCTGGCGTAGCTACGCCGCCATCCACCTGTGGACCTGGGAGCATGACCATGCCTGACCCGATCCTGGCCGCCGTGCTGGACACCCCGATCGGCCCGCTCAGCCTGCTCGCGCACGGCTACCGGCTGATCGGCGGCGGGTTCACCGCCCACCCGGACGAGCTGCACACCCGGCTGCACCGGTCGCTGCGCGGCTTCCCGCTCAGCCGGGTGGCGGCCGACGAGCTACCCTGGCTGGTCAAGCCACTGCGCGAGTACTTCGCTGGTGCGCTGCGCGCAATGGACGGCATCCCGGTGCACCAGCCGGGATCGCCGGGCCGGCAGCGGCTGTGGGCCGCGCTGCGCGCGGTGCCCCCGGGCAGCACGGTCACCTATACCGAACTTGCCGCCGAGGCGGGCAGCCCGCACGCGCCGCGGGCGGCGGGCGCCGCCTGCGCGCTCAACCTGGTCGCCCCGGTGGTGCCGTGCCACCGCGCGGTCGGCAGCAACGGCAGCCTGACCGGCTACTACTACGGGCTGGACCGCAAGCGGTGGCTGCTCCGGCACGAGGGCGCCCGGGCCGGCTAGCTCCCGGACGACCTGGGACTGGTCCCCCGGGAGACGGCGTGTTGCCCGCTCACTTAGACTCCTCGGCAGTTAGGAGGAGTGTTTTCGTGCGCAAAGTGCTCATCGCGAACCGCGGCGAGATCGCGGTCCGCGTGGTGCGGGCCTGCCGGGACGCCGGGCTGGGCAGCGTGGCGGTTTACGCCGACCCGGACCTCGACGCGCTGCACGTGTCGATGGCGGATGAGGCCTACGCGCTGGGCGGGGCCAGCCCGGCCGACAGCTACCTCAACATCGAGAAGATCCTGAAGGTGGCGGCCGACGCCGGGGCGGACGCGGTGCACCCGGGGTACGGCTTCCTGGCTGAGAACGCCAGCTTCGCCCGCGCGGTGACCGACGCCGGGCTGACCTGGATCGGCCCCCCGCCGGCCGCGATCGACGCGCTCGGCGACAAGGTCGCGGCCCGGGAGATCGCCAGCCGGGTGGGCGCGCCGATGGCACCCGGCACCGACGGCCCGGTCAGCGGGGCCGACGAGGTCGATGCGTTCGCCGCGCGGCACGGCCTGCCCATCGCGATCAAGGCCGCGTTCGGTGGTGGCGGCCGCGGCCTCAAAGTGGTCCGCCAGCCCAGTGAGATCGGCGAGGCGTACGAGTCGGCGGTCCGCGAGGCGGTGGCCGCGTTCGGCCGCGGCGAGTGCTTCGTGGAGCGCTACCTGGACCGGCCCCGGCACGTGGAGACGCAGTGCCTGGCCGACCGCCAGGGCAACGTGGTCGTGGTGTCCACCCGGGACTGCTCGCTGCAGCGCCGGCACCAGAAGCTGGTCGAGGAGGCCCCGGCCCCGTTCCTGTCCGCCAGCCAGCTCGAGCAGCTGTACCAGTCGTCCAAGGCGATCCTGCGCGAGGCCGGCTACGTCGGCGCGGGCACCTGTGAGTTCCTCGTCGGGCAGGACGGCACCGTGTCCTTCCTGGAGGTGAACACCCGGCTGCAGGTCGAGCACCCGGTGTCCGAAGAGGTCACCGGGATCGACCTGGTCCGGCAGATGTTCCGCATCGCGGACGGGCAGCCGCTCGATTACCCGGACCCGGTGCCGCGCGGCCACTCCATCGAGTTCCGGATCAACGCCGAGGACGCGGGGCGTGGTTTCCTGCCTGCCCCCGGCACCATCACGGAGCTGAACTGGCCGTCCGGCCCGGGCGTCCGGGTGGACGCCGGCTACGGAGCCGGCATGACCGTGCCGCAGGCCTTCGACTCGCTGCTCGCGAAGATCATCATTACCGGGGCCAGCCGGACCGAGGCGCTGCAGCGGGCCCGCCGCGCGCTGGATGAGTGCGTGGTCGGCGGCATGCCCACGGTGCTCCCGTTCCACCGGGCGGTGGTCCGCGACGAGGCGTTCACGGCCGCCCCGTTCCACGTGCACACCCGGTGGATCGAAACCGAATTCAGCGGCTCGATCGAGCCGTACAGCGGGCCCCTGGCCAGCGAGACCGGGGCCGCGCCGCGCGAGCGGATCACCGTCGAGGTGGATGGCAAGCGGCTGGAGGTGGTGCTGCCCGCCGGGCTGGGCGCCACCGCCCCGGCCGGCCCGGCCCGGCCGCGGCGCGGCGGCCGCCGGACCGCGGGCGGTGCCGCGGGCCAGGCCAGCGGCGACGAACTGACCAGCCCGATGCAGGGCACGATCACCAAGATCGTCGCGGCCGAAGGCGATCACGTGTCGGCGGGCGACACCGTGGTGGTGCTCGAGGCGATGAAGATGGAGCAGCCGCTGACCGCGCACAAGGACGGCACGGTGACCGGGCTGGCCGTGCAGATCGGCCAGACGGTGCCCGCGGGCGGGGTCATCTGCCAGCTCAAGGACTGACAGACTAGACAGCATGCGCCCGCTGCACGCTGCGCTGCCGCTTGTCCCGGCCGGGAGATCCCGGTGACCCGGCTGCCGGGCGATCCGAGCCCGCTGGGCTGGCTGCGGTTCGCCTGGGGATTCCGGCTGCCCGACCGGAACGTGCACTGGGTCCGGCACCAGCTCACCGACCCGGGCTGGCGGCTCCGGACGGTGATCCGGCACCTGGCCGTGATCATCCCGATCTGCGTGATCCTGGCCGTCGTGCTGGACATCCTGCTGCCCGCCCCGCTCTGGGTCATCCTGACCATGGTCGCCCTGATCCTGTGCGGCAGCGTGTTCACGGTGGCCGTGTACGCGGATGACATCCGGGCGACCCGGCTCCGCCAGCACGAACTGCCGGTACCCAGCGACCCCGACCTAGGTCACCCCACCCATTGACCCACCGCCCGGCGCTATGTCATTACCGCATGGGGCCACTTTTCACGCGGGCCGTACGCCGGAACGGGCAAAACGCCCCGGAAAAGCGCACCAGCCGCGTGAAAAGTGCGCACCCGCCATGATCAATGTGACCCATGGTGCTAGCGGTACGGGCCGCGTGGGCAGCGCCCGGCCCGGCGGCCGGGGCTGACCCGGGATGGTCCGCCCGGCTGGGCCGCCACCAGCCCTGGCCCGATCGACGCCCGCACCCGAGGAAGGCCGGGACCATGGGATGGCGGGCTGCGGTTGACGGCTTATTAGCTAACCGTTATGTTATGGATAACCGTTAGCTAGGAGGAGCCGTGCAGCAGGAAGTAGTGCTGGCCATGCTGGCGAAGGAGCCCTCGCACGGCTACCAGCTGCGGGCCCGGCTGGGCGAGGCACTCGGGCCGCTCGGCGAGGCGATGAACGCCGGGCAGATCTACGTCACCCTGGGCCGGCTGGAGAAGGCGGGCCTGGTCGCTGCGAGCAGTTCGCCGGGGTCGCCGGACCGGCCGGACCGCAAGGTGTACGCGCTCACCCCGGCTGGCCAGCAGCGGGTCACCGACTGGCTCACCGAGGTGAGCTGGCCCCGGCCCGACCTGGCGGAATTCCATCTCAAGCTGGTCGCCGCCGCGGCGGCCAGACTGGCTGACCCGCATCGCCATCGTGGACGCCCAGCGCCGCGAGCTGCTGCGCCGGCTGCGCGATGCGCAGCGCGCCGCGATGGCGGAGCCGGACCGCTCCGACGCCGCGCTGCTGCTGGAGGGCATCGTGCTCCGGCTGCAGGCCGACCTGCGCTGGCTGGAGGCATGTGAGCGGCACTGGACCAGCCGGAGGGACATGCCATGAGCGGCACGACAGCGCACTCCTGTCCTGCGGGCCCGCGGGCTGCGCAAGGAATACGGCAAGGAAGAAGGGCTGGTGCGCGCGGTCGACGGGGTCGACCTCGACGTCGCCCGGGGCGAGACGCTGGCCGTGATGGGGCCCAGCGGCTGCGGGAAGTCGACGCTGCTGCACCTGCTGGGCGGGCTCGACCGGCCCTCGGGCGGAGAAGCATGGCTGGACGGGCAGCGCATCGACCAGATGGAGCGAGAAGGCCCTGGCCCGGCTGCGGCGCGACGCGGTCGGCTTCGTCTTCCAGGCCTTCCACCTGATGGACGAGCTGACCGCGATCGAGAACGTCGAGCTGCCCGCGCTGCTGGCCGGGCGCTCGCCGCGCGCGGCGCGGCAGCGGGCCGCGGAACTGCTGGAGCGGACCGGGCTCGCCGACCGGGCCAGGTTACCTGCCCTCGGCGCTGTCCGGCGGCCAGCGGCAGCGGGTCGCGATCGCCCGCGCGCTGGCCAACGAGCCGCTCGTCGTCCTGGCTGACGAGCCCACCGGCAACCTGGACAGCGGCGCCACCCTGGACGTGCTGCGGCTGTTCGAGAGCCTGCACGCGGCCGGGCAGACGCTGGTCATCGTCACGCACGACTCGCGGATCGCGGCCACCGCGGACCGGATGATCTCCATGCGCGACGGGGCATTCGTTGACGAGACCAGGCTGACCGGCGGCACCACGGGCAGCTCGGCGCCCTGGCCGGACTGGAGGGCTGAGCCAATGGGCAGGCTCTTCCTCGTCTGCCGCCTCGCGGCGCGCGACCTGCGGCGGCGCCGGGGCGAAGCGGTGATGCTGCTGGTCGTCCTCACGGCGGCGACGACCGCGCTGACGCTCGGGCTTGTCCTGCACGGGGTGACCAGTCAGCCCTACCAGAGCACCCGGGAGGCGACGGCCGGGCCGGATGTGCTGGCTACCGCGTTCCCCGCGAACAGCGGGCCGCCCGCCGACCACGCCGGCCTCGCCGATGTCACGCCGCTGACCCACGCCCGGGGCGTCACCGCCCACAGCGGGCCGTATCCGGTCGCTTTCCCCGTGCTCAGGGCCAATGGCCACGCCGATGCGGTGCTGGCAGAAGGGCGCGACCCGGCACCGGCCCCAGTCGACCAGCCGAAACTGACCCAGGGCAGCTGGGTGCGCCGGCGAAGTGGTGGTCGAGCGCAGCTTCGCCGACGCACTCGGCATCCACGCAGGTGACCGGGTCACCCTGAACGGCCGGCCGTTCCCGGTCGCCGGGGTCGCGGTCACCGCCGCCCTGCCGACCTCGGGCATCGGGTTCCTCGAAGGCAGCACGCAGTGGCCCAATCCCGGCCTGATCTGGCTGACCCAGGCGGCCGCGCGGAGCCTGGCGACGTCGGCGCAGCCACTGGGCTACATCCTGAACCTCAAGCTGGCCAACCCGGCCGGGGCCGAGGCGTTCGCCAACCGGTTCACCGCAGGCGGCAGCTACACCAACAACACGGGCAGCCCGTTCCTCATCCCGTGGCAGGAGATCAGCCGCCAAGACGGCCTGCTGGTGAAGGACGAGCAAGGCATCCTGCTGGTGGGGAGCTGGCTGCTGGCCCTGCTGGCCCTCGGCAGCCTGGCCATCCTGGTCGGCGGCCGGATGGCGGAACAGATCCGGCGGGTCGGCCTGCTCAAGGCGGTCGGCGGCACGCCGACCCTGGTCGCCGGCGTGCTCCTGGCCGAGTACCTCGCCGTCGCCGTGATGGCGGCGGTGGCCGGCCTGGCCGCCGGGCGCCTGGCCGCGCCGCTGCTCACCAGTCCCGGCGCGGCCTGCTCGGAACCGCTGGTGCTCCGCCGCTCACCGCTGGCCACGGTCGGCTGGTGGTGGCCGTGGCATTGGCGGTCGCGGTCGTGGCCACGTTCTTTCCGGCCGTCCGCGCCGCCCGCACCAGCACGGTCAGCGCCCTTGCTGATGCGGCTCGCCAGCCGCGACGCCGGGGCTGGCTGATCGCGCGCTCGGCGCGCCTGCCTGTGCCGCTGTTGCTCGCCGTGCGGGTAGCGGCCCGCCGACCCCGGCGCATCGTGCTCAGCGTGCTGAGCATCGCGGTCACCGTCAGCGGGATCGTCGCCCTGCTGTTCGCACACGCCACCTTGGCAGTCATCCCAATTCGCTGAGTCCTCGGGGTCGGCCAACCCGAACTTGTTCGACGTGGGCTTTGTGTCGCAGACCCCACGGCTGAGACCAGGTGCTGCTGATCGTCACGATCATGCTGGTTGCCCTGGCCGCCGTGAACGCCATCTTCATCACCCGGGCGACGGTCCAGGACTCCAGGCACACCTCGGCAGTGACCCGCGCCCTCGGCGCCACCCCCCAGCAGGTCACCGCCGGGCTGTCGGCGGCGCAGGTTCTCCCCGCGACGGCGGGCGCCATTCTCGGCATCCCCGGAGGTTTTGCGCTTCTTCGCGGTCGCGAACCAAGGAGGGAGCGCCAGCCAGCCGCCAGCCTGGTGGCTGATCGCCGCGGTGCTCGGGACCGTAATCGCGGTGGCCGGGCTCACCTCCATTCCCGCCCGCATCGCCGCCCGCCGCCCCGTAGCGGAGATCCTGCAATCCGAAACCGCCTGAGCGCCCACGCATGCGGCGCGCGGCCGCGGCAGCGATGCTGGGGCTAGCCGGACCGGCAGGTCAGAGGGTGTCGCCGGTG
>CAVWSA010000036.1:0-20261 GCA_963757545.1 uncultured Actinomycetes bacterium | reverse complement strand
TACACCCCACAGCCACATCGGGACGGGCAAGGTGTGGATCGGTGCGGCCGCGGCGGAGTTCAGCCGAGCTCACCTCCCGGCCCCGGGGGTGCCGGGCGGCGGGCGCCGGACCGGGCGGCCCGGGTGAAGTCGGCCGGGGTCAGCACCCCGGCCAGTTCCCCGTCCGGGCCGAGGATCAGGACGTGCCCGGCGGTGTACCTGGCGGGCGGAGACGACGGGCGGACGCTCAGCCGGGCGCGCAGCGCGGTGAGTGGCTCGTCCAGCGTGGTGAAGACCAGGTGGTCCACCGGGGTGGCGGCCTGGGAGAGCCGGGTCACCGGACGTCGGCCGCGCGGCACCGCGCTCAGCTGGCTCCGGGTGATCAGACCGGTGAGCCGCCCGTCGAAGTCGCGCACCGCGAACGCGGTGACCCCGGGAGCGGCCGGGGCCAGGCCCAGTTCGCTGTCGCCTTCCAGGAAGGACTGCACGCTCTGCCAGCCGCGGGCGGTCGGGGCCGGCTGGCCGGCCGGCAGGATGTCCCGGACCCGCAGCCCGGCCAGTGCGGCCGAGGTCATCGCCTGCCCGGCCTCGGCCCGGGACGCGGTGATCATCAGGATGCCGAGCAGCACGGCCCAGACGCCGGTCAGCTGGTGCAGCACGATCGCGGTGATCCCGGCGGCGGTCAGGATCGCGCCGGTGACCTGGCCGAACCGGGCCGAGATGAGGATCGCGCGGGTGGGATCGCCCGAGCGCGCCCACGCGAGCGCTCGGACGATCCGTCCGCCGTCCAGCCCGGCGGCCGGGATCAGGTTGGCCACCGCGAGCAGGCCATTGATCCAGGCCGCCGCGGCGGCCACCGCGGCCGGCAGCACCGTGCTGGTGCGCGCCGGGCCACCCAGCGCGGCCAGGGTGGCCAGGCTGAGTCGGCCAGCAGCAGGCTGACCAGCGGCCCGGCCACGGCGACCTGCCACTGGGCCCGCGCGCTGGGCAGCTCAGCCCGGCCGTGGCTGACGCCGCCGAAGAAGCCCACGGTGGCCTCGGCGCTGCCCCGGTACCGGCGGACGACGACCGCATGCCCGAGTTCGTGGGCGATCATGCTGGCCAGCAGGATGAGGACCACGCCCACGGTGGCCGCGAGGTAACTGAGCGCCGGCTTGCCCGGTGTCACGAGAGGCAGGATGAGCGCGCCGAGTCCGGCGGCCAGCACGCCGAGCAGGTAGCCGCCGCTGGTCACCCGGACCTGGATCCCAGCCAGCCGCTGGTTACCTCGGCTGGCTGGATCGGGGGATGGCTGCACAGGGGCATCGGCCGGCGGGCGGATCATGGTCACTGCGCTCTCCTCAGCGGCCGGCCCCGTATTGGCCGACCATCACCACTATCCATTGCCGGGGAGACCCTGGTCAGCCGCCTAATCCGGCTAACATCAGGGTTCAAGATTGCCGTTTCCCGGCAAGGATCAACCGGAAGGCCAGCCCGGTGAGCCAGCGTGACAGCCGCCCGCACCAGCCTGACCAGGCAGGATCCCCGGATCTCGGGGTAATTGCCAAGGCGGCCAGCCGGGAGGCGGGCGGGGTGCCGCCGGATCTGCTCGGCGACTACCTGCCGGCCGTGCTGGACGCGGCCCGGACCGGGCGCCGGCTGGCCGCCGCCGAACTGGCCAGGTATGGCCGGTCGGGCGAGCAGGCCGCGGAGAGCGGGGTGGCGCTGCGCGGCCTGGTCAACCTGTACCTGTCCGCGACCTGGCGGCTGTGGCGTGAACTGCCCGGTCTGGCCGACCTGCGGGCCGCCGGGCTGGGCGTGCTGCACGCGGCCGACGACGCGGTCGCGGCCGCCGCCGAGGGCTTCGAGCGGGCCCACCTGTCCATCGCGCGCCGCGAGGAGGCGGAACGCCTGGAGTTCGTGGACGACCTGCTGTCCGGCCGCGCCGCCGCCGACCTGCTGACCCGCGGCGAGCGGCTGGGGCTGCGGCTGGCCGGCCCGCACCAGGTGGTGCTGGCCGGGTACGCACCTGGGGTCACCGCGACCCGGCCGCTGGGCAAGGACATCGACCGGCTGGTGGCCGACGCGGCCGCCCCGTCACCGTCGCTGACCGTGACCCGCGGCGGCCGGCTGGTCGCCGTCACCGGGGTGACCGACGGCGGAGAGGCGGGCCGGGTGGCGGTCGCCCTGGTCCGCGCGCTCACCCGCGGGCAGCCGGATCAGGCCGGCGATGACCCACGCCCGTGGCGGGTGGCGTTCGGCCGGGCGTATCCCGGGCCGGGTGGCGTCCGCCGGTCCTACGACGAGGCGGTCAACGCGCTCGACGTGGCCCAGCGGCTGGGCATGCCCGACCCGGTGGTGGACGCCGCCGACCTGCTCGTCTACCAGGTGCTGCTGCGCGACCGGCCGGCCATCACCGACCTGGTCAGCGCGCTGCTCACCCCGCTGGCCAGGGCCCGGGGCGGGGCCACCCCGCTGCTGGAGACCCTGCAGGAGTACTACGCGAGCGGCGGCGTGGCGGCCGAGGCGGCCCGGCGGCTGCACCTGTCGGTGCGCGCGGTGACCTACCGGCTGGCCCGGGTCAGGGAACTCACCGGGCACGACCCGGCCGACCCGGCTGAAGGACTGGCGTTGCGGGTCGCCGTCATCGGCGCCCGGATGCTCGACTGGCCCGCCGTCCCTCTGGAGGCCGGCTAGCTGAGCTCGCGTCCCGGGGACTCCGCGGTCGGGGCCGCCGCCGGACCCGCCTGACCCGCCGAAGCGCGGCGGGTTAGGCAGGAATGGTCAGTCAGCGGTGCTGGGGCTGGCGTGCTCGTGCTCGTCCGCCTGGTCCTTGGCCAGGCTGGCCCGGACCTCGTCCATGTCCAGCTCGCGGGCCTTGCTGATCAGCTCCTCCAGCGCCTGCTCGGGCAGCGCGCCGGGCTGCGCGTAGAGCACCACGTTGTCCCGGATCACCATCAGGGTCGGGATGGACGAGATGCTGAACGCCTGCGCCAGGTCGGTCTCCGCGTCCGTGTCCACCTTGCCGAACACCGCGTCCGGGTACCGCTCCGACGCGCGCTCGAAGATCGGCCCGAACATCCGGCACGGCCCGCACCAGGCGGCCCAGAAGTCCACCAGGACCATGTCCGCGCTGCCGACTACGGACTCGAAGTTCTCGCCCGTAAGCTCGACCGTCGCCATCGAATCTCTCCTCGTCTCACCGGGTGTCCCACGGTGGGATACCCGCCAGGGTATGCAACCAGGGGAGGTGACGGTGCATTCCCGGGGCTACCCCTAGTAGCCAGCTTCGCCCGCCAGTTATGCCCGGTGCAGCCGATTCCCGTTCTTTTGTTACCGGTTTGCCGGATTCTGCCGCTCCGCGCCGGGGTGCAGGTCGGCGCCGTCGGCGTCCATCCACTTGACCGCCGCCCCGGCCTCCGGGCGCCACCGGGCCATCGCGGTCAGCAGGGTGGCCGGGTCGGCGTCGGCCAGGACCATCTCCCGGTGCGCGGGCCGCAGGAACCGCTCGGCCACCGCGTGGTCCAGGAAACCCAGCAGGCCGTCGTAGTAGCCGAGCAGGTTCAGCAGCCCGGTCGGCTTGGCGTGCAGCCCGAGCTGGGACCAGGTGACCACCTCGGCGAACTCGTCCAGGGTGCCGACTCCGCCGGGCAGTGCGATGAAGCCATCGGACAGCTCGGCCATGGCTGCCTTGCGCTCGTGCATGGAGCCCACCACACGCAGGTCGGCCAGCCCGGGATGGGCCACCTCGGCCTCGGCCAGCTGGGCCGGGATGACGCCGGTGATCTCGCCGCCGGCGGCCAGCACCGCGTCGGCCAGCGCGCCCATGGTGCCCACGTGGGCACCGCCGTAGACGACGCGGATACCGCGCTGCGCCAGGTGACGGCCGAGCGCGGCGGCGCCCGCCCGGTACTCTGGGCGGCGGCCCGGGTTGGACCCGCAGAACACGCAGACCGAGCGCATGACCACGGTCAGTTGTCCAGGCCCAGGGTGAACGTGGGCTTCGGTGTGGTCGCGGGCAGCCGGTGCTCGTCGCTGAGCCGGCGGATCGCGGTACCGGTGGCCAGGAACTCGGTGGCGTGCTCACCCCAGACGTGGTTCGACACGGCCACGTTCACCCCGACGATGCCGGACGCCTGGGCCTGGGACGCCTCGGCCTGCATCCGGACCAGGGCCAGCTCGCGGGCCTCGTACACACCCTGGGTGAACTGGATCATCTCCTGGTTGCGCCCGGCCTGGCGCAGGGACTGCATGGCCGACTGGTGCGCGATGTGGTACACGCAGGTGCCCAGCACGAACGCCACCGGGACGGCGCCCGCCGCGAGCAGCCGGAAGAAGTCCTGAGCGGACAGGTCCGAGGTGAACGCCCGGCCGTCCGGGGCTCGGTGTGCCCCCTCGCCGGCCAGGGCCTTGACCGCGGTGCCGGTGGCCACGAACTCCAGCACCTCCTGGCCCCAGGCATACATCTGCATCCGCAGCGTCACGCCGACCACGCCGTCCGCGCCGAGGTGGTCTGCTTCTGCCTGCATCCGGGCCATGGCCAGCTCACGGGCGTTGTACATGGCCTGGGTCAGGGTGTCCAGCTCGGCGTTCTGTGACCAGCGGCCGACTTGCAGGCCGACGTGGTAGATGGACGAGCCGACCACGAAGCCGAGCGGCTCGAAGCCGGCTTCGCCGAGCAGCGCGTACTCGGATACCGACAGGTCGGAGGTGAACACCGCGCCCGGCTCGGCGCCCGCGGTGTGCGCCAGCCGGCTGTCCGCGGCCTGCGGCTCCCAGGTCTGCGCGTCGTTCGAGCTGCTGCTGCCGAACAGAGGCATGGTTCCTCCCGTAGCTGCCGTGCCCCGGCCGGCCGGTCCGCGGCCGGCCGGTCCCGGGCTCAGCGTAGCCCCGGCCGCGGCGGGTGAGATGATCGGTTGCCCGTAGCGGGGGGAGAACTGGGTGGCATTGATCTGCGTCCTGGGCGACGCGCACCTCGACGTCATCGTCCGGCTGGACGGGCCAGTCGCGGTGGACACCGACACCCCCGCCCGCACCCAGGTCGGGGTGGGTGGCCAGGCGGCCAACGTGGCCGCCTGGGTCAGCGCGCTCGGCGGCCAGGCCCGGCTGATCGCGGCCCGCGGCAGCGACCTGGCGGCCAGCCTGGTCACCCAGGAACTCGAGCGCCGCGGCATCGAGCTGACCGGCCCGGTGCTGGACGGCCCGACCGGCGTGGTGGTCTCGCTGTCCGAACGCGGCACCAGCCGGTCCATGCTGACCGACCGCGGGGTAGGTCCGCGGCTGTCCGCGGATACCCTCGACCCCGGCTGGCTGGCCGGCTGCGACCTGCTGCACCTGCCGGCCTACAGCCTGGCCAGCGAGCCGGTCAGCGGGGCCGCGCTGGCCGCGGCGGCGCTGGCCCCGCGGCTCAGCGTGGACCTGTCCTCCACCGCGCTGCTGCACGAGTACGGGGCGGAGGGGTTCCGCGGCCTGCTGGCCCGGCTGCGGCCGGAGGTGGTGTTCGGCACCGAGGACGAGGTGGCGCTGATCGGCCAGCTGCCCGGATCGGCCATGGTGGTGAAGCTGGGCGCGCATGGCGTGCGGGCCGGCGGCCGGCTGCACCGGGCGCGTCCGGTGCGTGCGGTGGACCCGACCGGGGCGGGTGACGCGTTCGCCGCGGGCTACCTGGTCGGCGGGGTCAGCCTGGGCCTGGACGCGGCGGCCCGGGCGGTGGCCAAGATGGGAGCGATGCCATGACGAACGCAGCGGGGCCGCAGCTCACCGGCGAGCTGGCCGGCGCGCTGGCGGCCGGCCAGCCGGTGGTGGCGCTCGAGACGACTCTGGTCTCGCACGGCTTCCCGGGCGGGCAGGGCGTCGAGGTGGCGCTGGCCAGTGAGGCACGGGTCCGCGCGGCCGGCGCGGTGCCGGCCACGGTCGGCATCGTGGACGGGGTGCTGAAGGCCGGGCTGACCGCGGCCGAACTGGCCCGGTTCGCCGAGGCGGGCGAGGCCGCCCGCAAGGTCGGCGCCCGCGACCTGGCGCCCTGCGTGGTGCAGCGCGCGCTGGGCGCGACCACGGTCGGTGGCACGCTGGCCGTGTGCCGCCAGGCCGGCATCCGGTTCATGGCCACCGGCGGCACCGGCGGGGTGCACCGCGGGTTCGCCGCCACCCTCGACGTGTCGGCCGACCTGGCCCAGATCGCCCGCACCCCGGCCCTGGTCGTGTCGTCCGGGGTCAAGTCGATCCTGGACGTCGCGGCCACCTCGGAACTGCTGGAGAGCCTGGGTGTGCCGGTACTCGGCTGGCGCACCGGCACGCTGCCCATGTTCTACAGCGCCGCGGGTGGCCCGCCCGTCTCCGCCGTGGTGACCGCGGTATCCGAGGTGGCCCGCATCACCGCGGCCCATTGGCTGCTCAACGCTCCTACCGGGCTGCTGCTGGCCCGGCCGCCGGAGCCGTCACTGGATATCGAGCCGATCCTGGCCGAGGCCGTCGCCCGGGTGCAGCGGCAGGGGGTGCGCGGCCAGGCGGTGACCCCGGCGGTGCTGACTCTGGTCCACGAGCTCAGCGACGGGCGCAGTGCCGAGGTCAACCGGAAGCTCATCGAGGACAACGCGGCGCTGGCCGCCGAGGTCGCGGTGGCCCACGCGGAACTGGGAGAGTAGCGAGCTGACGCCGGGGGCCCGCCCCGGACGTATCGAAGGAGATGGTCATGCGGATCGGTGTGTCACTACCCGACGCGACGGGCCCGGACGCCCTCGGCACGGTACGCCGCGAACTGGCGCGGGCCGCGGACGAGGGCTTCGCGTCCGCCTGGATGAACAACATCTTCGGGCTGGACGCGCTGACCGCGCTGGCCGTGGCGGGCGCCACCGTGCCGGGGATCGAGGTCGGCACCGCGGTGGTACCCACCTACCCGCGGCACCCAGCGGCGCTGGCCCAGCAGGCGCTGACCACCGCGGCCGCGACCGGCGGCCGGCTCACGCTCGGCGTCGGCCCGTCGCACAAGATCGTCATCGAGGACATGTTCGGCTACCGGTTCGACATGCCGGCCCAGCACACCCGGGAGTACCTGTCCATCCTCCGCCCGCTGCTGCACGGCGAGCCGGCCGCCTTCACCGGGCAGCAGCTCAGCGCGCACGTCGGGCTCAGTGTCCAGGTCCCGGGACCGGTGCCGCTGCTGCTGGCCGCGCTGGGCCCGGCCATGCTGCGGGTGGCCGGCGAGCTGGCCGACGGCACCGTGCTGTGGATGACCGGCCCGGCCACCATCCGCGACCACATCGTGCCCGGCATCACCGCCGCGGCCGGGGCCGGCCGGCCCAGCCCGCGGGTGGTGTGCATCCTGCCAGTCTGCGTGACCAGCGACCCGGACGGGGTGCGGGCCGCCGCCGACAAGGTGTTCGCCATCTACGGCCAGCTGCCGTCCTACCGCGCCATGCTGGACCGGGAAGGTGCGGCCGGCCCGGCCGACGTGGCCCTGGTCGGTGACGAGGACACGGTGGCGGGGCAGTTCGGCGTGCTGGCCGCGGCCGGGGTGACCGACTTCGTGGCCGCCGAGTTCGGCCGTGGCGAGGACGCCGTGCGCACCCGGGAGTTCCTCCGTGCCCAGCTCAGCTGACTTCTCCATGGACCTTCGGACCTGGTGTGATCGCTGGTCGGCGAGCAGACTGGGAGCAACCGGAGGGGTTGGAGGATCATGCCGTTCCTCGACCGTGCCGATGCGGGGCGGCGGCTGGCCGGTGCGCTGACCGGGGTGCGCGACACCGACGCCATCGTGCTCGGCCTGCCCCGGGGCGGCATTCCGGTCGGCTACGAGATCGCCCGCGCGCTGGGCTGCCCGCTGGACGTGATCCTGGTGCGCAAGGTAGGCCTGCCCGCCCAGCCTGAGCTGGCCATGGGGGCCATCGGTGAAGATGGCATCCGGCTGATCAACACCGAGGTGGTGCAGGCCGAACAGGTCAGCGAGCAGGAGTTCGCCGCGGTGGAGCAGCGGGAGCGGGCCGAGCTGCGCCGCCGGGCCGAGCGCTACCGGCTGGACCGGCCGCGGGCCGTGGTGGCCGGGCGGACCGCGATCGTGGTGGACGACGGCATCGCCACCGGGTCCACCGCCCGGGCCGCCTGCCAGGTGGCCCGGGCGCACGGCGCGGCCCGGGTGATCCTGGCCGTCCCGGTCGCGCCGCGCGGCACCGTCGCCGCCCTGAGCCAGGTGGCTGACCAGGTGGTCTGCCTGGAGTCGCCGGAGCCGTTCTACGCCATCGGCCAGTGGTACCAGGACTTCTCGCAGACCAGCGACGACGAGGTGGTCCGGCTGCTGCGGGCGGCCGCGGACGGCGGCACGGAGCAGGAGGTACGGGTGGCCGCCGGGCCGGTCACCCTGCCCGGCCGGCTGACCGTCCCGCCGGACCCGCACGGCCTGGTGCTGTTCGCGCACGGCAGTGGCAGCGGCCGGAACAGCCCGCGGAACCTGTTCGTGGCCGGGACGCTGCATGAGGCCCGGCTCGGCACCCTGCTGTTCGACCTGCTCACCCCGGAGGAGGCGGCGGACCGGCTGAACGTGTTCGACATCGGCCTGCTGGCCACCCGGCTGGCCGCCGCCACCAGCTGGCTGCGTGCCCAGCCCGGGCTGGGCACGATCAGCGTCGGCTACTTCGGCGCCAGCACCGGCGCGGCGGCCGCGCTGCGCGCGGCGGCCGAACCGGGCAGCGACATCGCGGCCATCGTGTCCCGCGGCGGCCGGCCAGATCTGGCCGCCGACCAGCTCGGCCTAGTCCGCGCGCCCACCTTGCTCATCGTGGGCGAGCTGGACGACCAGGTGCTCGCGCTCAACGTGGCCGCCCAGGCCCGGCTGCGCGCCGAGAACGAGCTCGCCGTGGTGCCGGGCGCGACCCACCTGTTCACCGAGCCCGGCACGCTGGAACAGGCGGCCGGGCTGGCCCGGGATTGGTTCGCCAGCCACCTCCGCGCTGATCAGCCCGCCGATAACTGACCGTCCGGCCGGCCATTTGTTAGGGTGAGTCTCTATTTGCTCGCCCGTCGGCCCACCGGAGGCGTTATCAATGCGGCAGAAATGGATCTGGATCCTGGCCGTCAGCTTAGCGACGGCCCTGGTCGCGGCGGCTTGTGGCAGCTCAGGATGGTCGGCCAGGCCGTCCGGCTCCGGGCTGAAAAGACGCACCTCACGGTGGCCGCGTTGCCGATCGTGGACGACGCCCCGCTGTTCCTGGCGATCAAGAAGGGCTATTTCCGGCAGCAGGGCCTGACCGTTACCCGAAGATCATCACGCAGAGCACGCTGGCCCTTCCTGACCTGCTGCACGGCAGCGTGGACATCGTCGGCGGCGGCAATTACGTGTCCTATATGGAAGGCCAGGCCAGCGGCACGTTCAGCCTGAAGATCCTGGTCGCCGGCACGCAGTGCAAAGCGGCCAGCTTCGGGGTACTGGCCATGCCCAGTTCGGGCATCACCTCGCCGGCCAAGCTGGCGGGCAAGACGATCGCGGTCAACCTGACCAGCAACATCCAGACGCTGACCGCCAGCGCCATGCTCAAGGCGGACGGGGTCAGCCCAGCCTCGGTGAAGTACGTGGTCATCCCGTTCCCGGACATGGCCGCCGCGCTCAAGGCCGGGCGGGTCAGCGCGATCAGCGTGGTCGAGCCGTTCCTGTCCGGCGCGGAGCAGGCGCTCGGGGCCAAGCTGGTGCTGTCCCAGTGCTCCGGCCCGCTGGCCAGCTTCCCGCTGTCCGGCTACTTCGCCACCACGGCCTGGACGCAGCAGAACCCGCACACCGCGCAGGCCTTCCAGCGTGCGATGGCCAACGCCCAGGCGTACGCCGACGCCAACCCGGCCGCGGTGCGCCAGATCCTGCCGACCTACACCAAGGTCACCGCGCAGGCGGCGCAGCACCTGGTGCTCAACTACTTCCCGGCCACGCTGTCCGCCGCGCAACTGCAGCGCGTCGCCGACCTGATGCGCAGCGGCGGCGTGCTGAAGAGCACGTTCAGCGTGCAGCCGATGCTGTTCCATTGAGGCGGCCGCGGGCCTGGGCCGCCTCGGCCGGCCGCGGGCTGGCCGGTATCGCCGCATTCCTGCTGCTGGGGGAGGTCCTCGGCCGGACCGGCGTGATCAGCCAGTCGGTGCTGCCGCTGGCCTCCACAGTGCTGGCCCGCGCCGCCGGGCTGGCCGCCAACCCGCAGTTCCTCGGCGACGTGGCCGCCACCCTGGCCGCGTGGGCGATCGGGATGGCCATCGCGGTGGCGCTGGCCGTGCCGGGCGGTGTGCTGCTGGGCAGCCTGCCCGGGGTGCGCAGCGCCACGCTGGCCATCGTGGAGTTCCTCCGGCCGATTCCCTCGGTCGCGCTGATCCTGCTGATCGGCCTGCTGGTCGGTCCTGGGCTGCGGATGAACGTCACGCTGATCGTGTACGCGGCGATCTGGCCGGTGCTGTACAACACGATCTACGGGCTGGACGACACCGACCCGGTGGCGCGGGAGACGCTGCGTGCCTTCGGGTTCGGCCGGCTGGCGGAAATCAGGTTCCTGGCGCTGCCCGGCGCGGCCCCGTTCATCGCCACCGGGATCCGGCTGGCCTCGTCCATCGCGCTCATCCTCAGCATCAGCACCGGGTACCTGACCGGCCGGATCAGCGGCAACGGGATCGGCGCGTTCATCGCCGAGGCGAACACCGGGGCCGGCAACACGGCGCTGGTGCTGGCCGCCGCCATCTGGACCGGGCTGCTCGGCCTGCTGCTCAACGGCGTGCTGCTCGGGGCGCAGCACCGGCTGCTGCCGTGGGCGGCGCAATACCACGCGGCAGCGGCCTGATGCGGGTGTCGCGGTGGTGGTACCGGTGCGCCGTGCTGGTGGCCGCGGTGGCCGTCTGGGAGTTCTGGGCCCGGCTGCAGGCGAGCCCGTTCTTCCCGCCGCCGTCGGCCATCCTGGCCAAGATGCACCAGCTCTGGTTCTCCGGGCCGGCCACGCACCTGTTCCTCACCCCGGACGCGACCGGCAACATCCTGCCCAGCCTGGGCCGGATCCTGGCCGGGCTGGCCATCGCCATCGTGACCGGCGGTGCGCTGGGCATCGCGCTGGGCCGGTCCGCGGCCGTGGCCGGCTACCTGGACCCGCTGCTCCAGTTCGGCCGGGCGCTGCCCGCGGTGACCCTGGTGCCGGTGTTCATCGCGCTGCTGCGGATCGGCACCCAGATGGAGGTGGCCATGATCGCGTTCGGCACCGTGTGGCCGATCCTGCTGAACACCGCGGACGGCGCGCGGCACCTCGACCCGGTCCAGGTGGAGACGGCGCGGGCGTTCCGGCTGCCCGGCTGGCAGCGGCTGACCACGCTGATCATCCCGGCCGCGCTGCCGAAGTTCTTCGCCGGGCTGCGGCTGAGCATCGCGCTGGCCCTGATCCTGATGGTGTTCGCCGAACTGGCCGGCAGCAGCAGCGGCCTCGGCTACGAGATGAACAACGCGGAGAGCTCGTTCAACATGACCTGGCTGTGGGCCACCCTGGTGCTCATCGCCATCCTCGGCAACCTGCTCAACGCGCTGGAACTGGCGGTGCAGCACCGGGTGCTGGCCTGGCACCGCGGCCAGCGGCAGCCCGGGAACTGACCAGACATGCTCGAGATCACCGACCTGACCCACTCCTACGGGCCGCCGGACCGCGCGCACCGGGCCCTGGACCAGGTCTCCCTCCGGGTGGCCGACGGCGAGCTGGTCAGCATCGTCGGCCCGTCCGGCTGCGGCAAGTCCACCCTGCTGCGCTGCGCGGCGGGCCTGCTCACCCCGGCGGCCGGCCTCGTGCGGCTGGACGGCGCCCGGGTGGACCGGGTGCCGGACGGGCTGGCCGTGGTGTTCCAGGACTACAGCCGGTCCCTGCTGCCCTGGCTCAGCGTCCGGGACAACGTCGCGCTGCCGCTGCGCCGCACCGAGCGCAGCCGCCGCGTGCGGCGGGCCGCGGCCAGCGCGGCGCTGGCCACGGTCGGGCTGCCGGACACCGCGGACCGCTACCCGTGGCAGCTGTCCGGCGGGATGCAGCAGCGGGTGGCCATCGCCCGGGCGCTGGCCTGCGACCCGCGGCTGCTGCTCATGGACGAGCCGTTCGGCTCGGTCGACGCGCAGACCCGGGAGGACCTGGAGGACCTGGTGCTGGCCGTGCGCCGGCAGCGGGACATGACGATTCTGCTGGTCACCCACGACATCGACGAGAGCGTGTACGTGGCTGACCGGGTGCTGGTGCTCACCCCCAGCCCGGGCCGGATCCGGGCCGACCTGCCGGTCGCCCTGCCGGCCCCGCGCGATCAGATCAGCACCCGGGAGCTGGCCGCGTTCGTGCAGTTGCGGGCCACCGTGGGCCGCCTGGTCCGCGGCCAGCCGCCGCCCGGGGCCGGGGCCCAGGCCGGGCCGGCAGGCGGCCCGGCCGCCCGCGGCCAGGATCCGGGCTGACCGCTACGGCCGCCGGAATCAGCTGAGCGGCTGCAGCCGCGTCCGCTCCACGCGGGCCAGCTTGCGCTTCAGCCGCCGGTACTCCCGCTCTTGCTCGGCGGTACGCCGGTGCTGCCTGTAGGCCAGGTTGGTTTGCTCGAGCGGGTCGCTCTTGAGGTCATACATCTCCCATTGGGGCGGCACCTTCCCGTTGGCGTCGTAATACCGGGCGATCTTGTAACGGTGCTCGCGGATGCTGACGATGTGGTTCGGTGGCTTCGGGTAGGGGCCGCTGGCCTGCCCGGACTGCCAGTCGTCGTAGGTAAAGACGGTGTAGGTCTGGGGTGGCCTGGCTGAACGGCGCAGGATCTGGTCGGAGTAATCGACCCCCTGCCAGTTGGCCCGGGCGTGCGACGGCGTGTCGAGGAGACCAGCGAGGGTGGGCAGGAAGTTGACGTGCGAGACGATGCAGCTGTTCTTCTCGGGCCGGGGAAAAGGCGGGGATTTGAGTAGACCAGCGGAACGCGGGTCGTTTCCTCGTAGAAGTTGAAGTTCTTCTGGCGCAGGCCGCCGTGGGCCGTGCCCATCTCCCCGTGGTCGGCCGTCGCGACTACGAGCGTGTTGTCCAGCAGGCCGCGCGCCTCGAGCGTGTCGAGGATCTTGACCAGGTACCCGTCTGAGGCCTTCATCAGGTTGCCGTAGAAGTTCAGGTAGTTGAGCTTCATCTGCGGGGTCGGGATGGGGCCGCTGGCATTGAACAGCCGCAGGAACTCCGCCTGGACGGTCGGCTTGGTCGACAGGTCCTCGTGCACCGTCGCCGGAAGGCCGATCTCGCCCTCCAGCCAGGCCGGGTCATAGCCCCCGCTCTGGTATGTCTTGGGGTACAGCAGGACGTCGTGCGGGTTGACCAGCGACACGACCATGAAGAACGGCTGGCTCTGCGCGGCCGTGTCGCGCAGGTACTGAACCGCGCCCTCGGTGCCCGCTTCCGGTGTGCCCTCCGAGTTCATGAACCGGCCGTCATTGTCGTATATGCCTCCCCCCTCTTCGGGGATGCTCTGGTCAGCGCCCGCGTCCGGCGGGTCCCACCGGGTGAAGCCGTACTTGTTGACGTCCTCGGGCACCCAGTCCGAGCCGTTCGCGGGCTTGTTGCAGTGGAACTTCCCCTTGTAGACCGGCGTGTAGCCGGCTGCCCGGGAGACGCTGGCCAGGTTCTTGAAGCTGGTAGACAGCTCGACCTGCGGGTACTGCGGCGCGGGCATGTCTGTCTCCAGCGTGTACTTCACGCCGTGCTGGGCCGGGAAGTACCCGGACATCAGCGTCGAGCGGGCGGGTGAGCACATGCACGCGTTCGTGAAGGCGTGCTCGAACAGCATGCCGTGCTCCTGCAGGCGGGTCAGGCCCGGCATGTTGCGCCTGCCCCAGCCGCGCGGGAAATGCTGGATGGCGCGCTGCTGATCAGTCAGGAAGAGGAGCACGTTCATGCCCCCGAGACCGCGAGTTCGCCCGAGGCGCCGCGAGGGGGCCGGTTTCGCCGCGGCCGCGGCGGCCGTGGTCCGGCCGAGGAGGAGTCCTGGCGCGGCGACAGCAGCGGCCTTCAGCAGTTCGGCGCGGGTGATCCCGCTCCCGCCTGCATCAGATTCGTCCATTAACGTTCCTTTCGTATCCATTGCGGTTTCTCTGCCAGAAGATTTCCAAGGGTTCTGCCATTCCTTTTCAGGAAGTCTTTCGAGACGATGATCGTGGGTGAGCGGTCCCGGCGCCTGTATCGACACCCGCGCTAGCAGGAATTGTTAGCACAGGGGAATTGTTCTGACCGTCCTGCACTGCATTATCGGCAATCAGATAAAGGCACACGGTCGATACCCGACCGCCGCGCAGGACGAGCAAGGCTGCCCGGCGCCTCAGCTCCGCTGCGGTTGGCGGGCGCTCCGCACGTTCGAGCTGAGCCAGCCCGCGACCGGCCTGATCGACCGCGTAGGTGGCCGCCGTATCCGACATATGTAGCCGTTACGCCAGCGGGCCGCCCATTGCGGCATCATGAGCAGCGCACCAGGTGAATGGGGACCGTCGTGCTAACTGATTCGTCGCTGCGCACCCGGCTCTGCTACGACATCGCGGTCCGGTACGCCACGCCGCTGTGGCGGATCGGGGCCGCGTTCCGGGGAGCCTGCGTGGCCGGGCTGTGGCTGCTGCTCAGCTGGTTCCCGGTCGCGGCGCTGCCCCGCGCCGCCGCGCAGTTGCTGATGGTGTCGGCCGGGGTCAGCATGGCCTGGGTGCAGACCAAGCCGGGGCTGCTGGACCGGCTGGCCGCGGGCCCGGTGGCCGGGCTGCGCGGAACCGCCGGGCACCTGCGCGGGGCACACGGCCGGGCCACCGCCGACCTGGCCGGCGTGCTGGAGAGCCTGGGCATCGTGGCCGCCCTGCTGCTCTACACCGGGCCGGGGGCGGTGGCGCCGCTGCCGGCCGCCATATACGTGCTCGGCCTGGTCCTGGTCACCGCGCACGTGTGGAACGCCTACGCGCAGGTGATGACGGACGCGAGCTGGTACAACCCGGACCGGCCGGCCAGCCGCGGGCTGGTCCGGCTGCGGCCGTGGATCCCGGCCGCGGTGACCGCCATCATCCTGGCGCTGATGCTGGCCCCGGCCCCGGCCGGCGCGCAATGGCTGCCCGCCGGGCCGGCCGTCCCGCTGCTGCTGGCCGGCTCGATCACCCTGCTGCTGCCGTTCACGCTGGCCTTCGAGGTGGCGCTGCGGGCCGGCCGCGACGCCGCCGAGATGGCCATGGACGAGGTCCGGCGCGGCGATTCCATCACCGTGCACAGCCTGGTCAAGAACGGCGCGCACGCGCTGCTCCGGCAGCTCGACGCCGACCCCGGCGCGGGTGCGGAGACGCGGTCCCTGGCGGCCAGCATGCTGATCCTGGCCGAGGAAGCCCGGCAGCTGATGCTCAGCGGCGGCCCGCAGCCGGAGACCGTGGGGCTGCTCTGGGACTGCGTGCTGCAGGTCGTGCCGGGGGACCGGCGGGTCGGCCTGGTGCTGCACACCGGCCGCCGCGAGCTGCGGATGCGCAAGACCGACTACGGGCTGGCCCGGCGGGTGCTGCCCGACCTGGTCACCAACGCGTGGAAGGCGGGCGCGCAGCGGATCGAGGTGTCGATCACCGAGCAGCCGGCCACGGTGGGCGCGGCCGGCCCGGACAAGCCGTGGCTGGTGGTGTCGGTGGACGACGACGGGCCGGGGATGCCCGCACTGGCCGCGGACGGCCGGACCAGCCTGAGCATCCTGGATGAGCACCTGCACCGGTTCAACGGCGCGGTGCGGGCCGAGGCGCTGCCCGGCGGCGGCACCCGGGTGCTGGCCCGGTGGCGGTCGGCCCGCTGGTGAGGCCCGTGGTGAGGCCCGTGGTGAGGCCCGTGGTGAGGGGAGGAAGGGTGCGGCCCGGTGCAGATCCTGGTGATCGACGACTTCGTCCTGGTCGAGCTGGCCCTCGCCCAGGTGCTGCACGGCACCCGGCACACGCTGACCGGGGTGCGTGACCCGCGTGACCTGCCCGAAGTGCTGGCCCAGGGCACCCGGTTCGAGCTGGCCCTGGTCGATATCAACTTCGGCCCCGGCTGCCCGACCGGGCTGACCGCCATGCGCATCCTGGCCGAGTTGTCGCCGGACACGGCCATCGTCATCGGGAGCACCGACGAGGAGCGCAACCGGCTGCTCTTCCTGCTCGCCTCGTTCGCGTTCTTCACCCCGGTGGCGGTGATGTCGAAGGCGTCCAGCCTGGCCGAGATGCGCACGCTGATCGACGCCATTGCCGATGGGACGCTGGCCGGCCAGGTCGGCCGGCGGCGCGGCTCATCCGCGGCGCGGGCTGCCTGGACGAGCTGATCCGGAGCAAGACCGACCTGATGCTGTGGCGGGCGCTGGTCCGCTTCGACAAGCGGGGTGAGGTGGCCCGGGCGTCGCACGTGGACGAGCGCACCGTGGACCGGTTCACCGCGAGCAAACCCGCGGTGGTGGACCGGATCGAGGCCGAGTTCCCGAATGGGGAGGCACCGCCGGGGTCAGCCGGCGGCACGCCGGGCCGGCCCGCGAACCTGCTCAGGCTGGCCCGGTTCGCCCAGACGCACAGCCACTTCTTCACCGACGAGGCTATTGACGGGCTGTTCGCCGCGCGCTGGGCGGCCCCCCGGCCGCGCCGCCGGTGGCGCTGAAAGTGGCGAAGTTTCCCCTGGCTAGGCGGCCGGGCTGGTGGCAACGTGGGACGGTCTGGCGGTCCAGGCTCACGCCGCACGGCTGGGGCGAGGCGGAGGGGGCCTCACCCCAGCCGGCGGGACGGTTCAGAACGCCGGGACCGGGCCGACCGGTCCGGTCAGCGGCAGCACGGCCAGGCACGGCACCTTGACCGGCTGCGCCGGGTCGAGCGCGTTCAGCATGTCGGCCATGGCCACCGGGTCGCTGGCGATTTCCAGGTGATCGCTGGCATCCAGCGGGCACTGGTTCTGCAGCGTGATGTTGCTGACGTTCGGGCCGGCCGGCAGGAACGCGTTGCGGTACGGGGTGACCACCTCATCGCCCTTGGTCTCGATGACCGTGTAGTTCACCCCGGCCACGGTGGGCGTCACGTTCAGCTTGGCCAGGAACGCGGAGCCCTCCTCCTGCTGCACGCAGGCCGTGCAGGTGGTGGACAGCAGGGTGTTCACCCCGGAGATGAAGCCCAGGTCGGCGCCGAGCACGGTGAGCCCGTCCAGGGTGGTGCCGTAGTTGGATGGGGCCAGCGCGACGAACGTGGCCACCTTGGCCGCGCCACCCAGGAAATTGAGGTAATAACGCGGCATCATCCCGCCCTGGGAATGGCCGACCAGATCCACTTTCGCCGCCCCGGTAGCGGCCAGCACGGTGTTGACGAACGTGGCCAGCTGGGCCGCGGACGCCGCGATGTCGCCGGTGCCCTGCAGGTCGGACGTGGCCGAACTGCCGCCGTAGTTGAAGGCGAAAACGCAGTACCCGTGGTTGGCCAGGATGGGCGAGGCCGCCTGCCAGTTGTCATTCATGTTGGCCAGCGTCCCGTGCACCAGGATCACCGGGTATGGGTGCGCCGCGCTGGGCCGGCAGGAGAAATTGTTGGCCCCGGGCGGCGGCGTGGTCGGGGAATTGAACGTCAGCAGCGCACCGGCCAGGAAGTCATAGTTGACCGGTAATGTGGCCGCGGAGGCGCTGGCCGCGGGTCCTGCGGCGGTAAGCACTGCCGCGGTGAGTACGGCCGCGCTGGACAAAGCGATTCGTCGGGTAAGCGTGCGGAAAGGCACCCTTGCCTCCCATGCTCGGCGGGCCTGGAATCCGGTACCCCCGAAGCTCCGGTGGTCAAATTAGACATCGGCCCGGCCGCGCGGTCTGCTCACCCGGTTCAGCCTGCTCGGCACCTGTTTTGTCCGGCGCGGACAACGAATCTACTCACGGGTAATGACCGGCCGGGCGGTCTCGTGTAGGTTCTGGGCAGCGGGCGACGCTGCGGTCCCCCCGTGCTGGCGTCACCGGGACCAGGGTGGGTGAGGCGGCATGCGGCCAGTGACTGAGGCCACGGCGAACGGCGATGGCGTCTGGCCGCCGGTGCCGCGCGAAGTGGCCGAGGTGCTGCGGCCCGAACTGGACCGGGCGACCGAGGAAGTGATCGGCGCCATCCAGCGCGAGGTGCCGGAGTACGCCCGGCCGCACGACGACCACTACACCGCCGTCGTGCGCCAGGCCGTGCACGAGGCGGTGCACCAGTTCGTCCAGCGCATCGCCGACCCGGCCACGTCCCGTGATACCACCGCCGAGCTGTTCACCGGCATCGGCCGGATCGAGGCGGCCGAGGGCCGCAGCCTGGAGCCGCTGCAGGCCGCGCTGCGCCTGGGCGCCCGGGTCACCTGGCGCACGCTGTGTGAGCAGGCGGTCCGGGGCAGCCTGAGCGTCGATGTCATCGGCCCGGTGGGCGAGGCGCTGTTCCTGTACATCGACGAGCTGGCGGCCGCCTGCGCCGAGGGATTCGCCCGGGCCAGCGCCCAGGTGGCGGGCGAGCTGGAGCGCAGGCGGCGGCGGCTGCTCGAGCTGATCGTGACCGACCCGCCGGTGTCCCGGGACGCCATCACCGACCTGGCCCGCGCGGCGGGCTGGCCGGTGCCCCGCCGGGTGGCCGTGGTCGCCCTGGAGGACCGCAGCCAGGATCACTTCGGGCCGCTGCCCGCGCTGCCCCCGGACGTGCTGGTCAACATGACCCGGCAGGACCCCTGCCTGCTGGTGCCGGATCCGGACGGCCCGGGCCGGACGGACATGATTGAGCGCGGCCTGCGCGGCTGGACCGGGGCGCTCGGCCCGGTGGTGCCGCTCAGCAGGGCCGGCTGCTCGCTGCGCTGGGCCCGGCAGGTGCTGGCCCTGGGCCGCCGCGGCGCGATCCGGGCCGGCCGCGGCCTGATCCACTGCGAGGAGCATCTGACCTCGCTGGTGCTGCTGTCCGACGAGGAGCTGGCCCGGGTGCTCGGCTCCGTCTGGCTCAGCCCGCTCAGTCGGCTGCGGCCCAGCCAGCAGGACATCATCGCGGAGACCCTGCTGGCCTGGCTGCAGAACGCGGGCAACGCCCGGCTGGCCGCCAGCCAGCTGCATGTGCACCCGCAGACGGTCCGCTACCGGCTGCGCCAGATCCAGGAGCTGTTCGGCGCCGCGCTGGCCAACCCCGCCGCGCGGTTCGACCTGGAAGTCGCGCTGCGCGCCCGCCAGCTGCTCCGCCGCGCGGTCCCGGGTGGTGATCAGCGGGCTGGGCAGGGCGGCCGGTAGGCCCGGCCGGGCAGGTAGGCGGCCCATTCGGTCCGGGTGAGCGGCTGTCCGGCGGTACCGCACACGGCGCTGGCCACGGCCCGGGCCGTGGTGTCCCAGAGCCGGACCGTGCCGTCGGCGCTGCCCGCGGCCAGGGTGCCGCCGCCGGGGGAGAAAGCTACCGAGTACACCTGCTCAGCCGGCCCGGTCAGCGCGGCCAGCAGCCGGGGCCGGGCCGGCCAGCTGCCAGAGCCACACCGTGCCGTCGGTCACCCCGGCGGCCAGGGTGCGGCCGTCCAGCTGTCCGACTTTGCCCGAGAGTTGCCGAGCTGGCGGCACGGGCTGGCGCCGGCGGGTGAGACTGGTGGTTCCCCAGACCTGCTGCAGCGCGTGCCGGACCGTCTCTGGTGAGGGGGGCTGGCGTCCGGCATGCCTGCCCCGGGTACGCGGGGGCCGTCCGGTCCCGTTCGGCCTGAGGGGGGAGGGGGCGGCCGAACGGGACCGGACGGCTGGCCGTCGCGGCCAGCTCTTCCGGTGGGCGGCCGGCCGAGGTAGCCTCCAAACGGGTCCCGGGCCGATCACTTCGACCCCCGGGGCCCGCCAGCCCGGCCACCGCCCGGAATGCCTTATTTAGCTGGGCTTCCGCCATGTCTTGCGGGCGGCTAGCGTGGTTGTGTGACCCGTGCCGCCCGAGGTGAGGCCGCTGCGCAGCCGGGGCGGCGCGCGCCAGTGGCCGTCCGCGACCCGGTCATCCTCGTTCTGCTGCTGATCGCGTTCTTCTCGTCCATCTCCGGCAAGCCGCTGGACGGCCTGCTGATGCTGCTGGTGGCGGCCGGGCTGGCCTGGGATGCCCGGACCCGGAGCCGCCGGATCCCGCCCGCGCCCGCCGATGGCGACCCGCCGGGCACGGGCGCGGTGCCGGTCCCGCGCCGCGGCATCCGGCTGCTGGCCGCGGTGGCTATCGTCGCCGCCGGGGTTAGCTACGCGGTCATCGTCGGCTCGTTCAGCCGGTTCTCCTGGCCCGCGACGGCCGCCGTGGTCAGCCTGGGCACGCTGGTGGTACTGGCCGGCTGGCAGCAGCCGCGGCGGCCCCGGCCGGCCAGCGGCCC
>CAVWSA010000035.1:0-57615 GCA_963757545.1 uncultured Actinomycetes bacterium | reverse complement strand
CCCAATCACGCGCGGTACCTATCTGGACCGGCGTACCGGTGTCGGTGGTCGACCCATTGCCCACCTGCCCATGGTCGTTGTGGCCCCAGGTCCAAAGCGTGCCGTCGGTCTTGATGGCCAGCGTGTGATTTAGCGTGGATAGCGTGTCCCAGTTGCTGTCGCCGCCACTGCATCCGGTGATCTGCTCCGGCGTCGACTGTTCCGTGTTCGCGACCGTGCCGTCGCGAGCTGTCCGTAGGCCTGGCTGCCCCATGCCCACAGCGTGCCGTCGCTCTTGAGCGCGAGCGAGTGGGCCTGTCCAGCGGCTACCGTCGTCCAGTTGTCGTCGCCGCCTGTACAGCCGGTGACCTGGCTGGGGGTCGTCCTGAATCCAGGGATGTGTGCCGAGGCCAAGCTGGCCATTGGCGTTCGAGCCCCAAGCCCACAGCGTGCCGTCGCTCTTCAAAGCGAGAGTGTGCACGACGCGGCTGGACACGCTTGTCCAAGTGCCCGAGATCTCCGCGGGTGTCGGTGGAGGAGGTGTTGCCTGTCCCCAGCCACCCCCAGGTGTTGAAGTAGCCCCAGCCCCAGATGCTGCCGTCGTCTTTCATGACCATCGTTGTTTGCAGTCCCGCGGAGACCGAGGCCGTACTGAGCGTCACCGAGCTGGTCTTGTCGAGGACGTTGTAGCCCCAGTCGTGATACTGCACGTGGACGGTCTTGGTGCCGGGCGGGCCGGGGAAGCGAGACCAGGCTCTGTGCGGCATACGGCGTCCAGCCGGTCCAGTTTGAGCCGTCCGTGCTCGTTCGCATCGCCGTGGCGCCAGTCACTCCCGAGCTGTCGAGCGTCACGACCGGCGTGTAGGCTGTGGCGCCACCGCCATTGAGGGCGATAGTGCCCGAGGGCGGCGTCGTGTCGCTCAGCTCGAGAACCCGCTCGGGCGTATGGCTGTCGCTGGTCGTACCGTCGCCCAGCCCGCCGTCGCCGTTGTAGCCGCAGGCGTAGAGGCTGCCGTCGGCCCTCAGGGCCAGGCTGTAGTTGTAGCCAGCGGCGACCGCAACGTAGCCCGCGCCGATCAGCCTCGGGGCTGTCGTGCTCGCTGGTCGTGGTGTCACCCAGCTCGCCGTCGACGTTCCTGCCCCAGGCGTAGAGGCTGCCGTCGGCCTTCAGGGCCAGGCTGTGGTCTACGCCGGCTGCGACCGCAACGTAGCCCGTCCGATCTGCTCGGGGCTGTGGGCTCGGTGGTGGTGCCGTCGCCGACCTGGCCGTAGCCGTTGAATCCCCAGGCCCAGACGGTGCCGTCGCCCTTGAGCGCTAGGGTGTGTTAGTTGCCCGCGGCGACGCCGCGTAGCTCGTGCCAGATCTGCTCGGGGCTGTGCGGTCGATGGTCGTGCGTCGCCCAGCTGGCCGTAGCCGTTGTACCCCCAGGCCCAGAGGCTGCCGTCGGCCTTCAGCGCCAGGCTGTGGGGCCACCGGCGGGGATCGCCGCGTAGCCCGTGCCGATCAGCGTCGGGTCTGGCTGGCCCGGGTCGTACCGTCGCCCAGCTGGCCGTAGCCGTTGGTCCGCCCCAAGCGTAGAGGCTGCCGTCGCTCTTGAGGGCGAGGCTGAGTTCCCCCCGGCGATGACCGCGACCCAGCCCTTGCCGATCTAGCTCGGGATTGGGCTGATTGGTGGTCGTCCCGTCGCCGAGCTCGCCGGAGTTGTTGTACCCCCAGGCCCACAGGCTGCCGTCCGGCTTGATGGCCAGGCTGTGGTTGCCGCCCCGCGGCGACCCGCCGACTAGCCCTGGCCGATGAGCTCGGGACTGTGCTGCCGGGGGACGTGCCGTCGCCGAGCTCGGCCGTAGCCGCCGAGTCCCCAGGCCGAGAGGCTGCCGTCGGTTCAGGTCGCTAGCTGCTGATAGGAGCCGGCCGCGATCGGCGCGGTCCTCGAGGTCGATCGATCCCGACGTCTGGTCAACACCGTCGGACTCTCGTTCCGGTACTGCGCGTAGACGCTCTTGGTCGCCGGGCAGGTTGGGCAGCGTCGACCAGGTGTCGGCCCGAAGGCCGCCAGCTGGCCAATTGACACCGCCGGTCGAGGCGCACCCGATATCTCGATCGCGTTGCTGACGCTAGGAAGAGTCCAGGGGCACGACGGTGCTGTAGGTGGTTGGGTTTCCACCGTTGATGGTCATGGTGCCAGTCGGTGGCAGCCTGCACAGGAGGCCCTTCCTCGGTCATCGTCGTGACATTGCCGACGCCGTCGATCACGCTCGACCATCGCAGCGAGACTCCGGGCGTCACGTTAGGGATCGGGAAACCGACCAGTCGTAGGTGTCGCCGGATGCGGCCGTCGGGTTCGGGAACCGACCAGGCGCAGTCCTGCGTGTGGTGCCGCCGATCTTGCGTGACTCGATCGCGGGATGCCGCTGTCGATCGCTGGCGTCGACCGCGGCCGTCACGGTCGTCGTCGGGCTTGTCCGAGAGGCGACCTCTGCTCACCGTGGGCCCGAGGTTGTCGGTTGTGCCCTCGTCACCTTCCCCTGACGAGCTTGACGTTCAGGCTGGTCCAGATGCGCTCGGTGCCCGTATCCCACGGGCGCCGGGTGCGTGCGCCCGGAACTGCCCGGGAGTACGACGAGCTTCTGGCCGGCTCGCGGCCTGGTCGGCCGTGTGATCGTCGTGACCGCTGCCGGTGTCGAAGCCGGCCACCAGCCGTCGGTGGCCACCTGAGTACTCGGCCTGGTCGATCTCCGTCGTCGGTCGGTCCACTGCGAGATCACAGGGTCGAAGTCGGTGAGATCTCGTAGGTGCCGCCGGTGACGATCGCCGCCAGACAGGGTTGGCCGCGCCGGGCCCAGGTCGAGCACGATGCGCGGTTGGATGCGGCCGGTCGGCCGTCGGCTGGGAGTCGCCGTCGGCCGGTGAAGTAGCGTGCCGTGCACTCGGTGCGTCGTCAGCCCTCGATGACGTCGCCTGTTCGGAGTAGGTCGTGTGGGCGTTGCACGTCTGTCACCGCAGACGGGAACGTGGCGAACGGCGGGTCGGAGGTGGCGGCCTGGGGTGCCCGCGCGCACCAGTCCGGCCGCTTGCCGGGTCATCTGTATGACGGCCCTCCGCGTCGCCGGTGTCGGACGGCATGCGCGTCGCAGGCGAAACGGTACTGCGGCATGCCGTACATGGTGAACTCGACGCTGGTCTTCTCCTCGTAGGGTGTGACGCCGAGCAGCGAGCCGAAGTACTGCCGCTTGGCGGCGGCGAAGGCGACGCCGACGGCTGGCCGTGTCGCCCGTTGAACCTCGTAGGTCGTCGCCTGGTTGGCGAAGCCGGCCACAGCCTCGACGGTGCCGGCGATGGCTCTCCATGTCGCCGTAGCCGTAGCCGGTGTTGCCGACGAGGACGCCCTTCTGGCGGCCATGGCCTGGGCGATGTCGAGGCGCGGGTCGATGGTCGACGTGAGGCGTGACGCGACGTCGACCTGGTCGTCGGGCACGCTGAGTCCGGCGTGACAGCCCATCGAGAAGACGAGCTTGCCCGTGAACTGCGGCAGCCTTCTCGATGTCGTGCTCCACACGAACTCCGAGCTCCACACTTGCCGGTCGCCCGCCTGGCGAGAGCCCACGGCCGAGACGACGCCGTAGTGCGTGCAGTGCGTGTTGAGGCGCCGATGTCATCCTGTGCGTCGGGCAGATCTCCGCGCAGGCCGGCCGCCGTCCAGGAATCCGGGCGCCTTCGTTGCTGCCGCTGGTGGGCGCCTCGAGGTCGGCGTCAGGCCGGGACGGAGAGCGTGCTGCACCTGCTTTGGCCCGGCAGCATGAAGTCCTGACCGGTCACGACCGCAGGAACCAACTGCGTCTGACCGGTACCGGGCTTCCCGCCCAGCGAGCCGTCTCGTCAGGAATTTCCGATAGTGCCGGCAATCTCGTCGGGCGTCTCGACGAGACGCGAGACCGCGAGCTCAGGAACGTAGAGCCAGCGGCTGTTGTACGGATCGGCGTCTGTCGACGTAGAAGTCGTCTGTCAGCATCTGGGAGTCGTACATGCTGGCCAGGAGCGGACTGTCCGAGGTCAGCGCCGAGAAGTCCGCGTACGCACGCTCGTTGCTGAGCACAGTGCCGTCCGGCACGCGCCGCTGCGGGATAACCTCGTCGTCGCCGACCAGCACGACATACTTGATCGAGGGCTGGCTCTGCAGGTAGCCGAGGATGAGGCTCCGGATCTGCTCGGTCACGCCGTTGGCCAGCTCGACGTTCCAGGGCTGCTGGTCCCAACTATCGTAGTATCCGGAAGGTACGGAGACGACCTCGCCCTCGACTGACGGCAAGGCGCAGACCGACTCCAAGGTCGGCAGCACGTCGTTCTCGAAGGGCTCCTTGTCCGTCGCCGTCCCGTAGATCGCGTCGATGCGCTGCGCCTGCGTGACGAACAGTGTCTGGGGTCCCTGATCGGCTGGGGCCGGGACCGGGGTCGACACGGGAGCCGGGGTCGACACGACCGGCTCTCGGGCTCAGGTCCTGGTTTGCGACGGACAGGACATCCGACGGCTGCGAGGTCTCGACCTGGACGCTGTAGGGCTGGTCGGAGTGGGCGCCGTTCGCGCCCCAGACCGCGATGTAAGTGTGACCGCCGACGAAGTCGGTCGTGGCTAGCACGGCCTCGGGAGACGTGCCCGAGGCCGGCCGAGAAACCGGCGACCCGCTTGCCGGCGATGTCCTGGTTGTTGAGGCCGAGCTCCTCGAAGGGCACGTCGCTTCCGGCCGTCTGGTCGTCGGTGAGATTGGTGCAAATCATGTCGGACAGCGGGTAGCCGGCGAGGTTGTTGAGGGCGTCGGGCGTGCCGTGCACGAAAGCGCAGTAGTCGAGCGGCGAGCGGTCGATGGGCAGTGCCGCGTGTGGCAGCGCCGTGTGTGGCGCGTCGAAGAGAGTGATGCTGCCTCCGAGTTGTCGAGGTAGTAGCTCGGCTCATAGGGCAGGGCGGTGTGCGGCAGGGCGGTGTGGGGCAGGGCCGTGTGGGGCAGGGCCGTATGGGGCAGGGCCGTGTGGGGCAGGGCCGTGTGGGGCAGGGCCGTGTGGGGCAGGGCCGTATGGGGCAGGGCCGTGTGGGGAGAGCTTGCGAACGTGGTGTTCTCAAAGGCCGCGTCCTGCGTGTGGACCTGGGAGTCCGCCGCGACGTCGGAGCCGAGGTCCTGGATCACCGCGAGGTCGTAGTCGGCCGGGAAGGTTTCGCAAGGTCGCAAGGACCTGTGTCCCATAGGGCAGCGACTTGCCGTCGGGCGTGAGCACCTCGTAGATGTCGACGTCGCCGGTCGACTGGATCCACGAGAGGTGCGCCTGCTCCCCATCGAGGTGCGTCGCAGTACCGAAGGTGTCGTTGGGCTCGTCACGGCTGGGATCATTGGCAATGACGTTGATCTTGAACGACGACTGTACGCTCTGGTTCTCAGAGTTCGTGACCTGCAGGCTCGCGTCGTGGCTGCCCGTGTCGGAGAACGAAGGCGCGTGACCCGTGACGTAGCCGGAGTCCATGGCGGTGTCGTTGTCCTCGGTCACCGAGCCCGGCCAGCTCACATTGCCGACGCTCCACGTGGCCGAATGGCTGTCGAGCCAAGCCGGATCGACGAACCTGGCCACGAGATTGGCCGGCTCGTTCTGGAGCACGTCGACATTCAAAGCCTGCGCGCGGGGCGCCTGGGGCTGGACCGAGATCTGCTGCTGCGTGGAGTTGCACCTGCCCGTCACCGTGTCCGTCACCGTGAGCTCGACGGTCCACGTCCCCGAGCTGCCGGGAACGACGAACCCAACCGGCCCAGTGTAGGAGGCGGGACTGGGGTCGTTGTCGCCGACCCCAGCACTCCACTGCCACGTCCTGTCGGCCTGGCTGCCGCCGGGGTTGCCGGTGTCGTCGGCGTACAGACCGACCGCGTCGCCTTCGTGGACGCCGTAGTCGCTGCCGGGAGCGTAGGTGAAACTGGCGGGCGGCCCGGCGGCGGCATCGACGGTGAAGCTCGCCGTGTCGCTGCCGACGTTGCCGGCTTGATCGGTGGCGGTGACCACGACCGCATACGGGGGATTCGATCCGCTGTCCGCCAACGGATTGGTCTTCGGAGCGAGCCGCTGGCCGTTGGCGACATTCACCTGCTGGCCATTCAGCGTGACAGCCACGGTCGCCGCGGAATCGTCGACGGTGTAGTCGAGCGTCGGTGAGCCGTTGCTCAGCTGGGCAGTGTCCGCCTGGCTGACGACCGAGACGAGGGGGGCCACTGTGTCGACCGTGAACGTGGAGGTCGTCGACGTGCTGTTGCCGGCGATGTCCGACACAGTGACGGTCACCGTGTGCTGTCCGTCGAGGAGCGGAGGCAGCGGGCCACCCGACTGGAACGACGTGCTCACGAGGCTGCCGTCGACCTGGACGACCGCGCCGGTGGTGACCAGGCCACTGCCGCCGACCGGATCAGACGCCGTATAAGAGAGGCTGGGCGTCGTGTCGTTCGCGATGGCCAGGTTGGCCGGAGAAGTGATCTGGACGTTCGCCGGCGCGGTCCGGTCGACGTCGACGGTCAAGGTGTGCTGACCCTCGGTGTTGCCCGCCTTGTCGGTCGACCAGTACTTGACCGTGTGGATGCTGTTGGTCGCGATGCTCATCGTCTGTTCCCGAACCCGCCACGCCGTCGAGCGTGTAGAGCGTCGAGGCGACCCCGGACAGGTTGTCGCTCGCAGCCAATGTGACGCTCACGGCACTCGTGTACCAGCCGTTGGTGCCCGGAGTGCCGGTCGTACTCGCGACCGTGGTGATCGGCGGCGTCGCGTCGATGCCGAAGGTGAGAGTGTGCTGGCCCTCGGTGTTGCCCGCCTTGTCCGTCGACCAGTACTTGACCGCGTGGGCCGCATCCCCGCCGACGGTGAACGGCTTGCACGACGAGTAGCACTGCGTGGCTCCGCCGTCGACGGTGTAATAGGTTCCCGCGACTCCCGACAGGTTGTCACTCGCCGAGAGCGTGACCTTCACCGCACCCGTGTACCAGCCGTTGTTGCCGACCGTGCCGCTGGTGCAGCTGTCGTGATAGGTGAAGTCCGGTCGACGTTGACTGTCAGGGCGTGCTGGCCCTCGACGTTGCCCGCCTTGTCCGTCGACCAGTACTTGACCGCGTGAACGCCGTCGGTTGCGATGTTCACGGTCGTGCCGGAGCCCGCGACGCCGTCCAGCGTGTACGACGTCGTGGCGACGCCCGACGTGGTGTCCTTGGCCGTCAGCGTCACCTGCGACGCTGCTGGTGTACCAGCCGTTGCTGCCGACCGTGCCGCTGAGCGCGGCGGTCGTGGCCGGCGCGGTCCTGTCCAGGCCGATCTGGGCACTGACCGCCGCCGAGACGTTGCCGGCCTTGTCCTGGTCACTGGACGTAGACCGTCTTCGAGCCGTCGCCCGCGGCGAGAGTCCAAGGGGCGCTCGTTGCGTACGTCTGCCAGGCGTTCCAGGTCGAGTTGTCGCCTTGCTGAAGCGCATCTGGGCCAGTCCGGAGCCGGCACTACCGTCCGAGGCGTTCGTGGTCAGCGTCACGGCGGTACCACCCGTCCAGGCCGCACCGCCGTTGATCTGCAGAGACCCGGTCGGCGGCGTGGTGTCGAGGGTGGTCACCGCCTCGTTCGCGATGTAGTTCCACCGCCAGGCTGCCGCTTGCCGTGACGCCGCCGCCGCAGAGTACCGTCCCCCTGACCGATCCGCCGCCGGACGAGTCCTTGAGGGCTCCGCTGGCGTCGTACAGCAGGCCGCAGATGGTGGGTGTTCCGCTGAGGGTGATGGTCTTGCTGCTGCCCGTCATGAGGGCGGTGATGGGCTTGGGATCGGAGCCGACGCCGTCGCCGCCGTAGGTCCCGCTGCCGCCGACCGTGAGGTTGCCGCCGGTCACGAGCAGCCCCATGGTCCACTGGGACACCGCCATCGTGCACTTACCGCTGATCGAGAAGCTGGAGTCGCCGGCCACGTAGGTGGGGCCGAGGCTGAGGTCACCCCGCGCTGCACTCAGCGTGCCACCCACATACAGCGAGGCGAAGCTCACTTTGGCCGCCGAGTCGGCGATGCTCACGTTGCCGGTCACGTAGACCGAGTTGAACGTGTAGGTGCCCGAGCTGGCCCGGATGAAGCCGGACGCCATCCTGATCAACGTGGCCCGCGGCCCGATCGTGTCCGAGCAGGCGCTGTATCAGCACCTGGCCGCCAACCCGCGGTTCTCCGCGGGCCTGGACGCCTGGTGGGACGAGCCGCGCGGCGGGGGCCGGTTCCATACCAACTACCCCTTCTTCGAGCTGCCCAACGTGCTGGGCTCGCCGCACAACTCCGGGGACGTGCCCGGCATCGAGCAGTTCGCCGCGCGCCGGGCGGCCGAGAACGTGCGCCGCTACCTGCGCGGCGAGCCGGTCACCGGGGTGGCCCGCCGGGCGGACTACGCCGGCTTCGCTGAGGGTCCGGGTCCGGGTCCGGGTCGCTGGTCGCGTACACGTCGGCTACCCGGCCTACCTCGCGGCTGGTCAGCGTGCGTTCCCGGCGCAGATCCCGGGTGAACGCGAACCACCAGGACAGCAGCGCGCCGAACCGGTTGCGGAACCCGGTCATGAAGCCGATGTGAATGCACAGCCAGCCGCACCAGCCGATGAAGCCGGACAGGCGCAGCTTCCCGGCCGACATCACCGCGGAGCCGCGGGAGATATACGCGGCCGAGCCGAGGTCGTAATAGCGGAACGGCTTGCCCAGCGGCTGGCCGCGCAGCGAGCTCTTGATCCGCCGGGCCGCGTACAGCCCGGACTGCATGGCCACCTCGGCCACCCCGGGCAGCCCGTGCAGGCTCATCATGTCCCCGGCCACGGTGATCTCCGGGTGCCCGGGGATGGTCAGGTCCGGGTTGACCAGGATCCGCCCGCACCGGTCCCGGCTCGCCCCGGTCGCCTCGGCCACCGCCGCGGCCAGCGGCGGCGCCTCCACCCCGGCCGTCCACAGCACGGTGCCCGCGTCGTGCCGGGTCGTGTTGCCATCCTTGCCGCGGACCTCCACCCCGTACGGGTCCACCTTGGTCACGATGGTTTCCATCTGCAGCTCGACGCCCAGCTTGCGCAGCGCGGCCGCCGCCTTGGCCGACAGTTCGGGGCCGAACGAGGCCAGCGGCGCCTGTCCGCCGTCCAGCAGCAGTACCCGGGCATCCTGCGGGGCGATGTGCCGGTACTCGTCGCGCAGCGTCTTGGTCGCCAGCTCGCGGATCTGGCCGGCCAGTTCCACCCCGGTCGGGCCCGCGCCGACCAGGACGAAGGTGAGCCAGTGCGTGCTCTCCGTCCGGCTGGTCGCGCTCTCCGCCATCTCGAACGCGCCGAACACCCGGCGCCGGATGGTCAGCGCGTCCTCGATCGTCTTCATCCCGGGCGCGAGCACGGCGAACTCGTCGTGCCCGAAGTAGGACTGCCGCACCCCGGCGGCCAGGATCAGGTCGTCGTAGCCGAACTCGATGACCTCACCCAGCGGCCGCCGGGCCCGCACCGTGCGCGTCCCGGGGTCGATGCCGATCACCTCGGCCAGCACGCACTCCGCGTTGTGCTGCCGCTTGAGGATCTGGCGCAGCGGCGCGGCGATCTTCCCCTCGGACAGGATCCCGGTGGCGCACTGGTACAGCAGCGGCTGGAACAGGTGATGCTCGGCCCGGTCGATGAGGGTGATGGCGACCTGGGACCGGCGCAGCGACCGGGTGGCGAACAGCCCGGCGAACCCGCCACCCACGATCACCACCCGGCGGCGGCCCTGGTCTGTCATCGTCCCCCCTCCTCGGCGGCTCAGGCCGGATCGAGCCACATGTCCCGGGCGGGCAGCAGCCGGTCCGCCTCCTTGGGTCCCCAGGTCGCCTTGGCGTACGGGTGCACCGGCGTGACGTCCCCGAGTATCGGGTCCACCACCCGCCAGGCGGCTTCGACGGAGTTCTGCTGGGCGAACAGCCAGCGGTCCCCGTCCAGCGCGGCCCCGATCAGCCGGTCGTAGGGCCGCTGGTCCGAGCCCGGCCGCTCGGCGAACACCAGCTCCTCGCTCTGCGGCTCCCAGCCCGCGCCGGGCCTCTTGCCCGCCAGGCTGACGCCGACCGCGGTCTCCGGGTTGACCCGGAACCGCAGCGTGTTGTTGTCCGGCAGCGGGTCCAGGCCGAAGACGTCGTAGGGCGCCCGCTTGAACCGTACGGTGACCTCGGTGGCGGTGACCGGCAGGCACTTGCCCGCCCGGATCAGCACCGGCACCCCGGCCCAGCGCCACGACTCGACGGCCAGCCGGACGGCCACAAACGTCTCCACCGTGGACCGCGGGTCCACCCCGGCCACGTCGCGGTACCCCTCGTACTGGCCGCGGACCACGTCCTCGGGCTCCAGCGGCTTGATCGCGGAGAGCAGCCGGGACTTGGCGTCCCGCCAGGTATGCAGCCCGTTGCCGTCCGGCGCGTCGGCCATCACCGTGGCCATCACCTGGAGCATGTGGTTCTGCAGCACGTCCCGGATCGCGCCGGTCCGGTCGTAGAACCGGCCCCGGTCCGAGACGTCGAACGCCTCGGCCATGGTGATCTGGATGCTCTCCACGTGGTCCCGGTTGAGCAGCGGCTCGATGACCGCGTTGGCGAACCGGACGAACAGCACGTTCTCCACCGGGTCCAGGCCCAGCCAGTGATCCACCCGGAAGATCGCGTCCTCCGGGAAGTACTGGTGCATCAGCTGGTCCAGCTTGATCGCGCTGTCCAGGTCGGTGCCGAACGGCTTCTCCACCATGATCCGGTTGCCCTTGGCCCGGCCCGCGGTCGCGATGCCCTGGGCGATCCGGCCGAACAGCACCGGCGGCACCTCGAGATAGAACAGGATGCTCTGGCCGCCCCGACCGCGTCGGACATCGCGTGGTAGGTGGCGTCGTCGTCGAGGTCGCCATCCACGTACTTGAGCAGCCCGAGCATCTTCCGCGCCGGGTCGCTGTCCGGGTCCATGTTGTTCAGCTTGAGCGACGCGACCGCGTAGTCGCGGAACTGGTCCAGGCCCCAGCCGTTCTTGGCCACCCCGATCACCGGCACGTCGAGCACCCCGCGGGCCACCAGGCCGACCAGCGCCGGGAAGGTTTCCAGCTTGGCCAGGTCCCCGGTGGCGCCGAAGATGACCAGTGCGTCAACCTGCTCTGCTGCCATCTGAGCTCCTTAGCGAATCGGTTCCGCGGTCACCCTACTGGGCTGGCTTGCCCGCGTTCGGGGTCGGCTGGCCGGGAGCGGCCGGGCTGCCCGGACCACCCGGGCGGAGCAGCTTGGGCGGCTGGAAGTCGCCGGGACTGATCCGCTGCCGGAACACGTAGTACGTCCAGGCCTGGTACAGCAGCACCACCGGGAGGAAGATGACCACCACGATCGTCATCACCTTGAGCGTGTACGAGCCGGACGCGGTGTTGCTGATGGTCAGGCTGTAGGCCGGGTTCGTGCTGGACACCATCACCTTGGGATACAGCTCGGTGAACAGGGACAGCACGGTGAGCGCCACGGCCACCGTGGTGGCCGCGAAGGCCCAGCCCACCGAGCGCTCGGTGGCCAGCCAGGTGGCCGCGAACACGGCCAGCACGGCGGCGATCTCCACCGGGTTGGGCAGCACCCCCTTGCCCGAGTTGACGTGCGTCCAGATGGCGAAGCCCAGCACCAGCAGCCCGGTCACCGGGGCGGCCCGGCGGGCCAGCGTGGTGGCCCGGTCCCGCAGGCCGCCCGACGTCTTCAGGCCGAGGAACGTGCTGCCGTGCAGCACGCACAGCGCGACCAGGGTGACCCCGGTGTACAGCCCGTAGGGCTGCAGCAGGTCCCAGAAGCTGCCGGTGTACTCCTGCGCCTTGTCCACCGGCAGGCCGTGCAGCAGATCGCCCAGCGCCACCCCGATCAGCAGCGGCGCGACCAGGCTGCCGCCGGTCATCAGGCCATCCCAGCTGCGCCGCCACCGCGCGCTGGCCACCTTGCCGCGGTACTCGAAGGAGATGCCACGCACGATGAGGGCCAGCAGCAGCACCACCAGGGCCAGGTAGAAGGCCGAGAACATGGTCGCGTACCAGCCCGGGAACGCGGCGAACATGGCCGCGCCGGCCACGATCAGCCACACCTCGTTGCCGTCCCACAGCGGCCCGATCGTGTTCACCGCGGCCCGCCGGCTGCCCTCGTCCCGGCCGAGCACCCCGTGCAGCATGCCCACGCCGAAGTCGAAGCCCTCCAGCACGAAGAAGCCGGTCCACAGCACCGCGATGACGATGAACCAGAACTGGGTCAGTGACATGGCCGCTCTCCTAGTACCGCACCGCGGGCACCGGCACCTCGGCTCCGTCCGCCGGGGCGGCCGGTATCGGCTCCAGATCCCGGCGCGCGTAGCGCAGCATCAGCACCAGGTCCACCACGGCCAGGGCCACATACAGCAGAACGAAGATGACCAGGCTGATGACGATGCTGGTGACACTGACCGACGGGGACACGCCATTCTTGGTCAGCATCAGGCCCTGCACGATCCACGGCTGCCGGCCGATCTCGGTCAGGAACCAGCCCGCGGTGTTCATCAGGAACGGGGCGATCGCCGCCCAGGTGGCGATCACCAGGAACCATTTCGCCGAGGCCAGCGTCCTGCGCCGGATCAGCCAGAGCCCCCACACCCCGAGCAGGAAGACCAAGCCCGCGATATAGGCCATCACCCGCATGGACCAGTACTGGATGAACACGTTCGGCACGTAGTAGCCGGGCCCGAACTGCTTCGACGTACTGGTTCTGCAGCGGGGTGAGCCCGATCACCTTGCCGTTCCACGAGTTGGTGGCCAGCAGCGACAGCAGGTGCGGGATCTGGAGGATCTGGGTCGGGGTGTGGTCGTCGTTCCCGCCGCCGATCTGGAACAGCGAGAACGAGCACGGCTGGCAGGTGGTCCACTGCGCCTCGGCCGCGGCGATCTTCATCGGCTGGTACCTGGCTTCGATCACGCCCAGCTCGCTGCCGACGAACATGGCCAGGATGACCGCCGGGACCAGCACGGCCAGCGACATCCGGGCCGACCGGGCGAACGTGTCCGGGGAGCGGCCGTGCCGCAGCTGCCAGGCGGACACCGCGAGCATGATCAGCGCCCCGGTGACCAGCGAGGCGAGCAGCACATGGGTGTAACCCCAGAGGAACACGGGATTGGTCAGCACCGCCCAGATGTCGTTCAGCTGGGGCTTGCCGTGCACCATCGTGTAGCCGACCGGGTGCTGCATCCACGAGTTGGCCGCCATGATGAACGCCGCGGACAGCACCGTGCCCAGCGAGACCAGCCAGATGGTCAGCAGGTGCACCCGGCGGGACAGCCGGTCCCAGCCGAACAGCCATAGCCCGAGGAAGGTCGATTCCAGGAAGAAGGCGAGCAGGCCCTCCATGGCCAGCGGTGCGCCGAAAATGTTGCCCACCAGCCGGGAGTAATCCGACCAGTTCATCCCGAACTGGAACTCCTGGACTATCCCGGTCACCACGCCGACCGCGATATTGATTACCAGCAGGGTGCCGAAAAACCTGGTCAGCTGCAGGTATTCGGGCTGCTTGTTGCGGTACCAGGCGGTCTGCAGCAGCGCGGTCAGGAATGCCAGCCCGATCGTCACCGGCACGAAGAAGAAGTGGTTGACGGTAACGAAGCCAAACTGCCAGCGAGCAAGGTCGACCGCGCTCATGGTCCCCCGATCAGCCGTATCCTACATATGTAGGCTTGGTCGGCGTCAGGTCTGCGCCGTCGTGCTCCCTGATGCCGTTCCGCCAGGCGGTCGCCCCGGCCGCGACGCCGCCTTGGCCCGGTGCCAGTGATGCTTGGCCATCTCGCTGGGCGGCACCTCCTGGCGGTTCGCCCAGTCCCGGGCGGCCATCGCCAGCGCGGTGCCGGCCACCGTCAGGCCAGCCATGCCGATCAGCCCGGCCAGCCCCATCAGCGCACCGCCGACAAGCAGCGGCCTGGTGTTCATCCGGAACGCCGTGTCCGGGCTGCTGGAGTTCGTCATGATCCGGAGACTGCCGGGGCGCGGGCCGCCGGGCATCATCCTCCACGGGTGAATGGCGGTGTTGGCCGGGGGGACGACCCCCCGGAACCCCCCGATCGCCGCTTCGCGCCGAACGCCGGCTCGGCGGGAACGCGCCTGCGGCGCGCCCCGCCTCCCCGGCGAGAGTCAGGCGCCCTGTCACCCCCGGCAGGCGATGCTGCCGGTCGGGCAGCACGGCATAGTGGACGGGTGACCGAACGCTATGACGTGATCATTATTGGCACCGGTGCGGGCGGCGGCACCCTGGCGCACACGCTGGCCCAGTCCGGCAAGAAGATCCTGCTCCTGGAGCGGGGCGATTTCCTGCCCCGCGAAATGGACAACTGGGACCCCAAGCCGGTTTTCGTGGACGGCAAGTACATCACGAAGGACACCTGGTACGACGCGGACGGCAAGCCATTCCAGCCGCAGGTGCACTACTTCGTCGGCGGCGCCACCAAGATGTACGGGGCCGCGCTGTACCGGCTGCGGCCCGCCGACTTCGGCGAGCTCAAGCACGTAGACGGGATCTCGCCGGCCTGGCCGCTCGGCTACGACGAGTTCGAGCCCTGGTACACCAAGGCGGAGTGGCTGTACCAGGTGCACGGCGCGCACGGCGAGGACCCCACCGAAGGGTCCTGGTCCAGGCAGTACCCGTGGCCCGCGGTCAGCCACGAGCCGCGGATCCAGCAACTGGCCAACGACCTGCAGGCGGGCGGGTACCACCCGTTCCACGCGCCGTGCGGGATCCAGCTCGACGAGGCCCGGCGGCCGGCCAGCACCTGCATCCGGTGCGCCTGGTGCGACGGCTACCCGTGCCTGGTGCACGCCAAGTCCGACGCCGAGGTGCTGGCGGTCCGCCCGATCCTGGACCGGCCCAACGTCACCCTGCTCACCGGGGCCGAGGTGGTCCGGCTGGAGACGGACAGCACCGGCCGGTCGGTCACCGGTGTGCTGGTGCAGCGGGACGGCGCGCAGCAGGCCTACCAGGGCGACCTCGTGGCGCTCTGCGCGGGCGCCGTGAACAGCGCGAAGATCCTGCTCCGCTCGGCCTCCGACCAGCACCCGGATGGCCTGGCCAACGGGTCCGGCCAGGTCGGCCGGAACTACATGTTCCACAACAGCAAGGCCATGGTGGCGCTGGGCAAGGAGCGCAACGACACCGTCTACCAGAAGACGCTCGCGGTCAACGACTTCTACCTGCCCGGTAACGGCCGCCAGTGGCCGCTGGGCAACATCCAGATGCTGGGCAAGTCGAACGCCGAGGCGATGCGCGGCGAGGAGCCGAAGCTGACCAAGCTGGCCCCGCAGTGGAGCCTGGCCGAGGTGGCCGCGCACGCGGTGGACCTCTGGCTGACCACCGAGGACCTGCCCAGGCCGGAAAACCGGATCACCGTGGACCGGGACGGCGCCGTGCACGTGGCTTACGCGCCGAGCAACACGGCCGAGGCGGCCGACCTCTACAAAGAGGTCAAGACGATGCTGAACCATGTCGGCATGGCCACGCACCACATCCTGGACAAGAACTACTACCTGAAGATGAACGTGCCGCTCGCCGGCTGCGCGCACCAGGCGGGCACCTGCCGGTTCGGCACCGACCCGGCCAGTTCCGTGCTCGACGTGAACTGCAAGGCGCACGAGCTGGACAATCTGTACGTCGTGGACACCAGCTTCTTCCCGAGCATCGGCGCGGTAAATCCCGCGCTGACGGCCATGGCCAACGCGATCCGGGTCGGCGAGCACCTCACCGGGCGGCTCGGCTGAGGGCGGTGTTACCGGCCGGGCACTGGCGTTAGGCAAATAAAGGGCCGGTAATAGCCCGCTGCGGGTGAGGACGGGGCCGGGCGGCCGGGAAACGTGGCCGGCATGAAGGCTGGCCTGATTGGTGCCGCGCTGCTGAGCGGGGTGCTGCTGGCCGCGGGCTGCTCGTCGGGCAGCGGTTCCGGGGCCAGCCCGTCGTCCAGCGCGGCGCCGAGCGCGTCGTCGGCCGCCTCGGCCGTCGTCTGCCCGGAGGTGGCCGCGCTGCGCGCGTCCCTGGCCGAGCTGGCCCATCTCAGCTTCGGCCCGAACGCGCTGACCAAGCTGAAGACGGACCTGGGCAAGGTCAAGGCCAACCTGGTCGCGCTGCACGGCACGGCCGGAACCGAGTGGCAGAGCCAGATCAGCGCGCTGCAGAGCGCGCTGAGCAAGCTGGGCAAGACGCTGGGCAGCCTGGGCAGCCAGCCTAACGCCACCGCCGCGGCCAAGGCGGTGTCCACCGACCTGGCCGCGGTGACGGCCGCGGGCAGCAACCTGCTGGCCGCGGCCAGCGTCCGCTGCCCGGAAGCGACGCCGACCCCGTCCGGATGACCTCGACCTACGGACTGCCGTAAGGAGCACCACGATGGCGCGCTATCCGAACATCAGTGACCACGGGCTGATCGGGGACCTGCAGACCGCGGCGCTGGTCACCACCGACGCGTGCGTGAACTGGTTCTGCTGCCCGCGGTTCGACTCGCCGAGCGTGTTCGGCGCGCTGCTGGACGCGGACAAGGGCGGCTACTTCCAGGTCAAGCCGGACCGCGACGACTACGTCACCCGGCAGCTGTACTTCCCGGACACGGCCATCCTGATCACCCGGTTCATGACCCCGGACGGGGTCGGCGAGGTCATCGACTTCATGCCGATCGCCGGCCGCGGGCGACCAGCCACCACCGGCTCGTCCGGCAGGTCCGGGTGGTCCGCGGCACGATGAAGTTCGTCGCGGACATCAAGCCGCGCTTCGACTACGGCCGCAAGCAGCACAAACTGGAGCTCACCGACGAGGGCGCGGTGTTCCGCTGCGACGACGTGGAACTGACCGTGCACACCGTCCGGTCACCGCGGCGACACCCCGGCCGAGCTGGGCGCCGAGTTCGAGCGGATCGGCGAGGACCTGCGCCTGCACCGCACGCTGCACGAGGGCGAGAGCGCCGGGATGGTGCTGGAGTGGATGGGCGGCCGGCCGCGGCGGCTGGCCGAGGGCGCCGTGCAGCAGCTGGCCGACGAGACCGCCGGATACTGGCGGAACTGGCTGCGCCGGTCCACCTACACCGGCCGGTGGCGGGAGATGGTCACCCGGTCGGCCATGACGCTCAAGCTGATGACCTACGCGCCGACCGGCGCGCTGGTCGCCGCGCCCACCGCCGGGCTGCCCGAGCAGGTCGGCGGCGAGCGGAACTGGGACTACCGGTACACCTGGATCCGGGACGCCTCGTTCTCGGTGTACGCCCTGCTCGGGCTGGGCTATATGGAGGAGGCGGCGGCGTTCGGCATCTGGGTCCGGGACCGGCTGGTCGAGCAGGAAGACCGGCAACGGCGCGCACCCGCTCAAGATCATGTACCGGGTGGACGGCTCGTCCGACCTGACCGAGGAGACCCTGGACCACTGGGAGGGCTGGCGCGGCTCGCGCCCGGTCCGCATCGGTAACGGCGCGGCCGGCCAGCTCCAGCTGGACATCTACGGCGAGGCGCTGGACGCGTTCGGCCACGCGGACTCGCAGGGCATGCAGGCGGCCCACGGGGCTGGACCGCGATCGTCAAGATGATGGACTGGCTCTGCGAGAACTGGGACCAGCCCGAGGAGGGCATCTGGGAGACCCGCGGCGGCCGCAAGGACTTCACCTACGGCCGGTTCCAGTGCTGGGTGGCGCTGGACCGGGCCGTCCGGCTGGCCGAGCGCCGCGGCAGGCCCGCCGACATCTTCCGCTGGCGGTCCGAGCGGGACCGCATCTACCACCAGGTCATGCAGCGCGGCTGGAACGACAAGGAACGCGCCTTCACCCAGCACTACGGCACCGAGGTGCTGGACTCGTCGCTGCTGCTGATGCCGCTGATGGGGTTCGTGTCGCCGTTCGACCCGATGTGGATCGACACCCTCGAGGCGATGGACAAGAAGCTGGTCTCGGACAGCCTGGTCTACCGGTACGACCCGGGCGCCTCACCGGACGGGCTGCGCGGCAGCGAGGGCACGTTCTCGCTGTGCACGTTCTGGTACGTGGACGCGCTGGCCCGGTCCGGCCGGCTGGAGGAAGCCTCGCTGGTGTTCCAGAAGATGCACACCTACGCCAACCACCTCGGGCTGTTCTCCGAGGAGATCGGGCTGACCGGGGAGCAGCTGGGCAACTTCCCGCAGGCGTTCAGCCACCTGTCGCTGATCAACGCGGCCATCAACCTCGACTACCAGCTCGACCACGGCGCCGGGGACGTCGGGCCGCTGCTGGAGCCGGGCCCGGCGGATGCCCGGCGGGCGGCGGCTCTAACCCGGCTGCCGCCCGGGTCGGCCGGGGAGTCACCCGGTTTGTGGCTGAATGGGCCACCGGACGCCTCGGATTCTCACCCGTGGCGGGTGAGGGAGGGCGGCCCGGCCCGCCCAATCATGGGTGAACGGGAGGCCATACCCGCCGGCGGTTGATTTCAGTCGGCCCCGGGTATGACCCGCAAAGGCATCTGACCTGCACATTCACCCCAACGGGATGAGATGGCCGGCGCATGGCCAGCAGGTCGGGGCTCTCGGGGGGATATTGCATGACGAGCACGATCGATAGCGCCGCCGAGCCTGCGCAGGTCCTGCCGGACGGCGCGGCGCTGGCCGAGGAGCTGCTGGCGGCGGATGACTCACCCGGCCGCGGCGGCCAGCCGGACGGGGCAGCCGGTGCCGCTGGCCCGCCGCCGCGGTTTCTCGAAGGCAAGCTGCAGATCCCGCAGCCGCACTTCCCGGTGCTGCGCCGCCGCCGCATTACCGGCCTGCTCGACCAGGCCGCCCGTAACCGGGTCACGCTGATCAGCGGGCCAGCGGGCGCGGGCAAGACGGTGGCCTGCGCCACCTGGGCCAGCGCGACCGCGCAGAGCCGCCGGGTGGCCTGGCTGACGGTGGACGACCGAGGATCAGCAGTCCTGGTTCTGGGCCTACGTGTGCGCGGCGCTGGCCCGGCTCCGCGCCATCCCGGCCGACGTGCTGCGGTCCCTGGAGGACACCAGCCCGGACCGGTTCCCGCTCCGCCTGGTCGAGGCGGCCCAGCTGTTCACCGAGCCGGTGGTGCTGATCCTGGACGACGTGCACGAGCTGGCCGACCCGGCCGTGCTGAGCGGGCTCGACCTGATCATCCGGCATGCCCCGGGCACGCTGCGGCTGGTGCTGTCCGCCCGGCAGCCACCGGCGCTGCAGCTGGCCCGGCTGCGGGTGTCCGGCGAGCTGGCCGACATCGGCGGCCCGGACCTGGCCTGCACCGCCGACGAGGCAGACGCGTACTTCGCCATGCTGGGCATCGACGTGGACCAGGGCGCCCGGGACGAGCTGCTCCGCCGCACCCAGGGCTGGATGGCCGGGCTGCGGCTGGCCGCCATGCGGGCGCGCAGCGACCCGGAACCCGGCGCGAAGATCACCGACCTGGTCGGCGACGAGCCCATCGTGACCGACTACCTGTGGGACGAGGTGCTCGGCAAGCAGCCGCCGCAGACCCGGATGTTCCTGCTCCGCACCAGCATCACCGGCGAAGTGTCCGGTGACCTGGCCGACGCGCTGACCGGGCAGGGCGGCAGCGCGCGCACCCTGGAGCGGCTGAGCCGGGAGAACAGCTTCGTCGAGGTGGTGGACCGCGAGCGCGGCGGGTACGCCTATCACCCGCTGCTCCGCGAGGTGCTGGCCGCGGAACTGCACCGGGAGATACCGCACGAGATCCCGGTGCTGCTGCGCCGGGCGGCCCGCTGGTACGCGGCGCACGACCAGCCGTTCCCCTCGGTGCGCTGCGCCGCCCAGGCCGAGGACTGGGACTACGCGGCGCAGATCCTGGCCGAGGCGGGCGCCGGGGTGGCCAACCCGGGGTGCACCGCGGAGCTGGAGAGCGTGCTGGCGCTGTTCCCGCCGGACCGCTCGGCGGATGACCCGGCGGTCGCCGCGGCCTGGGCCGCGGCCCGGCTATGGGACGGCGATCACGAGGGTGCGGCCGCCTACCTGGAAAACGGCGAGCACGCCCTGGGCCGCGCCGCGCCGGCCATGCGCCGGGTCATGGAACCGGCGCTGGCCGCGCTGCGGGTGATGCTGGCGGGCTGCCGCTGCGACCCCGATCCCGGCCTGCTCGGCCAGGCGCAGTCGCTGGCCGAGCGGTGCGAGGCCGCGGCCAGCGCCCAGCCGGAACATCGCGCGGTCGGGCTGCTCTGGTTCGCGGCCGGCGTGGCCCGGCTGCGCCGCTGGGAGATCCAGGCGGCCCGGCACGCGCTGCGGCACGCGGACCGGCAACTGGCCGCCGGGAACCTGGCCGGGCTGCAGGCCCGGGCGCGGGCCTGGCGGGCACTGGCCGAGGCCTGGTTCGGCGACCTCAGCGCGGCCCAGCGGTCGGCCAGCGACGTGCCCGCCACCCGCGGCCTGGAACCGGGCACCGCCGGGGCGGCCGCGGAACTGGCCGCGCTGGCCCGGGCGCAGGTCGGCCTGCGCCGCGACGACCTGTCCATCGCGCAGCGGCTGGTCGAGGGGATCAGCCAGGGCGCGGCCGGGCAGTTCCCCGGCGAGCCGCCGGTCAGCGCGATGACCGCGCTGATCCGGGCCCGGGTGCTGCTGGCCGACGGCGACGCCACCGCCGCCGTCGCCGTGCTGTCCCGGCTCCGCGAGACGTACGGGCCGACCCACCTGGCCCTGTCCGACGTGGTCACGGTGGCCGAGGGCGACGCCGCGCTGCGCGTCGGCAACACCGGCCGGGCCCGCGCGGTGCTGCTGCTGGTGGAGGAGGGCGAGCACTTCGACCGGGCGGACGGGCGGCTGCTCCGGGCTGGGCTGTTCATCGCCGACGGCGAGTTCAAGGCCGCCCTGGAGGCAGTGCAGCCGTGCCTGGACGACGGCCACGGCCGGGGTCACCCGGCACGAGCAGATCAGCGGGCTGCTCATCGCCGCGGTGGCGCTGCGCCGCCTCGGCGGCACCGACGAGTCCGCCGCGCTGCTCGAGCAGGCGCTCGCGCTGGCCGAGCCGGACGGCGCCTACCGGGCCTTCCTGGACGGCGGGCCCGCGGTCCGCTCGGCGATGACCGTGCTGATCCCGCCGACCAGCCGGCACGCCGGATTCGCCGGGCGCATCCTGGAGCGCTTCGACGCCCAGGTGCCGCAGGGCACCGCGCCCGCGGCCCGGGCCAGCGTGCCGCTGACCGACAGCGAGCGGGCCGTGCTCCGCTTCCTGCCCTCGCACATGACCAACGAGGAGATCTCGCAGGCCCTGTTCCTGTCCATCAACACGGTCAAGACCCACCTGCGCTCGGCCTACCGCAAGCTCGGGCGTCAGCTCGCGCCGCGAGGCGATCGCCCGCGGCCGCCGCCTCGGCCTGCTGTTACCGGCCGCGGCGCGCGGCGATCACCGGGACGGCGGATGGTTGCGGGTCAGGCGCCGCCGCGCCGGGTTCCAGGCCCGGGCCGGCTTCGTCCAGCGTTGCCCACACACTGCCTCCCGGCCCGGGCCTGCCCGTCCCGGACACTGTGGGTACGTCGCCGGGCCCGCACGCGGATCAGCGGAGCGCCACTAGACTGGGCGGCCGTAGCCGTCGAAGGCTGCGCTGAGGTCGCGCGAGCCGCGGACGGGCGTGGCGGGGGCGGGCGGGCTTGGAAACTCAGAGCGCAGGGATCAGGGAGTGACGGCGACGTGAAGACCGACGTCGAGGAGCTGAGCCCCACCCGGGTGAAGCTGACCATCGAGGTTCCGTTCGAGGAGCTGAAGTCGAGCCTCGACAAGGCGTACCGGGAGGTCGCCAAGCAGGTTCGGGTGCCTGGGTTCCGGCCGGGCCGGGTACCGCCGCGCATCATCGACCAGCGGTTCGGCCGCGGTGTGGTGCTGGAGCAGGCGGTCAACGAGGCGGTCCCGCAGCTGTACGGGCAGGCCCTGCAGGAGAACGAGGTGTTCGCGCTCGGCCAGCCCGAGCTGGAGATCACCAAGCTGGACGACGGCAAGGAGCTGGCCTTCACCGCCGAGGTGGACGTCCGGCCCAAGTTCGACCTGCCCGACCTGACCGGCCTGCCGGTCACCGTGGACAGTGCGGTGGTCACCCCGGACGAGGTCGAGGAGTACATCGGCGGGCTGCGCGAGCGGTTCGCGTCGCTGAAGACCGCCGACCGGCCGGTCGAAGACGGCGACTACACCTCGATCGACCTGTCCGCCTCGGTGAACGGCGAGCCGGTGGAGGACGCGCAGGCCAGCGGGCTGTCCTACGAGGTGGGCAGCGGGACGCTGCTGGACGGCCTGGACGAGGCGCTGGCCGGCATGTCGGCCGGGGAGTCCAGCGACGTTCAGCACCGAGCTGGCCGGCGGCGAGCACGGCGGCGAGCAGGCCGACGTCACGGTCACCGTGCACAGCGTCAAGATCAAGGAACTGCCCGAGCTGGACGACGAGTTCGCCCAGTCGGCCAGCGAGTTCGACACGCTGGGCGAGCTGCGCGCCGGGACCCGCACCCAGCTGGAGGCGGTGAAGCGGATGCAGCAGGCCCGGCAGGCCCGGGACCGGGCGCTGGACGCGGTGCTGGCCAAGATCGACATCCCGCTGCCGGACAGCCTGGTGCAGAGCGAGGTCGAGGCCCGGCGGCAGAACCTGGATGAGCAGCTGGAGCGGGCCGGCACCACCCGCGAGGCCTACCTGGAGTCCTCCGGGCAGACCGGGCAGCAGCTGGAAGCCGACATGGCCGAGGGTGCGCGGCGGTCGGTCAAGGCCGGGTTCGTGCTGGACCAGCTGGCCCACGAACGAGGATCTCAACGTCGAGCAGGACGAGCTCAACGCGTACGTGATCGAGCAGGCCTACCGGATGGGCGTGCAGCCCGACCGGCTGGCCCAGGAGATCACCGAGCACGGGCAGATCGGCTCCGTGGTGGCCGACGTGCTGCGCGGCAAGGCGCTCAACCTCATCACCGAGCGGGTGACGGTGACCGACGAGGCCGGGAAACCGGTGGACGTCAGCGCCGCGCTGCGGCCGGACACGGACGGCGCGGAGGCGGAGGCTGAGGCCGGGGCGCAGGACGCGGTAGCCGGGGACGCCGCAGCCGAGTCCGAGCCCGAGCTCGAGTCCGAGCCCGAGCGCCGCAGCCCGAGGCCGAGGCGCGAGCCGAGCCGGCGGCCGACGCAGACCAGGACGAAACGGCCGCTAAGCAGTAACGGCTGGCGGGCGGCCTGCGCCGACAGCGAACAGGCCGCCGGCCGGGACGTTCCGGCCCCGGCCGGGCGTTATCGTCGCAATCAATGACGCAGGACATACCGAGGAGAGCAGAGTGAGCACGCCTCCGGCTTTCCAGGACCCGACCGGGATCCTGGCGCGGACCGCGGAAGCGGCACCGCCCCTGATTACCGAACAGATATTCCAGCGGCTGCTCCGGCACCGGATCATCTTCCTCGGCCAGCAGGTTGACGAGGACATCGCCAACCGGATGTGCGCCGAGATGGTGCTGCTCGCGGCCGAAGATGCCAAGCGGGACATCAGCATCTACATCAACTCGCCGGGCGGCTCGGTGTACGCCGGGCTGGCCATCTACGACGTGATGCAGTACGTGCCGAACGACATCGCCACCTACGCGATGGGCATGGCCGCGTCGATGGGCCAGTTCCTGCTGGCCGCCGGGACCACCGGGCAAGCGCTTCGCGCTGCCGCACGCCAGCATCCTGATGCACCAGCCCTCCGGCGGCATCGGCGGCACGGCCTCGGACATCAGGATCCAGGCCGAGCAGATGCTGTACATCAAGCGCAAGCTGGCCGAGCGCACCGCGTTCCATACCGGGCAGACTGTTGAGCAGATCGAGAAGGATGCCGACCGGGACCGGTGGTTCACCGCGGAGGAGGCCAAGGACTACGGCTTCGTGGACCACGTGATCCGCAGCGCCCTCGAGGTGGACTCTGTGGGGCCGGTGTCATGAACCTCGATCCCGGAGCGGAGGAGCCGCACGTGAGCACATCCAACCGCAGGCTGGCGGAGTCCCGTTACGTCCTTCCTTCGTTCGTGGAGCGCACGTCGTACGGCATCAAGGAGATGAACCCGTACAACAAGCTCTTCGAGGAACGGATCATCTTCCTCGGCGTGCAGATCGACGACGCCTCGGCCAACGACGTGATGGCCCAGCTGATCACGCTGGAGTCCATCGACCCGGACCGGGACATCCTGATCTACATCAACTCGCCGGGTGGGTCGGTCACCTCGATGATGGCGATCTACGACACGATGCAGTACATCCAGCCGGAGATCCAGACCATCTGCATCGGCCAGGCCGCCTCGGCGGCCGCGGTGCTGCTGGCGGCCGGTACGCCCGGGCAAGCGGCTGACCCTGCCGAACGCCCGCATCCTGCTGCACCAGCCGGCCACCGAAGGCGGCTACGGGCAGTCCAGCGACCTGGAGATCCAGGCCCGGGAGATCCTCCGGATGCGGTCCGCGATGGAGAAGATCGTCGCCCGGCACACCGGCCGGTCCGAGGAGCAGGTCCGGGCCGACATCGAGCGGGACAAGTTCTTCTCCGCCGAGGAGGCCAAGGAATACGGTCTCGTCGACGAGGTTCTGACGAGCCTGAAGCGCAAGGCCGAGGTAGGGTCGTCCTAACCAGGAGGATTCATCCTCCGGGTGGTCCGCACCGGGTCCGGCTCTCGCGGTTGGGGGCCCCGAGGCGGTACCGTCTGAACTGAGAGCTAGATGGCACGGCGGGAACATACCCGCGGCTGCCTGCCCGCCGCGTGCGGGCCGCGGCCCCAGGTAAAGGAGTAGCTGGGTGGCTCGCATCGGCGATGGTGGTGACCTGCTGAAGTGCTCTTTCTGCGGGAAGAGCCAGAAGCAAGTCAAGAAACTCATCGCGGGGCCCGGCGTGTACATCTGCGACGAGTGCATCGACCTGTGCAACGAGATCATCGAAGAGGAACTGGCCGAGCCGTCCGAGCTCAAATGGGACAGCCTGCCCAAGCCCCGGGAGATCTACGAGTTCCTCGACGCCTACGTGATCGGCCAGGAGAAGGCCAAGAAGGCCCTGTCCGTGGCGGTCTACAACCACTACAAGCGGGTCCAGTCCGGCGGTGACAACCGGCCCGGCGAGGACGGCGTCGAGCTGGCCAAGTCCAACATCCTGCTGCTCGGCCCGACCGGCTCCGGCAAGACGCTGCTGGCCCAGACGCTGGCCCGGCTGCTCAACGTGCCGTTCGCCATCGCCGACGCCACCGCGCTGACCGAGGCTGGCTATGTCGGCGAAGACGTCGAGAACATCCTGCTCAAGCTGATCCAGGCAGCCGAGTACGACGTCAAGAAGGCCGAGACCGGGATCATCTACATCGACGAGATCGATAAGATCGCCCGGAAGAGCGAGAACCCGTCGATCACCCGGGACGTCTCCGGCGAGGGCGTGCAGCAGGCGCTGCTGAAGATCCTCGAAGGCACCACCGCGTCGGTCCCGCCGCAGGGCGGCCGGAAGCACCCGCATCAGGAATTCATCCAGATCGACACGACCAACGTGCTGTTCATCTGCGGCGGGTCGTTCTCCGGTCTCGAGAAGATCATCGAGCAGCGGGTCGGCAAGTCCGGCATGGGCTTCGGCGCGGTGCTCCGGGTCAAGAACGACCGGACGTCGGGCGACCAGTTCGCCGACGTGATGCCGGAAGACCTGCTCAAGTTCGGCATGATCCCCGAGTTCGTCGGCCGGCTCCCGGTCATCACCAGCGTGCACAACCTGGACCGGGACGCGCTGATCCAGATCCTCACCGAGCCGCGCAACGCGCTGGTCAAGCAGTACCGGCGGCTGTTCGAGCTGGACGGGGTGGACCTGGAGTTCACCGACGACGCGCTGGAGGCCGTGGCCGACCAGGCCATCCTGCGTGGCACCGGCGCGCGGGGGTTGCGCGCCATCCTCGAAGAGGTGCTGCTGTCGGTGATGTACGAGGTGCCCAGCCGCAAGGACGTGGAGCGGGTCGTGATCACCGGGCCGGTCGTCCTGGAGCACGTCAATCCGACGCTGGTACCGCGGGACTCCGCCGCCCGGCGCACCCCCCGCGAGAAGTCCGCTTAAATCCGCGGGCTGCCCGTTCGTACGGCGACTGCGCGGTGATTTTATGGTCGCGGGTGACCACAAAATCACCGCGCTCCTCGATCGGTCTTGCCCAGCGTCCACTTTGGCTGCGGATGATGCGCTTTCCCGGGGCGTTTTGCCCGTTTCGGCGTACGGACCGCGTGAAAAGATGACGGGAGGCATGCCTCCGCCTGGATGACTCCGGTCAGCCCCACGGCACGGGCCAGGCATCCAGCACGGAGGCCCCTCTGCACCGCACTAGACTCGGTCGTCGTGAGTGCAGATCTGACGCAGCAGCGAACTGAGCTCCCGCCGCAGTACCTGCCGGGCGAGGTAGAGGACCGGCTGTACGAGTCCTGGGAGAAGCGCGGGCTGATGCACGCCGACGCCGCGGCGGTCAGCCCGGACCGGCCGGCGTTCTGCATCGTGATCCCGCCGCCGAACGTAACCGGCTCGCTGCACGTCGGGCATGCGCTCGACCACACGCTGATCGACGCGCTGATCCGGCGGCGCCGGATGCAGGGCTACGTCGCGCTGTGGCTGCCCGGCATGGACCACGCTGGTATCGCCACCCAGAACGTAGTGGAGCGGGAACTGGCCAAGGAGGGGCTGAGCCGCCACGACCTGGGCCGGCAGGCGTTCGTCGAGCGGGTGTGGCAGTGGAAGGCCGAGTCCGGCGGCAAGATCCTCGGCCAGATGCGCCGGCTGGGCGACAGCGTGGACTGGTCCCGCGAGCGCTTCACCATGGACGAGGGCCTGTCCCGCGCGGTGCAGACCATCTTCCGGCGGCTGTACGACGATGGGCTGATCTACCGGGCCGAACGCATCATCAACTGGTGCCCGCGCTGCCTGACCGCGCTGTCCGACATCGAGGTGGACCACAGCGACGAGGACGGTGAACTGGTCTCGATCCGGTACGGGGACGGCGACGACTCGGTCGTGGTCGCCACCACCCGGGCCGAGACGATGCTGGGCGACACCGCGGTGGCGGTGCACCCGGACGACCCCCGGTACGCCCACCTGATCGGCCGTGAGGTGGCGCTGCCGCTGTCCGGCCGGCGGATCCCGGTCGTGGCCGACGAGCACGTGGACCCGGAGTTCGGCACCGGCGCGGTCAAGGTCACCCCGGCGCACGACCCGGACGACTTCGAGATCGGCCGCCGGCACGACCTGCCCAGCATCACGATCATGGACGAGCACGGCCGGATCACCGCCAAGGGCCCGTTCGAGGGCCTGGACCGGTTCGAGGCGCGGCCCGCGGTGGTCGCCGCGCTGCGCGAAGAGGGCCGCATCGTCAGCGAGGTCCGGCCGTACCTGCACGCGGTCGGGCACTGCATGCGGTGCGGCACGGTGGTGGAGCCACGGCTGTCCCTGCAGTGGTTCGTCAAGGTCGGCCCGCTGGCCAGGGCGGCCGGCGACGCGGTCCGCGACGGCCGGGTCCGGATCCACCCGCAGGACATGACCGCCCGCTACTTCAGCTGGGTGGATGACATGCACGACTGGTGCATCAGCCGCCAGCTGTGGTGGGGGCACCGCATTCCGGTCTGGTACGGCCCGGACGGCGAAGTGGTCTGCGTCGGGCCAGGCGAGCAGCCACCAGCGGGCGCGGGCTGGCACCAGGACCCGGACGTGCTGGACACCTGGTTCTCCTCCGCGCTGTGGCCGTGCTCCACGCTGGGCTGGCCGGACGACACCGAGGACCTGCGCGTCTTCTACCCGACCAGCGTCCTGGTCACCGGGTACGACATCCTCTTCTTCTGGGTGGCCCGGATGATGATGTTCGGCCTGTACGCGATGCGGCAGCGGGAGCCCGCCCAGGCCGTGCCGTTCCGGCAGGTCGCCCTGCACGGCCTGGTCCGCGACTCGCACGGCAAGAAGATGTCCAAGTCGCTGGGCAACACGGTGGACCCGCTGGACTGGATCAGCCGGTTCGGCGCCGACGCCACCCGGTTCACCCTGGCCCGCGGGGCCAGCCCGGGCAGCGACGTGCCGGTCAGCGAGGAGTGGGTCACCGGCTCGCGGAACTTCTGCAACAAGCTGTGGAACGCCGCCCGGTTCGCGCTGCTGAACGGGGCCACCGTGCCGGACGCGGCGCCGGTCCCGGCGGGCCTGCCGACCGCGGCCCGGTGGATCCTGTCCCGGCTGGCCACGGTGACCGCCGAGGTGGACGATCTGTTCGAGCGGTTCGAGTTCGGCAAGGTGTGCGAGACGCTGTACCACTTCGCCTGGGACGAGGTCTGCGACTGGTACCTGGAGCTGGCCAAGCCCGAGCTGTCCGGGGCCGATGACGGCGCCGCGCAGCGTACCCGCGAGGTGCTCGGGTTTGTGCTGGACCGGCTGCTCAAGCTGCTGCACCCGGTCATCCCGTTCGTCACCGAGGAACTGTGGACCGCGCTGACCGGCGGGGACAGCATCATGATCGCGCCCTGGCCCGGCCAGCGCCCGGCGGCCGGTACGCAGGATGGGCCGGCCTATCACGATGCGGCGGCCGAAGCCGAGATCGATTCGCTGATGCGGCTGGTCACCGAGGTCCGGCGGTTCCGCTCCGACCAGGGGCTGCGGCCCGGGCAGCCGGTGCCCGCCGCGCTCGGCGGGATCGCCGGCACGGCGCTCGCCGCGCACGAGCCCAGCATCCGCTCGCTGCTCCGGCTCACCCCGCCCGGCGACGGGTTCACGCCGACCGCCACCGTGCTTGCCGAGCAGGTCACCGTGGAGCTGGACACCGCGGCCGGCATCGACGTGGCCGCCGAGCGGCGGCGGCTGGACAAGGATCTGCAGGCGGCCCGCAAGGAGGCCGAGCAGACCGAACGCAAGCTGGCCAACGACTCGTTCCTGGCTAAGGCGCCGCCCGAGGTGGTGGCCAAGACCCGGGACCGGCTGGCCGCCGCCACCGCCGACATCGAGCGGATCTCAGCCCGCCTGGAGGCCCTGCTAGCCCGGGGGGACGACCCCCCGGAACCCCCCGATCGCCGCGCCGCGCCGAGCGGCGGCCAGCCGCCGCGGCAGAGGGGGGACGCTTGACGACTCCGGACGGCCTGAGCGTCGAGGAGGAGCTGCGCGAGGCGGAACGGGAGATCCTCACCCGGCGTCCCGAGCACGCCATCGAGCCCACCCTGGACCGGATCGCGGACCTGGTCTCGCTGCTCGGCGACCCGCAGCGGGCTTACCCGATCATCCACGTGACCGGGACCAACGGCAAGACCTCGACCGCCCGGATGATCGAGTCGCTGCTGCGCGCCCGCGGGCTGCGCACCGGGCTGTTCACCAGCCCGCACCTGTCCTCCATCCAGGAGCGGATCGTGGTGGACGGCGCGCCGGTGTCGGCCGAGCAGTTCGTGGCCAGCTATGCGGAGCTTGCCCCCTACGTCGCCCTGGTGGACGGGCGGCAGCCAGCCCAGCTGTCCTTCTTCGAGGTGCTCACCGCGATGGCCTTCGCCATCTTCGCCGACCGGCCGGTGGACGTGGCCATCGTCGAGGTCGGGCTGGGCGGCACCTGGGACTCCACCAACGTGGCCGACGGCGCTGTCGCGGTGGTCACCCCGGTCTCCCTGGACCACACCCAGTGGCTGGGCGACACGGTCGAGCAGATCGCCGAGGAGAAGGCCGGCATCATCAAGCCCGGCGCGGTCGCGGTGCTGGCCCAGCAGCCGGTGCCCGCGGCCGAGGTGCTGCTCCGCCGCGCGGTCTCGGTCGGCGCCAGCGTGCTCCGCGAGGGCATCGAGTTCGGCGTGCTCGACCGCGATCTGGCCGTCGGCGGACAGCGGCTCGACCTGCGCGGGCTGCGCGGCGAGTACACGGACATCGCCCTTCCACTGTTTGGCGCGTTTCAGGCCAGCAACGCGGCGGTTGCGCTGGCTGCTGTCGAGGCGTTCGCTCCAGGGGGCAGCGCCGACGAGGCGGCGGACGGCGGCTCCGGGCAGCTGGGGCAGGAGCTTGTCCGCGAGGGATTCGCCCAGGTGCGGTCCCCGGGGCGGCTGGAGGTAGTGCGGCGCAGCCCGGTGGTGATCGTGGATGCGGCGCACAATCCGGCTGGGATGGCGGCGGCCATGGAGGCCATCACCGAGGCGTTCACGCTCGCCGCGCTCATCGGCGTACTGGCGGTGAGTGAAGACAAGGACGTGCCGGGGATTCTCGATCAGCTCGAACCAGTGGTCTCGGAGCTGGTGGTGACCCGGAACTCGTCGGACCGGTCGATGGATCCAGCCAAGCTGGGCGAGCTGGCGGGCGGTGTGTTCGGGCCGGAACGGGTACACGTGGCCGGGCGGCTGGATGACGCCCTCGAGCTGGCCGTGGGGCTGGCCGATGAAGCATCCGGCGACGAAGGGCTGACCCGGACCGGGGTGCTGGTGACTGGGTCGGTGGTCACGGCGGGGGATGCCCGGATGCTGCTGGCTGGCCACGGCGGAGAGGCGTCCGGGGCGGAATGAAACGACTGTGCGCCACCGTGCTGGTGATGGAGGCGATCGTGATCGGGCTGGCCATCCCGGTGGCCATCACGATCGGGCACGAGCCGGGCCGGGCCGCGGGGCTGGCTGGCGGGTGCCTGGCGGTGGCGGCGCTGCTGCTGGCCGGCCTGGTCAGCCGGGTGGCGTCGCGCGGCGTGCTGGCCGCCGGGAGCGCGCTTCAGGTGCTGGTCATCGCGGTCGGCGTGGTGGTGCCGGTGATGTACGCGCTGGGCGCCATCTTCGCCGGGTTCTGGGTGCTGGCTATCGTGATGGGGCGCCGCGCGGAATCATCGGCGCCGCCTGCTCAGCCGGGACGGCCGGGGGCAGGCCCGCGCTGAGCGGCCGCTGTCCGCCCAGTGGGGCCTGCCATCTGAGCTGGCCCATCCCGTCCACCGCGGGCCGGGCGGTGACGGTGCCGCCGAGCTGGCTGGCCCGCTTGCGCAGCAGGGCCAGTTCGGTGCCGTCCGCCGCCGCCTGATCGGCCCACCACGGGACGTCCTCGGTGACGGTCAGCGTCACGGCCGTGCCGTCCACGATCACCGCCACCGCGACCCGGCCCGCCTGCCGGTGCCGGTTGCTGCAGCCCAGTACCGCACGCAGGCTGGCCAGCAGGTGCTGGGCGAGCGGCGCGGGCACGGCCGTGTCGATCGGGCCATCCAGGGTTATCTCCGGGGTGACACCACTCCCCGGAGTCAGCTCGCTGACCACGTCCAGGATGCAGCGGCGCAGTCCCAGGTCGGGCGGGCCGTCCGGGGCTGGCCCGGCTGGGCCGGAGGGCACCCGGGCGCGCTGCGGCTGGCCCCTCTCGAGGGCGAAGATCGACTGGCGGAGCAGCGTGATGGACTCGTCCAGGTTCTGCACCACCTCGTCGATCCGGGCGGTCAGGTCCGGCCGGGCAGCGCGCAACGCGACCCCCTGCAAGGCGAGGCCCGCCGCGAACAGCCGCTGCACCACGTTGTCGTGCAGGCTGCTGGCGATGCGGTCGCGGTCGGCCAGGATGCTCATCTCGCGCAGCCGGTCCTGCACCCGGGCGGTCTCCTCCCGGGACCGGCGGACCCGGGCGCGCAGCCCATGCCCGACGAAACCGATCATGGCGGCCAGCGCGGCCCAGAAGAACATCCGCCGGATCAGCACGGACGTCGTCGCACTGTCCGGGTTCAGCGAGATATACAGCATCACGCCGAGGACGGCCAGCGTGACCACGGCCGACTCCCAGCGGCGGTGGAACAGCGCGGTCCAGATCAGGGGGCTGAGCAGGACGATGCCGACGCCGGAGGTGGAGCCCCCGGCCGCCTGGATCAGGGTGAGCAGCGAGACGGTATACAGCAGCGGGACGGTCACGGTGAGCCAGCCCGGAACCCGTGGCCACGGCACGAAGGCGATCTCGGCGGCCACCGCCGCCAGCAGCAGCACGCTGGCTACGGCGCTCGGCATCGACGCCGGTCCCGGGGGGAGCAGCAGGCTCGCCTCGGCGATAACGGCTAGGGCCGCGAACGGCGCGATCCTGACCAGCAGGCCATCCCGTTGCAGCAGCGGGTTGTCCGGCCGCGGCAGCGGGTCCGGCGTGGGCGAATGTGTGGCAGTACTGGGGTGGTGGTCCACCATTCACCTGCTCCTCATCGAGACGCCGGGACCAACGGCCCTTCCGAGCTTGCCCCATATGTAGAACTCTGTCCAGGTCAGAGCTGTCTTTGCGGGCGGCACGGCGCGCGGTGCACGGTGCCGCCCGCGCCGGGCCGGCAGTGCGGGAACGGTAAGATCTGCACGCGGCGGGTTTGCCCTCGATCACTCCGGGATCGGCACCGTTGCTGTCGCCACCGGCTAAGAGGAGCAAAATCTTGATTCAACGCACCCTTGTCCTGGTCAAGCCCGACGGTGTCCGGCGCGGCCTGATCGGCGATGTGCTCACCCGCATCGAGCGTAAAGGCCTGCAGGTCGTGGTCATGGACCTGCGCACGATCGATGCCGGGCTGGCCGAGACGCACTATGCCGAGCACATCGGCAAGCCGTTCTTCGAGCCGCTCGTCCGGTTCATCACTTCCGGCCCGCTGGTCGCCCTGGTCGTGCAGGGGCCACGGGCCATCGAAGCGTTCCGCGGGCTGGCCGGCGCCACCGATCCGGTGCGGGCCGCGGCGGGCACTATCCGCGGTGACTACGCGTTGGATGTGCAGCAGAACATCGTGCACGGATCAGACTCACCGGACTCGGCGGAGCGGGAAATCAAGATCTTCTTTCCTGACCTCGTTTAGGCGGGCCGGCGCTGGTCGATGAAGGACACAAGGCGGCTTCAGCTCACCAGGCCTAGGCCGCGGGAATAACAGCACAGATCATCCAGCAGACCCTTTTTGGAAGGTTCTCGTTCCCTATGAGCAACGCGCTGGCGTTTCTGGGCCGTGACATGGCGGTTGACCTGGGCACCGCGAACACCCTGGTCTACGTCCGGGGCCGCGGCATCGTGCTCAACGAACCCTCCGTCGTGGCGCTGAATACCAATACCGGCCAGATCGTCGCCGTCGGGGTCGAGGCGAAACGGATGATCGGGCGGACGCCGGGCAACATCGTGGCCGTGCGCCCGCTGAAGGATGGGGTCATCGCCGACTTCGACGTGACCGAGCGGATGCTGCGCTACTTCATCCAGAAGGTGCACCGGCGCCGCCACCTGGCCAAGCCCCGGGTCGTGGTGGCGGTGCCCAGCGGCATCACCGGGGTGGAGCAGAGCGCGGTCAAGGAAGCCGGTCACCAGGCCGGTGCCCGCCGGGTGTACATCATCGAGGAGCCGATGGCCGCGGCCATCGGGGCCGGCCTGCCGGTCAACGAGCCGACCGGCAACATGGTGGTGGACATCGGCGGCGGTACCACCGAGGTCGCGGTGATCTCGCTGGGCGGCATCGTCACCTCCCAGTCGATCCGGGTGGCGGGCGACGAACTGGACCAGGCGATCATCACATTCGGCAAGAAGGAATACTCGCTGATGCTCGGCGACCGCACCGCCGAGGAGATCAAGATGGCGCTGGGCTCGGCCTACCCGTCGGTGGACGAGCCGCACGCCGAGATCCGGGGCCGGGACCTGGTCAGCGGCCTGCCCAAGACAATCGTGATTTCGGCGGAGGAGATCCGCCGCGCCATCAATGAGCCGGTCGCGCTGATCGTGGACACGGTCAAGAGCACGCTGGACAAGTGCCCGCCCGAGCTGGCCGGCGACGTGATGGACCGGGGCATCGCGCTGACCGGCGGTGGTGCGCTGCTCCGCGGGCTGGCCGACCGGATCCGCGAGGAGACCGGGATGCCGGTGCACGTGGCGGACAACCCGCTCGACTCCGTGGTCCTGGGTACCGGCAAGTGCGTCGAGGACTTCGATACGCTGCGTCAGGTACTGGTTCCCGAGTCCAGACGCTAGGCGTCCCGTCGCAGGCGCGAAGCCCGCCGCCTGGACTGCGGCAGCTACCGGGGTAAGCAGCTCAAGCCGCATGGATGAGGAGACCTGGTGCACGACACCCGGCGTACCCGTCTCGTTCTCGGGGTGCTGCTGGCGGCCGCGCTCGCGCTGATCACCATCGACTACCGGGGCGGGGTCATGGGCCCGCTGCGCGGGCTGCGCTCGGTGGGCGGCGCGGTGTTCGGCTCGGCCGAGAACGTGGCCAGCCTGGTGACCAGGCCGGTGTCCGCGGTCGCGGACGGGCTGACCGGTAACTCCGGCTCCCAGGCCAGGATCGACTCGCTGCAGCGCCAGGTGCTGGCGCTGCGCGCGCAGCTCGGCCAGCAGCGGCTGAGCAAGTATGACGACCAGCAGCTCAAGCAGCTGCTGCAGCTGGCCGCCCGGGGCCGGTACCGGATCGTGGCGGCCAACGTGATCGCGGCGGGCGGCTCGTACGACGACTCGGTCACCATCGACGCGGGCCGCGGATGACGGCATCAAGCCGGACATGACCGTGCTGAACGGCCAGGGCCTGGTCGGCACGATTACCTCAGTGAATGCGACCACGTCCACTGTGCTGCTGAGCACCGACGCCAGCGTGACCGTGGGGGTCCGGCTGGCCGGCACCGGGCAGATCGGCGTGGTCAGCGGGACCGGCAAGGCCATGACCGGCAGCGGGCTGCTCCGCCTGCAGGTCTTCGACGTCAACGCGGTGCTCCGCCCCGGCCAGCAACTGGTCACGTTCGGCTCGGTGGGGGGCAGCTCCTACGTCCCCGGGGTACCGGTCGGCGTGATCACCAAGGTGGAGGGGACGGCCAGCTCACTGACCAAGCTCGCCCTGGTCCGCCCGTACGCGGACGACACCGCGCTCGGCCTGGTCGGCGTGGTCATCGTCCCGCCGCGGCACAACCCCCGGTTCGCCGTGCTGCCGCCGTCACCGGCCCCGGCCCCGAGGGTCACCGTCACGGTGACCGCGTCGCCCGGCGCCCAGCCGTCTGGCCCGGCGGCCACGCCGACCCCGGGCGCCACCGGATCGGGAGGCTGACATGCGGCGCGCGGCGTTGTCCGGCGGGCTGCTGCTGATCGCCATCCTGATCCAGCTGACCGTGCTGAACAACCTGCGGCTGCCCGGCGGCGCCGGGCCGGACCTGGTCCTGGTGGTGGTGGTCGCGGTCGCGCTGACCGGCGGCCCGATGGAGGGCATGCTGGGCGGATTCTGCGCCGGGCTGGCCCTCGACGTGGCGCCGCCCGCCACCCACCTGGTCGGCCAGTACGCGCTGGTATTCTGCCTGGTCGGCTACGGTTGCGGGCTGCTCCGCGTCAGCCTCGACCAGTCGGCCTGGGTGCCGATCGGCGTGGTCGCGGTCGGTTCCGCGGCCGGCGAGCTGCTCTACGCGCTGACCGGGATGATCTTCGGCGACCCGGACATCACCTGGACCGCGATCCGCCACGTGCTGCCCGCGTCGGTCGGCTACGACGTGCTGCTCAGCCCGTTCGTGCTGTATGCGGTGGCCCGGGCCCGCGGGATCGCCGTGGCGGGCCTGTCCGCGCTGCACGGCGGGGCGGACAGCCACGGCCTGCTCACGCCGCGGCTGGCCGCCGCGGCCGGGCTGCTCGGCCCGTCTGGTGCGGTGGTCCGGGACAGCGGTACCGGGCGGGCGCCCCGGCTGAGCGCCCGGTCGCTGCGGGCCGGGGCCACCCAGGGCGGGTCGGCCAGCGGTGGCCGCGCACCCGGCCGGGCGCCGGGCCGGCCGGTACAGCTGCACTTCGGCGGGGCCGGCGCGATGCAGGGCGGGTCGGCGAGCAGCCCGCGCATCCCACGGCAGCCCCCATCCCGGCCGGTCAGCCTGCGGCTGGGCAACCGGAACTGGGCCAGCCGGTACTCCACCGGGCTGCCGTCCCGGCCGGTCAGCCTGCGGCTGGGCAGCCGGAACTGGGCCAGCCGGTACCGCGGCGGGTCGCTGGCCGGGGCCGCGTCCGGCCTGCTCGGCGACGGCGCGGGCGGCCCGGCGCTGCGGCCCGGCCGGGGCCCGCGGCTGCGCGGCGGAGCCATGCCGGGCGGGTCGGCCAGCAGCACCCGGATCAGCCTGACCCGCCCGGTGCGCCCGGTCCATCTCCGGCTGGGCAGTTCCGCCCGGCGGCGCGACGGCGCGATCGGCGGCTCGGTGCTCGGCCGCCGCCGGGGCGGCCGGGTTCCCAGCCGACGGCAGTTCAGCGGACGGGCGTTGGGTAACAAAAGCGCTTTGAATCGGCGCTCGCCGGTGGGCAGGACGCATGTGCCGCGGTTCCGTGGGGTGAAGTCGGCCGCCCTGGCCGGGCGGCGGGGGCCGCTGGCCAGGCCGGGCCGCGGCACGTTCAGCCGCCGCCGGCCCATCTGGCGGATCTTCGGCAAGCGGACTGGAGGGTTGGGATGATCCCCGCGTCCCGGCGGCGCCTCGTCGTGCTGTACGCGGTGGTGGCCGCACTGCTCATCTCGCTCGGCGGCCGCCTGTGGTACCTGCAGGTGCTGACGGGCAAGAATTACGCGCAGCTGGCCGCCCTGGACCAGACGCAGACGGTGATCACGCCGGCCGTGCGCGGCCAGATCCTGGACGACGGTGGCCAGCCGCTGGTGGACAACGCCAGCTCGCTGGTGGTCACGGTGAACATCATGGACCTGGCCACGCAGAGCGACGGCGGTGCCGCGGTGCTCGCCCGGCTGGCCAGCTTGCTGCGCATGTCGGACAAGCGGCTGCATGAGAAGCTCCGGCTGTGTAACGCCAAGGTCGGCCAGCCGTGCTGGCCCGGCTCGCCGTACCAGCCGGTTCCGGTGGCGCAGCACGTGCCGGACGCCGTGGCGGTAGAGATCATGCAGGACCACGACCGGTTCCCCGGGGTCAGCGCGGGGGTGAACCCAGTGGCCCGGTACCCCGCGCCGAACGGGGCCAACCCGGCGCAGGTGCTCGGCTACCTGGGCCCGATCACCCCGCGGCAGATGAAGCAGCAGCACCTGCCGTCCACCGGTTTCGCCGGTGAGGACCTGGTCGGCCAGGCCGGGCTGGAACTGCAGTACAACAAGCAGCTGGAAGGCACCCCGGGCCGGGACGTGCTCTCGGTGAACAGCGCGGGCCAGCAGCTCGGCACCATCCGCACGGTCGATCCGCAGACCGGCGATGACCTGGTGACCAGCATCAACGCGAAGCTGCAAGGGGACCTGCAGACGATCCTGGCCAGCACCCTGACCCACGCCCAGCAGACCGGCAGCCCGCACGCGACCACGGCCGCGGGCGTGGTCATGACCACGACCGGCCGGGTGGTCGCGATGGCCAGCCTGCCCAGCTACAACCCCTCGGTGTGGAGCGGCGGCATCTCCCAGGCGCAGTACCGGCAGCTGTTCGGCACCGGCCACGGCGAGCCGATCCTGAACCGGGTCACCCAGGGTGAGTACGCGCCGGGGTCCACGTTCAAGGTGATCTCCACCGCGGCGGCCGTGCACGCCGGGTACAGCCTGGCCAGCACGTACAACTGCCCGGCCGCCTCCAACATCGCCGGGCGCTCGTTCGCCAACGACGGGCAGCCGCCGATCGGCCCGATCAGCCTGCACGAAGCCCTGGTGATCTCCTGCGACACGGTGTTCTACGACCTGGCCTACCAGATCTACCTGCGCGACCACCCGAAGGACAACGTGGTCACCAGCCCGAAAGCGCCGACCCAGGAAATGCAGAAGATGGCGGTGGACTGGGGATTCGGCAACGCGCCCGGCCTCGACCTGCCGGAGCAGAGCACGGGCACCATCCCGACCCGGGAATGGCTGTACTACCTCTGGAAGGACAACGCGCATACCGGCCAGAACTGGTGCAAGTACGGCAAGGCGAACGGCTCGTACGTGCAGCAGATCGAATACCAGGATTGCCACTTCGGCAACGTGTGGGAGCCCGGTGAGGCGGCCATCGCGGCCATCGGCCAGGGCTACGTGGCGGTCACCCCGCTGCAGCTGGCCGACGCGTACGCGGCGCTGGCCAACGGGGGCACGCTGTACAGCCCGCGGATCGGCAAGGCGATCATCAGCCCGGCCGGGCAGGTGGTCAAGCGGATCACCCCGCCGGTGATCCGCCACCTCCCGGTGGCGGGCGGCGCACTGGCCTACATCCGCAACGCGCTGGCCGACGTGACCCTCGGCGGCGGCACCGCGGCCGCGGCGTTCAGCGGGTTCCCGCGCAACCGGGTCTGCGTGGCCGGCAAGACCGGTACCGCCGAGGTGTTCAACAGCTCGGTCACCTCGGTCTTCGCCTCGTTCGCGCCGTGCAACGACCCGAAGTACGTGGTGGTGGTCATGGTGCCCAACTCGAACTTCGGCGCCGAGGTGGCGGCACCCGCGGTCCGGCAGATCTATGACTCGATCTACGGCCTGGAGGGGCACAAGGCCGCGCTGCCCGGCGGCAACCTGCCGCACGGGCTGCCGAAGATCTCACCGGACGGCACCATCAAGCCGCCCGCTGGGTACGGGGGTTAGTGATGAGCCTTGGCACCCGGGATTACTCCGCGCTCCGCAGCCCCAGCTTCGGCCAGGGGCAGCAACGGTTCCTGTCCCGCGCGCTGGCCAAGGACTCGCCGCTGCGCCGGTACGACTGGGTGCTGGTGCTGGCCGTGGTATCGCTCAGCCTGATCGGCACGCTGCTGGTCTACTCGGCCACCCAGCCGAGCGCCGACCCGCGCGCCTACTTCATCAAGCAGCTGATCAACGTGGTGCTCGGGCTGATCTTCATGGTCACCGTCAGCCTGCTGGACTACCGGCAGATCCGGATGCTCGCGCCGATCGTGTACGGGGCCGCCGTGCTCGGGCTGATCGCCGTGCTCAGCCCGCTGGGCACGTCGGTGAACGGGGCCAAGGCGTGGATCAACCTGCCGGCCGGCTTCCAGGTGGAGCCGTCCGAGTTCGCGAAGATCGCGCTGGTGCTGATGGCCGCGGTGGTCTTCGGTGACCTGCGGGACAGTGGCCGGATCCCGCGGCCGCGGGACGCGGCCAAAGTGGTGCTACTGGCGCTGATCCCGGTCGCCCTGGTGGAACGCGAGCCTGCCCTCGGCGTGGTCATCCTGCTGCTGCTGATCACCATCGGCATGATCGCGCTGTCCGGGCTGCCGCTGCGCTGGCTGGCCGGCCTGACCGGGGCCGGGCTGCTCGCCGTGCTGGCCGTGGTCAAGCTGCATCTGCTGAAGAGCTACCAGGTGGACCGGCTGACCGCGTTCCTGCACCCGCAGACGGACCCGAGCGGGATCGGCTACGAGACGCTGCACTCAAAGATCATGATCGGTTCCGGTGGCGTGGGCGGCACCGGCTGGCTGCATGGCTCGCTGGTCACCGCCAGCTTCGTGCCCAACCAGCAGACCGACTTCATCTTCAGCGTCGCGGGCGAGGAACTCGGCTTCGTCGGCTGCGCCGTGATCATCGCGATCCTGGCCGTGGTGGTGTTCCGCGCGCTGCGCATCGCCCGCCGGGCCGACGACCAGTTCGGCCTGCTGGTGGCGTCGGGTATCGCGATCTGGTTCGGCTTGCAGTCGTTCATCAACATCGGCATGACGATCGGCATCATGCCGGTCACCGGGCTGCCGCTGCCGTTCGTGTCCTACGGCGGCTCGGCCATGTTCGCCGACATGATCGCGGTTGGCGTGCTGCTCTCCGTGCACCGCCGCCGGTCGGTCTTCGGTTAACACCCCTATAAGCTGTCAGGATGCCCGTGGATTCGGTCTACTCCCGCCTGGAGCCGCTGCTGCCCCAGGTGCGCAAGCCGATCCAGTACGTCGGGGGCGAGCTGAACTCGGTCGTCCGCGACTGGGATTCCGCCGAGGTGCGCTGGGCCCTGATGTACCCGGACGCCTATGAGGTGGGCCTGCCGAACCAGGGCATCCAGATCCTCTACGAGGTGCTGAACGAGACCGGCTGGGCGCTGGCCGAGCGCACCTACAGCGTGTGGCCCGACCTGGCCGCCCTGATGCGGGAACACGGGATCCCGCAGTTCACCGTGGACGCGCACCGGCCGGTGGGCGCGTTCGATGTGCTGGGTGTGAGTTTCGCCACCGAGCTGTGCTACACGAACCTGCTGACCGCGCTCGACCTGGCCGGCATCCCGCTGTCCGCGGCGGACCGGACGGACGGGCACCCGCTGGTCATCGCGGGCGGGCACGCCGCGTTCAACCCGGAGCCGGTCGCCGAGTTCCTGGATGGCGCGGTGCTGGGCGACGGCGAGCAGGCCGTGCTGGCCATCTCCGGCCTGATCCGGGACTGGAAGCGGGCGGGCTGCCCGGGCGGCCGGGACGGCCTGCTGGAGCGGCTGGCCGTCGACGGCGGCGTCTACGTGCCCCGGTTCTACGACGTGGACTACCTGCCTGACGGGCGGATCAACCGGGTGGCGCCGAACCGCAGCGGGGTGCCGTTCAGCATCGCCAAGCACACGGTGATGGACCTGGACGAGTGGCAGTACCCGCGCAAGCCGCTGGTCCCGGTGGCCGAGTCGGTGCACGAGCGGTTCAGCGTGGAGATCTTCCGCGGCTGCACCCGGGGCTGCCGGTTCTGCCAGGCCGGCATGATCACCCGGCCGGTGCGCGAGCGCAGCATCACCGCGATCGGCGACATGGTCGCAGCGCGGGCTGGCGGAGAGCGGGTTCAGCGAGGTCGGCCTGCTCTCCCTGTCCAGCGCCGACCACAGCGAGATCGACGACGTGGTGACCGGGCTGGCCGACCGGTACGAGGGCACCTCCACCGGGCTGTCGCTGCCCTCGACCCGGGTGGACGCGTTCAACGTGACGCTGGCCAACGAGCTGTCCCGCGGTGGCCGCCGGTCCGGGCTGACCTTCGCCCCCGAAGGCGGGTCGGAGCGGATCCGCAAGGTGATCAACAAGATGGTCACCGAGGAGGACCTGATCCGCACCGTGACCACCGCGTACTCCAGCGGGTGGCGGCAGGTCAAGCTGTACTTCATGTGCGGCCTGCCCACCGAGACCGACGAGGACGTGCTGGCCATCGCCGACCTGGCCCGCCGGGTCATCGAGACCGGGCGCGAGGTGACCGGGCGCAAGGACATCCGGTGCACGGTGTCCATCGGCGGCTTCGTGCCCAAGCCGCACACCCCGTTCCAGTGGGCGGCGCAGTGCGCCCACGAGACCGTGGACGAGCGGCTGCGCAAGCTCGGCGCCGCGCTGCGTAACGCCCCCGGCTATGGACGGGCCGTTGGCTACCGCTACCACGACGGGCGCCCGTCGATCATCGAGGGCCTGCTGTCCCGCGGTGACCGCCGGGTGGCCAAGGTGATCCGGGCCGCCTGGCAGGACGGGGCCCAGTTTCGACGGGTGGAGCGAGTACTTCTCGTTCGACCGGTGGGAGCGGTGCGCCGCGGCGGCGCTGGCCGACGAGCCGGTGGACCTGGCCTGGTACACCACCCGGGAGCGGGACTACGGCGAGGTGCTGCCGTGGGACCACCTGGACGCCGGCCTGGACCGGGACTGGCTCTGGCAGGACTGGCAGGACGCCGTTGACCCGGCCGGCGCGGCCGAGGTGGAAGATTGCCGCTGGACCCCGTGTTATGACTGCGGGGTGTGCCCGACGATGGGGACTGAGATACAGACCGGGCCGACCGGCCAGACAGCTGCTGCCGCTGACCGTCGTGGGCCAGGCGGCCGGGGACGGCCACGGGGCTGAGTGTCGGCTAGATGCCCGCTCCCGGCTCCTCCCGCGCAGGCCAGGCCAGCTCACCGACACGCAGCGCTGATCAGGCACCCGTCGTCCAGCGGCTTATCGTCCGGTACGCTAAAAGAAGCAGGATGCGATTCGCCAGTCACAGAGACATCGCGCGGGCCGTTGAGCGGGCAGTACGCAAGGCGCAGTTGCCGATCGCGTACTCGGCCGGGTTCACGCCGCACCCGAAGATCTCTTACGCTGGCGCGGCCCCGACGGGGACGGCGAGTGAGGCAGAGTACCTGGAGCTTTCGCTGACCGCAGTGCGCGTCGGCACCGAGGTACGGGACCAGCTCGATGCGGCCCTGCCGGACGGGATTGATGTGATAGACGTGACCGAGGAAGCCGGTTCCCTGGGCGCCATGACGTTCGAGGCGTCGCTGTGGGACGTGGTCCTCCCCGGGATCGGGCCTGATGAGGCGGCCGCGGCGGTTGAGGCGTTCCTGGCCAGCGATGGTGTGCAGGTCGAGCGCCTGACCAGCAAGGGAATCCGGCGGATGGATGCCCGCGCCGCGGTGGTCAGCATGCAGGCCGGCTGGCGTGCCGGACAGTCGCGGAACGCCGGGTATGCGATACTTCGAATGGTCGTTCAGCAGCTGACACCTGCTGTCCGGCCCGACGACATCCTGACTGCGCTTCGCCAGGTGGCTGGCCTCGTGCCGTCGTCACCACCGCTGGTGACCCGGCTGGCCCAGGGACCGCTCGAGGCCGTGGCCGCAGCTGGGCCCGATGCGGGCCCAGCCCGCACTGGTGCGGCGCAGGGACATGTAGAGACAACGCGCCTGGATGCGCCGCTGGCCCAGTCGGCCGCGGCGGGCCCAGCGAGCGCGTACGACCAGCTCCTGCGCGGAGCGGCGGGTTCCCAGCGAGCCCACGCGCCCGGGAGCCTGACGGGAGATAGCCCGGATGCTCGAAACCGAGCTGAACGATCAAGAACCCACAGCGGGCAGCAGTGCAGGTGACGGAGGTGCTGCGCCGACCGGTGTGACCGGAGCGGCCGGGAGTGACGCCAGCGCGGCTACGCCGTCGGCTGGGCCGGCGGCTACACCGCCTGGTGGCACGGCGGCCACGCCGCCGGTGACACGGCGGCCGCCGCCAGCTGAGACCCTGGTGCCGCGCCCGCCGACGGCGGTGAGCAGGACGCCGCGCCCGCCACCCAGCGGCGCACCCGGCGGCCCCGCCGGGCCGCGACCAGGGCGGCTGGCCCGCCACCGGCCGACATCGAGGATCGCCGGCGCCGCCCGGCCGCGGCGGAGCCACCGGCCGTCCCGGCGGTGCCCACCGCCGCGGCCGCCCAGCCTGACGCCGGCCGCGCCTGCGGTCCCAGCGTCGCCTGGTGGTCCAGAGCTGCCTGGTGCTGCTGTGCCGCAGGCGACCTTCCAGCCGCCGCCGGTCATCTTCCAGCCGCCGGCGGCCGGTGACCCCGCCGACCGGGGCCGGGCCCGGGACGACTCCGGCAGCCCCGACGACGGCCCGGACGAGCCGGGCCGGGACGGCGCTGACGGGTCTTCCCGCAAGCGCCGCCGCCGCGGCGGCCGCTCGCGGGGCCACGACGCGGACGGCGAGGTGGCTGGCGAGGACAGCGCTGGCCGGGAGGCCCCGGACGGGGAGGCCAGCGAGCCGGCCCGGGCCGACGCGGGCGGTGGCCGGCGTGGCCGGGCCGCCGAAGCCAAGCCGGGCGAGGCCAAGAAGGGTGACAGCGGGGAGTCCGCCGACGGCGGTCAGGCCCTGATGGCCAGCGGGATGCCGACGACTCCGCGGAGGGCGCGGAGGACGGTGCCGAGGGCGCCGGCGGCAGCCGCCGCCGGCGGCGCCGCCGCCGCCGTGGCACGGGCGCCGACGGCGATCAGCCGGCCTCCGACGACCCGCCGAACACCGTGGTGCACGTCCGGGTGCCGCGCCCGCAGGCGGCCGACGAGCCCGTCTCGTCCAGCGACGTCAAGTCGGTGCGCGGGTCGACCCGGCTCGAGGCGAAGCGGCAGCGCCGGCGTGAGGGCCGGGAATCCGGCCGGCGCCGCCCACCGGTCATCACCGAGTCGGAATTCCTGGCCCGGCGCGAGTCGGTCGACCGGGTGATGATCGTCCGCCAGCAGCAGGACCGGACCCAGATCGCCGTTCTCGAAGACCAGGTGCTCGTCGAGCACTACGTGGACAAGGCCACCCACCAGTCCCTGGTCGGCAACGTCTACCTGGGCAAGGTGCAGAACGTGCTGCCGTCCATGGAGGCGGCCTTCGTGGACGTGGGCAAGGGCCGGAACGCTGTCCTGTACGCCGGCGAAGTCAACTTCGACGCGAGCGGGCTGGAGGGCGAGTCCAAGCGCATCGAGTCCGCGCTGAAGTCCGGCCAGTCGGTGCTGGTGCAGGTGACCAAGGATCCGGTTGGGCACAAGGGTGCGCGGCTGACCAGCCAGGTCAGCCTGCCCGGCCGCTACCTGGTGTACGTGCCGGGCGCCTCGATGATGGGCATCAGCCGCAAGCTGCCGGACAAGGAGCGGTCCCGGCTGAAGCAGATCCTCAAGTCGGTCATGCCGGATGGTGCCGGGGTGATCGTGCGGACCGCGGCGGAAGGGGCCACCGAGGAGGAACTGTCCCGGGACGTCGCCCGGCTGTCCGCGCAGTGGGCGGCCATCGAGCAGAAGTCGAAGACCGCGAACGCGCCGGAACTGCTCTACAGCGAGCCCGACCTGACCATCCGGGTGGTCCGGGACATCTTCAACGAGGACTTCGCCTCGCTGGTCGTGGCGGGCGACGAGGGCTGGGACCTGGTCCACGAGTACGTCCAGTACGTCGCGCCGCACCTGGCCGAGCGGCTCACCCACTGGTCCGGGGACCAGGACGTGTTCGCCCACTACCGGATCGACGAGCAGCTGGCCAAGGCGCTGGAACGCAAGGTGTGGCTGCCCAGCGGCGGCTCGCTGGTCATCGACAACACCGAGGCCATGACGGTCGTCGACGTCAACACCGGGAAGTTCACCGGGCAGGGCGGCAACCTCGAAGAAACGGTGACCAGGAACAACCTGGAGGCCGCCGAGGAGATCGTCCGCCAGCTCCGGCTGCGCGACGTCGGCGGCATCATCGTGATCGACTTCATCGACATGGTGCTGGAGAGCAACCGCGAGCTGGTGCTGCGCCGCCTGCTCGAGTGCCTGGCCCGGGACCGGACCAAGCACCAGGTGGCCGAGGTGACCTCGCTGGGCCTGGTGCAGATGACCCGGAAGCGGGTCGGTTCCGGGCTGCTCGAAGCGTTCTCCGAGCCGTGTGAGTGCTGCAACGGGCGGGGCCGCATCATCTCGCTCGACCTGACCGAGGCCGGCGGCAGCGGGCATCGCGGCCGGGCGGGCGATGAGGGCCGGCACGCAGGTGGTGGCCGGGCCGACCGGAACCTGCAGTCCGACCGCCGTCAGGACAAGAACAGCCGCCGGGACCGCAACGGGCAGCAGGACCGCGGCCAGCCGGAGCAGAACGGCCAGGGCGCGGACCGGGAGCACGCTGCCGCGGCCCGGCCGGGCGATACGGAACAGGCTGGCCCGGGTCCGGCCGCCGAGGAGCAGGGCGGCGGCAAGCAGGGCGGCCGCCGGCGCCGCCGGTCCGGTGGCGGCCAGTCCGGTGGCGGCCAGTCGGTGGCGGCCAGTCGGTGGGGACCCGTCCGCTGGGGGCACGTCCGGCACGGCGGTGCTGGAGCAGCCCGGTGCTCGACGACCCCGCGCTGGGCGGCCCAGCGGTCACCGTGCCTGCCGAGTCGGCGCTCGGCCCCGGCGGATGCGGCCGCTGCGCCGGACCCGGCGGCGGCTGAGCCGGACTTGGCGGCGGCTGCGCCGGCCGGCACCTGCCACCGACCCGGTGGCTGGGCACAGCCCCGGCGGATGGGTGCGCGCCGCCCGGCTATCGGAGCCTGCCCCGGCTTCGGAGCCCGTCCTGGCGACGGACCCCGGCGCGCGGACCCGAGCCCGGCCCCGGCGGTGGACGTTGTCCAGGATCTGGAGCCGGCCCCGGCGGTGGATGCTGTCCCGGATGTGCCGCCAGCCCCGACTGCCGAGCCAGTCCCGGCGGCGGAGTCGGTCCCAGCTGCGGAGCCAGCAGCGACGGCCGAGCCAGCACCGGTGGCCGAACCGGCCCCGGCGGGGAGGGCAGCCCAGTGTCAGGCGGCCAGCCTGACCCGAGGACCGCTCAGGCCCCGGCCGGGCCGGGGCCTGAGGAGCCGGGACCGGAGGAGCCGCCCGCGCCGGAGACAGGCCCGCAGGAGCCCGGCCCGCACTGGACCTGACCCCAGCCTGGGACGCTCAGCGACGGGACGGGGAGCCGTATCTGTCTGATAACCTGAGTGGTCGGCGCACAGAACGGATCCGGGGCGGTCATGCCCAGGGTGACGTGTGCAACGCAGGCAGGCCCCCTCGTGATGCCCCCGCTGCCGCGGGTGGTGCCGGTGGGTCCGCGGCAGGCATAACCCGAACAGGCGCGGTCTCTGGCCGTGCCGCCTGAGGTAGAGAGCGAGTTCTCGGTGTACGCGATCGTGCGCTGCGGTGGCAGGCAGGAGAAGGCGGCGGTGGACGACGTGCTGACCGTTCAACACGCTGACCGGTGAGGTCGGTTCGAGCGTTACCCTGCCAGCCCTGCTGGTGGTCGATGACGGCAAGGTCATCAGCAGCCCGGCCGAGCTCGGCCGGTACCAGGTCACCGCGGAGATCCTTGGCCCGGTGGCCGGCCCCAAGATCAACATGATCCACTACCGGAACAAGACGGGCTACCGGCGCCGTCTTGGCCACCGGCAGCACTACACCCAGCTGAAGATCACCGGCATCAGCACCGCGAAGGCCGGGGCCGGGAAGAAGAGGGACTGACGTGGCACACAAGAAGGGCGCATCGTCCAGCCGGAACGGCCGTGACTCCGCGGCCCAGCGGCTCGGCGTCAAGCGCTTCGGCGGGCAGCGGGTCAACGCGGGCGAGATCATCGTGCGCCAGCGTGGCACCCACTTCCACCCCGGGCCAGGTGTCGGGCGGGGCAGCGACGACACGCTGTTCGCGCTGGTCAGCGGTACCGTTGAGTTCGGCAACGTGCGGCGCCGCCGGGCCATCAGCATCATCGCGGGGCCAGGGCCCCGGGACGTGGAGCCGGCCGCCAAGTAGGCTGCCGGATCGGCTGAGCCTTTCAGCACACTGAGCTTCCAGCACACTGAGCGGCAAACACCTTGGCAGGGGCGGACCTGGCACGGTCCGCCCCTGACGCATGTCAGAGCCCAGGGAAGGAGGGCCATGGCGGAGTTCGCAGACCGGGCACTCCTGCGGGCCAAGGCGGGTGACGGCGGTCACGGCTGCGCCTCGGTGCACCGGGAGAAGTTCAAGCCGTTGGGCGGCCCGGACGGCGGTAACGGCGGCCGTGGCGGCGACGTGATCCTGGAAGTTCATCCCAGCATGGCCACCCTGCTCGACTTCCACCGGCGCCCGGTCCGCCGGGCCACCAACGGCAAGCAGGGCTCGGGGTCCAACCGGAACGGGGCAGCCGGGGCCGACCTGGTCATCCGGGTCCCGGACGGCACCGTGGTCAAGACCGAGGACGGCGAGGTGCTGGCCGACCTGGTCGGCACCGGAACCCGGTACGTGGCGGCGCAGGGCGGCCGCGGCGGCCTGGGTAACGCGGCGCTCGCCTCGACCAAACGCAAGGCCCCCGGGTTCGCGCTGCGCGGTGAGCCGGGCGCCGAGATCTCCCTGGTGCTCGAGCTCAAGACGGTGGCCGACGCCGGGCTGGTCGGTTTCCCCAACGCGGGCAAGTCCTCGCTGATCGGCGCGCTGTCCGCGGCCAAGCCCAAGGTGGGCGACTACCCGTTCACCACGCTCACCCCGCACCTCGGCATGGTCGAGGCGGGGGACACCCAGTTCGTGGTGGCCGACGTGCCCGGCCTGATCCCCGGGGCCAGCCAGGGCAAGGGGCTGGGCCTGGACTTCCTCCGGCACGTGGAACGGTGTGCCGTGCTGGTGCACGTGCTCGACTGTGCCGCCCCGGCCCAGGACCCGGACCGTGACCCGGTGGCCGACTTCGAGGTGATCGAGGCGGAACTCGCGGCCTACCAGGATGACACCGGCGCCGACCTGAGCGGCCGGCCGCGGATCGTCGCGCTGAACAAGGTCGATGTGCCGGAGGCCCGGGAGATCGCCGGCCAGGCCCGGCAGGCGTTCACCGACCGGGGGCTGGCCGTGTACGAAGTCTCCGCGGCCACCCGGGAGGGCGTCCGCGAGCTGGCCTTCGCGCTGGCCGCGGTGGTCGCCGAGGTCCGCGCCGCCACCCTGCCCGCCGAACCCAGCCGGGTGGTGATCCGGCCCCGGCCGGCCGGCGGCCCAGACTTCGACGTCGAGCGGACCGGTGCGAACACCTTCCTGGTCCGCGGGGAAAAGCCGTGGCGCTGGGTGCTGCAGACCGACTTCTCCAACGAGGAGGCCGTCGGCTTCCTGGCCGACCGGCTGGCCAAACTCGGCGTCGAGGAGGCGCTGGCCGAGGCGGGCGCGGACGACGGCGCCGAGGTCCTGATCGGTAACGGCGACGACGCGGTCGTCTTCGACTGGGCCCCGGACGTGACCGCCGGCCGCCAGCGCGGTCGCGGCCCCCGCGGCACCGACCGGAGACTGTCCCCATGACCCGCACCAGCCCCGCAGGCCCCGCCGCCCGGTGTTGATGTTGGAATTGGTGCCCCTATATGAGCGGCTATCTCAACATCAACAACTGGCCCCCGTGGCGGCTCCAGCCCGTGGTGCTGGTGCGGTCAGTGTGACTGGTGCGGTTGGTGTGACTGCTGTGGATGGGGGCGGTGCCGCGGAGCGGCGTGATATCGCCTCGGCGGCCCGGATCGTCGTCAAAGTCGGGTCGTCGTCGCTGACCACCGCCGCAGGGCGGCATCGACGAGGACCGGATCGCCGCGCTGGCCGACGCACTGGCCACCCGGGCCAATGGCGGCACGCAGGTGGTGCTGGTGTCATCCGGGGCGATTGCGGCCGGGCTGGCGCCGCTGGGGCTGGCCCGCAGGCCGCGCGACCTGGCGACCCAGCAGGCCGCGGCGAGCGTTGGGCAGGGACTGCTGGTGGCCACGTACAGCGCCGCGTTCCAGCGGCATGGGGTGCGCACCGGGCAGGTGCTGCTGAGCGCCGACGATCTGATGCGCCGCGGCCACTACCGCAACGCCCAGCGGACGCTGAGCCGGCTGCTGGAACTGGGCGTGCTGCCGATCGTCAACGAGAACGACACGGTGGCCACCGACGAGATCAGGTTCGGCGACAACGACCGGCTGGCCGCGCTGGTCGCGCACGTGGTCCGGGCCGGGGCGCTGATCCTGCTGTCCGACGTGGACGCGCTCTACGACACCGACCCGCGGCGGCCGGGCGCGCGGCGGATCCCCGAGGTGCGCAGCCGGGCCGACCTGGCCGGGGTCACCCTGGGCAAGGCCAGCGCCAGCGGCACCATCGCGGTCGGCACCGGCGGGATGGTAACCAAGGTGGACGCGGCCATGATCGCCACCGAGGCGGGCATCCCGACCGTGGTGGCCGCGGCCGCGGCGGCCCCGGCCGCGCTGGCCGGGCAGCCGGTCGGCACCTACTTCGTCGCGCCCGCCGGGCGGCGGCCCGGGGCCCGGCAGCTGTGGCTGGCGCACGCCGCGGTGGGCCGGGGCAGGCTGCTGCTCGACGACGGCGCGGCGGCGGCCATCCGGTCGGGCCGCGCGTCGCTGCTGCCGGCCGGGATCACCGGCGTCGAAGGCGGTTTCGACGCCGGCGACCCGGTTGACCTCTGTGATCCGAAGGGCCAGGTCATCGCCCGCGGGCTGGTCAACTACGACGCAGCCGAGATCCCGGCCATGATGGGCCGGACAACCCGCGACCTGGCCGCGCAGTGCGGGCCGGAGTACGAGCGCGAGATCGTGCACCGGGACGACCTGGTGCTGCTGGCCAGCACCCGTCGCCGCGGCGCGGGCCCTGACCGGCCAGCAGGCATCGCGCCGGTGCGCCGGCAGGCCAGTTGCCGGGCTCAGTTATCGCTGCCACCCGAACCGCCACCGCCGCCGCGGCGGCCGAAGATGCCCTCGAACAGCCGCTCCCCGGCGCTGGACGCGGTCTCGGCGGCCGACTTGACCAGGCCGATGAACGGGTCCTCGGACCGGCTCCAGGACTCCTGGTACGACTTGGCCGCGGCCAGGAACTCGTCGCCCATCTTGGTCTGGCTGTCCTCCTCGCGGCGCGGGTAGTTGCCCGCCAGGATGTCGTGGTAGGCGCCGTCGGCCACCCAGCGGTCCAGTTCGGCGAACCGGATCACCGCGAACGGGTGCGTAGTGCCCTGCATCTGGAGCAGCTTGAGCAGGCCCTCCCGCACGTCCGGCACCGCGTCGTACTCCTTGGCCTGCTGCAGGAACGCGTCCGGGCTCAGCTCGGAAATGCGCGACCCGCCGGCCACCTTCATCAGCGCCCGGCGCGCCGCGGCCGGGTCCTGGCTGGCCAGCACGCCGGCCCGGTCGCAGGACAGCTCGGACTTGCGGTACCACTCCTCCAGCCCGGCGATGATCACCCGCAGGCCGATGTAGCCGATGGCGAACCAGGCCAGCCGGGTGGCCAGCCGGGTCAGGTGGTACAGCATGGTCCGGTACACCGCGTGCCCGGACAGCACGTGGCCGAGCTCGTGCCCGATCACGTACCGGTGCTCCTCGGCGTCGAGCAGGTTCAGCAGCCCGGTCGTGATCACGATGAACGGCTTGTCCGAACCCAGCGTCATCGCGTTCGGCATCGGGTCCTGCTGGATGTAGAGCTCGGGCACCTCGGGCAGGTCCAGGATGGCCGAGCCGTCCAGCAGCAGCTGATACAGGTCGGGGAACTGCTCGGTGGACGCCCGCACCGAGCTGGCCAGGAACATCAGCCGCAGGCTCCGGTCGCTGAACAGCGAGGCCAGGCGGCGCAGCAGCGCATCGAAGCCAGTGAGTTTGCGCAAAGCTACCAGCGCCGACCGGTCGGCGGGATGCTCGTAGGCACGCGAGCTGATCCCGGGCAGGCGGACGCGGGCACGATCCGGCACAGAGGTCATGCAGCCATGCTAGGTCGTGTGCCGAGCAGCGGCGGCCGGCCTAACCCCCCAATTCACTGAGCTGATGAGCGGCTGGTCCGTTAATCGGCCGGTTTATCTGGCGGGCGGTCTTGGCGGCCCCCGGCGGCCGGGCTCGGCCCGGCCGTGGCTGACCAGGCAGGGGCGTTATGTATGGGTAGTGGTGTGGGAAGCTGATGAGGTCCTGCAGGCGGGAGAAGGACAATGATGTTCGAGCCCGAAGCCGAGTCGATGCCGGTCGAGCAGCGCGCCGAGTTGCAGGAAGACCGGCTGCGTGGCCTGATCGACCGGCTGCTCGCGGTGGGCGGGATCCAGGCCGAGCGGCTCGGGGCGGCGGGGGTGCAGCGGGGCGCCGACGTCAGCCTGGCCGACCTGCCCCGGCTGCCGATGAGCGAGAAGCAGGATCTGTGGGCGGAATACCCGTTCGGCTCGCTGGGCGTGCCACGGTCCGAGGTGGTCGTCTTCCACGGGTCCAGCGGCACCGGCGGGCGGCCGACGCTGGTCGGCTACACCCGCCGTGACCTGCAGGTATGGGCCCGGATGTGCGCCCGCGCGCTGGCCGGGGCCGGGGCAGGCCCGGGCAGCCTCATCCACAACGCCTACGGTTACGGGCTGTTCACCGGCGGGCTGGGGTTCCACCAGGGCGCGGTCGAACTGGGCGCGGCCGTGGTGCCGGCTGTCCGGCGGGATGACGCCGCGGCAGGTCACCCTGATCAGGGACCTGCAGCCGGACATCCTGGCCTGCACGCCGTCCTATGCCATCCGGCTGGGCGAGGCGCTGGCCGAGGCGGGGCTGCGGCCCGGCGCCGGACTGACGCTGCGGGCCGGGCTGTTCGGCGCCGAGCCGTGGACGGCGGCACTGCGGGCCCGGATCGAAGAGCTGCTCGGACTGCGCGCGCTGGACATCTACGGGCTGTCCGAGGTGATCGGGCCAGGGGTGGCGGCGGAGTGCCTCGAGGCCGCCAACGGGCTGCACGTCAACGAGGACCACTTCCTGGTCGAGGCGGTGGACCCGGTGACGGCCGCGCCGGTGCCGGATGGGCAGCCGGGGGAACTGGTGTTCTGCACGCTGACCCGCGAGGCGGGGGCGCTGCTCCGGTACCGCACCGGGGACATCGCCGCGCTGCGCCGGGAGCCGTGCGCTTGCGGCCGCACGCTGGTCAAGATGAGCCAGGTCACCGGGCGGCGGGACGACATGCTGGTGATCCGCGGGGTGAACATCTACCCCAGCGAGGTGGAGCGGGTGCTGCTCGGCGAGGGCGCGCTCAGCCCGGACTACCTGCTGGTGGTGGACGAGCGCGGGATCGGGGCGGGAGTTGCTGGCCCTCTGCGAGTACCGGGCGGGTTCAGGGCCGGCCCAGGATGCCCTGGAAGCCCGGCTACGTGACGGGCTGGGGGTGCGGATCCGGGTCCGGGTGCTGCCCGCCGGGATGGTGCCGCGGACCGAGGTCGGCAAGGCGGTCCGGGTGATGCGCTGGGCTGAGGCGAGCCGCCGGTGCTGGCCCGGCTTGATCTGGCCCGGCTTGATCGGGGCTGGCTTGATCTGGGCTGACCGGAATGCCAGGCCGGGCCGGGCATCGGCCACGCCCGGCGTGGCGGGCCGGCTGGTGCGCATTAGAGTCAACGGATGAACGATGGTGAGACGTCCGTGCCGGAGCCGGCCAGCCAGAGCTGTGCGCGCCGGAACCGGCTGCCGGGCGGGCGCCGCGGATCGGGGTGATGGGCGGCACGTTCGACCCGATCCATCACGGGCACCTGGTCGCGGCCAGCGAGGTGGCGCACTTCTTCTCGCTGGACGAGGTGGTGTTCGTGCCCACCGGGCAGCCGTGGCAGAAGGACGGCCGGCGGGTGGCGCCCTCCGAGGACCGGTACCTGATGACGGTGATCGCGACCGCGTCCAACCCGCGGTTCTCGGTCAGCCGGGTGGACATCGACCGGCCCGGGCCCACCTACACCATCGACACGCTGCGTGAACTGCGCGCGCTGCGCGGCGAGCAGGCCGACCTGTTCTTCATCACCGGCGCCGACGCGCTGTCCCGGATGATGTCCTGGCAGGACGCGGCCGACCTGTTCAAGCTGGCGCACTTCGTCGGCTGCACCCGGCCAGGGCACCGGCTCAGCTCAAAGGGACTGCCCAGCGACGAGGTCAGCCTGATCGAGATCCCGGCGCTGGCCATCTCGTCCACGGAGTGCCGGGAGCGGGTCGCCGCGGGCGAGCCGATCTGGTACCTGGTGCCGGACGGGGTGGTGCAGTACATCGCCAAGCGGCGGCTGTACTGCGCGGATTCCGGGGTTCACCCGTGACGGGTGAGTCCCGGCGCGGCGGCTGTGCCTGGCGGGCTTTGTCGGCGGGGCAGGTTACCCTGAATTGCCCCACTGCCCTGTCTGACGGGGACGTGAGACGCTTAGGGGAAGGGTCCCCAGCTGAGGAGGACGAATACCACACGTGACTGCCACCACCAGGGCCGTCGAGCTGGCGGAACTCGCCGCCGAAGCCGCGGCCGACAAGCTCGCCAGCGACATCATCGCTTACGACGTGAGTGAGCAGCTCGTCATCACCGACGTGTTCCTGCTCTGTTCTGCTGCCAACGACCGCCAGGTACGGGCGATCGTCGACGCGATCGAGGAGAAGTTGCGCAAGGCCGGCGCCCGCCCGGTGCGCCGTGAGGGTGAGCGGGAAGGCCGCTGGGTGCTGCTGGACTACCTGGACATCGTGATCCACGTTCAGCACGCCGAGGAGCGCACCTACTACGCGCTCGAGCGGCTGTGGAAGGACTGCCCGCGGATCCAGCTTCCCGAGCCGGTCGGGGCGCGCCCGACCGGGCCCGCTGGCGGGGATCTCCGCTGACCGCGGGCGAGCGTCCGCCCGGGGGAGGGCCGCCCTGGGCAGGCCGGGGCCTGGCCGGATCCAGGGCTTCAGCGGCTCCGGGGCCTTGCCGGGAGCGGGTCAGGGCGGCTCGCCGGAAGCCGGGGCGGCGGGGTGGCTCAGGCGGCGCACGAGGAAAGGGCTCGCGGGGGCACGGCGGCGGCCGGGCCGGATACCCGGGTCCGGCTGCTGCTCTGGCGGCACGGGCAGACGGCCTGGAACGTGCAGAGCCGGTTCCAGGGCCAGTCCGACATCCCACTCGACGAGACCGGCCAGCAGCAGGCCGAACGGGCTGCCCGGCTGCTCGCCGCGCTGCGCCCGGACGTGATCATCTCCTCGGATCTGAGCCGGGCGATGGCCACCGCCGCGCCGCTGGCCCGGCTCACCGGCCTGACCGTGACCACCGACAAGGACCTGCGGGAACGGCACGGCGGCGCCTGGGAAGGCCTGACCGACGTGCAGATCCGCACTCAGTACCCGGTGGAGCACGCGCAGTGGCTGCCACCCGGGGGCGAGTCGACGGCCACCGTCGGCGACCGGGCCGGGGCGGCCCTGGAGCGGATCGCCGACGGCCTGCCGCCGGGCTCGCTGGCCGTGGTGGTCAGCCACGGCGCGGCGCTCCGGCTCGGCGCGGCCCGGCTGCTCGGCCTGCCGGAGGACCTGTGGGGCATTATCGGGCCGCTGGCCAACTGCTCCTGGTCAGTTCTGGCCCGGCGCAGTCACCGGTGGCGGCTCATTGAGCACAACGCCGGCACGTTGCCGGAGCCGGTGCTCAGCGACGACCGCTAACCGGCTTCGTTTACCCCTGCTGATCACGGGAAGCGGACAACCCTCATAACAGCTGGCGGTGGCCGGTCCCTCGCCCGGGTGCCTCAGCCCGGGTTAACAGCGGCTGTGTGCCGTCCGGTTCGCGGCCGTCGGGGTCAGCCAGGCTGCGCAGGGCTGCTCATCGCCATCTACGACTACCCTGGGCTACAACACGACCGCGTACATGGGCGCCGAACTGCGTAATCCGGGCCGGGTGATGCCACAGGTCGATCATCATCTCCATCTGCGCCATCATGGTCATCTATCTGGTCATGAACATTGGCGTGCTCGGTGCCCTGCCCTGGCCCGCCGTGGCCCACCCGACCTCGGTAGCCTCACTCGCCATCACGCACAACTGGGGCCGCCCGGCCGCGGACGTGATCACCGTGCTGATCCTGGTGACCGCGATGGCGTCCGTATTCGCGGGCCTGCTCGGCGGCTCCCGGGTGCCGTTCCACGCCGCGCGGGAGCGGCTGTTCTTCGGGGTGTTCGGCCTGCTGCACCCGAAGCATGACTTCCCGCACGTGTCCCTGCTGGTGATGGGCGTCATCACCGCGATAGGCAGTTTCTTCACGCTGACCACGGTGATCAACATGCTGCTGACCGTGATGATCTGGGTTCAGGCCGCCGCGCAGATAGTTGCGCTGACCGTGCTGCGCCGCCGGCAGCCGGGTCTGCGCCGTCCCTACCGGCAGTGGCTCTACCCACTGCCCAGCCTGGTCGCCCTGGCCGGATGGCTCTACGTCTACGCGTCCGCCACCGGCAGCGCCATCGTGTTGTCCACGGGGTGGCTGGTGGCGGGGGTGATCGCCTATCTGGTGTGGGCCCGGGTCAACCATCAGTGGCCGTTCGGGCCGAAGGAGATCCGCGAGGTGTTCCTGGCTGAGCAGCGAGGTGTTCCTGGCTGAGCAGGAGGAGGGGAGTGGGGTTGGCCAGCCCAGGTCGGGGGTGCTGCCTGGGTGAACCGGGCCGCGCCTGAGTGCTGCGGGCAGCTTGGTTCGAAGACACGGTCGCGAACCGGTATGCTATCTGCGGCTCACATGCTGAGGTGCATGGGGCTGTTCCGGGGCTATAGCTCAGTTGGTAGAGCGCTTGCATGGCATGCAAGAGGTCAGGAGTTCGAATCTCCTTAGCTCCACAAGAAGTCCCAGGTCAAGGCCCAGTTCTTGAGGTCTCTAGGTACCTGTCAAGATCAGTTGACCGTCATCTGACCGCTGGTTTGAACCCTCACCGACGGCACCCAGCGGCATGGGTTGGCCGCCGGTGACAGACTCGGCCGGCACCACGGTGACAGTCGTTGAACACCTGAAGGGGACCGGCCCACCGGACGCCGAGCGCACAGGCAGCGTCTCCTCACCCTCCTGACGGCTAGCAGAGCCTGGCGAGGTGGTTGGCGATACCCGCCGGGGGCCCGGTGCAGCCGCCGGGCGTAGCCGGGTTCCGGCCTCCAGGCGTAGACTCGCCGGCACACGCGGTCTGGACCTCGCCGTTCGCTTTTCATGGGAAGCGGGGGCATCCATGACCACGACCGTCGTTTCGAACCCACTCTCAGCTACCGTCGCCCTCGACGGGGAGATCGACATCTCCAACTGCCCGGCCATCCGGCGCTTCCTCATGGCGGCGATCAACGGCGGGAACGTCCAGTTGGCCGTCGATACGTCCGGCGTCACCTTCATCGACGCCGCCGGGATCGGCGTCCTCGTCGCCGCGGCTAACCGGGCGCGGGCAGCGGGAGGTGGCCTGTCGCTGCTGGCACCGTCGCGGCAGGTGCAGAGACTCCTGGACATCTTGCACCTGGACGCGATCCTGCCGGCCGCCCAGCGCTCAGCTGGCCCCTTCGTTGCCGGCAGCGCCGCCTGACGTCCCCCTGACGGCTGGACGGCGCACAGCACCGCCACAGCGAGGCGGCACAGCGTGCGCCAGCGCAACCGGCCCGGAGCAAGCGGCGGGACGGGCGCGGGTGCGGCCGGCATGACACGGCGCGGGGGTAGACACGGTGCGGGGGTTAGACGGCGGAGAAAGGGTGGCGATGGGACTTCGCGATCTTGTCTACCGGCTGTACGAGCGGAGGCTGGAAGCGTGGCTGTCCGGGCACTCGGTCCCGCGGCACGTCGGAGTGATCCTGGACGGCAACCGGCGGTGGGCCCGGTCGGTGGGACTGGCCGACGTGAGTTCGGGCCATCAGAAGGGCGCGGATCATATCTTCGAGCTGCTCGCCTGGTGCCGCCAGGCGGGGGTCGAGGTGGTCACCCTGTGGCTGCTGTTCGACCGACAACCTCGCCCGCCCGGGCGCCGAGGTCGAGGCGCTGCTGCGGATCATCGAGGCCACCGTGCGGGGGCTGGTCGGCCAGGGCTGGCTCGTCAAGCCGGTCGGGGCGCTCGACCTGCTCCCGGTGGAGACGGCGCGGGTGCTCAAGGACGCCGCCGAGGCCACCGCGGCCAACCCGGGCTTGCTGGTGAACGTCGCCGTCGGGTACGGCGGTCGGCGTGAGATCGCGGACGCCGTCCGCTCCCTGCTCCACGACCACGCCACCAAGGGCACCAGCATCGAGGAGCTCGCCGAGATCCTCGACGTGGAGCATATCGCCGACCATCTGTACACGGCGGGCCAGCCCGATCCCGACCTGGTGATCAGGACCTCGGGGGAGCAGCGGCTGGGCGGGTTCCTTGCTGTGGCAGAGCGCGCACTCGGAGTTCTACTTCTGCGACGCCTACTGGCCTGCCTTCCGGCGGGTTGATTTCCTGCGCGCCTTGCGCTCGTACGCGGCGCGTCACCGGCGGTTCGGCTCCTGACCACCCGCGCGCCAGCGCGACCGTGAAGAGGCGCGCAGGTACTTCCGGGACGGCCCACCCCAGGTACCGTCAGAGCTGGATGGGCAGTGCGTCGCCGCCCGCCGGGAAGGCCCTCGACATCCTCGAGCTTGTTGTCGGAGCACACAGGCGAGACGGGCGCACAGGTACTCGATGGCAAACAAGGGCTGGCCGAATCCCCGCCGCCGCGCCTCCGCATCAGCGGCACCGGCGGCATCGGCGGCGTCAGCCAGGTAGCCGGCCTCGAACCAGGGCAGCGCCCACGCACCGCGCACATGCACCAGCTTGACAGCATCCGAGCCGGGTTGCTTGCTGATCGAGGCGTGCAGCCGACGATCGGGGCGGCGTCGTCCGGAGCCGCGCTTTCGCCTGACATCGGTCAGCGGAAACTATCAGGCCGATACACGTTCAGGCGCCGGGTTGACTTTCGCTGAGACGGGCTGGTGCCGGCGTTTGCCCGGTGCCGTTCAGTGGTGCACGGC
>CAVWSA010000034.1:0-242913 GCA_963757545.1 uncultured Actinomycetes bacterium | reverse complement strand
GGAACGCGCCGGAGCCCTGAGCTTCAGCTAGGGCTGGTATCCGCCGGCAATCCAATCCCGGAAGAGCTGGACTGTTTCGGGCGACCATGCAGGCTCACCGCTTCTACGTGGCGGCATCGCCCCGGTGCTGACCTCGTTAAGGACGTGCTCAGCGTGGCGAGGGTTGCGCATGTAATCGAAGTCGTCCAGCTTAACGCGGAGATGCCTCATGTGCGCGACGTCCATGTCGGTAAACAGCGGCCTTACTCGTCCAGCTCGAACGTGGTCAGGATGACGACGTGGACCGGGGCCAGGTCCGGGCGGGAGGCGATGCGGCGGGTCGCCTCGATGCCGTCGACCCCCGGCATGCGGATGTCCATCAGCAGCACGTCCGGCTTGTGCTGAGCGGCCATGCGCACGGCCTGCTCGCCGTCGGCGGCCTCACCGACCACGTCGATGTCGTCCTCGGCGTCGAGCAGCGCGGCGAACCCGGCCCGGACCAGGTCCTGGTCGTCGGCCAGCGCGACCCGGATCACCGGTCGCCCCCGCCGTGCCGGAGTCCGTGCAGCGGCAGCCGCGCGTGGACCGCGAAGCCGCCGCCGTGCCGGGGGCCGCCTGAAGCGTGCCGCCGAGCGCGGCCGCCCGTTCGGTCATGCCAGCGATGCCGCTGCCCGTGCCATGGGCCGGACCGGGAGGCCGGCCAGGCCGCCGGGCGCCGTCGTCGTGGACGTCGAGCACCAGGGTGTCCTCCCGGTAGACGATGCGGACGGTGGCGTTGGTGCCGCCGGAGTGGCGGGCGCTGTTGGTCAGCGCCTCCTGGACGATCCGGTAGGCAGCCAGGTCGACGTCCGCTGGCAGCGGGACCCGCTGACCGCTTTCCTCCACCCGGACGGCCAGCCCGGCGGCGGCCGCGGTATCGGCCAGCTCGCCCAGCCGCGCCAGGCCCGGGCCGGCGCCGGGGGGCGCCCTCGTCCACCGCGCGCAGCACGCCCAGCACCGAGCGCAACTCGGCAAGAGCCTGCCCGCTGACTTCATTGATGGTGGTCAGGGCGGAGCGGGCCCGCTCAGGCTGGCGGTCCATCAGGTGCAGCGCGGTGTTGGCCTGGACGTTGATGACCGAGATGTTGTGCGCCACCACGTCGTGCAGATCCCGCGCGATGCGCATCCGTTCCTCGCCGGCCCGGCGGCGCAGCTCCTCCTGGCGGCTGCGCTCGAGCGCCGCCGTACGCTGGCCCCGTGCCCGGATGACCTCGGCGACGGCCAGCAGGAACAGCAGCAAGACCGCCAGCCCCACCGCGAACCCGGCGGTGGCGTGGCCCGGGCTGCCGATCAGCCAGGGCGGCCATACCGATGCGGCGTAGCCGATGACCAGGGATGCGACCGCCGCCGCCCGCCGCCTGGCCTGCACCGCGGTGAAGAACGCCACGATCAGCGCGAGCCAGATCAGGCGCGCCTGGCTGGCCGTACCCGGCCAGATCGCTACGGCGAGTGTGAGGGCCAGGACGGCGACCGGGTAGCGGCGGCGGGCAATCAGCGACGCCCCTCCGGCGGCGAGCAGGAGGTACGTGACGACCCCCGCAGTGGCGTGGCCATGGTGCCAGCCCGCGGCCGCGAGCGTCCCGCCGACCTGGATCGCGATCACAGCCACGGCGATCACGGCGTCAGTGGCCCAGCGCCGGGCGGCGGCGCCACGCGGGGCCAGGCCGGGCTGATGCGGCAGGTCTGCGGGCACGTCAGGTCTGGTCATCACTACCGATGACGGTACCCGCCGGCCTCTCGGAAGGCATCCGCCCTGAGGCCAGGCCCGGCCGTGCCCGCCTGCACCACTGGCGTATGCCGCGCCCGCCCCGCTACCGCCGGAGATGACCCGGCCCAGGCCGCAGGGCCGACGACGCCGTCACGGGCGGCCGGGCACGCTGGAGACCGCAACGGGCCAGAGGAGGCGACCATGGTTCCCCGGGAACGCGTCATCGAGAATCCGCTCAGCGGCGAGCAGATCACGATCCGGCGGACTGCCGCGGACACCGGCGGCGCCGTGCTGGAGTGGGAGCTTGTGCTCGCGCCCGGGGGGCGGGTGCCCAGCAGCCATGCCCACCCCGGGCAGGAGGAAGTCTTCACCGTCCTGGCCGGCCAGCTGAGGTTCCGGGTCGGTGTGCGGCGGGTGATCGCGAACCCGGGCGACACCGTGCGGATCCCGCCGGGGACCGTGCACCATTTCGCGAACGCCGCACGCCGGCCCGCCCGGGTGGCCGTGCGGACCAGCCCGGCCCTGAGCATGCAGGAACTGCTGGAGACCGCCGCGGCGCTGGCGCGGGACCAGCACGCCGCGGGCCGCCGCCTGCCCAGGCTGAGCGACCTGGCGCTGTTCATGCGCGATTTCGAGCGTGAGGTGCGTGCACCGTACCTGCCGGCCGCGCTGGTCCGCGCCGTCCTTTCCCCGCTCGCCCGGCTGGCCCGGCGGCGGGGGCTCGACGCGCGCTACCGCCAGCTGCGGCCGCGATGACCGGGACCCGGGTGGCCGGGGTCGAGGTCGCTCACCTGGTCAAACGCTACCGCGCTGCCCGGCGTAACGCGGTGGATGACATCAGCTTCGACGTGCCGGAAGGGCAGCTGTTCTGCCTCCTTGGCCCCAACGGCGCCGGGAAGACGACCACCGTGTCGATCCTCACCACGACCCTGGCCCCCACCTCGGGCCGGGTCAGGATCGCCGGCCGGGACCTGGACAGCCAGCAGGCGCAGGTCCGCGGCGAGCTCGGCGTCGTCTGCCAGCAGCCCTCGCTCGACCTCAACCTGACCGCCGAGGAGAACATCAGGCTGCATGCGGTGCTCTACGGGCTGTACCCGTGGCGGCCCCGTTACCGCCTGATGCCGGCCGGCTATCGCGGCGAGGTGCAGGAGATGGCGAGTGTGCTGGATATCTCCGAAAGTCTGGGGCGGCGCGTGCGCACCTTGTCCGGGGGGCAGCGGCGGCGTCTGGAGATCGTCCGGGCGCTAATGCACCGGCCCCGCGTGCTGTTCCTGGACGAGCCGACCGCGGGTCTCGACCCGGCGAGCAGGCGGGACCTGTGGGCCTACCTGCGCCAGGAACGCGCCAGGTCCGGGGTCACCGTCATCCTGACCACGCACTATCTGGAGGAGGCCGAGGCCGCGGACTCGGTGTGCGTACTGGCCGGAGGAAAGATCATCGAGCGCGGCCGTCCAGCCGAGGTCAAGGAGCACCAGCTGAGCCCCGAACTTGTGCTCGACGCCACAGACCGGGCAGGCCTGCGCCGGGAGCTCGAATCTCTGGGCGTCCCGGTCAGCCCGGGCCAGGTCGATGCGAGCCAGCCAGCCGGGCCGCTGCGGGTGCCGCTGAATGGCCGCAGCGCGCAGGGCATCATCGCGTCGGTCCGCGCGGAGCTGACCCAGTTCCACATCGCCGAGCCAACGCTGGAGGACGCCTACCTGCTGCTGCTGGAACGGGCCGGAGCACGGGAACGGGCCAGATCATGATCGCGCAGGGCGGCGCCGGACCTGTCCCCCGAGCGTCCGGCCTCCGCGTGACTGGCTCGCTCCGCGAGCTGTCCGGACTGCTGGCCATCGCCCAGCGCGACGTGACCAAACTGCTGCGCGACCGTCCCCGGCTGGCCGTCAACCTGGCCTTTCCCGTCCTGCTCATCGGCGGCCTGGGCGCCATCCTGCAGCCCACCGTAGGGCGGGTCACCGGCCTGAACGCGGTGACGCTCGCGTTCACCGGGGTGCTCGCCGCCAGCCTGTTCCAGTCCGCGGCGGCGGGCATGATCTCGATCGTGGAGGACCGGGAGAACGACTTCTCCCGTGAACTGTTCGTGGCTCCCGTCTCGAGGCTGACCCTGGTCGGCGGGAAGGTCGCCGGGGAGACCCTGGTCGCACTGTGCCAGGGTGCCTGCATCGTCGTGTTCGCGCTGGCGTTCGGGGTCCCGGTCTCGCCGTCCCGGCTTGCGCTGCTGCTGGGGCCATGCCTGGCCTGCTGCCTGCTGGGCGGCGCGTTCGGGCTGGCCACGATCGCGGTGCTGCCGAACCAGCGTTCGGCGATGCAGATTTTCCAGTTCCTGATCATCCCCCAGTACGTCCTCGGCGGTGTCCTGGTGCCGCTGCGCGCTGTCCCGGCCTATCTGCGGGTGCTGGCGCACGTGATGCCGATGACCTATGTGGTCAACCTGACCCGCGCAGCGTATTACGCCGGGACGCCGGCCTACCGCCTCGTCGTTTCCGGCAGCCCGCTGCTGGACGTGGCGGTAACGGTGATCCTGTTCGTCGTCCTGCTGACCGCGGGCGCGGCGGTGTTTGGCTACCGGGAGCGAACGCGCTGATCAGGACTGTTCCAGGACGCGGGCGAAGGCCCGCAGATAACTGGGGTCACCGCCACGATCGCGCAGCAGCCAGTACTCCGCCCCCCAGAACAAGTACGCATCCAGGACGAAGGCCTGCCCCTCAGCCCAGCCCATGGCCTGGTTGTAGTTCCTGATCAGGTCTTCGGGCCGGCAGCTGTACATGGCCCGGCCGCCCGGGCTGGGCGGGGTGGTGACCGCCTCCCAGGGCTCGGCCTGCCCCTCGGCGATCGTCAGCCGCCGGCCAGCCGCGGCGACGCTGGCCAGCAGCCGTTCCCGCCGGCGCTGCTGCCACGGCGTCCGGCTGCCGTCCAGGTACAGGCTCAGCGGGCCGGCGCTGGCCAGCGCGTGCCTCGGGTAGAAGTCAACGCCGACGATGTCGGCCAGGCGCTGCGCCACGGCCAGCGAGTCGCCTTGGTCCCTGGTGCGCCACCACTGCTGCACCGCGACCGGTGCCGAGGTCGCCAGGAAGCCGTTCATCATGACCGGCCGGCTGGGATCCGCCGCCCGGACCGCTTCGACCTCGCTGCGGACGAACGCCTCGGCCAGCCGCCAGGAGTGCTCCATGCCCAGCGGGTCCACCGCCTCGTGCTCGACCTGCCAGGCGATGATCGAGTCACGTTGCCGGTACCGCTCGATGACCCGGTGCACGAACGCAACAGCGCCGTCCAGCAGGGCCCGCCGCTCATCCGGCCGGACCAGGGAGCCTTCGCGTAGCGGCTGGCCCAGGTAATGCCGCGGCACGAAGAACTCGGGATAGCCGAACGTCTTCACCGCGCCGAGGCAGATGATGACCTGCTTGCCCGCCTGCTCCGCGGCGTCCAGCTGGCGGTCCAGCTCACCGGGCTGGAAGTCGCCATGGTTTGGCTCCAGCCGGTTCCAGTAAGCGCCGAGCCGGATCACCTGGAATGGGTAGGCCAGCAGCGCCTGCAGCGCCGCGTCCGGGTCCAGCCCGAGCGCCGCCGCCTGCAGCGGCCGGAAGCTGATCCCCAGCTGCGCCGCGCCGCGCGGCTGCACCGGCAGCTGCCGCCACCGCCCGGTGAGCGGCTGCGCGGCCCGCCTCAGCCGCAGCTCGGTCAGAGCCGGGCGCATGAGACTGCTCGCATTACCGTGGTGCCGGCCGGGGTCAGGTCGGCAATCAGCCTCGCGGTGTGTTCCGCGGCGCCAGGCCGGCCCAGGCGGGCAGACGCCGCGCCCATCGCCTCGATGGCGTCGTGGTCCCGGCGAAGCCGGCCGATCTCGGCCACGAGCCGCCGGACGTCCGGCACCCGAAGTCCGGCGCCCGCGGCGGTCACCACCTCGGAGTTGCCCTTCTCCTGACCCGGGATGTGCGCGGTCAGCAGCAGCGGTGTACCGCAGCAGGCGGCCTCCGCGATGGTCCCCGGCCCGGCTTTGGTGACGACCAGATCGCAGCACCTTAGCCAGTCGCTCATGTTGTTGACGAAGCCAGTCACCGTGAGCCGGCCGCCGGATCGCAGCGCCAGCCGGTCGAGCCGGCGCTTGAGCGCAGTGTTGCGCCCGCGCACTACGACCACGTGCACGTCGGTGAACCGCCGCAGGATCGCCGCGGCCCGGCGGGCCATGCCGCCGCTGCCCTCGGCGCCGCCGGTCAGCAGGACAACGAATCTGTCCTTGGCCAGCCCCAGCGACCGCCGGAGGGCAGCCTGCTGGGCGGCCGACGGTGGGCCACCGGCAAAATCGTGTCCAACTGGCGGCCCGGCCACTGCCCAGCTGCTGCCTGCGGACTCCCCGGGCCGGGAGGGCCGGGTGTGCTCGCCGGCCGGGCAATGCCGGGCGGCGACGGCAGGTGGCGCGATGATCAGGTCAGCGTCGGCGTACCGCCAGGCGGCGTGCATGGCGGTCAGGTCGGTGACGACGGTCACCACGGGCGCCAGTGGTGCAACCTGATCCCGCGCCCAGACCGCGGCCATGCCGGTGAGCGGGTGGAACGACACGATCGCCGCGGGCCGGTGCACCCTGGCCATGTCGGCTGCCACCCGGTCGGCGGGCCGCAACAGGGTGCGCCGCAGTAGCCACATGGCCGGGCGCAGGTTGGTGGCGTAATAGGCGGCGCTCCACAGCCACGGGGCCAGCCGGACGGCAGGGCCGTACAGCCCGGTGACCCAGCGCAGTAGCCGCGCCGAGCCAGGGCCGCCCAGCGGATCGCACAACACCGGAGCGAACCGGCCGGGGTACGCCAGTTCGAGGGACTCGCCGACCGCCCGCGCCGCGTTCCGGTGCCCGCCGCCGGTGTCAGCCATCAGGAAGAGCACCGGCAGCGGCGCGGTGGCCGAGCCGTCGGCCTGCTTAGTTCCAGGCATGAGCCCATCGTGCCGGCCGAGCCTGCAGCCCGTCGTCAGCCCGGCGGCTACCTTCGCCTCAACCTGCGGCCAACATCGGCGACCGCCTGCTACGTCGCTGGTGGCAGGACGGCGACCCGGCAGCGGATCCGGTGCCGGGTCGCCGTCCGCAGACCGGGCGGGCCGGCGGCCACCGGCCTGCCCGGCGCACTCAGCTCGCATCAGCGCGATCAGGATGGCTGCCGGCCCGGGGATCCGAGGAGGTAGAGGCTGATGCCGTAACACAGCAACGCCACTCCGGTCAGGATGGCCATGATCATGGAGGCCGATGCGTGGCCGTTGCCCACGAAGGCAGCCCCCTGCGTGGCGGCGCCGACCAGGGCGAGCAGGCCGATCACCGAGGTGACGATCACGCCCCGGTGGCGGGCCAAGATGGCCTGAACGACCAGGAAGGCGGCGGCCAGGATCAGCAGCAGCCCGAGCACGATGTGCACCGTCAGCGCGCCCGGCCCGTTCGATATCGCCGTCCCGATGCTGTGCCCGTGATCGGCGGCCGGGACGGTGACATAGAGGTTGACCGCGATCCCGATCCCGTACTGGATGAGAAGCAGGACCAGTGCGGCAAGGCTCGCGCGGCGAAGACCCGCCGTCCGGCCCCCGCTGGCCCGCCGGGCGGCTGCGCCTGGGTGGGATGTGCCTGCGCGGAGTGTCATTTGCCCGCCCGTCCGCTGGATGTCAGTGCGCTCCCGGTGGCGGCAGCCGGCCGCCGCTGGCTGCGCGCTTTCGGGGCGGCGGACAGGTCGTCGCGAAGTCGCGGCTCGTCCAGGGCGGCGAGGCTTTCCAGCTTGTGCACCCGCTCGTCATGCCCGATCTGGCGGAACAGGTCGGCGAGCGATCCGTGGTGACCGTCGCCGGCCTGGAACGACCCGTCGTAGGGCTGGGCCTCCCACTCGGGATGCTCGGTGACGAACAGCATGTAGTCGTGCTCGGCGTGGTCCTCGAACGCGGCGTTGAGCCGGTAGCTCGCGGCCGGCCAGCACACGTACAGCAGCCACGACAGCTGGTAGTAACTGACGGCCATCAGCCACGGCAGCAGGCGGAACCGCAGCAATGGGCGGGCGAACCCCTGGCGCTGCGCCAGCTCCTCCAGGATCAGCAGGTGGTATTGCTCGTTGTCCTGCTGGGCACGGGTTTCCACGACCCGCTCGAAGATCCGCCCGGCCAGCCGCAGCCGCCGGTGCACCCGGGTCAGCGTGCCGTAGGCGGCGCGTTCCCACGCCTGGTAGGGCACCCGGGCGACGATCTCCAGCACGATGAACTTCGGCAGCGTCCGCTGGCGGCCGTAGATGACATCCACGATCCAGAACAGCAGCCGGGCGGGGATGCTGTACCGGAACCGCGGCGTGCGCAGCGTCTCGGCCTGTGCCTGGCGCAGGGCGGCGCCGGACAGCTTGGGCGGGCCGGGCGGGCTGGCCGGCGAACCGGGGCGTGCTGCCGGGGTGGTCAGGACGGACATCGGGGTGTTTCCCTTCAAGATCGATGACGGGCCCGCCAAGCGGCCTTCCTGCTTGGCTGGGCAGGGCAGATCCAGCCTCGCCACCCCGGCGGCTGGCGTCGTCAGGCTGCTGGACACTCCTCGCTGCGCGGCCTGGCGCAGGGGAAAGCCCCTCGGATACGCCCGGCGCAGCAGCCCGGGACGCCATCAGCTGATCCCGGGGACCACCACCACGAGCATGCGGAGGCCACTGAGGAGCGACCGTCCCCGGCCGGCATCCGTTCCGGATCCGTCCCCGGTGCAGCCGTAGCCGGCCGAGGTCAGCTCTGCGTGGTAGACGTGACTCAGCCGTCTAGCGCACGGCGATACCGGAACAGGTGTCATCCCCTTTCCTGCCGGAGCGGCGCGCGGTGCACTGGAAGCCGGTGAACGCGCCGCACCACCGCAACCGTGCGCTGGCGCGATCACGCCGGGAGGTCGCCGGTATGCCGGGGCACCTCGGTCATTGGGTCAGTGATGGGAACGGGCACCTCAGGAGATGAGCCTGGTCCCTGGCCTCCGGCAGGCCGCTCGATTGCTCAATCAGTCACCTCCGCCGAGCACGGTGGGGTACGTCTTCAGCGTGAACGAGCCGGTCTTGTCCTGGTTCGGCCAGATTCGGCCGGTGCGGTTTCCGGCGGTGAGTTCGGAGGGAACCCCGTGACCAGCCACGATCCTCATCCCGACCGGCCGCGGCCGCCTGGTGTAAGAGCGCTTACATCAGGATGGCGGGCTCGTGACGATACCTGCGCTCCATGGTGGTGTGGCTACCCATCAGCTACGCGACGCCGGATGCCTGGTTCCCGGCCAGTGCAGGCGCCTCGCCGGCTGACTCGGTGAGGGTGAGTTCGACGAGCAGCATGGCGATGTCGTCGTTGAGGCGGTGGCGGGTATGGGTGCGGAGCCGGTCCAGCAGTTCGCCGGCCGCCGACTGGATGCCGGGCCGGCGCAGAGTCTGGATGTGCTCGTCGAGGCGGAAGAACTGGCCGGCCGGGTCGCGGGCTTCCAGCAGCCCGTCGGTGTAGAAGACCAGCCGGTCGCCGGAGCGCACCGAGAACGTCAACAGGTGCAGGTCTGGGTGCATGCCCAGCGGTGTCGCGAACGCCGCCGGGGGCCAGTGCTTCCAGTTCGTCAGCGTCGTTCAGCCGCAGTGGCGGGGGATGCCCGCACACCACCAGCTGGATCCAGCCGCGCGGGTCGAGTTCGGCGAATACCGCGGTGATGAAGTTGCGGCCGTGGCGGCCGAGGTCGTGGTCAGGAGCGCCATAGACGAGCGGGTCACCGCGGCCGTCCAAGAGCGCCTCACCGGCCCGGTCAGCGCCGGCATCGGCATGACTCCCGCCCTGTTCGACGCCGTGACCGGGCAGATTCCCGCGGTCACCATCCGGGCGCCGTCAACCTCGCTGTGCAATCTGCCAGAGGTCAGCGTCACGGCGTCTCTCACCGGCGTGCACCACGCCCAAGGCGGCGCGGCCGTGCGGGGAACCAGCGCCGACGTCACGCTCACCATGCAGACGTTCGCCGCGCTCCTCAGCCGCTTCGGGAACGCGACCGTGACCGCGGACCCCGCCGCGGGAGACCTGCGCATCGGCATCGGGCCCGGCGGCGTTCTCCAGGTCGGCGAGCGGGTCGCGCTGGACGGGGACGCCATCGAATTCAGCCCGGCCCGCATGTCGCTGATGGGCCGGCCGGTGCCCGCGAACCTGCAGACTGCGATCGACGGCAAGCTCACCATCCGGCGCCACCTCACCCGCCTGCCCCTGCACCTCAAGCCCCGCTCCGTGGCCGTCACCAGCAACGGAGTCCAGCTCAATCTCGCGGCGGGACCGGCCACGATGACCTCCGGCAAACAAGGCCCGGCACGCGACTGCGCCTCGTCATAGGCCAGTTGCCGGGCTGTGAGCCGGGAATAGCCCGCCTGCTGGTCTCCTGGTTGCCCATATACGAAACGATAAGTTCAGTATATCTAATCGGCGGCCAGTCCTCGGCGCGGTTACCTGGCGGCCGCAAGCCGGAGGAATCAATCCCATGGCCGTCCCCTCCCCTCACGTCCCGCCACACCGCAGCCGCCGTGCACCTGGCATCAACGATCTATTCATCAGCTGATGGCGGTCAGGGAATTAAGGCCGCTGGTGACCGCCCAGCACGAGGCGGGCCGCGCTGACATCGTCCCGGCCGTGGCCCGCGTCCACAGCCTTTCGCCACTGACGCGACAGCGCGGCGAGCAGTGGCAACCCGCCACCGGCGGCGGCTCCCAGGGCCAGGTCCACATCCTTGAGCGCCCACTCCAGAGGGAACTCGGGGGCGAAATCGCCTCGCTCCATCTTGTGCAGCTTGGCATCGGCGATCGGTGCGTCCAGCGGGCCGCCCTCGATGGCCTCGGCCAGCTTGGCGTCATCGATGCCCAGCTGGTCGGCCAGTTCCAGGGCCTCGGCTACGCCCTCGATCAGGATGGACATGTAAGCGTTGACGGCCAGCTTCATCCGGCTGCCCTGGCCCGCCTCGCCCAGCCACACGGTCTTGCGGCCTATCGCCGAGAACACCGGATCCACGACGGCGGCCGCCGCGGGCGGGCCGGACGCCAGGATGAGCAACTGGCCGGTCTCGGCGGGGCCTTTGCTGCCCGACACTGGGGCGTCCACGAACATAACGTCGGACCGCAGCTTGCCGAGACGGCTGGCAATCTCCGTAGTTTCCGCCAGGCCGATAGTGCCCATTTGCGCCCACACCGCACCGTGGGCCAGCGCGCTGGCGACGCCGCTCTCGAAGATCACCGAAGTGACAACGTCGGCAGTCGGCAGCATCGTGATGACGACTTGGGCATCCTGGACCGCCTCCGCCGGCGACGCGGCCACCCGCGCGCCGTCCTCTGACAGCGGTGCGGTCGCCGTCGGCGACCGATCCCAGACCGTGGTGCGGATCCCAGCCGAAACGAGATTGCGGGCCATCGCCGAGCCCATGATGCCGGTCCCCAGCACCGCGGCCCGCACGTTCTCACCACGGCTACCTGTAGCAGTCATGCTGGTCTCCCTTCGCGGTCAAGGCATCCCGGCGAGGGCGGCACCGCGGCGGAACGGGTCTCGTCCGCCCCCGGCCACGCTACCCCGGGAGTCGCTCGAGGCGAATTTCTGTGTCAACGCCGCGCTGCAGCCGTTCCTGCCGAGGTGGGTACGCGCCCGCGGCCTGTCGGTCTATCAGATGGTCCTGTTCGGAGGTGGAAGTGTGAGTCGGCGCTAGATGAGTTGCGTCGCCAGACGGTCACAACTCCCTGGCCGTCGGCGGGTGGGAAGTGGGCTGGGGGGTGGGGGACGTGGCCAGCGGGGTCCCGGCCACCGCGCAGTGCCGCCGAAGAGACGGCGGGAGTTCCTTCGCCGCCGGTTTGGTCTCCGCTCCGGGTCGGCTCAGCGCGTCGTCACGGATCGTGGTCCAGGCGAGCAGCGCGGCCGCGAACGACGCCCCGGCGGCGATGGTCATGGCGACCGGGAAGCCGGCTGCCAGCTTGACGGGGTCCTCGAAGTCAGTGCCGGAAAGCCCGGCGGCGAGGGGAAGAGCCGCGACCGCGATCATCTGGCCGAGGCGGGAGAGGGCGTTGTTGACGGCGGAAGCGATCCCGGAGTGGCGCGCATCGACGCTGGCCAGCACGGTCGCGGTGATCGGGGTGATCAGCCCGGCGAGGCCGGTCCCGAATACGGCCAGCGAAGGCAGCACCGTGGCAAAGTAGCTGTCGCCGGGGTGGATCCGTGCCATCAGCAGCAGTCCCGCGCCGGTCAGGACGGCCCCGGCGGTCAGCGGGATCCGCGGGCCGACGCGCTGGGTGATCGCCCCCGATGGGCCGGAGAGGATCAGCAGCAGCATAGTGATCGGCAGCGTCGCGGCCCCCGCCTGAAGGGCGGTGTAGCCGAGGCTGATCTGCAAGAACGCGACGAACAGGAAGATCACGCCGCCGAGCGCCGCATAGGTCACCAGCGCGAGCACGGTGGCGCTGGTGAACTGGCGGGAACGAAACAACCCCAGCGGAAGCATGGGGTGGCGGCTGCGCCGCTCCACGGCGGCAAAGGCACCGGCGGCGATCAGGCTGACCGCGGCAGCGGTAATCACCGCGGGGGTCAGGCCCCCAGAGGCCTGGATCAGCGCGAAGCACAAACTGGCGATGGCCAGCGTGGCCAGCGCCGCACCGGGCAGGTCAAGGCCCCCAGCACGGGTGGGATCCCGGGACTCCGGCACCCGGGTAACCGCGGCGACGATGACGAACGCCCCCAGCGGCAGGTTGATCAGGAACACCGCACGCCATGACAGTGCGCCGGTCAGGTAGCCGCCGACGGGCGGGCCGACCGCGGCCGCCACCGCGGTCAGGCCGGCCCACGCGCCGATCGCCCGGGTCCGGTCATCGGGATGAAAGACCGCGTCAATGATGGCCAGGCTCCCCGGGGTGAGGAGCGCCCCGCCTACACCTTGAATAAACCGGGCGGCGACGAGCAACTGAATTGTCGGGGCGGCCGCGCACAGCGCAGAAGCGGCCACGAAGGCCCCCACCCCCAGGGTGAACATGCGCCGCCGGCCATAAAGGTCGCTGAGCGAACCGGCGGGCAGGATAAGCGCAGCGAGGGTGAGCACATAACCGTTCAGCGTCCACTGCAGCCCCGCGACGCCCCCGCCGAGATCACGGCCGATCGCCGGCAACGCCACGTTGACAACCGTCGCTTCCAGCAGCACCATCGCCTCGCCCAGCACCGCCACCGCGAGCACCCAGCGACCGGCGGCCGAAGCAAGCCGCACCGAACCAGGCGCTCCGCCCTCATTCCCCACCGACCGCACCCTTCCTGGCGGTCCTCGCTAGCCTCAGTGTCTCCCCTCCAGGCAGTGCGCCCGGCTCGCTCATCTCCGCGCCCGGCGGCGAGAACAGGTAGCTGGTGGCCAGGCTGCGGTAGGGCCGCCATTTGTCGGCGATGTCGAGGACCTCTTGCTGGGTGGGGAGGTGGTCGAGGTGATAGGCGGCCAGGATGGCCTTACGCAGGGCCAGGTCGCCCGGCAGGACGACGTCTTCTCGGCCGAGGGCGATGAGGAGGGCGCCCTGCACGGTCCAGGGTCCTATCCCCGGAATTGTGGTGAGTTCCGCGATGAGCTCATCGTCGGGCAGCTTGCTCAGGGCGTCCTGGTTCAGTCGGCCATCGGTTAGCCGCTCGGCGAGGTCGCGGAGTGTGCCGATCTTCCGCCACGACAGCCCGGCCTCCCGGAGCTTGCCGGGATCGACGGCCAGCAATTCGGCGGGTGCGGGCAGCTGGCCGCCGAACAGATCCTCGATGCGGGCCAGGGTCCGGCGGGTTGCCGCGACCGACAGCTGCTGCCCGGTGACCTGGAACAGCAGCGCGCCGTACAGGTCCATCGGCGGCAGCTGGATAAGCCACGCCCGCGGGTCGAAGTCCGGCCGCTCGCCGATCAGCCGCGCCAGCACCGGGTCGGCCTGGCGCAGGCAGGACCGCGCCTTGCTGTAGCCCACCAGCGCGGCTGCCGGCTCGGACCATCCCCGGTTCGCCTGGGCCGGTTGCCCGGCTTGGCCCGGGGGCGGCGTGCGCTGCCGGCGCGGCTCGGGGAGGTGGCATCAGACATGAGACTCACCACTTCTTTCTCTGTGGTTACTGCGTCCAGGCGCGTCTGGGCTGCCTCGTGAGCCGGGGGGCCGGGAGGAGGGCGCTATTGCTCCTTCAGCAGGCGGTCGGTGAGGACGATCTCGATGATCGCCTGGACGGTGTCCTGGCGGGCCCAGTCGCGCTGCAGCTCGCACGCAAGCGAGACCCAGCTGATCGGCTGCCCGCCGGCCTGGATCACGCGGTCAAGGCCTGCCCGGTGGGCCTCGGGCGAGGTGCCGCCGATCGCGTCGACGACGGGGTAGACCTCGTACCCTTCGCGCAGCGCATCGAGCGCGGTAAAGGCCATGCAGATTTCGGTCCACAGGGCGCAGATGATGAGCTTGCGGCGGCCGGTCGCGTGGACGGCCCGAACGAATTCGATGTCCTCCCAGGAGTTGACCGTCGTCCGGTCCAGCGGCTTATCGTCGGTCAGCAGGCCGGCGAGTTCGGGGAGGGTCGGCCCCTGACCGGAGGCGACGTTGACGGTCGAGTGCACGACCGGGACCCCGAAGGTCTTGATCGTCCTGACGGTCGAGACGGCGTTCTTGACCAGGAGCGCATGGTCCATCGAGCGGACCGCGGCCAGCTGTGCGGGCTGGTAGTCGATGAACAGGAATGCGAGTTTTCCGGCGTGAGGAGATGGTCGGCGAGCGGGTCACGCACCGGGGCGCTGGTCATGGAGCGGCACCTTCTCGTAGCAGGGAACTGGTGCGGCCGAAGCTAGCGGTCATCATGGTGAGCGGCTGTCACCTGGTTCCGGTGATTTGCGTTGGGGCTCGAGCTGGCGGACCTCGAGCAGGTCAAGGCCAAGCGCCTCGATCTCAGCCAGCACGCCATGGAGCCCCGGCCGGTCCAGCATGCCGGTCAAGACTGTCTCCGGGCCCTGCCGCTGCCAGGCCATCGCCGGAAACGCGGAAAGCAACGTGGCGCCGAGATGACCCTTGATCCTGATCATGTATCTGGCCGATGCAGGGTCCATACGCGCAATAGTCCGGCGCGGGCAGGTGAGTCCGCATCGCCAGGATCTGGTGAGGCCGACGCAGCAATCCCCTGATGCGGATCAGCAAGGCGTTGCCCGAGCACGTAACCTGACTAGATGCTGAGAGGCGGACGGCGGCAGGCCAGCGCGCCGGGGATCGGGTTCAGACGTGGCGTTTAGGACAAACCCTGCAAAGCCAGCTCAGGCAGCTCCGCGGCTGATTCAGCGCGAAGAACTTCTTGCGTCCCTGGATCGCGCGACGGCAGCGAAGGTAACGCTTATCTCGGCCCCAGCCGGGGGCGGCAAGACTTCGCTGCTGCGGGCCTGGGCAGATGGTCCGGGTCAGCCGTACCGGCTAGCAGTCGTGCAGGTGCGGCGCGATCAGCAGGACTCCCAGCAGTTCTGGCTCGCCGTCCTCGGCGCCATCCGGGCGGCCTCGGGTACGCCCGGCGAGGGCGAACAGCTGGCAGCGACACCCGACTTCAATGAATCGGCCATCGGCGAGAGAGTTCTGACGGAGCTCGCCGAGCATCGTGATCGCACCTTCCTGGTCATCGATGATCTGCACGAGCTGACCTCGCCGGAGGCGCTCACGCAGCTGACCCGGCTGCTGGAGAAGCTCCCCCCGCATGTGCACGCGATCCTGGCAACGCGGCGTGATCTGCCCCTCCGGTTGCACAAGCTTCGTCTCGCCGGCGAGCTGGCCGAGATCCGCGCGGCAGACTTGCGTTTTACGCAGCGCGAGACCCGCCAGTTCCTGGAGACTTCGGGCATCGCGCTGTCCGAGGCCGGGGTCGCCAAGCTGCACCAGCGCACGGAAGGCTGGGCTGCCGGCCTGCGGCTGGCGGCGATCTCGCTGGCCAGCAGCCCAGACCCGGAAAGATTTGTCGCGGAGTTCTCCGGCAGCAGCCGGACAGTTGCCGAGTACTTGCTCGCCGAGATGCTGGAGTGCCAGCCGGCCGAGGTCCAGCAGCTGCTGCTGCGTACCTCCCTGCTAGACCGGGTCAACGGCGAGCTGGCGGATCTGCTGACTGGTCACCCTGGCTCCGAAGGGATCCTGCTCGACCTCGAAGACGCCAACGCGTTTGTCGTATCGCTCGATCCGGCCCGAACCTGGTTCCGGTATCACCACCTCTTCGCTGAGTTGCTCCGGCTTGAGCTGCGCCGGAGGCTGCCCGAAGAACTGCCGGTCCTGCACCGGCTGGCCGCGAAGTGGCTGATCGAGCACGGCGAGATCGTTGACGCCATCCGGCATACTCAGGCCGCGGGTGACTGGTCCGACGCGGCGCGGCTGCTCGCCGACCACTCGTTCGGCCTGACGCTGGACGGGCAAGCGCAGACCATCGAGACGCTACTGCGCGCGTTCCCGCCGGGTGCCGTCACCGAGGGCCCGGATATCCCTCTCGCGCGCGCAACCAGCGAACTTGCCCGGGGACTCCTGGACGAGGCTGCCGCCCACCTGGCCGTGGCCGAAACCTCGATCGCTGCCACCCCGCCAGACCGCCAGCACCGCCTCGAAGTGGCGACCGCGGCACTGAAACTGTCGCTGGCGCGGAAGCGCGGCCACCTGGCGGGGGTCGTCGAGCAGGTCAGGTTCCTTGCCTCGCCGGTAACCGGGCAGTCTGACGAGGACATCGCTCTTGACAGCGACCTGCGCGCGGTGGCGCTCATGAATCTCGGAATCGTCGAAGCCTGGTCGCTGGGAAACCAGGACAGTGAGCGGCACCTGCAAGAGGGCGCCGATCTTGCGCGGAGGATCGGACGTCCGTACCTCGAAGTGGCCTGCCTGGCTGAGCTCGCCTTCGCATCGAAGATCGAGCCCTTCGCAACTACCCGGCGGCGGTGCCGAGAGGCGATAGCCCTCGCCGAGCAACATGGCTGGGGCGCGGAGCCGGTCATCGCGCCGGCGCTGGTGAACCTCGCAGGCACTCTCATCTGGACGGGTGAATTCGACGAGGGCGATCGCTGGCTGCGGCGCGCCGCCCGTGCCCTGGAGACAGACTCCGGGCCGCTCGTCAGGCTGTTGCTGCACCTGGGCACGGGCCAGCTGCTGTCCGGCCGCCGCAGGCAGCGCGAGGCGCTTGCCGAATACAGCGCCGCTGAGCACCTGCAGCTGCAGCTGGAAGGCTCCCACGCGCTGGCGGCGCAGCTGACCGGTTTCCGGCTGTCTACTCAGGCCCGGCTCGGGCAGCTCAGCGAGGCCCGGGCCTCGCTGGCAGCACTGGACGACGATCTGGCAGGCTCTGGCCGAGATCGGTAATGCCCGGGCGGCCATCTGCCTCGCCGAGGGCAACCCCGCCGCCGCTCTCGCCGCGGCGCAAGATGTCCTGGACGGGATAGCTCCGGCCATCGGCTACGTGACAGTCGTTGAGGCCAACCTCCTGGCCGCGCTCGCGCACAGGGAACTCGGCGACCAGCGCGCTGCCGCCACCGCCGCCGAGTGCGCACTGGCCCTGGCGGAGCCGGACCGGCTGGTCCTGCCGTTCGCGATGACGGGCTCACTAGAGCTGCTCGAGGCGATGCCGCGGCATGAGACGGCGCACGCGGCCCTGCTGGCCGACATCCTCGACGTACTGCGCGGATCATCCATTTCGGCGGGCAATGAGTCTTCGCGGGCCGAGATCGAGCCGCTCAGCCCGAGCGAGCTGCGGGTGCTGCGGTATCTGCCGACGAACCTCTCCCGGCCGGAGATCGCCAGCGAGCTATCGGTCTCGGTGAACACCGTCAACACCCACATCCGCAGCATCTACGCGAAGCTCCAGGCTCAGGATCGTTCATCGGCGGTGCAGCGCGCACGAGAGATGCGGCTGCTCTCGGCCGGCCTGAACAGCTAAACGCTGGCGAGATTTCGCTGAACCCGGAGGCGTGGACAATATGCTCACGCTGTCAGCGTGGCTAGCTGGGCCGCGAAGACCTGGTCGGGATCGAGGCCCATGGACGCGAAGTTCCCGGCGATTTCCAGGCTCACCAGGCCGTGCAGCCGGCTCCAGGTGAGCACGGCGCGCAGGGCGGTCGCTGGGCTGGTGCCCGGGTCGTGTGTCTGCGCCCAGGCGGTGAGCTGGGCTGCGAGCGGCTGGGGGGCGGGGCGGCGGTGTCGTCCCTGAGTTCGCGCAAAACGTCCAGCAGCTGGTTCATCGCGGCCTGGGACGCGTCCACGAGTCGTTGCGTGTGCGCGTCGTAGCCGGGGAGCGGCGGCCCGAACAGCAGCCGGTACCGGTGCGGCTGGGCCAGCGCCCAGGACCGGTAGGCGTGGGCGAGTGCCTCGAGCCGGGCACGCGGCTCCAGGCCTGCCGCGCTGATCGGCCGCGGCGCCCAGTGCGTCGGCCAGGTCGTGGTAGGCGTCGATGACCAGCTCGGTCAGCAGCTCGTCGCGGCTGGCGAAGTACCGGTACAGCGCGGGCCCGGAGACCCCGAGCTGCTTGCCGATCGCCGAGACCGACAGGCCGTCCGGCCCTGACTCCGCGAGCTGGCCCAGCGCCGCCTGCTTGACCTCGCCGCGCACCTGCGCCCGGTAACGCTCGCGCATGGTCGGCGGCTGCGGCACTGGTGTGGCGGGCATCGATTCCCCCTCTGGGTTGACAGGCCGAGCATAACAGGTACTCTCATGTGTTAGAGGATATAACAAACAGTAGAACCCATCACCCAACAAGGTGGCCCTGCCGTTCGGCGCCAGCCGGAAGTCGTGCTCCAAGGGAAAGGAAACGCTATGTCCAACGCAGCCAACGCCGTGCTCGCCGGCCCGTGGAAAGACCTGTGGAACGGCGACCTCGGCATCGCCGACAGGATCATCGCCGGGGACTTCGTGGCTCACGCGGCGCCATTGACCGGGACTGGAACCGACGAAATCCGTGGCCGCGAGGCACTGAAGGGCTGGATCAGCGGCATCCACTCCGTCCTCCCCGACCTGACCTTCGCCATCGATGTCGGGCCGATCACCGACGATGAGTACCTGGTCGTGCGGTGGAAGGCGCAGGGCACCTACCGCGGCGGATTCCCCGGCGCGGCACCTGAGGCGGCCGGCCGGCAGGTCACCTTCACCGGCACCGACACGCTGCGCATCGCCGGCGGCAAGCTCGCCGAGTACTGGGCCAACGCCGACAGCCTGCTGTTCTTCCAGCAGCTCGGCGTGCACGAGGTACCGGTGGGGTGAGGACAATGCATCAGCAGTCCAGCCCGGTCCTGGTGACCGGGGCAACCGGCAACACCGGAAGGGCCCTGCTGGACGCGTTGATAGCGCGCGGCGCACCGGTGCGGGCTATGGTGCGCAGCGAGGCGGACCGCAGCAGGCTTCCCGCGGGCGTTCCGCTGGTGATCGCTGACTTCGACGATGCCGCGTCGATGACGGCGGCGCTGGAGGGCGCCGGGCGGGCCTATCTGGTCACGCCCTCCTCGGAGCGGGCCGAGGAGCAGCAGCGGCGCTTCGCCGACCTGGCTGTCCAGGCAGGCGTCGGTCACCTGGTGGTGCTCTCACAGCTGGCCGCCGAGGAGCACTCACCGGTGCGGTTCCTGCGCTATCACGCCGCGGTCGAACAGCATGTCCGTGACCTGGGCATCGCCTACACCTTCTTGCGGCCCAACCTGTTCTTCCAGGGGCTGCTCACCTTCGCCGGGACGATTTCCGCCCAGGGCCGGTTCTACGCCCCGATCGGTGCGGCCAGGGTGAGCGCGGTAGACGTCCGCGACATCGCCGCCGTGGCCGCGATCACGCTCACCGAGGCCGGCCATGAGGGCGCGACATACACGCTGACCGGTCCTGCTTCTATTACCCACGCGCAGATCGCCGCCGCGCTGACCGCCGCCCTCGGGCGCGACATCACCTTCATCGACGTACCTCCCGGGGCATTCGCGGACAGCCTGCAGGGGATCCTGCCGGCCTGGCAGGTCCAGGGTCTCCTGGAGGACTACGCGCATTACCGGCGCGGGGAGGCAGCACTGTCTCCCCGTCGGTCGCTGAGGTCACCGGCAAGCCGCCAACCGACATCAGCCAGTTCGCGCGCGACTACGCCCCGGCGTTCGCCAGCTGAACCCGGCCCGACCTCGGACCTATCCCGAATCTGTTCGTGGTGTCCCCGGCCGGGTGAATCACCACGATCCGGTGACGACCTTTCACCTGCGTGCTGGCCAGCCTGGATCCATCGCGCTAGGTAAGGAGGAGTCATGAGCAAACCGGTGGCGATCGTGACCGGTGCGGGCGGTCCGCTCGGCCGCGCGACGGTGCTGGCCCTGGCCGCTGGCGGCCGCTCGGTGGTGGCGGTGGACCGTAACGAGCAGGGGCTGGACGAACTGCCCGGCAGTGTCCACCGCGAGGTAGCCGACACCACCGACCCCGCGGTGGCGGCGAAGCTCATCGACCGGATCGCCGCCGAGGTTGGGCCCCCGGCGTGCTGGTGAACACCTCGGTGCGTTCCGTCTCGGCGACACGCTCAGCACCACTCCCGAGCTGCTGCGGCTCATGATGGACGTCAACCTGGGACCCGCGCTGTGGCTGAGCCAGGCGGTAGCGCCGCACATGCAGCAGCGGGGCTCGGGGGCCATCGTGCACGTGGCCGCCCGGCGGCCTCGAGCCGGCCAGCGGCATGGCCGCCTACAGCGTGAGCAAGGCCGCCCTGGTCCACCTGACCCGAACGCTCGATATCGAGCTCCGCCCGCACGGGATCCGGGTGAACGCGGTCGCGCCGCAACTGCTCGACACCCCGGTGACCCGGGCCGCGTTCCCGGCCGAGGTGATGGCGCACGCGGTCGCACCCGAGGCGATCGCCGGCGTGATCGCGTTCCTGGTCAGCGACGCGGCCGCGCCGGTGAGCGGGGCGATACTCCCGGCCTACGGCGGCTGAGCGGCCGGGTGCGAATCACCATGATCCGGTGACGACCGTTCACCTGCCTGGCAACCAGCCTGAATTTGTCGCGAGACCCGCACGGCCAGCAGGGACGTGCGCCGAGATCCCAGGGAGATACCGTGACCTCACCAGCCTCCGGTGCCACTGGCACCACCGGCGCCGACTACGCGCCGATACCCCGGTCCGCGCTGGGCCCGGCGCTCAACGAGCAGGGGTACTACGTCGGACGGGTGGAGCGAAACCTGTACTACGTCACCGACGGGGTCTACCAGTCGGCGTTCCTGACCACCCGGGACGGCGTCGTGCTGTTCGACGCACCGCCGAGCATCGGCGGTAACCTGCGCCGGGCGGTGGACGAGATCGCCGCCGCCAACGGCGTGAGCAACACGGTGACGCACCTGGTCTACTCGCATCATCACGCCGACCATGGCGCCGCGTCCTCGCTGTTCGACGGGGATGTGGTCCGCATCGGGCACGAGGAGACCCGGCGGCTGCTGCTCCGCGATGATGACCCGGCCCGGCCGCTGCCGGAGGTGACGTTCGCCGACCGTTACACGCTGGAAGTGGGCGGCGAGCGGGTCGAGCTGGCCTGGCACGGTCCCAATCACTCGCCGGACAACATCTACATCCACTTCCCCGAGCACGACACGCTGATGTTCATCGACGTGGTGAACGCCGGCTGGGTGCCGATCTACAACCTCAACCTGTCCGAGGACGTGCCCGGGTACATGGGCGCCCCGGCGATCGCGATGTCCTACCCGTGGACCCACTTCATCTGCGGGCACCTCGGCAGGCTCGCCACCCGCGAGGACGTGTCGGTGCACCAGCAGTACATCGCCGACATCGAAGCCAGCTCGCGGGAAGCGCTGGCCACGGTTAACCCGGTGCCGTACTACGTGGCAGGCGGGCAGAACTTCTGGGCCGGGGTGAAAGGCCACCTGGACGCCGTCACCGAGCGTGCCGCCGCGCCCATCATCGCCAAGTACACCGGCGTGCTGGCCGCCGCGGACATCGAGGTGTTCACCTGGACCACCACGTTCGCCATCATGCAGTCGCTGCGCCTGGACAGCGGGCCGAGCGGTCCAGTCCACCCCTAGCCTTCTTAACGCCAGTACCGCGCCGGTGCCGGTACGCGTGTGGCGAGCCGCCCGCCGGCGGCGCCTGCCAGGCCGTGACCTCGCCTGGCAGGCGCTAGCTGGTCGCTTGACCAGGAATAGCCACGCGTTGATTACGCCGCCAACCAGGCTCGCCACCGCCGCGGGGATCAGCCAGTACAAGCCACCGCCGGCCTTGAGCAGGAAGGTGAGCCCGGCGACGCCAACGAGCACGGCGGTGACCGCGTTGGGGGAGAACCGTTCGATGTAGCGGGCCACGCCCTGATCGCTACCGCGACCGGCCCGCCGGTCCAGGATGATCAGGGCTGCGCCCGAGGCCGCGCCCGTGGCCAGCAGCTCCCAGCCGAGGGCGGCCGCTGGCTGGGGAGCCACCAGCAAGACCGCGATGAGCACCGAGATCATGAACAGCACCAGGGTTTGCGCGGCACGGGAGCTGAGGCTGCGCGATGCGGCCAGCACCGCACCCCTGACCGAGAGCGCGACGAACAGCAGGCCGGTGAGCGCACCGGCCACCGCAGCCAGCGCCTCACCGAAGCCGAGCCACATCGCGGTCGTGTACCCCACCAGGCGTCCTCCCAGATCCGCACTGGACAGACGAGCCGATTTAATCAGCCGGCGGCCGGCTCGATGAGCGCGGCGAGCATGGACAGCATCCGCGCCGCAGCCGCCGCCGCGGTCCTGGGTGCCGCCATGGTGATCCCGGCCCAGCAGGCTAGGGCGGCTCTCCCTCGGGAAGGCGTTCGGCCGGAGCTGTGCCCGGCGTGAGCTCGCGCTGCATGGCACTCAGCTCACTGGCGACACGGGCCGGATACGTGGCCGTGAATGACGACAGGGCATTAACCGTCACCGAGCCACGTGCAGAGAAGCAGCACCGCTGTCCCGACGACCACGCTGCCCACCGCGTCACGCTGGCTTGGGCCGATCGTCACCATGCTCAGGCCAACCACGAAGAAGATCGCCCAGCACGCCCACCCAAGAGCGACGGGGACAACGGGCGGGCGGTAGACCCTCGGCTGACCGGCTCTGCTCATGGCAATAGTTCTCCGCTCGCTCCAGCAAGCTGATAGTCCAGGCCGACCCGCTCGTCGTCAAGATCCCATCCCACAGGCCCTGCTGATGGGCTTCGTGCTACTGCGCCACCAGCACCGCGGCCAGCTGGCCGCCATCACCGTCTCGGCACTGCTGCGGGAACCGCGAGAGACTTGCCCTGGATCCAGGGAACGCCCCGCGTAGCGAGGAGACCGATGCTGACTACGTCCTCTCCACCCCCGGACCGGAACCCGGCGCCGGCCCGCCACCCGAGCGGCCGGCCCGCTGCTGGTGGCCGATCCCGATTCGCCGGACGGCACCGGGCTGATCCTGTTCCCGCGGCCGGGCATGCTGCCCGCCGTGTGGCTGGGACCGGTGCCGGCCGGCGGGCTGGAACCCGCGGACGTGGCCGCGCTGCTGGCTGCGGTCCGGCCGTGCGCGCTGCTCCCTGAGCATGGCCTGGGCTGGTTCGGCCGGCCCGGCCTGTCCGGTCACCGGCTGGGCGATGGCGCGGATCCGGCGGCCGGGCGGGACTGGTCGCCAGTGTTCCAGCCCGCCGGCATCGAGCACGATGGCCGCCGGGCCCGGGTCGAGGCCGAGGACGCGACGGCCGGGCTGCGGCTGGTCACCGAGGCTGAGGCGGTGCCGGGCGGCGCGATCCGGGTCCGGCACACGCTGGCCAACACCGGGCCGCAGCCTTATGTCGTGGACGGGCTGGAGGTGGTGTTCCCGCTGCCCGCTCAGGTTGGCGAGGTGCTGGATTTCACCGGCCGCCAGACGGCCGAGCGGATACCGCAACGCCACCGGCTGGGCGACGGCCTATGGCTGCGCGAGGGGCGCCGCGGCAACACCGGCCACGACTCGGCCACCGTGGTCGTCGCCGGGGAGCCCGGCTTCGGGTTCGCCCGCGGCGACGTGTTCGGCGTGCACGTGGCGTGGAGCGGCAACACGGTGCACCGCGCCGAGCGCGTGCCCTGCCAGCCGCACCGTGATCGGCGATACCCAACGCCAGCTCCCGGGACTGACCACGCTCGGCGGCGGTGAGCTGCTGCTCCCGGGTGAGATCGCGCTGGCCGGCGGGGAGTCCGTACGCGACACCGTGGGTGTACCTGGCGGCCAGCCGGGCCGGGCTGGATGGCCTGGCCGCGCAGTTCCACGGGTACCTGCGGTCGCTGCCGGCGCACCCCGGTTGCACCGCGCCCGGTGAACCTGAACGTCTGGGAAGCGGTCTACTTCCGGCACGATTTCGGCGCGCTGGCCAAGCTGGCCGACCTGGCCGCGGGCATCGGGGTGGAACGCTACGTGCTGGACGACGGCTGGTTCACCGGCCGCCGCAGCGACCGGGCCGGGCTGGGTGACTGGGCGGTGGACGAGGCGGTCTGGCCCGGCGGGCTGCACCGGATCGCGGACTACGTGCGGGCCCGCGGCATGCAGTTCGGCCTGTGGTTCGAGCCGGAGATGGTGAACCCGGACTCTGCCCTGTACCGGGCGCACCCGGAGTGGATCTTGTCGGCCGGCGGGCGGGTACCGCCGTTGCAGCGCCACCAGCTCGTCCTGGACCTGACCCGGCCCGAGGTCACGGACTACCTGTTCGGCCGGATCAGCGGGCTGCTGGCGGAATACCCGATCTCCTATGTCAAGTGGGACTGCAACCGGGACATCATCGACGCCGGGTCCGGGATGCGGGCCGGTGCCCCGGCCGCGCACGGGCAGGCGCTGGCCACCTGCGCGCTGCTGGACCGGCTGCGCCAGGCGCATCCGGGCGTGGAGTGGGAGTCGTGCGCGGCCGGTGGCGGCCGGATCGACCTGGCCATCCTGGAGCGGGTCCAGCGGGTCTGGACGTCGGACATGACTGACGCGCTGGCCCGGCAGCCCATCCAGCGCTGGACCGGGCAGCTGGTCCCGCCGGAATACCTCGGGGCGCACGTGTCCGCGCCGTTCTCCCACCAGACCGGGCGGTACATGCCGCTGTCGCTGCGCTGTGCCACGGCGCTGTTCGGGCACCTGGGTATCGAGTGGGATCTCACCCAGGCCAGCCGTGACGAGCTGGCCCGGCTGGCGGAATGGATCGAGCTGTACAAGCGGCACCGGGCCCTGATCCACTCCGGGCGGATGGTCCGGCTCGACATGCCCGGCGACACGGCGTGGATGTACGGCGTGGTCGCGGCGGACCGGTCGGCCGCGCTGATGTGTTACGTGCAGCTGGATGAGCCGCGCAGCGATCAGCCGCCGGCCATGCGGGTGCCTGGGCTCGACCCGGGACGGCGGTACCGGGTGCGTGACGTCACGCCGGGGGAGCAGCCACCCAGCCGGGCGGGGCTGGCCGACGTGGTGGTGCCGGGTGCGGCGCTGGGTGAGATCGGCCTGGCCATCCCGGCGCAGCGTGCCCTGGCCGCCGCCGTCATCCTCGTCGAGGGCCGCTGAACTAACGCCACCAGATCACGGCCTGCCCGGGTCATCCCAGGCCAGCACCAGGGCATCGCGCGGCGCGAGCACGGCGCGCGGTCCCACCCTGGCCCCGGTGATCAGGTCGAGGTGCTTAGCGCCGAAGTCGAGCTGCACCGGGTGGTCCAGATGGCTGATCAGGAAGAGGCAGTCGCCGCGGCGGACCGCCTCCACGCCGTGCGGCAGGCCGGTCCAGGGCGTGATGCCGGCTTGCTGGCATGCCTGCCCGACCAGTCGGCCGAGCGTCGCGGCGTCCGGCAGCGTGCCGAGGTAGAACGCCGTGCCCCGGCCGTGCTCATGCCGGGTGACCGCCGCCTCACCGTCGAGATGGCCTTCGGCGAAGGTGAGCAGCGGGGCCGCCCCGCGCAGGTCGATGACGTCCTGCCAGAGGCCGGCGGCGCCGGGGGCGGCGGTGCCGGGGCCTTCGAGGCGGATGGCGTCGCCACGGCGCAGCGGGGTCAGTTCCTCGATGCGCAGGCCGAGCAGGTCCCGCCAGGGCGCCGGATAGCCGCCCAGCCGGACCCGGTCTCGCGGGTCGACGATCCCGGAGAAGAACGTGATCAGGGCGGTGCCACCGTCCGCCACGAAGCGGCGCACGTTGTCCGCGCCCGCGTCACTCACCAGGTAGAGCGCGGGCACCAGGATGAGCCGGTAGCCGGACAGGTCGCTCTCCGGATGGGCGAAGTCGGCCGTGACCCCGGCCTGCAGCAGCGGCCGGTACAGCTCGCTGAGCAGGTCGGTGAAGCGCAGGCAGCTGGTCGGATGCGAGTCCAGCTCCAGCGCCCACCAGTTCTCCCAGTCGAGCAGGAGCGCGGCCTCGGCGGGGACCAGGTGGCCGGCCACCGAGGCGAGCCGGCCCAGCTCCGTGCCGAGGCTCACCACCTCACGCCAGACCCGGCTGTCGGTCCCGGCGTGCGGCACCATCCCGCTGTGGAACTTCTCGGCCCCGGTCGCCGCGGCGCGCCACTGGAAGGAGAGCACCGCGTCGGCGCCGCGGGCGACGGCCTGCAGGCTGAGCGCGCGGTACTGCCCGGGCGCCTTCGGCACGTTCACGGCCCGCCAGTTGACGGCGCCGGGGGCCTGCTCCATCAGCAGCCACGGGCGCCCGCCGCCCACCGAGCGGGTCAGGTCGCAGGCCATGGCCGAGGTCAGGTACGCGTCGGCGTCGGCCGGATCCGGGTAGTTGTCCACCGACACGACGTCCAGCCCGGCCGCTGCCCAGCGGAACTGGTCCACCGCGCGGAACAGCCCGGTGAAGTTGGTCGTCACCGGCTTGCCGGGGCTGTGCGCCGTGAGCACCTCCCGCTCCGCGGTAAAGCAGGCGAGCAGCTCGTCGGAGCTGAAGCGGGCGAAGTCGAGCTGGTGGGCCGGATTGCGGAAGGTGGGCGCGGTGCGCGGCGGCTCGACCTGATCCCAGCTCGTGTAGTCCTGGCTCCAGACGGCCCCGCCCCAGGCGTCGTTGAGCCGGTCCAGCTCCCCGTACCGCGCCTGCAGCCAGCGCCGGAAGGCCGCGGCCGAGCGTTCGCAGTAGCAGGCGGGGACCTGCTCGCCGTACTCGTTCCCGATGTGCCACATGGCCACGGCTGGGTGATCCCCGTAGCGCTCGGCTATCCGCCAGGCCAGGTCGGCGGCGGCCGCCCGGTAGGCCGGGGCGCTCGGGCAGTAGTGCTGGCGCGAGCCGAAACCGAGGCGGGTCCCGTCCGCGGTGACCGGCAGGATCTCCGGATGGGCCGCGACCAGCCAGGCCGGCGGGGACGCTGTGGCGGTGGCCAGGTCGACCCATATCCCCGCGCCGGCCAGCCGGTCCAGGACCCGGTCCAGCCAGCCGGCGGTGAGCTCACCCGGGGCCGGCTGCAGCCTGGCCCAGGAGAAGACCCCGACCGTTACCAGGTTGACCCCCGCCTCGGCCATCAGCCGGACGTCCTCGGCCCAGGTGGCCTCGGGCCACTGCTCCGGGTTGTAGTCGCCGCCGTAGCCGATGCCGCCGAGCTGAGGCAGGATCCGCCGGCTCGCCCCAGCTCCGGGGGCGCTCACAGCTTCACACTCCCCGCGGCGAGGCCGGATCGCCAGAAGCGCTGCAGCGAGAGGAAGGCGATGACCAGCGGGATGACCGAGATGAGCGAGCCGATGACCACGTAGCTGACCAGCTGCGGGGCCTGGCCGTACTCGTTGTTCCAGGTGTACAGGCCGAGCGTCACCGGGTAGAGGCTGGTGTTCGAGAGCATCACCAGCGGCAGGAAGAAGTTGTTCCAGATGGCCACGAACTGGAACAGGAACATGGTCACCAGCGCGGGCGACATGATGCGCAGCGCCACGGTCCAGAAGATCCGGCCCTCGCTGGCGCCGTCGATCCGGCCGGCTTCGATCAGCTCGTCCGGGATCGAGGCCGCCGCGTAGACCCGGGCCAGGTAGACGCCGAACGGGCTGACGATGCTCGGCAGGAACACCGACCAGTAGGTGTTGGTCAGGCTGACCTTGCTCAGCAGCAGGTACAGCGGCAGCGCCAGCGCGGTGCCGGGGACGAGCACGCCGCCGAGAATGATCGAGAAGACGAGCTGCCGGCCGCGGAAGTCGTACTTGGCCAGCGCATACCCCGCCGCGCTGGCCAGCAGCGTCGCGCATAGTGCGCCGACCCCGGCGTAAAGCAGCGTATTGGCCAGCCAGTGCCAGTAGATCCCGCCGTCGTAGCGCAGCAGCCCGGTCAGGTTGGACACGAAGTGGAACTGGCTGAACCAGAACCCTTCCGAGGCGTACAGCGTGCTCGGTCCCTTGGTCAACGAGACGATCAGCCACCACGCCGGGAGCAGGAAGTAGACCGCGCACACGAACATAAGGGCGGTGGCCAGCATCCCCGACCGGGTGACGCGCGGCGAAGCGTGTTCCCTGGACCGCGCGGCGCGGCCGGGCTGAGCCTGGGTAGTCACGGCCATCACGCCACCGCCCCGCGCCGCTGGACCAGCCTGAGGAAGCCGAAGGACAGGATGAAGGTGCCGATCGCGAGCACCACCGCGATCGCCGCCGCGTAGTTCGGGTTGTTTCCGGTGAACGCCTGCGTGTACGCGAGCAGGTTCGGCGTGTAAGAACTGCTGATGTTGGTGGTGACCGCGCGCAGCACCTGGGGCTCGCTGAACAGCTGCAGCGTCCCGATGATGCTGAAGACGGTCGTCAGCACCAGCGCGGGGGCCACCATGGGCAGCTTGATCCGGGCCGCCATCGTCCATTCGGACGCGCCATCGAGGCGCCCGGCTTCGTACAGGTCGGCCGGGATGGCCTGCAGGGCCGCGTAGATGATCAGCATGTTGTAGCCCGTGTACTCCCAGGTGACGATGTTGGCGATGGACCAGAGCGCGGAGTTGGTGCCGAGGAAATTGACCGTGCCGAAGCCGGTGTGCTGTAGCGCGGCCACCACCGGGCTGAGGCCGGGCAGGTAGAGGAACGACCAGAGGATGGCGGCGATGACCCCGGGGATGCCGTAGGGCAGGAAGAAGGCCAGCCGGAAGAAGCGCCGGAACCGGACCGCCGCCGAGTCCAGCAGCAGGGCCAGGATCGTGGCGAAGGCCAGCATCACCGGGACCTGGACCACCCCGAACAGCAGCACCCGGCCAACGCCCTGCCGGAACGACGGGTCGGCGAAGACGTGGGCGTAGTTGCTGAAACCGGCGAACACCGTCGTGGTGGAACTCGGCCCGAGGCCGAGGCCCGAGACGTGCACCTTGAACAGGCTCTGGTAGATCGCGTACCCGATCGGCAGCAGGAAGAACAGGGCGAACAGCACCCCGAACGGGGCCAGGAACATGGCTGGCGCCCAGCTGGCCCGGTGCCGCCGCCGTCGGCTAGGTGCCGCTTGGCCGGCCGGCGGCACGTCCGCGGCGACGGGGGTCTGCTTCCGTTCGACAACCATGCGGGCTTCCTCTCGTGCTCGGCATCACCCCCGGGGGGGAGGCGGGGGCGCCCGGTCTCCTGGACCCGGGCGCCCCCGGGACATTCAGCCTGACTTGACCGAGAAGCCCTGCTGTTTCATCGTGCTGACGGTCTGCGACTGCGTCGTCGCCAGCGCCTGGGTGAGCGTCGTGCTGGAGCCGCTCGTCGCCTTGCCGAAGCCGTCGGCCATCTGGGTGAACGTGGTGTTCATGATCGGGCCCCACTGGAAGCTGGTGTTCACTAGCTGGCCGTTGGCCCGGAACACCTGCCAGATGTTCTGGCCGCCGTAGAAGGCCACCGGGGAGTTGGCGGCGGGCTGCTGCTGGCCGGCCAGGTCGGCCGGGTAGAGGCCGCCCTTGGTGATCAGGCCGGTGATGCTCTGCTGGTTGGTGTTCAGCCACTCGGCGAACTGCGCGGCCTGGGCCGGGTGCTTGCTGTCCTTGAACACCACGGTGGTCGAGCCGCCCCAGTTCCCGTTGTTCTTGGTGGCGCCCCAGTTGGGCATGGCGGCTACCCGCCAGTCACCCTTGGTCGAGGCGGCGTTGGTGCTCAGGGTGTTCTCTCCCCAGACCGCGGTCGGCCAGGTGAGCAGCGTGCCGTCGGACAGGTCCTTGTACCACTCCGAGGCGAAGTCCGGCTCGACCTTCACCAGGTGCTGGCTGATCAGCTGCTGCCAGAAGTTACCGACCTGGGCCGAGGCGGCATCGTTGATGCCGGCCACCCAGGTGTCGCCGGACGTGCTGAACCACTTCGCCCCGGCCTGCCAGGCCAGGCCGGCGAACCACTGCGCGTCGTTGGCCGGGAACGCGGCGATGTACGCGTTCGGGTGGGCGGCGTGCAGCTTCTTAGCGTCGCTCAGGTACTGCGCCCAGGTGGTGGGCACGGTCAGCCCGTACTTCTTGAACAGGTCGGCCCGGTAGAACAGGCCCATCGGGCCGGTGTCCTGGGGGATCGCGTAGACGGCGCTGCCCTGGGACACCTGCGCCCAGGTCCATGGGACGAAGTCCGGCTTGATGTTGTCCACGCCGTACTTGGACAGGTCCACCACCCCGCCGACATGCTCGAAGTTCGGCAGCGTGGCGTACTCGACCTGACCGAGGTCGGGGGCGTTCCCGGCCTGCAGCGCGCTGAACATCTTGGCGTAGGTCCCCGCGTTCCCGGAGGTGACCTCGTTCAGTTTGACCTGGATGCTGGGATGGCTCTTGTTCCACAGGTTGACCGACTGGGAGATGCCAGGGACCCAGGACCAGAACGTCAGGGTGACCTTGCCGCTGCTGGCGGGGGCCGGGCTGCTGCTGCACGCGGCAAGGGCCAGCGTCCCCGCCGCGGCGCCGGCCGCGAGCAGGATCTTGCGCCGTGACCAGGCCTTGCGTCTGGTGCTGGGGATCGACGACGTCATGTGCTGCTACCTCCTGAACTCCTCGGGCTGCGCGGGGGACGCAGGCCGGAGCGGATGAACAACGCTGTGCCGGAGGCCCAGCTCCGGTATGGTGCCGGGTCGCAGCGGTAGCGTGGGGCGGACACCAACGGTCATTTTGGGAGCGTTCCCAATTTGTTGTCGTGGACTGTAACAGCCCTGATGAGGCGTGGCAATGGAAAGTTGGGAGCGATTCCAGGAACCTGGCCCGCGAGGATAGGATGCGCTGGTGGCCGATTCAGATCAGCGGCGCGCCGCCCCCGTCCGCCGGCGTCCGACGATCGAAGACGTGGCCCGGCTGGCGGGTGTCGGGCGCGGGACGGTCTCCCGGGTGATCAACGGCGGCCGCAACGTGCGCCCCGCCGTGCGCGACCTGGTGAACGACGCGATCGACACCCTCGGCTACTCGGTCAACCAGTCAGCCCGGAACCTGGCCCGCGGCCGTAACGGGTCGATTGCCTTCGTCATCTCCGAGCGGGGGGAGCGCCTGTTCGAGGACCCGAACTTCGGGCTGTTCGCCCGGACCTTTTCCCGCCAGTTGCGGCACAGCGGGCGCCATCTGCTGATCACGACCGCCGAGGATGAGGAGGAAGAGAAGTCTCTCGGCGACTACCTCACTCTCGGGCACGTGGACGGGGCGCTGCTCGCGCTGACTCACGATGGGGAGCCGCTGCTCGCCCAGCTGCAGACCAACCGGCTCCCGCTCGTGGTGCTGGCCAAGCCACTCGGCTTCGAGAAAGTCTTCTCCTGGGTGGCCGTCAACGACGAGCAGGCGGCCTTCACCGTGGTGAGCTACCTCGCGGACAAGGTCGGCGGGACCATCGGGACGGTGACCGGCCCACTGCAGACGAGCAGTGGCCGCGAGCGCCTTGACGGCTACCGGCGTGCGCTCGGCGATCAGTTCCGCCCCGATCTGGTGGCCAATGGCGACTGGTCGCTGCTCAGCGGGCGGCGCGGGGCCGGGGAACTGCTCCGGCGCCACCCCGGGCTACGGGGGCTGTTCGTCGCCTCGGACCTGATGGCGGCCGGCGCGATCGGCGCACTGCGCGCAGCCGGGCGGCGGGTGCCGGAGGACGTTGCGGTGGTCGGCTTCGACGACTCGGCCGCGGCCACCATGGTCGAGCCGGCGCTGACCACCATGCGCAACCCGATCGAGCAGAACGCCCTGGAGGCCCTCCGGATCCTGGATGATCAGATCGCCGGGCGCGTCCACCAGCCCGTCCACGTCGTGCTGAGCAGTGAGCTGGTGGAGCGCTCCTCCGCTTGAGGGGTGGCCGGGCGGTAGCTGATCGGCCCGCATCTTGATTGACATACAGCCTGGTCATCGCCGGGCGCCGTGGTGGCGTAGCCCGTTCATGAGCAGGGCGAGCAGGCGGTCGGCCTGAGCTGAGCTGTCCGGGCTGTCCTGGGCGGCCCAGGCCATCGCGCCGACCATCTTCAGCACATCCGCTTCGTCCGCATCGGCGGCGACCGCGCCTGATTGCCGCGCCCGCGCCAGCAACGCAGCCCCCACCTCGAACAGCTCCGCATGCCAGGTGGAAACCAGGCCATTCTCGCGGTCGAGCGCCGAGTTCATCACGGCGGCCGACAGACCTCGATAGGTCAGGGCATGCATGAGCGCAGCACGCAGCCAAGTGGACAAAGCGCCGAACTCGTCCTCGTCGGTCAGCAGCCCGCGGCCAAGGCCGGCCAGCTCGGCTATCTGCCCGGCGAGCACCGCCTCGATGAGATCCAGCCGAGTGGGGAAATGCCGGTACAGCGTCCCGCTGGCCACCCCTGCCCGCCGGGCGATCTCGTCCAGGGAAGCGTCCACGCCGAACTCGGCGAACACGATCCGCGCCTGCTCGACCAGCTGTCCGTAGTTACGCCGGGCGTCGGCGCGCCTCGGGCGCCCGGTATCCGACCGCGGAGCGTGACCTGCCAGCGCAATCACCGCACCCTTGCTAACCGGGGACACAGTCCGCTACCGTTTCCATCTAACCGGACTGTGCCTCACTTTACTGGCATGACTCACCCGGAGCATGGAGGGCCGCCCCCATGGCACTGTCGGAACAAGACCGGATCGACATCACCGACCTGATCAATCTGCACGGCCACCGCACGGACGCCGTCCAGCTGGACCAAGCGGGTGAGCTGTTCACCCCAGATGTCACCTACGACCTGGACGACTTCGGCCTCGGCTCGCTGCACGGGACCGCGGCGATGCGTGCGGCCGCGCTCGCATTGGGCGCCGCCAACCCGGTCGGTCATCACGTCACCAACATCGTGATCACCCGGATCGACGATCGCTCGGCCCGGGTCCAGTCCAAAGGAATCGGCATCAAGGCCGACGGAACGGCCGGCAGTGTCGGCTACGACGACATCGTCACGCGCCAGCCCGACGGCTGGAAGATCAGCTATCGCAAGGTGACGGCCAGGCGAGCGGCACTCGGCGAGCCAGAAACCGGTGCGCGTGCGGTTCTGCAGCGTCTCCGCCAGGCCGCCATCAGCCAGTCCGCCGATGACATGAGCCGTGTCTACGCAGTCGACGCGGTCCATGAGTTCCCGTTCACCCGCCCAGGCCTGCCGTCCCGGCTGGACGGCCGGGACGAAATCGTGAACTGGATAGCCGCCGGGTGGCAGGCCTACCCGCTGAAGTATGAGCGTTACCGTACTCTCGCCATCCACGACACCAGCGATCCGGAAACGATCATCGTCGAGCAGGAAGCCGTCGGGACCAGCGCATCCACCGGCGAGTTCACGCTGCCCAACATCGTTGTGCTCACCGTGCGCAACGGGCAGATCGCCCGGCTGCGCGACTACGTCAACATCCAGGCCGCCGCGGCCGCCATGGGGGAGGTCGCCGGGCACCTCGGCAAGAGCTGCGCCGACTGATCCGCTGCGCCGGGCAAACGTGAGACGGTGGGGCCTGAACGGGGCCCCACCGTCTCACGTGCCGTAGTTCCGTCTCCCTAACGGGTCATGGCAACGGGATGAAGGTCTCTGCGCTCGGCGGAAGCGTCCCGCTGGTGCAGACGTGGCCCGGCGCCGGAACGACGGCAGGATTGAGCATCTCGGTAAGGTTCACCCGCACCATCTGGGTGGCCCCATCGTTGACGAGCAGGGCCATGGCATCCCCGCCGTTGGGCGACTGATAGGCGGCCAGGGTGTGCGGATCATCCCCCATGGAGAAGCCGTTCCCTGTCGCACAGGTGTCCCAGTTGCCGAAGGCCGGGGTGGCGCCGGTGCCAGACGTGGCGGGCATCGCAAGGGCCGTGAGGCCGTCGCCACCGAATTCTCCGGAAACGACACCCGTGTGTGTTCCCTGAGCAACCGCTGAACCGTCCGCTCCGGCGCTCAGGACCGAGCCGGTGAGCGTCTGGACCTGGTCGGGGGCGGTCCAGGATCCCGGTGCCCCGGGGGTGAATTTCGCCTTGGCGATGTCGGCTATCTCCACCTGGGACGGGCTGCTGAATTCCGCGGGCGCGAAGATGATGCCGGTTGAGCAGTCCTCAGCAGAAGAGTCCAGCTCATCCTCGCCGGTGATCGGCACCGGGTGCTCGAAGAACTGCGGTGAGGTACTCGTCGCCACGTTGATCAGTTCGTAGTTGTTGTCTTCAGCGGTGGACAGGATGAGCTTGTGGACCGGATCGATGAGCGGATCTTCCGAGATCTCGCCGCCGGGGTTCTGGGTGGCGAAAGGAGGCTCGAATTTATCGGTGGTCAGGTTAAGGAACTGGAATCCGCCGGCACCGCCGACGCTGAGTGCTATGAGCGCTTTGTTGCCTGACGCCTGGTTGTACTGCGGCCTCCGCCTAGAGGCGTAAATGCCGTCCGCCGCTAATGCCACGGTTAGAGGAAATTCCGCTGCGCAGGGCTGACGACATCGGGCAGCCCGTTGGCCAGCATGGAAGCAGGCAGGCAGGTTCCCCGGGAGCCACGTTCGCTGCCTGAACGCATCATTCAGCCAGAAAGGGAACGAGTGTGCGGGCCTTGCTGATAGCAATAGTGCTCGGATCATGTCTGGCGATCGTTGCCGCCGTAATTACCGCCCACTTTCTTGTCATACAGTGAGCAATGCGCACCTGACCTGGTGCCGTAGCAAGCAACGTTTGCCCAGTCAACGATGCAGCGGACCCGATCGTGCAGGCGTGTGTCTGTCGCGCGGATCCGGGACGAGCCCGCATTCGGCCGTGGGTTTCAGCTGATGCAGAACTCATTGCCTTCCGGGTCGTGCGTGACCACGTAGTAGATCGGGTCCTCCGGATCGTCGTGCCGGGTCCGGCGCTCCGCACTGGCACCCAGCCCGGTCAGTTCGGCAACCTTCGCCTCGACGATCTCGATCCGCCGCTGCATCGGCAGCGCGTTATCGCGGCCAGTGGGTAGAGGTCGAGATGGAGCCGGTTCTTCCCGGCCTTCGCCTCCGGCACCTGCTGAAACCAGATCGGCGGGCGCAGCCCAGCCGGGTCGAAGAGCCGGTCGCCGAAGGCCGCATCCTCTCCCAGCCGGGCGCGGTAGTGCGCGTGCCAGGCCGTCTCTGGCTCCGCCGGAGGCGTTGGCTGATAGCCCAGCGCTTGCGCCCAGAACCGCGCCAGCACCTCCGGGTCATTCGCGTCGATGGTCAGCTGCCAGAACACCATGCCCAGACACTGGACCCGGCCACTGACCACGCCTACGGCGAACGGCTGCCGGGCCTGGGCTAGCAGGGTGGTCCCGGCCAGGATCACGCACAGGCAGCTGCTGATCGCGCGTAGCCACGGCGGTGCCGGGCCGGGCGCCCAGACGGCTGGGCCAGGATCCGGGGTATTCTGACCATTCCGCGACATATCTGGTCCTGACTCCGCACTATGGGATGGACTTGGCGGCTTTACGGGGCTCAACATGCTCAGGCGGGATCATGAGCGAGTTAATGGCGGTGCCGCTGGACGGCGGGGGCACCGTGATAGTCGAGTGTGCCGACACGCCCAGCCATGGCACAGTGGTCAAGGCAGGGCGCGGCGGAGCGTCTTCGGCCGGAGTGGCGGTCCGGGCTACGCAGACCCTCGAGTTAGCGCTGGAGCCGGTGACCGAGGCAGCGCGGGCCACCCTGACGAAGCTGCGCGAAGCCGGGCCCGACGAGGTCGTTGTGGAGTTTGGTCTCCGGCTCACCGCTGAGGTTGGCGCAGTCATCACCAGGACAGCAGGCGAATGCAACTTGAAGGTGACCCTGCGCTGGGGACGGGCCAATGACCATGACGCCCGATGAGCAGGCCACCCACCGGTCCGCTACCGAGCTGACCCGGAGTGTGGCACGGGTGCTGGATGCCGCGGGGATGCCATCGGGAACTGGGTTCCTCGTTGCCGAGCGCATCCTGGCCACCTGTGCGCACGTCGTAGCGGACAACGACGGACGACCGCCACCGGGTTCGGTGTCGGTGGAATTCACCGGCTTGCCAGGCGCGGCAGCAGAAGTCCGGGCCGGCCAGGTGAACGCGGCCCAATGGCGCGGCCCCCATGAGGGTGACGTCGCGTTTCTCTGGCTCACGGAACCGCCGCCGGCCTGGGCATGCCCACTGCTCTTAGGCTCTGCCCACGGCATCCGGTCGCATGGCCTCAAAACGTTCGGCTTCGCCGCCAACGCGCCCCCGGAAGGGAGCTACGGTTACGCCACCGCTGGGGACATCATCGCCGGCGCTGACGGCCGGGAACTCCTTCAGCTCACCGGCTGCACCGAAGTGACCGAGGGATTCAGCGGCGGCCCGGTGCTGGATCAGCAGACCGGCCTGGTGGTCGGCATGGTCGAACTCGGTCGCCGCCCCGGACCACCTCGGCCGGGGCAGCGCGACCGCGTACGTCACGCCCACGGAAACACTGCGCGAGACCTGCCCCGGGCTGTCTTTGTCGGACAGCTGCCCCTACGTTGGCCTGCAGGCGTTCCGCATGGCGGACGCCGAGCTGTTCCGGGGCCGTGACCGGGCGGTGGCGGCGGTGCTGCGCAGCCTGCGTACCAGCCCAGGTTTCCTGGCCCTGCTCGGCCCGTCGGGCAGCGGCAAGTCCTCACTCATCCAAGCAGGCGTACTGCCCGCGCTGGCCAGTGCTGCCCTGCCGGGCAGCGATCGCTGGGCGGCGCTCACCGTCCGCCCAGGCACCGATCCGTACGCGCAGCTTGAGCAGGTGGGCCTGGCCAACGCCGCCGGGGGACTGGACGAGGCGGCCCGGCGATGGCTGGCTAACCACCCCGGCATTGACCGGCTGATCCTGGTCCTGGACCAGGCTGAGGAACTGCTGGTGGCCACGCCGCCGCAGGTGCGGGCGGCGCTGCTGGCTCAGCTCGCGGCTGGCGCGCAGCACGATCCCGCGGTCAGCGTCATCCTCGTGCTTCGCGACGACTTCTACGCCCCGCTCGCGGCGGCCGCTCCGGCCCTCATGCCGCTACTGGAAAGCGGCCTGGTCAACGTGCCTGCGGTGCTCGACCACGCCGAGCTGACAGCCATCATCACCGAGCCCGCGGCCAGCACCGGGCTGGCCCTGGAAGCAAACCTCGCCGAGCGCATCGCGGCCGACGCGGCGCGGGTGACCAACCCAGCTGGCCCCGTGGTCGGCGGCGCCGCCACCACTGTGCTGCCGCTGCTCTCCTCGGCGCTCGCCGAACTCTGGGAGCGCCGCACCGACGGCCGGCTGACCCATCCGGCCTATGACCGGATGGGCGGGGTGATCGGCTGGCTTGACCGCTGGTGTGACCGGGGCTACGCGGCAGCGTGCGGGGCGCTGCCGCCCGGGCAGCGGCCATTCGCCCGGCGGGCGCTGACTGCTCTGGTCCGCCCCGGTGACGAGGCGGCTGGCATCCCGCCGACCCGGCAGCGCCGCCCGCTCGGCGAACTGGAGCCCGGACCCGCGCTCGTCGCGGTCGTGTCGGCGCTGGCCAGCCAGCGCCTCATCACCACCGGCCGGGACCCGGTCACCGATTCACCCGTGGCGGAACTCGCGCATGAGTCACTGATCCATGAGTGGGCACTGCTGCGCGGCTGGCTGGCCGAAGACCGGGAGTTCTTCGCCTGGCGCCGGGAGGCCGAGGGGGACTACGCGCAGTGGCAGGCCACGGCCCGCACCGGGGCGGCGGATCCGGAGCTGCTGCTGCGCGGCACCGCGCTGCAAACCGCCCGGCGCTGGCGGCAGGAGCGGGCCAGTGAACTACCAGCGGGCCTGGCCGATTTCATCCGGCGCAGCGACCGGGCCGAGCACCGCCGGCTGACCCGGGACCGGCGGCGGGTCGCCATCCTGGCCGCGGCCACCGCGGTCGCGGTGCTCGCCGCGGCGGTCGCCACCGGCCTGTTCGGTTACGCGTCCAGCCAGGCATCACGAGCACGCACCGACGCGCGCCGGGCCCTGCAGGGGGAACACGCGGCTAACGTGGCCCGGCTGGCCGCGGAGGCGACCGGGCTGGCCAGCACCCGGCCGGACCTGGCGGCGCTGCTCGGCCTGGCCAGCCTGCATGCGGCGGACGGCCTCGGCCAGGCGGCCACCGAGCCCGCGTGGGCGAGCGTCGAGACGGCGCTGTCCCAGCCGGTCGAGTTGTCCCGGGTGCTGTACGGGCCTGGCGCCGGGCTCAGCTCCGGCACCAGCACCGGGAACATGCTCAACGCGGTAGCGATCAGCCCGGACGGAAGGCTGCTGGCCGCCGCCAACGAGACCGGCCAGGTGCAGATCTGGAACGTCAGCACGGGACAGGCGGTAGGCCCGCCATTTCCCGGGCAATCGGGATTCGGCGCATTCAACTACTTCCAGGATGTTGCGTTCAGCCCTAACGGGAAACTGCTAGCCACGATCGGCTACGCGGATGGGGTCCGGCTCTGGAATGTCGCCACCCACACCGAGGTGGGTAGACCGCTGATCGGCAACACCGAGTCCTTCCTCGGCGCCGTCGCGTTCAGCCCGGACGGCCGTCTGCTGGCCGCCGGCTACCTAGGCCAGGTCAGGATCTGGAACCTGGCCACCGGCCAGCCAGTCGGGCCGTCCATCGACGCCCGCCCGGGTTACCTCACCAGCCTGGCGTTCAGCCCGGACGGCGGCGCGCTGGCCCTTTCTAACGACCTCGGGTTCGTCCAGGTCTGGAACGTCGCCAGCCACCGGCGGCTGGCCAATCTCCGGACGCCGGGGATCGATGCCAACCAGGTGCTGTTCAGCCCGGACGGGCGGGACCTGGCCGCCGCCAGCGACACCGGGGCGGTCTATCTGTGGAACCTGGCCGCGGCCCGGCCGGCCAGTTGCCCGGCGGTCAGCAGCCAGTCAAGGCGATCGCGTTCAGCCCGGACGGCCGGACGCTGGCCACCGGTGACGCCCAGGGCGTGATCCGGCTCTGGGACGTCCGCACCCGCCAGCAGACCGGGATCCCCTTCCTCGGGCACAGCGGCAGTATCACCGGACTGGCGTTCAGCAGGAATGGTGACCGGCTGGTGTCATCCTCGGCTGACGACACGGTCCGGGTGTGGGATTTCACCCGACGTCAGCCGCTCGGCGGCCCGCTGGCCACCGGGCAGACGAGCGTTCGACTCCGTGGCGCTCAGCCCGGATGGCAGGACGCTGGCCACCGGCGGGTTCAACACCACCACCCGGCTATGGAGGGTGGCCTCGCGCCGGGCCATCGCCACGCTGGGCACCCCTCTCCCCGCGAACCAGACGCTGAGCCCCGGGGCGGTCACGGGCCTGGCGTTCAGCCCCGGCGGCGGACTGCTCGCGACGGCCGGGCGCACCCTGCAACTGTGGGACGCCCGGACCGGAAAGCTGGCTGGGACGCTGCGCAGCAGCGACTCGGTGGAGTCCTCGGTCGCGATCAGTCCAGACGGGAAGCTGCTCGCGGTCGCCGGGACGAATTACCGGTACGTGCTGAACGCGGACAGCGTGCGGGTGTGGAACCTGGCCGGCCTGCACGCTGCACGCCGTGGTGATCCGGCGCGGCACCGCCCAGGGCCTCGCGTTCAGCCCGGATGGCAAGCTGCTCGCGGTGGCCACCGGCCGCGGGGTCGTGCTCTGGGACAGGGCTACCGGCACCCGGGTAGCCGGGCTCACGCTTCCCTCGCAGGAGATCGCCGACATATCGGTCGTGGCATTCAGCCCGGGCAGTAAGCTGCTGGCCACCGCGGGATCGGCCACCAGCGGCGCGCCAGTCCAGCTGTGGATCTGGCCACCCGGAAAATCGTCCGGACCTTCCACGACAGTGGCGCGGTGAACGGGCTCGCGTTCAGCCCGGATGGGGGACTGCTCGCGACCGCGGACGCCGACCACACCGTCCGGCTCTGGAATGTGGCCACCGGAACAGAGTTCGGTAGCCCCCTGGCCCTGGACGCCGTTGCCGTCGATGCGGTCGCGTTCAGCCCCAACGGGGCACTGCTGGCCAGTGGATCTGACGATGGCACCGCTCGGCTGTGGGCCGCGCCGCGCACTTGGGTACAGCAGGCCTGCCAGATCGCCGGGCGCAATCTCACCCAAGCCGAGTGGAACCAGTACGTCGGGCACGGCAGCCACTACGTCAGGAACTGCGCACAGTACCCGGCCTGCCGGGCGAACCGGGTTCCGCGCCGCCTGCGAGGTACCCCAGCGCACCATGATGCGCGTGACAGCCAGGCAGTGGACTGGGCGCTGACCTCACGCCACCGGTCCGCCGCTCGTCTACCTAGGCGAAGGTGCGCACCGGAGTTCGCCGCACCCGACATCCATTCGCCTGAGGAGAGGACAGCCCATGTCTGCCGAGGACAACAAGGCTATTGTCGGCCGCTGGTTCACCGAGTTCTGGGGCGAGGAGTTCAATCCCGCCATCATCGACGAGCTCGCCGCGCCTGACATGCGCTTCGAGTACTCACTGCATGCTCCGTTGCGTGGCCGTGCGGCCATCCGCGAGTTCGCGGTCACGTTCCGCGCCGCGTTCCCGGATCTCGGCTTCGAAGGCACCGCCGACCTGATCGCCGAGGGCGACTACGTCGTCGGCCAGTGGATCGGCGGTGGCACTCACACGGGCGGCCCGTTCGAGGACATGCCACTGGGTGGCCTGCCGGCGGCCAGCACCGGCAAGAAGATGCGGTTCACCGGGACCAGCATCCTCAAGGTCGAGAACGGGCTGATCACCGAAGAGATCGGCCTGGATGACGGGGTGACCGTGCTGCGCCAGCTCGGTCTCCTCGGCGGCTGACAGCCACCAGCCCTGGAGCGCCGCGGCCCGGTCTGGCGGCTGGACCGGGCCGCCCGGCGGACGCCGGGAAGGTACCTGCATGTTAAAATATTCAACATGCAGGTATCTATGGATGTGGTGGGCCGGGCGCGCGCCCAGTGGGCCCGCGAGGAACCTGGCCTGGACACCTCCCCGATGGAGGTCATCGGGCGCATTCTGCGCGTCGCGCATCTGGCGGACGCTCGTATCCGGCGGGTGCTCCGGCCCGAAGGTCTGGACCGGGCGGCCTGGACGTCCTGGCCACCCTGCGCCGTTCCGGCCCGCCCTACCGGCTCACCCCGACCCGGTTGGCCGCCGAACTTGTGCTCACCACCGGGGCCATGACCCACCGGGTGGACGCGCTGGTCCAGGCCGGCCTGGTGGCGCGGGCCGCCGATCCGGCCGACCGGCGCAGCAGCCTGGTCGGGCTCACCGAGCAGGGCAGGGCAGCGGCCGTCCGGGCTATGGCGGCACACCTGGCCGGTGAGGCCGCGCTGATGCCCTCGCTGTCCCCGGCGGACCGGCAGGCGCTGGCGGCCTTGCTGGCCAAACTGCTGAGCGGAATCGAGGAGGAGACATGAACGCGGCCCAGACGGTGCTGATCATCGGTGGCAGCTCGGGGATCGGGCTGGCCGTGGCCCGCCGTTGCCTGGCGGACGGCGCCTCGGTGGTCATATCTGGCCGGTCGCAGGGCCGGCTCGACGCGGCCAGCGCGGAGCTCGAGCTGCCCCGAGCGGGTTACCGCCCTGGCCGCGGACATCGGCGACCGGGCCCAGGTCGAGCGCCTCTTCGAGCAGGCCTGCCCGCTAGCCACCTGGTGGTGACGGCCGCTGACCTGCCCTATGGGCCGGCCGTCGCGCTGACCGACGACCAGATCATGCGCGCGGTCCGGTCCAAGCTGGCCGGGCCACTGCTGGCCGCCCAGCAGGCGGCGCGGCGGATCACCGGGGCCGGAAGCATCACGTTCACCTCGGGCGTCGCCGCGCGCCTGCCTCGCCCCCGGGGGGCTGCTGGCCGCCACGGTCAATGGCGCACTCGAAGCGATGGTCCGGGCGCTCGCGCTGGAACTCGCGCCGGTCCGGGTCAACGCGATCTCCCCGGGCTGGGTGGACACCCCGGTCTGGGATCAGCTGGCCACCCCGGAAGCGAAACAAGCGCGGCTGGCCGACATGGCCGCGCGGCTGCCCGCTAAGCGAATCGGACGGCCCAGCGACATCGGCAACGCCATCGCGTTCCTGATCGGCGACGATTTCATCACCGGGACCGTCCTGCACGCCGAGGGCGCACAACTGCTGGTGTGATCGGGCGCGGCCAGCGTCAGTACCCCCAGCCCAGCGGACCTGGGTGACCCCGGAGGCGTTGTTGTTGACCAGCCCACTGCCGCTGTGCGCCTCCATCGAGAAGGTGTCTCCGGTCTTCAGGCCGGCCCAGTAGACGCTGCCCACCAGTAGACGCTGCCCATGCAGGCCGTTGTGGGCCGTCGCGTAGCCTCATGCCGTGCCAGACGGTGAGATCACGGTGGACGACCCGCGGGTGGCTGACGTCCGCGCCCTGCTGTGGCGGCATCTCGCGTTCGCTCACGCGCACACCCCGGTTGAGCACGCCTACGCGATGGACATTGACGCCCTGCTCGGCCCGGCCATCACCTTCTGCAGCTTCCGGGCCGGTGGCCAACTGCTCGCGGTGGGGGCGCTGAAGCAGCTTGACGAGACACACGGCGAGATCAAGTCCATGCACACGGCCGAGGCGGCGCGCGGCCGGGGCATCGGCCGGGCCATGGTCTGCCACCTCATCGGCGTGGCGCGCGACCGCGGAATGCACCGGCTGAGCCTGGAAACCGGCACCATGACGGCGTTCGCGCCGGCCCGCGCCTTGTACGCCAGCGTCGGCTTCACGCCGTGCGGCCCGTTCGGCGGTTATCGTCCCAGCCCGGACAACACCTTCATGACACTGCGGCTGGCCTAAGGAGCCGGATGAGCCTGCGCGTACCCCTGACCCTGGCCTGCTGGGACTATGACCGGACGCTGCCGCTGGCTCAGGGCGACGTCCGGCCTGGCCGGAATCGACCTCATCTACCTGACCCTGCCCGTCGAGGAGACCTTCTTCCGGATGGCCCGGTTCCGCGAGTTCGACGCGGCCGAACTGTCGCTGTCCTCGTACGTGATCAGCCTCGGCCAGGACGCGCCGTTCGTCGCCATCCCGGTGTTCCCGTCCCGGGCCTTCCGGCATAACGGCATCTACGTCCACGCCGGGCCGCGGCATCAGCCAGCCCGCGGACCTGGCTGGGCGCCTGGTCGGCGTGCCGGAGTACCAGCTGACCGCCGCCGTGTGGATCCGCGGCATCCTGGCCGAGCGGCATGGCCTGCCGGTGCCGTCCGTCCGGTACCGCACCGGCGGCCTGCACCAGCCCGGCCGGACCGACAAGATCGCGCACGGCGCGCCGCCGGGGGTGGAGATAGCGCCGATCCCGGCCGGCCAGACGCTGGCCGGGATGCTGGCCGAGGGCGGCATCGACGCGCTGTACAGCCCGCGCACTCCGCAGCCGTTCGCCGCCGGCGATCCGCGGGTGGCCCGGCTGTTCCCCGACCCGCGGGCCACCGAGGAGGAGTACTACACGGACACCGGGATCTTCCCGATCATGCACGTGGTCGTGCTGCGCCGCGATGTGTACCAGCGCCGGCCCTGGCTGGCCCGGTCCCTCTACCAGGCCTTCGAGGAGGCCAGGGCGCTGACCATGGCCAGAATGGCGGAAACTGCCGCCACCCGGTACCTGGTGCCCTGGCTGTATGCCGACCTGGAGCGCACCCAGCAGGTCATGGGGGCCGATTTCTGGACGTATGGTCTGGCCGGGGACAACGAGCACACGCTGCGCACGTTCCTGCGTTACTCGCATGAGCAGGGACTGGCCAGCCGGCTGTTCGAGCCGGCCGAGCTGTTCGCCCCGGAAACCCTGGAGAGCCACCGGGTCTAGCTCCCGCGCCACCCGCGCCACCACCCGCCCCATCCCGCGCCACCAGCGGTCAGCGCACGGTGGATCCGCGGATGACCAGCTCACAGGCGTGCCGCCGGATGCCGCCCTGCGGCTCGGCGCCATCGATGATGGTGAACAGGTCCCGGGCCGCCGCGGCGCCCAGCGCTTCCAGGTTCATGTCCACGGTGGTGAGCTGCGGCTCGGTCTCCAGGGCGAACACGTCCCAGTTGTCGTATCCGGTGACGGCCACGTCGTCCGGTACCCGCAGGCCCATCTCGTCCAGCGCCACCAGGACCCCCGACGCGATCTGGTCCGAGCCGCACAGCACGGCGTCGATGCCCGGCACCCGCTGCAGCAGCGCGGTCGCGGCGGCGCGCGCCCAGCGCTGTGACCATTCGCCGTACCCGACCGGGGCGGCCAGTTCCAGCTGGTGCCCGCGCAACCGGGCGGACAGGCCGGCGACCCGGTGCGCGACCGCGGTGGTCTGCGCGGGCCCGGTCAGGTGCGCGATGCGCCGCCGGCCGACGGCCACCAGATGATCCACCGCCAGGCCGATGCCCGCCGTGTCGTCCGGCATGTGCACCACGTCGCCCGCCTGGTCGGACTCGCCGTACACGTAGACCACCGGGATGTCTACCTGCCGGGTCACCGAGCTGGTCACCGCGTTGTTGTCCCCGACGATCAGCATGCCGTCCACTTTGCGGGCGGCCAGCATCCGGGCCAGTTCCAGGCTGCGGGCCTGATCGCCGCGCGCATCGCAGGTGATCATGGAGAGGTCGATCTCGCCCAGCGCGGCCTCTGCCCCGAGCATGATCGGCACCGCGAAGCGGTGCGTCATGCTGTCCGCGACGATGAGCCCGACGGTGCTGGTCCGCCCGCCGGTCAGGCCGCGCGCGATCGGGCTCGGGGTGAACGACAGTTCGCGCGCCGCGGCCATCACACGCGCCCGGGTCGTCTCGGACACCCGGTTCTTGCCGTTGATCGCCTTCGAGGCGGTGGTCAGCGATACCCCGGCGCGTTCGGCCACCTCGATGAGCGTGGCCGGGCGTCGTCTCGTCACCCCCTGATTGTCCCATCGACCAGCCCCCCATCGCGCTAGCCGCGGAGCCCGGCAACGTGACCACGGACGGGCCTCGTTGTTGATGTTGGGATAGCCGACACGTGAGGGGCTGCTATCCCAACATCAACAACGAGAGCGGTTGCTGGCCGCCCGGTAACGGCTGGCGGTTGGCTGCTGGCTTCCCGTTAACCGGTGACCGGGGCTTGACGTGGGGCCGCGGTCGGGCAGATCCTCAACAGTGGCGGGTGGGGAAGCGCTTCTCCATCTTGGGGTTGCTGGGCGCGGCGCGGCAGGACGGCGCGTTACCGGGCCGGCGTAGCAGAGCTGGGGGCCGGGTCACAGAGAGGTGGCAGATGAGACGGCAACTGGCCGCTGCGGCGGCGCTCTTCCTGGCCGTACCGGGACTCCTGCTCAGCGGCGCGCCGGTCAGCGCGGCCCGAGTCGCCGCGCGGCACCGGCCGCCGGCACCGCGCCGGTCGGCGACACCGCACCGGCCGCCGCGAGGCGCCGGGCGCCAGCCACACGCCGGCCACCGGCGCGGGCAGCAACCTGGTGGTCGATCTGGGCGCCAGCACGGGGCCGTTCGACGGCGGTGCGTCGGGCAGCCTGTACGGGCTCTATGACCAGGGCGTGCCGAGCAACAACCTGATCCAGGGCATGGGGCTGGTCACCACCGACACCAAGGCGCAGGACGGCCAGCAGCATCCGGGCTCGGATGCGCTGGAGATCGCCAAGCCGTTCCTGGCCAGCGGCGGCCGGGACATCTACATCTACATGACCGACGTGTACCGCAACTTCCCGTACGAGCGCACCAGCTACGCGCAGTACCAGGGCTATCTGAAGACCGAGGTCGAGCAGGCTTTAGCGTCGCCGTACCGCAGCCGGATCATCCTGGTGCCGTACAACGAGCCGGACGGCAACTGGTTCGCCGGCCTGACCACCAATGCCAGCACGCTGGCCGCGTTCGAGGCGGAGTGGCTGCAGACCTACGACTTCATCAAGGGCCTGTGGCCGCAGGCCCGGATCGCCGGGCCGAACTTCAGTGGCTTCTTCCCGGCCGCGCTCGGCTCGTTCCTCCAGTTCTGCCTGGCGCAGCACTGCCTGCCCTCGGTAATGACCTGGCATGAGCTGCAGGTCCCGTCCACCGTGCGCACCGACGTGGCCGCCTACCGGGCGCTGGAGACCACGGTTGGCCTGACCGCGCCACCTGCCGGTCAACCTGGACGAGTACGCGGCCAGGTACCAGCTGACCAGCCCCGGGCAGATGGTCGGCGTGGCTGTCCGCGCTCGAGGCCGAGAAGGTGGACGGGGACCTCGCGTACTGGAACATCAACGGGACGCTGGGCGACTCGGTGGCCCAGCAGAACATGCCGAACGCGCAGTGGTGGCTGTACAACTGGTACTCCTCGATGTCCGGCAACACCGTGGCGGTGACCCCGCCGGACGGCAACACCGACGACACGCTGCAGGGCCTGGCCACGCTGGACAAGGCGAAACGGCAGGCGCGGATCATCATGGGCGGCGGCCCGGCCGGGCCGGAAGGCGTCACGGTCAAGCACATCGACCCGGCGATCTTCGGCCACACCGTGCACGCCACGATTTTCCAGGACCGGTGGAGCGGCATGACCGGGGCGGCCGCCCAGCCGGCCCGGACATACGACGGCGACGTGCCGGTCGGCCCGGACGGCTCGGTCACCCTCCCGGTGACCAACGGCGATCAGGGCGACGGCGCCGGCGGCAACGCCGCGTCCTGCCAGGCGACTGGACCGCGGGTGCCGGGCAAGATCGGCAACGCACTGGCGTTGTGTGGAAATAATGAATACGTGAGCCTGCCGTCCGGGATCATGCAGGGCGTCAGCGACTTCACGATCTCGGCCTGGGTCAATCCCTCGGCCGACACCGCCTGGTCCCGGGTGTTCGACTTCGGCACCGGCACCAATGACTACATGTTCCTCACCCTGAACGCGGGCGGCGGGCCGATCCGGTTCGCCATCACGACCAGCGGGGCCGGTGGCGAGCAGCAGATCAACGGCACCGGCGAGCTGCCGCTGCAACACCTGGTCGCACGTGGCCGTGACGCTGTCCGGCAGCACCGGGACGCTGTACGTCAACGGCACCGCGGTCGGCAGCAACAGCAACATGACGCTGAACCCGGCCGCGCTGGGCGACACCACCCAGGACTGGATCGGCCACTCGCAGTACCCGGCCGACCCGTACCTGGACGGCGAGATCGACGACTTCCAGATCTACAACAGCGCACTGAGCGCCAGCCAGATCGCCGCGCTGGCCGGTGGCCAGCCCGGGGCGGGCAACGTCGCCGGCTACAAGTTCGACGAGACGGGCGGCGCCACCGCGGTCGACTCCTCCGGCAACGGGCGGAACGGGACGATCATCTCCAATCCGGCCGTGCCGCCGACCATGGACGCCTACGAGGTCATCCTGGCCCCGGGCGGTACCGGCTCGCCGACCCCCACCGACAGCACCTGGCTGCACAGCTACCTGGCCGCGCAGGCCACGCTGACCGGCACCGGCTGGAACATCAACACCGAGGGGACACCCAGCAATCTGGGCGGTTACGCCACCGCGGGGGAACAGGACGTGGGCGGCCTGCGCACCGGGTCGGGCACCGTCATCACGTTCCACGTGGACGTGCCGCAGACCGGCGACTACAACCTGTCCATCTTCGATGGCAGCGACTCGGCCGCCTCCGACGTGTCCGGCCCGACCAACATCTTCGTCCGGGTGGACGGCGGCAGCCCGCAGCAGGTGTGGCTGCCGGTCGGCTACAACTGGGTGATCTGGAACCACGCCGACACCACCGTGCACCTGACCGCGGGCCAGCATGACATCAGCCTGTCCACTACCGGGGCGAACGGTGCCGCGACCAACGGCGACGCGATCATCAACAAGATCGACCTCCAGCTGGACGACCCGGCGGTGCAGCAACCCGGTCGTCTACGAGGCCGAGCAGGCCAGCCTGGACGGCGCCAGCCCGGATTACCGGGCGCAGGGCCAGTCCGGCGCCGGGGTGGCCGACATCGGCCGCGGCCAGCGCGTGACGTTCTGGGTCTACTCGGCCAGCGACGGCTACTCCGATCTGGCGTTCCGGTACAGGAGCGCGGGAGCGGCCCAGGTCACGGTCAACGCGCTGCCGCTCGCCGGGCCACCCGGCGGGCCGCTGACCGCCGGGTCACCGGGCTGGATGGTGCGGACCGACCGGGTGTACCTCAGCGCGGGCATCAACAGGGTGGTGGTCACCGGCGACGGCGGGCTGGTCGCGCTGGACAAGCTGACCGTCACCCCGGCCGGCGGCACGCCGCCCGAGGTCAGCACCTACCAGGCCGAGGACGGCACGCTGGCCGGGACGGCCAAGGTGGACAACGGCTACAGCCAGGCCAACGGCGGCGTGGTCACCGGCATCGGCGGCGGGCCGGCCAACTCGCTGACGTTCACCGTGCACGCGCCGGTGGCCGGCCGCTACGGGATGACTGTCCGGTTCGCGAACAACCAGCAGATCATCGCGAACCACTACAACCCGGACCTGATGACCGCGCCCGCCGACATCAGCGTCAACGGCGGGCCCACCTTCCACGTCAACTTCGGCAACACGTTCAGCTGGAATCAGTTCTGGAACCTGACCATTCCGGTCCAGCTCCGGCCGGGCGTCAACACGATCCGGTTCATCGCCAACCCGCAGTACAACTGGGACGCCGTGACGATCGGCGTCATCTATTCGGGCAGCGGCGTGGGCCAGCCGCTGCGGTCCGAAACGGCGCCCAACATCGACCAGATCACGCTGGCCCCGTTCCAGCTGCCCACCCCGGCCGGCGGGTAGCCGGGGCGACCCGGCGGTTCATGTCAGCGGCTGGCCGGCCACCCCGCCCCACAGGGCGGCCGGCGCCGCCGCCTCGGCCGCGGACCGCGGGCGCCACTTGGAGAGCTGGACCACGCCCGGCTGCACCAGATCGAGCCCGGCGAAGAAGGCGGCCACCTGATCGTTACACCACCCTGGCGTCCGGGGCGGCCGACTGCGCGACCTGATGCACGTTCTCGCCCGAGGGCAGGCCGGCGCCGATGTCCAGAAACTGCCGGATGCCCGCCTCCGCGGCCAGGAAATGCACCACCCGGCGGAGGAAGGCCCGGGCCGCCCGGGCCGACTCCGCCGTCCGCGGAAAGGCCTTGATCGCGGCCTCGGCCGCGACCCGGTCGGCCTCGAAATTGTCCGTGCCGCCGAGGAAGTAGTTGTACACCCGCGCCGGATGCGGAACAGTCGTGTCTATCCCGGACATATCCCCCGGATCTGCCATGCCGTCAGCCTAGGGGACCGGCGGCCGGGCCAGCCTTCCCCCGGGGTTGGGATTGGCTAGCGTCAGATCAGGTCCCGGTCAGCCCCAGCCGGACCCGCCATGGGAAGGCACCGAGGCCGGCCTGCACCGTCCCGCCCAGGGCGGCGGCCAGCTGGGCCAGCGCCTGTCTGCGCCGCGGTCACGTCCGCCGCGCGCACGGTGGCCCCGTCCAGCGGGGTGACTCGTGAGCATTATCTCCAGGACCTGCTCACCGGGCTGGACCTCGATGTCCGCCCGGGCCGGGGGAGCGCTGCCTGCGAGCGCGTGCAGCGCCAGTTCCACGATGTCCACGATGACCGCCGGGCCCGGCCCGGATGCGGCGGGCGAGCGCAGGTCGCGCACCGTCACCGGGGCAAAGGGCAGCCAGGCGGTGTGCCGCCGGACCTGGCTGTCCAGGGTGGACCCAGCCTGGGCACCCGGGCTGGCCTGGTCCATGAACCGCCTGATCGGCCGGCTGGCTGCGTCGAGGTGCCGCCGGATCTGCTCGGCGTAGGGCCTGACCTCGTCCGGGGCGAGCCGGCTGAGCAGGTCCACGGTCAGCATGGCCGCGGTCAGCTCCTGGACCGGGCCATCGTGCAGGAAGTCGGCCACCGCGGCCCGCTCGGCCGCGCGCAGCCCGCGGACACTGGCCAGCAGCTGGCCCGCGGCGGGCTGGGCGGCTGGCTCGCTGGCCGCCGCGGCGGCCCGGCCCATCGATGCTGCGGGCTGAGCCGGTCCGGCCGGCCGCGCTCCCGGCCAGGTCCTTTATTACCGAACGCCCGTGCCCGGTGGCGGAGCGCATGGCATCCACTGCGGAGAGCAGGTCAGCGGGGCGGAACGGCTTGCTGAGGCAGGCCACCCCGGCCGGAGCCCGGTCGGCCATGCCCCCGGTGACGAGCAGGCAGCGCTGGGCCGAATCCGGATCCGCGGCGCGCAGTTCCTCGATCAGGGCGGTGCCTGGCTCACCGCCCAGGTGGGCGTCGATCAGCAGCACGTCGTAGCGGGCCGGGCTGAGCGCCCGGGCTTCGCGGGTCGATCCCGCCACGTCTACCTGGTACCCGGACCTGGCGAGCACCCGGCGGATGAGGACGCGCACCGCTTCCGTGTCATCCACCACGAGCACCCGCGGGCCGGCCGCGTCTGCCGGGCCTGCTGGGCCTGCCGCCACCGTGTCTCCCCGTGCTGACGGGACAGCCGCTGCGAACCATCCCACTACAATGAGTACTATTATGTGTACTTACAGTACATGAAGCCCGTGGCGGGCGGTGCCTCTCCCGTCTCCGGGCGGACCGCGAGGGGCGGGATCCCATGAGCCAGGCATCTGGCGCTCAGGCCGATGGCGCGGGCGGGATGATCCGCGTGTTCATGCTCGATGACCACGAGGTGGTGCGGCGCGGGCTGCGGGATCTGCTCGAGGCAGAAGCCGACATCGAGGTGATCGGTGAGGCCGGTACCGCGGAGTCCGCCATCAACCGGATGCTGGTCCTGCAGCCGGATGTCGCCCTGCTCGACGTCCGGCTGCCGGATGGCGATGGCGTGACGGTATGCCGGGAGATCCGGTCCGCGCTGCCCGGCACGGCGTGCCTGATGCTCACCGGCTACGGGGATGATCAGGCCCTGCTGGGCGCGATCATGGCCGGGGCGGCCGGTTACGTGATGAAGCAGGCCTCGTCGGCCGAGCTGGTCGGCGCGGTCCGGGCGGTAGCGGCCGGCCGGTCCACTCTCGATGCCGATGCCGCCACCCGGGTGATGCGTCGGCTGCGCGAAGGGTCCGCCACCGACCAGTCGGTGGCCTCCCTGTCGGCCCAGGAGAAGCGGGTACTCGACCTGATCGGCGAGGGCCTGACCAACCGGCAGATCGCCGAGCGGATGTACCTGTCGGAGAAGACGGCCAAGAACTACGTGTCCGCCGTGCTCGGCAAGCTGGGTATGCAGCGCCGGTCGCAGGTGGCCGCGCTGGCCGCCCGGCTCGCCTCGCCCGCCGAATTAAGGCCGATTATCACCTGTATATCACATTAAAGTTTGGTGTTCTGCGCAGCGTTGCGCATTTTTCCTCTATCCATCGGCCGGACTAAGGAAAAGCAAAGGGAACGCGCGGATGAAGTGGTCGGGGAACAGTGATGGGAATATCGTGTGCGGTGCCTGACGCCCAGCCGGGAAATAGAAAGGAAACCCAGATGACGCGCCGCCCCCGCTCCGTGCCCGTCCGGATCATGATGTGCCTAGTGGTGGCCGTGGCCGGCGATCATCCTGCCCACGGTGGCCGCCTCCGCCGCGCCGCGCGTGGCGACCTGCAGGCCCTGGCAGGCTCTGCATGTCACCGGGTCTAACGGCCAGCCGTACGTGGTCCGGAACAAGCCCAGCGTCAACCACAACGACGACGGCATGTGCGTCGCGGTCACCGGCGTCTGCCGGGTTCACCGTCACCCAGTACGCCCGGGCCGCGACATCACCCGAGGTGCGCGCCTACCCCTACATCGGGACCGGCTGCTTCGCGGGCGTCTGTGCCGGGCGGCGAAGCCCCCGGCATCTGCCCCAGGCGCGGACTCACTCGGGAACTACACCATCCAGTGGACAACCAAGACCCCGAAGCGCAGCGGAGTCTGGAATTCCTCCCTGGACCTGTGGATCGGCAGGCACAGCGGGATCGGCACCACGGAGATGATGATCTGGCTGCAGTACAGCAAGCACCCTGGTGGGCAAAGCTGTACCCCACGGTCAACGCTCGATGGCGCGAAATGGTACGTGGTACCGCACGCCACGCTGCCCGGCAAGTTCTACATCTCCTTCCGCCGGGCCACGGTCGCTCACCAGGCCCGGCTGCGGCTGGCACCGTTCATGGCGATCGCCGCGCGGCTCGGCGTGGCTCAACTCGTCCGCGCTGCTGTGGAGCGTCCAGGCGGGCTTCGAAATCTGGTCGGGCGGGCGTGGCCTGGCCATCACCCACTTCTCCGCCACCCACTGAACCGCGGCGGGGCCGGGTCCTGACCGGCCCCGCCTGCCGGGTTCGCGGCGCAGGTACGTCGCGGCACCCGGCCCGACCGTCCAGGGTGCAGGACCCGGTCAAGTTCCTGAAGCTGTTCGGCCAGCTGGCCCACGCGAACGGGCTGAAGGCGATTGAGGCCCCGTCCCTGGACCTGTGCTCGGTCGACCGGCACGAAGTACCCGCGCCAGCCGGGTGAGAGCTCTGAGCAGTGGTACACCCGGGTCAACATCGCCGGCGCCGGCGCCATCCAACGGCGACCTCTACGTTCTGCAGGACGAATCCAACACGACCGACCTGGGCCAGTACGAGCCGCTCTACACCACTGCCGCCGTCCAGGCCAGGGCGGCCAACTCGGCCGTCAAGGTCTACTCCGAGGTGTCCACCTCCAACGGCACCGCCGACCAGATGACCGCGGCGGCCAAGTCGATCAGCCCGGACGGCTTTACGTCGCCGCACCGGGCGCCACCGCCCAGGCCGACCAGTTCTTCCGCAACATGAAGGCCGCTGGCTACTGATACCCGCACCCAGCCGCTGCGCGGGCCCGGCACACGCCGGGCCCGCGCGCTGTCCGCGGCGGGCCGCCACCGGGCTCAGTGCAGGGATCTCACCCCAGCCCGGAAGGCGGCGACCGCCGCCGGGCCGTCCAGCCGCCAGTTCTGGTGGTACAGGCCCTGGTGCTGGGCGACGTCGAACCAGATCAGGCCCAGCAGGTGATCGCGGCGGAGGCCAGCGAACAGGCCGGGGAGCTTCGCCGCCTGCCCGGCATGCGGGCCGATGCCCACTTCGGAGACGAGGATCGGCTTCCTGGTGAACTTCCGGACGTTGCGGACCGTGCTGCCGATGACGGTCTGGAAGCTGTCGGCCGGGGTGAAGTAGTAGCCATCCACACCGATCCAGTCCACGTAGCGTGGGCCTGGCCACCAGTTACGGATATGCCCGGTGCCGCGGTTCCGCCCGCTGATGTCCCACAGCCAGGTCACGTTGATCGCATCCGAGTCGCGGAACACCGTCACCACGTGCCGCCATGCGGCCACCCAGTGCGCCGGGCTGGTGTGCTGCCATCCCCACGGGTACCACCGGCCATTAGCTTCCGGGGCGAAGCTCAGGATGACCGGGCCGCCGTAGCGGCGCACCTGCCCGGCGAACCGGCGCAGGTAGCTGTCCCAGTGCCCGGCGGCGATGGCGGCCAGCGAAGCGTGCCAGGGCTGCATCTGCACCAGTACGATCGCCCCGGCCCGCGCGGCCGCGGTAGCGAACCGGGCCCGGAAGGACGCGCCCCACTGGCTGTAGTAGACGGTGATGTTGGGCTTGCGGCCGGCTATCGAGGTGAAGCTCGTCACTGGCTGGTAAGTGCTCGGGGTGTTCCGCTCGACGACACCCAGGTAGTGCAGCGGGCCGGGGTCGCTGATGGCCGACTGCGGGTAGGGAGCGGAACTGGCCCGGGGTAGCTGGAAGACCTGGGCCCGCCGCACGACCGGCGCTTCGTGCCGGAAGACCCACAGCGAGGCCCCGGCCCCGGCTCACCGTGATGGCCGCACTCACGCTGGCGATGAGCCCGGCAATGTATCTGGCTTTATTCATTGACGAGCACCTCGGCGGCGTGAGCCGGGGAGCCAGCCAGCGTGACCTCCACCTTCTTCCGGGTGATCCAGCCCTGGCGATGGCAGGTAGCCATGCCGTAGAAGCGGATCTGGCGCAGCACCAGCAGGTACCACAGGGCGGCGAACGGCAGCAGTCGCCACCGAGGCCAGCCAGCCCCGCCAGCGGACGTCGGAGCGGTGCACCGTGACGCAGCCGCATGGCCACCGCGACCGGCCAGGCGACCAGGGCGATGCTGCTGGCGAAGATCAGGTTCTTGGTGGCGGGCCAGGCGAACGGCACGGCCAGCGACACCGCCACCGACGCGAAGAACGCGTACTGCTGGTACACGCACGAACCACCAGGCGTAGGAGCGTGGCCGCAGGTACCGGATCCGCCACAGCGTCCGTATCGTGGACGCCCGCATCCACCGGGTCCACTGCCGCAGGTGGTGCGACAGGGTCTCCGGGTACACCGGCATCGCGACGGCCGTGGGCTGGTGCACGGCCCGGCCGTGCAGCAGTGCGAACAAGGTCAGCGCGGTGTCATCGCCCAGGGTCACCGGCATGCCGAAGAACGTCTCGCCCGGCGTAGGCGGGCAGGATCCGGTGGATCAGCCAGCCGCGGTACAGCGAGAACGCGCCCGGGTTGATCACCACGTTCCCGCCGGCCACGCTCTGCGCGCTCATCGTGAACAGCTGGAAGGCGAGCGACCGCATCCCCATGGCCCGGGTGAGCAGGTTGGTGGTCAGGTTGTAGGCCATCTCCAGGCCCGCGACCGAAACCACTTCGCGGTCGGCGAACGGCTTGAGGCCCTCATCGATGGCCCGGCGCTCCAGCGCAGAGTCGGAGTCCATCGTGGCGTAGATGTCGGCCTGCGGAATCGCCTGGAACGCCGCGGCCTGGGCGTGTTTCTTGCCTCGGTTCTGCTGGCGTATCCAGACGAATTGGGTGCTCGGACGGGTTCGCCTCCCAGCGGGCTTGGATGCCGGTGTAGTCCTCGGTGGACCCGTCGTCCACCACGATCACCCAGTCCAGCGGGCGGGTCTGGGCGAACAGCGAGGAGATGGTCCGGTCCAGGATCGCCGGGTCCTCGTTGTAGCAGGGCACCACGGCGGCTACCGCCAGCCGGTCCAGCTTGGCGCGCTGCGCCACGGACACCGTGAACGGCCGCTGCAGCCAGGCCAGCGCGAGCTGGGTCAGCACGAACGCCGAGGCTGATCGCCCAGACGACGTACATCAGGTCCGTCCTCGGCGACGAGCCGCCGATGGCCCTGCGGTGCAGGTAGAGCGATCCGGCCACGATCATCGCGAGCGGGACGATCACCATTCCCCGGCGCGGCCGGAAAGTGACCTGCGGGATCTGGTAGCGGCGGGGTGCCGTTACAGGTCCGTGGCCTGCTTGTTGCGCCGGAAGAGTAGCCGTACGGTCAAGGTCACGAGCAGGGTCGAGCACGCCGATATCCCGAACACGATCCAGATGACGCTCCCGAACCCCGGGCCAGCTTTCATCGATTTGTCCCCCAGTGATTGTCTCAGTTGGCCGATCGTCATCATAAGCCTGCATGATCGAGCAGATCCTCCCGCCGAGTGATCGCGGCTATGGCAACGGGGATTGCATCCTTCCGCAAACTCAGGTCTGAAGCAAATCGCTACAGGGGATCTTTTGATTAATGCGCCAAACCCCAGGGGACCGCACAATAAGTGGATATGCACTAACCCCGGGAGTATCGGGGGTAACGCCACCGATTGGCGGCGACTCGGAGCTATTATCTCGACTGAAATAATAGGATGAAGGTGGTGAGCTCGGCGGCCTGCGGGCCTGCCCGGCTCAGCCGGGTAGCGCGGCGCTGGCTGGCTGGCTGGCTGGCTGGCTGGCTGGCTGGCTGGCTGGCTGGTGCTGGCCGTGGCCAGCGGTGGATTCCCGGGTGCCGCGCACCGTTCGATCGTGGCCGGCATCCGTTCGTGCACGGCGTTCAGGCTGGCCCGCACCGGTCTCCGGGCCCGGGCCCGGGCGCTACCGAAACGGGAACACGTTCGACCGCCGGGCACCAGGACCGCTGTACCCGCACGGCCTCTCTGCGACAGTCTGCACCATGGACCTGACCGTAGGGGTGGGTGCCTGATGTGTCCAGAATTTAAACCCGAGGTCGTGCACAAATTACCCGTACAAAAGGTAGCGATGGTCAATGGATGGTGACGAATCATCGGGTATCCGGCACAGTCGCTTACCGGGCACAGAATTCGGTGGATGGCAGATATTCATTTCCTGGGGACTGGAATGAGATACGCTGTCGGGCGTCCATTACCGGGTCAGGGTCAAACGCGAGAATTGCCCGATTCTGGCAGATCCGTGGCTTACTCACGGGAATAGCCCGGGACTCGGCAGTCAATTAAGATCAGCCGAACCTAGGAGCATGTTTGTGTCGAAAGTAATTCAATCCCCCGCACTGGCCGCGGTGGCGGCTGGCGCCGCACTGGCCGGGGCGCTCGCCATGGGCGGCCCGGCCAGTGCGGCGACCCACCCAGGACATGGCCATGGCCGCGCGGCGGCCGCCCCGGTCTTCACGGACTGGCCGATGTTCCGGGCCAACCCCAGCCATACCGGGTACTCCCCGGAAACGTCGATCAGCAGCACGAACGCCGCGTCGCTGGCCCCCACCTGGACCGCGCCGCTCGGCACCACCAGCGACACCTCGCCCGCCGTGGTGATGAATGCCACCCTGGGCAAGGCGCTCGTCTACGCCGGGGCCGACAATCACTTCTACGCCTACCCGGCAAGCGGCGGCGCGCCGGTGTGGACCTACAAGCTGCCGGCCGGGGTGGTCGAGAGCTCCCCCGCGGTGTTCCGCGGCGTGGTCTACATCGGCTCCACCGCGGGCACCCTCTACGCGCTGAACGCCACGACCGGCGCGGTGATGTGCTCGTTCCAGGCCGGGGGCCCCCTGCTGGCCTCGCCGGTCGTGGTCAACGCGGCCGACGGATCGGGCCCGGAGGTCTACGACGGCACCATCCCCGGCAACGGCGCGCCCGGCGCGGAATGGGCCATCCACGGCCCCGGCAGCACGGCTGGCAGCTGCACCAAGGCATGGGAGTTCACCAGTTTCGCGGTCGCCCCGGGCGGCACCTGGTCGTCTCCCGCGTACGGCACCGACGCAAGGGGCGTCCCGCTGGTCGTGTTCGGCAGCAAAGACCGCGACGACGCCGTGTACGCCCTCAACGCCAGCACCGGCACGCTGGTGTGGCGTTACCGGACCAACTGCGCTGCCCTGGCCGACGTGGGCGCCCCGCCGACCATCTCCGCCCCCGGGCGCAGCGGCTTCGCCAGCGGCGTCGTCTATGTCACCGGCAAGGACAAGACCGTCTACGCCCTCAACCTCGACCACTGGCGGCCTGATCTGGAAGTACGCTCTGCTCGGCGGGGGCAACCCCACCGGCAGCAGCGGTGACGTGGCCGGCACCGCCCTGATCGGCAACCGGCTCTACGTCCCCTCAGACAAGGGCATGTACGCGCTCAACGCGATCACCGGAACGCTGGTCTGGCACGTGCTGGCCGGGTCCACGTTCTACGCATCGCCCGCGGTCACCGGGCCGCCCGGACGGCTGGTGCTGGTGGACGCGGACAACGCGGGCCACCTGTACGTGCTTAACCCGGCCACCGGCGCCGTTGTGGATGCAGAAGCCCACCTGGGGATTCTGGGCCTCGCCGACCGTCTCGCACGGCGCGATCTACGTGGCCGGGCTGGACGGCGTACTGCGCAGCTTCGCGCCTAAGGCGTAGCGGGCCGGTGGCGGAGGGCCGGGGCGGGCGCCCTCCGCCGGGTGACCTGATCAAGGTGGCGCAGCCCTGCTGCGCTGCGCAGCGGCGGCTGGGCGCAGCGTCAGTCACCGAGGAACCGGCCGGCGAACTGGGCCAGCCGGGACGGCTGCCCGGTCCGCGTCTCCAGGCGGTCGGCCCAGCCCATCGCGTGCAGGCCGGCGTTCGCGCCCAGCCAGCGCAGCGGCTCGGTCTCCCACTCCGGCGAGCGGTGCCCGACCCAGGGCAGCTGGGTGATCTCGGTGTCGTGCCCCAGCACCAGGTCGGCCAGCGTGCGCCCGGCCAGGTTGGTGGTGGACACCCCGTCGCCGACATAGCCGCCCGCCCAGCCCAGACCAGTCGCCCGGTCCAGCCCGGCCGAGGCGCACCAGTCCCGGGGCACGCCCAGCGGGCCGCCCCAGGTGTGCGTGACCGGGACGTCGCCGAGGGCCGGGAACAGCTCGCCGAGCGACCGGCGCAGCGCGGCGAACACGGCGGGTACCTGGTCGAACCCGGGCCGGATGGCCGAGCCGAAGTGGTACGGCGCGCCGCGGCCGCCGAAGGCCAGCCGCCCGTCCGCGGTCCGCTGGCCATAGATGATCAGGTGCCGGTAGTCGCCGAACGTAGGCCGGCCGGCCAGCCCGATCCGGGCCCAGGTGGACTCGGGCAGCGGCGCGGTGGCGATCATCAGTGAGTACACCGGGGCGATCGCCCGGTGCAGGCCGGGCAGTTGCGGGGTGTATCCCTCGGTGGCCCGGATCACGTACTCGGCCCGGACCGTGCCGTGCGTGGTGCGCAGCTGTCCCGGCGCGATTTCGGTCACCGGGGTCTGCTCGTACAGCCGCACCCCGCGCTGGCGCACCACCGCGGCCAGGCCGCGGGCCAGCCGGGCCGGGTGAATGGCCGCGCAGTGCGGCGTGTACGTCGCACCGAGCACCCCGGACGCGGCCACCCGCTCCGCCGCCTCGGCCCGGTTGAGCAGCCGCAGGTCGGCCTGCCCGAAGCCGAACGCCTGGTACTCGGCCACTTCCTCCTGGGCGCGCCGCAGCTGGGCGGGGGAGCGGGCCAGCTGCACGGTACCGCCCTTGGCCCAGTGGCAGTCGATGCCCTCGGCCGCCGCCACCCGGCCGACCTCATCCACGGTCTCCTGCATGGCCCGGTACATGGCCACCGCGGCTTTCTGCCCGGCCATCCGCTCCAGCTTGGCCAGCGACGCCGGGAACAGCGCGGAGCACCAGCCGCCGTTCCGGCCGGAGGCGCCGAAGCCGGCGATGTCCCGCTCGCACACCGCGATCCGCAGGCCCGGGCTGGCCTGGGCCAGATAGTAGGCGGTCCACAGCCCGGTGAACCCGGCCCCGGCGATGGCCACGTCCACGTCCTGGTCGCCGGGCAACGGATCACCCGGGGTCAGCTCGCCGGGCACCGAGCCGAGCCAGTAGGACAGTGACCGGTACCGAGGATCTTGTGACATTCGCCCATGGTGACATGTGCCGATCCGCAGCCACGACCCCTGGGCTGGCGGCATGCGTACCTGGCGGCATGAGAGCCCGCCGCGTCGGGCATGCTGGTGCCATGCCCGCTGACACCCCGGCGCTGCCGGTCCCCCCTGCCCCGCGCCGGGCGTTGGGCCCCTATCGGGTTTGCTTTGTCTGTCTCGGCAACATATGCCGATCGCCCATGGGCGAGGTGCTGCTCCGCGGGGAGCTGGACCAGGCCGGGCTGGCCGGCCTGGTCGAGGTGGACAGCGCGGGCACCGGTGACTGGCACGTCGGCGGGCCGATGGACCGCCGGGCCCGGGCCGAGCTGGGCCGGCACGGTTACGACGGGTCCGCGCACCGGGCCCGGCAGTTCCAGCCGTCCTGGTTCGGCCACCGGGATCTGGTGCTGGCCATGGACCGGGCCAACCTGGCTGACCTGCGGGAGATGGCACCGGACGCGGAGGCGGCCGGGCCGCGGCTGCTGCTGCTCCGGTCCTTCGATCCGGCGCTGGCCGGCCAGGATGGGGACGACGACCCGTACCAGGGCCAGGTCCCCGACCCGTACGGCGGCCCGCCCGAGGACTACGCGGCCGCCTTCGACCTGGTGCAGGCGGCCGTGCGCGGCCTGGCCGGCCAGCTCGCCGGGCTGCTCGAGGCGCCCGCGGTGCCGGCCCGGGGGGACGACCCCCCGGAGCCCCCGGAAGGCGCCGGCTCGGCGGGAACACCCCTCCGGGGCGCCCCGCCTCGCCCGCGCCTGGGCGGCCGGTGAGCCCGGCGGCGCTGGCCGGGTCCGAGCTGGCCGAGCGGCTGGCCCGGATCACCGGCAGCGAGGTGCGCGAGATCCGGCCGGCCGGGGCACAGCACCAGTGGAACCACTACCAGGTGACGCTGGCCGACGGCCGCCTGGTGTTCGCCAAGGCGGCCCGGGCCGACCTGGGCGGGATCTTCGAGGCCGAGGCGCGCGGGCTGCGCTGGCTGGCCGAGGCGCACGCCGTCCCGGTGCCCGAGGTGCTGGGCTGGGACAGCGGCACGCTGGCCGTCGCCTGGGTGCCGGAGCAGTCCCCGGATCAGCACGCGGCCGAGACGTTCGGCCGGGACCTGGCCGTGCTGCACGCGGCCGGCGCGCCGCGGTTCGGCTCACCCTGGCCCGGGTTCATCGCCACCTTGCCGCTGGGCGACCGCACCGGCGACGCCCCCACGGTGGCGGGTGCGCTGGGCGGGGCCGGCGACTGGGCTAGCTGGTACGGCAGCAAGCGGCTGCTGCCCTACCTCCGCCGGGCGGCCGACACCGGTGCGCTGACCGCCGCGGACGCCCGGCTGGTGGAGCAGGTGGTGGACCGGCTGCCCAGCCTGGCCGGGCCGCCCGAGCCGCCCAGCCGGATTCATGGCGACTGCTGGTCCGGCAACGTGCTGTGGTCGGGCGGCCGGGGCTGGCTGATCGACCCGGCGGCCCAGGGCGGTCACCGGGAGACCGACCTGGCCATGCTGGACTTGTTCGGCGCGCCGTACCTGGACCGGATCCTGGGCGCGTACACCGACGTCGCGCCGCTGGCCGCGGGCTGGCGGGACCGGATCCCGCTGCACCAGCTGCACCCGCTGCTGGTGCACGCCTGCCTGTTCGGCAGCGGCTACGCCGAAGCCGTCCGCCGCGCCGCCCGCGCGGCGCCTGAGTGCCTGACCCGTTAGCTGCGGCGCTTGCCGCCGCTCGGCGCGGAGCGGCGATCGGGGGCTCCGGGGGGTCGTCCCTCCGGCCAGCACCTCTTCGTCGGCGGGCTCGTCGCGCTGGGCTTCCGGGGCCAGCGGCAGGGTGACCCGGAACGTCGCGCCCTGGCCCGGCGCGGTGCGCAGCGCCACGGTGCCGCCGTGCGCGGCGACCAGCGCGGCCACGATGGCCAGCCCGAGGCCGGTGCCGCCGGCCTTCCTGGTCCGCGCCTGATCGCCCCGGTAGAACCGCTCGAAGACGTGTTCCGCCTGCTCCGGGGGCATCCCTGGGCCCTGGTCGGTGACCTCCAGCACGACGCTGGGCACCGGCTCGCGCGGGCCGGCCAGGATGGCCACCGTCACCGGGGTGCCGTCCGGGGTGTGGCTGAGCGCGTTGCTCATCAGGTTGCCGATGACCTGGCGCAGCCGCACCTCGTCGCCCAGCACCAGGAACGCGGTGGCCGAGCCCACGTTGAGGTCGATGGCCCGGTCCGGGGCGATGATCCGGGCATCCTGGACCGCGTCGGCGGCCAGCGTCAGCAGGTCCACCGGCCGGTGCTCCAGTGGCCGCTGCTGATCCAGCCGGGCCAGCAGCAGCATGTCCTCGACGAGCACGCCCATCCGGGCCGACTCCTGCTCCACCCGCTGCATGATCCGGTCCAGGTCGGCCCCGCTGAGCTGGCCGGTCCCGTTGCGCGGGGCGCCGGGCTGCCCGGCGCCGGGCTGGGCCGGTTCCAGAGCCGGGCTGGCCGGGCCCGCGGCGTCAGCCGCGTCTTCCCGGATGCCGCCGCGCTGCCGGTAGTACTCGGCGTAGCCGCGCATCGCGGTGAGCGGGGTGCGCAGCTCGTGGCTGGCGTCCGCGACGAACTGGCGCATCCGCTCCTCGGACCGCCGGGCCGCCGCCTCGGACCGGGTGCGGGCCTGGAATGACGACTCGATCTGGGCCAGCATCCGGTTCAGCGACCGGCCGAGCCGGCCGACCTCGGTGCCCGGGTCCAGGTCGGGCACCCGGCGGGACAGGTCACCGGCCGCGATGGCCCGCGCGGTCTGCTCGATGTCGTCGAGCGGGCGCAGGCTGGCCCGCACGATCGCGATCCCGACAACCGCCAGTCGCGACCATCGACGATCACACTGACCAGCAAGTCGATCCTGCCCAGCCACGCGATGGTCTGGTCGAGCGCCCCAGATTCACGCCGACGATCAAGGTGCCCGTCTGCTTCGGGCCGTATCGGAACGGGCCGATCTGCCGCTGGTAGGGAACCGCCTCCGTGATCACCCGCCAGGCGTCACCGCCGGAGGTGGCCGGGACGGTCACCAGCTTCCCCGCGTTAGCGGAAAGCCAGGACCTGGCGGTCGGGCACGTTCGGGCCCGGGGCGCTGAGCTGCTGGACGGTGCCGAAGTTCGGTGACCAGCTGTCCTCGGGAGTTGCGCAGCTCGACCACATACCCGGAGGTGACGAAGGCCGGCATCTGGCCCGTGCCCGATCCGGGGCGTGCTTCCAGCCCGGTTGATCATCTGGTAAAGCTGGCTGTCCGCCTGATCCTGAAGATAATTCCGGAACACGGTGAGGCTGACCAGCTGATGATGGCCAGCGCGATTGCGACCAGCGCGAGCAGTGCGGTGATGATCTTGACCCGGATCGGGGTGCGCTCGGACAGACGGCGCAGGTTCCCCTGCGCGCGGTCAAGCCAGGACGCCGTCGTCATCTCCGCCGGTTACGAGGAGGGCAGGCGGAGTACGTAGCCGACCCCGCGGAGGGTGTGAATGAGCCGCGGCTCGGTGGTGTCCACCTTGCGGCGCAGGACCGATACGTACGACTCCACGATGCCGGTATCGCCGCGGAAGTCGTAGTCCCAGACGTGGTCCAGGATCTGCATTTTGGACAGCACCCGGTTCGCGTTGCTCATGAAGTACCGGAGCAGCTTGAACTCGGTGGGGGAGAGCTGCACGTGCTGCCCGGCCCGCCATACCTCGTGGCTCTCCTCGTCGAGCTCCAGGTCGGCGAACTTGAGCCGGGGGGTGGGCTCGGCCCCGTCCCCGTGCGTGCGGCGGAGCACCGCGCGGATCCGCGCGATGACCTCCTCCAGGCTGAACGGCTTGGTCACATAGTCGTCGCCACCCAGGGTGAGGCCGCGGACCTTGTCTTCCATCGCGTCCCGCGCGGTCAGGAAGACGACCGGGATGCGCGCGCCACCGCCGCGCAGCCGCCGGACCACGTCGAAGCCGTCCATGTCGGGCAGCATCACGTCGAGCACGATGAGGTCGGGCCGGTGCCGCTGCGCGGCCTGGACCGCCTCGGTTCCGCCGGTCGCGGTGAGCACGTCAAACCCCGCGTAGCGGAGGCTGGCGGACAGCAGCTCCAGGATGTTGGGCTCGTCCTCGACAACAAGCAGCCTGGCAGCTGGCTGCGCCCGCCCATTCGTTAACGGCATGGTCATGACCTGCATCTTCCGGCCTGAACCTGAGTATTTCCTGAATGCCCCCTGGGGCTGACCTCACTATAAGGCTAGCCGCTGGCCGCCTGGATGGCAGCTCAGGTCGCCGCGCTCCGTGCATCGTCCCAGCGCGAGATGGCCGCCGCCCGGGATTGCGCGCCCAGCTTGGCGTAGATCCGGTTCACGTGATTCTTGACGGTCTTCTCGGCCAGCACGAGCTGGGCGGCGATCTCGCCGTTGGAGTGTCCCGCCGCGATCAGCGTCATCACCTCGGCCTCACGAAGGGACAGGCCGAGCGGGCGGTTCACACTGGGGATACTGCCGGTCCTCAAAGCCACCTCCGGGCCATGCTTACCAGCGGGTTGTAATTCGACGCATGCTACGAAGACGGCAACGGTGTGCGCAAGGGGCGGAAATGTCGCAAGTTGACAGTCGGGATAACGATTTCGGCTCAGCTGGCCGTGGCCAGCTTGGAGCCGGTCAGCAGACTCTTGGGCACCGGCGTGTCATTCTTCATCGCGTCGAACAGGAGCGTCGACTTGGTGTGGTCCCAGATCACCACGTCGCCCACGGCGAGTAGCGGCTCGCTGCCGATCGGCACGGTGGTGGTCTCCGGGTGCCGGAGCGCGAACGCGACCTGCACGAGCTGATACAACTGGGTGCCCTTGTCCACGGTGAGCGCGCCGGCCGCGCCAAACGCGGCCGGGAAGGCGGAGAACGGGTTGAGCAGGTTGCCCGGACTGGTGATCTTGGTCAGCAGCGCCTTGATGAACACCCGCTGGTCCTGCTCCCGCTGCAGGTCCTGGGTGGCGAACAGATGCCGGCTCCGGACGAAGCCGAGTGCCTGCGCGCCGTCCAGGTTCTGGCAGCCCTTCTTCAGGTGCAGCCCGGACGCCGGGTCGTTGAGGTTGGACGGGATGCACATCCGCACCCCGCCGACCGCGTTCACCACGTTGACCAGGCCGCCGAAGCCGATGCCCATGTAATGGTTGATCTCCAGGCCAGTGGCGTTCTGCACGGTCTTGGCCAGCAGCTTGGGGCCGCCGAAGTCGTACGCGGCGTTGATCTTGTTCATGCCGAAGCCGGGGATGTCCACGTACGAGTCACGCGGGATGCTGACCAGCACCGGCGGCAGGCCGTTGCTCGGGATGTGCAGCACCAGGATGGTGTCCGACCGGTGCCCGCCGATGCCCCGGCCGGTAGCCAGCTGGCGCTCCTCTTTCCTGGTCAGCCCCTGGCGGCTGTCCGAGCCGGTGATCAGCCAGTTCTGCCCGGCGCCCGCGACCGGTCGGCCGTTGTAGTTGACCAGCACGTTGGCCCGGGTCAGCTTGGAGTTCAGGTAGAAGTACATCACCCCGGTGAAGACCAGGATCAGGACCAGCAGCAGGCCCACGATGCCCACGATCCGGCGCGGCCGCAGCCAGCGCCGCCCGCCGCCACCGCCGCGGTCGGCCCGTCCGGAGTAGCCACCGCCCTGGCTCGGCCGGGAGCGCCGTCCGGGGCCGTCGGAGCGTACCGGTGGCTGCGTCGGCCAGGCGCTCTGGCCCGGCGGGCCGTAGGACAGGTTCTCGGCCGGGCCGCCGCCGGGGTAGCCCGACCCAGCCGACCCGGATGAGCGCGGCGACGGGTCGCGAAACCAGTCATCCATATTGCTCACGCGGAACCCTCCCACCAGATCGTGACTACGGTGCGTCCGGCGGTCCCCAGGTCAGTTGCCTGGCCGCCGCTGAGCCCGGTGTCCCGGAGCGCGGCTTCCACCTCGGCCGCGCGCTCAGCCGGCAGGCACAGCCGCCGCCTGGTCACTTCGGCTAGCTCACGCACCGTGGCGTAATCCGCCTCAGCCGGACGATTCCATTTAGTGTGCCCTGCCCGCAGCCCCATTGCGTCCAGGATGGCCAGGACGTCACCCGCTGTGGGCCCTTTTGGCCGCTCCAGGCCATGGAAGCGGAGCCACAGCGGGTTGAGCGAAGTAAGCGGATGAGCGGCGGTCAGTTCCACGACCACCCGGCGCCGGGCACGGGCCGTCAGCGCCGCTATGAACGGGCCGATGTCCGGCACGTTGTACAGCACGTTATGGCAGGTCACCACGTCGGCCGGGGCGGTCTGGGCGGCCACCTCCGGCCACTCGCCGGCGCACAGCCGCGGCTCCAGGCCGGCCGCGCGGGCCCGCTCGGCCAGCAGGTCCAGCATGGCGCGGTCGGCGTCCACCGCAGTCAGCGTGGTGGTGCGCGGCGCCAGCGGCAGGCAGGCGGCCCCGGCCCCGGCGCCCACGTCCAGCACGCTGCCCGGCGGGTCCAGGGTCTCCCACGCCAGCTGGAAGGACGGCCCGGCCGGCGCCTGGCGCAGCCGGTCCGCGCGGCGCGCGAACACCTGGCGGGGCAGCACCCAGGGCGAATCTGGTACCGCGGCGGTAATGTGCTCCGGGATGGCCCAGGCGGACAGGCTGGCCCGCCACTGGGTCAGCAGCTCACTCTGCGCTGGCACGGCGTCACCCCCGCCCATAGGATGCCCGGCCCGCCGGGTGGCCCAGACCTTTTTGCCAGGTTTCCGCAGGTCGGCTCGCCAAGGTTCCAGAATTCTGGAAGGATTTGCTGGCCCTGGACCAGCTGGCCCCGAACCCGGGGCGGGTTCGGGGCCGTTCCGGTCTCTCGCGAGATCACATGGGGTGGGCGAGGGGACTCGAACCCCCGGCCCCCAGGACCACAACCTGGTGCTCTAACCAACTGAGCTACGCCCACCATCGCCGACGGCTGCATGAAGCATAGCGGCGCGGTCGGCCCACTTCGAACCGGATACCGGTTAACCGGGCGGGTCAGCCCGGGGCCGGCTCGGTGTGCCCATTGCCGGGCGGGGGGACGCCGTACTTACTGGCGATCTCCCGGGCGGTAGCCGAGTCCGGCCCGGGCTCTGGGACGAAGATCGCCTCCCGGTAGTAGCGAAGTTCCTGGATGCTCTCCCGGATGTCGGCCAGGGCCCGGTGCCCGCCGTGCTTCTGCGGGCTGGCGAAGTACGCCCGCGGGTACCAGCGCCGGGCGAGTTCCTTGATGCTTGACACGTTGACCATGCGGTAGTGCAGGAACGCGTCGAGTTCGGGCATGTCGCGGGCGAGGAAGGCGCGGTCGGTGGCGATGGAGTTGCCGCACAGCGGCACCCGCCGGGCGTCCTGCACCAGACCGCGCACGTAGCTGAGCACTTTTTCCTGAGCCTCGGCCAGGGTGACCCCGGACGGCAGCTCTTCGATTAGGCCAGACGTGGTGTGCATATCCCGGACGACCGGCACCATCTGGTCCACCGCCTCCGCTGGCGGCTTGATCACGAAATCGACACCCTCGTCGAGCACGTTCAGGTTGCCGTCGGTCACCAGGCAGGCGATCTCGATGAGGGCATCACGGGCGAGGTCAAGCCCGGTCATCTCACAGTCGATCCAGACGAGCCGGTCAGTCATCCCCCAAGACTAGAGCCTTACCCAGGCCACCTTGTCCACGTCCCCGACCTGGCCAGTCACCGGCCGCACCCGGTTCCGGCCGGGGCGGCGTCCGGGGGTCAGCCGCGGGGCCGGCCGGCCACGGCGCGGATGTGCCCGGGCACGGCTGTGTCCGGTGGCAGTTCCGGGTCCGGCTGCGGCTCGCCGAAGGTCAGCGCGGCGGGCAGCACGCCAGCCCACACGTCCAGGTCATAATCCGCCGGCTCGTCGGCGGGTGGCCCGGTGCGCACCTTCACCGAGGCGTCGTCCAGCGGCACGGCCAGCACCGACGTGGCCGCCATCTCCTTCCGCGATGGCGGCCTGGCCGCCGCCCACCGGCCGGGGATCAGCTGCTCGGTGATCACCCGCAGCGCGGTCAGCCGCTCCTGGTCATCGGTGACCAGCCGGGCCCGCCCGAAGACTACCGCGCTGCGGTAGTTCATCGAGTGGCTGAACACGGCCCGGGCGCAGACGATCCCGTCCAGATGCGTCACCGTGACGCACACCTGCTGGCCGTCCGCGGCCAGGTTGCTCCGGTTGGCCGACGACCCGTGCAGGTAGAGCACGTCGCCGTCGCGGCCGTAGGCGGTGGGCAGCACTACCGGCAGTCCGTCGATGACCACGCCAAGGTGGCAGATCAGGCCCGCGTCGAGCACGGCGTACAGGTCGGCCCGGTCGGTCCGGCCGCGTTCCTTGTGCCGGTGCAGGGTGGTCCGGGCGGTGGCGGACAGGGTCAGGGTGTCGTCAGCGCTCATGATGGCTTACCGTATCTACCAAGTGGACTGATGCCTGTAGCCACTTTACGGGAAGAATGAATGACCACTTTTCCACGTGCTGCCATCGAGCTGCCGCTGGCCACCGACCGGGGCGGGCCGCTGCCGCTGACTGAGCAGGTCTCCGCCCAGCTGCGTGCCGCGCTGGCCGACGGCCGGCTGGCCGCGGGCGAGCGGCTGCCCTCCACCCGGGCCCTGGCCGAGTCGCTCGGGGTGAGCCGGACCGTGGTGACGACGGCCTACACCCAGCTGTTCGCCGAGGGCTGGCTGGAAGGGCGGCATGGCTCCGGGACCTATGTGGCGCCCGGCGCGCCGGGCGCGCCGGGCGCCGCGCTGCGTGCCGCGCCCGGCGTACCTGATGGCCCCGGCACGGCACCCGCCGGGCCAGCGGCCGGCCCCGCGCTGCCCCGGCCCGGGGCGGTGCCGGCCGGGCCGCCCCGGGTCAACCTGCGGCCGGGCATCCCGTGGGTGGCCGGGATCGACCAGGCTGCCTGGCGCCGGGCCTGGCGGGCCGCCGCGCAGCCTGTATCCAGCTGGCCTGACCCGCTGGGCGTGCCCGCCCTGCGTGATCAGGTCACCGGGTACCTGCGCCGCGGCCGGGGCCTGCGCTGCCCGGCCGACCAGGTCATGATCACCCGCGGGGTGGCGGCCGGCCTCGGGCTGATCGCGCGCGGCCTGCTCCGGCCCGGCGACCGGGTCGGCGTGGAGGAACCCGGCTACCAGACCGCCCGGTCCGTGTTCGCGGCGCACGGCGCCCAGCTGGTGCCGTGCCGGGTGGACGCGGACGGCCTGGTGGTGGACGAGCTGCCCGGCGATCTGCGGCTGGTCTACACCACACCCGCCCATCAGTACCCGCTCGGCGGGCGGCTGCCGGTGCCACGCCGTCAGGCGCTGGCCGCGTGGGCCCGGGCCACCGGCGCGCTCATCGTCGAGGACGACTACGACGGCGAGTTCCGCTACGACGTCGGCCCGTTGCCCACGCTGTTCGGCCTGGATCCCGAGGTGGTCATCTACCTGGGCACCACGTCGAAGACGCTGACCCCGGCGCTCGGTGCGGGCTGGCTGCTGGCCCGGGCTGATCTGATCCCGGTGCTGGCCGAGACGGCTACCGACCTGGGGGTAAAGGTGCCTGAGCCGGTGCAGCACGCGGTGACTGAGCTGCTCACCCGGGGCGATCTGGACCGGCACGTGCGGCGGATGCGGCATGAGTACGCCCGGCGGCGCGCAGCGATGACCGCCGTGCTCGGCCAGGCCCTGGCCGGCCCACCCGCCCGGCCCGGCCGGCTGACCGGGGAGACCGCGGGCATGCACATGGTCTGCGAGCTGCCCGGCGGCGTGGTAGCCGACGTGGTGGCGGCGGCCGCGGCCCGGGGGGTGGATGTGGCCAGCCTGGACAGGTATTTCGCCGGCCCGGCCAGCCGTCATGGGCTGGTACTCGGTTACGGCGCGGCGGACCGGGCCGCGGTCAGCCGCGGCTGCCTGGCCCTGGCCGCGATCCTGGCCCGGCTGCCCGCCCGGGCGGACCCGATCCTGAGCTGATCGCGGGTCAGCCGGTCGAGGTCGATGCGGTCCGCGCCGGCTGCCGCGCAGCCGGGCACCTGGGCGGCGGCGAAATGTCCGCCCTGGGCCCAGTTACGCCGCCGGCCCGGGCCGGTCCCGGCGGCTTCCGCCCGGGCGTCCAGGGTGCGCGCAGCCGGCCGGCGTCCGGCCGCCAGGCCCGCGTCCGGGAACCGGGCCGGCCGCCCGGCCGGCCAGCCGCGGGGCACCTGCCACGAGTCGAGCCAGCCCACGATCTCCGCCAGCCGCTCGGCCGGGCCCTCGGTGAACGGCCACCACGCCTGGCGGAGCACCGCGATCTGCACGCACACCCGGCCCTCGGTGTTGATCGCGGCCAGCCCGTCCCGGGCGGCGGGCGCGGTTGGCTCGGCCGCCGGGGACAGCGGCGCCCGGCGCCAGTCCGCGTCCGGCGGCAGGCCAGCTTCATCCGTCCACCCCGGCCCGTCCAGCCAGCCCTGGCCCTCCGGCCAGCCCAGGGCGCGGCCGGCCCGGACCGCCGGGATCAGCTGGGCGACGTCGCCGGAGACCGGGTTCCACACCAGATGACTGGGCCGGCCCAGCTGGATGAGCCGCTCCGCCGCGGCCCGGGCGGACAGCTCCAGCGGGTTGGCGTACACCGGCAGCCATACGGCGCGGGGCGCGCCGCCCTTCATGCAGCCGCCGTCGGCGGGGGCCGGGACTCGCTCGGCACGGGGCATCCACGCGTCAGTCACAACGATCCTTCCGAATGGTCTAGACCTGTGGCACCTGTTGGCCGAGCCGGCCCATGGTGACTGCCTATGCCACAGTGCGTGAATAAGTCCAGGGCCGGAAGTCCGTAACTAGCGGGGGAGCGGTCCCGGTGGCCGGGCCGGCCGGGCCAGTGGGCCAGTCCGCCCGCCGGCCGGGCCGTCGTACCAGGCGGGTCACCTGCACCGTAGCGGGCCGGTCGCGGCCGGCTGGCCACCCGGCCCGGATGCGATCGTCCTGATGGATACTTTCCTGATACGTGCCCGGCCCGCAGAGTGTGCGGGGCCGGAGCGCGCGGATGGGAGTGCGAACATGCCGGACGGTGCTGTCCCCGGACCTGCCCCTGTGCCCGCCGCTGGCTCTGAATCCGGCCCAGAGCCCAGCGGCGGCCCCGGATCCGGCCTGGTGCCCGGCATCGACGACCTGCCGCGGCTGGGCCGCTGGCTGCGCGACAACGGCATCCTCCCGGTGGCCGCGCCGCCCGTGGTCCGGCTGATCGCGGGTGGCCGGTCGAACCTGACCTACCTGGTGGACGGCCGGGCCGCGGCCGGCCCGGACGCGCCGCTGCTGGTGCTGCGCCGCCCCCCGCTCGGCCACGTGCTGCCCACCGCGCACGACATGGGCCGGGAATACCAGGTGCTCAGCGCGCTTCGCGGCACCGCCGTCCCGGTCCCCCCGGTGGCCGGGAAGTGCACTGACCCGGAGGTGATCGGCGCCCCGTTCTACGTCATGGCGTACGTGCCCGGGCTGGTGCTGCGCACTGAAGCGGACGGGGAGCAGGTCAGCCCGGACCAGGCCCGGCAGCTGTCCGAGAAATTCGCGGACATGCTGGCCGCCATCCATGGCGTGGACCTGGCCGCGGCCGGGCTGACCGGATTCGGCCTGGCCGGCGTACCTGGAGCGGCAGTTGGCCCGGTGGCAGCGCCAGTGGGAGCTGTCCAACACCCGGGAAATGCCCGGCTACGCCGAGCTCACCAGGCGGCTGACCGCGGCCCTGCCGGCCGCGCTGGCCGCCGCCGGGCCCGGGACCCTGGTGCACGGCGACTACCGGCTGGACAACATGCTGGTCACGCTCGGCGCCCGGCCGGCCATCGCGGCCGTGCTGGACTGGGAGATGTCCACCCTGGGCGACCCGCTGGCCGACCTCGGCCTGGCCCTCGTCTACTGGGCGCAGCAGGGTGACCAGGAGTCCCTCGAGCTGAGCGTAGCCGCCACCGTCACCGCCGGCCCCGGCTTCCTGACCAGGGCCCAGGTCGCTGGCCGGTACGCCGCGGCGACCGGGCGGGACGTGTCCGAGCTCGGCTTCTATATGGCGTTCGGCTGCTTCAAGCTGGCCGTGGTGCTGGAAGGCATCCATGCGCGGTTCCTGCAGCGCAAGACGGTCGGTGAGGGGTTCGAGCGGGAGGGCGTGGCGGTGCCGTCGCTCATCCAGCGGGCGCACCGGCTGCTCGATGAGCTGGATGCGGCGGGCTGACCGGCGTGGCAGCCCGGGGAAAGCCGGGCCGGCGGCTGGCCGCGGTGCGGGTGCCGGAAAACGGAAATGAGGCCCGGCACCCCGCTCTTGCCGGACCTCACGTCCCGTCCCCCAGCCAGTGGCCTGGCGAATGCTCGCACCAGGCCGACCCTGCCGGAGAAGCTCTGTCGAGGCCCGACGCCCCGCTCTCGTCGGGCCTCACATAGAAGACGCGCCGCCTCCGAAGCCGGTTGTCATCGATCCGTAAGATTTTTCTGGCCCGCTGGCCGGCCCGTCACCTGGGCGCGTTTCCGCAGGTCAGGCCCGCTATCCAGCGACCGTGAGCCGCTGCGCGATGCCGCTGAAGAACGCGCTGTTGATCTGCTTCGGGCTGGTGATGTCGAACGCCACGCCGCCAGTGACCTTGGCGATCTGCTGCAGCGCGGCGAAGTTCCCGGCGGTGCCGAACATGAGTGGGACGATCTCGACCCGCTTGTTGGGGTTGTACAGCGTGCGCAGTTGGCGGATCAGCGCCGCGGCGCTCATGTCGCCCTTGTCGTTGTCGATCCCGGCCGTCAGGACCAGCACCGCGTTGACGTACCGCGGCTGGTAGCTGGCGGACATGGACTTGAACGCGGCCAGGATCGAGCTGTACAGGGCGGCGGGCGCGCCGGCTACCGGCTTGCCCTGCTCGGTGGCCTGGCTGATCTGCTGCCGCCGGGTGATCAGGCCCAGCGGCGCGGGCAGCGGCCCGACCGGGACCAGTTGCTTGTAGGGCAGATTGCCGTCCAGGTGACTGGCGAACGCCCAGATGCCCATCTGGGTGCTGTCCGGGAAGTGGGTCAGGCCCAGGCTGGCTGCCTGGATGAGCACCTGCTCCAGGGTGGTGCCGGTCGGGGATACCGGGGTGGCCATCTGCTCCGAGACGTCCAGCAGCACCAGGTCGCGGGAGCCCAGGCTGAGCTTCTGCCAGACCTGCAGGCTGGTCTCGGCCTGGCCGGGCGCGGGCGCCGCGGTCAGTCTCGGCTGGGCGGTGTCCAGGCCGTACTGGCTGATCCAGCTGGGTGCCGAGCCGGCACCTGACCGGAAGCCCAGGTACTGCACGTAGGACGTCGCGTAGCTGGACTTCAGCGCGTTCTCGAACTCCTGGCCCGCCTTGCGCTCGAGCTGGCTGGCCGAGGTGAGCACGTAGGGGTAGGTCAGCTCGGGGGTGCCCTGGACGGGGTACCGGCCGGACAGCGGGTCGGCCCGGTGGGCCCGGTCGAACTGCGCGATGGCCTGCTCCGAGGCGATGGTGACCGCGCGCGGCGGCTGAGCCAGACTGGCGAGCGAGGTCAGCGTCCCGGCGCCCGAGGTGACCTGGACGTTGAGGACGAAGTCGGCGAAGCCGGCCTGGGCGGTGCTGCCGGTGCCGAGCAGTTGCTGGAGCTGGATGAGCGTGGCCAGGCCGGCCGAGCTCTGCGCCGGGTCGGGGAACTCCACATGCAGCCCGAGCCCGGTGGATGGGCCGCCCACCCGCTGCGGCAGCAGGAACTGCCAGCCCACCGTGGAGCCGTAGGCGGGCAGCTCGGCCGCCACCGACCTGGGCATCACGATCATCAGCGGCGACCGGGCCACGCTGAGGCCGGTCTGCTGGACCAGCTGGGCACCGGCCGGGAAGCTGCGTGCCACGTTCACCCACAGCGAGGAGTCCGGGATCCAGGCGTCGAATGCGGCGCTGCCCGCGGCCGAGTTCGTGCCGGATATCTGCGCCGCCGCGGCGGACGACTGCACGCTGGTCACGTGCACCACGGCGCAGTGCCCCTGCACGTCGTTGTGCTCGGCGTTGAAGTACCTGGCCACGTGGCTGATGGCCGGCGCGATGTCCGGCGATGCGGCCAGGTTGACCACCACCGGGTGGTCGGTGCAGGAGGCGCGGGACACCACGGCCTCCGCGCCGAAGGCGACCAGCAGGGTGCAAGCGATCACGCCAGCCAGCGCGCTCAGCCCGATCACGATGCCTACCCGGCGCGGGCGCCCGCGCCGGTTGCGTCCCTGCGGGCCGGTCTGCCCGATGGCTCCAGCGTTCACGTCATCCCTCGATCGCGCGATCCGGGGTCCCCCCACGGCCTGGCGTCACGACTTTATCCGGGCAAGTCAGCACAGATCAGGCAGTTACTAAGGTTGTAATGAGTGTGGTTACTGGTGCGTACCACGGCCTGCGCCGGCGAGGCGAGGCCCGCCGCAGGCGGGTGCTCGCCGAGCCGGCGCTCGGCGCGTAGCGGCGATCGGGGGGCCGGGGGTCGTCCCCCCGACTAGCACAGTGCTCGGCGCGAAGCGGCGATCGGGGGGTCCAGGGGATCGTCCCCCCCGGACAATACAAGCGTGACTGCTCCTATTGAGGTCACCGACCCGGCCGATCCGCGGCTCGCCGACTACGTCTCGCTGACCGACGCCGACCTGCGCACCAGCCTGGAGGCCCGGCACGGGCTGTTCGTCGCGGAAGGGGACAAGGTGATCGGCCGCGCGCTGGCCGCGGGCTACCCGGTCCGGTCGATGCTGCTCACCGCGGCCGGGCTGGCCCGGCTGGCCGCGCTGGCTGACGACTGCGCCGCCCCGGTCTACCTGGTCAGCGACGAGGTAGCCCGGCGGCTGACCGGCTACCGGGTGCACCGCGGCGCACTGGCCTCGGTGGCCCGGCCGCCGCTGCCCGCGGTGGGCCAGCTGCTGGCCACCGCCCGGCGGGTCGTGGTGCTGGAGGACCTGGTTGACCACGGCAACGTGGGCGCGGTGTTCCGCTGCGCCGCCGCGTTCGGGGCCGACGCGGTGATCCTGTCCCCGCGCTGCGCCGACCCGCTCTACCGGCGGGCGGTCAAGGTCTCCATGGGCGCGGTGTTCGCCGTGCCCTATGCCCGGATGACTGACTGGTATGGCGGGCTCGGCCAGCTGCGGGCGGCCGGATTCCGGCTGCTGGCGCTCACCCCGGACCAGTCAGCCACCCCGATCGGCACCGCCCTGCCGGCCCGCGCCGCCCTGCCGCCCGGCGCCGCCCTGCGGCCCGGCGCCGCCCTGCCGCCCGGCGCTGCCACGGCGGACCGGGTGGCGCTGCTGCTCGGCTGCGAGGGGGACGGGCTGTCCGCGCGCTGGATGCGGGCGGCCGACGAGGCGGTCTGCATCCCGATGAGCGCTTCGGCCATGGCCCTGGGCGTGGATTCGCTCAACGTGGTCGCGGCGGCCGCCGTCGCCTGCCATGCCCTGGCCATGCACTGACCGCTGGGCCAGCCCGGCACTAGCCGCGGCTGACCGCGGTCCGGTCTACCTGGGGGTTTTCGACGCGGCGTAGTAAGCGCTCGATTCCCGCTGGTACAGCAGGATGATCGCGCCCAGCCCGATCAGCCAGATCAGGATCGAGATCAGCCGGCTCAGAATCGGCTCCGCCTGCCGGAAGCTGGTTAGCACGGACAGCGTGTCCAGCCCGAAGAACACCGTGGCCGTGATCCGGGCCCAGTTCTTCCCAGCCTTGTTGGCATAGGCCATCCACAGCCACAGCCCGATCCCGATCAGGCCGAAGATGATGGCGACCGCCACCGCCGCGACTTCGGCCGAGTGCAGCTTGGTGGCCGACAGCGACGGATCGGCGTTGTGAATCGCGGTCTTCAGGCTGCCAACGGTGGCCAGCGTGATGATGAGGCTGATCGCGCTCACTATCGCGCCGGCATACATCAGCTTCACGGCCTGCTGCACGGGGGTGGGCGGCGCCGGGCGCTGGGGCTCCGGCTCCGCGGCTCCGCCGGTCGGATACGGCTGGTACGACATTGCTGCTCCCTTGGTGAACTCCAGATAGGCGTGCCGTACGGCTCACCACGGATCACCGGGCCGGCGGCGCCAAGAGCATAGCGGCGCGGTTCACCGTTGCCTAGGCCGAACTGTGCCCGGTTTTAGGCGTCGGGATGCAACAGCGCCCAGACCACCTTGCCGCCCTCATCGAGCAGATGCCAGCCCCAGCGGATGCAGCACGACTCGACCACGTTCAGCCCGCGGCCGTTCTCGTCGCACAGCTCCGGATCGCGCAGCACCGGGATGCCGCTGCCCGGGTCGGTCACCATGCACATGACATACGGCGCCTGGCCGAGCAGCCGGAGCCGGATCGGGCACTCGCTGGGGTGCACCCGGGCCTGCGCCATGCCGTGCCGCAGCGCGTTGGTGACCAGCTCCGACACCACCAGCCCGGCGATATCCACCAGGTCCGGCAGCCGCCACTCGACCAGCACGCTGCGGGTGAAGTCCCGGCCGGTCTTGACCGCCTCGGGCACCGCGCGCAGGGCACAGGTCGCCGACGGCTGCGTCGCGGCAAGCTCGTCGAGGGCAGGCACCGGCGGGCGCAGTGGGCTCGCGTAGCGCATTCCGGTGGGCTCCCCGGGGGAGAGGGGCCACTCTTGGCCCACGCTCATGACCTCCGTCGTGACTGGCGAGACCGCCCGGTGTGTGGTCATCGGGCTCCCGTCTGTCTCCTGGCACTATGTCGTGCGTGTGGCGCGCAAGCGCTATCATCCTCGATATACCTTGCATGCGCAAGGGCGGATGCACGTGCAGATGAAAGTGCCGATGGCACGTGCGGGCCGTTAAGGAGGCCTCGAACGGGAGGAGTTGCTGACGGATTTCTGAGGGTAATAGCTGGGGGGTTGGAGTGATCTCAGTACAGCCGGGGAGCGGGCCAACGGTCCTGCGCATCCTTCTCGGTTCCCAGCTGCGGAGGCTGCGTGAGGCCAGGGGGATCACGCGCGAGGACGCCGGCTACGCCATCCGCGCATCCGGCTCCAAAATCAGCCGCATGGAGCTCGGCAGGGTCAGCTTCAAGGAGCGTGACGTTGTCGATCTGCTGGAGTTGTATGGGGTCACTGATAAGACCGAGCGGGCCACCCTGGTGGCGCTGGCCAGGGAAGCGAATTCCCCGGGCTGGTGGCACAAGTACGGGGATGTGCTCCCGGACTGGTTCCAGGTCTATGTCGGCCTGGAGGAGGCCGCGGTTCTCATCAGGCTCTACGAAGTCCAGTTCGTCCCTGGGCTGCTGCAGACGGCGGACTACGCCAGAGCGGTCGTCCGGTTGGGTCAGCCGGAGCTTCTGCTGAGGAGATCGAGCGCCGGGTAAGCCTGCGTGTCGCCCGGCAGGAACTGCTGAGCAAGCCCGATGCGCCACGGCTCTGGGCCGTGGTGGACGAAGCCGCGCTGCGGCGGCCTATTGGGGGCAAGGAGGTGATGCGGGCGCAGCTCGAGCGGTTGATCGAGGTGACTAAGGAGCCCAACATCACGCTCCAGGTGGTCCCGTTCAGCTCGGGTGGCCACGCGGCCGAAGGCGGGGCGTTTACTATCCTTCGGTTCCCCGAGGTCGACCTGCCCGACGTGGTATACGTCGAGCAGCTGACGAGCTCCCTCTACCTGGACAAACGCGACGACGTGGAACGCTACACCGAGGTGATGGAACGCCTCAGTGTCGAGAGCGAGTCGCCGGAACACACCACAGAAATCCTGAGCGGGATGCTTGAGGAAGTCGGATAGATGAACACATATAACGGAATGCCAGCCACCGACTTGGTTGACGCCTGCTGGCGTAAGAGCAGCATCAGCAACTCCCAGGGGACGTGCGTCGAGGTGGCCCGGCTCAACGGGGGCGAATACGCGGTGCGTAATTCGCGCAATCCGGAAGGCCCGGCCCTCATCTACACCAGGGCGGAGATCGCCGCGCTGATCGAGGGTGTCAAGCTCGGTGAGTTCGACGACCTGCTGGTCTGACGCAAGTCAACTGCCGCATATATAAGAGCCTGCGCGGCCGGATCCGGCCGCGATCGGCGCCGAATAGCCCGTAGCCCACAGCCACTGGCCGCCGTGTACCTGCGCGACACGGCGGCCAGTGCTTTGCGCCCGGCCGCCCCGATCACCGGCAAAACTGACAGAGCACGCAAGACGTGCGGCGACAGCCGGAATTGCCCGGGTTTGGGGGCACCGGACGCATGCTATGTCGGTGTTTGCCGCCTAAATCTGAGTGTTAGCTGAGGTTAGACCTAAGGTGAGCTTTGGGTTAGCTGGAAGCCGGCTGTGGAGCTGCTCCGGGTTGACCGGAGCGGGCCGCACAGCGGGCGGCCCAGCCGGGCCGCGCGGCTAGAGTCCTGACGTGACCCAGCTGCAGGAATCCAGCCTCAAGCCGCTGACCAGGCGGCTCATCGGCTGGGAAGTCATCGTCGTGTTCGGGGTGTCGCTGGGCGCGAGCGCGCTGTTCGCCATCATCAACCTGATCGGCTCGCTGACCGCGAGCAAGGCGCTGGGCAAGCAGCAGGCCCTGCTGGTCGGCTCGCTGGCCCCCGGCCGGCCCTGGCTGGACCTGGCCCTGCAGCTGGCCAGCATCCTCACCACGCTCGTCCCGGTGGCGCTGGTGTTCTACCTGCTGGCCCGGGAAGGCGAGACGCCGTCCTCGGCGATGGGCCTGGACGCCAGCCAGCCGGGCCGGGACCTGGCCAAGGGCGCCGTCCTGGCCGCGCTGATCGGCGGCTCCGGGCTGGCCCTGTACCTGACCGCCTACAAGCTCGGCGTCGCGCTGAACGTGGTCCCGGAAAACCTGCCCGCCGTGTGGTGGCGGATCCCGGTGCTGATCCTGGACGCCACGCAGAACGGCATCCTGGAAGAGATCCTGGTCATCGGTTACCTGCTGCGCCGCTTCGACCAGCTGGGCTGGACCCCGGCCAAGGCGATCCTGGTCAGCGCGCTGGTACGCGGCTCGTACCACCTCTACCAGGGCTTCGGCGGGTTCATCGGGAACGCCGTGATGGGCGTGATCTTCGGCGTGCTGTACCGCCGCTGGGGCCGGGTCACCCCGCTGATCATCGCGCACGCGCTCATCGACACCGGCGCCTTCGTCGGCTACGCGGCGCTGCACGGCCACGTCTCCTGGCTCCCCTAGCCCCGCCATTCCATGAGCGCGGTGACTTTGCGGTCACCGGCGACTGTGTTGGCTTATTGATGCCGGCGCGCCGCGAGGGTCCGAGACGGTGGGCTGGGTGTGGTTGATGATCGTCTGCGCGGTCGCGTGTTCTGCCTTCCTTGTTCCCATCCGGGCCGCAGAATCGGGTTGTCATGTCGATGCAGCCGAAGCCGTGGCCGGAGATCCCGGCGGATACCGTCAGGGTGGCGAAGAAGGCGTTCCGGAAGGGCAGCCTGGCGATCCGGGCCCGTGATCAGCTGGGCGCCTGGTGCGCGAACGTGGATTTCGCGGGGGCGTATGGGGTGCGGGGGGCGCCGGGGATCTCCCCGGCGCAGCTGGCCATGGTCACGGTGTTGCAGTTTTGTGAGAACCTGACTGACCGGCAGGCCGCCGATGCGGTGCGGGGCCTGCTGGACTGGAAGTACGCCCTGGGCCTGCCGTTAGCCGACGAGGGGTTCGATTTCAGTGTGCTGAGCGAGTTCCGGGACCGGCTGGTGGCCGCAGGCGCAGAACGGGTGATCTTCGATCTGCTGCTGGCCCGGCTCAAGGACCTGGGCCTGGTCACGGCGGGCGGCACGGCGCGGACCGATTCCACTCATGTGCTGGCGCGGATCCGCAGCCTGAACCGGCTGGAGCTGGCCGGGAGACCGTCCGGGCGGCGCTGGAGGCCCTTGCGGCTGCTGCGCCGGGCTGGCTGGCCGGCGTGATCGATGCGTCCTGGCAGGAGGTCTACGGGCAGCGGATCGACGGGTGGCGGCTGCCGGGCAGCGACGCCAAACGCACGCAGCTGGCCGTCCAGTATGGCCGCGACGGCTACCTGCTGCTGGAGGCGGTCCGCACGCCCGGCGCCCCGGGTGGCTGCGGGACCTGCCCGCGGTGGAGACGCTGCGCCGGATCTGGGTGCAGCGTACACCCGCAACGAGCAGGGCGGGTGATACGCGGGAGGCAGCCCTACGGGCAGGGCCTCCCGCCGGGCAGATTAAGGATCATCTCCCCCTACCACACCGATGCCCGGTATTCGCTCAAGCGCGGCATGGCTGGGACGGGTACAAGATCCACCTCACCGAGACGTGCGCCGGGCCCGCCGGGAGCATGAACCTGATCACCAACGTGGCCACCACCGCGCGCCCGTGCCGGACGCGGTCATGACCACCCCGGTGCACGACATGCTCACCGCCGCCGGGCTGGCCCCCCGCAGCACGCCGCCGACGCCGGTACATCTCCGCCCAGCTGCTGCTGGATGCAGCGGCCCGCATCACCCTGACCGGCCCGCTGGCCGCCGGTACCTCACCCCAGGCCCAGGCCAGCGCTACACCACGACATGTTCACCATCGACTGGACCACCAGCAGGTCACCTGCCCCCAGGGCACCCTAAGCGCCCGCTGAACCCGGCTCAGCAGCGCGCACCGAGGTGATCGTGTCCAGTTCCCCGCGGCCGCCTGCCGGCCTGCCCGTCCCGCGGCCAGTGCACCAGCTCAGCGCGCGCGCGGCAACTATCTCTGCGGCCCCGCAGATCCACGACGCGACCGTGGCCGCCCGCGCCAACAGGCCACCAGGCAGTGGAAAGACCGCTACGCCATCCGCGCCAGCTCGAGCACCATCCGCCAGGCCACTCACGTCACCGGCCTCCGCACCGCCCCTACCGCCTGCGCAAGACCAGCCTAAACGCCGTCGCCCCCAGCATCACCTATCCGCTGACGCCTGTGGACCAGCAACCGCTCAACCCTGCCCCCTCCGCACCCACCTCCACCGCTCAACCTCACCACCGCCGCATGACCCAATAAGCCAACAGAGTCACCGGCGACCGCAAAGTCACCGCGCTAACGTGCGGGGCGGCGGCCAGGCGGTCGCGCCGGGTGGGCCGGGTCAGCCGGGGGTGGGCCGCGGCGGGGCGGCGCTGAGTCAGGCCGGGTTGGCCAGGCCCTCGATGACGGCGCCGCCGGGCAGCTGGCCCAGCAACGCGCCGGGCAGGACGAGCTTGGACCGGCGCACCCCGCTGCCGATCACCACCGGCGAGGTGGCGTCCACCGCCGCGTCCACCAGGACCGGCCAGCCCGCGGGCAGCCCGATCGGGGTGATGCCGCCGTATTCCATCCCGGTCTCGGCCACCGCCACGTCGCGCGGTGCGAACGAGGCCTTGCGCACATCCAGCTGGCGCCGGACCACGCCGTTCACGTCGGCCCGGGTGGTGGCCAGCACCATGCACGCGGCGAACCTCGTCTCCCCGCCGCGCCGCCCGCTGATCAGCACGCAGTTGGCCGATTCGGCCAGGCCGACGCCGTACCGCTGGCAGAACGCCGCGGTATCCGCCAGGTCCGGATCGATCTCCGCGACACGCCACCTGGTCAGCCTGGCCGTCCAGCCCGGCCAGCGCCCCGGCCACGGCCGGGGCGAGCAGGTCCGGCCGGTCCAGCGCGGGCACCGCCTCGAGCTCACCCAGCTGTATCCGCACCCCGTTATCCTGCCACCATGCCCGCCCCCGCCAGCCCGCGCCGCGGCGAGCCAGCCGAGCCGGTCGCCCGGCTCCGGCAGGCGATGGCCGCGGGCACGCTGACTTCTGCCGCGCTGACCGCGCGCTGCCTGGACCGGATCGCCGCGCTCAACCCCCGGCTGCGCGCGGTCATCACGGCCAGCCCGCAGGCAACCGCCGAGGCTGCCGCCCGGGACCAGCAGCGCAGCGCGGGCCACCCGGCCGGCCCGCTGCACGGCATCCCGGTGCTGATCAAAGACAACATCGCGGTGGCCGGGCTGCCCGGCACGGCGGGCTCACCCGCGCTGCTCGGCGCCGAGACCGGCGACAGTTTCCTGGTCGGCCGGCTGCGCGCGGCGGGCGCGGTGATCCTGGGCAAGGCCAACCTGTCCGAGTGGGCCAACTTCCGCTCGACCCGGTCCAGCAGCGGCTGGAGCACGCTGGGCGGCCAGGCGGCCAACCCGCACGCGCTGGACCGCAACCCGTCCGGGTCGAGTTCCGGCTCCGGCGCGGCCGTGGCGGCCGGACTGGCCCCGCTCGCGGTGGGCACCGAGACCGACGGCTCGATCGTCTGCCCGGCCAGCGCGTGCGGCGTGGTCGGCATCAAGCCCACCCTCGGCCTGGTCAGCCGGCACGGCATCGTGCCGATATCGGCGCAGCAGGACACCGCGGGCCCGATGGCCCGCACGGTGGCCGACGCGGCCGCGCTGCTCAGTGTGCTGGCCGGGGCGGACGCCGCCGACCCGGCCACCGCGCGGCGGCCGGCCACGCCCCCGACTACACCACGTTCCTGGACCCCGGCGCGCTGCAGGGCGCCCGGCTCGGCGTGTGGCGGGACGGCTGCGGTGCAGGCCGGCCAGGCCACCCTGGCCGTGCTGGACGCCGCCGTCGCCCTGCTCCGCGAGCACGGCGCGACCGTGCTGGACCCGGTGCACCTGCCCGGCGCGGACGGCCTGGAGGAGCCCGAGTTCGCCGCGCTGCTGCACGAGTTCAAGTGCGACCTCAACCGCTACCTGCCCGGCCTGCCCGGCCCGCGGCCGCGCTCCCTGGCCGAGCTCATCGACTACAACATGCGCAACGCCCCCGAGGTGCTGGTGCACTTCGGCCAGGAACTGTTCGAGCAGGCCGAAGCGACCAGCGGGGATCCGGCCGACCCGGCCGCGCGGGCCGCCCGGGCCGAGGCCCGGGCGCGGGCCCGGGAGGCGCTGGACGGCCCGCTCACCGCGCACCAGCTGGACGCGATCGTCACGCTCACCGCCAACCCGGCCTGGCTGACCGACCACGTGCTCGGCGACCATGACGTGTTCCACACCTCCAGCCCGTCGGCGGTGGCCGGCTACCCGGCGATCAGCGTTCCGGCGGGCCAGGTGCACGGGCTGCCGGTCGGCCTGTCCTTCCTCGGCCCGGCCTGGGCGGAGCCCCGGCTGATCGCCCTGGCGCACTCCTTCGAGCGCGCCCGCCCGGTAGCTTCCATGATCGTGGGGGATTGAGGGTCGTATTCGGCACCAGATCCCCCACGATCATGAGGGATCGGGCTGGGCGGGGACGATCGGGGCGCGCGCGCACGGCGATAACCTGCGCTCATGGACTCCTGGCCTGCCGCGAACGTTCCCCAGCTGCCGGGGCGGGGCCCCGCGACCCGCTCACCAACACCGCGACCGGTCAGCTGACCGTGGCCGCGGCCGGCCCGGCCGCCAGCTTGTATGCCTGCGGGATCACCCCGTACGACGCCACCCACATCGGGCACGCCGCCACGTTCCTGGCCTGGGACCTGCTGGTCCGGGCCTGGCGCGACGCCGGTTACCAGGTGAGTTACGTGCAGAACGTGACCGACGTGGACGACCCGCTGCTGGAGCGCGCGGACCGGGACGGCGAGGACTGGCGGGCGCTGGCCGACCGGGAGATCGACCGGTACCGCGGCGACATGACCGCGCTCCGGGTGCTGCCCCCGGACCGGCTGGTCGGCGCGGTGGAAGCGCTGGACATCATCGAGCCGTTCGCGGGGCTGGCGGACCGGGGCGCGGTGTACGAGGTGGACGGGGACGAGTACTACTCCCGCGCCTGCGACGACCGGTTCGGCTCGGTGTCCAGGCTGGGCCCGGCCGAGATGCTGGAGCTGTTCGCCGAGCGCGGCGGTGACCCGGCCCGGCCGGGGAAGAAGGACGCGCTCGACCCGCTGGTCTGGCTGGCCGCCCGGCCGGGGGAGCCGTCCTGGCCGGCCCGGTTCGGCCCGGGCCGCCCCGGCTGGCACGTCGAGTGTGCCGCCATCGCCACCCACTATCTGGGCACCGCGTTCGACGTGCAGGCGGGCGGCACCGACCTGATCTTCCCGCACCATGAGATGAGCGCCTCGCACGCCAGGGTGGCGCTGGAGCCGGATGCGTTCGCCCAGGTCTACGCGCATGCCGGCATGGTCCGGCTGGACGGCGAGAAGATGTCCAAGTCCCTGGGCAACCTGGTGTTCGTGTCCGGGTTGCTGGCTGACGGGCGCCGACCCGATGGCGATCCGGCTGGCCATCCTGGCCCACCACTACCGGCCGGACTGGGACTGGACCGCGGACGGCCTGGCCGCGGCCACCGCGCGGCTGGCCCGCTGGCGCGAAGCGGTGCGCACCGCCACGGCCGGCGCACCCGGGTGCCGCCCGGCGAGGACGTGCTGGCCGCGGTGCGCGACCGGCTGGCCGACGACCTGGATGCCCCGGGCGCGCTGGCCGCGGTGGACCGCTGGGCCGGCGCCGTGCTCACGCGGCCAGCCCGGCACCGGCGCACCGGGCGGCCGCCCAACTGGTCCGCGACACGGTAGACGCCCTGCTCGGCATCGCGCTCTAGCCGCCCCGCGCTTCGTGATCATGACTTTGGTGCGAATCTCGTAGCACCAAACCATGATCACGATCCGGTGGCGAGCGGAGTGGCAGTGGTGGCTGGCGGGGGTCATGGAGGCGGGGTGACGTGGCTGGGCTGCTCGGGGCGCTGCCGCGGCCGGCGGCAGCGATATCGTGATATCGAAGAGCGATATCGCTGGACCACGGAGCCGAACATGACCGAGCCCGCTGAGCCCACTGAGCCCGCAGAGACTACGGAGCCGCCGAAAGTCGCCGTGCCCGCCGGGGCCTACTCCTCGATGGACGCGTCCCGGCTGCTGGTCCAGGCGCTGGCCGCGCTGCCGCCGGTCGACCGGGACAAGGTGTACACCTGGCTGCTCGGCACCAGCCTGCAGCTGCAGGGCGGCCTGGTCGGCCCGCTCGGCGGGCAGCTCACCCGGGCGATGCGGGCGGACGGCCCGGCCGGACGTGCAGCAGGACTTCGCCGAGGCCGAGGCCGAGGTGCTGCGCGGCCTGTTCCGCAGCCCAGGATCGGCGGCCCAGCAGATGGTCCCGGTCCGGTTCTCCGCCGAGCAGCACGCGCGGCTGCGCGCCTGGTGTACCGAGCACGGCTTCTCCATGGCCACCGTGATCCGCGGCCTGGTAGACCGCTTCCTGGACAGCCAGCAGGCCGCGGCCGGCTGACCGCGGGTCAGCTGAGCAGCGCGATATCCACCCGGCGCAGCACCCGCTGCGCCTGATCCAGCTGCACGGCCAGGCTCAGCCGGGCATGCTCCCCGGTCAGCTCGACCGTCACCGACGTGCTCCCATCTCCATTACTGAACGCCCCTGCCTGGCACTGACCTGCCCAGGCCGCGGCCATCCGCAGTCGGCGAACCAGGATGGCGGTGTCCATCAGCTCAGCGACCGGGAGGTCGGCGGGCCAGTCGGGGGCACCGGCGTTGAGCAGAGAAATGAGTGCCTGGGTGCGCTGCCAGAGCGGGGAATCCCAGGCCGGCGGGACAGCCAGGGAAAGTGCCTGGACCCGCGGCGGGTCTTCCGGGGTGAGCTTGATCTCCACCGCTGCCTCGCCGCGCTCGCCGCGCAGCCACCAGCGCAGCTGGGCGGGGGAGTCGGACTCGGCCGGGCGGGCCGGGCCGCCGCTGGGCGGGCCGAGGCGCTGCCAGGTCAGCGCGGCCTTCTCCCGGCGGGCGGGGTACGGCTCGTCCTGGGCTACGTTCGGGGTGAAGATGCGGTCCGCCGCCGCGTCGTCCCAGGACCGGAGCAGTTCGTCCACGGCCTGCTGGGCCCGCCGCGTCTCCGGCCACGGGGTGCCGGGCGCGGGCACCGGGCCGCGGGCCCGTGGCTGGCCGGTGGCCAGCGGCCGGGGCGGCGCGCAGCAGCGCGTCGAGCAGCCGTCCCGGCCAGCGCGTGCGCGCCGGCGTAGGTGCTGTTGGCCAGCACGATCACGGCCAGGCCGGAGCCCGGGTGCCAGCGCATGTGACTGCCGAAGCCGGGGTAGCCGCCGCCGTGGAAGACCAGCCGGCCCCAGGCTGGGTGCTCCTCGACGAACAGCCCGAAGCCGTAGCTGAGCTGGCTGCCCGCGCCGGCCCCGCCGGGCAGCGGCAGCGCCGGATAGGGCGGGATGGCGACCTGGGGCAGCTGCATCTCGCGCCGGCTGGCCCGGCGCAGCGGATGCGGCCCGCCGTCCGCCTCGGCCCCGGCCGGGAACCCGGCGGCCAGCCCGGTGACCCAGCCGGCCAGGTCGCGCACGCAGCTGAACACCCCGCCCATCGGCGCGAACGCGCCGTTGCCGTCCGGCACCAACTCGGCCCAGTCGGCTGGGCCGAGGCCGCGCTGGTAGCCACGGGCCAGCCCGGCCGGGTCGAAGTCCGCGACGTCGTACCCGGTCCGGTCCAGCCCCAGCGGGCCGAGCAGCCGGCGGGCCACGTAGTCCTGGTAGCTGGTTCCGGCGGCCGCGGCGATCACCCGGCCGAGCAGCGCGTAACCCAGGTTGGAGTACTCGAAGCAGGTACCCGGGGCCCACGCCTGGCGCATCCCGCGGCGGAGCAGTGTCGGCGAACTCGGCCAGCGGCAGGCCCTGCTGCCGGTCCCCCCACGGGTCGTCGGTCGGGAAGCCCGCGGTCATGGTCAGCAGCTGCCGCACGGTGATCTCCGGCGCGTCCGCGCTGACCTGGCGCATCCCGCGCAGCTCGGGGACCAGTCTGGCCACGGGGTCGTCCAGCCGCAGGACGCCGTCGTCGCGCAGCGCGAGCACGGCCGCGGCGGTGAAGCTCTTGGTCATCGACGCGATGCGGAACACTGTGCCCGCATCCGGCGCCGGGCCGCCCAGCCAGCGCTGGCCGAACCCGCCGGTGTGCACCAGGGCTCCGCCGGCCACGATCCCGTACGCCACACCGGGCGCGCCGCCGCTCCGCTGGAAGTCCGCGACCAGTTCGTCGGCGGCGGCTGACCACGGCCGGCGGCAGGTGTTCATCCACACGGTGACGGTACTTCTTTGAGCGGTCGCGTTATACAAGTCAGCGGCCAGCGCTGCTCGCCGCCGTAACGTGCACCGGCCGCTCGCGCAGGCCCTCCGGGCCTGCGCTCGCTAGCCGGTCTGGCCTAACGCTCCGGGGCGGAATAGCGTCCGGCGGCCGGGGGTTCCCCCCGCATGGGGACAGCGTTGTCCGGGCGCCGGGCCAACTGGGCAGGCAATATCGTCTACCGGGCCAGCGAGCTGGCCCAGCCGGCCGACCTGGCCGGGCTGCAGGCGGTGGTGCGGGGGCACCAGCAGGTGCGCGCGGTCGGGGCCGGTCATTCGTTCAACCGGATCGCCGACACGCCGGGCGTGCTCGTCTCGCTGGACGCCCTGCCTACCGAGGTCAGCATCGACCCGGACCGGGCCGCGGTGACGGTGCCCGGCGGGCTGACCTACCAGGAGCTGGCGCCCGCGGCTGACCGCGGCGGGCTGGGCGCTGCGCAGCCTGGCGTCGCTGCCGCAGCTGACCGTGGCGGGCGCGTGTGCCACCGCCACCCATGGCTCCGGCGACGGCAACGGCAACCTGGCCACCGCGGTCTCCGGGATGCAGCTGGTCACCGCGGACGGCGAGCTGCGTGCGCTGCGCCGGGACAGCCGACGGCGAGCGGTTCCGCGGCGCCGTGGTCGGGCTGGGCGCGCTTGGCGTGGTGGCCACGCTGACCCTGGACCTGGTGCCCGCGTTCGACGTCCGGCAGTACGTATACCAGGGGCTGCCCGCCGCCATGCTGTGCAGCCACTTCGACGAGATCTTCGGCAGCGGATACAGCGTCAGCGTATTCACCGACTGGCAGGGCACCCGGCATAGCCAGGTCTGGGTCAAGCAGCGCGTCGGCGCGGCGGGCTCGTGGCGGCCGGAGCCGAGGTGGATGGACGCCACGCTGGCCGAGAAGCCGCTGCACCCCATCCCCGGGCAGCCCGCCCGGTATGCCACCGAGCAGCTCGGCGTGCCCGGGCCGTGGCATGAGCGGCTGCCGCACTTCCGCGCCGAAGCCACCCCGAGCAGCGGGCAGGAACTGCAGTCCGAGTACCTGCTGCCCCGGCAGCGCGCGGCCGCTGCGTTCGACGCGCTGGCCAGCCTGGCCAGCGTGCTGGCGCCGGTGCTGCAGATCTGCGAGATCCGCACGGTGGCCCCGGATGACCTGTGGCTCAGCCCGAGCTACCAGCGGGACACGGTGGCGCTGCACTTCACCTGGATCAAGGACATCGCCTCGGTCACCCCGGTCATCGCGGCCATCGAGCACTTGCTCGCCCCGCTCGGCGCCCGGCCGCACTGGGCCAAGCTGTTCGCCACCGCGCCGCACGCGGTGCGCGCGCTCTACCCCCGGTCAGCCGACTTCCAGCAGTTGCGCCGTGACATGGACCCGGCCGGGAAAGTTCCGCAACAGCTTCGTCATGCAAGTACTTCCCGTATTAGCCCGGGGGGACGGCGTCGCCGGGAACCCAAGCCCGCTGCGATTCGCCGGCGAGGCGGGGCGCGCCGCAGGCGTGCTGCCCGCCGAGCCCGGCGTTCGGCGCGTAGCGGCGAGCGGGGGGTCCAGGGGCGCGCCCCGCCTCGCCACATTACTGGCTGGGCTGTGGCGCGTGGCAGCCCACCTTGGGGTTGACACCCAGGTAGTTGAGCGGCCCGGCGAGAATCGTCACGACAATCGTGCTCGCCTTGGTGCAGCTCGCAATCGAACCGCTGTAGTAGTGCCGTTGCGCCCCGGCTATGGCGCCGATTATCAGCCAGATCACCAGAATGGCCGACCCTAGCCGCACGGTTTACCTCCGGGAAGCGAGACCGGCTGGCGCGCCCGCTGCGCTGGCCAGCCCGGGTGCCGGGCAGCTTATCCCGTCATGGTGACATTCCGGCAATTCTGTGATCATTTCGTTTCCGTCTGTCCGCCAAGAGCGATCGGCGGGCGACTGTCAAGACCATGATTCCGTGCTGTGCATGGGCGAGTGCAAAGTGCTCGGTTAGCGCGGCGCAAACCCCTTACCATTACCCGCAGCTGGGGATTTATCCACAGAACGTAATTCCAGGCTGGCCGTCTCCCCGGGCCCGGGCAACCGTGGCGGCATGAATAACATCCCGTTCGCCCCGGCCCCTGGCCCGGCTAGTGAGTTCTCCTGCCCGCCCCGGGTCCGGGTCAGCTCGCCCGGCGACATCCTCGCCGTCGTGCCGCACCTGCTCGGCTTCCATCCCGCCCGCAGCCTGGTGGTGGTCGGCGCCGGGGCATTGGCTGGCGAGGGGAGGCGCGCCAAAGGCGTGTCCGCTCCGGGCCAGCGATCCCGGGGCCGGCGGTTCCGGGGCTGGTCCCCGGGGAAGCGGAGTGGGGGATCGTCCCCCCGGGGGAGCACAGCGGGTCGAGCTCGCCTTCCGCTACGACCTGCCTGACCCGCCCGATCCGGCGGCCGCGGCCGACATCGCCAGGCACGCCGCCACGGTGCTCGAGCAGCGCGCGCTGCACACCGTGATCGGCATCGGTTACGGCCCGGGTGGCCTGGTCACCCCGGTGGCCGACGCGCTCGGCGCCGCGGTACGCGAGCGCGGCCTGCGGCTGCACGAGCTGATGCGGGTCGAGGACGGCCGGTACTGGTCCTACATCTGCGCCAACCCGGACTGCTGCCCACCCGAGGGGGTGCGCTTCGATGTCCAGGCCAGCGCGGCGGCCGCCGCGCTGACCGTGGCCGGCCTGGTCGCCTACCCGGACCGGGCCGCACTGGCGGGCACCCTGACCCCGGTCACCGGCGCGGCCGCGCGGGCCATGGAGCGGGCCACCATCGCGGCCCGGGCCCGCGCGGCCAAACTGGTCAGCCTGGGCGCCCGCGGCGGCCTGGACCCGGCCACCAGGCTGCTCGCCGAGACCGGGCGGCGAGCCGTGCGGGACGCCATCGCCAGCTACCGGTCAGGCCAGCCGATCACCGCGGCCGATCCGGTGGCCTGGCTCTCGGTGGCGCTGGCCCACCTGCCGGTCCGGGACGACGCCTGGGCGCGGATGGACCCCGAGTACCGGGACGCGCACCTGCGGCTGTGGTCCGACGTGGTCCGCCGGGCGCGGCGGGCCTACCTGGCCGCGCCTGCCTCGCTGCTGGCGTTCACCGCCTGGCAGAGCGGCGAGGGGGCGCTGGCCAACATCGCCCTCGACCACGCGCTGGCCGCGGATCCCGGCTACTCCCTGGCCCACCTGCTGCGGGACATCCTGGACGCGGGGGTGCCGCCGTCCGAGGCACGGCCGCCGATGACTCCGGAGCAGGTCGCGGCCGGCTACGCGGTCGGCGGGGCCGCGCCGCGGCCGCCGGGCCGGCGGGTTCCGAAGCGGCGGGGCCTGGGTACATCTGGGGGCAAACCGGGACCTACTGCACGGTAAACTTCCGTGGCCGCTGGCCGGCCCGGCCCGGAACTTGCCCTGATGGGGCTGGTGCGTTCATCCTCTCCCCGAGGCCGGAGCCGGCCGGGAGCGAACGGAGGGCGGAGTGACACAGCTGGGCGCACAGGAGCAGCAGCCCGCCGCGCAGCGGGCGCATGCCGCGGCGGTGGCCAACCTGCGGCAGGCGTATGCCGCGATTCCCCCCGGGGACAGGATCCGGCTGGCCAAGCGCACGTCGAACCTGTTCCGGTTCCGCGACGCGGCACCGTCGGCCGGGCTGGATGTATCCGCCTTCGGCCAGGTCATCTGCGTGGACCCGGACACCAGGACGGCCCAGGTAGGTGGCATGACCACCTACGAGGACCTGGCCGACGCCACGCTGCGGCACGGCCTCATGCCGCTGGTGGTGCCCCAGCTCAAGACGATCACGCTGGGCGGCGCGGTGTCCGGGCTGGGCATCGAGTCCACCTCGCTGCGCAGCGGCCTGCCGCACGAGTCGGTGCTGGCCATGGAGATCCTTACCGGGGATGGCCAGGTGGTGACGGCCACCGCGGACAACGCGCACGCCGACCTGTTCCGCGGTTTCCCGAATTCCTACGGCACCCTGGGTTACGCGCTGTCGCTGACCATCGAACTGGAGCCGGTGGCGCCGTTCGTGCACCTGCGGCACTTCCGGTTCGCCGACCCCGAGTCATGCCTGGAGGCGATCGCGCAGATCGCCGCGGACGGCAGCTACCAGGGGCACCGGGCCGACTTCGTGGACGGCGTGATGTTCAGCCTGGCCGAGCTGTACCTCACCGTGGGGGCGTTCAGCGAGGTGGCCCCGTGGCACAGCGACTACACCGGCAGCCAGGTCTTCTACCAGTCGCTGCGCGGGCCGCGTGAGGACTTCCTCACCATCCGCGACTACCTGTGGCGCTGGGACACCGACTGGTTCTGGTGCTCCCGGCCGTTCGGCGTGCAGAATCCGGTGATCCGCCGGCTCTGGCCGCGCCGCTACCGCCGGTCGGACGTGTACCGGTCGCTGGTCGCCTTCGACCGGCGGCACGGCCTGTCCGCCGCGCTGACCGCGCGCCGCGGGCGGCCGCCCCAGGAGTCGGTCATCCAGGACGTGGAGATCCCGGCCGGCCGGGGCGCCGAGTTCCTCCGCTTCTTCGCCGCCGAGGTGGGCATGACCCCGGTATGGCTGTGCCCGCTGCGGCTGCGCAGCCCGGCCGCCTGGCCGCTGTACCCACTGGCCCCGGATGAGGTGTATGTGAACTTCGGCTTCTGGGGCATGGTCGCGCTGCCGCCCGGCCGGGCCGACGGGTATCACAACCGGCTCATCGAGGAGAAGGTGGCGGCCCTGGATGGGTCCAAGGGCCTGTACTCGACCTCGTTCTACACGCCGGAGCAGTTCTGGGCGACCTACAACGGGCCCGCCTACACGGCGCTGAAGAACCGGTACGACGCGGACGGGAGGCTGGCCGGGCTGTACGAGAAGTGCGTGCGCGGCCAGTAAGCAGCAAGGCAGTCAGGGGCAGAAGGGAAGCAGACATGGCACTGGCCGACGTTTTCGAGCGGATAGCGGGGCCGGATGCTCCGGTGGAGTTCCGGGCCTACGACGGGAGCACTGCGGGCACCCCGGATGCACCGGTCCGGATCACCGTCCGGTCCCCGGTGGCCGTGTCGTACCTGGCCCAGTCGCCCGGCTCGCTGGGGCTGGCCAGGGCCTACGTGTCCGGGCATCTGGACGTCGACGGTGACATGTACACCGCGCTGCGGCGGATGATCCAGGCCCAGGAGGCGAGCCTGTCCAACGCCGGGAAGTGGCAGCTGCTCCGCGAGCTGGGCGGGCCCAAGCTGCTGCTGCCCCGGATCCCGCCGCCGGCGCAGGAGGTCCGGGTCAACCGCCGCTGGCTGGGCGGCAAGCGGCACTCCAAGCAGCGGGACGCCTCGGCCATCTCGCACCACTACGACGTGTCCAACACGTTCTACGAGTGGGTGCTCGGGCCATCCATGGCCTACACCTGCGCCTGCTACCCGCGGCCGGACGCCACCCTGGAGGAGGCCCAGGCGTACAAGCACGACCTGGTGGCCAGGAAGCTGGGGCTGCGGTCCGGGATGCGGCTGCTCGACGTCGGCTGCGGCTGGGGCGGCATGGTCCGGCACGCGGCGCGGGAGTACGGGGTCAAGGCGCTCGGCGTCACCCTGTCCGCGCAGCAGGCCGCCTGGGCCCAGCAGGCCATCGAGGACCAGGGCCTGGCCGGGCTGGCTGAGGTGCGGCACCTGGACTACCGGGATGTGACCGAGGGTGACTTCGACGCGGTCAGCTCGATCGGGCTGACCGAGCACATCGGCAAGGCGCAGCTGCCCGGCTATTTCCAGTTCCTCTACGGCAAGCTCCGGCCGGAGGGCCGGATGCTCAATCACTGCATCACCCGGCCGGACGACGCCGGCCCGTCCCGGGTGGCCGGCGGGTTCATCAACCGCTACGTGTTCCCGGACGGTGAGCTGGAAGGGCCCGGCTTCCTGCTGTCGCTGATGAACACCACCGGGTTCGAGATCCGGCACGAGGAGAACCTGCGCGAGCACTACGCGCTGACGCTGGCCGGCTGGTGCGCCAACCTGGACGCGCACTGGGACGAGGCAGTAGCCGAGGTGGGCGAGGGCACCGCGCGGGTGTGGCGGCTGTACATGGCCGGCTCCCGGCTCGGCTTCGAGCGCAACGTGGTCCAGCTGCACCAGATCCTGGGCGCCAAGCTGGGCGCGGACGGGCAGGCAGGCATGCCGCTGCGCCCCGACTGGGAGACATCAGCCCAGGCCACGGACGCGGCCCTCGCCTGAGCGCCGTTCGGTGCGACGGGGGGCTGGGCTCTGGGGTGCGGCAGCTCGCCGGGGAGACGGGGCCCGCCGCAGGCGGGTGCTCGCCGAGCCGGCGTTCGGCGCGGAGCGGCGATCGGGGGGTTCGGGGGGTCGTCCCCCCGGCTGGCAGAGATAGACAAGAATGGCGGGATGGACGCAGCGCAGCCCGGGCCTGGCCCCGGCCGTCGGGACATCGTCGTCCTCGGCTCGACCGGGTCGATCGGCACCCAGGCGGCGGACATCATCCGGCGCAACCCGGGCCGGTTCCGGGTGGCCGGGCTGGCCGCCGGCGGCAGTAACCCGGGCCTGCTGGCCGCCCAGGCCATCGAGTTCGGTGCCGAGGTGGTCGCGGTGGCCAGCGAGGGCGCCGTGGCCGCGGTGCGCGACGCGCTGCGTGGCGCGGCCGCCGCGGCGGGCGCCGCCCGGCCGCTGCCCAAGCTGCTGGCCGGCCCGGCCGCGGTGGCCGAGGCCGCCGCGTGGCCGTGCGATGTGGTGCTGAACGGGGTGACCGGCGCGGTCGGCCTGACCGCCACGCTGGCCGCCCTGGACGCGGGCCGGGTGCTCGCCCTGGCCAACAAGGAGTCCCTGATCATCGGCGGCCCGCTGGTGGCCAGCCGGGCCAGGCCCGGGCAGATCGTGCCGGTCGACTCGGAGCATTCGGCCATCGCCCAGTGCCTGCGCGGCGGCAGCGCGGCCGAGGTGGGCCGGCTGGTGCTGACCGCCAGCGGCGGGCCGTTCCTCGGCCGGAGCCGGGCCGAACTGGAAGACGTCACGCCGGACCAGGCGCTGGCCCACCCGAACTGGAACATGGGCCCGGTCGTCACGATCAACTCGGCCACGCTGGTGAACAAGGGCCTGGAGCTGATCGAGGCGCACCTGCTGTTCGGCATCGGCTTCGACCGGATCGAGGTGGTGGTGCACCGGCAGTCGGTCATCCACTCCATGGTCGAGTTCACCGACGGCGCGACGATCGCCCAGGCCAGCCCGCCGGACATGCGGATCCCGATCGCGCTCGGCCTGGCCTGGCCGGACCGGGTGCCCGGGGCGGGGCCGGCCATCGACTGGACCCACTCGCACAGCTGGACGTTCCAGCCGCTGGACGAGGAGGCGTTCCCGGCCGTCGCGCTGGCCCGGGCGGCGGGCCGTACCGGCGGTACCGCACCCGCCGTGTACAACGCGGCCAACGAGGTCTGCGTCGACGCATTCCGGGCGGGCCGGATCAGCTTCTTGCGAATCGTCGATACGGTGGCCCAGGTAGTCTCGGAGCATGAGAGCACGGCCCGGGACGCGGTGACCCTGGAGGACGTGCTCGCGGCGGACCGCTGGGCCCGGGTCCGCGCGCAGGAACTGACTGGCGCGGGACTGGACAGCGTGCGTGCCGCACGAAACGGGGCACGCGGGGAGGGAGAGTCGGCCGGATGACGCTGCTCGGCTGGATCGTCTTCCTGTTCGCGTTGCTGTTCTCGATCATGGCGCACGAGTTCGGCCACTTCATCACGGCCAAGAAGTTCCACATGAAGGTCACCGAGTTCTTCGTGGGCGTAGGGCAGACGGTGTGGTCCCGGGTCCGGGGGGAGACCGAATACGGCCTCAAGGCGCTGCCGGTGATGGGCTACGTCAAGATCGCCGGTATGACCACGCTGGACGATGTGGACCCCGCGGACGAGGAGCGGTCCTTTCGCCGCCAGCCGCGCTGGCAACGGATGATCGTGATGGGCGCGGGCTCGTTCATGCATTTCCTGCTGGCCTTCGTGCTGCTGTTCATCCTGGCCTTGGGCATCGGCCAAGCCGGCACGTCCTCCTCGTCCACCATCGGGGCCATCGAGCCGTGTGTGCCGAAGAGCGAAAAGGCAACCACCTGCGTCAAGGCCGACCCGGCGTCACCCGCGGTCAAGGCGGGCTTCCGCACCGGAGACAAGATCGTCGCGCTGGCGGGCCAGCCGGTGCACAACTGGGCCCAGCTGGGTGCGGCGATCCGGGCCCAGCCCGCGGGCACCCCGGTGCCGGTCACCGTGCTGCGCGACGGGCGGCGGCTGACACTGCACCCCTCGCTGGCCACCATCCACGGCCGCAAGGGCTCCTACCTCGGTATCTCGCCCCCGATCGTGTACCCGACAGTGGGCCCGGTCAGCGCGGTCCGGTACGCCGGCTCGGAGTTCGGCCAGATCGTGACCGGCTCGGTGTCGGCCCTGGGCGACATCCCGAAGGCTATCCCGGACCTGTTCGCCAAGGACCGGAGCAGCACCGCGGGTGGCAACGTGACCAGCGTGGTCGGCGCCGGGGAGTACACCGGGGAGGCGTTCGCCGCCCCGGTGGGCTGGCAGGCCAAGGTGTCGGTGGTGCTGCTCATCGTCATCTCGCTGAACATCTTCGTCGGCCTGTTCAACCTGCTGCCGCTGCTGCCGCTGGACGGCGGGCACCTGGCCGTGGTCATCTACGAGAGCATCCGGTCCTGGATCGCCCGGCTGCTGCGCCGGCCAGACCCGGGCCTGGTGGACATGCGCAAGCTGCTCCCGGTCAGCGTCGGAGTGTTCGCCCTGCTGGTCGGCTTCGCCCTGCTGCTCATCCTGGCCGACCTCGTTAACCCGGTACATCTACCTCAATAGGGGATACAGATCATGTCGGTTGATCTTGGCATGCCGCAGCCCGCCGCCGAGCCACTGGCCCCGCGGCGCAAGTCACGTCAGATCATCGTGGGCAAGGGCAAGCACGCCGTTCCGGTCGGCGGCGGCGCGCCGGTGTCGGTGCAGTCGATGACCACCACGGTGACCGCGGACGTCAACGCCACCCTGCAGCAGATTGCCGAGCTGACCGCGTCGGGCTGCCAGATCGTCCGGGTGGCGGTGCCGTCGCAGGACGACGCGGACGCGCTGCCCGAGATCGCCCGCAAGTCGCAGATACCGGTCATCGCCGACATCCACTTCCAGCCCAAGTACGTGTTCGCCGCCATCGACGCGGGCTGCGGCGCGGTCCGGGTCAATCCGGGCAACATCAAGGCGTTCGACGACAAGGTGGCCGAGATCGCCCGGGCCGCCGGGGACGCCGGCACCCCGATCCGGATCGGCGTCAACGCCGGGTCGCTGGACAAGCGGCTGCTGGCCAAGCACGGCCGGGCCACCGCGGCGGCGCTGGTCGAGTCCGCGCTGTGGGAATGCTCGCTGTTCGAGGAGCACGGCTTCACCGACCTGAAGATCTCGGTCAAGCACCACGACCCGGTGGTGATGATCTCCGCCTACCGCCAGCTGGCCCAGGCCTGTGACTACCCGCTGCACCTGGGGGTCACCGAGGCCGGCCCGGCCTTCCAGGGCACGGTCAAGTCCGCGGCCGCGTTCGGCGCGCTGCTGGCCGAGGGGATCGGCGACACCATCCGGGTGTCGCTGTCCGCGCCGCCGGTCGAAGAGGTCAAGGTGGGCACCGCGATCCTGGAGTCGCTGGGCCTGCGTGACCGCGGCCTGGAGATCGTGTCCTGCCCGTCCTGCGGCCGGGCCCAGGTGGACGTGTACACGCTGGCCGACCAGGTCACCGCGGGCCTGGAGGGCCTGGAGGTGCCGCTCCGGGTGGCCGTGATGGGCTGCGTGGTCAACGGGCCCGGCGAGGCCAGGGAGGCGGACCTGGGCGTGGCCTCCGGCAACGGCAAGGGCCAGATCTTCGTCAAGGGCGAGGTCATCAAGACCGTGCCCGAGTCGCAGATCGTGGAGACGCTGATCGAGGAGGCCATGAAGCTGGCCGAGGCGATGGACGGCGATGTGCCGCCCGCCACCCCCGAGATCACGGTCGGCTAGCGACGGCCCGCTGGCCCGGCTCGCGGCCTGCCCAGCCAGCCCGGCGGGTGAATCAGCCCGGCGGGTGAATCAGGTCGGCGGGTGAATCAGGTCGGCGGCCCGCTCGGCGATGGCCAGCACGGTCGCGTTCGGGTGCGCGTTCGGGATGGTGGGCATGACCGACGCGTCGGCCACCCGCAGCCCGGCCAGGCCGCGTACCCGCAGCTCCGGGTCCACCACCGCGGCCGCGTCCCGGCCCATCCGGCAGGTGCCGGCCGGATGGTAGTAGCTGCCCACGCCGCGCCGGATGTAGCCGCGCAGCGCGGCGCGGCTGCGCACGTCCGGCCCGGGCCACACCTCAGCCCGGGCCAGCGCGGCCAGCCCGGTGCAGGCCGCGGCCTGGCGGATCAGCCGCACGCCCTCTTCCAGCCGGTCCAGGTCACGGCCGTCGGTGAGCAGGCCCGGGTCGATCAGCGGGCGGCGCTGCGGATCCCGGTCGGCCAGCCGCACCGAGCCGCGGCTATCTGGCCTGGTCACCGCGGCTACCAGGGCGTATCCGGCGTCCGGCGGCTGGCAGCCGGCCGGGGCCAGCGGCAGCAGGATCGGGAACAGGTGCAGGTCGGGGCAGCCATCGCCGGGCCCGCTGTGCCCGGCCAGCCCGCTGCGCAGGGCGGCGTAGGCCTCACCGTGGTTGTACCGGCTGGCCGCCAGCGGCACCCGGGCCGCATACGACAGCAGGATGATCGGGTGGTCCTGCAGGTTGGCGCCCACCCCAGGCAGGTCGGCCACCGGGTCGATGCCCAGCGCGCGCAGCTCGCCGGCCGGGCCGATGCCGGACAGCAGCAACAGCTGCGGCGAGCCGATCGCCCCGGCGCACAGGATCACCTCAGTGCTGGCCGCCGCGCTGGCCGGCTGCCCGGCCCGTAGGTAGCTCAGGCCGGTGCACCGGTCCCCGCGCAACCGCAGCCCGGTGACCAGGCAGCCGGTCTCGACCACCAGGTTCGGCCGGTGCAGCACCGGCCGCAGGTAGGCGTCGGCCGGGCTGACCCGCTCCCCGCCGGAGATGGCCAGGTCGACCCAGGCCACACCGCCGCGCCGCGGACCGCTGAGATCATCGGTTACCGGGCAGCCCAGCTCGGTCAGCGCGGCGACGAACGCCTCCGCGGCCGGATGCCGGTCGGCCGCCGGGCTGACCGGTAACGGGCCATCCATCCCGCGCAGCGCCGGGTCCCGCCCGCCGGCCCGTTCGCTGCGCCGGAAATACGGCAGCAGGGCGGCGAAATCCCAGCCGTCCGCACCGTCCGCCGCCCAGCCGTCGTAACCCGACCGGTGCCCGCGGACGTGGGCCATCGCGTTGATGGCGCCGGACCCGCCCAGCGCCCGGCCCCGCGGGTAGCTGATCGGCCCGGCATCGGCCTGGCTGGTCGTCCGGTCCGCCCAGTCCGCCGGGGAACCCAGGTTCTCCGGCCACGCGGCCGGCACGGTCATCGCCCGGGTCCGCGCGGCACTGCCCGCCTCCAGCAGCAGCACCCGGGCCGCCGGGTGCTGGCTCAGCCGGGCGGCCAGCACGCAGCCGGCCGTGCCCGCACCAGCCACGATGTAGTCGTAGCCCTGCACCGTGCGCTCCCTCCCGGGCGGTTCGCCAGGCTAGCCGCCGTCCGGGCCCGGCCGGGCGCCGGACACCGCCTGGCCGTCCGGGTCGCCGTCGGCCAGGATCAGCTCGCCGACCTGGTCGGCGATCAGCTCGGCGGCCTCCGGATGCAGCTGGCTGTCGGTGATCAGGGTGTCCACCTCGTCCAGCGCGGCGAACGAGCTCAGCCCGACGATGCCCCACTTGGTGTGGTCGGCCACCACGGTCACCCGCCGGGCGGCCTGGACGAACACCCGGTTCGTCTCCGCCTCGGCCAGGTTGGGCGTGGTCAGGCCGGCCGCCGGGTCGATGCCGTGACAGCCCAGGAACAGCTGGTCCACGTGCAGCGACCGGATCGCGATGTCGGCGATCGGCCCGACCAGCGCGTCGGACGGGGTGCGCACCCCACCGGTGAGCACCACCTGGGCCGTCGCGCCCAGCTGCCCGGCCGGCCGGGCGGTGCCGAAAATATTGGCCACCCGTACCGAATTGGTAACGATTGTCAGGCCGGGCATGTCCAGCAATTGCTGAGCCAGCGCGAACGTCGTGGTGCCGGCCGACAGCGCGATCGCCGTGCCTGGCGCGACCAGGTCCGCGGCCGCCCGGGCGATGGCCTCCTTCTGCGGCTGCTCCAGCACCGACTTGGCCTCGAAGCCGGGCTCGTGACTGCTCGGCGCGCCGGGCAGCACCGCGCCACCGTGCACTTTCTCGATCAGGCCCGCCCGGGCGAGCGCCTCCAGGTCACGCCGGATAGTCATGTCCGACACGCCGAGGCGCTGGGTGAGATCACTCACCCGGGCGCTGCCGGCCCGCCGGATATCCTCCAAGATCAGCGACTGCCGATGTCTGGCGAGCATCCTGGACCTTCCTTACCCGCGGGCCGGACCTGCGGTGCGCAGCCGACCTGTGATGACGCCGGAATCGGATCTTTATATCTTGTTCGTTGACGATCGACTCTGTGTGTTTTAGCTTAAGGCTCCAGCAAGGGGTGCGCCGCGTCGATCAACCCGATTGATAGCGCTAACTAGGGGGCCAAGCAGCCCTTCTGGGACGCCCCGAGTGTGGCTGAGCACCGGCGCTCTGCGGTCGCCCAGCCTTGGCACACGACGAGGATTCGAGGGCAGTCGCGATGCAGCGAACGCGGACCCAGGGTTCGCTGTGCGGGCTGCCACACCGACCGCTGGCTGGGCCGCCAGGCGGATGTCCCAACCTTCGCTCACCCCGGCGCGCCGCGCCGTGGCGTCACGCCGAGCATTGCGAAATTCTCCTGGAGGTAGATAGATGAAGAAGATCGACCCCACGGTTGACGAGGCCATCCAGACACTGAACATGAAAGACGGGCCGTCCCGTCGCCGGCTGCTCAGCAGCGCCGGTCTGGTCAGTGCCTCGGCCGCCGCGGCCGGGCTGCTCGCGGCTTGCTCGTCGAGCACCCCCAGTGGTGCGGCGGCCAAGAACGTCGCGGGTAACTTCCCGAAGACGCCGGCCTGGGAGTTCTGGTACGTCAACCATGTGACCACGAACCCGTTCTTCGTGCCCACCCAGTACGGCTTCCAGGACGCGGCCGCGCTGCTCGGCCTGCCCACCCCGAAGTGGGGCGGCTCGCAGACCTCGCTGGCCTCGGAAATGGTGAGCTACTTCAACACCGCGATCTCCGCCAAGGCGTCCGGGATCGCCTACGCCGGGATCGACGCGACCTCGTTCACCGCCCCGACCAAGAACGCGATGAACGCCGGCATCCCGGTGCTCAGCTACAACGCCGACGGGCTGGTCGTGAAGGGCGTGCCGAACATCGGCACCAACCGGCTGGCCTACGTCGGCCAGGCGCTGTACATCTCCGGCCAGCAGCTGGGCGCCCGGATCAAGAGCCTGATCCCGGGCGGCGGTGACGTCGCCATCTTCATCGCCACCCCCGGGTCGGGCAACATCCAGCCCCGTTACGACGGCGCGGTCTCGGTGCTCGGCAGCAGCTACACCGTGCACGAGGTGGCCACCGGGGCGGCGACCGGCCAGGAACTGTCCGCCGAGAAGGCGTTCCTGACCGGGCACAAGACGATCAAGGGCGCGTTCGCGGTGGACGCGGGCTCGACCGAACTGCTCGGCCAGGCGCTGTCCTCGACCGGCCTGACCATCCCGAACGGCGGGTTCGACACCACGCCGACCACGCTGTCCAACATCGCGGCCGGGAAGACCGACTTCACCATCTACCAGGACCCGTACCTGCAGGGCTTCCTGCCCACGCTGTACTTCTACCTGTACAACATCTCGGGCGGCACGATCAGCCCACCGGACACCGACACCGGCCTGACGTTCATCACCAAGTCGAACGCCGCGCCGTACAGCAAGAGCAGCCGGTTCCAGGGCTCCACCGCCTCGCAGAAGTACATCCCGCGCCCGTCCGGCGCGATCAGCAACCCGACCGCCACCACGAGCACGTGACATACCCGACTAGCAGGTAACACCGGCGGCGGGGCAGACTGGCATATATAGCGCCAGCCTGCCCTGCCGCCGATTGATTGACGTGGTGAGCCGAGGGAATGTGGAGTCGACATGAGCGAGATCACTGAGCGCACACCGCCGACCGTGTCGCCGGGCGGTGGCCCGCCCGCGGGGGGTGCGCCGAGTCCGCTCCGCGCCGCGCTCGGCGTGCTGGGCCGGCAGCGTGAGGCGACGGTGTTCGTGGTGGCGGTGGCGCTGCTGCTGTACTTCGGCATCAGGTACAACTCGACGTTCGTCAGCCAGACGAACCTGGCCAACCTGCTGTCCGAGACCGCGGCGCCGATCATCGTCATCGCGATCGGCGAGGTGTTCCTGCTGATCTGCGGCGAGATCGACCTGTCGGCCGGTTTCGTCTTCACGTTCGCGCCGTTCCTGATGCACTACCTGATCGACTTCTACGGCTGGCCGGCCTGGCCAGCCATCATCGTCGCGCTGCTGTTCGGGGTGGTGGTCGGCTGGTTCAACGGCTTCCTCACCGTGACCATGGGGCTGCCCTCGTTCATTACCACGCTGGGCACCGGCTTCATCCTGCTCGGCCTGACGCTGACCACGTCGCACGCGTACCCGGCCAACATCCCCACCGCCACGATCGGCATCGGGCGCTGGCTCGGCGCCGCGCCGTGGGCGCAGTTCATCATCGCGGTCATCCTCACCGTGATCTTCTACATCGTGCTGAACCGGACCAAGTGGGGCCTGCACACGGTCGCCACCGGCGGGAACCAGCTCGGGGCCCGCGAGGCCGGCATCAAGACCGGCCGGATCAAGTACGGCAACTTCATGCTCACCTCGACCCTGGGTGCGCTGGTCGGCCTGCAGACGGCCTGGTACACCAACACGATCGACCCGAGCGCCGGCGGGTACCAGCCGATGTTCTACGCGGTGACGGCGGCGGTCATCGGCGGCACCGCGATGCTCGGCGGGCAGGGCACCATCCTCGGTGCGTTCCTCGGCGGGATCGTGCTGGCCACCCTGATCAACGGCCTCAACGTCGCCGGGATCAGCGCTAACCCGCTGGACATCGTGTTCGGCCTGGCCATCCTGCTGTCCATGATCGCCAATGTCCGGCTCGCGCGGCTGCGGGCGGCAGGGAGAAACTGATGACGACAGAACCAACACCGACCCCGGCCACCACCGGCGCGGTGGCTGACGCCCAGGGCGACGTGCTCCGGGTCGAGCACATCAGCAAGCGGTTCGGCGCGGTCCGCGCGCTGCACGACATCAACCTGCACCTGGGCCAGGGCGAGGTGCTCGGGCTGCTGGGCGACAACGGCGCGGGCAAGTCCACCCTGATCAAGATCATCTGTGGTTTCCAGCCGCCGAGCTCCGGCAAGATCATCCTGGAGGGCAAGGAGATCACGCTCAAGTCGGTGGACGACGCCCGCTCGCACGGCATCGACACCGTGTACCAGGACCTGGCGCTGATCAACGAGCTGACCGTCTACCACAACATGTTCCTGAACCGGGAGCGGACCCGCTGGTCGCTGCTGTCCAACCGGAGCATGCGGCGCACCGCCAAGGAGCAGCTGGAGCGGATCGGGATCAGCCTCCCGTCGGTGGACGCCGAGGTGGCCAAGCTGTCCGGTGGCCAGCGGCAGGCCATCGCGGTGGCCCGGGCGGTCACCTCGGCGGCCAAGGTGCTGCTGCTGGACGAGCCATTGGCCGCGATGGGCGCCAAGGAAGGCGCGATGATCCTGGAGCTGATCAAGGACCTGAAGCGGCAGGGCCAGGTCTCCATGATCGTGATCATGCACAACTACGGCCAGGCACTCGAGGTCTGCGACCGGATCAACCTGCTGCAGCACGGCGAGATCACCTTCGACAAGATGGCCCACGACACCTCAGTTCAGGAACTGAACGACATCGTCATCGAGGAGTACCGGCGGGCCCTGGAAGAGCGCCAGCGGCAAGAGCGGCAAGAAGGTCAGCAAGCCAGCTGACCGGGCCGGCGATCCGGCCCGTGCGGTGCGGCAGATCGGGCAGGATGAGTTGGTGCGGACATCGTTGCGCCGGCTGGGTCGGCTTACCGCGTGCTGTGCGCGTGCTGGCCGCGGCGGGCTGCACCGCGACGGCCAGCAACACCGGCGGCAGCAGTTCACCCGCGGCCAGCCCCGGCGCGGCCCGCGGCGCGGCCCGGCCGGCCGGCGTGTCCGCCCTGCACTGGCACTCCTGCCTGGTGCAGGGGGCCAGCATGCAGTGCGCCAGCCTCCAGGTGCCGCTGAACTACGCCAAGCCGGGCGGCCGGAAGATCACCTTGGCCCTGTCCAGGGTGGCGGCCACCGCGCCAGCCAGCCAGCAGCAGGGTGACCTGCTGGTCAACCCGGGCGGGCCGGGCGGCCCCGGCCGCGGCCTGGCCGCGTTCGTCGCCCAGGGGCTCAGCCCCCAGGTGGCCGCCGACTACAACATCATCGGCTTCGACCCGCGCGGGGTCGGTGCCAGCGTGCCCGCGCTGAGCTGCGATCCGTCCTTCTTCACCCGGCTGCGACCGGACTACATCCCGCCTAACGCCAGTGCCGAGCAACTGCTGGCCAGCCGGGCCCGGAGTTACGCGGCGGACTGCCAGCAGCGTTACGGCTGGCTGCTGCCGTACCTGACCACCGCGGACTCGGCCCGGGACATGAACTCGATCCGGGCCGCGCTCGGCGTGCCCACGATCAGCTATTTCGGCTACTCCTACGGGACCTACCTGGGCCAGGTGTACGCCACCCTGTTCCCGCACGGGCTGCGCCGCATGGTGCTGGACTCGGTGGTCGACCCCGTCGGCGCCTGGTACGCGGACAACATCGCCCAGGACTACGCGTTCCAGGGCCGGATGGAGGCGTTCTTCGCCTGGGTCGCCGCGCATAACGCCACCTACCGGCTCGGCGCCACCCGGGCCAAGGTGCAGCAGGCCTGGTACCGGGCCCGGGCCCGGCTGCAGGCCCATCCGGTGGACCGGGTGATCGGCGCGGACGACTTCGACGACACGTTCCTGCAGGGCGGGTACAGCAACAGTCTGTGGCCCGGCCTGGCCGCCGCCCTGGCCACCTACCTGCACAGCGGATCCACCGCGCAGATCGTGAGCCAGTACCAGGCTGAGGGCGTTCAGAGTGAGAATGAATTTGCCGTCTACAACGCGGTGGAGTGCAGTGACGTCAACTGGCCGCGGAGCTGGGCGTTCTGGAACTCCGACACGCGCAAGGTGTACCGCACCGCGCCGTTCCAGGCCTGGGACAACGCCTGGTTCAACGCCGCCTGCGCGTTCTGGCCGGTCCGCGGGCCGGCCGGCCGCTGCGGATCAGGGGAGCCGGGCTGCCCGGCATCCTGATGCTGCAGGGCACCCTGGACGCGGCCACGCCCTACCAGGGCGCGCAGGCCGCGCACCGGCTGCTGCCGACCGCCCGGATGGTCGTGGTGGAAGGCGGCGGCAACCACGGGCAGTCGCTGGCCCAGCCGCCGAACACGTGCGTGGACGGCTACCTGAACCGGTACCTGGCCACCGGGGCGCTGCCCACCCGGCCCGGTCTGGTCAACGCCACCTGCCCGGCGCTGCCGCCACCCGCCGCGTCCGGCTGAGGTGTTGCCGTTGACAGCCCGCTACTCTGGAAGGGTGCTGCGCACCAAGGCGCTGCGGTCTTCGTCGCTGCGCCTGCTGAACGACCGCGACCTCGGCGATGTGCTCGGGCTGTGCGACCGTGACCCGGTGGTGAACGTCTTCGTGAGTTCCCGGGTCCGCGAGGCTGGCCTCGACCCGGTCCGGCTGGGCGGCCAGATGTGGGGTTACCTGCCCGGCGGCAAGCTGACCTCGGCCTGCTACGCGGGCGCCAACCTGGTCCCGGTGGCGGCCACCCAGGCCGCCGCGGCCGCGTTCGCCAGCCGCGCCCGGATGCAGGGCAGGCGGTGCTCGTCCATCGTGGGCCCCGCCGAGGCGGTCGCCCAGATGTGGCAACTGCTCCGGCCGTACTGGGGCGAGCCGCGGGAGATCCGGGACAGCCAGCCGGTGATGGCCATTTCCGGGCCGCCGCACGCCGCTGCTGACCCGCTGCTGCGCCGGGTCCGGCCGGAAGAGCTGGACGTGCTGCTGCCCGCCTCGGTGGCCATGTTCACCGAGGAGGTCGGGGTGTCACCGCTCGGCCCTGACGGCGGCGCCGCCTACCGGGCCCGGGTGGCCGAGCTCATCGCGCTGGGCCGGGCGTTCGCCCGGATCGAGGACGGCCGGGTGATGTTCAAGGCGGAGATCGGCGCCGTCACCCCGTACGCCTGCCAGGTGCAGGGCGTCTGGGTCCGGCCCGACCTGCGCGGCCGCGGCCTGGCCGTGGCCGGGATGGCGGCGGTGGTCCAGGAGGCGCTGCGCTCGATCGCGCCGGTGGTCTCGCTGTACGTGAACGACTTCAACGCGCCCGCCCGGGCGGTCTACCAGAAAGTTGGCTTCACCGAACGGGCCACGCTGGCCTCGGTGCTGTTCTGAGCCACCGGGCGCGGCGGCAGGGGGGCGGATCCGCCTGCGGCAGCCCGCCCCCCGGTCCCCCTGTCGCCGTCTCGCCCGTAGCCCATGCCCCCCCGGCGAGATCTGCGTCATAGGCTAGATCGGGTAAGTCGCAGTAAGTTCGCAATGAGTTGATTGGGCCAACTTGTGACTGAGCCGCAGCTCGCCGCCGGCCGCCAGGCCGCCGGCCGCTACCTGCGCGAATTACTGCTGCGCCCGGGCCGGTACCGGCAATTGTGGGAGTCGCGCGCGGAACGCACCCGGCCTGGCGCGATCAACCACCTCGCGGTAGCCAATGTGCTCGCGCATCACCTGTGGAATGCCCCGCGCGCCACGGGCAGTTCCGACGTGCTCGCCCGGCAGCTCAAGGACACCGTGGGCCGGGCCTTGTCCGGGCGGGTGCTGAGCCGTTCCACGCTGGCCCTGTTCGTGGCGGCGTTCGGCTTCTCGCCGCAGGAGGAGGACCGGCTGTGGCGGCTATGGCGGGGCAGTGGCCGGATCACCGTGCTGGCCGGGCCGCGGGCGATGCGCTCCCGGGCGGTAGCCCAGGTGGTCAGCGAGCTTGGCCCGCGGCGGCACCAGACGGTGTCGCTGCACGACCACGCCTACGTCGGCGCCGACCGGAGGCTGGCCCGGACCCGGACGCTGCAGGTGGTCGAGGCCATTGTGGACGGCCTGGACGCCATTCCCTATCTGTATGACACCAACGCGGTAAGCCTGGAACTGGGCCAGGGCTGCGCCGGGCCGCCCGGGCCGTTCCGCCGGATCGGCATCATTTACGCGACCGATATCCCGCTGACCCGCACGCTCAGCCTGGGCGAGACGCTCACCCTGGAGTACTGGACCTCCTATGAGTACAACGGGGACCCGGCCGGCCCCGGGGAGGACCAGTACCGCCGCGCGGTCATGGCCACCCTGGAGAACTTCGACATGCGCATCCAGTTCCACCCCGACCAGCTGCCCGCCGCGGTCTGGTGGGCGGTGTGGGACGGGATGGAAGGCGGCGTGCTGGACCAGGAGCTGGTCGTCCCGGACAGCCAGCATTCGGTGCACCGCTACCTCCGGTCGCTGGAGCGTTCCGTGGTCGGCTTCCACTGGTCCTGGGACGATAAGCAGAAGTAATAGGCTCGCTTCGTGGCTGACGCACAGAAAGCAGTGATTGCCTGCGGCGAAGCGGCCGCCGCCGCGGCCGCTCGCTGGCCGGGGCCCCCGACGCGGTCATCGACGCCGCGCTGCGCGGTATGGCCGCGCTGCTCACCGAGCGGGCCGGGGAGATCCTCGCGGCCAACGCCGCCGACATGGCCGAGGGTGCGCAGGCTGGGCTGGGCCGCGGGCTGCTGGACCGGCTGCGCCTCGATCCGTCCCGGCTGCAGGACATGGCCCGGCAGCTCGGGCTGCTGGCCGAGGCGCCATTCCCGCCGGACAGCCAGCCGGTGCGGCAGCTGCCCGGCGGGCTGCGGCTCACCGAGCGCCGGGTGCCGGTCGGGGTGATCGGCGCGAACTTCGAGGCCCGGCCCAACGTGACCATCGACATCGCCTCCCAGCTGCTCAAGTCGCGCAACGCCGGAGTGCTGCGCACCGGCGGGGCCGCGCTGCGGTCGGCCGCCGCGCTGGCCGACGAGGTGATCGCGCCCGCGGTGGCCGCGCGCCGGGCTCGACCCCGGCGCGGTCCAGCTGGTCCGCTCGGCTGACCGGGAGGCCGCGGTCGAGCTGGTCCGCCAGCCCGGGCTGATCCCGCTGGTCATCCTGCGCGGCAGCGGGGAGACCACGCGCACCCTGGCCGCCGCGGCCGCGGCGGCGGGGTGCGCACGCTGGCCCATGCGGACGGCGGTGGCGTGCTGTACCTGGACCGGGCGGCCGACCCGGCGCTGGGCATCGAGCTGATCACCGCGAGCCTGGACCGGCTGGGCGTGTGCAACCGGCTGAACCTGCTGCTCATCTGCTCGGACGTGTGGGACCAGCGGCTGCCCGGGGTGCTGGCGAGGCGGTCCGCGGCCTGGGCGTGACGCCGTCGCTGCCGCCACACGCCCATCCGCTCGGCCACGAGTGGGCACTGGACAGCGGGCACGAGGCGACTCGTGACCATCGCCCCGGCGGATGGCCCGGCGGCGGCGGCTGGCCTGGCCAACGAGTGCACCTCCGGGCTGGCGGCCAGCATCGTCACCGCCGACCCGGCGGCCGCGGCGGAGTTCCTCGCCGCCTACCGGGGGACCGGCGCGTTCTGGAACGCCAGTACCCGGCTGCTGGATGGCTTCAAGCTGCGTGGGGTGCCGGAGACCGGGATCAACGTGGACCACGTGCCCGGGCCGCGCGGCCCGGTGACGTTCTACGACCTGTGCCTCCGGCAGTACGTCGTCACCCCGGCCTGAGGCCAGTCGCCGTCAGCTCTGGCTGAGGTCAGCCGGCCCGGTTAGGCTACGCCGCAGTAACCGCTGTATTCCCCGTGCGATAACCGTGCGGTAACAAGCGCGTGGTAAAGACCCCCGGGTAGTGACGGAGACACTGGTGAGCTGGTCCGGCCGAGCAGCGGAGCGGGCCGGCCGTGCGGCGGCCCCGGTCCGCGGCGCCGAGCTGCTCGACGTCCGCGGGCTGACCAAGACGTTCGGGCCGCTCACCGTGCTGCGTGAGGTGAGCCTGCAGGTCGGCCACGGCGAGATCGTCGCGGTGGCCGGCGGCAACGGGGCCGGGAAATCGACGCTGATCGGCACCCTCGCCGGCGTCCTCGACGCCGACGCCGGCGAGGTCCTGTTCGCCGGGCGGCCGATGCCCGCCCGGCCCGCCCTGGTGCGCCGGGCCGGGGTGGAGACCGTGTGGCAGGAGCACGGCCTGTGCGACGACCTCGACGCGGTGGCCAACATCTTCCTTGGCCGGCCCGGCCGCTGGGTGATCTCCGAGGGCGCGATGCGCGAGGAGGCCGCCGCCGTGCTGCGCCGGGTGGGCGCGCACGACCTGCACCTGGACGTCCCGCTGCGGGTGCTGTCCCGCGGCCAGCGGCAACTGGTCGCGCTGGCCCGGGCGCTGCTCACCCCGCCGCGGCTGCTGGTGATGGACGAGCCGACCGCGTCGCTCGGCGTGGCGGAGACCGCGCTGGTCGAGTCGATCCTGCGGGAGACCCGCGAGGCAGGCGCCAGCGTGCTGCTCGCCTCGCATGACCTGGAACAGGTGTTCGCGCTGGCCGACCGGATCATCGTGCTGCGTGACGGCCGCGCGGTGGCCGACGTCTCCCCGGTCGAGGTGCAGCGCAGCGACGTCGTCGCGCTGATGTCCGGCGTGGAGGTGGACTCCATCGCCAGCCGCCAGATCCGGCGGCTGCAGAGCCTGGCCGACCAGCTCGCCGAAGCCGAGCCGGCCGCCTCGCTGCCGCTGATCGTCTCGGCCATGGCGGGCGCGCTGGACCAGGACATGCTGTGCGTGCACCTGCTGGAGACCACCGGCGAGCAGCCGGTGCTGCGCCGGATGGCCGCCACCGGCCTGCCCACCGAACTGCTGACGGTGAACGCCGCGCTGCCGGTCGGCCCGGACGGCGGCCCGGCCGGGCTGGCCGCGGCGGACGGCACCGTGGTCGTGGTGGATGATCTGCAGGCCCGGTCGGCCTGGCAGGCCGGCACGGCCGCCGCGGCCGCGGCGGGCATCCGCAGCGCCTGGGCCGCGCCCATCGTGGGCAGCAACGGGGTGCTCGGCACTGTCTCCGGGTACGCCGCCTCGGCCGGCAACCCGGCCCCGGAGCGGCTGGAACTGGCCACCATCTACCTGAACTACGCCGCGTCGGCCATCGAGCGGGAGCGGCTGCTCACCGAGGTGTCCCGGCGCAACCGGGTGCTCGAATCGCTGCGCGGCCTGCTGGAAACGCTGGCCTGCCCGGAACGGGTGCAGGGCGGCCTGGAGATCTCCCTGCTCGCCCTGCTGGCCGGGCTGGGCGCGGACAGCGCGGCGGTGATCGGGACCGACGGCGCGGCCCTGGAGTGCCGGTGTATCGCGCACCGGCCTGCCGGGCTGGCCGCCAGCCGGCCCGCGGCCGGCGATCCCGGGCTCACCGCGGCGGTGCTGCCCCGGCTGCACGAGGCGGCCGGGGCGGTGCTCGGCGCGGCCGGCGACGTGCCGGCCCGGCTGATCGAGCCCGGGCTGGCCGCCCGCTCGCTGCGGCTGCCCGGCCAGCGCGGCGTGCTGGTCGCCTGCTGGAGCCCGGGCAAGGCGGTCACCGAGGACGCGCTGGAACTGCTGGACGACGCGAGCCGGTCGCTCGCCCTGGCGCTGGAGCGGGAGTCGCTGGAGACCGCGCAGCGCGAGGCGGCCGCGCTGCGCCGGTCGCAGAGCATCCAGCGGGACATGCTGTCCTCGCTCAGCCATGAGCTGCGCACCCCGCTGACCGCCATCCACGGTTATGCGTCCACCCTGTGCCAGCCCGACCTGACCTGGAACGCGGAGTCCACCCGGCGCTTCCTCGGCTCCATCGCGGCCGAGTCGGCGCGGATGGAACGCCTGGTCGGCGACCTGCTGGACTCGACCGCGATCGAGTCGGGCGTGCTGCGGCTGCAGCGGGACTGGTGTGAGCTGCCGCTGGTCGTCGGCGCGGCGGCCAGCTGCCTGTCCGGCAAGCGGCCGGCCCGCATCCACCTGGAGACCGGGGTGGAGCCGGTCTGGGCCGATCACGACCGGCTCGAGCAGGTCTTCGTCAACCTGCTGGAGAACGCGGCCAGCCACGGCGCCTCACCCGGTGGCACCGACGTGACCGTGCGGGCCGGTGCCCCGGGCTGGGCCGAGGTGGAGATCCGGGACTACGGCCCGGGCATCCCGGCGGGACTGGCCGAGAAGATCTTCGAACCGCGGGTCCGCGGCACCACCGACGTCGCGGGCACCGGGCTGGGACTGCCCATCGCCCGCGGCATCGTCGAGGCGCACGGCGGCACTCTGGTCGTGCAGCCCGCGCAGCCCGGGGCAGCCTTCCTGGTCTCGCTGCGGGCAGATCCGCCACCGGGCTCCGCGGCCGAGCCCGCCGGCGCATCCTGGAGCGTTGTGGAGGAACCGGAGGAACACCGTGGTGGCTGACAAGACGGTCGTCTTGATCGTGGAGGACGACCAGAACATCGTTGACCTGGTCCGGTCCAACCTGTCCGCCCGCGGCCATGACGTGATCGTGTCCAAGGATGGCGGCGGGGTCAGCGAGATCCTGGCCGAGCGGGCGCTCGACGTGGTGCTGCTCGACCTGATGCTGCCCGGCCGGGACGGGTTCGAGCTGTGCCGCGAGATCCGCGAGCAATCCGGGGTGGGCATCATCGTGCTGTCCGCCCGGCGCGCGGAGACGGACAAGGTGCGCGCGCTCAACCTCGGTGCCGACGACTACATGACCAAGCCGTTCGGCATCGAGGAACTGCTCGCCCGGATCAACGCCACGCTGCGCCGCAGCAAGCCGTCGCCGGACGGCCGCCCGGAGCCGAGCGTGGTGCGGATCGGCGACGTGGAGATCGACCTGGAGCGCCGCCGGGTGACCAAGGACGGCACCCTGGTCCACCTCACGCCCACCGAGTTCGCGCTGCTCCGCCAGTTCGCGATCAGCCCGGGCGAACTGCTCACCCACGCCACGCTGCTGCGCCGGGTATGGGGACCGGGCTACGAGACGCAGACCGAGTACACCCGGGTCTATGTCGGGCGGCTGCGGGCCAAGCTGGAGAAGGCCGGCGACGAGCCGCTGTTCATCACCGAGCCGCGGTCGGGCTACCGGTTCGCCACGGCATGACCGCGCCCCGCCGTCTCGCCTCGGGGCTGCTCGCCGCGATCGCGGCGGCGGCCGGGCTGACCGCGTGCGGCAAGCCGGTCCAGTCCCGGTCCGCGGCCGCGCTCGGCTCGGTGATCCCATCGGTGTCCGCCGCCGCATTCGGCAACGACTTCTCGGTGATGCGCAAGCTGGCCGGGCTGAGCCGGATCGGCACCGGCAAGATCGGGGTGCTGCTGCCGGACACCACCACCTCGCCCCGGTACACCGAGTTCGACGCGCCGGACCTGGCCCGGGCCTTGCAGGCGGCCGGGCTGGGCCGCAGCCAGTTCATCATCACCAACGCGCAGGGCAGCGACGCCACCGAGCAGGCGCAGGCCCAGTCGGACATGACCCAGGGCGCCACCGTGCTGCTGCTTGACCCGATCGACTCCGGGGTGGGTGCGTCCATCGAGTCCGCGGCCGCCTCGCTCGGCGTCAAGGTGATCGACTACGACCGGATGACGCTCGGCGGGAAACGGGGTTATTACGTCAGCTTCGACAACGTCGCGGTGGGCGCGCTGATGGCCCGCGGGCTGGTGTCCTGCATCCGGGCCTGGCATGTGCGCAAGCCGGACGTGCTGGTGATGCGCGGCGCGGCCACGGACAACAACGCCACCCTGTTCGCGCAGCGGCTACGACGGCGTGCTGCAGCCGTATTTCGCCTCGGGCCGGTATCTCAGCGCCGGGCAGCCGCCGGGCTCCTGGGATCCGACCACCGCGCAGACCACGTTCGAGGAGCAGTACACCGCGAACAACAGGATCACTGCCGTGCTCACCCCCAACGACGACACGGCCAGCGCGGTCATCTCCTACCTCAAGACGCTGAACACCCCGCCGCGCACGTTCCCGACCACCGGTCAGGACGCCACCCCATCCGGCCTGCAGAACATCCTGGCCGGTTACCAGTGCGGCACCGTGTACAAGCCGATCTACACCGAGGCGCAGGCGGCCGCGGCGCTGGCACTCTACTTGCGAGCCGGGCTGACCCCGCCGGCCAGCCTGGTCAACGCGCGGACCTATGACCCGCAAGATCATGTCGAGGTGCCGTCCGTGCTGCTCAAGCCGGTCTGGGTGACCACCGGCAACATGGCGGCCACGGTGGTCCGGGACAGGTTCGTCCAGGTGTCCCAGCTGTGCGCGGGCCAACTGCGGGCCGCCTGCCGCCGCGCCGGAATCCAGGGGTGACGCGGTGACCAGGATGGATGTCAGCCTGCCCAGCACGGTGACCAGCCAGCCGGCCATCTCGCGGCGCAGCTTCCGCGGCTACCTCGCGCCGGGCGAGAGCGGCGCGCTGTCCGTGATCATTGGCCTGGCCGTCATCGGGGCCATCTTCCAGTCGCTGAACAGCCACTTCCTGTCTCCGGTGAACCTGACCGATCTGCTCGTCCAGGGTGCGGTGTTCATGCTGCTCGGCATGGGCGAGGTGTTCGCGCTGCTGCTCGGCGACATCGACCTGTCCATCGGCTTCGTGTCCGGGCTGGGCGGCGTGGTGGCCGCCGAACTGCTGGCCGGGCCGCGGAACTGGCCGTGGTGGGCCGCCATCGCCGCGGCGCTGGCCGTCACCACCGCGATCGGCGCGCTGCAGGGCACCCTGATCTCCCGGCTCCGGCTGCCATCGTTCGTGGTCACCCTGGCCGGCCTGCTCGCCTGCGAGGGTGTGCTGCTCTGGATCCTCGGCTCCGGCGGCACCCTGCCCATCCCGAGCAACGTCATCAACGACCTGGCCAACGGCTACCTCACCCCGGTGGCCGGCTGGCTGCTCATGGTGGTCTTCGTCGGCCTGTTCGCCGCGCTGACCATCCGCCGCGACGCGGAGCGCCGCCGTGGCGGGCCGACCGGGCCGCCGGTCAGCCTCACCGTGGCCAAGATCGGTGTGGCCGCGGTCGCGGGCGTCGCGGTGGTCACCGTGTGCAGCATCAACCGCGGCGTGCTCAGCCCGGTCCGCGGCGTGCCGTGGGTCATCCTGATCGTCCTGGGTGTGCTGGTCACCTGGTCGTTCCTGCTGAACCGGACCCGCTTCGGCCGCGACGTGCACGCGATCGGCAGCAACGCCGAGGCGGCCCGGCGGGCCGGGGTCAGCATCGCCCGGATCAGGACGGTGGCGTTCGCCCTGGCCGGCCTGACCGCCGGGGTGGCCGGCATCATCTACGCCTCGGAGCTGCGCTCGGTATCGTCCAGCATCGACGGCGCCACCCTGGTGCTGTACGCGGTGGCCGCCGCGGTGATCGGCGGGACCAGCCTGTTCGGCGGCCGGGGCAAGCCCCTCGACGGGGTACTCGGCGGCATCGTCATCGCCGCCATCTACAACGGCATCTACCTGCTCGGGATGAGCGCGGCCGCGCAGGACCTGATCTTCGCCCTGGTGCTGATGGCCGCGGTGAGCGCGGACGCGCTGGCCCGCCGTGGCCGGGCCCGCCGCTGACGATCCCGCCTGTCATAGGCTGGCGGTAAATGACCGCGCCCGCCCAGTCATCCCAGCACGCCCCAACTCCGTCCCGTCCGCCGCGGCCCGGTGCTGATCGCACTGATGACCGCGATGGCCCTGGCCGCCATGGACAACACCATCGTGGCCACCGCGATCCCCCAGGTGGTCCGGGATATCGGCGGGTTCTCCCTGTTCAGCTGGGTGTTCTCCAGCTATCTGCTGACCCAGACGGTGACCATCCCGGTGCAGGGGCGGCTGGCCGACCAGTGGGGCCGTAAGCCGGTGCTGATCGCCGGCACGATCATCTTCCTGGCCGGCTCGGCGCTATGTGCGTCGTCCTGGAGCATGCTCAGCCTGATCGCCTTCCGCGGGCTGCAGGGCATCGGCGCGGGCGGGGTGCAGGCCACCGTGAACACACTGGCCGGCGACCTCTATGACCTGGCCGAACGGGGCCGGGTGCAGGGCTGGCTGTCCAGCGTGTGGGGCATCTCCGCGGTGATCGGCCCGGTGCTCGGCGGCAGCCTGGCCCAGTACGCCTCGTGGCGCTGGATCTTCCTGATCAACCTGCCGGTCGGCGCGGCCGCCGTCGCGCTGCTGGCCCGCCACCTGCACGAGAACGTGCAGCGGACCCGGCACCAGATCGACGTGGCCGGGGCGGCGGCCATCTTCGTGGCCGCTGGGGCGCTCATCTTCGGCCTGGTCCAGGGGGGCGTGGCCTGGCCCTGGTGGTCAGCGCCGAGTGTCGCGGTGTTCGCGGTCGCGGCGGCGGCGGCCGCCGCCGCGGTGCTGGCCGAGCGGCACGCCGCGGAGCCGATCATGCCGCCGTGGTTCTGGCGCCGCCGGGTGCTCAGCGGCTCGGCCCTGGCCGCCCTGGGCCTTGGCCTGCTGGTGATCGGGCCCACCACGTTCCTGCCCACCTACGGCCAGGCCGTGCTCGGCCTGGGCGCGGTCGCGGCGGGTGCGGTGCTGGGCACGATGAGCATCGGCTGGCCGCTCGCCTCGGCCCTGTCGGCCAAGCTGTTCCTCCGCGTGGGGTTCCGCGACACCCAGCTCACCGGCGCCGTCATCTGCCTGGTCTCGGTGGCCGCCTTCCTGCTCGCGCCGGATCCCGCGCCGCTGTGGCAGCCGGTGGCCGAGACGTTCCTGCTCGGGGCCGGCCTCGGCCTGCTCTCGGTGGCCTCGATCGTCGGCCCGCAGTCCACGGTCAGCTGGGGGGAGCGCGGCGTGGTCACCGGCACCGTCATGTTCTCCCGGTACCTGGGCCAGAGCCTGGGCGCGGCCATCTTCGGGGCGATCTTCAACGCCGCGCTGGCCAGCAGCCTGCGCCAGGCGCCCGGCGCGGTGCGGCACCGGCTGCCGGGCCAGGTCTCCGGGATCGCCGCGGCGCTGGCCCGGCCGCGGGCGCTCGGCGCGGCCGCGGACAGCTACCTGAAGGCGGCCATCGCCACCGCCACCAGCCACGTGTACGCCGCGCTGACCGTGGTGGCCGCGCTGACCATCGGCGCGGTGCTGCTGCTCATGCCCCGGCGCTTCGACGTCCGGGCCGGCGCCACCGCCGCCACCGGCCCGGCAGATCCAGCTGGCGCCGCCACCGCCCCGGCAAAACCAGGTGACCAGGATTAGCGCGTTGGGTAAGCTCTTGGCTCTTGTGCCTATCCCTGACGCCATCGAGGTGATGAGCCATGCCCTCGGCCAGCGGGACCCAGCACCACCCGCAGCCAGACGAAACCACTGACCCTGACCCCGGCGCGGCCCAGTGCCAGCTGACCCGGTGCCAGCTGACCCGCTGCTAGCTGACCCGGTGCCAGCTGACCCGCTGCTAGCTGACCCGGTGCCAGCTGACCCGCTGCTGGCTGACCCGGTGCTGGCGGCCGAGCGGGCGCACCTGGCCCAGGCCCGGGAGTTCCTCCGGCTGATGCGCGAGGACGTGCTGTCCCTCCGCGCGCTGGGCGGCGACCCGGTATCCGAGGAGTACCTCAAGGCCGACCTGTACCGGCGCGTCGAGGCGCTCAGCGACCTGCCGGACACGCCGCTGTTCTTCGGCCGGGTCGACTACGAGGCCGGTGAGTACGCCGGGGACCGGTTCCACGTCGGACGGCGGCACGTGCATGACCCGGCGGGCCGCCGGTCGTGGTGGACTGGCGGGCCCCGGTGTCCCGGGCCTTCTACCGGGCCAGCCCGGCCGAGCCGATGGGGCTGGGCCTGCGCCGCCGGTTCGGCTTCGCGGGCGGGGCGCTCACCGCGCACGAGGACGAGACGTTCACCGGCCCGGGTGCCGCCCGGCGGCCGGCGACCCAGCCGGCGGCCCGGCGGGCGGCGGTGAGCCAGATCCTGATCGAGGAGATCGAGCGGCCGCGGTCCGGGCCGATGCGGGACATCGTGGCCACCATCCAGCCGGACCAGGACGACATCGTCCGGGCGGCCGCGGACCAGACGCTGTGCGTGCAGGGCGCGCCGGGCACCGGCAAGACCGCGGTCGGCCTGCACCGGGTGGCCTACCTGCTGTACGCCTACCCGGGCAAGATGACCCGGGGCGGCGTGCTGGTCATCGGGCCGAACCGGGCCTTCCTGTCCTACATCCGCAATGTGCTGCCCGCGCTGGGCGAGCTGAACGTCAGCCAGACGACGCTGGCCGACCTGCTGGCCCGGGTTCCGGTCCGGGCCACCGACTCGGCCGCGGCGGCCCGGGTCAAGGGGGACACCCGGATGGCCGAGGTGCTGCGCCGCGCGCTGTGGGCCGGGCTGCGTGCGCCGGCCGAGCCGGTGCTGCTGGCCCGCGGGTCACGGCGCTGGCGGGTGCCCGCCGCGGAACTCGGCGACCTGGTGGCCGAGCTGCGCGAGCGCGGCGTGCGGTACGCGGCGGGCCGGGACATGCTCGGCCACCGGATCGCGCACGTGATCCTGACCCGGATGGAGGCGGCCGGGGAGACCTGTGACGACCGGACCCACGACGCGGTGCGGCGGAGCAGGCCGGTGCGCGCGGCGGTGGACGCCATCTGGCCCAAGGCCGACCCGGTGAAGCTGGTGCTCCGGCTGCTGGCTGACCCGGCGCTGCTGGCCGGGGCGGCGGACGGGCCTGCTGGATCCGGCCGAGCAGGAACTGATCACCTGGCGCCGGGCGCCGCGCGGGCCCGGCCACCGCGCCGTGGACGCTGGCCGACGCGGTGCTGGTCGATGAGGCCAGCGACATGATCGAGCGCACCCCCAGCCTGTCCCACGTGGTGCTGGACGAGGCGCAGGACCTGTCGCCGATGGAATGCCGGGCGGTCGGGCGGCGGTGTGCCACCGGCTCGGCCACCGTCCTCGGCGACCTGGCCCAGGGCACCGCACCGGCCGCCACGGAGAGCTGGCCGGTGCTGCTCGGCCACCTCGGCAAGGCCGGCGCGGACCTGCGCGAGCTGCGTACCGGCTACCGGGTGCCGCGGCAGATCCTCGACTACGCCAACCAGCTACTCGGCGCGCTGGCCCCCGGCCTGGCGCCGGCCAGCTCGCTGCGCCAGGACCCAGCCGCGCTGACCGTGCTGCCCGCCACCAGCCAGGCTCTCCCCGGTGCCCTGGCCACCGCCTGCGCCGCCGCCCAGCAGGCCGCCGGGTCCACCGCGGTGATCGCGGCCGACGACCAGGTCGCGGCGCTGTCCGGGCTGCTCGGCGCGGCGCAGCTGGCGCACCGCGTGCTGGACGGGCGGCACCCGGACCCGGGCGACGGCGGGCTCCTGGTGGTCCCGGTCACGCTGGCCAAGGGCCTGGAGTTCGACCACGTCATCGTCGTCGAGCCGGCCCGCATCGTGGCCGCCGAGCCGCGCGGCCTGCACCGGCTCTACGTCGCGCTGACCCGCGCGGTGTCCCGGCTCACCGTGCTGCACAGCGAGCCGCTGCCCGCCGCGCTGGGCTGAGCTACAGCGCTTTCAGCACCGAGGTGATCAGCGCGGCGGACTCCTCGAAGGACAGCGCGGTGGCCCGCAGATGGTTGAAGAACACGTTGTACCGGTCCACCTCGTCCACGTTCTCCACGTACAGGGCGCTGGTCAGGTCCTCCAGGTAGACCACGTCCGGGTCGGCCCGCTCCGGGAAGGCCAGGATGACGAACGGCCGTCCCATCGCCGGATGCGCGCCCGCGCCGAACGGCAGCACCTGGATCGCGACGTTCGGCAGGCCGCTCAGGTCGAGCAGGTGGTCGAGCTGGAGCCGCATCAGCCCGGGCCCGCCGACCTGCCGGCGCAGCGCGGCCTCGTCCAGGACCGCCCACAGCTGCGGCGGGTCCTCGCTGGTCAGCGCGGGCTGGCGGGCCATCCGGAAAGCGACGTTGCGCTCCACCGCCTCCGGGCTGCCGTCCACCGCCCCGGCGGCGATGACCGCGCGCGCGTAGTCCTCGGTCTGCAGCAGCCCCGGGATGAGGGTGACCTCGTAGATCCTGATCTCCGAGGCCGCGCTCTCCAGCCCGATGTAGGTGGCGAACCGCGGCTCGATCGCGTCGCTGTACGCATGCCACCAGCCCTTCTGCCGCGACTCCCGGGCCAGCTGGACCAGGCTGTCCCGCTGTGGCTCAGGCACGCGGTAAAGGTCCAGCATGTCCCGGACGTCCCGGGGTGACACCCGCACCCGGCCGGTCTCGATCCGGCTGATCTTCGAGGTTGAGCACTCCAGATGCTCGGCAACGTCCTCGCAGGTCATCCGCGCCGCTTCACGGAACCTGCGCAGCTCCAGCGCCAGCCTGCGGCGCCGGACGGTAGGGCTCTGCTGCGTGGCCGTCGGAGTTCCCCCGTTCCGGTGATGCGTCTCCTGGGCAACTGTACGGGCGAAATACTGAATGCATGTTGCAAACCGCAATCGCAACCGTCATCCTGATCTCGGAACTCTAAGCTATCGCCCGATTACTAGAGGTGATTTAGATGGTGATGGGCGCCCAGCGGGCACGCACCCGTCCCCGCCAGAGTCCGCGCGATCAGGCCAGCCCAGATGGGGCCAGCCCAGATCGCAGGCCAGATCAGGCCAGCAGAGGCCAGGACCAGGCCGGTGCCGACCGGCTGGACCAGCTCGGGCCGGCCCTGGCCCGGTTCGGGATGACCGCGACCTGGTCACCCCGGCCGGCCGGGTACCGAGCCTGCGCGTGGTGAACCCGGCCGCCCCGGCGCTGGCCGAGGAGATCTACACCGGGTGCTGCGAGGACGGCACCTGGTGGTTCTGGTGGTCGTGGGCCGAGCGCATCGCGGCGGCCAGCGACGTGGACCAGGCGGCGGCCCTGATCGCGCACGTGCTGGCCGCCCCGCACGCCAGCTAGGGACTGGCCGCCGGGCGCGCCGTGGTCGACCCGCACCGGGCCCACCGCCTGCGCGCTGAGCCCGGGAAGGCCACCGTCCGGTCCAGCCAGCCGGTCGCGCGCACCGCGCACGCCTGCGCCTGCCGGGCCCCCCAGTTCCGCAGCGCCGGATCATCGAGCGCGACCAGGCCGAGGTAGGCGGCGGCCAGCCGGTTCTGCAGGTAGCCGGCCAGCGAGACGGCCGCGTGCCCGGTATGCACCGGGAACGGCAGCTGGTAGGCGTCCCGTGCGGCCGGCGCCGGGACATCGCGGGCGGCCAGCATGGAGACCAGCGCGTCCCGGGTCGCCTGCAGCTCGGCCCAGTCCCGCTGGGCCGCCGCCCGGCCCGCCGTGGGCAGGTGCGCGCCAGCCACCCCGTAGCCATAGCTGGCCGCGTCCACCGCGGCCAGCACCGCCTGCAACGCGCTCCGGGTGAGCGGGTCCGGGCCGCTCACGGTGTCCCCTCAGCTGTTCGCGCCGCCCGGCGTAGCCCAGGCACCGGCCACTCGCACGGGCCTGCCGGCCCGGGCTCGCTAGGCCGGTGCCGGACGCGCGCTCACGGTGTCTCCACGGCGCTCACGGGGCGCTCCGCGGCATGCGCAGCAGCTCGGCGTGGCTGGCTTCGGACGCCGAGATGCTCGCCAGCAATTGGGCCAGCGACGGACTGGCCACCCCGCCGGCTGAGCTGCGCGCTGGCCGCGGCCTGTTCCGCCGCGGCCAGCGCGGCGAGTCGGGCTGGCCGCGCTGGCCCCGGCCGCGGCCGGGCCGGGCCGGGCCGGCCGCGGCGTGCCGGTCGGCCCGGCGAGCCGGGACCGCAGCGCGGCGAGGTGGGCCAGATGCTGGCCCAGCAGCGGCTCCAGGGTGTCCCGCAGCGCCGGCGACGCGGCCAGGGCCGACCGGTACCTGGCGATCAGCGCCTGCTCCGTGATGATCGCGCCGCGCAGCACCGCGACGTCGGGCGCGGGCGCGGGCAGGGTGCCGAGCCCGCCCACTCCCTTGCAGCCCGGCGGCCAGCAGCGGTACCACCGCCCCGGCCGCGGCGAGCACGCTGCGCCGTCTCAGATCTGCCCGCACCGATCCTCCAGCCGGTCCCGCCATCGCCCTGTCCCCGGGTGCTCCCGCCGAGCGTAGGGCCACTGGCGGCCAGCCCGGTGCGGCGCCACCCGGCAAGGCGATGCCGGAAGCTGGCCGCGGAGCCGGCCGAGTCCCCTGCGCGGGCCGGTTAGGCTAGATCACGCCAGACAACAGCACAGGTCGCGGACGAGGAGGTCGTGATGCGTGGTGATACCCGTCACGTACCGTCACGTCCGGCTGACACCGGGCGGCTGACCCGGGTGCTCAGCCCGGTGGTCAGCGCCGCGGGCTTCGACCTGGAGTCTGTCCGGGTGACCGCGGCCGGCCGGCGCCGCCTGCTCCGCGTGGTGGTGGACGCCGATGGCGGCCCCAGCCTGGACGACATCGCGCTGCTCAGCCGGTCGCTGTCGGCGGAACTGGACAGCTCCGGAGTGATGGGCGAGGACGCGTACACACTGGAGGTCAGCTCGCCCGGCGTGGACCGGCCGCTGACCGAGCCGCGGCACTGGCGGCGCGCCCGGAGCCGGCTGGTCCGGGTCCCGCTGACGCCGTCCGCGCCAGGCGGCTCGGGCACGGTGACCGGCCGGGTCCTCGAGGCCAGGGCGGACGGGGTGACCCTGGACATCGACGGCAAGCCGCACGACTTCGGCTACCGGGAACTGGGCGCTGGGCAGGTGCAGGTGGAGTTCGGCGGTGCGGGCGGCCCGGGCGCGGCGGCCGGGCCCGGGGACGAGGGGGAGCCAGATGGACATTGACTTGAGCGTCCTGCGCAGCCTGGAGAGCGAGAAGGACATCTCGATGGAGCTGGCCATCAAGGCCATCGAGGATGCCCTGCTGGTCGCTTACCACCGCACCGAGGGCGCCGCTCCTACCGCCCGGGTGGAGATCGACCGGCGGACCGGGCACGTCACGGTGTGGGCCACGCGAGCCCGGCGCGGAAGGCGGGCCGGCCCGGGAATACGACGACACGCCGGACGGTTTCGGCCGTATCGCCGCGACCACCGCCCGCCAGGTGATCCTGCAACGGCTGCGTGACGCCGAGGATGAACTGACTTTCGGCGAGTACGCCGGCCGCGAGGGCGACATCGTGGCCGGGGTCATCCAGCAGGGCAAGGATCCCAGGGCGGTGCTGGTTGACCTGGGCAAGATCGAAGCCATCCTGCCGCCGACCGAGCAGGTGCCGGGGGAGCGTTACGCGCACGGCGAACGGCTCCGCTGCTACGTGCTGCGCGTGCACAAGGGTTACCGTGGCCCGTCGATCACGCTGTCCCGCACCCACCCCAACCTGGTGAAGAAGCTGTTCGCCCTGGAGGTGCCGGAGATCGCCTCCGGCGCGGTGGACATCGTGGCCATCGCCCGGGAAGGCCGGCCACCGGACCAAGATCGCGGTCAGCTCGCATCAGCCCGGGGTGAACGCCAAGGGCGCGTGCATCGGGCCGATGGGCAGCCGGGTCCGGAACGTGATGACCGAACTGCACGGCGAGAAGATCGACATCGTGGACTTCTCCGAAGAGTCGGCCCAGTTCGTGGCCAACGCGCTGTCCCCGGCCCGCGTGCTGCGGGTCAACGTGGTGGATCCGCAGGCCAGGATCGCCCAGGTGATCGTGCCCGACTACCAGCTCTCGCTGGCCATCGGCAAAGAGGGGCAGAACGCCCGTCTCGCCGCGCGGCTGACCGGATGGAAGATCGACATTCAGCCGGACAACCCGGGCGATGCGCCGGCCCCAGGTGACGACCCCGGCGGGCAGCCCGGCACGGCGGAATCGGAGCGCCCGGCGGGCGCGGCCGGGACCGGGCGCGGTGTCGCCGACGCGCCGACGAGGTAAGCTTACCTAGACCATGGCCAGTCGGTCCCTGGGGCCGGTGCGGCCCGCGCCTGCGGTTCGCACCTGTGTAGGCTGCAGGGCTCGTGCGGCTAAGTCTGACTTGCTGCGTTTGGTGGCGGCCGGGGGCGATATCGTGCCTGACCCGCAAGCGCGGCTGCCCGGCCGGGGCGCGTATCTGCATCCCAGCCAGGAATGCTTCGAGCTGGCACAGCGCCGCAGGGCACTCTCGCGGGCGCTGCGCAGGCCGGCCCCGTTGGGCACCGGCAGGCTCGCGGGCTACCTGGCTGAGCAGGACGAGCCAGCAGGCCGGACAGGCAGGTCGGAAGGAACGGCAGCAGTGCCGGGAAAGCGGGATCAGTTGTGATGAGCGCGCGATGAGAACGCGGCGATGAGAACCCGAAACTGAGGCCGTCCGGAGCACGCGCTGCCCCGGATCGGCCACGATGGCCCGGAGGAGCCGGGCCAACAGAGGGAGCGCAGTGGCGAAGGTCCGGGTATACGAACTCGCGAAAGAGTTCGGGGTAGAGAGCAAGGCCGTGATGGCCAAGCTCCAGGAAATGGGCGAGTTCGTCCGTTCGGCGTCCTCCACGATCGAGGCGCCCGTAGTTCGCAGGCTTAAGGATGAGTTCGGCGGCCAGGGCCAGAAGACCCAGGGCAGGCGGCCGCAGGGCCAGCCTGGGCCGGCCCGGCCGGCCAGGCGGCAGACGGCAATGGCAGCCGTCCCGCGCCGCGGCCCGGGCCAGCCCGGCCGCAGGCCCCGGCGGCGCCCCCCAGCCCGTCGGCTGGCGCTGGCCCGCAGGCGGCGGCCCCGGCCGGCGGCCAGCCCGTCGGCCACCCCAGCATCAGGCCCATCAGCCAGCCAGGGACCCCGCTCCGGGGCCCCGCGCCCGGCTGGCCCGGTGCCGCGCGTCCCGGTTCCGCCGGTGCCCACCGGCGCCGCGCCGGCCAGCCCGGCTGCGCCGCCGCAGCGTGGCCCGGTGCCCGGCCCGCGGCCGGCCGCCCCGCGGCCCGGTCCCGGGCAGGGCGGTTCCGGCCAGGGCGGTTCCGGCCAGGCCGGCCCGGGTCAGGGTGGCCCGCGGCCAGCCTCGCCCCGGCCTGGTTACCGTCGCGGCCCCCGTCCCGGGCCCCGCCCGGGCAACAACCCGTTCGCCCCGGTCGCGTCCGGCATGGGCTCCGCGCCACGCGAACGCACCGCGCCCCGGCCAGGCTGGCCCAGGTGGCCCTGGCGCCCCCGCGGCGCCTGGTCAGGGTGGCCCCCGGCCTGGCTCGCCGCGGCCACCTGGCTCGCGCGGTCCTGGCCGCCCCAGCCCGGCTGACATGGCCCGGCCCGGTGGCCCGCGGCCCAGCCCGAGCAACATGCCGCCGCGGCCCGCGCCGTGGCCCAGGTGGCCCCGGCGGCGGTCCCGGCCGTGGTGGGCCCGGCGGCGGCGCCGGCGCGGGCCGTCCCGGCGGTGGCCGTGGTGGCCCCGGTGCGGGCGCGTCCCGGCCCGGCGGTGGCGGCGGCGCTGGTCCCCGTCCTGGCCTGGGTGGCGGCGGTGGCCGTCCCGGTGGCGGCGGTGGCCGTGGCCGCAGCGGCACCCAGGGCGCGTTCGGCCGCCCCGGTGGCCGTCCGTCCCAGCGGCGCAAGTCACGCAAGCAGCGCCGCCAGGAGTTCGACAACATGCAGGCGCCGGCCATCGGCGGGGTGCAGATCCCGCGCGGCAATGGCCAGGTCATCCGGCTGTCCCGGGGTGCCTCGCTGAGCGATTTCGCGGACAAGATCGGGGTGAACCCGGCCTCGCTGGTCCAGGTGCTGTTCCACCTGGGCGAGATGGTGACGGCCACCCAGTCGGTGAACGACGAGACGCTGCAGCTGCTCGGCGCCGAGCTCAACTACAACGTCCAGGTGGTCTCCCCGGAGGAAGAGGACCGGGAGCTGCTGGAGTCGTTCGACATCGAGTTCGGCGAGGACGAGGGCGGCGAGGAAGCTCTGGTCCCCAGGCCGCCAGTGATCACCGTGATGGGCCATGTCAACCACGGCAAGACCAAGCTGCTGGACGCGATCCGGGACAGCAACGTGGCGGCCCGCGAGGCCGGTGGCATCACCCAGCACATCGGCGCCTACCAGGTCACCACCGAGGTGGACGGCCAGGAACGGAAGATCACGTTCATCGACACCCCGGGTCACGAGGCGTTCACCGCGATGCGGGCGCGCGGCGCGGAAACCACCGACCTGGTGGTGCTCGTGGTCGCGGCGGATGACGGCGTGAAGCCGCAGACCACCGAGGCGCTGAACCATGCCCAGGCGGCCGGCGTGCCGATCGTGGTCGCGGTGAACAAGATCGACAAGGAGGGTGCGGACCCGGCCCGGGTGCGCTCCCAGCTCACCGAGTACGGCCTGGTCGCCGAGGAGTTCGGTGGCACCACGCTGTTCGTGGACGTGTCGGCCCGGAACCGCACCGGCATCGAGGACCTGCTCGAGGCGGTCGTGCTGACCGCGGACGCCGAGCTCGATTTGCGGGCCAACCCGGATCAGCAGGGCCAGGGCGTGGCCATCGAGGCGCACCTGGACCGCGGCCGCGGCCCGGTGGCGACGGTCCTGGTGCAGCGCGGCACGCTGCACGTCGGCGACTCCATCGTGGCAGGCGAGGCGTTCGGCCGGGTCCGCGCGCTGCTCGACGAGAACGGCGCGCCGGTGCCCGACGCGCCACCGTCCCGCCCGGTGCAGGTGCTCGGCCTGACCGCGGTCCCGGACGCCGGCGACAGCTTCCTGGTGGTCAGCGACGACCGGGTGGCCCGGCAGATCGCCGAGCGCCGGGAGGCCAGGGAGCGCAACGCCATGTTCGCCCAGCGGCGGCCCCGGGTCACCCTGGAGGACCTGGAGACCGCGCTCAAGTCCGGCGAGCGGGAAGAGTTGCTGCTCATCATCAAGGGCGACGTGTCCGGGTCGGTGGAGGCCCTGGAGGACGCGCTGCTCAAGATCGATGTCGGCGAGGAGGTCAGCCTGCGGGTCATCGGCCGCGGGGTCGGTGCCATCACCCAGGACGACGTGAACCTGGCCATCGCCTCCGAGGCGGTGATCGTGGGCTTCAACGTCCGTCCGGCCGGCCGGGCCGGGGAACTGGCCCAGCGCGAGGGGGTGGACATCCGCTACTACTCGGTCATCTACCAGGCGATCGAGGAGGTCGAGGCGGCCCTCAAGGGCATGCTCAAGCCCGAGTTCGAGGAGGCCCAGCTCGGTACGGCCGAGGTTCGCGAGGTCTTCCGGGTGCCCCGGGTCGGCAACGTGGCCGGCTCGCCTGGTCCGCTCCGGCACGATCAACCGGGGCAGCAAGGCCCGGGTGATCCGGGACGGCGTGGTCATCTCGGACAACCTGACCGTGGAGTCACTGCGCCGGTTCAAGGACGACGTGACCGAGGTCCGCGAGGGCTATGAGTGCGGTATCGGGGTCGGCTACAACGACATCCGGGTCGAGGACGTCATCGAGACGTTCGAGATGCGCGAGAAGCCACGGGAGTAGGACGCCGCTAGCTAACCGAACCCGATGTACGTGGGTGCACTGACCCTGGATGTGCTGCTCGGCGACGTGCGGTCGCTGAAGCAGAAGAGGTCGGCGGTGGCCTCGGTGGTCGCCGAGGTCCGCCGCCGCCATCCGGGTGTCTCGGTGGCCGAGACCGGGTACGCCGGCCTGCATCGCCGGGCCGAGATCGGGGTAGCGATAGTGTCCTCGACGGCCGCGCATGCGGTCGAGGTGCTCGCGGCCTGCGAGCGCCTGGTGGCGGCGCGCCCCGACATCGAGCTGCTGTCCGCGCGGCAGCGGCTGCTGACCGAGGAGGAGTGAGCGAGCCATGGTGGATCACGCCCGGGCACGGAAGCTCGCCGACCGGATCGCCCAGATCGTGGCGGAAATGCTGGAATACCGGATCAAGGATCCGCGGCTCGGCTTCGTCACGGTGACCGAGGCCCGGCTCACCGGGGACCTGCGCGAGGCGACCGTCTTCTACACCGTGTACGGGTCAGCCGAGGAGCGCGCGGCCAGCGCGGCCGGGCTGGCCAGTGCGACCGGGGTGATCCGGTCCGAGGTCGGCCGGCAGACCGGGCTCAAGCACACGCCGTCCATCACGTTCGTGCCGGACACCCTCCCGGAGGGGGCGCGGCGGATGGAGGACCTGGTGGCCCAGGCGCGCGAGGCGGACGCCCGGCTGGCCAGCGTGCGCGAAGGCGCGGTGCCCGCCGGTGACCCGGACCCGTACCGGGAACCGCCGGGGAGCGCGGACGCCGCCGATGCTGACGCTTAGCGCTCTTCTCGGCGGAACCCGTGCCGCCCGTGATCACGGCGCGGGATACTCTGCGGCGTGACTGAGCTCGCCGCGGCGCAGGCCAAAGTAGCGTCCCTGCTAGCCGGGGCGGACGAGGTCTGCCTGGCCTGCCACGTCCGCCCGGATGCGGACGCGCTCGGCTCCATGCTGGCCCTGGCGCACGGGCTGCGCGCTCCCGGGCGGCGGCCGCAGCGGGTCACCGCGTCGTTCGGCGACCATCCGTTCGAGGTCCCCGAGATCCTCCGCTTCCTGCCCGGCCTGGACCTGCTCAGCCCGCCGCAGGCCTACCCGGACCGCCCGGAGCTGATGATCACCTTCGACGTGGGCAGCATCGACCGGCTCGGCCTGCTGGCCGGCCGGCCGCGCAGGCCGGCGAACTGGTGGTCATCGACCACCACGCGTCCAATACCGGGTTCGGCACCATCCACCTGGTCAACCCGGCCGCCGCGGCCACCGCCATCCTGGTGCTCGACCTGATCGACATCATGGACATCGGGCTGACCATGGACGTCGCGCTCGGCCTGTACGCCGGGCTGGTCACCGACACCGGGTCGTTCAAGTTCCCCGCCACCACCCCGGCCGTGCACCAGGTGGCGGCGCGGCTGCTCGGCACCGGCATCGAACCGGGCACGGTAGCCCGGCAACTGTGGGACCGGGCTCCGTTCAGCTACCTGGGCCTGCTGTCCGACGTGCTGGCCCGGGCCGCCCTGGAGCCGGCCGCGGCGGCCGGGCACGGCCTGGTGTGGACCACGATCAGCTGCGCGGACCGGGCCGCGCACGGGCTGAGCCTGGACGCCGTCGAGTCGGTCATCGACGTGGTCCGGCGGACCGACGAGGCGGACACCGCCGTCGTCCTCAAGCAGTCCGACGACGGGCTGTGGCAGGTGTCCGCCCGGTCCAAGGGGGCGGTGGACGTGGGCCGGGCCTGTGCCCGGCTGGGCGGCGGCGGGCACCGGTACGCGGCCGGGTTCACCGCCGCGGGCGGCCCGGCAGCGGCCCTGGCCGACCTGCGCCCGCTGCTGGCCGAGGACGGCTAGCCGGTGCCGGAAGAGAATCGCGGCGGCTCGCCGCCGCTCGGCGCGGAGCGGCGATCGGGGGGTTCCGGGAGGCCCGCCCCTGGTCGCGGCGGCTCGCCGCCGCTCGGCGCGGAGCGGCGATCGGGGGGTTCCGGGGGGTCGCCCCCCCGGGCTAGCACTGGCCTGCTCGTGATCGACAAGCCGGCCGGCCTGACGTCGCATGACGTGGTGGCCCGGGTGCGCCAGCTGGCCGGCACCCGCCGGGTCGGGCATGCCGGGACGCTGGACCCGATGGCCACCGGCGTGCTGGTCGTCGGGCTGGAGAAGGCCACCCGGCTGCTCGGCCACCTCAGCCTCAGCGACAAGGAGTACCTGGCCACCATCCGGCTGGGTGCCAGCAGCGACACCGGCGACGCCGAGGGCACGATCGTGCCCGGCGCCCCGGCGGCCGGCCTGACCATCGACGCGGTGCGCGCCGCCGCGGCCGCGCTGACCGGGCCGATCCAGCAGGTGCCGCCGGCCGTCAGCGCGATCAAGGTCGGTGGCAAGCGGTCCTACCAGCTGGCCCGGGAGGGCGCGCCGCCGGTGCTGGCGCCGCGCCAGGTCACCGTGTGGTCGTTCACCGTGCACGCCGTCCGGGCGGCCGGCGGACCTGCTGGATGCTGACGTGACCGTGCGCTGCTCCAGCGGTACCTACGTCCGGGCGCTGGCCCGGGACCTGGGCGAGGCGCTGGGGGTCGGCGGCTACCTCACCATGCTGCGCCGGACCCGGGTCGGCCCGTATGACCTGAGCGCCGCGCACACCCTGGACGAACTGGACCAGATGCAGCCCGCGCTGCCGGTGCTGCCGCTGGCCGAGGCGGCCGCGGCCGCCTTCCCGGCACGGCGGCTGACCGAGGCCGAGGCGCGCTCGCTGGCGCACGGCGGGCGGCTGGCCGGGCTGGGCCAGCACACCGGCCCGGTGGCGGCGTTCGGCCCGGATGGCACCCTGATCGCGCTGATCCAGGAGCAGGACGCGCAGGCCCGCCCGCTCGCCGTGTTCGTGCCCTGAGCGGCGGGCGAGCCGGGCGCCCGGGGTACCCGGGCGGGTCCGGCAGAATGGGGGGCGGACTTGGGCCGTTGACCGGCGGGCCGCTCGCGGACGGCGGGCCCGCCCCGAGGAGGGCGTGATGCCGCACACCAGCGATACCCGGGTGGCCGGCTACGAGCCGCTGCTGTCACCGGCCGGGCTGCTGGACGAACTCCCGCTGGGCAGCACGGCCGAGAGCCTGGTCGAGCAGTCCCGGGCCGAGGTGCGCGCGGTTCTGGACGGCGCGGACGACCGGCTGCTGGTGGTGGCCGGGCCGTGCTCGGTGCACGACCCGGCGGCCGGGCTGGACTACGCCCGCCGCCTGGCCAGCCTGCGTGACTCGCTGGCCGGCGACCTGCTCATCGTGATGCGGGTCTACTTCGAGAAGCCGCGCACGGTGACCGGCTGGAAGGGCCTGATCAACGACCCGGGTATGGACGGCAGCCACGACGTGCACCGCGGCCTGCGGATGGCGCGGCGCTTCCTGCTCGACGTGACCGGCCTGGGACTGCCGGTGGGCTGCGAATGGCTGGACCCGATCACCCCGCAGTACATCGCGGACACCGTGACCTGGGGTGCCATCGGGGCGCGCACCACGGAGAGCCAGGTGCACCGGCAGCTCGCCTCCGGCCTGTCCATGCCGGTCGGCTTCAAGAACGGGACCGACGGGGACATCGGCGTCGCGGTCGATGCCTGCCGGGCCGCGGCCACCGGGCACACGTTCTTCGGCGTCACCCGGGCCGGCGCGGCGGCCGTGGTCACCACGATGGGCAACCCGGACTGCCACGTGATCCTGCGCGGCGGCCGGCCCGGGCCCGAACTACCAGGCCGGGCACGTCGGCGCGGCGCTGGAGCTGATCACCGCCGCGGGGCTGGCCCGGCGGGTGATGGTCGACGCCAGCCACGGCAACAGCGGCAAGGACCACCGCCGCCAGCCCGCCGTGGCCGCCGACCTGGCCGGCCAGGTCGGCCGCGGCGAGACCGGCATCATCGGGGTCATGCTGGAGAGCTTCCTGCTGGCCGGGCGGCAGGAGCCCGGCGACCCGGCCGGGCTGGCCTACGGGCAGAGCGTCACCGACGCGTGCCTGGACTTCGACACCACCGCGGACGTGCTGCGCGGCCTGGCCGACGCGGTCCGCCGCCGCCGCGGCACCGCTATCCCCACCGTGCTGGGCCAGGCCACCGCATCAGCGCAGTAATCATCCGGGGGACGACCCCCTGGACTCCCCGGGATATCTGGCCCCCGCGAGACACCCCTCCGGGGTGCCTCCGCGTGCCCAGAGAGATGGCAGTCTTGGCTACACGGGGAATGTACGCCACGGATCGAAGGAGCAGCACTGTGCAGCGCTGGCAAGGCCTGGACGAAGTGCCAGGGGACTGGGGGCCTTCCGTGGTCACCGTCGGCGTGTTCGACGGGGTGCACCGCGGCCACCAGCGCATCATCGCCCGGGCCCGCGCGGTCGCGTCGGCCCGGCAGCTCCCGGTGGTGGTGGTCACGTTCGACCCGCACCCGGATGAGGTGATCCGGCCCGGCTCGCACCCACCGCTGCTGGTCACCGTCCGCCGCCGGGTCCAGCTGCTGGCCGAGCAGGGCTGCGCGGCGGCCTGCGTGCTGCCGTTCACGCTGGACTTCTCCCGGCTCGGCCCGGACGAGTTCGTCCGGATGGTGCTGGCCGAACGGCTGCACGCCCGCTGGGTCGTGGTGGGGGACAACTTCCGGTTCGGCCACCGGGCCCGCGGCGACGTGCCGCTGCTCGCCGAGCTCGGGGAGAAGTACGACTTCGGCGCGGAGGGCGTGCCGCTGCTCACCGAGCACGGCGAAACCATCTCCTCCAGCGAGATCAGAGACGAGCTGAACGCCGGTGACGTGGCCGGTGCCGCCCGCGACCTGGGCCGCCCGCACCGGGTGGAAGGCGTGGTGGTGCGCGGTCACCAGCGCGGCCGGGCGCTCGGCTTCCCCACCGCCAACCTGGAGACCACGCCCTACCCGGCGGTGCCCGCCGACGGGGTGTACGCGGGCTGGCTGGCCAGCCTGGACGGCGACGGGCGGGAAACCGCGCGCTGGCCCGCCGCGATCTCGGTCGGCACCAACCCGACGTTCGAGGGCCGGGACCGGACCGTGGAGGCGTACGCGCTGGACCGGGACGACCTCGACCTGTACGGCGTGCACGTCGCGGTGGACTTCGCGGCCCGGCTGCGCGGCATGGTCCGGTTCGACTCGGCCGCCGACCTGGTCGAGCAGATGTACCAGGACGTGGACGCCGCCCGTGCCCTGGTCGGCGGTAGCTGAGCGCTGGTCTTTAGCTACCGTACTGCGTGGTACCTTTGATGGCGGTCGGCGAGTTCCGGCCGGGGTTAGCTGCACCCTCAAGCGGCTGGCCATGGGGCTTCCAGCACTTCCCGTGATCTGGGTGGCGCTGAGCCCCGTTTCATGACATGTCACGAAGATAGGGATGCCACGTGCCGCTGGACACAGCCGTCAAGAAGGAGATCATCGCGGGTAACGCGACCAATGAGGGTGACACCGGCTCGCCGGAGGTCCAGGTTGCGCTGCTGACGCGGCGGATCAATGATCTGACCGAGCACCTCAAGGTGCACAAGCACGACCACCACAGCCGGCGCGGCCTGCTGCTGCTGGTCGGGCGCCGCCGGCGCCTGCTGCAGTACCTGGCCCGGACGGACATCGAGCGCTACCGTGCGCTCATCAGCAAGCTGGGCCTGCGCAGGTAGCGGCGCCAGGACAACTCAAGAACGACATCCCGCGGCCCCGTTCCGGAGCGCACGGCGCAAGGACCGGTCCTCGGTAGTGGTTCCCGGGTCGCTGCACCCCTCAGTGGGGCAGGCGGGCCGGGAGCTTCGATCGAAGACCGGGCCTGCCGCCGGCCGGGCAGGCTGGGATCAGCCACACGCCACCGGCGGGGGTAACGCGGGACCTCAATCAAGGAGGTCTCACCCGTGGAGGGTGTGTATACCGCCGAAGCCGTTATCGACAACGGGGCCTTCGGCACCCATACCATCAAGTTCGAGACCGGCAGGCTGGCCAGGCTAGCCGCCGGTTCCGCCGTCGCGTACCTGGACGAAGAGACCGTGGTGCTGTCCGCGACCACGGCGGGCAAGCACCCCAAGGAAGGGCTGGACTTCTTCCCGCTCACCGTGGACGTGGAAGAGCGGATGTACGCGCTGGGCCGGATTCCCGGCTCGTTCTTCCGCCGGGAGGGCCGCCCGTCCGAGGACGCCATCCTCACCTGCCGGCTGATCGACCGGCCGCTCCGGCCTTCGTTCGTCAAGGGTCTCCGCAACGAAGTTCAGGTTGTCGAGACGATCCTCGCGCTCAATCCGGAGCACCTGTATGACGTGGTCGCCATCAACGCCGCGTCCCTGTCCACCATGCTCGCCGGGCTGCCGTTCTCGGGCCCGATCGCGGGCGTGCGGGTCGCCCTGATCAAGGGCCAGTGGGTGGCGTTCCCGACCCACGAGCAGCTGCACGAGGCCACCTTCGACATGGTGGTCGCGGGCCGGATGCTCCCGGACGGCGACGTGGCCATCATGATGGTCGAAGCCGAGTCCACCACCGGCACGCTCGGCCTGCTGGCCGACCCGGGCAGCGGCGCCGTCGCGCCCACCGAGGAAACTGTGCCGGATGGCCTGGAGGCAGCCAAGCCGTTCCTCAAGCTGCTCTGCGAGGCCCAGCAGCGGGTCGCCGACCAGGCCGCCAAGCCGACCGGCGAGTTCCCCGTGTTCGTGGACTATCAGCAGGACGTCTACGACGCGGTGGCCGCGGAGGTCTCCGGCGAGCTGGCCCGGGTGCTGACCATCGCGGGCAAGCAGGAGCGCGAGACCGAGACCGACCGGGTCAAGGCGCTCGCCCAGGAGAAGCTGGCCACCCAGTTCGAGGGCCGGGAGAAGGAGATCAGCGCGGCCTTCCGGGCGCTGACCAAGAAGCTGGTCCGCGAGCGGATCATCCGGGACGGCGTCCGCATCGACGGCCGCGGCCTGACCGACATCCGCCAGCTGTCCGCCGAGGCGCACGTGCTGCCCCGGGTGCACGGCTCGGCCCTGTTCGAGCGGGGTGAGACCCAGATCCTGGGCGTCACCACGCTGAACATGCTGCGCATGGAGCAGATGCTGGACACGCTCAACCCGGACCGGACCAAGCGCTACATGCACAACTACAACATGCCGCCGTACTCCACCGGGGAGACCGGCCGGGTCGGCTCGCCCAAGCGCCGCGAGATCGGCCACGGCGCGCTGGCCGAGCGGGCGCTGCTGCCGGTGCTGCCCAGCCGGGAGGAGTTCCCGTACGCGATCCGCCAGGTCTCCGAGGCGATCGGGTCCAACGGCTCCACCTCGATGGGCTCGGTGTGCGCCTCCACCATGTCGCTGCTGGACGCGGGTGTCCCGCTCCGGGACATGGTCTCCGGCATCGCCATGGGACTGATCAGCGAGGGCGGCCAGTACGTCACGCTGACCGACATCCTCGGCGCCGAGGACGCGTTCGGTGACATGGACTTCAAGGTGGCCGGCACCAAGGACATCATCACCGCGCTGCAGCTGGACACCAAGCTGGACGGGATCCCGGCCGCGGTGCTGGGCGCGGCGCTGAAGCAGGCCCGCGGCGCCCGGCTGACCATCCTGGAAGTCATGCGCGAGGCGATCGACGCCCCGGGCGAGATGAGCCCGCAGGCGCCGCGGATCATCACCATCAAGGTGCCGGTGGACAAGATCGGCGAGGTGATCGGGCCCAAGGGCAAGATGATCAACTCGATCCAGGAGGACACCGGGGCCGAGATCACCATCGAGGACGACGGCACGATCTACATCGGCGCCACCGACGGCCCATCCGCCGAGGCGGCCCGGACCACGATCAACGCGATCGCCAACCCGCACATGCCGGAGGTCGGCGAGCGGTTCCTGGGCACCGTGGTCAAGACGACCACGTTCGGCGCGTTCATCTCGCTGCTGCCCGGCAAGGACGGGCTGCTGCACATCACCCAGCTGCGCAAGCTGCACGGTGGCGCGCGGATCGAGAACGTGGACGACGTGGTCAAGGTGGGCGACAAGATCCAGGTCGAGATCCGCGAGATCGACGACCGGGGCAAGCTGTCGCTGGTCCCGGTCGAGGTGGTCGAGCGCGAGGCGGCCGCGGCCGCGGGCGGCGGTGATGGCGGCGGCAGCCCGGACGGCGACGGCGGCTCGCCGGGCCAGCGCCCCCGCGGCGACCAGGACCGCGGCGACCAGGACCGTGGCGACCGGGAGGCCCGCGCGGGCGGCGGCCAGGGTGGCGGGGACAGCCACCGGACCAGGCACCGCGAGCGCCGGCACCGCGAGAACTCCTGAGCATGGGAGACACGCTGACCGGGCCACAGGATGACGGCACCGGGGCCGTCCGGCGCACTGCGCTGCCGGGCGGCCTCCGGGTCATCACCGAGTCGCTGCCCCACGTGCGGTCGGTGGCGTTCGGCATCTGGGCGGGGGTGGGGTCCCGGGACGAGGGCCCCAGGCACGCCGGCGCCACGCACTACCTGGAGCACCTGCTGTTCAAGGGGACCAGGCAGCGCACCGCGCTGGAGATCTCGGCCGCCATCGACGCGGTCGGTGGCGAGCTGAACGCGTTCACCGGCAAGGAATACACCTGCTACTACGCGCGGGTGCTGGACGCCGACCTGCCGCTGGCCATCGATGTGCTGTCCGACATGGTGACCAGCTCGCTGATCGCGGCCAAGGACGTCGATGCCGAGCGTGGCGTGATCCTCGAGGAGATCGCCATGAACGACGACGATCCCTCGGACACGGTGCACGAGGCGTTCGTCGGCCAGCTGTTCGGTGACACCCCGCTCGGCCGGCCGATCCTCGGCACGGTGGACTCGATCAACGCCATCACCCAGGCGCAGATCGCCGAGCACTACCAGGCCCGGTACACCCCGGACAACCTGGTGGTGGCGGCGGCGGGCAACCTGGACCACGAAGCGGTGGTCGCCCACGTGCAGCGGGCGTTCGGCCCGGTGCTGGCCGACGGCCGCCCGCCGGCCGCGCCACGGCTGGCCGGGCCCGGTACCGGGGTGCCGGAGACCGCGGCCGAGGGCACCGGGATCCGCCTGGTGTCCCGCCCGCTGGAGCAGGCCAACCTGGTGCTCGGCTGCTCGGGCGTCCGGCGCACCGACGACCGCCGGTTCGCGCTCGGCGTGCTCAACGCGGCGCTCGGCGGCGGTATGTCCTCCCGGCTGTTCCAGGAGGTCCGGGAGAAGCGCGGCCTGGCCTACTCGGTGTACAGCTTCACCACCCAGCACGCGGACAGCGGGATCTGGGGCATCTACGCGGGCTCCCTGCCGTCCAAGGCCGACGAGGTGCTGTCGATCTGCCGGGACGAGATGGCCAAGGTGATCACGCACGGGCTGACCGGCGCCGAGCTGGACCGGGGCAAGGGCCAGCTGCGCGGCTCGATGGTGCTCGGGCTGGAGGACCCGTCCTCGCGGATGAGCCGGCTGGGCAAGTCCGAGCTGGTGTACCCGCGGCTGGAGCCGGTAGACGAGATCCTGACCGCGATCGAGGCGGTCAGCCACGACGACGTGCGCGCGGTGGCCGAGGAGATCCTCACCCGGCCCCAGGTGCTGGCCGTGGTCGGGCCCTACGATGACAGTGCGGCGTTCGCCGGCGTGCTCGGCTAGCACGCTGCTGGCTAGCCGGGCGGGGCCAGGCTTTCGGGGAAGCGGGACGCGATGATCAAGGTCGGGGTGCTCGGCGCGCGGGGCCGGATGGGCACCGCGGTGCGGGCGGCCGTATCCGCCGCGGACGACCTCGAGGTCGGCGCCGCGGTGGACGCGGGTGACCCGCGCGAGGACCTGGCCGGCTGCGCGGTGGTGGTCAACTTCACCCACCCCGGCGCCGTCCTGGACAACCTGCACTGGTGCATCAGCCACGGGCTGGACACCGTGGTCGGCACGTCCGGGTTCGACGAGGCGCGGCTGGCCCAGGTGCGCGACTGGCTGGCCCGGGCACCTTCGGTGCGGGTGCTGATCGCGGCCAACTTCTCCGTCGGCGCGGTACTGATGATGCGGTTCGCCGCGCAGGCGGCCCGTTTCTTCGAGTCGGCCGAGATCATCGAGCTGCACCATGCGGGCAAGCTGGATGCCCCGTCCGGGACGGCGTCGCGGACCGCGGGGCTGATCGCCGCGGCCCGGGCCGAGGCGGGGCTGGGCGCGTCACCGGACGCCACCACCACCGCGGCCGAGGGGGCCCGGGGCGCCGTCCTGGACGGCGTGCACGTGCACTCGGTCCGGCTGGCTGGCCTGGTCGCGCACCAGGAGGTGCTGCTGGGCGGGCACGGCGAGACGCTGACCATCCGGCACGACTCGCTGGACCGGGCCTCGTTCATGCCCGGCGTGCTGCTCGCGGTGCGCCAGCTCGGCTCGCTGCCCCCCGGCCTGACGTTCGGCTTGGAGCCGCTGCTCGGGCTCGGCTGAATGGCCCAGGTAGGGTCGATCTCATGTGCCGCAGCATCAAGACTCTCCGCCCGCCCTACGCCGAGCAGGTCACTGACCACGACGTCGAGGCGGCAGCGCGCCAGTACGTGAAGAAGATCAGCGGGTTCCAGCGCCCGGCCAAGCACAACGCGGAGGCGTTCGAGCAGGCCGTGCAGGACGTGGCCAAGGCTACGTCGGTGCTGCTCAGCCGGCTTGAGATACGGTAGCGGTAGCGGGCGGGACGGCTGACCGCAGCTCACCGGGGGGTGGACATGCTCAGGTTCATTCTGAACATCATCTGGCTGGTGCTCTGCGGGTTCTGGATGGCCATCGCCTACGCGATAGCCGGGCTGATCTGCTTTGTGCTGTTCTTCCTGGTGGTCACGATCCCGTTCGGTATCGCGGCGTTCCGCATCGCGGGCTATGTGCTGTGGCCGTTCGGCCGGTCGATCGAGCGGCGCGAGGGGGCCGGCATCGGCTCGCTGATCGGCAACATCATCTGGATCATCCTGTTCGGCTGGGAGCTGGCGCTCGGCCATCTGATCACCGGCATCCTGCTCTGCATCACGATCATCGGCATCCCGCTCGGGCTGGCCAACTTCAAGATCATCCCCATCTCGCTGGTGCCGCTCGGGGCGCGCGTCGTGCCATCCAGCCAGCTGTATCCGGGCTATCGCTGAGCTGTCTGATGGGCGTACCTTCTGCTCATGTGTCGCGATATCAAGATCCTGCGCGCTCCCTATGCCGCTACGGTCAGTGACCGGGATGTGCAGGCTGCCGCGATTCAGTACGTGCAGACCGTGACCGGGTTCCGCCGCCCACTGCCCGCCGACGCCGAGGTGTTCGACCGGGCCGTGGACATGATCGCCAGCGTGACCCGTGACCTGCTCGGCCGCCTCGAGGCGCCTGCGGCCGATACCGCCGGGGCGTTAGCCGCGGCTAGGGTTCCCCCATGGTCGGGGCGTGCGTGATATCCAGCGAGTTCGGCGGGGTCAGGTCGACCCCGTCGGGGTCGTTCAGGTAGCCCGGAGCCGTCCCCGGCACGCCCTGGTGGCCGTACTGCCAGACGATCCGGTTGGTCACCGGGTCGATCACGATGACCCGGTCGTTGAAGTCGTCGTTGACCAGGATGTCGCCGTTGGGCAGCGGGAGCCCCAGCGACGGGTGGTCGAGCCCGCCGAACCGCCAGAGCCGCTGGCCGGCCGCGTTGAACTCGACCACCTGGCCCGCGGTTGAGTAGTCCACGGTCAGGTACCGGCCGGGATAGATCTCGTTGCTGTCCGAGGGGTAGGCAACGTGCGGCGGATTGGCCGACCAGGACACGTGGCCGGACAGGCTCAGCGCGTTCACCCAGTCCCCGTTGATCTCGGTGACCAGGTATTTTCCGTTGGTCATCGGGAACGCGCCGTTCGGGCTGCCCCAAGTGACCGGCGGGCTGTGCCAGCAGCCATAACCGGCCTGCCCGATGACCCGCTGCGGATGGTGCGCCGGCGGCCTGATCAGCAGCACCCGGCAGTTCTTAATGTCCGCGGTGATCAGGCTGCCGGAAGGCAGCATCATCGCGTCATCCGGGTTGGACACGTGGTTGGCGGTGGACCCGGGATGCCACGGCACGCCGTACCGGTAGACGATCCGGCGGGTGGGGATGTCGATCACGCTGATGACCGAGGCGTCCTCCTCGGTCGCCACGATCTGCTTCCCGTCCGGCGTGAAGAACGCGTCGTCCGGCACCGGGAACGTCTGGCCTCTGGCCAGGTCGCCCGGTTGCGGGAACTGCCACCGGATCCGGCCCTGCGGGTCGACGATGAGCAGCCGGTTGTTCTTGTGGTCGGCGATCAGCACATCACCGGGCAGCGCGGCGGGGTTCGAGCCGCGGGCCAGATGGCTGCCGCTGAGCGGCCGCCCCAGCCAGGGTGAGTTGGCCGTCAGCGTGTTGGCCGTCTGCGTGCTGGCTGCCTGCGGGCCGGCCGTCTGCCCGGCCGGCAGGTCCGGGGCCAGCCGGATCCGGGTGACGGTGGGCACCGGGCGGACGCCGTCGTCCCCGCCGACCAGGAATGCGGTGCCGCCGGTCACCGCCACCCCGGCGTTGGCCACTGGCACCGGCAGCTGGCCGGCGACGCTGACCGCCGCCTGGCCCGGGTGGTAGCTGAGCACCTGGCCGCTGATCACCGTGCCTGGCGTCCGGCCCGGCTGACTGACCTGGCCGCCCGCGACGAACAGCGTCCCGCCCAGGGCCACCGCGGCCGCCCCGGTCACCGGCCGCGGCAGCTGGCCGGCCACGGCGGCGCCCGCCGCCCCGTGCTGGGCCGCGCCGGGCACGGTGACCCGCTGGATGTCGCTGGTCGGGCCGCTGGCCGCCTGCCCGCCGAACACCCAGATCTGGTCGCCCAGCGCGGCCACCGCCGGGTCCCGGACCGGCACCGGCAGCCGGGCCACCGTGCGGAAGTGGCGGCCATCCGTGGTGGCCAGCACGTCGGCGGCAGAACCCGTCCCGGCCGCGCCACCAAGCAGGTACGCGGTACCGCCGATGGTCACCGCGGCCAGCCCGGACCGCGGCCCCGGCAGCCGGCTGATCACGGTGGCCGCGCCCCGGGAATTGATCTCCTGAACAGTGCTCTGCGGCATGGGGGCCACGCTGGCCCGGGCCGCGCCGCCGAACAGGAAATCCCGGCCGTTCAGGGTGGCCCCGGCCGCGCCCGGCGTGGCCGCGGCCAGCCGGCCCACCGCGGTCGTGCGGCCGGTGACCGGGTTGAGCAGGCGGACCGTGCCGGTGGCCGCCGACCGCTGGTTGAGCCCACCGAGGATGAGCAGATCCGGTCCGTGCGGCAGCACCACGGCCCGGGACACTCCGGACGGAAGCTGATACGGCGCCGGGACGACCTGCACCGCGGCCGCCCCGGTCGCTGGCCCGGCCGCCGCCCGGGGCCGGTCCGGTCCGCCCGGGCCCGTGGCCGGGGCCGGCCTGGGTGCGTGGCCGGGGCCGGCCGCCCGGACGTCGAGCAGGCGGCCACCAGCAGCGCCCCGCTGACCCCGGTCACAGTGAGCCAGGCCCGGGCGCTGCCCCGCCACCTCACCCGGCGCGGGCCGCCAGCTGACACGGCATCAACCTCCAGTCCCAGACTCTCACCCTGGCTAGCCGGCCGCCCGGCCGCCATCCAGCGGCACTGTCCCTATCCCAGCCATGCACTCATCCCGGACCTCAGCCTGACACTCATCACCAAGCGCGCGTGCTCACTCTCGAAATGTGACCGCCTCCACTCTCGCCAGCCTCATTGGTCACATTGATCATGACCAACGAGTTCTTTTCACGCGTCTGACCCGCCTGGGCAGGTGATTCGCCCGGTTTATCCGCACCGAACGCGTGAAAATGGCTCGTGCCGGTGTGCGGGGTCCGGGCCGGGTGGGGGTAAGGGCCGGGTGGGTCAGGCGGTTTTGGTGCTGGCGGCGGATTCCAGGCCTAGCTCGCTGACCGAGGTGTCCCGCATCTTGAACTTCTGCACCTTGCCGGTGACCGTCATCGGGAACTCGGCCGTGATCCGCAGGTAGCGCGGGATCTTGAAGTGAGCGATCTTTCCGGTGCAGAATTCGCGGAGTTCCTGCTCGGTCAGTTGCTGGCCAGGCCGGAGCTTCACCCAGGCGCAGATCTCCTCGCCGTACCGGGCATCCGGCACCCCGATGACCTGGACGTCCTCGATGGCCGGGTGGCTGTACAGGAACTCTTCGATCTCCCGCGGGTAGACGTTCTCCCCGCCCCGGATGATCATGTCCTTGATCCGGCCGACGATGTTCAGGTAACCGCCCTCGTCCAGCACGGCCAGGTCGCCGGTGTGCATCCAGCGTGCCTGGTCGATGGCCTGGCTGGTCTGCTCCGGGTCATCCCAGTAGCCGAGCATCACCGAGTAGCCCCGGGTGCACATCTCGCCGGTGACGCCGCGCGGTACGGTCAGCCCGCTCTCCGGGTCCACGATCTTCACCTCGACATACGGGTGCACCCGGCCCACGGTGGAGACCCGGCGCTCCATGTCGTCATCGGCCCGGGTCTGCGCGGACACCGGGGACGTCTCGGTCATCCCGTAACAGATCGTCACCTCGGACATGTGCATCTCACTGAGCACGCGCTTCATCACCTCGACCGGGCACGGCGAGCCAGCCATGATGCCCGTGCGCAGCGAGGACAGGTCATAGGACGCAAAGTCGGGCAGCGCCAGCTCGGCAATGAACATGGTCGGCACCCCGTACAGCGAGGTGCACCGCTCCGCGGCCACCGCCCGCAGGGTGGCCGCCGGATCGAAGCCAGCGGCCGGGATGACGATGGCGGCCCCGTGCGTGGTGCAGGCCAGGTTGCCGAGCACCATGCCGAAGCAGTGGTAGAACGGCACCGGGATGCACACCCGGTCCTGCTCGGTGTACCGGCAGCCCTCGCCGATGAAGTAGCCGTTGTTCAGGATGTTGTGGTGGGACAGCGTGGCGCCCTTGGGGAAGCCGGTGGTGCCGCTGGTGTACTGGATGTTGATCGGGTCGTCGAAGGACAGCATGGCCTGCCGCTCGGCCAGCTGGTCCCCGCCGCCGGCGATCGGCATCCGGCCGGCCACGAACAGCTCGTCCCAGTCGGCCGAGCCGAGGTAGATGACCCGCTGCAGGGCGGGCAGGCCGCCGCGGACCTCATCCACCATGGCCCGGTAGTTGCTGGCCTTGAACGACTCCGCGCTGACCAGCAGCCTGACCCCGGACTGGCGCAGCGCATAGCCCAGCTCATGGCTGCGGTAGGCCGGGTTGATATTGACCAGGATCACGCCCGCCTTGGCCGTGGCGTACTGCAGCAGCACCCATCCGGCACAGTTCGGCGCCCAGATGCCGACCCGGTCGCCAGCCTTGAGCCCGGCCGCGATCAGGCCCCGGGCCAGCGTGTCGGTGTCCGCATCGAGCTGGGCATAGGTCCACCGCCGTCCAGCCGGCACGTCCACCACGGCGTCCCGGTCGCCGAACGCGGCCGCGGTACGGCTGAGGTTGGCCCCGATCGTCTCGCCGAGCAGGGTCTGCTCGGCGGTTCCGTGGCTGTAGGACAGCTGGGCTGGCTCGGTCATGACACCCCTCCGACGTTGGCTGGCTCCATAATTCCTGTTCAGGCCGCCCGCTGTGAATGGCCGGGGGCACTGTCTGCTGACCGCGCTGGTCATTGACCGGTCCGGGCGACTCGGCTGGGATTGGACACGGCCAACCTGAAGGGAGTGCGCTGTGGCGGAAGAACTGTCGTTATTCGGCGCGATGCTCGGCGAGCCGGACGGCCAGCTCGGCCGGCTACTGGAAGGCATGTTCACGGCCCAGGTCGCTGCGGCGATGACCCGGCTGGGGGTGCCAGATCAGCTCGCTGGCGGCCCGCTGACCGCCGCCGAACTGGCTGCACGGGTGGGTGCCTCGGCCGACGGGCTGGACCGGATGCTCACCGCGGCGACGGCCTACGGGCTGGTCAGCCAGGACGGCGCGGGCCGGTACTCGCTCACCCCGGTCGGTGCACCGCTCCGCGCGGACGCGGCTGATTCGGCCCAGGACTTCGCGGTTGGCTTCCTGGCCCCGCCGATGTGGGCGAGTATCGGGCGGCTGGCCGAGGTGGTGCGGAACCCGGAACCGGTGAACCCGGCCGCACCGGGTGGCGTCTACGCGTATTACGCCGAGCATCCGGAGGAGTCTGCCTATTTCGTCCGGGCCATGGGCCGGACCACCGAGATCCTGGTGTCCCAGCTGGCCAAGATTGACTTCCGGCCGCTGCTGAGCGGCCGGATCGTCGATGTCGGAGGCAGCCGGGGCACGCTGCTCGCGTACCTGCTGCAGGCCCTGCCGACGGCCAGCGGCGTGCTGCTGGACCGGGCCGAAGCGCTGGCCGGCGCAGCTGGCTTCCTGTCCGGGGCCGGGGTGGCCGAGCGCGTCGAGCTGGTCACCGGCGACTTCCTGCACGAGGTTCCCGAGGGTGACCTGCACGTGCTCTGCCAGGTGCTGCACAACTGGGACGACGAGCACGTGCGCACCATCGTCGGCAACTGTCACCGAGCCAGCCGCCCCGGCGGGGGGCTACTGGTCATCGAGTACGTCCTGCCGGACGAGCCGGAGCCGTCCCTGGCCCACCTGCTGGACCTGATCATGATGCTGGTGGTCGGCGGCCGGGAACGCACCCGGGCCGAGCATGAGGCCATCATCGGGTCGGCCGGCTATCACCTGGTCCGGGACACCCCGGTCACTGAGGTGCTGCCCTGGCGGGTGCTCGAATTCGAGCGCAACTGAGCACCGTCCACTGATCACGCCGGTTATTGACCCGGCCCGGCGGCTCGGCTGGACCTGGCGCCGGCCGACCCCGAAGGGAGTCCACCGTGGCAGACGAGCTGTCGTTGTACGGGGCGTTGCTCGGCGATCAGGGCGGCCGGGTCGGCCGGCTGCTGGAAGGCATGATGACGGCCCAGGTCACCTCGGTGCTGGCCCGGCTCGGGGTGCCGGATCAGCTGGCCGGCGGCCCGCTGACCGTGGACGAGATCGCGCCGCGGGTGGGCGCGGCGGCCGGCGGGCTGCGCCGGCTGCTGGCCGCGGCGGCCGCCTACGGGCTGGTCAGCCAGGACAGCCAGGGCAGGTTCGCGCTCACCGACGACGGTGAGTTGCTGCGCACCGATGTGGACGGCTCGGCCCGGGCCCTGGCCATCGGCTTCTTCGGCCCGCCCATCTGGGCCAACTTCGGCCGGGCCGAAGACGTGGTGCGGAACCCGGAGCCGGTCAACCCGGCCGGGCCGGGCGGCGTCTTCGCCTACTACGCCGAGCACCCCGAGGACGCCGCGTGGTTCGCCCAGGGCATGGGCCGGGCCACCACGATCCTGGTGTCCCAGCTGGCCAAAGCCGGCTTCCGGCCGCTGACCGGGGGCCGGATCGTGGACGTGGGCGGCGGCCGGGGCACGCTGCTCAGTTACCTGCTGCAGGCGGTGCCGGGCGCCACCGGTGTGCTGCTGGACCGGCCCGAAGCGCTGGCCGCGGCGCCCGGCTACCTGGCCGGCGCCGGGGTGGCCGACCGCGTCGAGCTGGTCCCCGGCGACTTCCTCCGCGAGGTGCCCGCGGGCGATCTGCATGTGATCTGCCACACCTTGCACAACTGGGATGACGAGCATGCGCTCAGCATCGTCGGCAACTGCTACTGGGCCAGCCGGCCGGGTGGCGGCCTGATGGTCATCGACCAGGTGCTCCCGGACGGGCCGGAACCCTCCGCGGCCCACCTGATGGACCTGATCATGATGCTGGCGGTCGGCGGCCGGGAGCGCACCCGGGCCGAGCACGAGGAACTGCTCGGGCCGGTCGGCTACACGCTGGTCCGGGAGACCCCGGTGACCGACGTGCTGCCCTGGCGGGTCCTGGAATTCGAGCGTGCCCAGGCGGCACCGGGCCGGCGCTGAATGACCGGCACGGTAGGGGCGTTAGGCACGTGCGGTTTGGGTTGGTGCGGGGTTACTGTCGGGGGAGAGGGACAGGCGGCAGCCTGCGCAGCCCGTGCAGCGCCGCTCCCGCCCCGGGAGTAGTCATGGAGTCGTGGATTGTCTGGCTGATCCTGGCCGCGGTGCTGGGCGTGGCCGAGGTGATGACCACGACCCTGGCCTTCGGGCTGATCGCGGTCGGTGCGGTGGTCGCGGCCGTCTCCGGCGCGCTCGGCGCCGGGCTGCCGATCCAGCTGGCCGCGTTCGCCGTGGCCACCGGCGCCGGGCTGGGCGTGGTCCGGCCCATCGCCGTGCGGCACATCAAGCAGCCACCGCCGCTACGCACCGGGGTATCGGCCCTGGTCGGCCGGTCCGCCAAAGTCATCGAGGAAGTCACGGACGACGGCGGACAGGTCCGGATCGGTGGCGAACTGTGGTCCGCGCGCTGCTATGACGAGTCCCGGATCATCCCGGTTGGCTCGACCGTCAACGTCTTCGCGATCGAGGGCGCCACCGCACTTGTTCATCCTCGGGAGTAGTTATGGAACTTGCGGGGCTCGTGGCCGCCCTTATCGCGGTCGTCCTTGTCCTCCTTGTGGTCAGCAGGACCGTCCGGATCGTGCCGCAGGCACGGGCCCGGAACGTCGAGCGGTTCGGCCGGTACCGCAAGACGCTGGAGCCGGGGATGAACTTCATCGTCCCCATCGTGGACCGGGTCAAGCCGCTCATCGACCTGCGGGAGCAGGTGGTGGCCTTCCGCGGGCAGCCGGTGATCACCGAGGACAACCTGGTGGTGAGCATCGACACGGTGCTGTTCTTCCAGGTCACTGACCCGCGGGCGGCTGACTACGAGATCGTCAACTACATCCAGGCCATCGAGCAGATCACCGCGACCATGCTGCGCAGCGTGATCGGGAACATGGACCTCGAGGAAACCCTGACCTCGCGTGACAAGATCAACACGATGCTGCGCAGCGTGCTTGACGACGCGTCGGGCAAATGGGGGCTCCGGGTCACCCGGGTGGAGATCAAGGCGATCGACCCACCGCAAGAGCGTCATCGACGCGATGGAAAAGCAGATGCGGGCCGAGCGGGAAAAGCGCGCCGCGATCCTCACCGCCGAGGGCGTCCGGCAGTCGAAGATCCTGACCGCGGAGGGCGAGAAGCAGAGCCAGATCCTGCGCGCCGAGGGGGACCGGCAGGGGCAGATCCTGCGGGCCGAGGGGCAGAGCCAGGCCATCGGGACCGTGTTCCGCGCCGTGCACGAGGGGGATGCGGACCCGAAGGTGCTGGCCTACCAGTACCTGCAGACGCTGCCGCAGCTGGCCCAGGCCGAGGGCAACACGTTCTGGGTGATCCCGAGCGAGGTGACCACCGCGCTGAAGACGCTGAGCACGGCGTTCGGCCCGGCAGGCGACGCCGGCACCGGCAGCACCGGCGGCACCGGCAGCACCGAGGCCGGGAGCGCCAGGGCCGAAGCGGACGGCGCTATGCCCGAGCAGACCCCGGCACTCGACCCGGCCCCGGCGCCCAACGGGGCCGTTGCGGACCCAGGCTGACCGCGGCGGCGATGCCACCGGCCCAGCGCCGGCGTTGGGCACGATGCAGCTGAGCGCGGACCCGGTATCCCCCGGCGGGGGTGATGCGGCGCCCGGCCGGGCGCGGCATTGTCGGGACCAGGACGCCAAGGGAGGCGCAATATGGCAATAGGACCTGTACAGCTGCTCGTCCTCGGGTTCACTCACCCGGACTTCCACGGCGAGATCATCGCCGAGCTGGAGCGGCTGCGGGACAGCGACACGGTGCGGGTCATCGACGCGCTGGCCGTCTATAAGGACGCGGCCGGGGATATCGAGGTCGAGCACCTCAGCAACCTGACCCAGGACGAGGCGGTCGAGCTGGGCAGCAAGGTTGGTGCCCTGGTCGGGCTGGGCATCGAGGGCGAGGAGGGTGCGGAGGCCGGGGCGCTGGCCGGCGCCGAGGCCACGGCTGGCGGGGTCAAGGTGTTCGACGAGGACACCGAATGGGACGTCATCGAGGACATCCCGAACGACACCGCGGCCGCGCTCGTCCTGCTCGAGCACCACTGGGCGGTGCCGCTGCGGGACGCGATAGCCCGGGCCGGTGGCTTCCGGATCAGTGACGGCTTCATCAGCCCACTCGACCTGGTCGAGATCGGGCTGATGACCGGCGAGGAAGCTAGAGAACTGCACGCGATGGAGACGGCCGCGAGCGCCAGCTGAAGGAGGACGGCATGTTTGGATCACGCAGGGTTGCCCGGCGGACCGGGCGGCGCACCGCGCGCCGGGTCAGCCGCCGCCGCTGACGGCCGGTTCTGAACGGCTGCTGCCACGAGGCCGGTGGATGTCCAGGTGGCCAACGCGACGTAGGCTGCCTGGACATGGGCCTGGCAACGTCGTCCCCGGCTGCGATCGCGGGGCTGGTCCGCAGCGACCCGCACGGGCCCGGCATCAGCCGGGCCCGCGGCCCGGACGGGTTCCGGTATCTCGGCCCGTCCGGCGCCGAGATCACCGATGCCGGGACGCTGGACCGGATCCACGCGCTGCGCATCCCGCCCGCCTGGAACCTGGTCTGGATCTCGCCCGACCCGCTGGGCCACATCCAGGCCACCGGGGTGGACGGCAAGGGCCGGATCCAGTACCTGTACCACCAGCTGTGGCGGGAACAGCGCGACACGCAGAAGTTCTCGCACATGCTGCGGTTCGCGAACGCGCTGCCCGGGCTGCGCGACGCCACCCGGCATGACCTGACCCGGCGCGGCCTGTACCGGGAACGGGTGGCCGCCGGGGTGGTCCGGCTGATCGACCTCGGCCTGTTCCGCATCGGCGGCGAGAAGTACGCCGAGCTGGACCACCACTACGGCGCCACCACGCTCAAGAAGACGCATGTCCGGCTGCTGCGCGACGGCATGCTGTTCGACTACGTGGCCAAGGCGGGCAAGGAACGGACGATCGTCGTCCGGGACCGGATGGTGCTGCCCGTCGTGCGCTCGCTGGCCCGCCAGGACACCGGCCTGGATGCACTGTTCGTCTACCAGCAGGGCGACGCCTGGCACACCCTGCACTCGCACCAGGTGAACGAGTACATCGCCGGCCGGTCGGGCGGTCATTTCACGGCCAAGGAGTTCCGCACCTGGAACGCCACGTTGCTGATGGCGCTCGCACTGGCCAACGCCGGCCCGGCAGCGGCCGAGCGGAACCGGCAGCGGGTGGTGACGGCCGGCGTCCGGGAGGTGGCCGGCTGGCTCGGCGACACGCCGGCCGTGGCCCGCAGCTCCTACATCGATCCACGGCTGATCGCCCGCTACGAGTCGGCGGGCGAGCTGCCGCCGATCCCCGCCGCGCCGCCGGCCCTCCCGGCACCCGCCGAAGCCGAGCGCGCGGTGGTCACCCTGCTCGGGGAGCTCCACCGCGACCAGCCCGGATAAGCAGCGAATCCGGGCGATACCTGGCAGCAAGCCGCCTCAGTGTCACGGGCGGCCGGACCGTCATCAGACGCGGTGAGTTTGCTTGGGTGCGGCCGTAGTGACACCGGAACATCACGCGCGATCTGATGGAAAGCCGGGTGCTTGGGTGGCGACTGGCACGGCTTACCCGGCGACGATGGTGAGCAGGGTCCAGGCGCCGACGTGCACCCGGTCCCCGCTGTGCAGCGGGACTTTCAGCCCGCCGGGGATATCGCTGCCGTTCACCTGGGTGCCGTTGGCCGACCCCGGGTCGAGCACGGCCCAGCCGCCGCCGGGCTCGGCGATCAGCACGGCGTGCAGGTGCGAGACGCCGGGATCGGCGGGCGGGCCGGACAGGTCGATCTCCGGCTCCAGGCCGCGGGAGGCGCTGCGGCGGCCGATCCGCATCTCGGTCCCGGTGAGCCGGAACCGGCGTTCCGGGCAGTACGCCGGGAAGTCGAGCGTGCCCGCATCCGGGCCATCCTGCGGCCAGCACGCGGTCATAGTAGGCGCGGTCCGCCGTCACCACGGCCGTCCATGCCGGGCCGTTGGCCGGGACGCAGGCCGAGGCCCGGCCGGGCGGCCGCGCCCAGGCTGGCCGCCGCGCCGGTGCCCGTGGTACCGGTGGCCGCGCCCGCCGCTGGGCAGGCCGTGGTGGGCGGCCCGGCTGTGGTGGCGGGCCCGGCCGTGGTGGGTGTCGGGCCCGGCTGTGGTGGCGGGCCCGGCTGTGGTGGCGGCCCCGCCGACGGTGCCTGGAGAGGCGGTGGTGCCTGGGGCCACGGTGGTCGCGGGGGGCGCGGCCGACCGCGGCGAGGCGACGCCGGACGCGAAATCGAATCCGCACGCCTCGCAGAACCGGGCCGCCCGGGTGCCGCCGCAGCGCGGGCACGACTCGGCGGGCACCCCGGATCAGGCCCGGTCCCGGCGCCCGGTCCACCGGAGGCCGGCCCGGGAACCCGCAGGCCCTCCATAACCCGCACTGGACGCGCCCGAGCCTGCCGGTGCCGCGGCCTGGGCCCCGATGCGCATCCCGCACACGTCGCAGAAATCGCTGGCCGAACTCTCGTGCCCGGCTGGGCAGGCTGGCATCGGGCGCCTACTTCCGGGTCCGCACGGTCCTGGTGGACCGGGTGTCGAGGGCCATCTCGTCGGCGTCGTCCACCTGTTTCTTCAGCCGCACCGTCCCGGTGGCCGCGTCCACCACATCGACCACCTTGGCCAGCAGCTTGGCGGTGTCCTCGTTGCCGGACTGCTCGGCCAGCGCCACCGCCCGGCCCAGCTTGGCCGTGGCCATGTCCTCGTCACCCCGCTTGCGGGCCTCCAGGCCGTCCTGGATGGCCTGGGCCAGCTCGGCCTGCCCGGTGTAGTGCGCGATGTGCGCGTTGATCCGGGTGGACAGCGCCTCATCGTCGGTCCACACCGCCCGGACCAGGCCCTGCCCGAGCACCTCCGGAGCGGCCGGGTCGCCGGTGACCAGGCTGACCCGGGCGGCCAGCATCTCCTGGCCGACGCCGGCCGCGCTGACCCGCACGCCCAGGTGGTAGTCGCGGCTCTCGCCCGGCGCCCAGGCGCCGGTCGGGTAGTCACCGGCCTGCGGCCCGGACTGGGCGCGCCGGGAAGTCAGGTCTGCTACCTGCGGCGCGACCTGCTTCATGAACCGGACCGAGGCGTGCTGCGGCGTCCACACCCGCAGTGCCACGTCGGCCACCTGCTTGTCCATCGCGGCCGCCATCATGGCCGCGAAGTCAGCCGCCAGCCCGGCCGGGTCGGGCACGATGTCCACCGTGCCCAGCAGCGCCGACGAGATCCGGCGGATCTCGCCCACCTCCCAGTCGGTGCCTACACCACGGCAATCACAGGCGAACTCACCCTCGCACAGCCGGATCGCCTCATCCAGCTGAGCCGGGTTCTCGTGCTGGTTCTTCCCATCGGTCAGCAGGATGGCGTGCCGCAGCGTGGCCGGATGAGCGCGGAACATCTGCTGCGCGAGCCGCAGCCACTGCCCGATCGCCGTCCCTCCGCCGGGCCGCAGCCCAGCCACCGCCTGCTGCGCCGCATGCCTGGTCGACGGGCTGGCGATGACCAGCGAGCCGTCCGGCGGGAACACCGGCCGGGCGCCGGTGCTGCCCGCGATCACCGCGAACGCGACACCATCCCGGATCACATCGACCGCCGCCGCGGTGGCCGCCCGCGCCTCAGCGATCTTGGTTCGCGGGCTGCCCATCGACCCGGAACAGTCGATGATGATGATCTCCGCGCCGGCCACCTCCTCGGCCGCCACCGGCACGCTCTCGCCGGACGTGACCGTGATGACGGCGCTCACGTCCTGGCCGCCCGCGGGCAGGAACTCGTTCTGGTAGATGTCCACGGTGAAGTCGGGCTGACTCATCGGTGCGGTCTCCTCGGAATTGCGATCATGCGGGAGCGGTCGCGGTGCGCTCCGGTGGGTGCGGTGCGGCGTCAGGCCGGCCAGGCGGGAACGGGACCAGCACCGCGGTCACGTTGTCGTGACCGCCCGCGCCCAGGGCGAACGCGACCAGGCGCGGCCGCCGCGGCCAGCGGATCGGTCAGCGCCACCGGCAGCGCCCGCGCGGCCAGGTCCGCCGCGTCCGGCACGTAATTCCACAGCCCGTCAGAACACAGCAGCAGAACGCCAGTGCCGGGTGGCTCGAACTGGACCACATGCGCGGGCTCGGTGGCCAGATCGGCGCCGATCCACCGGGTCACCACGTGGGCCTGCGGTGATGCCAGCGCGTCGGCCGCGTCGAGCAGCCCGGCGGCGACCAGTTCCTCGGCCAGGGAGTCATCCCGGGTCAGCTGCTGCGCGCCGGACCCGGCGGCGCCGAGCCAGTACGCCCGGCTGTCACCCAGCCAGCACACCGTCGCGGTGTCCCTGGTCAGCACGGCGGACACGAACGTCGCCGCGGGCGCGTCCCCGCCATCCTCCGCCGACCGGGACCCGTCCCCGGCAGGCATCTCCGCCGACGGCGTTTCCCAATCCGACATATGTAGGACTGACCCGTCGGCGGTCGGCGGGCCCACCGTGGGCAGGTCTTCGGTCGGCGGGTCCACCGTGGGCAGGTCTTCGGTGGGCGGCTCTACCGCGCGCAGATCCTCGGTTGGCGGGTCCACGGCGGGCAGGATTTCGGTGGGCGGCCCGACGGTGGGCAGGTCTTCGGTGGGCGGGCCGGTGGCCGGCAGGTCCTCGGTCGGCCGGTCGTCGACCAGGCCGGCCAGCCGGGCCAGGGCCAGCTGCGCGGCCCGCACCGCCGCAGCCGACGCCGCGGCCATATCCTCCCCGCCGCGCGCCGCGGCCAGCAGCACATCCCCGGCCGCCTGGGCCGCGGCCAGCGAAGCCTCGTCCGGCCGGTCGGCGCTGGACACCCCGTCGCATACCACCGCCACCACCACCGGGCCGCCCGGCACCTGGGCGGTGGCCAGCACCATCGCGTCCTCGTTCCGCCGGTGCCGCAGCCCCCGGTCGGTGACCCCGGCCACCAGGCCCAGGTCGAGTTCGATGTGATCGCGTCCGGCCGGCTCCTTGCGGCCGCACGACTCGCAGTAACCGTCGGCGCCGATCCGGCCCGCGCAGTACGGGCACCGGTCGGCCGGCCCGTTCGCGCCGTCGCTGGCCACCGACGGGGCCAGCGCGGTCCGGCACGCTTCGCAGAAGTTGTCGTCTCGGCCCGGCCACCCGGCCGCAGGACGGGCAGGCTATGCCGTCACCGCTGGCCGTCATGACCAGGTCCTGGGCCGGACCACGTTGGCCAGGTCGATCAGTTCCACCCGGTGCCGCCGGTCCGGCGTCAGCCGGGCCTGGTCCCGGTAGCACCGTTCCAGGCCGAAGCGCAGCGCGCGCTCGTCCAGCGGACAGCCGAGCAGCGTGCCGGAACCCAGCGATTGCCCGGCCGCCGCGCAGTCCAGCGCGGCCTTGAGCACCGCTCCAGTCAGGTGCAGTTGCCGGGCTTCGTCCAGGGTCAGCCGGCTGCAGCCGGCTGCCCGCCGCCTGCACGTCGTCCGCGCTGACCAGCGACTGCCCAGGGTCCGGGGCCACGTGCAGCCGGACCGCGGCGATCTGCGCCGCCTGGTGATGGCTGGAACTGGCTGGCACGGCGGCCAGGGCGGCGATCGCCCCGGCCCGGTCAGCACCGGCCAGCCGGGTCCGGGCCAGACCGAACGCGGCGCTCACGTAGGACTGGTCCACCGTCCAGACCAGCTGGAAGTACCGGGCCGCGGTGGCCTGGTCCTGGGCCGCCTCGGCCGCGAAGGCCAGCGCCAGCTTGGGCGCGAGTTCCCCGGGCAGCGTGGCGCACACCGTGTCGAACGCGGCCTGGGCCGGGCCGGGCTGGCCCGCCGCGAGCTCGCGCAGCCCCTGGTACCACACTGCCCGCCAGTCCGCGTCGGCCGACCCGGCCAGGAAGCTCAGCACCGCGCTGGCGTGCTCCAGATCACCGCCGACGATGAGCGAGCGGGCCAGCGCGAGCTGCGTTTCCGGCGACCCGGCCACCGCGGCTGGGGTGCTCTGCTCGCTGCGTACCGCCGCGATCAGCGCTGCGGTGCGCTGCTCGGGATCCAGCGTGCTCAGCGTGGCCAGGTACCCGGCGGCCGGGTCGGTGCTGTCCACCTGGGGGACCGGCAGCCCGGCCACGACCAGGCCGGCCGCTGGTGCGGGATAGGCCGCGGGCTGCCCCACCCGCTGCTGGCCGCCCAGTCGCCTGGCCGTCCGGCTGCTGGCCGTCCGGCTGGCTGGCCGGCACGCCCGCCGTCTGCACCTCCGGGCTGAACAGCGTGGAGAAGGACGGCCGCGGCTGCTGGTCGGCCACGGCCAGCACTTCGCGCAGCACCCCGGTGAGCTGCTCGGCCATCTCGCTGGCCGAGGCGAACCGGCGGTCCGGGTCCGGGTCGGTGGCGCGGAGCAGCGCGCGGCAGAAACGACTCGCTGGCGGCCAGCACGGGCACGGTCCCCGGGTCGGGCAGGCTGCTGGCGAACCGGCCCTGGTAGCCGGCGAACTCGAAGGTGAGCACGGCCAGCGCCCGGCCCACCGTGTACAGGTCGGAGGACGGCGAGGGCCCCCGGTCCGCGATCTCCGGCGCCTGGTAGCCCACCGTGCCGTAGATGGCGCTGTCCACGTCGTCGATCCGGCGCACCCCGCCCATGTCGATGAGCTTGAGCTGCTCCTCGGTCTGGATCACGTTGTCCGGCTTGAAGTCGCAGTAGACCAGGCCGCGGCTGTGCAGATAGCCGAGCGCGGGCAGCACCTCGATCGCGTAGGCCAGCGCCACCGGCAGCGGCAGCGACTGGCCGAGCTGGCGCCGTTCCAGCAGGATCTGCTTGACCGACTTGCCGCCCACGTACTCCATCACGATGTAGCCAGCCACCTCGCCGGTACGCCGGTCGGCGTGCTCGACGAAGTTGTACACGCCGACGATGTTGGGATGCTCCACCTCGGCCAGGAACCGGCGTTCGGCCAGCGCGGCCTCCTGAGCCGCCGTGTCGCCGCTGTTCAGCAGGCCCTTGAGCACCACCCAGCGGTTGCCGAGGTGCCGGTCCATGCCCAGGTAGATCCAGCCGAGCCCGCCGTGCGCCAGGCAGCCGAGCACCTCGTACTGGCCGCCCACCAGCTCGCCGGCCGCCAGCTTGGGCACGAACGAGAACGGGGTCCCGCAGTGCGGGCAGTACCCCTCGGCCAGCCCGGGCTGGCCGTCCCGGCCCCGGCCCACCGGGCGCTCACACGAGCCGCAGAACCGCTTGCTCGCCGGCACCTGCGGGTTGGCCAGGATGGCGGCGGCCGGATCACGGGCCGGGACCGGCGGGATGTCGACCAGGCCGGCGCCCAGCCGCCCGCGGGAGGACCGGCTGCTACCGCGCCGGGACCGCCGGCTGCCGGACGGCACCGACCCGGACCAGGTGCCAGTGCTGCCGGACCCGGCGCCCCGCGGCGCCGGGGCCGAGCGGCGAGCCAGCCGGTCCCGGCCCGGACCCAGCAGGCGCCGCTCCCTGGGCCGGGACGGCCGCCCCGCCCGCCGCCGGTCCAGCCGCGGCCGCCTGCCCGCCGGCGGCCTGGCCCCGCCGCGGGCGGGGCCAGCCCGCACACCGTGCAGTAGCCGCCGTCGATGGTGCCGGTGCACCCGGGCCGGGTGCACGCGGCCGCAGACACGGTCATGACCGCCGCCTCCGTCCGCTCAGCGCGAGAACCGCCTGCTGGTAGCCGGTCACCGCATCGGCCGACGCCGCCAGGTCGCAGGGGCGTGTCCAGAGCAGCTCGCGAGCCGCGGCATAGCGGGCTTCGAGGTCGGTGTCCTCGAGGGCGCCGAGCCGGGCCGCGCCGGGCCCGGTAGGCGTCCAGCAGGCCGCGCAGCTCGTCGCGCCGGTCCACCAGGGCCACGGCACTGCGTTCTGCCGCCCGGCTCCGCTCGGCCGCCGCCGCGGCCTGCTGTTCGATCGCGTCCAGCTCGGCGGCCAGCTGGGTCCAGTGCTCGGCCCGGCGGAGCCCGTCCAGCGCGGCCACCCGGTCGCCCAGCCCGGGCAGCTCCGGGACGGGCGGCAGCGTCGCGGCGATCCGCACCGCGGCCCGCTCCCGCGCGGTCATCGCGTCCTGCCAGGCGCCGCGGGCCACGGACACCGCGCCGGCCGCGGCCGCGATCCGCGCCTCCGGCTCGGCGCGCAGCTGGTCCAGCCCGGTGCCCGCCGGGCGGTCGTCGGTCGGCGTCTCATCACCCTGAGTGTGCCCAGGTAGCACGGTGGGTTCATCGCCCCTGGGTACTCCGCCCGGCGGCCGGCGGCTGATCGCCCTGAGCGCTACGGCGCGGGCGGCATCGGGGGGTTCCGGGGAGTCGGTCCCGCGGGCCAATACCGTCGGCTGGTACGGGGTGTCCGCGGTGGCCGGTGTGTCCGGCATGTCGGCGGTCAGCCGGGCCTGGTAGGACCGGATCAGCCCGGTCACCGGCACCGGCCAGAACGAGGCCGGGCCGGTGCCCGGCCCGGACGCCTGGCCCGCCGCGATCACCTCGACCAGCCCGGCCACGGCCAGCCGGTCCTCCGGCTGCTTGGCCAGGCAGGCGGCGGCCAGCTCACGCAGCCCGCCGGGCAGCTCGGCCAGCGTCGGCGGGGCGTGCACCACCCGGTACAGCATGGACATGGGCGGCCCGTCGCCGAACGCCCCGGTCCCGGTGGCCGCGAACACGATGACGCAGCCCAGCGAGAACACGTCGGTGGCCGGGCCGGCCCGGCCCCCCTCGACCTGCTCCGGGGACATGAAGGACGGCGTGCCGACGATCTGCCCGGTCGAGGTCACCGCGGTGCGCTCCAGGGCGCGGGCGATGCCGAAGTCGATCAGCCGTGGCCCGTCGATGGCCAGCAGCACGTTGCCCGGCTTGAGGTCCCGGTGCACCAGCCCGCAGGAGTGCACCGCCTGCAGCGCCTCCACCAGGCCGGCCGCCAGCTTCCACACCGCCGCGGCGGGCAGTGGGCCGGCTTCGGCGACCGCCGCGGCCAGCGACGGCCCGGGCACGAACACGGTGGCCAGCCAGGGCGGGTCGTCGTCCGGGCCGGCCGCCGTCACCGGTGCGGTGTAGGCGCCGCTGACCGCGCGGGCCGCGGCCACCTCACGGCGGAACCGGGTGCGGAACGCCGGGTCGCGGGCCAGCTCACGGTGGATCACCTTGACCGCCACCGCGCGGCCGCCGCGGGAGTAACCGAGGAACACCTGGCCCATGCCGCCCGCGCCGAGCCGGGCCCGGATCCGGTACGGCCCGACCTGCCGGGGATCCCCGGGCCCCAGCGGCTGCATGGTCTGTCCCCAGCGCCGGTCAGCCAGCGCGCTCATCGTCGCCTCCCGGCCCGCCGAGCGCGCGGACGGCCTGCTGGTACCCGGTCACCGCGGCGGTGGCCGAGGGCAGGTCGCACGGCGCCGTCCAGAGCAGTTCCTGGGCCTGGCTGTACCGCGCCTCCAGGTCGCTGTCCTCCACGGCGCCGAGCCGGGCCGCCCGGGCCCGGTAGGCATCCAGCAGGCCGCGTAGCTCGTCCCGCCGGTCGAGCAGGGCCAGCGCATCGCGTTCCGCCGCCTGGCACCGCGCGATCAGGTCGGCGGCCTGCTTGTCCAGCTCGTCCAGCTCGGCGGCCAGCCGGGCCCACCGCCCGGCGGCGCGCAGCCCGTCCAGGGCGGCCACCTGGTCGGCCAGCCCGCTGACCGCGGGCAGCGGCGGCAGCTCGGCCACGATCTTGACTTCGGCTTTGGCCCGGGCGGCCATGGCGTCCTGCCAGGCAGCCCGGGCCGCGGCCACGGCGGCCCCGGCCGCGGCGATCCGGGTGTCCGCGTCGGTCCGCAGCCGGGCCAGCTCGGCCGCCCGCGCGGTCGCCGTGGACACCTGCTGCCGCAGCCGGCCCAGCCGTGCCGTATCCACCGGGCCAGCTGCGCCATCGTCTGGCCCGGCCGGTCCCGGCCACCAGGGCCAGCGGGTTGTTGTTGAGCAGGCCGCGCAGCTCGGCCAGGCTGGCGTCAGCCGCCCCGGCCGCCCCGGCCAGCGCGGCGTCGGCCAGGCCGCTGGCCTGCTGCCGGGCCGCGGCCAGCTGGTCGGCCAGATCCTGGACCGGGCCCGCCAGCTCGTTCCACACCCGTTCCACGGCGGTGACCAGCTCGGCCAGGCCGGCGTAGGTCCGCCGCATGTCGCCCACCGCGGCGGCCAGCGTGACCGCGGCCGTCCCGGTCCGGGTCAGGTCGCGGCTGGCCAGTGCGGACGTGGCCGCGGGCAATGGCACCGAGGCGCCGGTGAGCAGCACGGCGAGCTCAGCGAGTGCGGCGGCCGACTTCCGGGCCCGGGGCAGCATCCCGGCCGCCTGGTCCACCACCGCCGAGTAGGCGGTGAACGTCTCCCACAGCCGGGTCAGCGCGGCCGACGCGGCGGCCCAGCGCTGCTGGGTCGCGCCGTCAGGCTGGCCCCGGCCAGCAGCCGCTTGCCGAAGCTGGCATCCAGGTCGAGCAGGTTGGCCTGGATCGTGTCGCGCTGCGCGGCCGCCGCGGTGACGGCCGGCCCGGCCTGGTCACGGGTCAGCGCGGTCACGGCCGGCCCGGTCACCGGTACTCCGCCAGCCGACGGCTGAGCCCCCAGGCGCAGCCCGCCGCCATCAGCAGTGACGCCACGATGATGCCGGCCTCCAGCCCGCCGAACGCGCCCGCCCCGGCGTTGGCTGCCGAGCGGAACGTGACCTGGTCCGCCGTGACAGCCTGGCTGAGGTCGTGCTCCAGCCGCTGGAAGCCAGCCGCCGAGCTGCCTGGCCCGGTGCCGATCACCAGCCGGGTCTCCGCCGCGTAACTGGCCGCCACGTCCAGCCGGTAGACCTGCTCGTTGGCCGCGTACCACGGGCCGGCGGCATGCACCGCGGCGGCGGCGGGCCCGGCGCCGGCGCCCTGCGACGCGGCCGCCGCCGTGCTGAGCAGCGTGCCCGGGCCGGGGCCCAGCTCGCGCCGCACGGCCTGGAAGTTCTGCACGAACGAGGTGTCGCCGCTGCGGGATATCAGGTTCAGGATCTCGTCCCCGCGAGCCTGCTGCACCGCGATGCCCGCCTGGGCCAGGGTTTCCGTCGGCGCGGAGCCGTGCGCCACGCTGCGCTGCAGGTCGGACCGGGCCACCAGGAACGCGGCGGCCAGCCAGATCGCGCCCACCGCGAGCAGCAGCGAGGCGGCCAGCAGCCCGTAGTTGACCATCCGGTGCGTGCGCCGGGCCAGCCAGCGCTGGGTGCGGTACAACGCGACGGCGATGGCCACGGCCATCGCCACGGCGACGACCACCCAGGGCAGGCCGGTGGCGGCCGCGCTGTCCGCGGTCAGCCGGGCATTCTCCTGCGCGTAGGCGGCGCGCGCGGCGGGCAGCAGAGTCAGGTGCATCTCCTCGGACGCGACCTGCATGAACGAGCCGCCGGTGAGCGGGTAGCCGAGCGCCGAGTAGCTCTGCGCCTGGGCCACATAGCCGGTGTAACTGGGCAGCCCGGCCGAGATCGCGGCCAGCCCGGCGGTGAGCGGCTGGCGGCCGCCGCCCGCCGCGGCCGCGGTTTTCAGCGCGGTCAGCTCGGTGGCGGCCTGGGTGATGTCGGCCTGGAACCGCTGCCGGGCGGCCAGCGGTTCCTGCGGGCCGGCCAGGAACGCGGTGGTCGCGGTGACGTCGGCGTCGGACAGCGCCTGGTACATCCGCTGCGCGTCCAGGCTGAGCGGCTCGCTGGCCGAGACGACGTCCCCGGCCGCTGCCGCGTGCTGGCTCACCGTCCAGGCGGTCAGCGCGCCCCAGGCCAGCGCGGCGCCGGCCAGCCCGGCCAGCAGCAGCCGCAGCGTGGCCGGGACGCTGCGCGGCGGGCGGCGCCGGCCGGGCCCAGCCGGGGCCCGCCCGCCACCCGCCGGGTCACCCGGTGCACCGCCGGCCGGGGGCTGGCCAGGCCCGGTGGCGGGTGCTGGCGTTGGGCTAATTGTTGCGCTCATCGGGCGGTCTACCTGATCTTCGCGATCTGCTGGCCGGAGAGGGTGACCACGGCGGCGGGCAGCGGCTGGAAGCGGCCCTGGGCCAGATACCGGGCGGAGTTCCCGGCGGTCACCGCCCAGTGCAGGAAGGCCCGGATGTCCCGCGCCTTGGTGCTGTCCGGCTGGCTGCTGCGCACGATGGCGTACTCGTAGTTCACGATCGGGTAGCCACCGGGCGCGGGGCCGTTGACCATCGAGATGGTCTCGTTGGCCGGGGTGGCCGAGACGAACGCGGCCACCGCGGCGCTGATGCTGGCTGGCGTGGGCAGCTCGTACTGGCCGAGCGCATTGGCCAGTTCGGCCTCGCCCAGCCCGGCGGCCAGCGCGGCGGACAGGTAGCTGATGCCCACGTAGGCCACGCAGCCCGGGGTGGCCCGGCAGCCGGTCACCATGCCGCTGTTCCCGTGCTGGCCCGGGCTGCCCGGCACCGGCGGCCAGGCCACCGTGGTGCCGTAGCCGATGGCCCGGTTCCAGGCCGGGTCGTGGGTGGACAGGTAGCTGGTGAACAGGAACGTGTCGCCGGAGGAGTCCGACCGGTGCAGCGGCACGACCCGGGTGCCGGGCAGCGCGACATGCGGGTTGAGCGCGGCGATGGCCGGAGCATCCCAGGTCCGGATCGTGCCCTGGTACATCTGCGCGAGCACGGTGCCGGTCAGCCGGAGGTGCACGCCGGGCTTGAGCCCGGGCAGGTTGTAGTCCACCTGCTGGGCCGCCACGGCCAGCGGGATGTTCAGCAGCGCCGGGTTCTTGACCAGGTCACCGCTGGACAGGAAGGCGTCCGAGGCGCCGATGTCCACCGTGCCGGCCGACGCGTCCCTGATCCCGGTGCCCGAGCCGGTGCTCTGGGTGCTGATCGAGACCTGCGGGAACCGCTGCTGGTAGGCGCCGGCCCAGGCCTGCAGCAGCGGCAGGAGTAACGTGCTGCCGGTTTCGCTCAGTGCCTCGTGCCGCGCGGCGGGCGGCTGCGCAATGGCCTGCCCCGTGGTCCTGGACGCAGCGGTGCTGGACGCAGCGGTGCTGGACGCAGCGGTGCTGGGCGCAGCGGTGCTGGACGCAGCGGTGCTGGGCGCAGCGGTGCTGGGCGCAGCGGTGCTGGGCGCAGCGGCGCTGGACGCAGCGGCGCTGGGCGCGGCGGCCGGAGCCGCGGCGCCAATGGCGGCCGGCGCCGCGGCGCAGGCGGCCAGCGCGACCGGCAGCGCGGCCGTGGCCAGCAGCAGCCTGCCGCACCTCAGTGCCGTGCTGCCCCGCTGGCCTGCCACGCTCCGCCGCCCCCGGTTTCCTGTGCCCCGGCGGGACCGGGCCCGCCGCCCACGTATCCGGCAATATATCCGGCATTCCAGTCACGAATACGAAGCAAAAGTGACGGGCAGCGGGCGCTTAAATGGCGGGCAGCTAATGCGCAGATGACCAGCAGGCAAACTCGCGGTCGGCCGCATGCCCGGGCCAGTCTTCGGCCGGCTGCCGGGACAGGCCCGGGCCACTCCAGGCCTGTCCCGGTCAGTCCCGGCGGGGCCCGCGGAGGGAGTATGGCACAGGCACGGCACCCCGCCGGGGGCTGGAGCCCAGCGTGACCAGACGGCCGGGGACGCTGGCCACGCTGGGGCTTACGGTGCGCCGGCCGCTCGCGCGGGCCCGGCTCCGGTCGTTATCGCCCGCTACATTTCGTAAATGAATCATGCCGCCTGGTGATTAGTCCCGGTAAGAGGGCATGATGGGAGCAGATGCGGAGCACTCTGGAGCACAATGCCGGGAGGCACAGAGATGACCGCCGATGCCGACCGCCACACGGTGGCTGCCCGGCTGGCAGCCGAACGGACCCGTCGCGGGTTAACCAAGCGGGAGCTGGGCCGGCGACTCGCCTCGCAGGTCACTGAGCAGTGTCCCAGCCTGGACACCCTCGTGTCGTATGTGAAGCGCTGGGAAGCCGGCAAGGTCAGCGTGAGCGACCGGTACCGGCACGCCTACTCGAAGGCGCTCGGCATGAGCCCGGCCGACCTGTTCGGCCGGGCAGGCCGGCCGCCACCGTCAGCCGCTCCGCCTGAGGGGCCGGTGACATTCGGGGCCCTGATCGCGCTGGCCGCTGGCGCGGATGATCTAGGTATGTGTGATGGGGGCGACATGGAACGTCGTCGGCTGCTGCTGGCCACCCTGGGCGTGGGCGCGTTCGCGGCGTCCGCATCGTTAAGCGCCCTGATCGACCTGGCGCTGACCAGCGAACCGCGCGACCTGGCCGACTGGCAGCTGGCGGTGGCCGACCACCTGCACGCCATTCGCACCCGACCGCCCGCCCAGGCCCGCGATGACCTGGTCGTCGATCTGCTCCGGCTGCGGCAGCAACTGACCCGGACCGGGGGACAGAGCACCGAACTGCGCCGGGTGCTGGCCGCGCTGGCCGCCTTGCATGGCGGGGTGCTGACCCGGCTCGGCGAGCACGGCACCGCGCTGCGCTGGTGGCGGACGGCCTGCCACGCCGCGGACGACAGTGCCGACCTGGAACTCCGGCTCCTGGTCCGGGCCGAGGCGGCGGGCTTCGGCCTGTACGGGCAGCGCGACCCGGCCACCGTGCTGCGGCTGCTGGATGACACCGAACACATCGCCGGCCGGTCCCGGTCAGTCTGGCGGGCCGACCTGAACAGTACCCGGGCCAAAGCGCTGTCCCTGCTCGGCCGGCACGACGAAGCCAGGGCCGCGGTGCACGTGCTGCTGACCACCGTGCCGGATGAGGCGCCGGGCAGCCCGATCCCGACCCTGTGGACGGCCGACCAGGCGCATTTCGCGGAGAGCTGGGTGCTGGCCGCGGCCGGCGACGAACCGGGGACCAGCCGGGCCCGGGACCGGGTGCTGTCTTACACCGGGGACTACCAGTACATCGCGAACGTCAACCTGCATGGCGCGCTGGCCACCGTGGTCAGCGGCGGCGCCGCCGTGGGCGCGCGCCGCGCGGCGGGCATCCTGGACACGCTGCCGGCCGGGTTCCGCAGCCAGATGATCACCGAGACGGGCCGCCGGGTGCTGGCCGCGATACCCCGGGCCGACCGGGACAGCGCGGCCGTGCGCGACCTGGCTGACGTGATCGCGGCCACCGCGCCGGCCAGCACGCCCGCCGCCGCGCAACTGGCCGGCTGAGCTCGGCTCAGAACCGGACCGCCAGCCCCACGGTGAGCAAGGTGCCGAACGCCAGTTGCAGGCGGCCGGTCTGGCCCAGCGCGCCGATCAGCGCGGGTCCGGCTGCGCCGGAGCGCACCGCGCGTACCGGGGCCAGCGCGAGCGGCACCGTGACCAGGGCGATCAGGGCCAGCGGCCGGGCCGCCACCATGGCCACGGCGATGGCGAACGGGACCAGCGCGCACCCGGTGTACAGCGCGCGGGTGCGCGAGTCGCCCAGCCTGACGGCCAGCGTGCGCTTGCCCGCCACGGTGTCGGACGGGATGTCCCGCAGGTTATTGATCACCAGCAGCGCGCAGGCCAGCAGGCCGACCGGCAACGCCGCGACTACGCCCAGCCAAGGCAGCGAGCGCATCTCTACATATGTAGTTCCGGCCACCGCGGCCAGGCCGAAGAACACGAAGACCGCGATCTCGCCGAAGCCGTGGTACCCGTACGGATGCTGTCCGCCGGTGTAGGTCCAGGCCGCGGCCACCGCCGCGGCGCCGAGCAGGATCAGCCACCAGGACGTCACCGCGGCCAGCACGAAACCGGCCAGGCAGGCCACCGCGAAGCAGGCCAGCGCGGCCGAGCGGACCTGGCGCGGCGGGGCTATCCCGGCGGCGACCAGCCGGACCGGGCCGACCCGCCGCTCGTCCGTGCCGCGCACGCCATCGCTGTAGTCGTTGGCGTAGTTCACCCCGACCTGGAGGGCCAGCGCGACGATCAGCGCCAGCACCCCGCGCCAGAGTGAGAAATGCCCGTAGCCGAAGGCGACTCCCGAGCCCACTGCGACGGGCACCACCGCCGCGGGCAGGGTGCGCGGGCGCGCACCGCCGACCCAGTCGCGTACTGCTGCCACTAGCTGGTCGCGGCCGCGCTGGACCCAGCCGAGCCGAGCTTGCCGATGTCCCGGACCGCGCCGGTGGACGCCGATGTGGCCAGCGCCGCGTAGACCCGCAGTGCCTCGCTCACCGGGCGGTCCCGGTCGGCGGCCCGGTAGCTGCCCAGTGCGGCCAGGATCTGCTCCCGGCGGCCGCGTAGCTCGGTGTCCGGCACGGCCAGCTCCAGGGACCGGGCCGGGATGTCAATCTCGACCCGGTCGCCGTCCTGGGCCAGCGCGATCACCCCGCCGGCCGCCGCCTCCGGGGCCACGTGGCAGATGGACAGCCCGGACGTGCCGCCGGAGAACCGGCCGTCGGTGATCAGTGCGCAGGCCCGGCCCAGGCCCTTGCCCTTGAGGAAGCTGGTCGGGTACAGCATCTCCTGCATGCCCGGGCCGCCGCTCGGCCCCTCGTACCTGATGACCACCACGTCGCCCGCCTCGACCCGGCCGCCCAGGATGCCGTCGACCGCCGCTTCCTGGCTCTCGAACACCTTGGCCGGCCCGGAGAACCGCCACAGCTCCTCCGGCACGCCCGCCGTCTTGACGATGGCCCCCTCGGGGGCGAGGTTGCCGTACAGCACGGCCAGCCCGCCGTCCAGGGTGTAGGCGTGCGCCAGGTCGCGGATGCAGCCAGCCGCCCGGTCCAGGTCCAGGCTCGTCCAGCGGGAGCCCTGGGAGAACGGCCGGGTGGTGCGCACCCCGCCCGGCGCGGCGTGGAACAGCTCGACCGCCTCGTCGCTGGCCGCCGGGGAGCGCAGGTCCCAGGTGCCCAGGAAGTCGCGCAGCGAGCCGCTGTGCACCGCGTGCACCTGCTGGTTGAGCAGGCCGGCCCGGTCCAGCTCGCCCAGGATGGCCGGGATGCCGCCGGCCCGGTGCACGTCCTCGACGTGGTAGCGGTCGCTGCTCGGCGCGACCTTGCACAGGCAGGGCACCCGGCGGGACAGCTCGTCGATCTCCTTGAGCCCGAAGCCGACCCGCGCCTCGTGCGCGGCCGCCAGCAGGTGCAGGATCGTGTTGGTCGACCCGCCCATGGCCACGTCCAGCGCCATCGCGTTCTCGAACGCGTCCCGGGTGGCGATGGACCGCGGCAGCACCGACTCGTCGCCGTCGGCGTAATACCGCTGGGTCAGCTCGACAGCCAGCGCGCCGGCCCGCTCGAACAGCCCGCGCCGGGCCACGTGGGTGGCCAGCGTCGTCCCGTTACCGGGCAGCGCCAGCCCGATCGCCTCGGTCAGGCAGTTCATCGAGTTCGCGGTGAACATCCCGGAGCAGGACCCGCAGGTCGGGCACGCGTTCTCCTCCATCAGGGCGAGCTGCTCGTCGGACACGCTCGGGTCGGCCGCCGCGATCATCGGATTGATCAGGTCCAGTTTTTCAGGGTCGCCGGACTCGGTCACCTCGCCGGGCCGGATCCGGCCGGCCTCCATCGGGCCGCCGGACACGAACACGGTGGGGATGTTCAGCCGCAGCGCGGCCATCAGCATGCCCGGCGTGATCTTGTCGCAGTTGGACGACGCAGACCAGCGCGTCGGCGCAGTGCGCGTTGACCATGTACTCGACCGAGTCGGCGATCAGCTCGCGGCTGGGCAGCGAATAGAGCATGCCGCCGTGGCCCATCGCGATGCCGTCGTCCACCGCGATCGTGTTGAACTCGCGCGGCACCGCACCGGCCGCCCGCACCGCGTCCGCCACCACCTGGCCGACTTCGCGCAGGTGCACGTGGCCCGGGACGAACTCGGTGAAGCTGTTGGCCACGGCCACGATCGGCTTGCCGATGTCCTCCCGGGCTACCCCGGTCGCCCGCAGCAGGGCCCGTGCCCCCGCCATGTTCCTGCCGTGGGTGACCGTCCGGGACCGAAGCGGTGGCATGACCTGCTCCCCTCAAGGGCTGTTAGGTGCTCCAGCGTACCGGCGGCGCTGGCTGCCGCGGTGCCGAAGGTGATCAGCCACCAGCCCGCAGCGCGTCCCCCGGTTCGTGATCATGACTTCGGTGCGTATCTGGTAGCACCAAAGTCGTGATCACGACTTCCGGGCGGGCGGGTCAGGGCTCACGGGGCGGGCTAGCGGCGGGGGAGGGCGCGCTCCGCGGCGGCGCGGATGCGCTCCACGTCCGGCCGGTCCAGCCGCTGCGCCCGGCTGGCCCGGGCCTGGGCCCGCAGGTACCGGCGCAGCCGCCGGCCGCTGAACACGTCCACCCCGCTGATCCGGGCCACCGTCCACGGCACCATCGGCCCGTAGATCACCATGGCGGGCCGCACCCGCACCGTGCGGCCCAGCGCCGCGCCGATCAGCCGGGCGGCCTCGCCCGCTTCCAGCTGTGCGTGCTTGAGCCGGCCGGTCTGGCTGTACGGGCCGTGGAACAGCTGGCCGCCCTGAGTGGCCCGGACCGGCAGCCGCCGGTCCCAGCGTTCCGAGTCAACCGCGAACACCCCGGCCGGGCCGATCACCAGGTGGTCGATGATGCAGTTGCTGCCGGGCACGGCCCGGGTATGCAGCGTCCGGTAGCCCGCCCGGTGCAGCCGGCGCAGCCGCCGCCGGGTGCGCCGCTGGGCCGAGGTGACCCGGACCGCGGCCGGGACCACCGCGGTGGTCCGGGACCGGTGCACGGTGTCCAGGATGGCCAGCACCACCGCCGCGGTCAGCCCGAACCGCCAGTCGAGCAGGACGCCGGCCACCGTGCCCACGGCGGCGGACAGCACCACGCGGCGGATCCAGATCGGCATCCGCGGGTCGGCCATCAGGCTGGCCAGCGCGGTCCTGGGGCCAGGCACTTGATCGGCGGCAGACCGGTCGCCAGCCGCTCCCGGCTCACCCGCACCGGCGGCGCTCAGCAGATCGGCCTCGCCCAGCAGGCCGCCTCGCCCAGCAGGCCGGCCTCGCCCAGCGGGGCCGTCCCGCCCAGCGGGGCCGTCCCGCCCAGCGGGGCCGTCCCGTCCAGCGGGTCGGCTGGGCCTCCCGGGTCGGCCGGGCCGGCCGTGTCCGGCTCATTCACGGTACCGAGCGTAACCGAAGCAATACGTAGCTGCCCGGGAACAAGCCGTGACACGCAGGTAGCGGGCGGCGTGGCGGTTTCTGGACCGCTGCGGCTAACCCGGCTACGGTGCGGATCGTGACCGAGATTCACGATCTCTCCGTGACCGACCTGACCGCCGCGATCCGCCGCCGTGAGCTGTCCCCCGTGCAGATCACCGCGCACTACCTGGACCGGATGGAGCGGCTGAACGCCACCGTAGGGGCGTTCTTCACCATCACCGCGGAACGAGCCGTTGATCAGGCCGCCGCGGCCGAGAAGGCAGTGGCCCGGGCGGAAGACCCGGCCGCGCTGCCCCCGCTGACCGGCGTGCCCATCCCGATCAAGGACCTGAACATGGTGGCCGGGGTGCGCCAGACGCTGGGCTCGGCCGTGTTCGCCGACAACGTCCCGGACGTGGACGACCACGTCTCGGCGGCGCTCCGGGCGGCCGGGGCGGTGCTCACCGGCAAGACGGCCACCCCGGAGTTCGGCCTGCCCTGCTACACCGAGACCGCGGTCGGGCCGCCCGCCCGGACCCCGTGGGACCTGAACCGGTCGGCGGGCGGGTCGAGCGGCGGCGCGGCCGCGGCGGTCGCGGCCGGCCTGGCCCCGGCCGCCCAGGGTAGCGACGGCGGCGGCTCGATCCGGATCCCGTCCAGCGTCTGCGGCCTGTACGGGATCAAGCCGACGCGCGGCCGGATCTCCGGCGCCCCGCTGGTGCCGGACCTGTTCGGGCTGGGCACCGACGGGCCGATCGCGCGCACCGTGGCCGACGCGGCGCTGCTGCTCGACGTGATGACCGGGAATCAGCCGGGGGACATGTACACCCAGCCGCCGCTGCCCGCGGGGGAGACCTTCCTGGGCTACGCGTCACGGCCGCCCGGGCGGCTGCGCATCGGCCGCACGCTGCACCACCCCATCGGGGACGGCACGGTGCACCCCGACTGTGCCGCCGCCTACCAGGACGCCAGCGAACTGCTGGCCGGCCTGGGGCATGAGGTCGTGGACCTGGACTCCCCGTTCGGCCCGGACACGGTGCCGCCGTTCGAGGCGCTGTGGTACGCGCACGCGACGCTGGCCCCGGTGGACCCGGCCCAGGAGGAGCAACTGCTGCCGTTCACCAGGTACATGCGCGAGCGGGGCCGCCAGGTGACGCGCGGAACAGCTCATCCAGGCCCAGGGCTACCTCCAGTTCATGGTCCGTGCCGCGCTGGCCGTGCTGAACGGCTACGACGCCGTGCTGACCCCGACCCTGGCCGCGCCGCCGGTCCCGGTCGGCTACTTCGAGGAGGTCCCGCCGCCGGAGAACTTCGAGCGGCAGAAGCGGTTCGCCCCGTTCGCCGCCATGTTCAACGTGTCCGGGCAGCCCGCGGTGAACGTGCCGCTGTTCTGGAACTCCGCGGGGCTGCCGATCGGCATCATGCTGGCTGGCCGGATGGGCGCGGAGGGCACCCTGATCTCGCTGTCCGCCCAGCTCGAGTCGGCCCGGCCGTGGCGGGACCGTCATCCCGCGCTGTGGTAGCCAGCCAGAATGGTGACATGACACTGGGGCGCCGTGCGTCCAGGCTGGCCTGGCGGGTGGTCCGGGTACTGATCCCGCTGCTGGTGTCCGGGGTGCTGCTCGGCGTGCTGGCGTTCGGCTACGGGCCGGTCCCGGCACTGGGACCGGCCCTCGATCCCGGCCGCGGTGTGTGGACCTCGGCGTCCGGCGCCGCGCTGCCCACCTCCGGCACGCTGACCCTGCCCGGACTGGCCCACCCGGTCCAGGTGTCGTTCAGCAGCCACGGCGTGCCCTCGGTCCGCGGGGCCGACTCCCGCGACCTGTTCCTGGCCCTCGGCTATCTGCACGCCAAGTTCCGGCTCACCGAGATGGACCTGGAACGCCGCCTGGGTGAGGGGCGGCTGGCCCAGCTCGCGGGCCCGGCCGCGGTGGGCTCGGACAAGTTCGAGCTGCGGCTCGGCCTGCTGCGTACCGCGCAGCAGGAATGGGCGCAGCTGCCGCGATCCAGCCCGGCGGCCCAGGCCTTGCTGGCCTACTCCCGCGGGGTGAACGACTACCTCGCGCAGACCCGGCAGGACGGCCAGTGGCCGGCCCTGTTCTCGCTGGCCGGCGTGTACCCGGCCAGCTGGACGCCGGTGGACAGCCTGGTCATCCAGGGCGATCTCACCCAGGAACTGGACTTCACCACCACGCCGCTGGACTACGCGCTGCTGGACCGGACCCTGGGCACGGCCCGGACCATGGCCTGGTTCCCCATCCTGCCGCCGAACCAGCAGCACCCCTACGATCCCGGCCCATACCGCAAGGCCGGCCTGGCCCCGATCAGCGGCCAGCCCGCGCTCACCGCCGCCCGCACGCCCGCCCCGGCCCGCACCCCGGCCCGCACCCCGGCCGCGGCCGCCCCGCAGCGCATCCCCCAGGCCGAGGCGGCCGCCGCGGCCGCACTGCTCAAGCAGGTGGCGGCGCTGCCCGCGGGGCAGGTGCACGGCGGCCCGGACAGCAACGCGTGGGCGGCCAACGGCCCCCTGGTGGCCAGGCCGGCACGCCATGCTGGCCGGCGATCCGCACCTGCCGCAGACCATCCCATCGGTCTGGTACCAGGTGGCGCTGTCCGCTCCCGGCTACTCGGTCAGCGGGGTCAGCGTGCCCGGCCTGCCCAGCGTGCTGATCGGGCATAACCAGCGCATCGCCTGGTCGCTGACCAACACGCAGAACCAGGCCACGGCGTTCTACACCGAGCAGACCAGCAAGAGCCGTCCAGGGGAGTACTTCTGGGACGGCGCCTGGCGGCGGATGCGCCAGGTGCACTACACGATCCCGGTCCGCGGCGGCAGCACCATCCCGCTCACCGTGGATATCACCGTGCACGGTCCGATCATGACCAGGGCCGGGCAGACCACCGCGGTGGACTGGATGGGCAGCATCCCGTCCCCCGACCTGGCCGTGATGCTGGCCGTCAACCGGGCCAGCGACTGGGCCCAGTTCCGCGCCGCGCTGGCCGGCTGGCACGCCCCGTCGCAGAACTTCGTCTACGCCGACGACCGGGGCAACATCGGTGCCATCTCGGCCGGTTACTACCCCGAGGTGCGCCGTGGCGACCCGTGGCTGCCGATGCCCGGCACCGGGGCCGACGACGTGGCCGGGGTGATCCCCTACTCGGCCGTGCCGCAGGTCTACGACCCGCCCGGTCACGTGGTGGCCACCGCCAACCAGCGCCCGGTGGGCGACTCCTACCCGTACTACCTCGGCACCACGGCGAACTTCTTCGACCCCGGCTACCGGGCCGGCCAGATCTACTCGTCGCTGCTCGGCCGGCGTGGCATGTCGGCGGCCAGCTTCGCCGCCGTGCAGGGCAGCGTTACCGACCCGCTGGCGCTGCGCATCGTGCCCAGGCTGCTGGCCGCGCTGCATGGCACCAAGCTGACCGCCCCGGAGCAGCAGGCCGCCCATTTGCTCAACGCCTGGACGGGCAGCATGACGGCTGGCTCAGCCGCGGCCGCCGTGTGGTGGACGTTCTGGACCGATTACCTGTCGGCGGTCTTCCAGCCGTGGTGGAACAAGGCCGCGGTGCCGGTGCACAAGGACCGGCCTGGTCTCCAAGTGTCGCCGGAAGACCAGTTCAGCCTGGACGAGGTGCTGGAGCAGTGGACGCTGACCGACCCGCACAACAGCGCGTTCACCGCCCCGGGCGGGCACCGGCGCACCGCGCCGCAGGTGCTGCGCACCGCGTTCGCCACCGCGGTCGCCCACCTGGCCAGGAAGCTCGGCGGCGCCCCGGCCAGCTGGGCCTGGGGGCGGCTGCACAGCCGGGAATTCCCGTCGCTGACCCAGGCCGCCGCGCTGGGCTACGGCCCGCGGGCGTCCGGCGGCGACTCGTGGACGGTGGACGCCGCGTACGGCTACCCGGTGTCCAGGTCCGGGCCGAGCTGGCGGATGGTCGTGCAGTGGACCGGCCGGGGCCGGTATAGCGCCGAGGGGATCTACCCGGGCGGGCAGAGTGATAATCCGGCCTCACCGTGGTACGAAGATCAGGTGGCCGACTGGTGGAACCTGCGCTACCTGCCGATGCCGTCGCCCGCCGGAACCACACCGGGGGTGATCCGGTGGATGCTCAACCCGTGAGTGGGCCGGTAGCCCATGTCTGACCTGCGCCGGCTCGGCAAGCGCGGGGCGTACCGGCTGGGGGTGCTGGGCAGCCCACCGTCCGCCCCGCGCAAGCCGCCCAGCCCGCACTACCCGTCCTGGGTGCCTGGCCACCGCGGCCCGGTGACGCTGTGGCTGCTCGGCTGCCTGGCCGCGGTGGCCGTGCTGGCCGCCGCGGCCGCGATCGGCTGGTGGTTCATGCCGTTCCTGGCTGGCCTGGGCGGCGGCATCGCCAGCCACCTGGGCCGGTGGCGGCTGCGCACCGCGCTGCTGGCCACCGTGGTCGTGGCCGCCCTGGGCTGGGCGGTGCCGCTCGGCTGGCAGGCCTGGCACGTCGGCGCGGTCCGGGCCACCGCCCGGGTGGTGGCCGCGCTGGCCGGGCTGCCCGCGCATTCCTCGGTCGGCATCGGCGCCACCCTGCTGGTCGCGGTGCTCCAGGCGCTGGCTGGCCTGTGGCTGGGCCGCGCCCTGTTCCCCCGCCTCCCGCACTCGGCCTAGTCCCTGGTTGACTTTCTAGGCCGGGTCAGCTTTGGTCGACCCGGTCCCGGTTGGCCCGATCATGGAGGGGTGACGAGCGAGGAGACCCGGCGGCGGGCGGCGGCCCGAGGCGTCGCCACTAGTTACCGCGACTGGCACGGCCAGCCGGTCCAGGTAGCCGACGAGACGCTCGAAGCTGTTCTCCGGGCGCTGGACGCGCCCATTCCGGGGGGACGACCCCCGGAACCCCCCGATCGCCGCTCCGCGCCGAACGTCGGCTCGGCGAGCACCCGCCTGCGGCGGGCCTCGCCTCATCGACGCGATCATGGGGTTTTTCTGTTCAGTTGTACTCGGTGCGGTCCAGGCAGTCCTGGGGGCACGGCGACCTGGGCGACCTGGCCGACCTGGCCACCTGGAGCGGCACCGACCTGGGCGCCGACTTCGTGCTGATCAACCCGCTGCACGCGGTCGAGCCGGTGCCCCCGCTGAGCGCGTCCCCGTACCTGCCGATGACCCGGCGCTTCACCAGCCCGCTGTACCTGCGGGTCGAGGACATCCCGGAGTACGGCACGCTGACCGCGGGCGACCGGGTGCGCATCGACTCGCTGGCCGCCCCGCTGCGCACCCGCAACACGTCCAGCGAACTGCTCGACCGGGACGAAGTGTGGCGGGCCAAGCGGGCCGCCCTGGAGATCATTTACCGGCAGCCGCTGACCGCCTCCCGGCAGGCCCAGTTCGACGCGTACCAGGCCAGCGAGGGGCAGCCGCTGGCCGACTGGGCGCTGTGGTGCGCGCTAGCGGAGCAGCATGGGCCGGACTGGCGGGCCTGGCCGCCGCCGCTGCGCGCGCCCCGGTCGGCCGAGGTGGCCGCGGCCCGGGCCCGGCTGGCCGGCCAGGCCCGGTTTCACGCCTGGCTGCAGTGGCTGGCCGACGCCCAGCTGGCCGCCGCGCAGCAGGCGGCCCGCGCGGCCGGCATGCGCACCGGGATCATCCGGGATCTCGCGGTCGGCTGCCACCCAGGCGGCGCGGACGCCTGGGCCTGGCAGGACGTGCTGGTCCCCGGGATGAGCGTGGGCGCGCCGCCGGACGAGTTCAACCAGCGCGGCCAGGACTGGAACCAGCCGCCCTGGCACCCGCAGCGGCTGGCCGCCCAGGGCTACGCACCGCTGGCCGGGCTGATCGGCGCGGGCCTGCGGCACGCCGGCGGGCTCCGGGTGGATCACGTGATGGGCCTGCTCCGGTTGTGGTGGGTGCCCGAAGGGATGCGGCCGGACCAGGGCACGTACGTACGCTACGACCACGAGGCGATGGTTGGCGTGCTGGCTGGCCAGGCGGCCGAGGCCGGCGCGCTGGCCATCGGTGAGGACCTCGGCACGGTGGACCCGTGGATCCGTGACTATCTGGCCAGCCAGGGGGTGCTGGGCACCTCGATGCTGTGGTTCGAGCGCGGCCCGGACGGCACCCCGCTGCCGCCCGGCAAGTGGCGGCGCAACTGCCTGGCCATGGTGGGCACGCACGACGTGCCGCCGGTGGCCGCGTTCGTCACCGGGGAGCAGGTCGAGCTGCGCTCCCGGCTCGGCCTGCTGACCCGGGCCTACCAGGCCGAGCGGGCCGAGGCGGAGCGGGCCGTGGCCGCCTGGCAGGACGCGCTGGCCAGCCGAGGGCCTGCTGGCCGCCGGGGCCCGGCCCAGCGCAGCCGAGTTCACCGAGGCCTGCTACGCGTTCCTGGCCCGCACCCCGGCCCTGCTGCTCGGCGTGTCACTGGCCGACGCGGTGGGCGACCGGCGCCCGCAGAACATCCCCGGGACCACGACCGAGTACCCGAACTGGCGCATCCCGCTGTGTGACGGCGAGGGGCGGGCGGTCTCCCTGGACGACCTGGCCGACTCCCGGGACGTGCGCGCGGTGGCCCGGGTGGTGGGCAGCCCGCGCTGAGCTCAGCGGCCCTCCGACCGGCCCTCCTGCCGGTCCAGCTGCTGGCAGCGCAGCGCCCGGCGCACGCTGTCCTGGCCCTCGGTGAGCAGGCGGCGCAGCGCGGCGGGCGGGTCGGCCCGCGCGATGTACTCGTCGGTCAGCTGCACGGTCCGCTCGCTGATCTGGGTCAGCGGGTAGGCGTTGCTGGCGAAGTACTGCGCCATGTCGCTGCTCCAGCTGGCCCACACGTCGCCGACCGCCGTCGAAGAACCGCTCCGCGTACGGCTCGAGCAGCTCTGGGTGGTCCGGGTCCTGGAACCCGTTGACGGTGGCCCGGAACGTGGCGCCCGCCAGCGTGCCGCTGATGATCGCCTGCCAGGCGGCTTCCTTGGCCGCGGGCTCCGGGATGGCGGCGCGGCAGGTGGCGGCGCGCCGTTCGCCCGCGTCCGTCGGGTCGCGCTCCAGCTCCGCGTCGATCTCGGCCGGGCCCGCGGCGCCCTCGCTGGCCAGCCGCTGCAGCAGCCGCCAGCGCAGCTCGGTGTCCACCTCCAGGCCGTCCAGGTGGGCGGACCCGTCCAGCAGGCCGGCCAGCAGGGCCAGATCGTCCGGCCGGGTGGCCACGCCGGCGAACGCCTGCAGGTAGGCCAGCTGCCGGTCGGACCCGGGCTCGGCCTGCTCGGCCAGGCGGCGCAGCCCGGGGGCCATCAGGCCGCCGATCCCCTCGGGCCGCCAGGCCGGGTCGGTGAACCGGCGCGCCGCCGCGGAGGCCTGCCGGATCGTGGTCTGCAGCACGCCGATCTCGCTGATCGTGTGCGCGTGGTCGATGACCATGCCGATGTAGTGCCGGGCGGCCAGCTCGGCGTCCCGGCACATGTCCCAGGCCGCCGCCCAGCAGAGCGCGGCGGGCAGCGGCTCGGTGAACTCGCCGATCGCGCTGACCAGCGTGCCCAGCGAGTACGCGTCCAGCCGGATCTTGGCGTAGCTCAGGTCGTCGTCGTTGACCAGCACCAGGTCGGGCTGGCGTTCCCCGGCCAGCTCGGCCAGCACGGTGCGCTCGCCGGCGATGTCCACCTCGACCCGGCGGCGCCGGATCAGCCCGGCCCCGGTCCGGTCGTACAGGCCGACCGCGATCCGGTGCGAGCGGAGCACCGGGTGCTCCGGCGGCGCGGTCTGCACCACCGCGAACTCGGTCATCCGCCCGTCGCTGTCCAGCACGAAGTCCGGCCGCAGGGTGTTCACCCCGGCGGTTTCCAGCCACTCCTTGGACCATCCGGCCAGCTCCCGGCCGGAGGTCTGCTCCAGCGCGCCGAGCAGGTCGGTCAGCGTCGCGTTGCCCCAGGCGTGCTGGCCGAAGTACCGCCGCACCCCGGCCAGGAACTGCTCCCGGCCGACGTAGGCGACCAGCTGCTTGAGCACCGACGCGCCCTTGGCGTAGGTGATGCCGTCGAAGTTGACCTCCACCGCGGCGATGTCCGGGATGTCGGCCGCGATCGGGTGCGTGGACGGCAGCTGGTCCTGCTGGTAGGCCCAGGACTTCTGCAGCTGGCAGAACGTGGTCCAGGCGTTGACCCACCGGGTGGCCTCGGACTCGGCCAGCACGGACGCCCAGGTGGCGAACGACTCGTTCAGCCACAGGTCGTCCCACCAGCGCATGGTGACCAGGTCGCCGAACCACATGTGCGCCATCTCGTGCAGGATGGTCTCGGCGCGCATCTCCCGGGCGAAATCGGTCACCCGGGAGCGGAACACGTAGTCCTCCAGGAACGTCACGCAGCCCGCGTTCTCCATCGCGCCGGCCTTGAACTCCGGCACGAACACCTGGTCGTACTTGCCGAACGCGTACCGTACCCCGAACGCGCCGTGGTAGAAGTCGAAGCCCTGCCGGGTCACCTCGAAGATCTCGTCCGGGTCCAGGTACCCGGCCAGCGACTGGCGGCAGTAGATGCCCAGCGGGATGCCGTCGTGCTCGCTCGGACCTCGAAATACGGGCCGGCCACGATCGCGGTGATGTACGTGGACATCAGCGGCGACGGCGGGAAGTGCCAGCGCCGGGCCGGGCCAGCCGCCTCGCCGGGCACATCGGCCGCCATGTTGGACAGCACCAGCCAGTCGGCCGGGGCGAGCACGGAAAACTCGAAGGTGGCCTTCAGGTCGGGCTGGTCGAAGCAGGCGTAGATGCGGTGCGCATCGAACGTCTCCAGATCCGAGTACAGGTAACTGCTGCCGTCGGCCGGGTCGGTGAACCGGTGCAGCCCCTCCCCGCTGCGCGAGTAGGCGCACTCGGCCACCACCCGCAGTTCGTTGTCGGCGCGCAGCCCGGCCAGGGTGATCCGGTTGCCGTCGAAGGCGCTGGGCGGCACCGGCGTGCCATTGAGCATGATCTCCCGGACCGCGGGCGCGGTCAGCTCGATGAAGCTGGCCGCACCGGGGCTGGCGCAGCGGAACCGCACCACGGTGGCCGAGCCGAACGTTTCCTCGCCACCGGTGAGATCGAGTTCCACCTGGTAGGAGATGACCTCCAGCAGTTGCCGCCGGTCCCTGGCTTCGTCGCGGGTGAGATTGTTCGCCACCTACCTGGCACCTTCCATGTCTGGGTGTCGCACATTTTGCCGCACCGGGTTCGGCCGGTTATGGCGGCCCGGGGCCCGGCTGCGCTTCCGGGACGGAATGCGGCCGGCCGTGGACCAGTTGTCAGCAGGGGAGTCCGGCGCACCCCCGCGCGCCACGCTCCCAGCGTGAGGTGAATCAGCCCCCCGAGAACATGAAGGAGCCTCATGACCGAGCAGGAGCTTACCCCGGTCGATTTCTGGTTTGATCCGCTGTGCCCCTGGGCCTGGATCACTTCCCGGTGGATGCTCGAGGTCCAGCAGGTCCGGCCGGTGCAGGTGCGCTGGCACGTGATGAGCCTGGCCGTGCTGAACGAGGGCAAAACCGACCTGCCCGAGCGGTATGCCGAGCTGATGAAGCAGGCCTGGGGCCCGGTCCGGGTGGCCATCGCGGCCGAGCAGCGGTTCGGGCCGGAGGTGCTCGGCCCGCTGTACACCGCGCTCGGCACCCGCTTCCATCACGAGAAGCTGCCCCGGGACCGGGCCACGATCGAAGCCGCGCTGGCCGAGGCCGGGCTGCCCACCGACCTGGCCTCTGCAATGGAGTCCACCGAGTACGACGAGGCGCTGCGCGCTTCGCACGCCGAGGGCATCGAGCGGGTCGGCTACGAGGTAGGCACGCCGATCATCTCGATGAACGGCACGTCCATCTTCGGCCCGGTGGTCACGCCGATCCCGCGCGGTGAGGCGGCGGCCAAGCTCTGGGACGGGGTGAACCTGGTCACCCAGACCGACGGCTTCTTCGAGCTGAAGCGGAGCCGCACCCGCGACCCGATCTTCGACTAGCACCCCTGCCTCAGTCTGGGCGGGCGGCTCCGGACGCGGTCTGGCACACTGGCATCCGTGCGCGTCTATCTGGGATCTGACCACGCTGGATTCGAGCTGAAAGCGGCCCTGGTGGAGTGGCTGGAGTCGGCTGGCCATCAGGCGGTGGACTGCGGTCCGGCCACCTACCAGGCGCAGGACGACTACCCGGTGTACGTGATGCGCGCGGCCAGTTCGGTGGCCGCGGACCCGGACAGCCTCGGCATCGTGATCGGCGGGTCGGGGAACGGGGAGGCGATCGCGGCCAACAAGATCCGCGGCATCCGGGCCGCCATCGCCTGGAGCACCGAGACGGCCCGGCTGGCCCGGCTGCACAACGACGCCAACGTGCTCAGCCTGGGCGCCCGGATGTACCCGGTACCGGACGCGGTCGGTTTCGCGCAGGTGTTCGTGGAGACCGCGTTCTCCGGCGAAGAGCGGCACTCCCGGCGGCTGCGGATGATCGCCGGCTACGAGAAGACCGGCGAGCTTCCGTCCGACCCCAGCGACCCCTAACGTCCCCGGCGCCGGGACCGGTGCCGGCGGCTGCCCGCACTCCGCTGCCCGCCGGGAGCCGGCTCGGTAGCCGACCTTTCCGGCTTAACGCTAGCGCCCGGGACTGGATCGCCAGCCGGTGCCCGGCCGGCCTGCCCGGCGCTGCCCGGCGCCGGGCCCGGGCGGCCGGGCTGGTCTTGGCCGCGGGCCCGGCGGCCGGGCCACGCTGGCCAGCACCCGCCGCGGCCCGGGGCCGGCCTGGCCCGGCGGGCTCGGTGGCGTCGGCCGCCTGCGCGGCCGCGTCGTGATGTGGCTGCGGCCGGGACACGTCCCGGGACCGCATCGCCGAGCTGAGCGTGATCTTCATGCTGGCCATCTGGCTCTCCTCTAGAAGATCACCGGGCACCACGGCGCCGGATCCCAGGTCAGTGCGGCGGACAGGGCGTGCAGTGCGCCGGCTCGCTGCTCGGTGACCAGCCCGGCCGCGGCCAGCGTGCCGAGCCGGGTACCGCCCAGGTAGGCCGCGCCCAGCGCGGCCACCGGCAGGATGAGGTCGGCCGGTTCCGAGGTCCGCGCGCAGCGGGCCGCGGCCCCGGGCGCCGGGACGGTCAGCCGCCAGCGGCCCTGGTTCCACGGGCACCAGTCGTCGATGACGTCGATGACCACATCGACCGGGCACGGGTAGCGGCGCAGGCTGAGCGCCCCGGGCACGTCCACCAGCCGGGCCCACAGCCCGTCCGCTATCGCCGGGCGGGCCCGCCGCGGGTCGGCCAGCAGGTGCAGCAGTGGGTCGTCCTCCGGGCGCAGCCGCGCGACCACCTCGGTGATCAGGTCCCGGCTGAGCAGGTCGGCCCACAGCGCGGCGTTGGCCGCCGGGTCGGTCGCGGCCAGCTCGCGGATGTCCAGCCGGGAGTCGGACAGGAACGTGCCGTCGTCCCAGCGCCCATGCCCGCTGTAGAGCGCGTAGCCGCGCGGGCCGGCCTTGTCCTCGGCCAGCAGGCAGCGCAGCGGGCTGGCCCCGTGCCGCTCTTCCTCCGGGTCGGCCAGCACCCGCCGCCACCAGGCCTCGTTCCGGCTGAACAGCCCGGGCTGGGCGGGCAGCAGCGTGTCGTAGACCTTGGCCAGCTCGGCCAGCACCGCGTCCGGCTCGGCCACCCGCAGCCGCAGCCGTGGGTCGGCCGGGGCGTCGCGGACGAAGCCGCCCTCGCCGCGCCGGATGGTGAACTTGGCCTGCCGCGAGGCCCGGCCGTAGCCGAACCGGCCGTAGATCCCGGCCTCCGACGCCCACAGCGCGGCCAGCGGTCTCGCCCCGGTCGTGCATGTCGTCCAGCTGGCGGCGCATCGTGCCGGACAGGATGCCGCGCCGCGGTACGCGGGGTGCACCGCGATGAACGTCACCCCGCCCACCGCGGCCAGCGCGCCAGGCACGCACATCCGGAAGCTGTAGATGCTCGCGCTGCTGACCGGCGTGGACCCGTCGAACGCGGCCAGGGTGCGGTCCAGCTCGGTCCGGCTCAGCATCCCGGTGCGGGCCCGCTCGGACGGCGGCCCCTCGTGAAAAGCCTGCTCGGTCACGTGATGGAAGGCGTCGAACTCGTCCACCGTGATCGGCCGGATGGGGTAGCGCTCTGCCATATGTGCATTCCTACCGCCACCGGCCTGGCCAGCGCGAATCAGTTTCAGCCGTGCCTGACCGCTGGGGGGCGGATACAGTGCCGCCATCATGGTTTCCCGCCTGCTGACCCGTCCCGTACGCCTGGCGCGTACGGCGGCAGCGTGGGCGAATGGCCAGATCCGGCGCCAGTTCATCACCCGGAACCGCCGGATGGCCGCCGTGCTCACGGTGGCCACGGTGGGCATCGGGGTGGCCACCGTGCACCTGTCCGAGTGGTGGTTCTCGCCCGGCATGCTGATCCTGCCGGTGCTGGCGGGCGGCCTGCTGCTCTGGCCGCGGGCGCTGCGCATCCTGTTCGGCCTGGTCGCGGTCATGCTCGTCTACGACGCGCTGTACCACCGGGCCGGGGCGGGCATCATCGCCACCGTCGTGATCACCGGCGTGTTCGCCGACGTGCTGGCCCGGACCCGGTGGAAGCTCGGCGTGCAGGGGCTGCGCGGCGACCGGATGCTGATCGAGCTGCGGGACCGGCTCCGGGCGCAGGGCCGGATGCCCCCGCTGCCCACCGGCTGGCGGTCCGCCGCGGTGCTCCGGCCTGCCGGCGGCGCGTCGTTCGGCGGCGACTTCCTGGTCTCCGCGTGCGACGGGAAGACCCTGGAGGTCGCGCTGGTTGACGTGTCCGGCAAGGGGGTGGACGCGGGCACCCGGGCGCTGCTGCTGTCCGGGGCGTTCGGCGGGCTGCTCGGCTCGGTGCCGCAGGGTGAGTTCCTCACCGCCTGCAACGCCTACCTGCGCCGCGGCCCGGCCACCGAGGGCTTCGTCACCGCCGTGCACCTGGCCCTGGACCTGACCACCGGCGACTACGTGCTGACCTCGGCCGGGCATCCGCCGCCCGCCCAGTTCGACGCGGGCAGCGGGACCTGGAAGGTGACCCAGGCCCGCGGGATCGTCCTGGGCGTCGTGCCCGACCTGCGCTGCGTGCCGGCGCACGGCTCGCTGCGGCCCGGGGATGCGCTGATGCTGTATACCGATGGCCTGGTCGAGGCGCCGGGCCGGGATATCGACGCGGGCACCGACCGGCTGCTCGGCGAGGCCACCCGGCTGGCCGCGTCGAGCTTCCAGGACGCGGCCGCGGAACTGGTCCGGGTGGTCAAGGCAGGTGGCGGCGCGGGCTCCGACGACTGCGCGCTAGTGATGATCTGGAGGACGTGAGTATTCCGGCCGCGCGCTCCCTGCTTGCTTTGCGCCTCCGGGGCGCTTTACCCGCCGGCTTCCCCTCGTCGTCCGGCGCTCGTTCCTCGCTCCCTCGCTCCTCAGTCCAGTCGGCGGCGCGCCCCCTTCGGCGCGGGTTACGAGGCCGGCTGGGGGGCCCGGTTGCCTTCCTTTTCCTGCGCGCTGCGGCTGCGCAGCACCTGGAGCGCGTGCTCGACCAGCGCGATCAGCGCGTCCCGGCAGGACGCGCGCTGCCGTGCGTCGCACATCACCACCGGGATCCGCGGATCCAGGTCGAGCGCGGACCGGACCGACTCGCCGCGGAACCGCCGGGCGCCATCGAAGCAGTTCACCCCGACCACGAACGGGATGCCGCGCTGCTCGAAGAAGTCCACCGAGGCGAAGCAGTCGGCCAGCCGCCGGGTGTCGGCCAGCACGATCGCGCCCAGCGCGCCGCGGGACAACTCGTCCCACATGAACCAGAACCGTTCCTGGCCCGGCGTGCCGAACAGGTAGATGATCAGGTTCTCGCGGATCGTGATGCGGCCGAAATCCAGCGCCACGGTGGTCGTGGACTTGCGCTCCACGCCATCGAGGCGGTCCACCCCGGCGCCCGGCTCGCTCAGTGGCTCCTCGGTGCGCAGCGGCCGGATCTCGGTCAGTGACCCGACGAGAGTGGTCTTGCCCACCCCGAAGCCACCGGCGATGAGGATCTTGATGGTGACTGGCATGCGCCCGGTGCCACCGGCCCGGTCAGAGCCGGCGTAGGCCATCGACTACCTCCTTGAGGATGTCCGCGTCCGGCAGCCGCGCGGGCGGGATGGGGTGATGGATCGAGATGAGGGTCAGCTCACCCAGGTCACCGAGCAGGATCCGGACCACGCCCAGCGGCAGGTCGAGATCGGCCGCGATGTCGGCCACCGAAGTCGGCAGCCGGCACATCCGCAGCACCGCGCGGTGCTCGGGCCCGAGGCTGCTCGGGTCCGGCCGGACCCCGCGGACCGCCGTGATGATCGCGATCAGGTCGAGGGCTTCCCCGGCCGGCCGGGTCCGGCCGCGGGTGAGCGCGTACGGCCGGACTACCGGACCGGCCTCCTCGTCCAGCCAGTGATCATCAGGCGACGGCATACCGGATCAGTCCGCGCCCTCCCCGGCCAGCGTCGGCCGGGGATTCACCGACAGGTGCTGGCCTACCCGCTTCACCAGGACGGCCATTTCGTACGCGACCAGGCCGGCGTCTGCGCTGGCCGGGCTCAGCACCGCCAGGCAGCTGCCTTCGCCGGCCGAGGTCACGAACAGGAACGCGGTGTCCATCTCCACGATGGTCTGCCGTACATGACCGCCGCCGAAGTGCCGTCCCGCGCCGCGGGCCAGGCTCTGGAACCCGGAGGCCACCGCGGCCAGGTGCTCGGAGTCTTCCCGGGTCAGCGCGCTCGACGCGGCGATGGCCAGACCATCCCGGGACAGGATCACCGCCTTGTCCACGTCCGGTACCCGGACCACCAGATCATCCAGCAGCCAGTCCAGGTCATTGGCGGAACTCGTGGTCACGGCGTTCTCCTGCCTGTCGTGCTCATCGGTTGGTCACTTGGCACCGGGACCGGCGCCGTCCTCACCTGGCTGGTCGGCGTCGCTAGGTTCCGCGTCGCTGGGGTCGCTGTCGCGGGGGCCGGTGTCGCTGCTGCTGGCGGCGGTGGCCTCCGGTGCCGCATCCTCGGCCGCGGCGGGCTCGGCCGGGGACGGCTCGGTCAGCGCACCCATCGGCCCGGTGCCGGTCAGCGTGTCCGAGGTCTTGCCCGAGGCGTCGAACAGCGACCGCCCGCGCTGCCAGCCCCGCTGGATCGCGGTGATCGTGCTGCGCGCCTCATCCGGGGACCGTTCCGGTATCTCCTCGGCGGCCGGGCCGGCGCTGCTGTCCGCCCCGGGCATCGCGGCGTACCCGGTCTCCCGCAACTGCGGGGCCAGGCTGGCCTGGCGGACCCGGCGGGGCAGCGAGTCGAGCTCGTCCAGGTCGGCTTCCCCGGCGTCGTCGTCGTGGGCGGCCGAGCCGTTGCCCAGTCCCGGTACGGCCAGCCCGTCCGCCCGCACCGCTTCCCGGTGCCGGGCTTCGGCGTACAGCGCCTCCTCGAGTTGCCGGGTGTCGGCGGGCACCCGTTCCGCCGGGGGCCAGGGCTCACCGCCCGCGGGCGGGAATCCGTTCGGCGGGGTGCTGGGGACGGCGGTCCACACATCGGCGCCGGTGTCGTCGGCCCACTGCCGGGCAGACGTGCCGGCCGCGACCGCGCCGTGCCGGTGGCTCCGGCCAGCCGGTAAAGCTGCCCGCGTCCTCCCGGGCCGCGTGCCGGCCGGTGAGCTGCGGCTGCCGGTCACTACCGGGCCGCTCGCCGCCCAGCTGCCGGAAGCTCTCCTCGGGTACCACCAAGCTGAGCGGGATGAGCACGATCGCGGTGGTGCCGCCGTACGGGGAAGTCCGCAGCGAGATCTTGATGTTGTGCTTCCTGGCCAGCTGGCTGGCCACGAACAGGCCGAGCTGGTCGCTGCCGGACAGGTCGAAGGTCGGCGGGTTGTCCAGCAGTTCGTTCAGTTCGGCCCGCCGCTCGTCGCTCAGCCCGAGCCCGCGGTCCTCGATCTCGACCGCGAAGCCACGGCCGACCACATCGCCGGTGAGCTGCACCGGTGTGTTCGGCGGCGAGAACGTGACCGCGTTCTCGGCCAGTTCCGCGATCATGTGGATGACATCGGCCACCGCCGGGCCGCTGAGCGCGGCGCCGGTGTCCGCGGTGACCTTGATCCGGGTGTAGTCCTCCACCTCGGCCACGGCGGCGCGGAGTACGTCCACGAACGGGACCGGGCGGCGCCAGCCCCGGGCCGGGGCGTCCCCGGACAAGATGATCAGGCTCTCCGCGTGCCGCCGCATCCTGGTCGTCAGGTGGTCGATGCGGAACAGGTCCTCCAGCTCGTCCGGGTTGCTGGCCCGGCGCTCCATCCCATCCAGCAGGGTGAGCTGGCGGTGCAGCAGCGACTGGCTGCGCCGGGCCAGGTTGCGGAAGATGTCGCTGATGCCCTGGCGCAGCCGGGCCTGCCCGACGGCCGCTTCCACCGCGGTCCGCTGCACCGCGGAGAAGGCCTCCTGGACCTGGCCGATCTCGACCGAGCTGGACGGCAGCTCGGGCGCGTCGGTGGGCACGTCCACGTGCTGGCCGGCCGCCAGCCGGCGGATCACGTCGGGCAGCCGCTTGGTGGCCAGTTCCCGCGCCGAGTCACGCAGCGCGGCCAGCTCGCGGACCAGGCCGCGGCCCACCCAGATCGAGACGATCAGGGACAGCACCACAGCCAGCAGGCCGATGCCGCCCGCCAGGAACAGGGTCAGGTAGGTGTTCCGGGCGTCGTGCTGGGCCTGCGCGGTGATCAAGTCCGAGGTCTGCGTGGTGGCCTTGGTGATTCCTACCGTCACCCCGCCGGCCGCCTGCTCCCAGGCGGTCGGGCTGACCGCGGGCGGCCGGTTGGTGGCCGGGTCGCTGATCAGGGTGTTCTCCAGCGCGGTCAGCGCGGCCAGCGCCTGCGGGCTGACGTACCGGTTGAACAGCGCGCGGTATTGCGCGGACAGGTCAGCCAGGTTCTGGCTGTAGCTGATCCGGCGGGCGCCGGCCAGTTCGGTGAACTGCTGGCGGTCGGCAGCCGGGAATCTCCCGGCCGCCAGGTCGGCCAGGACCAGGGCCTGTTCCTGCCCGAGCAGCTCCTCGGACCGGCCGACCCGGAGCACGGCCAGCGACTGGGTGCCCACCGTCATGTTGGTTTCCTGCAGCACGACCTGCTGCAGCAGCGCGAAGCTGTCCGCGATGAGGTTGTTGTAGTCGGCGAACGCCCCGCTGCGGGTGACGATCTGAGCGCGGATCTGGCTGTGCAGCGAGGGCAGCCGGCTCGCGTCGCTGAGCAGCACCGCGATGGCCTGCTTCTCGCCCGGGGAGGCGTTGCCGGTGGTGGCGTCCGAGGTGAGGGCCAGCTTCATGGCCGTCGCGGTGGCGCCGGTCTTGCTCTCGGCGTTCTCCAGCGCGGCCAGGTTCGCCCCGGTGGGCCGGGACAGGTAGACCAGCGCCAGGACCCGTTCCGCCTCCAGCGCGCTGACGAAGTTGCCGGCCGGCAGCGCGGTGGCGTTCTTCAGCGTGTTGGTCCGGGACAGGTTGATGGCATTCTTAGCCGTCAGGCTCAGCGCGAAGACGTACAGCCCGATCAGCGACAGCACTGGGACGAGAACGAGAAGCACGATCTTCTGGCGAATGGACCGGAGACGCAACCCCATGGCTCAGGCCTCAACATGTAGTACGGAATGTGACCGCTCAGCTACGAAGGAGCTTCGGATACCCCCCCGGAGCAACGCAGCGTAGCAGTGACCCATGTCACGGTCAGGCAAAATGCACTAATTGCGGACGTGTTATATGTGTTTTGCAACGTTTATAGGGAAATTTCCTGACCTCTTGGTGTGCACGCGGCGCCGGCCGCCAGGCCGCCGGGCGACGCTACTGGCCAGTTGACTCGCCAGTAGGTTTCCCAAGCTCAGCCGGGTGCCCTCGCGCCACGCCCTCGGGCCACGCCCTCGGGCCACCGCGGCGGCCCGCCGTGCCGTCCGCCACCCGCCCGCGCGGCGCCGCCCAAAGCCCGGCGAGCCAATAGCGCGGTGATTTTGTGGCTGCCGGCGACGACTTTCTCACCGCGCTGTTGTTGTTGCTGGGCCGTAGCTCGCGGGCGGCCGGATTTGTGCGGCCGCGGGTTCGGGTGGCTCCGGGCGTGGAGTCGGGGGTGTGCTGCCGGGCGGTCACGGTGGCTGATGGCCGGGCGGTCACTGTGGGGCTGGATGGGCGGCTGTGCCGGGGCCTGGTGCGGCGGGGCCCTGGGGGTGGCGTAGCGTGCGGCGCTCTGGCATAGTTGCGATCTGCGAAACATCGGCGGAGCCGGGATCGGGCCGAGGTGTGCCGGGTACGTCAAGCCACTGAATATGACATTAGCGTCAGCTAATGCGCGCGCCGCGAGTGTGCTGGCCGGGCACAACACCGCGGTCTGCGCTGGGTCCCGGTGACCTCCCGGTCATTGCGTTCAGTAACCAGCCCCATGCGGTGGGAAGCGACTGGCGGATAGCATCCGTATATCGACGATTTGAATCCAGTTCGTAACCCACTTGAAACATATCCAGACCACCCTGGCAATAACTCAAATCTCCAGCCTGAGCTGGGAAGACGTTGGCGCCGGCGGACCCGTGCGGATGGCTCCGCAAAACTCGCTCGTAGCCACGTCGCGGCGCGTTGCTAATGGCCGGAGCAATGTGCTATGAGGAACCAGGCCGGCCCGATAGTGAGGGTGGTGCCAGGGCTGGGCATAATGAGAGGGCGCTGTTCTGGCGTGCCTTGTGCGGGACCAGGCCGCGGTGCTCCGCTGATCTGCGACACCGGTGTCAGGTGACGCCCATGTCATTGTTTGCATTTGTATGGCAAGTGTGCGGAGATAGCTACTGTGAGCCAGGGGGTACCAGGATTGGGAGAGCCGCGCGGCCCGGCCACCGCCCAGACGACTGCTGAGCGGATCGGGGCCGCTGCCGGTGACCAGGCGTCCGGGGAGAACTTCCCGGTCGCCCTGCGGCTGCTGCCTGCCCGGTACCGGCGGCACCTGCAGGCGGTCTATGGCTACGCGCGTGCCGTGGACGACATGGGTGACGAGGCGCCACCCGGCGAACGGGCCCACCTCCTCGACGACCTGCAAGCCGACCTCGGTCGGCTTTACCGCTTCCAGGGCACCGATTCCGGCGAGCCGCCCCGGCTCGGCGTGGTCCGCGCGCTGGCCCCGGTGGTAGCCGAGTGCGCCGTCCCGCAGCAGCCGTTCCTGGACCTGATCCAGGCCAACCGGCAGGACCAGGTGGTCAGCCGGTACGCCACGTTCGGTGATCTGGTCGGCTACTGCGAACTGTCCGCCAACCCGGTGGGCCGGATCGTGCTGCACGTGTTCGGCGCGGTCAGCCCGGACCGGCTGGTGCTGTCCGACCGGGTGTGCACCGCGCTCCAGCTGGCCGAGCACTGGCAGGACGTAGCCGAGGACCTCCGGGCGGGCCGGATCTACCTGCCCGCCGAGGACCTGGCCCGGTTCGGCGTCAGCGAAGCCGATCTCGCCGCTCCCACCGCGTCGCCGCAGGTCCGGGAGCTGATGGCGTTCCAGGTCCGGCGCGCGCGGGAACTGCTCGACCAGGGCGCTCCGCTGATCGGGAATTTGCGTGGCGCGGCCCGGGTTGCCGTGGCCGGTTATGTCGCCGGAGGCCGGGCCGCGCTCGCGGCCATCGCTGGCGCCGGGCACGACGTGCTGCGCGCGACACCGAAGCCGCGCCGCGGCCGGCTGGTACGGGAAGTGCTGACGGCTTATGCGGCCGGGAGGTGATCGGATGGACGTGCCCGCCGCGTACCGGCATTGCGAGGAGATCACCCGATCCCAGGCCCGCAACTTCTCCTACGGCATCCGGCTGCTGCCGCCGGCCAAGCGGGGCGCGCTGTCCGCGGTGTACGCGTTCGCGCGGCGCATCGACGACATCGGTGACGGCGAGCTGCCGCCCGAGCAGAAGCTGGCCGCGCTCGGCCAGGCCAGGGCCGAGGTCGATGCGCTGGCGGCGGAAACTGAGTCGCCCTCCGGTACTCCCCAGGTGCAGGATGACCCGGTGCTTCAAGATCCGGTGCTGATCGCCCTGGCCGACGCCGGCCGCCGGTTCCCCATTCCGCTGGCCGCGTTCGGCGAGCTCATCGACGGGTGTGAGGCCGACGTGCGGGGCACCAGTTATGCCACGTTCGACGACCTGCATCACTACTGCCGCTGCGTGGCGGGCTCGATCGGGCGGCTGTCGCTGGGTGTGTTCGGCACCCGGGACGTGGCCACCGCCGCGCCGCTGGCCGACGCGCTGGGCGTGGCCCTGCAGCTGACCAACATCCTGCGGGACATTCGTGAGGACTTCGGGACCGGGCGGGTCTACCTGCCGGCCGAGGACTTCAAGCGGTTCGGCACCGAGCTGCGGCCCAATGGGTCGGGCGGGCCGCCGCCGACCCCAAGCTGGTCGAGCTGGTCGTGTTCGAGGCGGACCGGGCCCGCGACTGGTACGCGCGCGGGCTGCAGCTGATGCCGATGCTGGACCGGCGCAGCGCGGCCTGCACCGGCGCCATGGCCGGCATCTACTACCGGCTGCTGCAGAGCATCTCGGCCAGCCCGGACGCCGTGCTGCACCGCCGGGTCTCGCTGTCCGCCGGGCAGAAGGCCACGGTGGCGGCCAAGGCGCTGGCCGGCGCGACGCTGCGGGCGGGGGCGCACTAATGATCGCTGAGACCGGGACCACTCCACCCAGCCGCCACGTGGTGGTTGTAGGTGGGGGGCTGGCGGGGATCACGGCGGCGATCGCGCTGCGCGAGACGGGCATCCAGGTCACCCTGCTCGAGGCGCGGCCCAGGCTGGGCGGGGCCACCTGCTCGTTCAGCCGGGACGGCCTGATCGTGGACAACGGGCAGCACATCTTCCTGGGCTGCTGCACCGCCTACCGGGAGCTGATCGCCCGGCTCGGCATGACCGGCTCGGTGTCGCTGCAGGACCGGTTCGACGTCACCGTGCTCAGCCCGGGCGGCCAGGCCCGGCTGCGCCGCACCGCGCTGCCCGGCCCGCTGCACTTCGGCCAGGCGCTGGCCGGGTACGGGCTGCTGTCACCCACCGAACGGCTGAAGGTGAGCCGGGCCGCGCTGCCCATGCGCTTCCTCGACCCGGCCGACCCGGCCCTGGACGGGCAGCGGCTGGGTGACTGGCTGGCCGCCCGCGGCCAGGGCGAACGGGCCCGCCGGGTGCTCTGGGACCTGTTCACCGTGTCCGCGCTCAACGTGGCCGGGGACGAAGCCAACCTGGCGCTGTCCGCCACCGTGATCAAGACCGCGCTGCTCGGCCGCCGGGACGCGGCCGACATCGGCACGCCCGGCATCCCGCTGGGCGATCTGCACGGCCAGGCCGGCGCGCGGAAGCTGGCCGAGCTGGGCGCCACCGTCCGGCTGACCGCGAAAGTAGCTGGCCTAACGCCACTGCCTGGTGGCCGGTTCCGGGTCCAGCTGGCCGACCGGGGCACGTCAGCCCCGGACACCATCGACGCCGACGGGGTGGTGCTGGCGGTGCCGCCGGAGGCGGCCGCCCGGCTGCTGCCGTCCGGCGCGGCCGGGCCCGGACCGGGCCCCGGGCAATGGCGTGAGCTGGGCGCGTCGCCCATCGTCAACGTGCATATCGTCTACGACCGGCGGGTCACCCGGCTGCCGTTCGCGGCCGCGGTGGACTCCCCGGTGCAGTGGGTGTTCGACCGGACTGGGCCGTCCGGGCTGACCGCCGGCCAGTACCTGGCCATCTCGGTATCGGCCGCGGATGACGTGGTGGACACCCCGGCCGCGGTGCTGCGGGAGCGATTCCTGCCCGCGCTGGCCCAGCTGTTCCCCGCTGCGCGGGACGCGCAGGTCACAGATTTCTTCGTCACCAGGGAGCGCCGGGCCACGTTCCGGCAGGTTCCCGGGTGTGGCGAGCGGCGCCCGGCAGCCGGGACTGGGCTGGCCGGCCTGGTACTCGCGGGCGCCTGGACCGATACCGGTTGGCCGGACACGATGGAGGGAGCCGTGCGAAGCGGACTTATCGCAGCTCGGGAGCTGCGACGCGAGATGGCCCAATCACCCCGCGGCGTGCCTGCGGGCAGCCGGGCGGCGGCTGTCGCCGGAGCGTCGTCGTGACCGCCGTCATGCCGGCCGGCGTGGAGACGGCCCGCGATCTGGTCGGGCCCGCGCTGGCCGCGGCGGTGGGCCCGGCTCAGCCCCGAGGTGCGCACGGTAGCCGCGTACCACCTGGGCCTGGACGGCGGCGGCGGCGCGGGCAAGGCGCTGCGGCCCGCGCTGGCCCTGCTGTCCGCGCGCGCCGCCGGGGCCGTGCCGGACCGGGGCGTGCCCGCGGCGGTCGCGGTCGAACTGGTGCACAACTTCTCGCTGCTGCACGACGACATCATGGACGGCGACACCGAGCGGCGGCACCGGCCGACCGCGTGGACGGTGCACGGCGTGGGCGCGGCCATCCTGGCCGGTGACGCGCTGCTCGCGCTGGCCCAGGACCTCCTGCTGGAGGACACCGCCGCGCACGGGGTATGGGCGGCCCGCTGCCTGTCCGCCGCGGTGCTCCGGCTGATCGCCGGGCAGGGCGCGGACCTCGCCTTCGAGCAGCGCGACGACGTCTCGCTGGCCGAGTGCCAGACGATGGCGGGCGACAAGACCGCGGCGCTGATGGCCTGTGCGTGCAGCATCGGGGCCATCCACGTGGGCGCGCCGCCCGGGCTGGCCATGGGGCTGGCCGGCTTCGGCGCGCACGCCGGGCAGGCCTTCCAGCTGACCGACGACCTGCTCGGCATCTGGGGCGCCCCGGAGGTGACCGGCAAGCCGGTCCGGGCCGACCTGCGCGCCCGGAAGAAGTCGCTGCCGGTAGTGGCCGCGCTGACCAGTGGGTCGGCGGCGGGCGAGGAACTGGCCGCGCTGCTGGCTCAGCCGGGCGAGCTGACCGAGGACGAGCTGGCCCGGGCCGCCCGCCTGGTCGAGGAGGCCGGCGGCAAGAGCTGGACCGAGGGCGAGGCCGCGGACCAGCTGGCCGCGGCGGAGAAGTGCCTGAACGAGACGGATATGCCCGCCGACGTGCGGGCCGAGTTCGCCGGGATCGCCGAGTTCATCACGGCGCGGCAATGGTGACGAGCCCGGCCAGGGGGTGACCGGAGGCCGCCCGGCTGGGGACTCGTGCAGCCAGACAGGGCGCCGGTGTTGGTGCGGGGGCTTGTGGTGATGGTGAGGAGAGACGATGACAGTGACGCACGCGCGATCCGGCGGGTCTCCCGCGCTCTCCGGCGCAGAGTCCGCGCTGGCCAGCGCCCGCGATCACCTGCTCAGCCGCCAGCATGACGAGGGCTGGTGGCAGGGCGAGCTCGAGACCAACGTCACGATGGACGCCGAGGACCTGCTGCTCCGCGAGTTCCTCGGGGTGCGCACCGAAGAGGAGACCGCGGCGGCGGCCCGGTGGATCGCGTCCAAGCAGCGCCCCGACGGGACCTGGGCCAACTTCTACGGCGGCCCCGGCGACCTGTCCACCACGGTCGAGGCGTACGTGGCGCTGCGGCTGGCCGGGCACGCACCGGACGCGGCGCACATGGCCCGGGCGGCCGGCTGGATCCGTGACCAGGGCGGCATCCCGGCCACCCGGGTGTTCACCCGGATCTGGCTGGCCCTGTTCGGCCAGTGGTCCTGGGATGACCTTCCGGTCATGCCACCCGAAATGGTGTACCTGCCGGCCTGGTTCCCGCTTAATGTGTATGACTGGGCCTGCTGGGCTCGGCAGACGATCGTTCCGCTGACCATAGTGGGCTCGTTCCGGCCGGTCCGGTCCCTCCCCTTCAGCCTGGACGAAATCCGGCTGGCGCAGCCCCCGGGCCAGCTGACCCGCAAGCCGTCGCAGGCTGCGGACCGGACCGGCTGGGCACTGGCGTTCGGCCAGTTGGACCGCGCGCTGCATGGCTATGAGAAGCACGGCCGGCGGGCCCGGCCGGTGCGGGCCGTGCGCCGCGCCGCGCTGCGCCGGTGCGCGGAGTGGATCATCGCCCGGCAGGAGCGGGACGGCTGCTGGGGCGGGATCCAGCCGCCGTGGGTGTACTCGCTGATCGCGCTGAACCTGCTGGGCTACGAGCTGGACCACCCGGTGATGCGGCGCGGGCTGGCCGGGCTGGACCGGTTCACCATCTGGGCGGACACCCCGGACGGCAAGATCCGGCGGCTGGAAGCGTGCCAGTCGCCGGTGTGGGACACGGTGCTGGCCGTCATCGCGCTGGCCGACGCGGGCCTGCCGCCGGACCACCCGGCGCTGCGCAAGGCGGCCGACTGGGTGCTGAACGAGGAGATACCCGGCCCGGGGGACTGGCAGGTGCGCCGGCCGGACCTGCCCCCTGGTGGCTGGGCGTTCGAGTTCGACAACGACGGCTACCCGGACATCGACGACACCGCGGAAGCCGTGCTGGCGCTGCGCCGGACCGCGCCGGGCCTGGCCGGCCCGGGGGGCCGCCACCCGGCCATCGGCCGTGGGCTGCGCTGGATCACCGGCATGCAGTCCGCCGACGGCGGCTGGGGCGCGTTCGATGCGGACAACACCTCCACGCTGGTCACCAAGCTGCCGTTCTGCGACTTCGGCGCGGTCATCGACCCGCCGTCGGCCGACGTGACCGCGCACGTGGTCGAGGCGCTGGCCGCGGAGGGCCAGGCCGGCAGCCGGGCCGTGCGGCGCGGGGTGGTCTGGCTGCTCCGGGCGCAGGAGCCGGACGGATCCTGGTTCGGCCGGTGGGGCGCGAACTACGTGTACGGCACCGGCGCGGTGCTGCCCGCGCTGATCGCGGCGGGCGTGCCGGCCAGCAAGCCGGCCATCCAGCGGGCGGTGCGCTGGCTCGAGGAGCACCAGAACCCGGACGGTGGCTGGGGCGAGGACCTGCGCTCCTACGACGACCCCGGGCTGGCTGGGCAGGGCACCTCGCACCGCGTCGCAGACCGCGTGGGCGCTGCTCGCCCTGCTGGCCGCCGGGCCGCCGGGCCCGGCCGCCGAAGCGGGCGTCCGCTGGCTGACCGAGCACCAGCGGGCCGACGGCACCTGGGACGAGCCGCAGTACACCGGGACCGGCTTCCCCGGCGACTTCTACATCAACTACCACCTGTACCGGCTGGTCTTCCCGCTCAGCGCGCTCGGCCGTTACCTGGCAGGCCGGCCATGACCCGGCTGATGCAGGCCAGCCCGCGGACCCGGCCGCCCGTGGTGGAGCAGTCCGGCCTGCTGGTCTGCGCGCCGCTCCGGCTGGAGGCCCGGGCGGTGCGCCGCGGGCTGGACGGCACGGCCGCCACGGTGGTGGCCACCGGGTACGGGCCACGCCGGGCCGCGGCCCGGGCCGCCACGCTGGGCCCGCTGTCGTTCGGCGCGCTGGCCGTCGCGGGCACCGGCGGCGGGCTGGCCGATGACCTCGCCCCGGGCGACCTGGTGGTGGCCAGCGAGGTCAGCGACGGGCAGACGGTCACCCCGATCCCATCCGCCCAGCTGCTGGCGGGCGAACTGCGCCGGGCCGGGCTGCGGGTGCGCACCGGCCGGGTGGTCACCGTCGGCCACCTGTTCCGGCCGGGCCAGCGGGACCGGCTGGCGGCCGGCGGCGCGATCGCGGTGGACATGGAATCGGCCGGGCTGGTCAAGGCCGCGCGGGGCGGCCGGTGGCCGTGATCCGGGCCATCTCGGACACCCCGGACCGGCCGCTGCTCCGCCCCGGGGCGCTGGGCGGCGGGGTGGCCGCGCTGCGCTCGCTGCGCGCGGCCGGGCCCGCGCTGGCCCGCTGGGCCGCGGCCGCCGGGCAGCGCCAGGTGCTGCTGGCCGGGCCGCGGTCGTTCTGCGCCGGGGTGGAGCGGGCCATCGAGATCGTCGAGCGGGTCCTGGAGCAGCACGGCCCGCCGGTCTACGTGCGCAAGCAGATCGTGCACAACTCGCACGTGGTGTCCGGGCTGGAGGCCCGCGGCGCGATCTTCGTGGACGAGCTGAGCGAGGTGCCGGACGGGGCCCGGGTGGTGTTCTCCGCGCACGGCGTGTCGCCCGCGGTCCGGGCCGAGGCCGACCGGCGCGGCCTGACCGCGGTGGACGCGACCTGCCCGCTGGTGGCCAAGGTGCACGCCGAGGCCCGCCGGTTCGCCGCCGACGGCTACCTGGTCGCGCTGATCGGGCACGCCGGGCACGAGGAGGTCGAGGGCACGCTGGGCGAGGCCCCGGACTCGGTGGCGCTGGTCGAGACGGCCGAGGACGTCGGCCGGCTGCGCCCGGCGGACCCCAGCAAAGTCGCCTACCTGATGCAGACCACGCTGGCCATGGACGAGGCGGCGGGCATCGCCGGCGCGCTGCGCGAGCGGTTCCCGGCGGCCCGCGCGCCGGGCAGCGACGACATCTGCTACGCCACCACCAACCGGCAGCGCGCCGCCCGCGCGGTGGCGGCCGAGTCCGACCTGGTGCTGGTGGCCGGGTCGGCCAACTCCTCCAACTCTGTGCGGCTGGTGGAAACCGCGCAGCGGGCGGGTACCCCCGCCCACCTGATCGACGGCCCGTCCGACATCGAGCTGGGCTGGCTGGCCGGGGTGTCCACCATCGGCCTGACCGCGGGCGCGTCCGCGCCCCCGGCGATGGTCCAGGACATCATCTGCGCGCTCGGCGGCCTCGGCACGGTCGAGGTCGGCGAGCGGGTGATCACCACTGAGAACATCCGATTCAGCCTGCCCAAGGAGGTTAGGCAGTCATGAGCGTGTCCATGCGCCAGAGCGTGCGCATCGGCTCCTACCTGATGCGCCAGAAGCTGACCGGGAAGAAGAAGTTCCCGCTGCTGGTGGAGCTGGAGCCGCTGTTCGCCTGCAACCTGAAGTGCGCCGGCTGCGGGAAGATCCAGCAGCCGCATACCCTGCTCAAGCAGCGGATGCCGGTGGAGCAGGCGCTGGCCGCGATCGACGAGTGCGGCGCCCCCATGGTGTCCATCGCGGGCGGCGAGCCGCTGATGCACCCGCAGATCGACGTGCTGGTGGCCGAGCTGATCAAGCGGAAGAAGTTCGTCTTCCTGTGCACCAACGCGCTGCTCCTGCCGAAGAAGATCGACAAGTTCAAGCCGTCGCCGTACTTCGCCTGGGTGGTGCACATCGACGGGCTGCGCGAACGGCATGACGAGTCGGTCTGCAAGGAAGGCGTGTTCGACGACGCCGTCGCGGCGATCAAGATGGCCAAGGAGCGCGGGTTCAAGGTCAACACGAACACCACGTTCTTCAACACCGACACCCCGCAGACCGTGATCGACGTGCTCAACTACCTCAACGACGACCTCGGCATCGACGAGATGCAGATCTCCCCGGCCTACGCCTACGAGAAGGCCCCGGACCAGGTGCACTTCCTCGGCGTCACCGAGACCCGGGAACTGTTCCGCAAGGCGTTCGACCACGGCAACCGGAAGCGGTGGCGGCTCAACCACACCCCGCTGTTCCTGGACTTCCTGGAGGGCAAGACCGACTTCGGCTGCACCGCGTGGGGCATCCCGTCCTACTCGCTGCTCGGCTGGCAGAAGCCCTGCTACCTGATGTCCGACGGTTACGTGAAGACCTACAGGGAGCTGATCGAGACCACGGACTGGGACTCCTACGGCCGGGGCAAGGACCCGCGCTGCGCGAACTGCATGGCGCACTGCGGCTATGAGCCGTCGGCCGTGCTGGCCACGACCAACTCGCTGCGCGAGTCGCTGCGGGCGATGCGGAACACCTGAGTCACGCCAGCCCCCCGCTTTTCCCCAGTAACGGCCAAATTGCACCCCGGTAAGCGTCAAGAGCGGAGGATGGCGGCAAATCGCCCGCCGGGGTCGCATAGGGTGCAGGAAAATCGCCAGAATTCCGGCCCTCGGAGTGCTGCCGCACACCGCGAAGCCCGGCACGGACAGCACTGGGTAGGGACAGCACGTTGCACGGCTCTGGGGGCCCGGTCGTCATCGACGGGCGCGGCGGGACAGGCAGTACTGACCATTCCGCACCGGCGCAGCCACCCGGGCATGCCGGGCTGAGCGGGCCCTGGCTGCCATTTCTGCCCGCGGCGGTCACGCTGCTGGCTGGCCTGTACCGGATCTCCGGGCCGTCGTTCTCCAAAGACGAGACGGCCACCCTGGCCGCGGTGCACCGCAGCTTCCCGCAGCTGATCCGGATGCTCGGCAACGTGGACGTGGTGCACGGCGCCTACTACGTGCTGATCTGGGTGGTCGTCCGGCTGTTCGGCGGCAGCAGTGAGCTGATCGTCCGGCTGCCCTCGGTGCTGGCCATGGCGGCCGCGGCCTATGTGATCACGCTGCTCGGCCGCAGGCTGGTGTCGGGCTGGGCTGGGCTGGCCGCCGGGCTGACGTTCGCGATCCTGCCCTCGGTCAGCTCGTACGCCCAGGATGCCAGGGAAGGCGCGCTGCTGGCCGCGCTGGCCGCCACGGCCAGCTACTGCCTGGTGCGCGCGGTGGACGCGGGCCAGCCCAGCGGCCGGCGCGGCTGGCTGACCGGGTACGGGGTCACCCTGGCCCTGCTCGGCTTCGGCAACCTGTTCGCCCTGCTGCTCGTGTTCGCCCACGCCGTCACGCTGTGGCTGTGGCGGCATGACCAGCCAGCCCGTGGTCAGGTAGCCCGTGGTCAGGTAGCCCGTGGTCTGGTGCTGGGCTGGCTGATCGCGGTGGCCGCGGTGGCCATCGTGGTGAGCCCGGTCGCGGTGGTCGGCTACAGCCAGCTGCACCAGATCCACTGGATCCAGCCGCCCGACCTGAAAGACGTGCTCACCGTGCAGCGGCTGTTCGGCCGGACCTCGCTGGTACTGGCCACCGCGGTCGTGGTGGCCGCCGGGGTGGGCTACCGGCTGGCCCGCGGCCGGTCGCTGGGCGGCTGCTGGCCGGGCCGCCTGGTCGCGCTGTGCCTGCCCTGGCTGGTCCTGCCGCCGGTCATGCTGTTCACCGCGTCACTGGCCCACCCGGTGTACACGTTCCGGTACATCGTGTTCTGCATCCCGGCGGCCGCGCTGCTGATCGGGCCCGCGCTGGTCGCGCTCGGCCGGTACGCCGGGACGGCCGCCCTGATCGTCCTGCTGGTCATCGGGCTGCCCACCCAGGCCTTCCAGCGCAGCGCGGTCGGGCACGGCATCAACATCCGCCGGGTGGACCGGATCGTGGCCCGGAACCGTGAGCCGGGCGACGCGCTGCTGAACGTCAGTTCGCGGCGCGGGCCGGGCAAAGGCACCGGGGAGCACACCCTGGAGGCGGCCTACCCGTATGGCCTGGCCCGGCTGCGCGACATCAGCACCGGGCTGTCCCCGGAGCAGTCCGGCACGCTGGGCGGCAGCTACGCGCCAACCAAGATGATCCGGGAGCGGGCGGCCACGGCCCGCCGGATCTGGGTGGTGGAGTGGACCTCGCCGCGCCCGGTGGTACTGCTGGACGGGCTGGGCTTCCGGCTGGTACGCCGCTGGGACATCCAGGGGCTGTGGCTCCGGCTCTACGTCCGCGACGCCAGCCGGTAATCATTCCGGGTCCGGTATCACGGCTTTCCCGTAGCGGCCCTGGAGCGATCTTTCAGGAATGACCGCCAGGATCTAGCTGGCGCATCACCGCGCGGGGCGGCCCGTTACCTGGCGTGCCTGCGCCGCGCCGCCATTCCAGCAGCAAGGATCCGCCCGCCGGGCTGATGCGGGCATTCCCGGAGGAGTCTTCTATGTTCTTCACCTATCTGCGGCGTGAATTGCGCCGGCGGATGCGCCAGGCAATTTTCATAGCCCTTGGCCTGGCGCTGGGAATTGGCCTGGTCATCACCGTGACGGCGGCGTCGTCCGGGGTCAAGGACGCGCAGGCGCAGGTGCTGCACTCGCTGTACGGGGTGGGCACCGACGTCACCGTCACCCAGACACCCAAGGCAGGCTCGTTCACCCCTGGCTCGTTCGGGTTCCGCGGCCAGGTGGGCAGCAAGTCGCGCCCGGCGGCCGGCACGAAGATCGACATTAACAACCTGACCAGCGCCGGGCTGGGCACCTTGTCCACCTCGTCGGTGGCCAGCATCGCGAAGCTGCACGACGTGTCCGCGAGCGGCCGGCGCGCTCAGCCTGACCGATGTGGTCATCACCGGGAAGATCCCGGCCATCAACTCCAGCGGCGGCCGCAGCACCAGCTTCGGGGGCGCCCCGGTGGCTCGGGCGGGGGCGGTGCCAGCCATTCCGCTGGCAGCTTCACGCCCAGTTCCTTCTCGGTCAGCGGGGTGGACCTGAACCACGGCGCGCTCGGCCCGCTCAGCTCGGCCAAGCTCACCTCGGGCCGTACCTTCGCCGCCAGCGACGCCACCGTCCAACGTGGCCGTGGTCAATGCCAACTACGCGAGCCAGAAGAAGCTCAAGGTCGGCTCCACCGTCACGGTGGCCAAGACCAGCTTCAAGGTGGTCGGCATCGTGTCGGCCGGGTCTAGCGCATCCGACGTGTTCATCCCGCTGGCCCGGGCGCAGAAACTGGCCAGCCTGACCGGCAAGGTCAACACGATCTACGTGTCGGCCAACAGCGCGGCCAACATCAGCGCGGTGGCCAAGGAGATCTCCGGGCTGCTGCCCGCGGCCACCGTGACCACCTCGGCCAGCCTGGCCAACGAGGTGACCGGGTCGCTGTCCAGTGCGGCCAGCCTGGCCAACAACCTCGGCAAGTGGCTGGCCATCGCGGTGCTGGTGGCGGCGTTCCTGCTGGCCAGCCTGCTGACCATGGCGGCGGTGACCCGCCGGGTGCGGGAGTTCGGCACGCTCAAGGCGCTGGGCTGGCAGGGCCGCCGGATCATCGGCCAGGTGATGGGGGAGTCCATCGTGATCGGCATCATCGGCGGGGTGGCCGGGGTGGCCCTCGGCTTCGCGGGCGCGGCCCTGGTCGAGAAGCTCGCCCCGCCGCTGACCGCGTCGCTCGGCCCGACCAGCGGCACGGCCACCCCGGGTGGGCCGCAGACAGTCGGCGGCGGCCCCGGCGGCGGGCGCCCCGGGGCGGCCTCCGCCAGGCGGCGGCGGATGCGGTGCACAACGTGGCCGTCCACCTGACCGCGCCGGTGACCATCGGCGCCGTGATCCTGGCCGTGGTGCTGGCCATCGCCGGTGGCCTGATCGCCGGCTCCTTCGGCGGCTGGCGGGCCGCGCGGCTCCGCCCGGCCGCGGCGTTGTCCCGGGTCGAATGAGCCGGCGGGCGAGTACGGGCGAACGAGCACGGGCGAGTGAGAGGAAACCATGTACAAGCTGACGGGCGTCACCAAGCGGTACCAGAAAGGCCGGGCCACGGTGGACGCGCTGGCCGGCGTGGATCTCGTCATCGAGGACGGGGAGTGGCTGGCCATCCAGGGCCCGACCGGCCACGGGAAGACCACCCTGCTGCAGATCCTGGGCGGCCTGGACCGGCCCACCTCCGGCCTGGTGGACTTCGACGGCCAGGACCTGGCCGCCATGCGGGAAGCTCAGGTGACCCGGGTCCGGGCCAAGTCCATCGGGTTCATCTTCCAGACGTTCAACCTGATCCCCACGCTGAGCGCGCGGGAGAACGTGGAGGTCGCCCTGGTCCCGCTGGGCATCGGTGCGGCCGAGCGGTCGGCCCGGGCCAGCCAGGCGCTGGCCAGCGTCGGCCTGGCCGAACGGGAGCGGCACCTGCCGTCCGAGCTGTCCGGCGGCCAGCAGCAGCGGGTGGCCATCGCCCGGGCCCTGGTCAAGAGCCCCAAGGTGCTGCTGGCCGACGAGCCAACCGGCAACCTGGACGAGGGCACCCGGGACGACCTCATGGGCCTGCTGGAGAAGCTCTGGCAGGAGGCTGGGCTGACCCTCGTCCTGGTCACCCACGACACCCAGGTGGCCCGCCGGGCCCAGCGGATCGGCATCATGCAGCACGGGAAGCTGTCCATCCGGGCCGACACCCGGGGCGCGGCCAGCTGACCAGCTGAGCTGGGCGGGTCAGCCCGGCCGGGCTGGCCCGCCGTTCAGCCGGCCGGCCCGGCTGGTACGGCCGGTGTCACAGCTCGGTGCGGGCCCCGGTTAAGTCGGTGGCCGTCTCATCGTCCGGCTTAGCCGGGAGCTGCTGCTCGCACCAGACGATCTTGCCGTCCCGGGTGCGCCGGGCGCCCCAGCGCTGGGCCAGCTGGCTGACCACTTCCAGGCCGCGGCCGCACTCCTCGTCCCGGCCCGCGTGCCGCAGCCGGGGCAGCGCCGAGGAGTTGTCCAGTACCTCACAGACCAGCGAGCCGTCCAGCACCAGCCGGATGGTGACCTCGCCGGTGGCGTACCGGATCGCGTTGGTGACGAGCTCGGACACCAGCAGCTCGGTGGTGGGCAGCAGCTCGTCCAGGCCCCACCGGCCCAGCGGCTCGCGGATCAGGTGCCGGGCCTCGGCGGCCGAGGTCAGCTCGGGTGGCAGCGACCAGCTGGCGTGATGATCGGCCGGGATCTTGCTCAGCCGGGCGATCAGGATCGCGATGTCGTCCCGCTGCTGGTGCGCGTACACCCCGGCCAGCGCGGCGCGGCACAGGTCATCGAGCGGCCGCTCGGCGGCCTCGCCGTCGAACACCTCGCGGAGGAAGTTGAGCCCGTCGTCGATGTCCCGGTGCCGGTCCTCGACCAGCCCGTCGGTGTACAGCACGAGCAGGCTGCCGTCCTCGATCTCGATGGTCCGGCTCTCGATCGGCAGCTCACCCACGCCCAGCGGCGGGGCCGGGTAGGTGTCCAGGAACTCGGTGCTGCCGTCCGGCCGGACCAGCAGCGGCGGCAGATGCCCGGCCGAGGCGATCTCGCAGCTGCCGGTGACCGCGTCGTACAGCGCGTAGGCGCAGGTGGCGAAGTGCGGCTCGCGCTCGCCCAGCGAGGTCATCAGCTCGTTGAGCTGTGCAGCGACTCGTCGGGCGGCAGTTCCAGGGTGGCCAGCGTGTGGATCGCGGTACGCAGCCGGCCCATGGTCACCGCGGCCCGCACGCCGTGCCCGGCCACGTCGCCGACGACCAGCGCGGCCCGCGCCCCGGGCAGCGCGATCGACTCGTACCAGTCCCCGCCGACCTCGATCAGCTTGCTGCCCGGCAGGTAACGGTGCTTGACGTCCACCGAGGACGGCGCGGACAGCCCGGTGGGCAGCAGGCTGCGCTGCAGGGTCAGCGCGGTGGTGCGCTCCCGGTTGTACTGGCGGGCGTTGTCGATGAAGATCGCGGCACGGGACGCGAACTCCATGCCGATCTCGGAGTCGTAGTCGTCGAACGGGCGGTACCCCGCCTTGCGGGTGCACACGAAGAAGCCGAGCGAGCTGTCCTTGGTGGCCAGCGGGAGCAGCAGCATGGACGTGTCGGCCAGCAGCTTGGCCACCGGCCGGCGCAGCCACGACTCGGCGATGCTGACCGCTTTGCCGTTGTCCAGGGCGGCGATGCGCACCGGCTTGCCGGTGTCCATGCACTCCACATAGGGCGTGTCCGGCGGGTACAGCAGCACCTCACCGGTGGGGAACGCGGCGTCCCAGCCGGGGGAACCGTCGTCGGTGGCCACCGCGAGGCGGCGCATCAGCTGGGACCCGTCCGGCGGGTTGACCGGGAACTCGTCGCCCGCGGCCACGCTCTCCAGCACCAGCAGCCCGGCCGCGGTGCAGAAGTGCGGCACCAGGATGTTGATCAGGCCGCGGGCCACCTGGTCCAGGTCCAGCGTCGCGCCGATCTGGCGGAACGTGTCATCCAGCAGCGAGTGCCGCATCAGCGCGGGGTCGACGAACCGCTCGGCCCGGGTCGGCGGCATGCGCAGCACGGCCAGCGCGGTCAGCCCGGGGCGGCCTCCGTTGCCGAGCATCGGCTGGACGCTGGCCACCGTCTCCACCCGGCGCCCTTCCCGGGTGTTGATGGGCAGCACCGCGGTGGCCTCGCGGCCCGCCCGGACCGCGTCGAGCAGCTGGGTCAGCGCGGGCTCGGCCGTGCTCCGGCCGGCCACCAGGTCGCCCAGGTGCGCCCCGACCAGGGAATCCGGGTCCAGCGGCAGAATCTCGGGCGCATTGCGGTCATGCTGAATGATCCGTCCGTCCTCATCGATGCCCAGGATGAGGGTCCGCACGGATACGTTGGATAGCAGAGCGGTGATCTTCCCCACCGTACCTGATGTCGGGTAATGCGTCCTGGCTGTGCACTCGTTCCTTGTATCCAGTATTTGCTTCAGTTATGCCCCATCGGCGGCGACTAGACCACCCATTCGCGTGCACTCGTGCCAGCGGCGGGGCCATCCCGGCGACCGGCACGTGGTCGCGGCCGGGAATGGCCACCTGACTCCGGTTCTGGCCGCGATCATGGAAGCAGGTGCGATGAGGGAGAGCGGATGCCGCGGGTGACCGTGCTGGGCAGCCTGAATATGGACATATCGGTCAGCGTGCCGCGGCTGGCCAGCCCGGGGGAGACCGTGCTCGGCACCGACGCCCGGCTGCAGCCGGGCGGCAAGGGCGCCAACCAGGCGCTGGCCGCGGCGCGGCTGGGTGCCTCAGTGCGGATGGTGGGCTGCTGCGGCGCCGACGACTTCGGCGTAGCCTGCCGGGCCGCGCTGCGGGACGGCGCGGTCAACGTCAGCGCGGTCCGGGTCATCCAGCAGGCCAGCACCGGGCTGGCGCTGATCAGCGTGGACCAGGCCGGCGAGAACTCGATCATCGTGGCCCCGGGGGCGAACGGCCTGGCCGGCCCGGCCGAGGCGGCGGCCGCGCTGGCTGGCCCGGCGGACGCCCTGGTGTTGTCGGCCGAGATTCCGGTGGCCGTGCTAATGGAGGCACTGAGCCGGGCCCGGGCCGCCGGGGTGCGGACGGTGCTCAACCTGGCGCCGGTGCCGCCCGGAGCCGGCCCACTGCTGGCCGCCGGGGTGGACTGGCTGGTGGTCAACGCGCCCGAGGCGGGCGTGCTGCTGGGCCAGCCGGTGACCGGGCCGGCCGGGGCCGCCGCGGCGGCCGAGGCGCTGGCCGGAAAGGGACCGCGGCATGTGGTGATCACTCTGGGCCCGGCCGGGGCGGTGCTCGGCGGGGCGGCAGGCCCGCACACCGTGCCGGGGTTCAGCGTGCACAGCGTGGACAGCGTGGGGGCAGGGGACGCGTTCGCCGCCGCACTGGGCGTGGCCGCCGCCGCGGGTGTGCCGCCGGCCGAAGCGGTCCGGCTGGCCTGCGCGGTGGGCGCCACCGCGGTCACCCGGCCAGGTGCCCAGGACGGCCTGCCGGCCCCGGCCGACGTGCTGGCGGCCACCGGCGTCCGCTGGCCCGGAACATAAGCAGCGCCGAGGCCCGCGGAGCGGACTCCGCGGGCCTCGGCGCTAAGCGCTGGTGTGCGGTCGCCTCTCGGCGAGTGGCACGACGCGGCTCCAGCCGAACGGTATTCCGCGAAGGCAGATGAGTTGCGGCCCGGGGGACACGAACACACCAGCGATGGGTAGTAACGTGCCGCCCGCGCCGGCTATTCCGCCCGGCCCGATTTTCTTGCCCGGCACTGGCCCAGCCCCCATCCACACCCCGCGGCTGGGGTGGTGGCGGTGAGCCGGGGGCACTGGCGCAGCCCCCATCCACCCCGCGGCTGGGGGTGGTGGCGGTGAGCCGGGGCACTGGCCCAGCCCCCATCCACACCCTGCGGCTGGGGGTGGCTGGGGTGAGCCGGGGGCACTGGCGTTCGGAAGAATATCTGCTCGCTGGGAGCGGTGCGGGGGTGACACGATGGCGCGATGGCGGAGCAGACCGCTGGGCCGGGGCGGCGCGAGGTCGCGCTGGATGCGCTGGATGCGGTGTACCAGCAGCTGACGGACACGGTGACCGGGCTGGACGGGGCGGAGCTGATGCTGCCCAGCCGCTGCGCCGGCTGGGTGGCCGGGGACGTGCTCTACCACCAGCTGCTGGACGCCCGGCGGGCGCTGCGCACGTTCGCCAGCCCGGATCCGGGACCGGCCGACCGCGACGACGTGACCTACTGGCAGGACTTCGCGCCGCGCGGCGGACAGGATGGCGACCGGGCCCGGGCCGCGCACGCGGCGCACGCCCGGCATGTGCGCATCGCGGCGTCCGCCTACGCGCCGGACGAGCTGGCCTGGGAGTGGTCGGAGACCGCGGCGGCCGCCTGCCGGGCGGCCCGGGCCTGCCAGGCATCCGGGGTGGCCACCCAGGGGCACGTGCTGCGGCCCGCGGACTTCACCGCCACGCTGGTGGTGGAGGCCGCCGTGCACTACCTCGACCTGACGCTGCACCTGCCCGCCGCGGCACCGCCCGCCCCGGCCGGGCTGGCCCTGGTCCGGCGGGTGCTGGACGGCCTGGCCGGCCAGCCGCTGCCGGCCAGCTGGGACGACATCCGGTGCGCGGTCAAGGGCACCGGCCGGGAGCCGCTGGATAGTACGGACCGGGCCGAACTGGGTCCGCTGGCCGGCCGCCTGCCGGTGTTCGTCTAGCTGGCCCGGCACCGATATCCGATTGATGCCGTTCTGGCTGCCAGGCAAGCCCATCCGGGCTGCGGTAGGGCTAATGTGAAGTCGTTAAACCGGGGTGATAGCGAGGAGTTGCGCGGGTGCCTGGGGACCCTTCCCTGATCGGCAGCATCGGCGTCCTGTGCGTCGCCACCCGCGGGCAGGCGGGGCCGGGCGAGGTGCTGCTCAAGATCCGTGGCGGTACCGAGGCCTACATCGCCTGGTCCACGGAGCCGATTCCCAGGGGCAGCACCGTTCTGGTCATCGAATCGCGTGGCACGCGGACGGTGGACGTCAGCGAGTGGACCGATCCGCTCGACCCCTTCCCAGAACCGTTACCGCAGTCTGCTGTCTGAAGGAGCATGATCATGCTTGGCTACCGTGTCCCAGCACCCGACGAGGCCATGCTCGTCTCCGGCGGAAGATATGGCCGCAACGGCGCACCGTTCCGGGTCGTCACCGGCCACGGGGCGTTCATCCTCCCGTTCTTCCGCAAGGTCCGCTACCTGACGCTGGCCATGAACGAGGCCGAGGTGTCCGAGCAGTGCGTGACCAAGCAGGGCATCACGCTGAACGTCCGCTCGGTGATCGCGTTCAAGGTCGGCAATGACGAGGAGAGCATCGTCAACGCCGGCCAGCGCTTCCTGTCCGACCAGGACCAGATGTCCACCCTGACCGGCCGGATCTTCGCTGGCCACCTGCGCTCCATCATCGGCTCGATGACGGTGGAGGAGATCGTTACCGAACGCCAGAAGCTGGCCACTGAGGTTCTCGATGGCTCGAAGGCCGAGATGGCCAAGATCGGCCTGTCCGTGGACTCGCTGCAGATCCAGTCCATCGACGACATGAACTCGGGCTACATCGACGCGATGGCCGCCCCGCACAACGCGGCCATCCAGCGCCAGGCGCAGATCTCCCAGTCCCAGGCCCGCCAGGCGGCCGCCCAGGCCGAGCAGGAGTCACAGCGCAAGCAGGCCGAGTACGCGCGGCAGACCGCCGTGGTGCAGGCCCAGTACAAGGCCGAGATCGACCGGGCCCAGGCCGAGGCGGGGCAGGCCGGGCCGCTGATGCAGGCGCAGACCCAGATCGGGGTCATCAACGCCCAGTCGGATCTGGCCCAGCGCCAGGCCGAGCTGCGCCAGCGCCAGCTGGTGGCCGAAGTGGTCAGGCCGGCCGAGGCGGAAGCGGAGAAGACGCGCATCCTGGCCAAGGCGGACGCGGAGCGGATGACGATCCAGGCCGAGGCGGCCGCCTCGAACAACCGGGTCGCGCTGGACCGGATGCTCATCGACCAGCTCCCGCAGATCGTCAAGGAGGCCGCGACCGGCCTGGCCGGGGCGAACGTGAACGTGCTGAACGGGGCCGAGGGGCTGAGCGAGATCGCCGCGGGCCTGGTCGGCCAGGGGCTGACCATCCTCGACTCGATCAAGAAGAACCTGGCCACCGGGCCGGAGGCCAGCGCCGAGGTGGTCCGCCTGCCGGAGGGCCCGCAGCAGCCGCCAGGACAACCGCCCGCGCGGCTGACCGTCTCCGGTTCGTGATCAACCGTCCGGTGCCGGGCTAGCGCCACCGGACGGTTGATCACGTTTGGCGGCCGGGCTCTAGGCTTGGCGGATGCCTGTGCTGGCCGGAGTGGCCCTGCTCGCCGCGATCGCGTGGGTCTACCTGCTCGCCGGGCACGGCGGGTTCTGGCGCACCGATCAGCGGCTGCCCGGCGGTGACCCGCGCTGGCAGCCGGAACGCTGGCCCAGCGTGGTGGCCGTCGTGCCGGCCCGGGACGAGGCGGCCATCCTGCCGGTCACCCTGCCCAGCCTGCTGGCCCAGCAGTATCCGGGGGAGTTCTCGGTGCTGCTGGTGGATGACGGGAGCACCGACGGGACGGCGCAGACGGCCGCCGCGCTGGGCGGCGGTGCTGGATCGGCCGGGCGTTGCGCTCCGTGCGGGTCGTGCCCGCTGGCCAGCCGCCGGCTGGCTGGGCGGGCAAGGTGCACGCGATGGCGGCCGGCCTGCAGGCGGCGGGCGAGTGCGACTATGTGCTGTTCACCGACGCGGACATCGGCTACGCACCGGGCACGCTGACCGCGCTGGTCCGCGCGGCGGTGCCCGGCGACCGCGCGCTGGTCTCGCAGATGGCGCTGCTCCGCGCGGACACCGGCTGGGAGCGGCTCGTCGTGCCGGCCTTCGTCTACTTCTTCGCCCAGCTGTACCCGTTCCGCTGGGTGAACCGGCCAGGGTCGCGGACCGCCGCCGCGGCCGGTGGCTGCATGCTGGTGCACCGGGCCGCGCTGGCCGCGGTGGGCGGCCTGGCCCCGATCCGCGGGGCCCGCATCGACGATGTGGCGCTCGGCCGGCTGCTCAAGCGGCCGCCGTCCCGGGCCCGCTGCTGGCTGGGGTTCAGCACCGACGTCCGCAGCCGCCGGCCGTATCCGCGGCTGGCCGGGCTGTGGGACATGATCGCGCGCAGCGCCTATGTCCAGCTGCGCTACTCGCCGGTGCTGCTCGGGCTGACCCTGCTCGGCCTGCTCTGGCTGTACGCCGTGCCGCCGGTAGCCGCGGTGGCCGGGCTGGCCGGGCTGGCCGGGCTGGCTGGTGCGGCGGGCCCGGCCGCCGCCTGGTGCGCCGGGGCCGGGCTGGCCGGCTGGCTGCTGATGAGCGTCAGCTTCCGGCCGGTGCTCCGGCTCTACCGGCTGGGTGGCTGGCGGGCGCCGGTGCTGCCCGGTGTCGCTCTGCTGTATGCCGCGATGACGGCAGATTCCGCGCGCCGGCATTATGCCGGGCGCGGCGGGGAATGGAAGGGGCGCACGGTGCCGGCCGGCCGCCGCGCACAATAGTGCAAAACGCCCGTGCCTGGTGAACGTATCTAGCTGGAATCTCCGGCGCTGGTCTCTTCGTGCGCTGAAAATACACTAAGTACAGATATCAAGGGTATTAAGCGCACCGTTCCAATTGCCGTTCCCGGAATTTAGAGTGCCCAGGTCACAGAGCTGTGAGATGCTTCATGTCGCGGAGCGTACGGCAGTAACTACTCGTGGTATGGTCGCTGCTGGACTCGGCGGGGCGGGAGTCAGCGTGAAGCGCAGGCAACTACGGAGGCAAGTCCGGGCCCGGTTCTAATCACCGCCTCATACCCCGTGGAATTTCTTATCCGGACCTGGGCAAAATCGAGGGAAGGAAGTATTTCGATGCGTAGACGCATCACCCGGACGCTATTCGCCGCTGCTGCGGCGGGCGTCACTGCCGGCACCCTTGGCCTTAGCGCCGCGGGTGCGGCCAACGCGGCCGTGTCGCACGCCGCGGGCGGTGGGACCATTGGCCCCACGATGGCCACCACGGAGTACTGCGGGGTACGAGGCAAGCGGACGTGACTTCCGCTACATCTCGTCGACCATCACGGTGCCGGACACCTCGTTCCTGACCGGCCTGTACCCGCAGGAGTACATCCAGCTGTCCAACGGCTCGCTGGGTGGCGGGGACCAGTACATCCGGGCTGGCATCGAGTCGTGCGTCGTGGCCAGGTCCTACGGCTACCACCTGCACGTTCGGGCAGCTGGGTGTCGTTCGTCGAGGCGTTCAACAACTCGCTGAACGGCCCGTACTTCGCGCACTACTCCGAGCTGTCCGGGGTCAACCAGGGCGACGGCGTGAACTTCAGCATCTACTACGACGAGCAGGGCAACGAACTGCACTTCGTGATCACGCCGCCGTCCACGTCAGGGCCGGTCGAGTACTACAAGACGCAGGCCTACGGCGCGATCTTCCAGTACGCCGACGCGGTGGATGACTTCACCAACAGCACCGGGATGCCGATCGCGCTGCCGCCGTTCATCCACTCGTTCCGCATCAACCAGTTCCTGCAGGGTGCCATCACCACCGAGAACGGGCTGCGCGGTTCCTTCGTCGGCCCGTGGACGACCACTCCGATCATCGCCACCAGCAACGGGCTGCTCCCGCCGTCTGGGACGACCCGGGTGGCGCCGGGCCCGCTGTGGTCGGACGGCCTGTGGCCAACGGCGCGGTTCGCCCGTGGGACGCGTTCGGGGTCTGGGCGCGCTGAGTACCGCTGACGCATGGGCCGACGGCCCATAGCCGAGGCGATCTTGTGAGGGCTGCTGCCCGGGCCGGTGCTTCCGGCCCGGGCAGCACGCTTCCGCCGCGTTGCCGCCCGGGCGGGTTGGCGGCCGGTGGCTCGCGGCACGGGCGGGTTTGCGGCACGGGCGGTTTGCAGCCCGATGGGGCGCATCGGGGGCGCAGATGGGGCGGAGAAATCCATCGCATGAAGTAATCATTAGATTACGTACAGTAGGGAAGTGATACCGGAGGGGCGGTCAGGGCCAACCTGAACAACCGAGTACGGGGGCAACCGGGCACTAGTCCTGGAAACACCGCCCAGCCCAAACACCGGTGCTGCTCCCGTGCGTCACAGGAGGGGAACCGACCGATGCGAAGCCGCATCATCAGAACGTTCGTCACCGCCGCGGCAGCCGGCGCTACCGCCACGACACTCGGCCTCGCGATCTTCGGGTGCCGCGAGCGCGTCCGTCAGCCAGCCAGCCCAGCCGCACATCAGCTATCCGCGGATCGCAACGACCAGCCAGGCCGGTTATGAGGCCAGCGGGCGGTACTTCCGCTACATATCCTCGACGCTGACCGTGCCGGACACTTCGTTCCTGACCGGGCTGTACCCGCAGGAGTACATCCAGCTGTCCAATGGCTCACTGGCCAGCGGGGACCAGTACGTGCGGGCCGGCATCGAGTCCTGCATCGTGGCCAGATCGTTCGGCGCCACGTGCATCGCCGGCACCTGGGTTTCGTTCGTGGAAGCCTTCAACAACTCGCTGAGCGGCCCGTACTTCGCGCACTACTCCGAGCTGTCCGGGGTCAACCAGGGCGACGGCGTCAACTTCAGCATCTACTACGACCAGACGGGGAACGAGCTGCACTTCGTGATCACGCCGCCGTCCACGTCCGGTCCGCAGGAGTCGTACAAGACGCGGGCTTACGGCCCGATCTTCGACCACGCCGCGGCGCTGGATGACTTCACCGACAGCACCGGGACGCCGATCGCGCTGCCGCCGTTCGTGCGCTCTTTCCGGATCAACCAGTTCCTGCAGGGGGCGCTGACCACGTACAGCGGCTCCCGGGGTTCGTTCATCGGCCCTGGACGACCAGCCAGGTCCTCGCGACCAGCAACGGGCTGATGCCGCCGTCGGGCACGACCCGGGTGTCGCCGACTCCGCTGTGGTCGGACGGCCTGACGGCCAACAACCAGGTGCGCCTCGTTGGACGCCTTCGGCGTCTGGGCGCGCTGACCTTCCTATCCACCGCACTGCTGCCCGGGCCCGGTGCGCAGGCCCGGGCAGCAGGCTGTCGCCGGCCCGGGAGCAGCCGGCCGGGACGGGGAACCCGGGAGTGCCCGGCCGGGACGGGGAGCCCGGGAGTGCCCGGCCGGGACGGGGAGCCCGGGAGTGCCCGGCCGGGACGGGGAACCCGGGAGTGCCCGGCCGGGACGGGGAACCCGGGAGCAGCCCGATAAATCGAATGCCCTGGCGCGGCCGGGCTCCGATAATCGGCCCATGGCAGCGAAGCCCCCGGCCCTGCGGCACTGGCCGCTGTTCGGGCTGCGGCTCCGGACGCCGCGGCTGGAATTACGGCTGCCCTCGCTGGCCGACCTTGACGAGCTGGCCAGCCTGGCCGCCGCGGGGGTGCATGACCCGGCCGTGCAGCCGTTCGGCGTGCCGTGGACGGACGTCCCGCCGGACCAGCGGTCGCGCTGTGTGCTGCAGTTCCACTGGCGGCAGCTGGCCGCGCTGGTCACCCCAGGATTGGACGCTCAACCTGGTGGTCGACATCGGCGGGACGATCGTCGGCACCCAAGGCGTGACCGGGCGGGACTTCGCCGTGCTGCGCGAGGTGCAGCACCGGGTCCTGGCTGGGCCAGCGCCACCAGCGCCAGGGCATCGGCACCGAGATGCGCGCGGCCGTGCTGCACCTGGCCTTCGCCGGGCTGGAAGCGGAGTACGCCGACTCGGACGCGTTCACCGACAACGCGGCGTCGCTCGGTGTCTCACGCAAGCTCGGTTATCGACCTTCGACGGCATTTAACGCCAGGTCATCCGGGGTCGGCCCGCAACCCTAGCACCGGCTGCGCCTGGACCGGGCGGGCTGGCAGGCGCACCGCAGTCGACGTCGAGATCACCGGTCTGGCCGAGTGCCTGCCGACTTCGGCCTCACCCGGCTGAGTGCCCGGCCCGAGTCCCGAGGGCCGGACCTCCACGCGGGCCGCGGATCGCCCATGTACGCGGTGCCTTTTGTCGGCGCGGTACATCGTGTTACTCCGGCGTGCCAAAACTACCGCGCTGATAGAAGTCACCGCGCTGTCCGGTTCCCGACTCGCATCAAGGTCACCGGAAGGCTCAGGACCTCGCACGCACTGAAGAGGTTTCATGTCTTGACAATAAAAGTTGTCGGTAGCAGGATGGAGGCATGGCTAGCTCGGCAGTGCGGTGCCCGAGTCAGTGGGCGAGCTCGAGTCGGTGGCGGTGATTGATGATCCGGCGGCGGCCGAGGTTTCGCTGGACCCGATGCGGGCCCGGCTGCTGGCCGCGCTGGCCGAGCCAGGTTCGGCCAGCACCCTGGCCGCGCGCACCGGGCTGGCCCGGCAGAAGATCAACTACCACCTGCGCGCGCTGGAGCGGCACGGCCTGATCGAACTGGTCGAGGAGCGCAAACGGGGCAACTGCACCGAACGCGTGCTCCGCGCCACGGCCGCCTCCTACGTGATCTCACCAGCCGCGCTGGCCTCGGTGGCGCCTGACCCGGGCCGGTCTCCGGACCAGCTTTCCGCCCGCTGGCTGCTCGCCCTGGCCGCCCGGCTGGTGCGCGAGGTCGGCGAGCTGATCACCCGGGCCCGGGCGGCCGGCCGGCCGGTGGCGACGTTCGCCATCGACAGCGAGGTCCGGTTCGCCTCGGCCGCGGACCGGGCCGAGTTCGCCCGGGAGCTGAGCGAAACGGTCAAGGACCTGGCCGCCCGGTACCACAACCAGAACGCGCCGGGCGGACGCGCGCACCGGCTGGTGGTCGCGCTGCACCCGAGCATCACCCGGCAACCGGGCAGCACCGGTCAACCGGGCAGCACCGGTCAACCAGGCAGCACCGGTCAACCAGGCAGCACCGGTCAACCAGGCAGCACCGGTCAACCAGGCAGTACATCGCAACCAGGCAGTACAGCCAAGGACAGGAGTAGTCATGGCACGTGAATTCGAGATCCGGCGGGAAGTCGAGCTGCCGGCCACCCCGGAGCAGGTCTGGCAGGCGGTGGCCACCGGCGAGGGCACCGCCGCGTGGATGTTCCCGGTAGCCGAGGGCGCGCCGAGCCGGGTCGGCGAGGTCTGGGCCGGGCACACGGTGACCGTCTATGATCCGCCGCGGCATCTGCAAGTGCGCGCCGTGGGCCCGGATGGCCAGGTGATGAACGCCCTGGAGTACCTCATCGAAGCGAAGGACGGCGGCACCGTGCTGCTGCGCTACGTGCACAGCGGCGTGTTCACCGACGACTGGGACAACCAGTACGACGCGGCGGGCCAGCACACCGACTTCTACCTGCACACCCTGGGCCAGTATCTGCGCTATTTCGCGGGCCAGCGGCCGACCTACATCGCCGCCGAGGGCCCGGCGGCGGCCAAGAGCCATGATGCCTTCGACGCACTCCGCCGGGAGCTCGGGCTGACCGCCGCCAGCGCGCCTGGTGACCCGGTGCACATCACGCCACCCGGGCTCGACCCGGTGGACGCGGTGGTGGATTACGCACAGCCGAACTTCATCGGCGTGCGCAGCGCCGACGGCCTGTACCGGTTCTTCGGCCGGAACGCGTTCGGCATGCCGGTCGGCCTCAGCCACCACCTGTTCGCCGCCGACGTGGACAAGGACAAGACCCAGCTGGCCTGGCAGTCTTGGCTGGATGGTCTCTACCAGTAACCGATTCGACCTGCTGCTGCGGGGCGGCTGGGTGGTGGACGGCGCCGGCGGGCCGCCGTTCCGGGCCGACCTGGCCGTCACCGGTGACCGGGTGGCCGCGGTCGGCCGGCTGGCCGGCGCGGACGCCACCGCGGCCGCCGAGCTGGACGTGACCGGCCGCTACCTGATGCCCGGGTTCATCGACGCGCACATCCACGCCGACGGGCTGGCGGACAGCCGCGACGCGCAGCTGGCCGCGCTGCGCCAGGGCGTCACCACGGTGCTGATCGGCCAGGACGGGCTGTCCTTCGCGCCCGCCTCAAAAGCCACTATCGAGGCGGTCAGCCAGTACTTCGGCGCGGTCAACGGGCCCTGCCCGGCCGCGCTGGCAGGCGGCTGCTCAGTAGCCGACGTGCTGGCCCACTACGACGGAAAGACCGCGCTGAACGTGGCCTGCCTGGCCCCGGCCGGCACCATCCGCGCCGAGGTGCTGGGCTTTTCCGGCGCACCGGCCGGCCGCGCGCAACGCAAAGCGATGCAAGCCGCGGTCGAGCAGGCGCTGGCCGACGGCGCGGCCGGGCTGTCCAGCGGTCTCGAGTACCAGCCCGGCCGGTTCGCCGACGCCGCCGAGCTGGCCGCGCTGTGCGCCCCGGTGGCCGAGGCCGGCGCGGTGTACGTGAGCCATCTGCGCGGTTACGAGGCGGACGCGTGGCGCGGCATGCGCGAGCTGGCCGAGATCGTCCGCCGGGCGGGGGTGGCCGGGCATGTCTCGCACTATCACGGCCCGGCTGGCATGCTCACCGGGCTGCTCGACGAGGCCCGCGCGGCAGGCCTGGACGTGACCTTCGACTCCTATCCCTACCTGCGCGGCAGCACGATTCTCGGCATGCTGGCCCTGCCTGGCGAGGTGCAGGCGGGCGGCCCGGACGCCACGCTGCGGCGGCTGGCCCAGCCGGCCACCCGGCAGCGGCTGGCCCGGGACTGGTTCCCGCGCATCGGCGGCGTGCTGGACCGGATCACGCTGTCCTACGTCGGCGCGGCCGAGTGGTCCTGGGCCGAGGGCGTGCCGCTGACCGAGGCGGCCGGCACGGCCGGCCTGCCTGCCGGGGAACTGGTCTGCGAACTGCTCACCGCCAGCCGGCTGGCGACCGGCTGCGTGTTCGCCCAGCCGCCGACCAACACGGAAGCCGACCTGCGCGCGCTGCTGCGGCACGAGGCGCAGCTGGCCGGCTCGGACGGGATCCTGCTCGGCCGCTGGCCGCACCCGCGCGGCTGGGGCGCGTTCGCCCGGCTGCTCGGCCGGCACACCCGGGAGCTGGGCGACTGGACCTGGGGGCAGGCCGCGGTGCACCTGGCCGGGCACGCGGCCCGCCGGTTCGGCCTGGCCGGGCGGGGCCTGCTCCGCCCGGGCAGCCACGCCGACGTGGCCATCGTGAACCCGGCCACGGTCCGGGACCAGGCCGATTACGAGAATCCGAGAAGGCCCGCCACTGGCATCCACCACGTGCTGGTCAACGGCCGCTTCGCGCTACGCGACGGCAAACTCACCGGCGAGACACCAGGCCAGGCGATCAGACGGAGCTGATCGCGCCGCGAAATGCGGTGCGCAGCCGGGCTTCGGCCGCAGCCCCGGCGCCGGCCTGGTCCAGGCCGAGCAGCGCGGCGCCGGCCACCGGTGGCACGTCCACGATGTGCGGCACCGCGGCCGGGGCGCCCGCCGCCAGCCCGGCGGTGACCAGCCCGGTGAGCAGCGGGTCGGCCGCGGCCAGCAGGCTGCCGCCGAGCACTACCGGCACCGCGGCGCCGTCCAGGCTGAGGCGGCGGATGGCGGTCAGCGCCATGGCGCACACCTCGTCGGCCAGACGGCACACCAGATCGCGGGCGGCCGGGTCGCCCGCCCGGGCCGCGGCCAGCACCACCGGGGCCAGCGTGCGCAGCTCGGCGTGGCCGAGCTTGTGCCGGTACGCGGCCAGTGTCACGTCACGCACGGTGGCCAGCCCGAAGTGCCGGGGCACCTCGATGCGCAACGCGGTGTCCGGGCCGCGGCCGTCCTCGGCCCGGGCGGCCAGCCAGAGCGCGTCCCGGCCCAGATCGCCGCCGCCGCCCCAGTCGCCGCTGATGTGGCCGAGGCTCAGGAACCGGGTGGTCCGGCCGTCCGGGGCCACCCCGACGCAGTTGATGCCGGCCCCGACGGTGACCCCGACGCCCCAGTGCGGCAGGTCCGGCTGGTCCAGCCCGGCGCGCAGCACCGCGAACGTGTCGTTGACCACGGCCACCTGCGCTGCCCAGCCCTGGGCCAGCACCAGGGCCGCGAGTTCCTCCTCCTCGTCCGGCAGGTCCGCGCCGGCCAGGCAGGCGGAGACGCGGGCGGCCACCGGGAAGGCCGCGCTGCCGGCCGGCCGCCAGGCCAACCGCCGCGGCCAGGTCGCCGAGCACGCGCAGCGCCTCGTCCCGGCCGATGATCTGCCAGTTGCTGCCCAGGCCGCGCTGCCGGGCCAGCACCGTCCCGTCCGCCGCGACCAGCGCGGCCTCTGTCTTGCTGTTCCCGCCGTCGATGGCGAGGACCGCGGGCAGCCCGCCGGCCGCCTGGCTCACGAGCGGCTGGCCCAGGGCAGGAAGGCCTCGTTCTCCGCGACCAGCCGGTCGGCCAGCTGCCCGGCCAGCTCGTACTGGCCGATCAGCGGGTGGGCCAGCAGCGCGTCCCGGACCCGCTGCACGCCGCCGCGCCGGGCCGCGTCCACGGCCAGCTCCTCGTAGCCGGTCACGTGCCCGACCAGCCCGCGCATCAGCGGGCTGAGCGGCGCCACCGGCACCGGGGTGGCCCCGTGCGCGCCGATCACCGCGGGCACCTCGATCACCGCGTCGTCCGGCAGGAACGGCATCGTGCCGGCGTTCCGCACGTTCACCACCTGGGTATCCCCGGTGTCCCCGGCCAGCGAGGCGAGCAGGGCCACGGCCGCCTCCGAGTAGAACGCCCCGCCGCGCTGGCCGAGCAGCTCCGGCTTGCGGTCCAGCGCCGGGTCGGCGTACATCTCCAGCAGCAGCTGCTCGATCTCGGCCACCTTCTCGGCCCGGGTCGGGCTGTGCTTCTCTTCCTCCACCACCAGGTCATGCGCCCAGAAATAGCGCAGGTAGTAGGACGGCACCGCACCAATTTCCGGCAGAACGCCAGCTGGCAGCCCGGTGTGCTCGGCTATCTCGGCGCCGTGCGTGGCGATCAACCCCGGCAGCCGGTCCACGCCGTCCACGATCGCGGCGCGCTCCCAGGTCAGGTGATTCAGCCCGACATGGTCCAGGGCGACCTGCTCCGGCGCGACGCCGAGCATCCGGGCGAAGTTGCGCTGGAAGCCGATGGCCACGTTGCACAGGCCGATGGCCCGGTGGCCGGCGTCCAGCAGCGCCCGGGTGACGATGCCGACCGGGTTGGTGAAGTCGATGATCCAGGCGTCGGACGCCGCCCGCTGCCGGGTGCGTTCCGCGATGTCCAGCACGATCGGGACGGTCCGCAGCGCCTTGGCCAGCCCGCCCGCGCCGGTCGTCTCCTGGCCGACGCAGCAGAACTCCAGCGGCCAGGTCTCGTCCCGCTGCCGGGCCGCCTGCCCGCCGACCCGCAGCTGGAGCAGCACCGCGCCGGCCCCGTCCAGGCCCTCGTCCAGGCTGGACGTCCAGGTCAGCTTGGCCGGGTGGCCGTACGGCTTGCATGATCCGGGCGGAGAACGGGCCGACCACCGACAGCCGGGCCTGGTGTCCGGGTCGACCAGGACCAGCTCGGTCACCTTGACCTGGCCGGCCAGCCGGGCGATCCCGTCGACCAGCTCCGGGGTGTAGGTGGACCCGCCGCCGACAACCGCTAGCTTCATCCGAAAGCCTTCACTTCCGCGCCCTCCTGGGCGACGTGGCAGGCGACCTGGTGGCCGGGGAGGATCTGGGTCAGCTCCGGGGTGACCTGGTGGCACTTGTCGATGGCCAGCGGGCAGCGCCAGCGGAACCGGCAGCCCGGGGTCGGGTTGATCACCTTGGGCGGCTCGCCGCGGTCGGTTTCCGCGTCCACGCCGAGCGGTGCGCGCGGGTCCGGCGCCGCGGACAGCAGCAGCTGGGTGTACGGGTGCCGGGGGTTGGCCAGCACTTCCTCGACGGGCCCGGACTCGGCCATCTGGCCCGCGTACATGATGACCAGCCGGTCGGCCACGTACCGCGCGCTGGCCAGGTCGTGCGTGATGTAGAGGATCGACACGCCCTGGCTGTCCCGCAGCTCGGCCATCATGTTGAGCAGGCCGATCCGGATGGACACGTCCAGCATGGACACCGGCTCGTCGGCCAGGATCAGCTTGGGCCGCATGGCCAGCGCCTGGGCGAAGCCGACCCGCTGCCGCTGGCCGCCGCTGAGCTCGTGCGGGTACCGCTGCAGCACCTCGTCGGCCGGGGTCAGCCCGACCACCTCGAACACCCGGCCCGCCTCGGCGTAGCGCTCGCGGTGGGACATCTCGGGGCGGTGCAGCTTGAGCCCGCGCAGCACGCCGTGGGATACCCGGAACACCGGGTTGATCGAGCTGAACGGGTCCTGGAACACCATCGGCGCCAGCCCGCTGTAGCTGCAGCCGGTCCGTGCGGGACCTGATCCCGGACAGCGGCTTGCCCTGGAAGTAGATCTCGCCGCTGGTCGGCTTGTAGATCTTGGCCAGCAGCCGGGCGATGGTGCTCTTGCCGCTGCCGCTCTCCCCGGCCAGCGCGACGATCTCCCGCTCGCCGATGGTCAGGCTGACCTCGTCCACCGCGTGCAGCGTCTGCTGGGACAGCGCGTTGCCGATCCGGAAATGCCGGGTCAGCTTGTCGGTGCGGAGCAGTGCTTCCCCGGGGGGCGACCCCCCGGATCCCCCCGATCGCCGCTCCGCGCCGAGGCCCCTCCGGGGCCGACGGTCCCGTCGTGGGCTTGAGCTGGCCGTTCGGACTCGGGCTCGTCACGGGTTGCTCCCCTCCACCCCACTGCCGTCCTCGTGCAGCAGGCAGCGGACCTCGGTGCCGCCCACCTGGTACAGCCCCGGCTGGGTGGCGCCGCAGCGTGTCCATCACCTTGGGGCAGCGCGGCGCGAACCGGCAGCCCGGCGGGGGACTGGCCAGGTCCGGCGGGCTGCCCGGAATGCCGGTCAGCTGCGCGCCGCGGCCCGCGGATCGACGGGAACGCGTCCATCAGGCCGGCCGTGTACGGGTGCAGCGGCGAGTCGAACAGCTGCCGGGTCGCGCCGAACTCGGCCACCTGGCCCGCGTACATCACCATCAGCCGGTCGGAGAAGTGGCTGATCAGGGACATGTCGTGGGTGACGAAGATGACCGCGAAGCCGAACTCGCGCTGCAGTTCCTTGATCTGGACCATCAGCGACCGCTGGGCCACCACGTCGAGCGCGGAGGTCGGCTCGTCCATGATGACCAGCTCCGGGGTGAACAGCATGGCCATCGCGATCATGGAGCGCTGCCGCATGCCGCCGGACAGCTGGTGCGGGTAGCTGCGTCAGGTGCACCGGGTCGATGCCGACCATCTTCATCACCTCGGCCGACCGGTCGGCGATCTCCTGCCTTTCGAGGTCACCCCGTGCGCCCGCATCGCGTCCTTGAACTGGGCCCCGATCGACCTGACCGGGTTGAGCGCGTTCATCGCGCTCTGCATGACCACGGACAGGTCCTTCCAGCGCACCGCGGCCAGCTCCTTGTCGGTGAGCCCGACCATGCTGCGGCCCTTGAAGATCACGCTGCCGCCGGTGATCTCGGCGGGCGGGGCGAGCAGCTGGGCGATGGCGAACAGCAGCGTGGACTTGCCGCAGCCGGACTCGCCGACGATGCCGATGAACTCGCCGGGATCCAGGTCGAAGCTGACGTGGTCCACCGCCATGACCGTGCCGCGGTCCAGCAGTGTACTCACCGACAGGTCGCTGACCGCCAGCACGCTGTCCGCGGGGCCTGCCGCCGGATCCGGTCGCCGCGGCCCGCGGCTTCGGGGCCGCTCGGGCTGCTCAGCGGGCACGGCTGACACCTATCCCTCCGGGGCCAGCGGCTTGCCGCGCTCAGCGCACGTCGCTTCCGCCGCCCGCAACGGCCGGAGGGCGGGGTTGCCGATCTCGTCGAAGGCGTAGTTGAGCAGGGCGAACGCGGCGCCGAGCAGCGGCGATGCAGGGCGCCGGGGACGATGGCCCACAGGTACTGCCCGGTCTGCAGCGCCTCGTTGTTCTCCGCCCAGTACAGCATCGTCCCCCAGCTCACCGAGTTCGGGTCGCCCAGGCCGATGAACTGCAGGCTGGAGCCGAACAGCACCGCGTACAGCGCGTTGGTCAGGAAGCTGGCGACGATCAGCGAGGTCATCGTGGGGATGATCTCGACGACGACGATGTACATCCGGCGCTCGCCCCGCACCCGCGCCGCCTCCAGGAAGTCCCGGTTGCGCAGCGACAGCGCCTGCGCCCGGAGCTGGCGCGCGGTGTAGGACCACCCGGTGAGCGTCAGCACCGCGACGAGGACCAGGGTCCCGGCGCCCTGCACGTACGTGGCGATGACGATGAGCAGCGGGAAGAGCGGGATGACCAGCAGCACGTCGGTCAGCAGGCTGAGCACGCCGTCCCAGGCGCCGCCGAGGTAGGCGGCGGCGACGCCGATCAGCACGGCGATGCCGGTGGACAGCAGCCCGACGCCGAACGCGATGATCAGCACCTGCTGGGTGCCGTACACCGCCTGGGCGAAGATGTCCTGGCCCGAGCGCGGTCGTGCCGAGCAGGTGCTGCGCCGGAGGGTCCCGAGGCTGCGCGGGTAGATGGTCGCGGTCGGGCTGTCGTGCGCGATCACCCCGGGAAACAGCGCGACCAGGATGAAGATGACCAGCAGCACGGTGCCCACGGTGGCCTTGCGGTTCGACCGGACCGCGCGCGACCAGCCGGGCGAGCGCCTGGCTGCGCCCGCCCGGCCGGCTGGCGGCGGGGCCGGCGGCGCCGGCAGGCCCGGCGGCGCTGGATGGCGGCGTGGAGACGGGGCAGCATGGCCATGGCTAGCCCGCCGTCCTGGTGCGCGGGTCAAGATCGCCGTGGCGATGTCGGCGAGCAGGATGGCCACCAGCACCGCGACGGTGATCAGCAGGAACAGCGCCTGCATCAGCGGGTAGTCCTCGTTGTTCACCGCCTGCAGCAGCATGTAGCCGACGCCGGGGTAGTTGAAGACGTACTCGACCAGGATCGCGCCGCCGACCACGAAGCCCAGCGACATGGCGAAGCCGGTCAGGTTCGGCAGGATCGCGTTCCGCGCCGCGTAGTCGAACATGATCCGGCGGCCGGGCAGCCCTTGGCCCGGGCCATCCGCACGTAGTCCTCGGCCAGCGTGGTGATCATGGTGTTGCGCATGGTCAGGATCCAGGTGCCGATGGTGGTGACCAGCAGCGCGGTCGGCGGGCAGCACGGCGTGCTCCAGGACGTTGCCGATGAACGGCAGGGTGAAGCGCGGGCGTCATGGTGATGTTGAAGCCGAACGCGGCCGGGCAGCCACTGCAGCCGGACGGCGAAGATCAGGATCAGCATCAGGCCGACCCAGAAGTACGGGATGGCCGAGGTGATCACGAACACCGGCGGCGCGATGCTGTCCAGCCGTCCGCCGCGCCGCCAGGCGGCCAGGATGCCGATGCCGGTGCCCAGCAGGAAGGCCAGGACCGTGGTGACGCCGACCAGGCCGAGCGTCCACGGGATCGCGTCCAGGATGACCCGGCCGACCGACTGCGGGTAGAAGTACAGCGAGGTGCCGAACTTGCCCGGTGGCCACGTCGCCGATGTAGCGCGAAGTACTGCCCGATCAGGCCCTCCTTGGTGCTCACCCCGAAGGCCGCTTCGAGGGCCTTCAGCGCCTGCGGGTTCACCGGGCCGCGGAACTTGCCCATCATCGCCTCGGCCGGGTTGCCCGGCATCAGCCGTGGCAGGAAGAAGTTGAGCGTGAGCGCGGCCCACAGGGTCAGCGCGAAGAAGCCCAGGCGGCGCAGCACGAACCTCATGTCGTTGCTCCTGGCTCTCATCGGGGCCTCCTTTCCGCCTGCTGGCGGGCCTCGCGGCGGGAGCGGCGTCGCTGGTCCACACGGTGACCCGGGCCGGGGCGCACCGGCAAGGTGGGCGTCCCGCCACGGCCTGCCGCGGCTTACTTGGGCGCCAGGTGCAGCATCATCTGCGCCCCAGTCCGGGTAGTTGTACGCGGCGGGCTGCGCGTACGGGTTCGCCCTGGGTGACCCAGCCGGTGAAGCTGCCGGTGTCGTACTGGAACCAGTCGACCTGCTCGGTGATCGGGATGACCGGCACCTCCTTGCAGCATGACCTGCTGCAGCTGGTTCACGATCTGGTGCTGCCTCGGCCGGGCTGGTGGTGGTCGCGGTACTCGTTGATCAGCGCGTCGGTGGCGGGTTGCTGTACCGCTCGAAGTTGGACCCGGCCGGCTGCCCGATCGGGGCCGAGTTGCCCGAGAACAGCCACTGGCGCAGCTCGTAGTACGGCGTCGGCCCGCCGGTCTCGGCGTAGTAGCCGAGCTGGTAGTTGCCGTTGTACAGCGCCGCCTGGTAGGCCGGGCGCGGCCAGGTTCTTCGGCGTGACCTGGATGCCGACCGCCTTGAGGTCGGTCTGGATCACGTTCACCGCCGCCACCCAGTCGGAGAAGCCGCCGTTGTTGGTGATGCTGAAGGACAGCTTCTGGCCGCCCTTCGCATGATCCCGTCCGAGCCCTTCTTGAACCCGGCGGCGGTCAGGATGGAGATCGCCTTCGCCGGGTTGTAGGCGTAGTTGTTGCCGAAGCTCCGCCGCCTGCGAGGTGTCCAGCCAGCTGGAGAACGTCGGGGTGACGATCCCGGCCTGGTTCGACGGCGGCTCGTAGCCGTACTCGCCGATGGTGCGACGCCTGCTGCCGGTTGATCGCGTAGGCCATGGCCTGCCGGACCGCCACGTTCTTCAGGATCGGGTTGGTCAGGTTGATGAACAGCGACACGTTGGCGACCGGCGGGAACCAGTAGTGGTAGTCGGGGCTCTTGGACAGGTAGAACTTCTGGATGCTCGGGATGAACTGGCTGCCCCACTGGGCCTGGCCGTTGGCCAGGTAGGTGTTGGCCGTGTCGTTGCGTGGTGAAGGCCGGGTAGTTGACCGTCTTCACCTTCGGCTCGCCGGGCTGCCAGTAGTGCGGGTTGGCCTTGTAGGTGATGTTCTGCGGGGTGCACGGCTTGACCACGTAAGGCGCCGGTGCCGACCGGGTGGGTGTCCGGGTACTTCACCGGGTCGGCGATGCTCGACCAGATGTGCTGCGGCACGATCGCCGATCTGGTCGGCGATGTAGTAGAAGTAGGTCACCGCCGGGCTGCCTTGAACTGTCATCACGACCTGGTTGGAGCCCTTCTGGCGTGACGCTGGACAGCACCGACCAGACCGAGTTGACGTCGAGCGCCTTGAACTTCTTCAGCAGGTTGAAGCTGAAGACCACGTCGGCGGCGGTCATCGGCTTCCCGTCGCTCCACTTGACCCCGTTGCGGATGGTGAAGGTGAGCGTCTTGTTGCCGTTGCTGTAGCTGTCAGTTCGTGGCCAGCCACGGCGTGGTCTTGGCGCTCTGCAGCGTGTTGACGAACGCCAGCGGCTCGTAGACCGGGCCCGAGCGAGTACCCGATGTCGGACAGGTTGTACGGGTTGAAGTTGCAGGTCCAGAGGCTGCCGCTTTCGTTGACATGGTCAGCGTGCCGTTTGGGCCTGATGCGACTGCCGCTGCCGCCGCTGCCGCCCGACGAGCTTGTCCCGCATGCGGCGGCCAGCAGGCAGGATGCGATGAGGACCACGAGGATCTTGATGCGTCTCATTGCGGTAGCCCTTCGATAATGTCCGCGTCAGATGAGCGGGCTGGATGCGCGGGTCGGATGCAGCAGGTGCCGCCGGGCCAGCCGATGCGGGTGACCTGGCCGCCGATGGCCATCGAGGTCATCTGTCTGCCATCGTGTCCTGGGTCGATGCGTGTGCCTGGGATATCTGCTGTGTGCTGCGGCGGCGTCCGCGGCCAGCGCCACCGCGCCGAGCAGCGGGGCGTCGTGCGGGAACTCGGCCAGCGACGAGTTCCGGCGGGAACGGGACGCCCGCGGCCAGCGCCCGCTCCAGCTCGCGGCCGCAGCCGCGCCCAGGAGCCGGACCATGCCGCCGCCGACCGCGATCCGTACCGGGTTGATGCAGATTGCCAGGTTGACCAGGTGGAATGCCAGTTCAGCGACGAATCCGGTGAGCCAGGTCAGCCAGCTCCGGGATCGCCCAGGCCGGCCGTCGAAGATGTCGGCCGCGGATAGCGCCCGGCGCCGGCCGACCGGGCCAGCCGGCGCGGCCGACCTGCCGGGCCAGCCCCAGCCCGCTGACCGCGCCCTCCAGCGGTATCCGCTGGTCCAGGCGCGGCCGACGTCGGCAATGGCACGGAGGTTGTACCCGATCTCGCCGGCCGCGCCGTCGCCGCCGCTGAGCACCTGGCCGCCGATGACGATCGCGGCGGCCAGCCCGGTGCCCAGGTTGAGGTACACGCCCGGGTCGCAGTCCGCGCAGGGCGCCCCAGCGCACTCGGCGGCGGCGGCCGCCTTGGCGTCGGTGGCCATCCGGATCTCCGCGCCCGCGGAACGCCGCGCGCAGCTCGCGGCCGAGGGCGAGTGACTCCCAGCCGTCGATGGCCGGGGCCAGCTCGACCCGGTCCTCGAAGGGGATGCCGAAGGTGGCCGCGCCGACCGCGGCCAGCTCGCTGTCCGGGGCCGTGGCGGCCAGCAGCTCACGCGTGGTCCGCACGCCGCGGTCGAAGATCGCCCGGTGCGCCCGGCCCGGCCCGGCCGGCGGCGTAGCCGTCGCCCTCGCGCGGCGCCGGGTACTCGACCCGGCCGGACGCCAGCCGGTTGCCCATCAGGTCGCATACGGCCATGGCGATCTTCGTGCCACCGAAGTCGATCCCGAGCTACACGGCCGAGGATTTGTCACGATGCCGCCCAGCGTTCGCTATGGACTTAACCAGGGGTTCTGCGAGTATTTAAGTGGTTTGCACCGAGAGTAGTTAGGACAGTATCCTAACTAACTGCTCAGCAACAGTCCCGTGGCCGAACTGTGATCCATGATCGCCGGCAGCTGTGAGGAGCATTCGGTTGGACATGATCTCGTTCGGCTCGGTGTTCCTTGAGCTCGTCTTCGGGCACCTGGCGAGCTGCCCGGGCCCGGCGAGGAAGTCTTCACCGACGAGTTCGGCGTGTCCTGCGGCGGCGCCGTGACCAGCGCGAGCGCGGCCGCCCAGGCGGGCGCGACGGCGGGCTGTGCACCCTGCTCGGCAACGACATCGGCTCCCGGGTGGTGCTCACGCACTGCGCCAGGGCCGGGGTCGAGCTGTCCCCGTCGGCCCTGCTGCCGCGCCGCTGCGCCGGGATCACCGTGGTGCTCAACTTCGCCAGCGACCGGGGCTTCGTCACCCACCTGCCGCCCCGCGCCGGCGGGCGAGCGGCCGGAGCTGGACCGCTGGTACGAGGTGCTGCGCCGGGAGCGGCCGCGCTGGTGCTACCTGCACGCCGGGCCCGGCATCGCCGCCTTCATCCGGGAGGCCCAGGCGCTGGGGGCCAAGGTGGTGCTGGACATGTCGCTCGGTGACGAGCGAAACCGGGACGCCGATCCTGGAGTGCCTCGCGCTGGCCGACGTGTTCGTGCCCAACGAGGACGAGCTGATCCGGCTGACCGGGGCGGGCAGCTTCGAGTCGGCGGTGGCCACCGCGCTGGCCTGGCGCACCCCGCTGGTGGTCAAGCGGGGTGCGGCCGGCGCACTGGTGGCCGGGCCGGACGGGACGGCCGAGATACGCGAGGGCGTTCAGCAAGTGCGGGTCCGGGATCGAACGGGAGCCGGTGACGCGTTCGCCGGCGCGCTGATCGCCGAGCTGCTCCGTGGGGTGCCGCTGACCCGGGCGGTGGTCGCGGCCAACGCGGCCGGCTCGGCCGCGGTGGCCCGGCTCGGCGGGGTCGGCGAGGTTGACGTGGCCGGGATCAGCACGGTCGGCCCGGACGAGATGCTCGATGACGCGCTGGCCGTGGCGGCCAGCCTGCAGGCGGCCATGGCCGCCCAGGAACGGAAGCGATGGGATCTGGCGGATGAAGCTGACCATCCTGGGCGGTGGCGGGGTGCGGATGCCCGCCTTCGTGCGGGCCGTGCTGGCCAGCCGGCCGGGCACGTTCAGCGAGATCTGCCTGTTCGAGCCGGACCCGGCCCGCCGGGAGACGATCTGCCGGCTGGCCCAGGAGATCGCCGCCGCGCTCGGCCACCCGGACGTGATCCGGGTCAGCGGCGACGCGGCCGAGGCGTTCACCGGCGCGGACTATGTGTTCTCCGCGATCCGGGTCGGCGGCGACCGCGGCCGGGTCATCGACGAAGAGGTGGCGCTGCGCCGCGGCATCGTCGGCCAGGAGACCACCGGGCCGGGCGGCGGCGCCATGGCGCTGCGCACGATCCCGGTCGTGCTGTCCTACTGTGAGCTGCTGGCCCAGGTCGCGCCGGACGCGGTGCTGATCAACTTCACCAACCCGGCCGGCCTGATCACCCAGGCCATCTCCACCCAGGGCAAGGTCCGGGTGGCCGGGGTGTGTGACACGCCGGGCGGCACGGTCGAGCACCTGGCTCACTTCCTGGGCGCCGGAGGATGTCGAGCGTGGCCGGCTGCTACGCCGGGCTGAACCACCTCGGCTGGGTGTGCTCGCTGCGCGACGGCGGCCGGGAGCGGATCGGCGAGCTGCTGGACCGGTTCGAGGAGCTGCAGCGGGCCGACCACCGGTTCGCGTCCTTCGATCCCGCGCTGGTCCGCCGGGTCGGCGCGATCCCGACCGAGTACGTCTACTACTTCTATGACCCCGGCCGGTACGTGGCCGACATCCGCCGCGCCGGGGCCACCCGCGGCCAGGACGTGCTGCGGCTCAACGAGGAGCTGCTGGCCGGCCTGGCCAAGGCGTTCGCCGACGGCGGTGTGCAGGACGCCTGGACGGTCTACGACACGCTGCTCGGCGTGCGCCGGGACACCTACATGCGGGCCGACATGCAGGGCGACAACGGGCAGGGCGCGGCGCGGGCCCGCCGGTCGGCCCAGCCGCCCACCGGGATCGCGCGCGGCCCGGATCGGCGGGTACGAGGGCCTGGCCCTGCGGGTCATCGACGGGCTGGCCGGCCGCGCGCCGGGCGAGGTGATCGTCAACACCACGGCCGGGGCCAGCCTCGGCCTGGACCCGTCCGACGTCGTGGAGGTCCCGGCCCGGGTCGATCCGGGCGGGCTGACCCCGCTGCCGGTGCCCGAGCTGCCCCGTCCGGCGCTTGGCCTGATCATGCAGGTGAAGGAGTATGAGCGGGGCATCGTGCAGGCGGCGATGACCGGGGATGCCGGGCTGGCGGCGGTGGCGCTGGCCGAGCATCCGCTGGTGCCCGGGATCACCGCGGCCCGGGAGCTGATCGCGGAGTACCGGGAGCGGCACGGCGCGGATCTGGCCTACCTGTCCTGACCGCGCCGGAGTGCCGGATGATGAGGAGCCTGCCGGGATGACTGGACTCGCCCCTGAGGAGGTGAGCGTGACGACGACGCCGGCCCTCGCGCCGCCGGGCGGCCAGGCCGCGCGTCCGCAGCTCATCCGGGAGCTGAACGAGCAGCTGCTGCTCGGCAAGATCCGCCAGTTCGGCCCGTGCTCGCGGGCTGACCTGGCCCGGCTGTCCGGGCTGTCCAAGCCCACCGTCTCGCTGGCCATGTCGAACGTGGAACGCTCCGGCCTGATCCGGATCGCCGGCCACCGCACCGGGGTGCCCGGCCGCAGCGCCCGGCTGTACGAGATCCGGCCCGACGCCGGCTTCGTGCTCGGCCTGGACATCGGCCAGCAGTACCTGCGCGGCGCGCTGGCCGACCTGAGCGGCGAGGTCCGCGCCCGGCTGTCGGTGCGCAGCCGGGCGTCCAGCGTGAGCAGCCGGATCGCCGAGCTGGTCGGCCTGTCCGACGCGCTGTGCGCGGAAGTGGCCGTGCCGCGCGCCGCGATCACCCAGACCGTCATCGGCAGCCCCGGGGTGTACAACCCGCGGCTGGGCAAGCTCACCATCACCGGCGGGCTGTCCGGCTGGGGCAAGCCCGAGGTGCTGAGCGGGCTGCGCGACGCTTCGGGCCGCACCTGGTGGTGGAGAACGACGCCGACGCCGCGGCCCTGGCCGAGCAGGCGCTTCGGGCATGGCCGGGGGGTGGACAGCTTCGCGTTCGTCACCGTGGGCACCGGCATCGGCATGGGCCTGGTGCTGAACGGCCGGCTGCACCGCGGCTTCCACGGGGTGGCCGGGGAAATCGCCTACCTGCCGATCTCCGAGGGCACCGGGACCGACCCGGGGGACGCGCGGCGCCGCGGGGTGCTGGAGGCGGCCGGGTCGGCGGCGGGCGTGGTCCGCGCCGCCCGCCGGGCGGGCCTGCGCGGCCCGGTGTCCGCGCGCCGGGTGTTCGCCGCCGCGGCGGCCGGGGATGCCCGGGCCGCCGCGGTGGTGGCGGACGAGGCCCGCCTGGTGGCCAAGGCGATCTGCGCGGTGGTCACCGTGGTCGACCCCGCAGCTCGTGGTGCTCGGCGGCGGGATCGGCCAGGCCCCGGGCTTCGCCGACATGGTGTCCGCCGAGCTGCGCGGCATGGCGCCGGTGGTGCCGGACATCCGGGTCAGCGCGCGCGGCACCGACGCGGTGGTGGACGGCTGCATGGCGGCCGGCGCGGACCTGGCCTGGCAGCGGCTGCTGGCCGCGCTGCCCGGGCTCCACCGGACGGCCCTGCCCCGGACGGGCCTGCCCCGGACGGCGCAGCGCCGGCGGGAGGGAGAGGGGAGACAGTGCCATCCCGGCCGGGGCTGATGGCTGAGCCTGCCCGGTATTACGCGGGCATCGCCTGGACCGCGGCTGAGTTCGAGGTCGCCGTGCTGGACGAGGCCGGCGCGCTGGCCCGGCCGGTGGCCCGGTTCGGCCCGGGCCAGCGCGGTGCGCTCACCCGCTACCTGACCGGCCTGGCGGCGCGCGGGCCAGCCGCTGCTGGCCGTGCTGGACAGCACCAACGGCATGCTGGACGGTACCCTGCTGGCCGCCGGGCTGCCGGTCTACCGGGCGGACCCGTGGCTGCTGCCTGGCCGGCCGCTGCTCGGCTCGGTCCCGGCGCGGCGCGCTGGCCGAGGCGGCCCGGCATGACCTGACCGCGCTGAGCAGGCTGACCGCGCAGGGCGGCACGCTGACCGGCCGCGGCGCCGAGCACCGCGCCGCGATCGCGGGCAGCCGGGCGCAGGCCACCGCGCTGGCCCGGGCCGGGCGGCTGGCCCGGCACGGCCGCCGCGCCGTGCTGGCCGGCGCTGGCCCGGCCGGTGCTGGCCCGGCCGATGCTGGCCCGGCCGATGCTGGCCCGGCCGGTGCTGGCCCGGCCGGTGCTGGCCCGGCCGATGCTGGCCCGGCCGATGCGGTACCGGAGGTCGCGCTCACCTTCGACGACGGCCCGAACCCGCCCTACACCGGGCAGATCCTCGGCATCCTGGCCCGGTACCAGGTGCCGGCCACGTTCTTCTGTGTCGGGCTGCAGGCCAGCGCGCACCCCGCGGACATAGCCCGGATGGCCGCGGCCGGGCACGGGCTGGGCAACCACACCTGGTCGCATCCGTTCCTGCCCGACCTGTCCCGCGCTCAGCTGGCCGAGCAGCTGGACCGGACCGATGAGGCGGTCAGCCGGGCGGCCGGCGGCGGTGCGCCCGGCCTGTTCCGGCCACCGTACGGGTCGCGCAGCCCGGATGTGCTGCGCTGGCTGGGCGGGCGGGGCACCCCGATCGTGCTATGGGACGTGGACCCGTCCGACTGGGCCCGGCCCGGCGCGGCGGTGATCGCGGGCCGGGTGCTCATGCAGGCCCGGCCGGGCACGATCATCCTGATGCACGACGGCGGCGGGAACCGGTCGCAGACGGTCGCCGCGCTGCCGCTGGTCATCGAGGGCCTGCTGGACCGCGGCTTCCGCTTCACCCGCGCCGCCGCCCTGCTCGCCGCGGCCCACTGAGCCCTGCGCCGCTGACTTAACAGCGCGGACGTGATCATCGGGTTGTTGATGTTGAATCTGGTGTCGCTCCAGCAACACCTACGTCAACATCAACAACCGGCCGGCTGGGCCGGTATCACCGACCACACCAGCACCACAGACCTCACCAGCCACGACCCGCCGGCCGCCGCGTACCCTACCCGCGGGATGAGCGCGACCAGTGGGCCCAGAATTGGAACGTGTTCTAGTTTTCCCCTAGGCTGGCGGCATGATCCTGGATCGATTCCGGGTGACCGGCCAGGCCGCCATGGTTACCGGGGCGGGGCGGGGGATCGGCGCGGCCACCGCGGTGGCGCTGGCCCAGGCCGGGGCCGACGTGCTGATCTCGGCCCGGACCGAGACCGAGCTGGCCAAGGTGGCCCGGGAGATCGAGGAGGCGGGCCGCCGCGCGGTGACCGTGCCCGCCGACCTGTCCGACCTGGACGCGGTGGCCGGCCTGGTGGACACCGCGCTGGCCGCCTTCGGCCGGCTGGACATCGTGGTGAACAACGTCGGCGGCGCGATGCCCCGGCCGTTCCTGGCCACCAAGCCCCGCCACCTGGAGGACGCGTTCCAGTTCAACGTGGCCACCGCGCACCGGCTGACCCAGGCCGCGGTGCCCGCGCTGCTGGCGTCCGGCGGTGGCGCCGTGGTCAGCATCACCTCCGCGGTCGGGCGCACCGCGGGCCGGGGCTACCTGGCCTACGGGACGGCCAAGGCGGCACTGGCCCACTACACCCGGCTGGCCGCCGCCGACCTGGCCCCGCGGATCCGGGTCAACGCGATCGCGGTCGGCGCGGTGGCCACCTCCGCGCTGGACATCGTGCTCACCGACGACACGCTGCGCGGCCAGATGGAGCAGGCCACGCCGCTGGGCCGGATCGGTGACCCGGACGAGGTGGCCGCCGCGGTCGTGTTCCTGGCCTCCCCGGCCGCCAGCTACATCACCGGGAAGATCCTCGAGGTGGACGGCGGCATCGAGCGGCCCAACCTCGACCTGGGCCTGCCCGACCTGTGAGCCCGGTCCCGGCTCAGCGCGGCGGTGGCCCGGTCGCGGCGCCGGGCGACGTGCAGCACCGCACCCCAGTGCCGCCGCAGCTGCCCGTCCGGGCGCGCGGCCAGCCGCCGCCGGATCTCGGCGTAGAGCCGGTCCCGCTGCCACGGCGCCAGGGCGATGTGCGAGGAGAACGTGTCCAGCAGCCGGATGTACTCCTCGGCCGGGTAGCTGACCACCCAGTCGAACTGCCGGGTGACCACGTCGCCGAACAGGCCGCTGGCCTCGATCTCGGCCCGGCTGTCCGGCAGTTCGCCCGGCCGCGGCCGCCAGCGGCCTGTCCGGTGGGTGCGCGGAGCCGATCTCGTCGTAGACCGGCTGGAGCTCGTCGAAGATCGGGTCGCCATCCGCCGGGAACACGTGCTCCGCGGCCCAGAACGCCAGGTGACCGTCTGGGGCAAGCACATCCCACGCTTTCTGGTACCGCACCGCCGGGTCCACCCAGTGCCACGCCGTAGCCGCGAAATACCATTGATATCGAACGCCAGCTGGTGGCAGCCAGCTCTCGAACGCACCGTCGTAGATGGTCACCCCGGGACAGCCGGCCAGCTCACGCCGGGCCTGCGCGGCGAGTTGCGGGCCAAGCTCCACGCAGGTGACCGGAAGCCGCGCCGGGCCAGCGGGGCGGTGGCCTTCCCGGTGGCGCAGCCGATCTCCAGCAGCTGGTCGCCAGGCCGCAGCTGGGCCAGCCGGATCAGCTCGTCATACAGTTCGGCGGGGTATTCGGGCCGGGCTTGCTGGTAGCTCGCCGCGGCTGACTCGAAGGTGGCCCGCAGCCGCTCTCGGTCGGTGGTCACCGGGGTCATCCTGGCCGGCCTGCGGCTGGCGCACTACCGGACGCGCTGCGCGGTGGCCTGGTCCGGCCCCCGGTGCCCGCGCCGGGCTGGTCACCGGCTGGTCGCCGTGCGGGCCGCCGGCGCCGCGGCGGATCGCGGACCGGGTGCGGTAGACCTCGATGCCGATCGGGATCAGCGACAGGATGATGATGACGGCGATGGCAGGCAGCAGGTAAGTGTCGATGCCCGGGATGGCCGAGCCCAGCGTGTAGCCGGCCAGGGTGACCCCGGCCGACCAGACCAGCCCGCCGACGATCTGCCAGATGGTGAACGTGCGGGTCGGCACGCCCAGCGCGCCGGCCAATGGGTTGACCACGGTGCGGACCACCGGGATGAACCGGGCCAGCACGATGGCCTTGCGGTGGCCGTACCGGTCCAGCAGCCGCCCGGCCCGCTGCGCCCCGGTGCGCAGGTAAGCGTTCCGGCTGCGCTGCAGCAGCGGGCGCCCGCCGGCCCGGCCGATGTAGAACCCGGTCTGCGCGCCGAGCAGCGCGCCGCCTGCCGCGGCCAGGATGACCAGCGGCAGCGACAGGTGGGCCGCGTGCGACACGGTGCCGGTGCACAGCAGCCCGGCCGTGAACAGCAGCGAGTCACCCGGCAGGAAGAAGCCGATGAGCAGCCCGGTCTCGGCGAACATGACCAGGAACACGCCGAGCGTGCCCAGGCTGGCCAGCAGCGAGGTGGAACTCAGCGGGTTGAGCGCGATTACCATGCCCGCGCCCGGACACCAGCACTGTGCCTCCTTCGCAGCGGCCCGGTAGCCCGGGCCAGATGCCCCCTGCCGTACCCGCGCAGCCCAGTGCCGAACGGATGGCAGCCCGTTTCATACCTGATGCAGAGGTTCGCTGGCCTGCGGGCTTGCCTGCTGCCGGGCCAGGCCGATGATGAGGTATGGACCCGGATGAGGACCTGATCAGCTTCGGCTCACCGGACCGGCCGGCCGGCGGCCCGGCCGGCTGGGCCACTGGGCCGGCTGGCTGCTGCTCGGCGTGGCCGCGGCGGCCGCGATCGCGGTGCTGGTCACCCGGCCCGGGCAGCCGCACCGGCCAGCCGCGCACCCCGCGGTCACCGTGACCGACCTCGGCACCGGCTGCTCGGTGCCACGGCCCGCTGGGAACTGTTCGGCCGCGGGCCTGATGGCATGGTGTCGGTCGTGCCCGCGACCGGCCGGGTGACCTGGACCCGGGTCCCGGCCCTGGACAGCAGCGGCCCGGTGTCCTTCCTGATCGACCCGCATCAGGCCATCATCCGGCCGCTCGACTTCGTGCCCGGTTACCTGGTGCCCGACGGCAAGCCCCCCCGCGGGCTGTCTGGCCTGCTCAGCCAGGGCGGCCCGGCGCTGCCCGGGCCCCGGCCGGGGCAGGTGTGGGTGGTGACGGCGGGCGTCGGGCACGCGGCGCTGACGCTGACCGGGGCAGACGGCACCCGGCAGGCTTCGGTGCCGCTGCCCCCGGGCGGGCCGCTCCCGCTGAGCGCCACGGCCGATGGGTCCGGCGGCGTCCTGCTCACCGGTCCCGGCGGTACGTTCGACGCCGGCCCGGGCGGGTTGCGCCGGCTGAGCCTGGAGCCGCTGGCGACCGGGCCCGGCCGCTGGCTGGCGGTGACCTGCCCCGGCCACCGTCAGCACTGCCACACCGTGGTGATCGACAGCGCCACCGGCGCGCAGCGGATGCTGCCCGGCCGGGCGCTGCCGCACACCCCGCTGACCCCGTGGCCGCCCGGGCTCATCGCGCCGGACGGCACGGCCGCCGCGGTCCTCGAGCTGGGCCGGGCCAGCCAGCTCAGCATGCACCTGCTCGACCTGCGGTCCGGGGCGGACCGGGTGCTCACCCTGCCGATCAGCCAGGACGCGACCAACCAGACCATGGCCTGGTCGCCGGACAGCCGGTGGCTGTTCGTGGTGACCGATACCGGCGCGGTACGTGCGGTCAACGCCAGCACCGGCCAGGCCGCCAGCCTGGGCGTGCGGCTGCCGTTCATCAGCCAGGTCGCGGTCCGGGCCGCGCCCGGCTGAGCGGCGCCGGGCTCAGCCGTGCGCCCGGGCCTGGGCGTACTCGGCGAAGGCCAGGGTCTGTGACACGCTGCCCGGCCGGCGGCGACCGTCGGCCCAGCCCAGCGGCCGGTCGTCGAGGACCTGCTGGATCAGCCCGGACCACTGCGGATCGAGCGCGTCCCGGGCCCACAGCAGGGCGGCCCGCTTGGAGGTGACCTGGCCGGTATGCAGCGTGTGCAGGATCCGGCAGTACGTGGTGACCGCGTACCGCTGGCCCCAGGCCACGTCCAGGCCGACCCAGCCGAGCATGCCCGGCAGGACCTCGTGGGCGTAGCTGCGCATCTTGGCCCGCAGCACCGCCGCGGGCACCTCGTCAACCAGGGTGCGCGGATCCGGCCGGCCAGCGTGACGCCGCGCTCGCGCAGCGACCAGCGGACCACCTCGGTATTGCAGTGCACGGACCACTGCATCTCCCGCCAGCCGTGGTCGATGTACAGCCACTTGCGGCCCAGCCCGCGCAGCGTGCGCAGCTCAGCCAGCGGGGGATAGGACCCTTCCAGGTGCTGGGCCCAGTGCTCCGGGCGGTCCGGGAACTCGGCGTGCATGGCCCGCAGCCCGGCTTCCTGGGCCGCGGTGACCTGCTGCCGCACCGGGATCAGGAAGTCGCAGTCGCTCTGCATATCGGCGTCGCCGACCGCGAACGAGCCCTGCAGGTAGGCGCCGCCGAAGTTCGCCCCGAGAATCCGCGCGGCCCGCTCGGCCAGTTCGGCCAGGATGGCGTTGAGCTGCGGGAACTGTGTGGGCGGGGCCGGGTCCACACGGTGAGTAGACCAGCCGGGCAGGCTAGCTGTTAACGGGTTATTGCGGTTACCGGCGGGGTGCGGCGATTAGCCGCCGGCCCGGGTGGCGGCGGCCCAGTCGTGCTGGCCGAGCCGGTCGAGGGTATCGGCCAGCCAGGCCCGCGCATCCGGGTCGAGCCGGGCCGCGGCCAGGTCGGCGCGGTCCTTGGGCCGGTCCAGGTGAGCCTTGTGCAGCAGGGCGACCTCCGGGCGCAGGTGCGGCACACCATGTACCTCGTGCAGTGCCCGCGGCCAGGGCAGCCGCACCCGGCTGTCCCGCTTGAACACCCATTCGGCGTCGCTGCCGTCCAGCAGCAGATCCAGCTGCCACGGGTGCTGCGCGTCACGGCGGGCCCAGAGTTGCCTGCAGCCCGGGGTGAGCGGGGCACCGGGCAGCAGCGGCCGCAGCGTGCCGCTGTTCGCTTCCCACAGATGCCAGTCCGATAGCTGGGCGCGGAGCCGGTCCAGGTCGCTGAGCCGCACCCCGATATCGGTGTCGTCATGCTGGCGCGGCGGCGCGCCCGCCCGGGCCGCCCGGCCGCCGGCGATCCACCAGCGCACCCCGGACCCGGCCAGCAGGCCGGTCACCTGGGCTGGCTCGGGTGGGTCCCACCGGCCATACAGTGCCTGGAACGCGGCCTCGTCCAGGTCGTTGATCGCCTTGGCGAACGCACTTCCCACCCGGCTCAGTTTGCCGCACCGGGTAGCCGGCTGGGCCGCGGCGGGCCCGGGTGGGCCAAGTCACCCCGCGGCCGGCATGGACCGACTGGCCGCTGGCGTGCCAGACTGCCGGAGGTCGGTTGTTGAGCCAGCCGCGTTCCGGGCTGACTCGTGCCGCGAGCTCCGGGGATGCTGGGCTGGCGGCCGACTGACTCCCGGAGGTGAGCGTGACGATGACTGACGAGGAGCGGCTGGGTTTCCCCACGATGCGGTCCGCCGGGGTGCAGTCCTGCTGGATGTGCGGAACCCGGCTGCCGACCAGCAGCATGGTGGCGGACGGCGGTAGCGCGTGCGCCGACGTCCGGTGGTACTGCCAGGACACCCGGGGATGCACGGAACGCTGGACGTCCCGGCGGGCCCGGTCTGGCCAGGGCAGCGGCCCAGCCGGGCTGGCCGACACCGGGGACCGGCGGTTCGGTGGCCCGGCGACCGGTCCATCCCCGGCCTGGCGGCCGGCGGCGGCCCGGGCGGGACGGGGGTTCGGCAGCTCGCCCTGACTGACTGGCTGGCCGGCTAGCTGAGCAGGCTGGCCAGTGTGTCGCGCACGTTCCTGGCATCCGGCGGCCTGGGCATCAGCTGGCTGCGGTCCGCGGGATCCCGCTGGAAGACATGCAGCCGGCCGTCCCGGCGGGCCAGGACCAGGTCGGTGCTGTCTTCCGCGATCTCGGCCGATCCCTCGGTGCGGTACCGGGTGACGGTGACCAGCGCGGTCCGCTCGGCGGTCTGCAGCACCTGGTCCGCGTCGCTGGCCGGGCTGCTGTCCGCCCGGGGCCCGCGGGGCAGCACGGCGCTGAGCATGCGGAGCGCTTCGTCCTGCGGGTACAGGCCGAGTTCGTGCACGCCGAGCGTGTCGATGCGGACCACCAGGCAGATCCGCTCGGGCTGGGGGAGCAGCAGGATCCGCCACGGCTCACCGGGTCCGGTGCCGGTAACCCTGGTGTCCACCACCATCCGGGCCCGTTGCTGGAACACCACCGCGATGCCCAGGTCACCGCGCACCTGGATCTGATCGCCGGGCGGGCCGGCCACCAGCATCTGTCGGGCCGCGAGGGAGCGGACCGCCTCGGCCAGCGCCTCGTCCGTCGGGCGGGCCTCCAGGAAGTCCACGATCGCGTCGACGGCGGTGAGCTCGGCGATGGTGTAGGCGCCGAGGTGCACCGGCCCGGTGCGCACCAGGTCTACGACGGAGGTGACCAGACCGGCCGGGACGGACGCGGTGCCGGAGGCCGGCCCGGCCGGGCCGGGTCCCGCCGGGTCAGCGGCCGTCATGACAGCTCCGCGCTGGCCCACAGTGCTCCGGCTGGCATTGGCCCGGCCCGCTGGCGCAAGATCGCGGTCGCCGTCCGCGACGGGCTCTCGGTCACCCACACCTCGGAGTTGCCGAACAGCCCCCGCCCGGCCCGTTCCGGCAGCGCCGCGCCCAGCTCGTTGGCCGGGTCCAGCTGGCCGGGCGGCGGGAACCGGGCGGCCAGGTCAGCGGACACCGCCGTGATGTCGTCATGCTGCTCGAGCTGGCGGAGCGTCGCGGCCAGTGTCTGCACGATCGGCAGCGGCAGGGAGGTGGACACGGCCAGCGCCGGTGACAGGTACATGGGCCGCCGTTCGGTCACCCGGGACAGGCCCCACGGGCCCACGTTGCTGCGGGTCACCCGGTAGACGACGTAGTCCATCAGGTGCCGCAGATCGGTCAGGCTGGGCAGTTTCCGCTGGCCGAAGGCGGCGGGTGTCTTCTCCAGCTGCACCCAGGTGCCCTGGGCCGTCCGGCCGTGCAGCTTCTCCCGGACCAGCGGGCCGCGCATGCCGATATCCGGGAAGCGCGTCTTGTCCACGTCGTGGTGGTGGCTGGACACCCGCAGATGACTGACCTTGGTAAACCGCCAGGCCTCATACAGCTGCGGGTCGTCCACCAGCACGTGGCCACCGCACAGCACATCGCGCAGTTGCGGGACCTGCAGGCCGTGCCGCTCCAGATCGGAGATGATGGCGGCTTCCTCCGGGCTGAGCTGCGCGGCCGCGGCGAGCAGGCCTCTGCGGTAGGAGCCCGCCCGGGCGGTGATTTCGATCATGAGCCGGACTCTCGCCCGGACCTGCCTGGTCCGCTGGGCCCGCAGCCGCCGGAGTTCCTTCTTCCGGTGCCGTCCGTGCCCCCGGCGCGCAGTCTGATCTGCCACTTTTCCAGTAGAACACAGTGCTTACCTGCGCAGACATTCCCCTCCCGGGCCCGGGCAGGCGGGCCGCCGGGCAGCGCTCACAGCACCGCCTGACGGCGTAGCCGCCACAGGGCGCAGCCGCCCAGCACGGCTACCCCGACCGCGGGCAGGTACCACTGCCAGGAAGCCGCCGGGTTGACCCCGAAGCCGACATAGCCGAGCAGGCTGAAGATCAGGTAGTTCGACGCCAGGTAGATGGCCATGGCAACGGCTGGGCGGGCGTCCACGGCGGCCCACAGGATGACCGCGCCGAGCACCACCCAGGGCGCGTAGACCAGCGGGGTGTACAGGAAGTACAGACGCGGGGCCGCGGTGAATTCCTGCAGCAGGGTGAGGGCGAAGATCAGGCCGGCCAGACCGAGCCATGACCGCGGCATCCGCTCCCGGCCAGCGGTCAGGACGACCAGCAGGATCAGCAGGCCGGCCTGGATGGCCATCACCCGGTCCCCCGAGTAGACCCACAGCGCGGCGCTGGCCAGCGCGGGGGCGGCTACCACCGGCCAGGGCACGAACCAGGCGGCCAGCACCGCGGCCAGGGCCAGCAGGCTGGCCGCGGTCGGCAGGCCCAGGGCCGGGGCGCTGTGCGGGTAGACGTGCGTCCAGAACATGATGGCCGTGCCCAGGTTGTTGCCGATGAGCCAGAGCAGTGCCAGCGCGGCACCGAGCAGCCCGGCCAGGCGCAGGCTGGCTGCTGTGGTCAGCCGCCGGTGCTGGCCGGCCCGGACCCGCAGCCCGCCCATGATCATGGCCCGGATGTCGCGCGGTGACGGCCACCGCCGGCCGGCCGGGCTCGCCTCCATCAGCGTGCCGAGCATCTCCTCGCCGCGCTGCCGGCGGTACCAGGACGGGTAGGCGCGGAGCAGCCAGCGGCAGCGCCATTCCAGGGCGCTCATGCCGGCCGCGCCTTCCGGCGGCTGGCCGCCGTGCGCGGGACGCGCTCATGGCTGGTGACCAGGCGGGCCGCGGCGGCCATCCGCGCCGCCTCGGTGCGCAGTGCGGCCGCGCCCGGCTCGGTCAGCCCGTACGAGCGGCGGGCCCGGCCGTTGACGATTTCCTCGCGGACCACCTGCACGTAGCCCTCGCCGGCCAGCCGGTCCAGCGCGGTGTACAGGGTCCCGGTGGCCATCCGGACCCGGCCACCGGACAGGTCGGCGGCGCGTTTGATGATGGCGTAGCCATGCAGCGGCCCGTCGAGCAGGGAGGCCAGTACGAAGTAGGTCGGCTCCCGCATCTCGGCTACCGGATTATTCACGCCGGCCATCATAAGTAGATAGCCGACATATAGCAAGACTGCGAGCGTCAGCCGGCCAGCAGCGGTGCGCCATCCAGCCGTCCGGCCGGGACCGTCCGGCCACACATGGCCAGGGCCAGGTCCCCGGCCTGACCCCGCAGCACCGGGCCTGATCCGTACGACCAGTCCAGGTCGGTCGCGGTCAGGCGGCGCCCGGCGATGCTGGTGCCGAAGTGCGCGTGCCCGCCACCCGCGGAGAGATCCCCGAGGATGATCCGGATGGTCTGGTCCGGCGAACGGCGCCGCACGCCGAGCGGCACGGTCACGTCGAGGCCGTGGATCACCACGTGGTTCAGCGCGCCGTGGTACCCGCCACCCGGCGGCGTCCACTGCTGCATTACCGAGCTGCGCAGGTTGCTGACCAGTTCGTCGGGCGGCAGTTCGGCGTCCCGGGCCGCGATCTGGTTGGACAGCCGGGTGAAGTCGAAGTCGCAGCGGCGCAGTTCGGCCATGAACTGCTCCTCGGCGTAGCGCGCGGCCATGGTCATGTGCGCGATCACCTCGCGCACCCGCCAGCCCGCGCACAGCGACGGGGTGTCCCACTCTTCCTTGGTGGCCCGGCCGAGCAGGTCGGCGAGCGCCAGGAACTCGGCGGCTACCAGGGGCTGCAAGTCGGCGTCATCGGTCATGGGCCATCTCCCGGTGCGGCAGGTCGGTAATCCTCCGCAGATGAGACGACCGGCCGGCGCCGGACTCATCGGCCGGCGGATCACTGGCGCCCGGCCGGGGCAGCCGGTTGACTGGCGGTATGCCGGCCACCCCGGGCAGCGGCGATGCGCTGCGCAGGCTCGACGCTCTGCTGGACAGCCGGGGCAGCGCGTGGTGGGGTGAGTTCTTCGCCGACCGGGCCAAGCCGTGCCCGTTCTTCGTCGAGTGGCCGGATGAGAACCTGGTCGAGTGGTTCGGGGACGGCACGCTGACCCCCGGACGCGTCCTTGAACTCGGCTGCGGTCACGGCCGCAACGCGCTGTACCTGGCCAGCCAGGGCTGCCAGGTCGAGGCGGTTGCGAGGACTTCCTATGGGTGCTGCTCGCCACCAAGGCAGACGGCTAGCCCGCTGGCGGGCAGCGTGCGTCACCGGTGCGCATGACGGCGGCCCCGGGCCGGAGCGGCCGCATGCCTGGCTGGCGGGCGGCCTGCCGGGCGGATAGCAGGCTGGGCCGGGGCCAGCGCGGCCCAGCCGGGATCCGGTTCCGGCCCGGGGGATGACCTGGCGGCACCCTGCGCCGGGGTGGGCGGCCGCCGGCCGCCCGGGCCGAGATCTCGTCCAGCCGCAGGCCCGTGGTCTCCGGTACCCGCCGCCAGAAGTAGCCGAGCGCCACCAGGGTGAGGAAGGTGAACAGGAAGAATGTGCCGGCGTCGGTGATCGCGTTCAGCAGGGTCAGGAATGAGATGGTGACCATGAAGTTCGCGGCCCAGTTCGCGCAGGCGGCCGTGCTCATCGCCGACGCCCGGACGCCTGCCGGGTAGATCTCGCTGATCAGCAGCCAGAAGACCGGGCCCAGCCCGATGGCGAACGAACCGATATAGACGAACAGCGCCGCGACGGCGGCGATCGCGGCCGCGGTGCACAGCTGAGGGCCGCTGGTCAGGAAGATCAGGGCGATGGTGAGCAGGGCAGCGGCCATCCCGCACGTTCCCGAGATCAGCAGCGCGCGCCGGCCGACCCGGTCCAGCAGCCGGATGGCCACGATCGTCATGCCGACGTTCACGATCCCGTTTGCCACGTTGGCCAGCAACGCGGCCGACGATCCCAGGCCGGCCCCGTTCAGCAAGGTCGGCGCGTAGTAGATGACCGTATTGATGCCGGTTATCTGCTGGAAGACGGCCAGCAGCACGCCGAGGATCAGCGCCGGGCGGAGCGAAGGCCGCAGCAGCTCGCGGGCCCGGGCGCCCGGGCGCTGCGCGCTGCTCACCATGCTGGCCAGCTCGGCGTCAACGGCTCCCGGTGGCCGCAGCCGGGACAGCACGCGCCGGGCGTCATCCAGCCGGCCGTGAGTGATCAGCCAGGCTGGGCTCTCCGGCTGGAACAGCATGCCCAGGAACAGCGCCGCGGCAGGAATGCAGGCCAGCCCGAACATCAGCCGCCAGTTTCCCGTCCCGGACAATCCGTAGTTGACCAGGTAGGAGACGAGAATTCCGGAACTCAACGCCAGCTGGTTGAAGCTCACCAGCGCACCACGGAATCTCGGCGGGGCGGCTTCGCCGATATACATCGGCACCACCATCGAGGCCGACCCTACGCCCAGTCCAATCACCACCTGCGCGGCCAGCAGGATAACGAAAGCAGGCGAGAAGGCGGCAGCCAGGACGCCGGCCATGAACACGGCGGCGGTAATCAATATCGTTCGCTGTCGGCCGATACAGTCGGATACCCGGCCCGCCCCGATGGCGCCTATCGCCGCGCCCGCCAGGAGAAAGCTGGTGACCAGTTCCTTCTGTACTGAAGATATGTGCGGGAAGTCATCCTTCAGAAAGAGCAGGGCGCCCGACACGACCCCGGTGTCATAGCCGAACAGGAGGCCGCCCAGCGCGGTAATAGCGGCCATCCAGACCACCGCTCGCCCTGGGCGGCCGGCTCTCCGCCCGGTATTATGCACGCGGCTGCCGCCTCGTGCATATGCTCTGTGCGCCATAACTAATCAACTCCCGTCAATTCGGCCGGCTTAATTGATACACCCGGGACCTTGATCGTTATTCAGGTCGCGGTAATGCGAAGTTTGTTCGGGCGCCTGCCGGGAGTGCCGGGGATTTTCATTTGCTTATAAGTCGCGAATTCCGGAGCGCCGGGCCGCAGACTGCGCGGTACGGCACATGAGTGAGCAGTTGGGGGCGTTGGGTATGCGAGTCTTTTGCAGTCGCGTCGGGCGGGCTGTTGTTGAACGTGCTGCAGGGCGGTTCTTCGAGCATGCTGGCGGTATGGGTGATCACGAGCACGGGCACGGGCTGGCCCGGCGGATCCGGCATGGGCTGCGCCCGCATTCGCACCAGGCCGCGGACAAGGTGGACGCCGCGATGGAAGCCAGTGCCCAGGGGATGCGCGCGCTGTGGGTCTCGCTAGCGGTGCTGGCGGCCACGGCGCTGCTGCAGGCCGTCGTGGTGGCGGTCTCCGGGTCAGTGGCGCTGCTCGGGGACACCCTGCACAACGCGGCCGATGCGCTGACCGCGGTGCCGCTGGGCATCGCCTTCATGCTGGGCAGGCGGCCGCCGAGCCGTCGCTACACCTACGGGTACGGGCGGGCGGAGGACCTGGCCGGGGTGGTGATCGTACTGGTCATCGCGGCATCCTCGGCGCTGGCCGGGTACGCGGCGGTGACCCGGCTGGCCCATCCGCACCCGGTGTCCAACCTGATTGCGGTGGCCGGTGCGGCGGTGCTCGGGTTCCTCGGCAATGAGGCGGTCGCCCGGTACCGGATCCGGGTCGGCCGGAGGATCGGCTCGGTGGCACTGGTGGCCGACGGGCTGCACGCCCGGACCGACGGCGTCACGTCGCTGGCGGTGCTGCTGGGCGCGGGCGGCGTCGCGGCCGGCTGGGACTGGGCCGATCCGGTGGTCGGCCTGCTGATCACGGTGGCCATCCTGGCCGTGCTGTGGCAGGCGGCCCGGGAGATCTACCGGCGCCTGATGGATGCGGTTGACCCGGCCCTGGTGGACCACGTGGAGCGGACGCTGCGCGGCACGCCGGGCGTGCTGGGCGTGGGCCAGGTCCGGGTGCGCTGGATCGGGCACAACCTGCGGGCCGAATGCGAAGTCGCGGTGGCCGGCGCGGCCAGCGCGGTCCAGGCGCACCAGGTGGCCGTCAACGCGGAGCACGCCCTGCTGCATGCGCTGCCCCGGCTGACCGCGGCGCTGGTCCATGCCGACCCGCAGCCGCAGGCGGGCACCGACCACCACGCCGTGCTGGCGGCACACCGGTGATGCGTGGCGCTCCGGGCCCGGTCACGGTTCCCCGACCGGGGGGGGGGGGGGGGGGGGGAGGGCAGGGGGGGGGACAGGTCGGGCTGTCCGTCCTCGGCGACTGACTGTCCAGCCCACCACGCGTCAGGGTACCTTGACTCTCGGGGATCGTCAGGGGTATCTTGACGGCATGGGGAATCCCCGGACTGCGGTGCCAGGTGCTAGCGGGACCGAGACTCTGTGCTGCTCGTTCTGCACCAAGGACAAGGACGCCGTGGCCAAGCTCATCGCCGGGCCTGGTGTCTACATCTGCGACGAATGCGTGAACCTCTGCGATCTGATCCTCGCTGAGGAGCAGGTGCGTCTTCGGCTCATGGAACGAACGGCCAGACGACGAGCTGCTGGCCAGCCTGGCCCGGGTTCAGGCCGTGGTCTCACAGGTCGATGCCGCCGTGCACGAGCGGGTGGCCATCTTGCGCGAGCGGGGCGTGAGCTGGACCAGCATCGGGCAGGCGCTCGGCGTGTCGAAGCAGGCGGCCTGGGAGCGGTTCTCCGGAGAGGACTAACTGCGGCCGCCGCCGGGGTCTCAAGAAGCCAGGGGCTTCGAGACATCGGAATACCCCGGCCGTCACGGCCGGTGGATGGGGGCGTGGCTGCCGCATCGCGTTCCAGCGGAACAGCGTTGCCAGGCCGGTGAGGAGCAACGCCAGCAACGCGGCGCTGATCCAGATGGGCGATAGCGCCCACCACCAAGACCAGGTGATGACGCCGGTCAGCTTGAGCACGATGGGTGTGAACGCGACGATTGGTGACAGCACGTCCTGGGCCACGTTCCAGTACCGCGCCGCGGTGGACTGCGGACGCTTCACCCGGACGCGGAACACCGGGCCAGCGTAACGGCGTGGCGGGGATCTGTGCCATGGCGGAACGGCTGGGGGAGCCGCCCGGCGACAGCTCGGGGGCGAAATTCAGCCGGCCGCCGTGCACTCGCTGAGTAGGGTTGGCTGGTGCCCGAGTTGCAGCGCATGCGTGCCGATCACGCCCCGGCGGTCCTGGCCTTCGAACTGGCGAACCGTGCCTACTTCGCCAGCTTCGTTTCCGACCGCGCGATGAGTTCTTTGACCGGTTCACCGAGGGGTACGACGCCCTGCTGGCCGAGCAGGAGGCTGGCACCTGCGCCTTCTACGTGCTCGTCGCCGAGGACGGCTCGGTCCTGGGCCGGTTCAACCTGTACGACGTCGAGGACGGCACGGCCGTGCTCGGATACCGGGTCGCGCAGCAGGTCGCGGGTCGCGGCGTGGCGACCGCGACCGTGCAGGAACTGTGCCGGCTCGTGGCCGCGCAGCACGGGCTGCCACGCTCAAAGCAGCGGTCACCCATGACAACGTCGCGTCCCAGAAGGTGCTGACCAAAGCCGGGTTCGTCCCGGTCGGCCCGGCTGAGCCCGGTGGCAAGCCAGGCACCTGGTATCAGCGTGAGCTGGCCGCCGGCTGACGCTGATCAAGTGTTGACAGCCGCGATATTTGCGGAGTTCTGTGCGGGCTTCCGCGCCGCCGCCGCTGACGGTCCTGGAGTTATTCGCCCGGATCAAGGCTCGGCCGCTCGCGCGGGCTAACTCTGATCTGGTATACGCGGTAGCCCCCCAGGAGTTGCAGCGCCGACGACGCCAGAGGCAGCAGCCCCAGCCATTTGCGGTTACGGAGCATGCGAATGCCCAGGAAGAGGTTCCAGGTGCCAACGAAAAGACTCAGGCCCACCAGGACACGGGGGTGACGGTAGCGGTACACCCACTCGTTCCCGAAGAACAGCAGCCTGTCGAGGACGGGCCGCGAAGGGTCGGCGCTATCGCCCTGTGCCTGCATCGGGATGCCTCCGGTGACCTGCGGACGCGGGTGGCGATCCACCGACAGTCTTTCCTGATGCTCCAGCGACCAGCTGCTAGAATGATCATGACTGCTGGGGCTCCAGGTGTGCGGCGCGTGCCCGGCCCAGGTGTGGCCTCGAGTGGCCTGACAATCAAAGTTCAGGTGCGTCTACGCTAACTAACGTTGGCGTGCAGGCTCAGGCCGAAAGCCGACGGGCCGGATCCCGCGCCTAAGGAGCACGGACTATGGATGGAGTTGACAGGGGCTTTCCGTGGGGCGACCTCCGGGTATCTGACGCCGACGACCGGGCGCAGTCCGCGCTGAGCGAAGCATTCCGGGTGGCCGGATCACAGCCGACGAATTCGACCAGCGATCCGGGCAGCGCCTGCGCGCCGCACTGGGAAAGAACTGACCGCCCTGCTCGCTGACCTGCCACTAACTGGCCCCCCCGCGACACGCACTACCGTCCCGGAACCAGCCAATCACGATGTCGCGGTCCGCAGCGTCATGGGCGTATCCGCCGTCGCCGCCAGCCTCCTCTTCGCCAGGACAGTATCGCTTGTCTTTAGCCCCGGCCATTTCCTCGGCGACACACTGGCACCAGCAGGGATCGCTGTACTGCTCGTCGTGCTGATCGTCTTCCTGCGGGTGAGCCGCGCCCACCGCGCCTGAACTTAGGTCGGTGCGACTGCCGCCGACCACCGCGCGCGGGATCCTCGCCTAGGCATGGTCCCCGATCGGCGGCATTACCAGCTACCGGGGGAGCGGGACCAGCACGTCGCTGGAGAACTTCGGCAGGCCCATCCCTGAGGCCTGATCGTTCCCGTCACGGCCGCAGGACAGGAGCGAGGCGCCTGCCGGGAAGCCGCGGGTACCGAACGGCTGCCGCCACCGTGCTGATGGCGATTCGGCTCACTTCATCCGTTGCAGGTGATGCGTGCCCGGGTGTGGCGCCGCACGCTACGGGAAACAGGGCAGCGGACGAATAGCGGGAGTGGTCTACATGCCAGTTGTCGAGTATGGGCCGGGCGCTGCGTTCCCTGGCGTGATCGGGCGGACCGCCGACGAGTCCAAGCCTGCCTGGCCGGCCCGCGCGGGCCCGCGAAGGCGCCCCGAACGCGCTGTTCATCGTCTTGGACGACACCGGGTTCGGGCAGCTGGGCTGTTACGGCAGCCCAATCGCCACGCCCAGCTTCGACGCGATCGCCGCGGACGGCCTGCGCTACAGCAACATGCACACGACGGCGTTGTGTTCGCCGAGCCGGTCGTGCATTCTGACGGGCCGTAACCATCACAGCAACGCGATGGCCTGTATTACGGAACTGGCCAGCGGTTACCCCGGGTACAACGGCGTCATCCCGTTTGAAAATGGTTTCCTGTCCGAGATGCTGGTCGAGCACGGCTACAGCACGTTTATGGTCGGTAAGTACCACCTGACGCCGAGCAACCAGGAAACCGGCGCGGGCCCATTTGACCGGTGGCCGCTGGGGCGCGGCTTCCAGCGTTTCTATGGGTTCCTGGGCGGGGACACCAGCCAGTGGTATCCCGATCTGGTGCACGACAACCATCAGGTGGAGCCACCGCGCGACACCTGAAGAGGGGTATCACCTGAGCGAGGACCTCGTCGATAAGGCAATCGGGTTCATCGCCGACGCCAAGCAGGTTGACCTGGCCAAGCCGTTCTACCTGCATTTGGGCTTCGGCGCCACGCACGCCCCGCACCACGTGCCGAGGAATGGGCCGACCGGTACGCGGGCGCAGTTTAACGACGGCTGGGACGCATACCGGGAGAAGTGTTCGCCCGGCAGAAGGAACTCGGCATCGTCCCCGCCGGCGCCGAGCTATCGCGGCACGATCCCGACGTGCCCGACTGGGACTCGCTGCCGCCGGCGGCCCGCCGCCTCGACAGCCCGGATGATGGAAGTCTTCGCCGGTTTCCTGTCCCACACCGATGACCAGGTCGGGCGCCTGATCGATTTCCTGCGCCTGCAGGGGAGCTCGACAACACACTGATCATGGTCATCTCCGACAACGGCGCCAGCGCCGAGGGCGGCCCCACCGGGACCACTAATCAGGCGCAGTTCTTCAACAACGCCCAGGAACCACTGGAGGAAAGCCTGAAGCTGATCGATGAGATCGGCGGCCCCAAGCATTTCAACCATTACCCGTGGGGCTGGACGTGGGCCGGGAACACGCCGTTCCGCCGGTGGAAGCGCGAAACCTACCGCGGCGGCGCCAGCGATCCGTTCATCGTCTCCTGGCCAGAGCGGATTAACGCCCAGCGGCCAGGTCCGTACCCAGTACGCGCACATCATCGACATGGTGCCCACCGTGCTGGACTTGCTGGGCATCGAGCCGCCCACGACCATCCGGGGCGTGACTCAAGCACCCCTTCATGGAGTCAGCTTCGCCCACACACTGGACGACGATGCCACCGAGAGCACCCACCACGCAGTACTTCGAGATGCTGGGTCACCGGGCGATCTACCACTACGGCTGGCGGGCCGTCTGCCCCTGGCCTGGCCCCTCGTTCGCCGAGGCGGGCATGGTCTTGGGCAGCCGATCTCGTCTAAGACGCTTTCCGGCTGGACGCCACGGGCTGGGGGCTTGCCACGTGGCGGAGGATTTCGCTGAGAACCACAACGTGGCCGCCGAGCACCGCGACCGGCTGATCGCCATGATCGGGACGTGGTACGTAGAGGCCGGCAAGTACGGCGTCATGCCGGTCGATGGCAGCGGCCTGCTCCGCATGATCGCGGAAAAGCCGCTCGTGGCCGCTCCCCGGGACAGCTATACCTACCTGCCCGGCACGCAATCGATCCCGTTCTCTCGCCGCACCCCGGTTCTCAACCGCCCGCACAGCATCACCGCCGACGTCGAGATTCCCGCGGACGGGGCCGAAGGGGTCCTGATCAGCCAGGGCACAGCCGCGGGCGGATACTCCTTCTTCATCAAGGACGGCAAGCTCCGCTACGCACAACTATGTGGGCCGCGCGGTCTACACCGTGGAATCAGACGATGTTCTCAAGCCGGGCAAGCACACGCTCAGGTTCGAGTTCCAGCCGACCGGGCAGCCCGACATGCAACACGGCAAAGGGGCGCCCGGGCGCCTCCAGCTGTACGTGGACGGCACCCTCGCCGGAAACACCGAGGCTCCCGTGACCACGCCATTCGTGCTCAACCCGGGTGCATTGACCTGCGGCGCCAACCCCGGAGCTGCGATTACCGAGACTCCGCCAGCCCCTTCAGTTTACCGGCACATTCACAGCGCGACATGGACGTCAGCGGTGAACTGATCCACGACGACGACGCCGAACTGCGCATGCACATGGCCCGCCAATAAGTCCGCGGCCCGCAGTCTTCCGGCCTGCTGCGGCCCAGGTCAGGGCATGTTCGCCGGTCCCGTGAGTACCGCTGATGCACGCTAGCTGACCATAGATCGGGCGCAACGGGCACGGCAAAGTGCTGCCTGCCTGATCCTCGGCCGGTCCGTTGCTGTACTACGGTTGCGGTTATAGCCAAGGCGCTGGCGCGAGCGTGCGAAGCTGAACGAGTCCGGTGGCGGTCGGGCACGCCTCGGCACGATAGCCGCCGATGCCCGATAGGGTGATGTTGTGGAGGCCACGATGAGGACTTCTTCATCGCAAGCGCGGGCGCGTCAGCTGCCATCTTGGGGTTGCTGGTTGTCGCCGTATCGGTCGTCAACGCGGATGACGCGAACCCCACAACTCGGGAGTTGCGAACTGTGTTGGCCGGGAGCGCTTTTGTTGCCCTGGTTGACATCTTCTTGGTCTCGATCGTGGCCTTGACCGGGGGCTCAGTCGTCTTCGGGCTATCAAGTCTCGCAATGGCATCCGTCGGCCTGCTGGCCACCAGACGGCTGATACCGAGGGCACGGCGGGCTGGAAATTTCTCCCGCGGCTTCCGAGCTCGAAAGCTGAATATCGCCTTCGCGTCGATTTCGATTGGAGCCTACTCAGCGCAGCTCGGCCTCGCCGTAGCGCTCCTGGCGAACGCCCGGAGCGCCGCGCTGCAACGTGCTTTGATCCTCGTCATTGTGGCTTTGTATTGCAGCGCCCTTGGCCGGGCGTGGGTGGTTACCGGGATAACCCGGCGGGGATAAGGAGCCGCCTCGACACCGGAGGTCCGTCCAGGCTTATCGCTTTGGCGGGGCGGTCAGCGGCCTCGTTGCCGAAGTATTGGCATGATCAAGCCCGGTGGACTTGGGATGCCGCACCTCGCAGTGGTGTGCGAGGTGCGGCATCCGTTATCAGGCGCGGGTTGTGTTATGGGGTGACGTAGTTGACAGATGTCCCCCAATTGGCCTTGGCCGTCCCTGGTCCCGCCACAGGTACCGATGGCCGTGGCGCTGAACGCGGACCCAGTGCAGTTCGGGTACTGGATGTACTCGTTAGCGAAGTAGATGCGCCCGCCGGTGCCCGGCACGAACAGGCCCCAGCTGTAGTCGCCCCAGCGGGGGCGGGTCGGACCCGGGAAGCCCTGGTACTCGGTAAAGCCGTCCTGCGGGGACTGGCCCAGATTCGCGATGTTGATCGTGGACTTGAGCAGGCCGCCGGAGGTGCTGGTCAGCCTGCCGAAACCGCTGCTCGGGTAGAAGCCGCCGTGGTCGGCGCCGGTCGGGCCGCCGTTGCCGTTCAGCGTGAAGTCCATGATCGCCCGGCCGCCGGGGGTGGGTGTCGCGGCGAGGGACGGGAACTCCAGGTCTTCGTGCTTCGCCGTGACGTACCCCTGGCTGGTCAGGGTGAACCTGCCCGTCTTGTCGAACCAGCGGGTGCCGACCACCCAGTACACCGCGCCCTGGTGGATCTCCGCGTTCGCGCCCGTGTAGGTCTGCGCGATCTGGGTGGCGGTGC
>CAVWSA010000033.1:0-31957 GCA_963757545.1 uncultured Actinomycetes bacterium | reverse complement strand
GGCGGCGCCCGCCACCCGTCCGCCCGGCCCTCAGCACCGGCCGGTCAGCCGCGGCCCTGGGCGCGGACCAACAGTAGGCCGAGACCCACCCCGGACGTGGGTGCCACCCCATGGCGCGGCACGCTGGCCTGGACCACGATGGCCGGTATGGCGTTCTTTGACGACGTGCCAGTTCCCGAGCCCGAGCCCCGGATCCATCATCCGTGGGACCCGCCGGAGGCGGAGCTTCCTGGTGTAGTACAGGTAAACACCGTGCTGCTCGGCCGGACCGGCCGGGCGGCGGTCGCGGTCACCGGGATATCGGCTTACTCAGCCGGATTCGAGATCTTCCTGACCGCCCGCTACCGGCCCGAACCGGCCGGGCTCTCCGCGGAGCAGCGGCCAGACGCTGCGCTCGCCCGCATCGAGGATCCGCGCGCGCTCCGGCGGTCGTTGCGGTTCGGGCTTCAGCTGTCCGACGGCCGCAAGGTCATCGGACAGCACGGCGGCCCGGGGCCAGGTTCCGACGCGCCGCCGGACGGCCCGATCTTGCGTCAGTTCCTCGGCGGCGGCAGCCCACGCTTGCATTTCTCCCGGTGGTGGTCGTGGCCGCTGCCGCCGGCCGGGCCGCTGGAGTTCGTCTGCGAGTGGTCCGCGCTGGGGATCCCCGAAACGCGGGCGGGCATCGACGCGCAGCTGATCCTCGACGCGGCGGCCCGCAGTGTCCAGCTATGGGCGGCCGAAGGCTAGCGGCCCGGGCTGACCGGGCGGGTCGCCTGGGCCGCGTGCCGGCCTGCCCGGCGACCGAAGAACGACCCCTCGCCGAGCTGGGTGCCTGAGCCGTAGCCCTTCCCGTCCTGGGCGATGTTCGACGCGCACGCGCCGGCCGCGTACAGCCCCGGGATGACCGAGCCGTCCTGGCGCTGCACCTGCCCGTCGACGGTGGTGCGCAGGCCGCCGAGCGTGAACCCGGCGTACAGGGCCCGGCCGAGCCGCAGGTCGAACACCGCCCACGGGGCCTGGTCCTGGGCCGCCAGCCAGTGGGCGCTCTTGTGGAAGTCCGGGTCCTCGCCGCGGGCGGCGTAGTGGTTGTACCGGGCCAGCGTGGCGGCCAGCGAGCCGGCTGGCAGGCCGAGGCCCTGCTCCATGCCGGGTACGGTCTGGTAACCGTCGAGCAGCGGCACCAGCGGCATCTGCGGTTGCTGCACATGCGCGCTGTCCACGATGAGGTACGCCGCGGAGCCGGGCTGCTCCAGCACGAACTGCGAGGTCCGCGCGTGGTAGGAGTCCTCGGCCACGAAACGCTGGCCGCGGGAATTGACGATCAGCCCGGTGATCAGCTGGGCCGGCGGATAGCAGGGCGCGGTGATGAACGGCTCGTCCATGTGCCGCACGTCGGCCGCCACTGACATGCCGAGCCGGATGCCGAGCCCGTCGTCGTAGCTCGAGCCGAGCGTGATGAGCTTGCCGCCGAGCGCCGGGGTGTACTCGGCCACCATGTCCGGGTTCATCACGAAACCGCCGGCCGCGATCACCGTCGCACCCGCCCGGACCAGGCCGGTCTCGGCGAAGGACCGCCAGGCCAGGCCGGCCACGCCACCCGCCTCGTCGGTGACCAGGTTGGTCGCGCCGGTCTCGTAGCGGACCTCGGCGCCGGTCTCCGCGATCCGGTCGCGCAGCAGGTCCACCACCAGCCGGGCGCCCTGGGTGTCCCCGGGTACCGGCACCTTGTGCCCGCGTGGCGCCGGCCGGCCAGCTCCCGGAACGGCCAGACCTGCTCGTTGCCGCTGAACATCAGCCCCTCGGTACCGGGCTGGATCACCGCCTTGCCCGGGAAGTAGGACCGCTCGAACTGGAAGCCCAGCGACTCCAGCCAGTGGAAGTGCCCGACCGACCCAGCGCAGTAAGCGCGGATCTTGTCCTGCTCGGGGTTCTTGGCCGTCGCGACCAGGTACTTGTACATCTCCTCGGGTGAGTCCTGATGCCCGGTCGCCAGCTGCACCGGGGTGCCGCCACCCAGGTAGAAGTGCCCGCCGGCCAGGCAGGTGGTGCCGCCGGGCACGGCCGCCCGCTCCAGCAGCAGGACCCGGGCGCCGGCCCGGGCCGCTTCCAGGGCCGCGCAGCCGCCCGCGATGCCGAAGCCGATGACCACCACGTCATACCTGCCGGTGCCGTCGGCCAGCAGCGACGCGGGCAGCGTGGCTGGCAACTGGCGGCCGGCTGAGCTCATGGCCGGCGTCACCGCCAGCTCGCCACGCGGGCCGCCAGCCGGTCCAGGTACGCCTCGGCCGATCCGGCCGGGCCGTCCGGCACCCCCCACAGGCACTCGGTGACCCCGGCCTCGGCCCACCCAGCCAGGTCGTCAGCGGACGGCTTGGCGGCGACCAGCACCCGGACATCGGGGGCGCCCGCCCGGCTCGCGGCCGCCCAGGCCTGCCGCAGCGCGGCGGCCTTGGCGCCGATGTCCCGTTCCCCCGGGGTGGTCAGCCAGCCATCGGCGTGCTGGGCGATCCAGCCGAGTGTCTGCGGGCCGCCGCCCGCCCCGATGATCAATGGCAGGTGCGCCTGCACCGGCTTGGGGAACGCCCAGCATGGCCCGAACGACACGAACTTCCCGTCGTACGCCGCTTCCGGCTGGGTCCACAGAGCGCGCATCGCCGCGACATACTCAGCCAGCACGGCGCGCCGCTGCCCGGCCGGAACGCCGTGATCAGCCAGTTCGTCGGTGTTCCAGCCGAACCCGGCGCCGACGGTCACCCGGCCACCGGACAGGTGGTCCAGCGTGGCGATCGTCTTGGCCAGCGTGATCGGGTCCGACTCGGCGGGCAGCGCCACCGCGGTACCCAGCCCGATCCGCACCGTCACCGCGGCCGCGGTGGCCAGCGACACCCACGGATCGAGGGTGCGCAGGTACCGGTCGTCGGGCAGCGCCGCACCGCCGGTGCGCGGGTGCGGGGCGGCCCGCCGGACCGGGATGTGCGTGTGCTCCGGCACATAGAACGTGTCGAAGCCACGGTCCTCGGCCGCCTTGGCGGCCTCGGCGGGCGTGATCCCGCGATCGCAGGTGAACAGGACGATGCCGTGCCGCATGGGCTCAGACTAGAACCTGTTCTAGTCGTGGTACAGCCTGCCGTTGTCATGCCGGGCCGGGGCTGACCGGTTTACTGAGCCGGATGTAACTGGTCACGTACCTGAATGGTCTTGATCAGGTAGCGGTGGGCATCCAGAGCTCGCCCTCGGCGAGCATACGAGGCGTTGAAGAAGCTGAGGCCGTGCTTGGCGGCAGTGGAGAGATAGCTGCGGATAGCGCAGAATTGCCGGGCGCCGGTGAGGGTCCGCAGACACCCGGATACCTTCTGTTTCAGCTTGACCATGCGGATGTCGCGCTCAGTTCCGTTGTTGTCCGGGGAAACCCGGAAGTCCCTGGTGAACCGCAGGTAGTCATCTTGCGTCCAGCAGGCGGCGGGCCAGCGCGTGGTGCTTTTTCATCAGCGCGGTGGAGCGGGCCGCGGTCTGGCTGGCCCCGATCAGGGCGGCGGAGCGGAAGGCGTGGATCTGCGCGGCCATCACGGCCGGGTCCACCACGTCGCGGCACTGGCTGATCGTCTCGCTGACCAGCTTTTGCATCGCGGTAAGTGCGTCGGCGGCCTGGGTGGCCCAGCACCACTGGCCCTGGGGGGCCAGGTCGGTGACGGCCTGCAGTTCCCGCCGCGCGTGCGCGCAGCACAGCTGGTGGCCCGCAGCGGCGTAGCTGTCATAGGGCGCCCAGCGTCGTGCACGGCGACCCCGCCGAACGAGGGGAGGACGCCCATCGCCTCGATCGCCTGCTTCCCCCGCCTGGGGTGGACCATCAGCAGGGTGTAGGCGCCGGTGCGGGCGCAGTGCACCCAGTGCAGCCGCCCGTCCACCCGGAACCCGGTCTCGTCGAACCCCGCGACGTCGCTGCCGGCGATCTGCTCGCGGGCATGCTCCAGGAACCCGCCCAGCCGGCCTGCGGCCCGCGCGGTGAGCGCGGCGACCGTCCCCGTTCACAGCGGCACGCCGAACAATTCGGCCAGCGCCTGCGCGGTCCGCTTCTTCGACAGGAATTGCCCGATGTACAGGTAGACGATGACCGCGGCGATCCGCGGCCCGTAGCACGCCGGCGCCTCCGCGCCCTCCGGGGCCGCGGCCTTGGTACGCACCCCGCAGGCGCATTCCCGCTCGATCAGCTGATGCTCGGTCACCTCAGCGTTGACCGGTGGCAGGTCGAGCACCTGGCGGCGCTCCACCGATGTCACCGGCCGTCCCGCCAGGCCAGCGCCGCAGCGCCCGCAGCAGCCCGGCTCATGCCGGACCTCCCGGTCTGGCCGGGCCACCTGCATTAACGTCGTTCCCTTATGCCCGTCCTGCCCGCCCGGCCGGGCCGCTCTTCTTCCGCAACGACCGCGGCGCCGGTTGGCCAGCCCCTCACTGGACGGCGGTTTGGAGGAGTTCCGCGGCGTCTGCCTCAGCCGTGCCTCAAGCTCAGCGATCCGCTCCAGCGCCCGGTCCAGCTCCGCCCGCGTTTCCGCCAGTCCCCGCGCGCAGCGACACCACCAGCGCGGCAAGCACTCCATCCGGCGGCGGGCCTTGATCAGCAGGCACACCGACACTACAGCCCGGCAAGCCCGGCCCAGGCAGCAGACTGAGAACCGGTACGCGGTACCAGCTCCGCGCCGTCAGGCTCGCATTTCGTGATCGTCTCGGCCAGAAAGCTCGTCGATCGCTGCCGCGCGTGCCTTCGTCTGCCCGGCAGACGCGTGAAGCCGGAGCCCCCGATCCCATGCGCATCAGCCGCCGCTGCCTGGCCGTCGGCCCATAGCCGGTCAGCACATAGCGGATAGCCGAATGGCACCACCACCAGGTAGCTGCAGTCGATACCGGATTGACAGCTACTCTTAGGCGACGCTCGATCCGTTCATCATGCCTCCCGCTGGAGACGGACCCACCTGCCCCCCATAGTCCGCCGATCACGGCGAAGATGCGAACCGGCACCGACTATCGCCTGCCCTCGGCCCGCCGCTTTCACCCCGCGCCACAGCTCCGCCAAATGTGAACCTGACCAGTTACAGCGTTCCTCCGGCACGAATCCGGTCCGGGCATACAGTCGCTGCGCCCGGTGGTTGGCCGCGCCGGTGTCCAGGGTGATCCGGGCCAGCCCCCGGCCGGCCGCCCAGCGGCCGGCCGCGGCCAGCAGAGCCCGGCCCGTGCCGCATCCCTCCTGGGCGTGGCCGACGGCGAGCTCGCCGATGTAACCGTCCAGTTCCCCGGTGAAGTGCTCGCGCTCGACCAGGCTCACCATGCCCGCGACCTGCCCGCCGGCCAGGGCGACCAGCAGGGCGTGGCCGTCCTGGCCGGCCGCCGCCAGCGAGGACTCGATCCAGCCCCGGGCCGCGGCGGCGACCCGGTCCGGATCGCGCCACGGTGCGGCGCCGATGGTCAGCCGGGGACTCAGCGCCAGCACCGCTGAGTAGTCAGCCGGATTGACGGGCCGAATTTCGAAATGAATGGTTTGTGTCATGCGCCGAGTATTGCATTTTCTCCGCCATTAAAAAAAGAGCCGGTTTTTGGCCGCCGCATTTTTAAATGCGGAACGCCGGTCCGCGGGCGGCCGCAGCCCGGCGGCCCGCCCCCGCGGGAAACCCTGGGCCGGCCCGATTGAAGTGCCGCCTGCCGGGAAGCTGAGAACCCGGCGGCGCGGCGGGCTGCCCCGCTCGCTGACGCCGGGGAGTGCGAGGTGGCGCCGGTGATGGAACAGAGCAGGCAGCAGAGCAGGGCCGCGGCCGGTGCCGGCGGCGTGACCGAGCGGTCCACGGACTGCGCCCACTTGCATAGCGCGTTCGGCCCCGGCTGCCCGCACTGCTGGACGGCCAGCACCCCTGCGGCGCACCCGCCCGGCGCACGGCCGGCGCCCGCGTCGCCCGGGAAGCAGGCCGCCGCCGCTTAGCCGCGGCTGTGCGGTCTTTCGGTCAGCAAGGCGCAGACCCGGTCGTGGCGGAACCCGGCCGGGTCACGAACCGGCACTGAGGCGGGCCGCCGCGCGGGCCTCAGCCCGGTCCCGGCAGGCACGCATCCTGATGATGCGTTCCTGGTCGAGGGTGAGCACCATGTAGTTGCGGTCGTTGCCCTGCCGGACGCGCAGCCGGTCGAGGCCGGGCAGGTGGATCACCACCAGCACGGTGTCGCCGCTGGCTACCACCTCTTCGAGCTGCGGCTTCAGGCCTGGCGGACCTGCCGATCCAGGGCCTGGCGGCCGCGGTCGGCAACCGGCGCGCTACCGGCTGGCCGGCCGGGCCACCAGATACAGGCCGGTGAGATAGCAGGCCAGGGCCAGCGCCCACAACACGGCCATGACCAGCGAGCTGACGTCGTGCCCGTAGTTGAGGAAGCTGGCGCCGTTGAATCCGGCACCGATGATGAACAGGGCGCCGAGCACCGCGGTCGTGCTGACCAGCCGGCTGCCCCGCCGCCAGGTGAAGACGATATTGGCCAGCGCGGCCGCCGCCAGGGCCAGGCCGAGCGCGGCGTGCGCGGCGGCCCAGCCCGGGCCGTGCGCGATCAGCCAGCCCAGGCCGGAGCCGATACCGGCGAAGTAGTTGCCGGCACGGCCCCGGGATGGTGCGCAGGCAGCGTGACGTAGAGGTTGGCCACCATGCCGAGCAGGTACTGGGCCAGCAGCAGCAGGCAGGCGGCCAGGTTGACCGCGAGCAGCCGGTGCGCGGGCCGCGCCGATCGTGCCACGTCCGCCAGCGTAGGGCAGCCCGCTGACGAGCATCCGCCCGGACCCCGCGCGCCAGGCTGGGCCGGGTCAGCTGCGGCTGGGCAGCATGCTGATCACGATGACCACCACGTTCAGCACCCAGTAGGGACACCGGATGGCCGCGGCGGCCCGCTGGCCGCGGCCATCCGCTCCGCCCGGAATATTGTGCCGCCACACAATACATAACGCCAGTTCCTGGGGGCTGCCACAAGATAGGGCCATTGTCGTCCGGGGTGGCGGTCCGGACCTTGTGCCACCACGGGCAGAACTTTAATATCGGCTCACCTTGCTCATCCGGGCGGGTTTACACCGTCTGCACCAGGAGGTGGGGGCAGGTGGGATTCTCCAGGCGCCGCGCGGATGTGCGGGCGCCGTTCGCCATCATTGTGGCCATAGGCCTGGTTTCGCTGGCCGCATGCGGCAGCAACGCCCCATCCGCCGGGGCGCCCTCGTCGCCCAGCGCGGCCGCTTCCACCAGCCCGGGCGCGACCACGGTAAGCACGTCACAGTGCGGGACCAAGCCCGGGGTGAAGGCCACCGGCTCGCCCATCCCGCTCGGCGGCATCGTCACCAACCAGCCTGGCACGTCATTTACCGATATCGCTAATATGGCGAGCGCCTACTTTACCTGCGTGAACGACAACGGCGGGATCAACGGCCACCCGATTAAGTATTACATAGAGCAGGAGCAGACCAATCCGGGTCAGATATCGGGGGAGGCCAGCCAGCTCGTCCAGACCGATCACGTCGTCGGGATCGTCGGCAACACGAGCATTATCGAATGCTCGGTCGACCATGCCTACTGGCAGAAACTCGGCTTCGACATCATCGACTCCGGCATCGCCCCGGAATGCTGGTCCACGCCGAACACCGCCGCGGTCAACATGGGGCCGCGGTACAGCTCGGACGGGGCCGTGCAGTACGCGCTCAGCCAGCACGTCACGAAGATCGTGTTCGACCAGTCGAACGTGCCGGGCACCGGGTACATCGCGGCCGGCCCGGCCGCGCTGGCCGCCGCCAAGCACGTGCCGATCACCCAGCTGACCGAGAACGTGCCGATCTCCGACGCGGACTCGGTGGCCATCAAGGAAGTCGACGACGCTGGCCCGAACGGCGCCGTGGTGCTCAACTTCACCCCGCCCGAGGCGCTGGTCATCCTGCAGGCCGCGCAGAAGCTGGGCCTGGAAGACCGGGTCAAGATGTGGGGCTGCTCGACGCCGTGCAACACCGACTTCCTGGCCCAGTCGCTGGGCGCCAAGTGGAACCACAAGCTATTCGTCAACGCCGAGCTGGCCCCGCCGGACTCGGTCAGCACCCCGGCCATGCGGCTCTACGAGGCGATCTACAAGCAGTATGGGAAGGCAGTGTCCGGCGGCATCGGCAGCTTCAGCCAGATGGGTTTCACCGAGGCCGAGATCGCGGTGCACGCGCTGGAAACCATCAAGGGCAGCTACACGGTGCAGAGCGTGAACGCCGCGTTCAAGGCGGTCAGCAACTTCAACACCGGCATGCTCTGCCAGCTGTGGACGTATGGCAGCTACCCGATGCACATCCCGAACAACGAGGACTACACGGTCACCCCGGACAACGGCAAGATGATCACCGCCCAGGGCTGTACCCAGATCTCCTCGGTCGACCCGCAGATCGCCAGCTACCGCAAGGTGGCGGGGGTTGCCGCGGCCGCACCATGAGCTGGGCCGACTTCCAGCCGTTCATCGTCAGCGGGCTGGCCCTGGGCGGCGTGTACGCGCTGTCCGGGGTGGGCCTGGTGGTGCTGTACCGGGCCACCGGCGTGGTGTACCTGGCGTTCGGTGCGGTCGGCGCGATGGGCGCGCTGATCGCCTGGTCGCTGGTCAGCGCGGGGCTGCCCGGCTGGCTCGGCTGGCTGGCCTGCGTGGCGTTCGGCGGGCTGGTCACCCTGGGCTACGGGCTGCTGTTCGGCCCGGCCCTGGCCGGCCGGGACCCGCTGGTCAAGGCGGTGGCCACGCTCGGCCTGACGCTGGTCTTGTTCGGCGCGATGGATCTGCTCTGGACGGCCAGCGGTGGCGAGTCCCGGGCCATCACGCTGCCCACCGATAACGGCGGCTTCCTGGCCAGCCAGGTCCAGGTGACCTGGACGCAGGTGATCTCGCTGGCCGCCGGGGTGCTGATCACCGTGGGCACCGGCGTGTTCCTGCGGTACACCCGGCTGGGCACCGCGATGCGGGCGATGGCCAACGACCGGGAGATCACCGCCACGCTCGGCGTGCCGGTCCGCCGGGTGGAAGCGGCGGCCTGGCTGGGCTGCGGGCTGCTCGGCGGCCTGGCCGGGCTGCTGCTGGCCGACCTGGTCGCGCTGGACGCCACCACGCTCACCTTCCTGGTCATCTCCTCGCTGGCCGCCGCGCTGATCGCCCGGCTGCGCTCGATCACCGTCACCTTCCTGGCCGCGCTCGCCGTCGGCCTGGTCCATGACCTGCTGACCCCGATCCAGGCGCTGACCAGCTACCGGGACATGACCCCGTTCGTGCTGGCCGCGGTGGCGCTGCTGGTGCTGTCCCGGCGCCGGGTCCTCACGCTGTCCCGCGAGGAGGGCTAGCCGGCGGTGATAGACACCACGGGGCGCGCGGCGGCGGCGTGGCCGCGGTCCGCGCTGCGCCGGCCGGGCCGCCGGGCGCTGGCCCGGGCCGGCACGCTGACCGCGCTGCTGCTGTTCGTCCTGCTGGCCCTGCCCGAGCTGCTGAGCTTGTACTACGTCCAGGCGATGACGCAGGTCGCGGTGTATGCGATGGTCGCGCTCGGCCTGGGCCTGCTGGTCGGCCGGGTCGGCCTGGTCTCCCTCGGCCAGGTCGCGGTGCTGGCCATCGGCGCCTGGGTGGCGGCCCGGCTGCTGTTCGCCAGCACGCTGCCCTATCCGCTGGTGCTGCTGGCCGCCGGGGTGCTCACCATGGCCGCGGGCACCCTGATCGGGCTGCCCGCGCTGCGGCTGCGCGGGCTGTACCTGGCACTCATCACGCTGATGCTGGCCGGTGCCATCACGGTGGTGCTGGCCAGCACGAACTTCCCCAACGGCGGGGCCGGCTTCCTCGGCTACGACGGCGCCGCGGTGCATATCCCGCCGATCCGCCGGCCCGGCATTGCGGGCAGCGACCCGGCCTATTTCCGTTATGCGGTCGTGGTCGCCGGGCTGATGTTCGTGCTGGTGGCCGTGCACCTGCGGGCCCGGCCCGGCCGGGCCTGGGCGGCCATCCGGCAGAGCGAGGCGGCCGCGCTGGCCGCCGGGATCAACACCACGCTGTACAAGCTGTGGGCGTTCGCGCTGGCCTCGTTCATCACCGGGGTGGCGGGCGGCGTACTGGCCGGGGCCGTGCAGTACCTGTACTCGATCGACTTCCCGACCCAGGACTCGATCACGCTGCTGGCCGTGGTGCTGATGGGCGGGGTGTACCGGTGGTACGGCGCGATCGTGGCCGCGCTGCTGCTCGAGTTGCTGCCCGCGCTGCTGAACAACTGGGGGGTGTCCGCGGACTGGCTGACCATCCTGTTCGGCCTGGGCGTCCTCCAGGTGCTGACCACCGCCCCAGCCGGGCTGGCCGATCAGGTCCCCCGGGACCTGGCCCGGCTGGGGCGGCGGCTCGGCCGGGGACGGGGGGCGCAGCCGTGATCGACGTGGCCGGACTGACCGTCCGGTTCGGCGGGGTCACCTCGCTGGACGCGATGAGCGTCCGGTTCGAGGCGGGCACCTGCGGGCTGATCGGGCCGAACGGGGCGGGCAAGACCACGTTCTTCAACGTGCTGAGCGGGTTCGTCCGGCCCGCGGCCGGCACGGTGCGCGCGGCCGATAGCGTGCGCGAGGCCGGCACCGACCTGCTGGCCATGCCCGCGTTCCGCCGGGCGCGCTGGGGGGTGCGCCGGACGTTCCAGACCGAGCAGGCCATCGAGGACCTGTCCATCTACGACAACGTGGCCATGGTGCACGAGCACAGCCGGCTGGTCAGCCGGTCCCGGCGGGCCGACGTGCTCAGTGCGATCTCCTTCGCCGGGCTGGACACCGACCCGCAGACCCCGGTGCGCACGCTCGGGGCGGGCCAGCGCCGGCTGGTCGAACTGGCCCGGGCCGTGGTCGGGGCGCCCCGGCTGATCCTGCTCGACGAGCCCGCCGCCGGGCTGCCCGACGCGGAGACCAGCCACCTGGCCGGGGTGATCCGGGATATCCCGGCGCGCACCGGGGCGCTGGTCATCCTGGTGGACCACGACATGAGCCTGGTGTCGGCGTGCTGCGCCAGCACCGCCGTGCTCGACTTCGGCCGGCTCATCGCGGTCGGCCCGACCGCCGAGGTGCTCCGCGACGAGCAGGTGATCCAGGCCTACCTGGGCACGGTGCCGTCATGACTGGGTCGCTGGCATGACCGCCCCCGGCCGGGAGGCGCTCGGGCTGCGCGGGCTGACTGTGGACCGGGGCCGCCGCACCGTGGTCCAGGACGTGTCGGTGGACGTGCCGGCCGGCGCGGTGACCGCGCTGCTCGGGCCGAACGGGGCGGGCAAGTCCAGCCTGGTGCTGGCGGTCGGCGGCGTGCTCCGGCCGCGCGCCGGATCGGTCCTGCTGGACGGCCGTGACCTGGCCCGCGGCCGGCCGGAACGGATCCGCCGGGCCGGTGTCGCGATCGTCCCGGAGGGCCGCAGGCTGCTCGGCGACCTGACCGTCGAGGAGAACCTCCGGGTGGCCACCTACGCGCTCCCGGCCGGCCAGGCCCGGTCCGGCCGGGAGCGGGCGCTGGATCTCTTCCCGGAGATCGGCCGGCGGCTGGCCGCACCGGCCCGCACCCTGTCCGGCGGCGAGCAGCAGATGCTGGTGCTGGCCCAGGCCCTGGTGTCCGGGCCGCGTTATGTGCTGATCGACGAGCTGTCCCTGGGGCTGGCGCCGGTGGTGGTGAACCGGCTCATCCCGGTGATCCGCGCGGTCGCCGGGTCCGGGACCGGGGTGCTGCTGATCGAGCAGTTCGCCACGCTGGCGCTGGGCCTGGCCGGGCATGCCTATGTGATGGAGGGCGGCCGGCTGCGCTTTTCCGGCCCGGCCAGCCGGCTGCGCGACCAGCCCGAGCTGCTCCGGTCGGCCTACCTGCTGCGTGGCAGCCCCGGCTAGCAGCCGCCTCGCCCTGCCCGCGCTGTGCCAACTGCGCCGCCAGGCGGTGCTCTAGCCAGCTACCCCACAGCCGGGCGGCGTTACGGGATGTCGATGAGGACTTTGCCGGTGGTGCCGTGTTCGACGGCGTCGTGTGCCTCGGCGGTGCGGTCCAGCGGGAAGCGGGTGAGCGGGAGGCCGGCCTCGGCGCCGACCGGGAGCGCGCCCGCCGCGGCGGCGGCGGTCACGTCGGCCACCGCGTGGTCCTTGGCCACCGCCGGAACGGTGTAGACCAGGATGAACTGGTAGCGGACGTTATGCCACATCAGGTCCCAGGCGGCCACGGTGAGGTCCCGGCTGGGACCGTCGTTGGCGTAGCAGGACACCGTGCCGCCGTCGGCCACCACGCTGCGGTCGAGGTCCGCGTTGACGTGCGGGGCCACCTCGACGATGATGTCGGCCCCAGCCGGCCCGACCTGGCGGATCTGGTCCGCGGTGCCCGGTTCCCGGTAGCTGAACACGCGGCCGGCGCCCGCGGCCCGGGCCAGTTCCGCCTTGGCCGGGGTGCTCGCGGTGGCCAGTACCTGCGCGCCGGACCAGGTGGCCAGCTGGATGGCCGCGTGCCCGACCGCGCCGGCGCCGCCGGCCACCAGCACGGTCCGCCCGGCCAGCGTGCCCGGGCCGAGCCGGACCGGGCCGCCATCGGCCACGGTCAGGCAGCGGTGCGCGGTCAGCGCCGGGATGCCCAGGCTGGCCCCGACGTCGAAGGACACCCCGTCCGGCAGCGGGGCGGCCTGCCGGGCGGGCAGCACGCAATACTGCTGCGCGGTGCCGCCGGCCCGCTGCCAGGCCGCTTCCCACAGCCAGACCCGCTGGCCGATCCGGGCTGGTTCGACGCCGTCGCCCACCGCGTCGATGGTCCCGCTGCCGTCCTGGTTCGGCACCACTTCCGGGAAGCCCAGCGGCTGGCCGGCCGCCCGGCCGCGGCGGGACTTCCAGTCGGTCGGGTTCACCCCGGACACCGCGACCCTGACCCGGACCTCGCCCGGGCCCGGCTCGGGCACCGGCCGGTCGGCCAGCCGCAGTACGCCGGAGCCGCCGGTCTCGCGGCACAGGATGGCCTTCACGGCACCTCGCACGACTTGCCCGCGGCCGCACCGGCGCGATTGTCCACGCCGACGCCGGCCGCGGTGGCCCGCCGCTCGATGGCCCGCACCGCGTCGCGCAGCGGGCCCAGGTGCCGGTCGGTCACCTGGCGCAGCGTCAGCACCTTCATCCGCCAGGTCAGGTTCACGCAGCCGAGCACCTGGCCATTGGCCCGGATCGGCATCGCGATCGAGTTGCGCCCATCGTCGCACTCGGCCCGGGTCCGCGCGTAGTCGCCGCCGAAGTCCGGCGCCCGGACGCTGAACCCGCGCTGCCGGGTGGTCTGCACGATGCGCTGGATCGCGGCACCGTCGTGGGCCAGTTCGTGGCCGGGCACGTCCCGGCCCCGCAACCGGGCCAGCACCGCCGCACGTTCCTGATCCGGGCAGAACGCCAGGTACGCGCGGCCGGACGCGGACCGCAGCATGTTGGCCCGGAACTTGATCGGGCGTGGCGGTATCTCGTCGAAGTAGGCCCGGCGGCTGTTCGTGTCCAGCACCTCCATGTAGTCAAGCCGGGGCACGGACAGCACGGACGGCCACTGCACCGTCTCGCACAACCGGGACAGCACCGGCGAGGCGATCTCGCCCAGCCAGTCCGCGTCGTCCATCCGCATCCGCTCCTGGAGCGTGTGGCTGGGCAGGAACGCGCCGTCGGCCAGCCGCTGCCAGACCAGCCCCTGCCCGTGCAGCGTGGCCAGGATGCGGGTCAGCGTGCTCTTCGGAATCCCGGTCGCCTGGTACAGGTCATTCAGGCTGGCCGCGCGCATTTCCTGCAGCGCGCTGAGCACGTCCAGGCCGCGGGCCAGCGCCTGAATGGGCTTGACCTTGTAGTTCCGCATCAGCCTTATCCCATCGCGGCGCAGCGTCCGGGACAACCAGGGGCCCGCTCCTTTTCACCAGGTGAAAAGCTACCAATCTGTCCTTGTGCTGGCCGCGCCCCGCATGCCAGCGTCAGCGATGTCCGCCGTAACCGGCGCGGCGGCCCGGGTCCTGGCAAGGAGAAGCCCCGATGGATCCAGACGGCGCGGCCCCCAGTTTCCCGCTCCCGTCCCAGATCGCCGACGTTCCCGGCGCTGCGGGCTGGCGCTCGATGTACCCGTATTTCACCCGCTTCCAGCCCGAGGACGATCAGCGGTTCTGGTTCTACAACTCGATGCATTTCCCCGAGCCGATGCCGGCCTTCGACACGATCACGGCGGAGATCCCGTACAGCGCCATCGGCGCCAACACGGCCCGGGTGTTCGTCTTCCCGACCACGCTCGGCATCGAGCACCGGATCGTGAACGGGCGGGTCTACATCACCGCCATCCCGGTGACCGACCCGGCCGAGATCGGCCGCCGGGCCGCGATCTTCGAGGAGCGGGCCGGGTACTACTACCAGAACTGGGACCGGCTGCAGGACGGCTGGAAAGCCCGGATGGAAGGGCTGATCCGGGAGATCAGCACCATCGAGCTGCCGCAGTTGCCGGAATTCGACGACCCGGCCGTGGTCACCCAGTCCACCGGCGTCGCGCAGAACCACTACGTGCGGGAGAATTTCCACCGCTGCCTCGACCTGTACTCGAAGATGTGGCACCACCACACCGAGTTCCTGATGCTCGGCTACGGCGCCTACGTGGTGTTCTTCGAGTTCTGCAAGAAAGCATTCCCGGAGATTGGCGATCAGGCGGTCGCCCAGATGGTGGCCGGCATCGATGTGATCATGTACCGGCCGGACGACGAACTGCGCCGGCTGGCCCGGCTCGCGGTCGAGTGCGGCGTGGCCGACCTGTTCACCGAGGACTGCCAGCCCGCCGCCGTGCTGGCCGCGCTGGACGGCCGGGGCGAAGCTGGCCAGCGCTGGCTGGCCGGGCTGGCGGCGGCCCGCGACCCGTGGTTCAACGTGTCCACCGGCGATGGCTTCTACCACCACCACCGGAGCTGGAACGACGACCTCACCGTGCCGTTCGCCGCGCTGCCCCGCTACGTGGCGCTGGAGCGCGCCGGGCAGCCCGCGTCCCGGCCGACCGAGGCGCTGCGGGCCGAGCGGGACCGGATCGCGGCCGAGTACCGGGCGCTGCTGGCCAGCGACGCGGACCGGGCCGCGTTCGACCAGATGCTCGGCCTGTGCCGGCTCGTCTTCCCCTACGTGGAGGACCACAAGTTCTACTGCGAGCACTGGTTCACCACGCAGTTCTTCCAGCGGATCCGCGAGTTCGGCGGGCTGCTCCAGCAGGCCGGTGTGCTGGCCGACGGCGAGGACGTGTTCCACCTGCAGCACACCGAGATCGACCAGGCGCTGTCCGATGTCATGCTGGCCTGGGCGGCAGGCGGGACGCCGCTCGGCGCCCGGCACTTCCAGCCGCTGGTGGCCGAGCGCAAGCGGATGCTGGCCGTGCTCCGGGACTGGTCCCCGCCGCCCGCGCTCGGGCCGATGCCGGAGGCGCTGAACGATCCCGCGGTGCGCATGCTGTGGGGTATCACCGCGCAGACGCTGGAGGTCTGGTCACAGGCGGCGGACAGCGCGGACCCGGCCGAGATCCGTGGCTACGCCGCTTCCCCCGGCGTGGCCGAGGGGGTGGCCCGGGTGCTGCGCGACGTCAACGACATCGGCCAGATCCGGGACGGCGAGATTCTGGTCTGCCCGGTGACCGCGCCGAGCTGGGGCCCGGTGTTCGGCAAGATCAAGGCCACCGTGTCGGACATCGGCGGCACCATGTCGCACGCCGCCATCATCGCCCGGGAGTACGGCATGCCCGCGGTGGTGGGCACCGGCCAGGCGACCAAGCGGATCAGGACCGGCCAGACCGTGCGCGTCTACGGCGACCACGGTGTGGTGCGGATCCTCGGCTGACGGCTGGTCAGGTCGTGGCCAGCCGCGCCGTCCGGCCACTGTCGGACATCGGCATCGGGGACCGCCCGCTGGCCGGCGGGAAGGGCGCCAGCCTGGGCGAGCTGCTCCGGGCCGGCTTCCCGGTCCCGGACGGGTTCGTGGTCACCGCGCCGGCCTGCACCGAGCTGCTGGCCCGGCTCGGGCCGCCGGGGCCGGCCCAGGCCACCCCCGCACTGCGCGCCCGCATCGAGACCGCACCGCTACCCGCGGGCCTGCTCGCCGCGATCACCACCCACTACTGCGCGCTGGGTGGTGCCGGCCAGGAGCGGCCACCCCCCCGCCGCCCCGGCGCGGCGGCAGGCCCGCCGGTAGCGGTGCGGTCCAGCGCCACGGCCGAGGACTCCGCCGCGGCCAGCTTCGCGGGCATCGCGGAGAGCTACCTGTGGGTGCGCGGCGCGGACGCGGTGGCCGAGCACGTGCGCAAGTGCTGGGCCAGCTTGTACCGGGCCGAGCTGGTCAGCTACCGGCAGCACCGCGGCCTGCCGGAAACCGGGCTGGCCATGGCCGTGGTGGTGCAGCGGATGGTGGACGCGCGCTGCTCCGGGGTCATGTTCACCCGCAGCCCGGCCGCAGAGCCCGGCCCGCCCGCGGCGGCCGGCACTCGGCCCGGCCCGGCCCGGGACGGGCTGGCCGAGGTGCGCGCCCCGCTGCCCGGCACGTTCTACCGCGCGCCGCGCCCCGGCGCACCGCCGTTCGTCGAGCTGGGCAGCCCGGTCGGCCCGGACACCGTGGTCGGCATCGTGGAGACGATGAAGCTGATGAACTCGGTGTGTGCCGGCCGCCGCGGCACGGTCGCGGAACTCTGCGTGGCCGACGCGGAATTCACCCCGCAGGACGCCGTGCTGATGCGGATCGAGCCTGGCCCGGCATGACGGTGCGCCGGATCCTCATCGCCAACCGCGGCGAGATCGCCGTGCGCATCATCCGTACCTGCCACCGGCTCGGCATCGAGGCGGTGCTGGCCGCCTCCGCGGCCGACCTGGACTCGCTGCCGGCCCGGCTGGCCGACGGGGTGATCTGCCTCGGCCCGGCCCAGCCGGCCGCCAGCTACCTGGACATCCGGGCCGTGCTGGCCGCCGCGCAGGCCGCCCGGGCGGACGCCATCCACCCCGGCTACGGGTTCCTGGCCGAGAGCCCGCGGCTGGCCCGGGCCTGCGCCGCCGCCGGGATCACGTTCATCGGGCCGGGCGAGGCCGTGCTGGCGGCGGCGGGTGACAAGCTGGCCGCCCGCGGGCACGCGCTGGCCGCGGGCCTGCCGGTGCTGCCCGGCGGCCAGGTGCACGACCTCAGCCAGGCCCGCCGGCTGGCCGCGGAGATCGGCTGCCCGCTGCTGGTCAAGGCGGCCGGCGGCGGCGGCGGCCGGGGCATCCGGCTGGTCAGCGAGCCGGCCAGGCTGGCCGACGCGGTGCACCGGGCGATGGCCGAAGCCGGGGCGGCGTTCGGCGACAGCCGGGTCTACCTGGAGCGCTTCGTGACCCACGGCCGGCACGTCGAGGTCCAGCTGCTCGGCGACGGGGACGCCGTGCGCCTGCTGGGCGACCGGGACTGCTCGGTGCAGCGGCGTTACCAGAAGCTGGCCGAGGAAGCGCCCGCCCCCGGGCTGGGCGAGGAGCTGCGGGCCGGCCTGGCCCAGGCCGCGGCCGCCCTCGGCCAGCGGCTTCGCTACCGCGGCGCGGGCACCGCCGAGTTCCTCGTCAACTCCGGCCGCGCCGCGTTCTATTTCCTCGAGCTGAACGCCCGTATCCAGGTCGAGCACCCGGTCACCGAGGCGGTCTGCGGGGTCGATCTGGTCGCCGAGCAGATCGCGCTGGCTGAGGGCCGCCCGCTGCGGCAGGCACATCCGGCGGCGATGCCGGTGCGCGGGCACGCGCTCGAGTGCCGGATCAACGCCGAAGACTGGGCCGACGGCTTCCGGCCCGGCCCCGGCGTTGTGCAGGAAGCGGTTTTTCCGGTGGGGGAGGGGGTCAGGGTGGACACCCACGTGCAGCCGGGCACCCGGGTGCCGCCGTATTACGACTCGCTGCTGGCCAAGCTGGTGGTCTGGGGGCGGGACCGGACCGAGGCGCTGGCCCGGCTGCGCGGCGCGCTGGCCCGGTGCCGGATCAGCGGGGTGCCGACCAACCTCGGGCTGCACGTGGCGCTGGCCGCGGACGCCGAGTTCGCGGCCGGCGGGGTGGACACCGCGTGGGCCGGCCGGTTCCTGCGGCGGGCGGCCGGCCATGGCTGACATCGAGCTGGTCGACGTGTCGCTGCGGGACGGCAACCAGAGCCTGTGGGGCGCCACCGGGCTGACCACCCGGCAGATCCTGCAGATCGCGCCCGCGCTGGGCCGGGTCGGGTTCCGCGCGGTGGACTTCACCTCCAGCACGCACATGGGGGTGGCGGTGCGCACCCACCGGGAGGACCCGTGGCAGCGGATCCGGCTCAGCCACGCCGCCATGCCGGGCACGCCGCTGCAGTTCATCGGGTCCGGGCTGCGCTTCATCTCCTGGGAACCGGTGCACCCGGAGCTGATGCAGCTGGCCTACGACCGGCTGGTCGAGGCGGGCCTGTCCCGGTTCGTCGTGCTGGATCCGATGCACGACCTGGATGCGATGCGGCGTTCGGCGCGGATGACCCGCCAGGCCGGCGCGGCCGAGATCATCGCCGCGCTGGTCTTCACGATCAGCGAAGCGCACGACGACGCGTACTACGCGGCGGTCGCCGGCGAGCTGGCCGCCTGCCCGGACATCGACCGGGTGTACCTCAAGGACCCAGCCGGGCTGCTCGCCCCGGACCGGGCGGCCACGCTGATCCCGGCGTTGCGGGCGCAGCTCGGCGGTGTGCCGCTGGAGCTGCACTCGCACTGCACGATCGGGCTGGCCCCGCTCACCTGCCTGGCCGCCGCCTCGCTGGGGGTGGACGTGCTGCAGGTGGCCTGCGGGGCGCTGGCCAACGGCACCTCGCTGCCGGACGCGCAGCGCCTGGTGGCCAACTTGCGCGAGCTCGGTCACACGGTGCACGTGGACGACCGGCTGCTCGGTGTGGTAGCCGGGTACTTCACCGCGCTGGCCGCGGCGGAGGGGCTGCCCGCCGGCACGCCGCAGGAGTACGACGCGGCGTTCCTGCGCCACCAGGTGGCCGGCGGGGTGATGACGACCATGCGCCGCCAGCTGGCCGAGCTGGGCCTGGAGCACCGGTTCGGCGCGGTGCTGGCCGAGGTGAGCCAGGTCCGGGCCGAGCTGGGCTACCCGATCATGGTCACGCCGTTCCCGCAGATGGTCTGCTCCCAGGCGCTGTACAACGTGCTCGGGCCGGAGCGCTACGCGAACGTCTCGGACCAGCTGATCCGGTACGTGCTGGGCAGCTTCGGGCGGCCGGCCGCGGCGATGGACCCGGACGTGGCGGACCGTATCCTGTCCCGGCCGCGGGCCGACCAGTTGCGCGCCGAGCCGCCGCCGCCATCGCCCGCCGAGCTGCGGCTGCGGCTGGGCGCCGGGATGCCGGACGAGGAACTGCTGCTCCGCGCGACCATGCCGGCCGACCAGGTGGACGCGATGCTGGCCGCCGGGCCCGCGGCCCAGCACTACAACCCGGAGCTGACCGGGGTGCTGGGCCTGCTGCGCGGCCTGGCTGAGCTGGCTGGGCGGGGCGAGCCGGGGCGGGTGCCGTCCCGGCTGGTCATCGAGAAGCCGGGCTTCACGCTGGAGCTCGGCCCGTCACCGGCCGAGCGGCATGCTGGCCGGTGAGCTGCCGGCCGAGGTGGCCGGGCGGCTGGCCGCGGCCCGCGGCTTCGTGCTCGACCTGGACGGCACGCTGGTGCTCGGCAACAGAAGGAACCACCAGCTGGCCCCGCTGCCCGGCGCGCTCGGCCTGACCCAGTGGCTGACCAGCCGCGGCGTCCCGTTCGTGGTGCAGACCAACGGCACCACGCGGACCCCGGCTGAACTGGCCCGGGTGCTGCGCTCGATCGGCTTCCGGCTGCCGGACGACGCGGTGCTGACCCCGGCCAGCAGCGCGGCCGCGCTGTTCCGCCGGGCCGGGTACCGCCGGGTGCTGACGCTGGGCCACGACGGGCTGGCGGCCCGCTGCGCGAGGCCGGCATCGAGCCGGTGCCGCCGGTGCGGCCGGCCGGTCGCGGCGGGCGGACGGCCGGCTGGCCGGCCGGATCTGCTCGATGCGGTGCTGGTCGGCTGGTATCCCGAGTTCACCATGGCGGCGCTGGAGGCCGCCTGCCACGCGGTGTGGGCCGGCGCCGCGCTGTACTCCTGCTCCCAGTCGATGTTCTTCGCCACCGCCGGCGGCCGGGCGATGGGCACCTCCCGGGCCATCTCGGTGATGATCCAGAGCATGACCGGGGGCCGGCTGCATCTGGTCGGCAAGCCGTCGCGGCACGCGTTCCGCTGTGCGGCGGGCTGTCTCGGCGTGCCCGGGCCGCGTGTGGTGGTGGTCGGCGACGATCCCGACCTGGAGGTGCCGATGGCGCACCGCGGCCGGGCGCTGGCCGTCGCGGTCGGCACCGGCCTCGGCGCGCCCGGCGCGTTCGACCACCTGCCCCCGGCCCGCCGCCCGCACCTGACCGTCCCCGGCGTAGCCGACCTGCTCGCGCTGTGCCAGGAGCTGGGCGGTTAGGTTCGGCGCGGCGTCCGGTGGAGCCATCCTGCTGCGGTGCGGCTTCGGCTGCGGCGCGTGGCGGCGGCGGGGTGCCGCGCGGGCGGCCCGGGTGTGATACAGGATGGGCTGGTGTGGCAATCGGTGCGTGGTGGCCGCGCGGCCGGGGCGCCGGAGATGTTGATGTTGATGTAGCAGCCACTATCGTGTCGGCATTCTCAACATCAAGTTCCCGGGCTACCCCAGCTCCGGCGGGTGCCACAGCTGAACGGTGAGCGTGCTGCCGGCGTGCACCCGGTGGCCGGGGGCGGGCGTCTGCCCCACGACCAGTCCCTCCACTGGCATCGGGTGCGCGGTCAGCTGGACCGGGGCCACGTGCAGGCAGGCCCGCCCCGCCGCTGCCACGCAGGCGTGATAGAACAGGCCGCCGACATCGGGCGTTACCACCCGCGAGGGTGGGCCGGGCGCCCCCTCCAGGGCCGCCGCGTCCGCCGTGGTCCACCGCTCACCGAGGGTGACGTCAGGCCCGGTCGGCCCCACCCCCGGTGGCTGCAGGCCCTCCCCGGGCCGGACGGCGCCGATGTCCTCGTCGTACGACCGGCGGGTGGCGGCGTCACCGAGCACCCGCCCGGCTTCGTCCACCGTCTGCTCCGCCCGGCGGGCGGCGGCCAGCACGTCCGGCGGGGCGCCGGCCAGCAGGCCCGGGGCGAGCCCTTCCCGCCTCGCCCGCCACGCGGCCCGGATGTCATCCTGTGTCGCGTCCGGTAGCACGCCAAGCACGTCATACCAGGTGACAGCGTTGTTCATTGATCACTCCAGGACAGTACGCGGGTCAGCGCGGGAGCCACGTCAGTGAGCCCGCGCACCGGCTGGCACAGCCCGCCGCCGCGGCGGGCCAGGGCGGCCGCGGCCTGCTCCGCCTCCGCTGTCGGCCGCGGGCACAGCACATGCAAAGTGCCTATCCCACCCAACGCCAGTGCCGGGTCCGGGCCGGCCGTCGGCAGGCAGTCGGACAGCAGCACGGCCACCCGTTCGCTGGCCGGTGCGGTCGCCAGCTGAGCGGCGGCCGCGCGGAGCGCCGCGGCCAGGTCGGTCAGACCGTGCCCGCGCAGCGCCACCAGCTCGCCGACCAGGCCGTCGGCCGGGCGCCGGGTGCCCTGCGCCTGCAGCACCCGGACCCGCCCGCTGAACGCCACGATCCCGGGACTGAGCCGCCCGTCGCTGGCCAGCAGCACACTGGCCGCGGCCACCGCCGCGATGGCCACGGCCAGCCCGGACATCGAACCGCTGCTGTCCACCAGCAGGCAGAGTGCCCGGCGGTGCGCGAACCAGGACTGGGTGACCAGGTCGGCGGCCTGCGGCGGCCACGGCCCGGACCAGCGGTCCAGGGTCCGGTCCAGGTCGAGATCCCCGTCCGCGCGGACGGCCGCCAGCCGCCGGGTACCCCCGGCGGGCTGCTGGCCCGCCCGGGCCAGCCGGAAGAACACCCGCGCGGCCAGCCGCCGGGCGGCCGCCCGCAGTTGCTGGTCGGTGGCCCGGGCCAGGTCGGCCACCAGGGCCAGCGCGGCGTCCGGGTCGGCCGCCAGCAGTTGCGCGAACGCGTCCTCGTCGAGCTGGCCGACGGCGGGCGAGACGGCGGCCAGGGCGGGATGCCGGGCGGCCAGCTCGGCCCGGCCCATGGTGCGACGCGCCGTCCGCGCGGCTGTGCCGCGCCCGGCGCGCAGCGCCGATCCGGGGGCTGCAGGGGGCCGCGGCGGCGTGCCGCGGCTCGGCGCGGAGTGGCGATCCGGGAGTCCGGCGCGCTCGCCCCCCCGGGTTGACACCGCCTGCCCTGCCGGCGGGCAGGCGACTATCTTTTTTCCGGCCGTCCGGGTCTGGCCAGAGCGCGTCGAGCAACTCGTCCAGGATGGATTCCGGGGTCCGGTCGCAGCCGTCGGCGATCCGGATCCGGCCGGACAGCGCGGCGTGCGCGGCGTCCCGGGCGCTGCTCCCGGGCCAGGCCGTCCTCGCCGCGCAGCCGGGCCAGCCCGGTGAGCAGCAGCACCAGGTCGATCGCGCCGCGCACCGAGGCGCCCATCCGCACGTCGCGGTGCTCCCTGGTGGCCCGGGTGAGCGTCACCGCGAAGTCCACCACCTGGCCGTTCACGCTGGTCACGGCGGTGGTGATGGCCCGTTCCGCGGCGGCGTCCTGGTAGCCGAGGACGACCCGGCAGATCCGGTCGGCGATCGCATGGCTGACCCGCGCGGTGCCGATCGCGTCGAACGGGTTCATGGCGGCGACCAGCCGGAACCCGGGTTCGGCCCGCACCGCGCCGAGCCGGGGCACCGCGATCTCGCCCTCGGCCAGCACGGTGATCAGGACGTTCAGCGTCTCCTCCGGGACCCGGTTGAACTCCTCCAGGTAGAGCAGCGCGCCGGATCGCATCGCCCGCAGCAGCGGGCCGTCGGTGAAGCGGCGGGGACGTAACCGCTGGCCAGCACCTGCGCCGGGTCGTACTGCCCGATCAGCCGGCCCGGGGTGAGCTCGGCGTTGCCCTCGGCGAACACCACCGCCCGGCCGGCCTGCCGGGCGATGTCCCGCAGCAGCGTGGACTTGCCGGTGCCCGGCGGCCCCTCGATGACCACGTGCCGGCCCGCCTGCGAGCGCGACCGTGAGCACGTCGCGTTCCCGGGCCAGCCCGATGGTGGGGACCTCAGGGACCGTCATACAGGATCACGCCGCGGACGTTCTTGCCGTCCAGCAGGTCCTGGTACCCCTGGTTGACCTGGTCGAGGGTGTACGTGCTGGTGATCAGCTCGTCCAGCTTCAGGTCACCGGCCTGGTACAGCTCCACCATCCGCGGGATGTCATGGAATGGGTCACCGGACCCGAACAGGCTGCCCTGGATGCGCTTCTCGAACAGGGTCAGGATCGCGCCGGGCAGTTCGATCGTGTTCTTGGCCGGGTCGGCCAGGCCGGTCACCACCACCGTGCCGCCCTTGCGGATCGCATGGAACGCGCTGGTCACCACGTCGGAGGTGACGACGCCGACGGTCACGATCGCCTTGTCCGCACCGACCCCCCGGGTCAGCTGGGTGATCAGTTCCTGGGCCTGCTCCGCGGTCTCGCAGCTGTGCGTGGCGCCGAGCTGCTCGGCCATCTCCCGCTTGTTGGCCAGCGGGTCGATGGCTACCACGTTCCGGGCGCCGGCCAGCGCGGCGCCCTGCACGGCGTTGATACCGATCCCGCCGACACCGTAGATAGCGATGGTGTCGCCCGGCTCGGTCGCCGCGGCGTGCACCGCCGAGCCGAACCCGGTCGGCACCCCGCAGCCGATCAGCACGACCTTGTCCAGCGGCAGGTCCGGGTCCACCTTGATGGCGGAGTTCTCGGAAATGGTGGCCCGCTCGGAGAACGTGCCGAGCATGCACATGCCGCCGAAGTCCTCGCCGCCCGCGTGGAACCGGTAGGTGCCGTCGGGCAGGCAGCCATCCAGGATGGTGGCACCCAAGTCGCACAGGTTCGACTTGCCGGTCGAGCACCACCGGCAGTGCCCGCAGACCGGCAGGAACGAGCAGATCACGTGGTCGCCGGGCTGCAGCCGGGTGACGCCCGCGCCGACCTCCTCGATGATCCCGGCGCCCTCGTGCCCGCCGACCAGTGGGAACCGCGGCACGATGTCGCCGTGCCGCAGATGCTCGTCCGAGTGGCACAGGCCCGCGGCCACGTAGCGGATGAGCACCTCGCCGGCCTTGGGCGGATCCAGGTCCAGCTCGGCGATCTCGAAGTCCCGGCCCACCCCGCGCAAAACCGCGGCTCTGGTCTTCATAGACCTCTCCTGATGCACAGTTGACGGTGACCTTGCCTGTCACCCTAGGTCGGTCCGGACCCGCGGGCCAGACCGACCGCGGGTGACCGGTGACACTGCGGATGTCCGGAAATGCCAGTTTTTTCAGACCCATTCCGCTAGGGTTCAGGTTTTGTCGGGCTTCCTGGCTGAGTTCGCCCGTCACCCTGAACCTGTGGCCGGCACAGCGGAAGCACCCTGCGATATGGGAGCCCCGTCGTGGGCAAGCGTCGCATTTTCCACCGTTTCCTGTTCCTTCCCCTGGCCCTGGCCGCACTGGTGGCGATTCCCCTCGCTACCGCACCACAAGCCGCCAGCGCGGGTAACAGACCCCCGCGGCTGGCGGTTTATGTGTGGGCGTACCAGCACACGGCCTGCGCCCGTACTGCTGGGGCGGTAGCGGCCCCGGCTGTTACGACTGCTCCGGCCTGGTGAGCGCCGCGTACGCGCGGTGGCACATCTACTTCGGCCGGACCACGTATCAGATGCTGGCCTCCGGCAAGCTGATCAGGGAGAGCGAATCCCAGGCGCGCCGCGGCGACCTGGCGTTCTACGGCAGCGGACATGTGGAGTTCTTCGTCCGGCCTGGCCACACGTTCGGTGCGCTCGATACTGGCACGCTGATCAGCTGGCACACCGCGAACGCGTGGTGGCACCCGACCATGTTCTTCCGGGTGCGCGGCGCCGGTTAACCGGGGATGACCGCTGGCCTGCGGGGCCAGCGTCCCAGGCCGGCCAGTAGCATCCGGGCCGGATATCCGCCGGGCGGCTGGGTAGCTGCCAGGCCTTGGTACCGGGCGGGATCGGCCCGGGGCCGTCGCCGAGTATCCGTGGAGGCCAGCATGTGGCACGCCATGTTCGCCGAGCAGATCCCGCTGGCCGAGAAGGTCATCCGGACGATCGCCGTGTACGCGCTGATCGCCGTGCTCTTCCGGCTGGCTGGCAAGCGCGGCCTGGCCACCATGAACACGTTCGACTTCGTGGTGATCTTCCTGCTGTCGAACGTGGTGCAGAACGCGGTCATCGGCAACGACTCCTCGCTGACCGGCGCGGCGGTGGGCGCGGCGACCCTGGTGGCGGTCAACGCCGCGGTCAACCGGCTCATCGCGGCCAGCGCCACCGCGGCGCGGATCTTCGATGGCCAGCCGACCACGGTGATCAGCGATGGGCACGTCATCCAGCGCGCACTGGTGCACCTGGGGCTGCGGCGCAGCGAACTCGACAACGCGGTACGGCTGCAGAACGGGGACGACGTCAGCGACGTCAAGACCGGGGCGCTCGAGCCAGGCGGCCAGCTTGTGCTCAGCCTCAAGCCCACGCAGCAGGCCGCGACCAAGGCGGACGTGGCTGCGCTGCACGCCCTGCTCAGCCGGATCGAGCGCCAGGTCACGACGGCGTGACCAGGTGTTGCCGCAGACACACCCGGACCCGGGGCACAATGAAGGCTGGAGCATCCGACCGTGGTGCTCAGGCGGGGACGATGCGGTGAAGCCTGACGTGCACGTGGGTCCCGTGGTCCGGTGCACGCTTGGGCTGCCCATGTCCCAGGTGGCTGGTCCCTGATGCACATCGCCATCGCGCTGTGCGCCGCGCTGCTGGTGGGCACCGGGCTGGTGCTGCAGCAGAACGCCGCCGAGCAGGAGCCGACCAAGTACTTCCTGCACCTGAAGCTGATCGCCGAGCTGATCCGGCAGCCGCGCTGGCTGCTCGGCATCGCGGTGATGACGGCGGGCTACGGCCTGTCCGGCTATACCTTTGACAACCTCCAGCTGACCGTGGCCGAGCCACTGCTGGCCACCAACCTGCTGTTCGCGCTGATCGTCGCGATCCCGCTGTCCGGGGTACGGCCGCGGAAGTCGGAAATCCTGGGCGCGGTGCTGCTCGCCTCGGGTGTCGGCGCGCTGTCGGCCGCGCGCGCGGTCGGCGCCGGCGGGGATCACATCGGGTCCGCCGCGTACTGGCCCGCCGCCGCCGCGGTCGGCTTCATCGCGCTGCTGCTGGTCCGCGCCGGCCTGCGCCGGACCGGCCAGCGGCGGGCCACGCTCACCGGCCTGGCGGCCGGGCTGATCTGGGGCATCTCGGACGCGCTGACCCGGAGCACCCTGCTCATCCTGGACCACCACGGCATCGTCGCGGTGCTGACCAGCTGGCCTGCCTACTCGCTGGCCGCCGCGGCGCTGCTGGCGCTCTGGCTCATGGAGAGCTCGTTCAGCGCCGCGCCGCTGCACGCCTCGCTGCCCGGCATCACCGCCGGTGAACCGGTGGTCGGCATCCTGCTGGGGGTGGTCGTCTTCGGTGACGTGATCCGCATCACGCCGCCGCTGATCGCGCTCCAGGCGGCCGGGATCGTGGCTCTCGTGGCGGGCGTGATTCTGGTCGCCCGGGCGCCCGCGCTGAGCGATATCCGGGCGAAAGGCGTGGGCCTGCGGCACACCGCGACCGAAGACCTGCGCCGCAGCGCAGGCCGGGTGCTGCCGGGACCGAAGGTGCCGGAAGCCGTGCCGGACCGCGCGCCCGAGGCGCCGAAACACCCCGAAGGGGTCTAGCAGTGCTTGCTTTGCGCCTCCAGGGCTCCTGCCAAGCCGCCTCCTTCCCTCCTCGCTCGTTCCTCGCTCGTCAGTCCAGCCCCGCGGCGCCCCCCTTTGGCGCTGCGCCAGGCCCAGCCGGTCTCCTCGTTCAGGTGCGGCTCGGTCGCCGGGTGAGGTGGCTTGGTGCAGACCACCGCGCCCGGCGAGCCCTTCTGAGTGGCGGAAACTGATCACCGCAGAACGGCGGCTGCGTGCTGCCCGGGGCCCACCGGGCGGGCTGCCTGGCGGCCCCGGCATCGGCGGGACCACGCATCGCGTCGATGGGGGCCTCCTCGCAGGTACTCATCGCGGCCATCACCTCGCGGCGGGCCGCACACTTCAGGATGGCCAGGGCAATGTCACGCCGTCGTTACGGCGGGCGGGCAATCTCGTTACCGGCCGGCCGGAACCTGGCGTGCACCCGCCACGGCGCGGGCGGCCAGCGCGGCACCGCAGTTGGCGGTGAGATGGAGCAGCACCGGCGCGACCAGGCTACCCGAACGATGCCGAAACCAGGACAAAAGCCCACCAGCCGCAGCGGTGCCCGCCACCGCCGCGGCCACCCTGGCCGAGCCCGCCTGGGCCGCCCGCGGCCACGCCGTTGATGCGCAGCGCGGCGATCGTCGGCCGGATGTGCCAGAGCCCGAACACGCCGCTGGTCACGGCGATCGCGGCCGGCCCGGGCAGCGCCCGGCGCAGCGCGGCCTGCAGCACACCGCGGAACGCGGTTTCCTCCCACAGCACGGTGCCGATCGGGATGCGCACCGTGACCTGGTAGGCCACCTGGGGCCAGGTCAGGCCGGCGATTCGCTGGTCGGCCAGTACCGGCCGGGTGGCCGGTACCGCGGCCAGGGTGAGCCAGGCCGCGGCCAGCGCAGCAGCCGGCCCGGCCGCGCCGCGCAGCCCGGCGCGCCACTGGCCTGGCTTTCAGCCCAGGTCGGCGGCGGTCAGGCCGCTGGCGGCCGCTGCCGCCACCAGCAGGCCGGCCGCGCCCAGGTTGGTGACCGGGTACCACCGCTGGCGGCTCGGATGCTCGCCGCCGATGTTGTTGTAGCACCGCCCAGCCCCCCAGCCACGGCCACCGCAAACGCCGTGTTTGCTTTGCCCGCCCCCTCCGGGGGGGCCCTCGGCCCCCGCCCCCCTTTGGCACGCTCTACTGCACCTGGCTGGCACCCAGGCCGGTCTCGTAGGCGAGCACCACGGCCTGGGTGCGGTCGCGCAGGCCCAGCTTCATCAGGATCCGGCTGACGTGCGTCTTGATCGTCTGTTCCGCGACGATCAGGCGGCCCCGCGATCTCCGCGTTGGACAGGCCGCGGGCGACCAGGGCGAGCACCTCACACTCACGTTCGGTCAGCCCGTCCAGGCTGTCCCCGGCTGGGTCCGCGGGGCGCGCCCATCCGGGCGAACTCGGCGATGAGCCGCCGGGTCACGCCGGGGAGCAGCAGCGCGTCGCCGTCTGCCACGACCCGGACCGCGTCGGCCAGTTCCCTGGGCCGAGGCGTCCTTGAGCAGGAACCCGCTGGCCCCCCAGCGCAGCGCCTGGTACACGTAGTCGTCCAGGTCGAACGTGGTCAGTACCAGGACCCGGGGCGCGCCCGGGCATGGCGGTGATCTCCCGGGTGGCCTGCAAGCCGTCCAGCACCGGCATGCGCCACGTCCATCAGCAGCACGTCCGGGCCGCAGCTGGGCGGCGCGGGCGATCGCCTCCTGGCCGTTCACCGCCTCGCCGATGACCTCGATGTCCGGCTCGTCTGTTCAGCAGGGTGGTGAACCCGGACCGGACCATGCCCTGGTCATCGGCGATCACCACGCGGACGGTCACCTGAGGTCCTCCGGATGATCCTTGGCATCCGGCAGCACGGCGGTGACCAGGAAGCCACCCCTCGTCGGTGGGCGCGGCCTCCAGCTGGCCGCCCAGCATGGCGGCCCCGTTCCCGCATCCCGATGATGCCGTGCCCGGCGACCCCAGCGGGCTAGTCCCTCCGCCCGTCCGGGCTGGCCGGGGTGGTCCCGTCGGCGGCCGCCGCGGTCACCGCCCGGAACGCGTTTCCCGTTGCTGGCGGGTCGGCCACATCCGGGCTCGTTCCGCACCTTGATCACCACCGAACTGGGGAAGTAAGCCACTTCCACCCGTACGGTCGATCCTGGCGCATGACGCATCGCGTTACTCAGCGCTTCCTGCAGGATCCGGTAGGCGGACAGGTCCATGCCCTGGGGCAGCGGCCGGGGCAGCGCCGCTGACCGACAGCGCGACCGGGCACACCGGCGCTGCGGGCCGAGTCGAGCAGCCCGGTCAGCTGGCCGAGCCCCGGGCTGCGGCGTGGTGTCCGGGGTGCCGGTGCGCAGCACGCCGAGCAGGCGGCGCAGCTCGGTCAGCCCGTCCAGGGCGCTGGCCCGGATGTCACGGAAGCTCTCGACCAGTTCCGGCGGCGGGTCGGCGATCTTGCGCGGGCCGGCCTGCCTGGATGGCGATCACGGACATATGGTGCGCCACGATGTCGTGCATCTCCCGGGCGATGCGCTGCCGCTCCTCCAGCAGGGCGCGCTCGCCCTCGTGCTGCTTGGCCTGCTCAGCCAGCTCGACCCGGCTGCTGCGCCGGGACCGGATGTAGGCCCCGGCCAGCAGCGGGATGGCGGCCAGCACGGCGCCCACCGCGGTCCGTGAGTCGATGAAGATCGCGCTGGCGACGGTGACCACCCCGGCGGAGACCGCGACCAGGTCTGGACCGGACCGCCACCGCGTACAGGCACAGCCCATAGACCAGAACCCCGGCTGGCAGGTAGACGGCCGACGATAGCGTCCGGGGACCGATGCCGGTGGACGTGATGACCAGGGACAGCGCGGACGCGGCCCAGGCCAGCGCGGGGAAGCGGGTGCGCCCCAGCAGCGGCAGGCTGACGATGACCGCGTAGAACAGCAGCGTGAGGTGGCTGTACGGGTTGCCGTTCGCCTGGTCCTGGTCCGTCCAGCGAGTTGGTGGTCAGGATGAGGCAGAGCAACGCGATCACCGCGTCGGCCACTTCGACCAGGTCGAACCGCCCGCGGCGCAGCCGCGGCGAGCGGGGCGGCGGCGGGTTGCTGATGCCCGGCTCCATCCCGCGCAGAAGCGGAGCGGCTCCCGACTGGTCATGCCCTCAGGGTAGGTGCGGGACGGCCGGTTTTCGTGCCCCGCACGGGGGATCTGTCCGGCCCTACTCCGGTAGGGGGTGGTCTAACCCGGCGGGGTCAGCCGGCCGGTACCTGCCGGGCACGCGGGCAAACGGCTCCGCAGAGTGACGCGGACCACACGCGCGGCTCCGTAATTTCCTGCTCAGCAACCCGGCTGGACCAGGAAGGACACTCCCATGAGACGCCGCCGGACCGTGGCCATCGCCGCTGCTGCCGCCGCTGGGAATCCTGGCGCTGACCGCAGCAGTGCTGCCCAGCTCGCCGCCCGACCCGCCGGTGAAACTGCCGGCCCTCACCACCAGGCGCTAGCCGCCCGGTACGCCGCCAGCTCGCGGGCCATCGCGCGAGCCGAGGCGGTGGCCGCCGGGCTGGCCACGCGGTTACGCGCACGATCTGGCCGCGATGCGCCCGTGGTCACTTCCTCGCGTTCGACACGGCCGGCCAGGGCGAGGCCGTCCAGGTCCTCGGCGACCTGGCCACCGCCCGGCGGGTGGTCATCATGGTGCCCGGCTCGGACACCTCGCTGGCCACCTGGGCGTCCCGCGGCGCCGCCTCGCCGTACGGCGGTGCCCGGGCGCTGGCCGACCCAGACCGCCCGGCGGGATCCGCAGGCCCACCTGGCCATCATCGCCTGGCTCGGCTACCCGCACGCCCAGCCTGCTCAGCCTGGCCGTGCTCACCTCGGGCAACGCCGGGCAGGGCGCCCAGGCGCTGCGCCCGCTGGTGACCAGCCTGGCCCGCGACGGCGACCAGGTCGCGCTGCTCTGCCACAGCTACGGCTCGGTGGTCTGCGGGCTGGCCGCGCCGCACCTGCCGGTCACCGACATCGCGGTGTACGGCAGTCCCGGGCATGGACGTGTCCTCGGTGCGGTCGCTGGACACCACCGCCCGGGTGTGGGCGGGCCGCGAGTCCGGCGACTGGATCCGCGACGTGCCACACGTCCGGCTGCTTGGCGTGGGCTTCGGCGCCGACCCGATGTCGTCGTCGTTCGGCGCCCGCCGGTTCGGCTGCGGCGGCGACGGGCACAGCAGTTACCTCAGCCCGGGTGGGGCCGCGCTGCGCAACCTGGCCTACATCGCGCTGGGCCAGCCCGGCCAGGTGACCCGATGACGAGCGCCGGCCCGGGGGGATGACCCCCGGAACCCCCCGCATCGCCACCTCCGCGCCGGGCGGCGGCAAGCCGCCGCGTGCCGGATCCGTGCGGCTGCGGGCCCGTATTGACGCGGCCACCCTGGCCTGCCGGGACCGGACCGTGGACGCCCTCCGCGCGCTGGCCATCGCCGGGGGTGATCTTCGGCCACTGGCTGGTCACCGCGCTGGTGCTGTCCCCCTCCGGGGGCGGGACCAAGCTGTCCGACACGAGCCCGCTGCAAGCCATGCCCGCGCTGGCCCCGGTGTCCTGGATCTTCCAGACGCTGGCCATCTTCTTCCTGGTCGGCCGCTACGCCGCGGCGATCAGCTACAAGGGCGGCTACCTGGCCTGGCCGGGTAAGCGGATGGCCCGGCTGAGCCGCCCGGTGGCCGTGCTGGCCGCGGTCCGGGTCCCGCTCCCCACCGTGGCTCATGCTGCTCGGCGGGGTGCCGGGCGGCCACCGTGCACACCTTGGTCACCCTGGTGCTCGACCCGCTGTGGTTCCTGTGCGTGTTCGCCGGGCTGACCGCGCTGACCCCGCTCTGCGGCGGCGCTGGTGCGCCGCCTCGGCGCCTGGGCCGCGGTGCTGCCCGCCGCGCTGGTGGCCGGGGTTGACGCGGCCCGCTTCGGTCTCGGCGGCCCGGCCTGGCTGGGCTGGCTGAACGTGGCGGCCCCTGGCCGGCGCCGTACCTGCTCGGCGTCGCCTGGGGCGCGCGGCTCGTTCCGCGGCTGGAAGGCGCCCGCCCTGCTGCTGGCCGGGGTGGCCGCCACCGCCGCGCTGGTCATGCT
>CAVWSA010000032.1:0-460926 GCA_963757545.1 uncultured Actinomycetes bacterium | reverse complement strand
GCGCGAACGGCGCGGGCAAGACCACGCTGCTGCGCGCGATCAGCGGCGTGATCCGGCCACGCGGCGGCCGGGTGCTGCTGCACGGCCGGGACATGACCGGCCGCGCGCCGGAGGACATGGCCCGCAGCGGGGTGGCGCATGTGCCGGAGGGCCAGGGCGTGATCGGCGAGCTCACCGTGGAGGAGAACCTGCGGCTGGGTGCGCTGTGGCGGCGCGGCCGGGAGGCGCGGGCCGCCGCGCTGGCCGAGGCCTACCAGCGGTTCCGGGTGCTGGCCGACCGGCGACGGCGGGCCGCTGCCACGCTGTCCGGTGGCGAGCGGCAGATGCTGGTGATCGCCCGGGCGCTGATGGCCCAGCCCCGGGTGCTGCTGCTCGACGAGCCCTCGCTCGGCCTGGCCCCCCGGGTAGTGGCGCAGGTCATGCGGCTGACCGCGGAGCTGCGCGAGACCGGCCTGACCGTGCTGCTGGTCGAGCAGAACGCCCGCAGCGCGCTGAGCATCGCCGACCAGGGCGTGGTGCTCAACCTCGGCCAGGTGGTGGCCACCGCGGAGGCGGCCGCGCTGGCCGCCGACGTCCAGCTTCGTCAGCACTATCTGGGATTCTGAGGAGGCGTCCGGTGGCAGAACTCGGCCAGCTGACCCTGGGCGGGCTCAGCGTCGGCATGATCTATGCCGCGATCGCGCTGTCCCTGGTGCTGATCTGGCGGGCCACCCGGGTCCTCAACTATGCCCAGGGCGGCATGGCCATGTTCACCACCTACCTGGCCTTCGAGGTGATCAACCGCACCGGGTCGTACTGGGCCGGCTTCGCCGTGGCGCTGCTGGCCGGGCTGCTGCTCGGCGGCGTGATCGAGCGGCTGGTGATCCGCCCGGTGGAAAACAAGCCTCCACTCAACGCCATCATCGTGACGATCGGGCTGCTCATCTTCCTGGAGGGCGTGGCCGGTGTCATCTACGGCGGCCAGTACCGGTCATTCCCGGCCGCGTTCTCGATCAACGGGCTGCACATCGGCTCGGCCGCGCTCGGCATCTCCGCCAACGACGTGTTCGTCGCGGTGGCCGTGCTGATCGCCGCGCTGCTGCTGGCCGCGCTGTTCCGGTACACCGCGGTCGGGCTGCGGCTGCGCGCGGCCGCGTTCAGCCCGCCGGTGGCCCGGCTGCTCGGGGTCCGGGTCGGCCGGATGCTCACCCTGGGCTGGGCGCTGGCCGGGCTGATCGGCGCGCTGGCCGGCGTGCTGGTGTCGCCGTCCACGTTCCTGTACCCGAACAGCATGGACTCGATCTTCGTGCTCGGCTTCACCGCGGCGGTGATCGGCGGGCTGGACAGCCCGGCCGGCGCGGTGGCGGGCGGCCTCATCCTCGGCGTCGCGCTCAGTTATGTCGGCGGCTACCTCGGCTCGGATCTGGTCCCGCTGTTCGGCCTGGCCGCGCTGGTGGTAGTGCTGATGATCCGGCCCGAGGGCCTGTTCTCCGCCCCGGCCACCCGGCAGGTGTGACCGATGACCCTGCTCCGCCATCTGGCCGCCGCGGTCGTCCTCGCCGTGGTCCTGGTGCTGCTCACCATCCGGCTGGACCCGTTCCGCGACTACCAGATCGCCGAGATTGCCTGCTACGTGATCGCGGTGGCCGGGCTGACCGCGCTGGTCGGGCTCAGCGGCCAGATCTCCCTGGGGAACGGCGCGTTCATGGCCATCGGCGCGTACTCCGCCGCCCTGCTGATGCTGCACCTGCACTGGCCGCTGGCCGCCGTGCTGGTGGCCAGCACCGTGATCACCGCGCTCAGTGGCGCGGTGGTCGGCGTGGCGGCGGCCCGGCTGCGCGGCCCGTACCTGGCGGGCGCCACCCTGCTGCTGGCGGTGGCCCTGCCGTCGCTGGCGCTCAGCGACAACAGCCTGTTCGGCGGCGACCAGGGGCTCAGTGTGGTGGCCAACACGCCCGGCTTCCTCGGCCCCAGCTTCCCGCTGACCCGCTGGCAGTCCTGGCTGACCTGTGGCTGCGCGCTGATCACCCTGGTGCTGCTGGCCAACCTGGGGCGCAGCCGGGTCGGCCGGTCCTGGCGGGCGGCCGGCGACGACGAGGTCGCCGCCGCGCTGGCCGGGCTGAACGTGGCCCGGCTCCGGGTGCTCGCGTTCGTGGTCAGCGCGGCGTGTGCCGGGCTGGCCGGCGTGCTGCTGGCGCTGACCACGTCGATCGTCTCGCCCGGCGCGTACACGCTCACGCTGTCCGTCGCGCTGCTCACCGGGGCGGTGCTCGGCGGCCTGGGCAGCCTGGCCGGCGCGGTGTGGGGCAGCCTCGTGCTGGTCCTGGTGCCCACCTACGTGATGGACGTGGCCACCAGCCACGGCCTGTCCAGCTCGGCCGGGTCCAACATCCCGGTCGCCGCGTACGGCGTCGTGCTCGTCGTCGTCATGCTCCTGTTCCCCAACGGCATCCAGGGCGGGCTGATCCGGCTGTACCAGCTGCTGGCCGCCCGGGTGCCCCGTCCGCACTGGCGCGGCCGGGCCCGGCCGGATGACGGCCGCCCGCCCACCGCGCCAGCCCCGCAGCCCCGCGCGTCAGCCAGCGAACACCAGGAAGAAGGGTCGATATGAACAAATCTCACCGGGTCGGCCTGCCCGCTGTCGCCGCCACGGCGGCCGTCGCGCTGGTGCTCAGCGCCTGCGGCTCAAGCGGCGGCTCCAGCTCGGGCGGCAAGAGCACCGCGCTGACCGCGTCGGCGCCGGGCATCACCGCGACCACCATCACGATCGGCAGTCACCAGCCGCTGACCGGGGTGGCCGCGCCCGGGTACGACGAGATCGCGCCCGCGTCGAACGCCTACTTCGCCTACGTCAACGCGCACGGCGGGGTGGACGGGCGGAAGATCGTCTACAAGTACCTCAACGACCAGTACAACCCGACCGACACGGTGTCCGTGGTCAAGCAGCTGGTGCTGCAGGACAACGTGTACGCGATCTTCGATGGGCTGGGCACGCCCACCCACCTGGCGGTGGCGCCGTTCCTCAACTCGGAGAAGGTGCCGGACGTGTTCGTCGCCTCCGGCTGCGAGTGCTGGAACAGCCCGTCCACCTGGCCGGACACGTTCGGCTGGCAGCTCGACTACGTCCGCGAGGGCAAGATCCTGGGCAGCTACATCAAGCAGCACTTCGCCGGGCAGAAGATCGGCTACTTCTACCAGGACGACGAGTTCGGCAAGGACGGCGTGAAGGGTCTCGACATGGAGATCCCGAAGGCCGACGTGGTCAGCCGGGCAGAGCTACGACCCGACCAACATCAACGTCGGCCCGCAGGTGGCGGCGCTCAAGGCGTCCGGCGCCAAGGTCGTCGTGTCGTTCAGCGTGCCCGCGTTCACCGCGCTGCTCAAGCTGAACAGCCTCAAGCTCGGGTTCAGCCCGACATATGTCGTTTCGCGACGTGGGGGCCGACCCGATCACGCTGGCTGGGCTGCTCGAGGCGTACGCCAAGCAGGGCGGGGCCAAGGTGTCCGGCAACGCGCTGACCCAGGGCATCATCACCGACGGCTACCTGCCCACCGCTGGGCGACGCGGGCAACTCCTGGATCGCGCTGTTCAAGAAGATCCACGACCAGTACATCCCGAAGCTGCCGTTCGACGGCAACGTGCTGTTCGGTGAGGCGGTCGCCTACACGTTCGTCCAGGCCATGCTCAAGGCCGGCCGGAACCCGACCCGGGAAGACCTGGTCAAGGCGATCGAGGCCGGCCTGCCGCAGGGCCCGGCGGTGGCGCCGTACGCCTACTCGGCCACCGGGCACTCCGGGATGACGGGGGCCTACATCGGTGTGATCAAGAACGGGGTCATCGTGCAGCAGGGCCCGGTGCTGACCACCACCACGTCCCCGACCAGCCCGGTTACCACCTACACCGGCTCCGCGCCCGCCGCCCCGGCCAGTGGGATGCCCTAACATACGCACGGGGCGCCCGCTGATGCCGGGCCCGGTGTCGGAACCCGGACGGGGGTAGCAGGCGTGGCCGTCGCACCGAGCCGGCGGCTGCCCGAGGATCGCGGGCAGCCGCCGGCCGAGCGGTTGCTGGCCGCCGCCGAGAAGCTGTTCGGCGAGCGGAGCTACCAGCGGACCACGGTGGCCGACATCTGTGCCCGGGCCGGCATGGCCACCGGCAGCTTCTACGCCCACTTCGGCTCCAAGGCGGAGATCTTCACCGCGGTGGTGCGCCAGCTCAACGCCGATCTGCGGATGGCCATGAAGGAGGCCATCGAGCAGGCCGGGCCGGGCCAGCGGGAGCACGAGCGGGCCTCGTTCCGTGCGTTCTTCGACATGCTGTCCGAGCGGCCGTGGATGGACCGGATCGTGCGCGAGTCGGAGTTCGTGGCGCCCGGCCTGTTCCGCGAGTACTACGAGCACCTGGCCCGGGGCTACGCCCGCGGGGTACGCCAGGCCCAGCTGGCCGGGGAGGTGGACGCGCAGTACGACCCTGAGGTCATCGCGTACATGTACACCGGGATCGGCAACTTCATCGGGATGCGCTGGGCGGACTGGACCGCGGGCGGCCAGGTGCCCGACGACGTGCTCGACGACCTGCTGGAGGTGCTCCGCCGCGGGCTCCCGCCGCGCGCCGCCCCGGGCTAGCCGGGCCGGCCGCGATGACCGGCCAGGCCGGGATCAGCGGCCCGGCCAGGTGCCCGGCCTGGTGCCCCAGGCCGCCGCGGCGTCCCCGGCGGCCTGCGGCTCGGCTGCCGCGGGTGCCTCGGCGGGCGCCTCGTCCAGGATGCTGTCCAGCGCCTGGAGCAGGCCCTGCACGTCGATGGGCTTGGTCAGGTAGGCCTGGATGCCCTCGGCCCGGGCCTGCTCGGCCCGCTGCTGGGTGGCGTCCGCACTGAGGATCACGACCGGGATGTCGCAGGTGGCGGGGTTGGCCCGGAGTTCGGCCAGCACCGCCTCGCCGGCCATGTCGGGCAGGTTGAGGTCGAGCAGGATGACGTCCGGCCGGTGCTGGCGGGCCAGGTCGAGTGCCACCCCGCCGAGCATGGCGGCCAGCACGGTGACCGACGGCCGCTGGCTGAGGATCTGCTCGACCAGCCGCAGGTTCTCCACCATGTCCTCGACGTACAGCACGGTCCGCGGGGCGGGGTAGGCGCGGCTGCGGACGATCTCGTCGCGCTGGATGGCCAGCTGGGCCACGGCCATCGGCTCGGTGGCGGGCAGCTCGATCCAGAACGTGCTGCCCTCCCCCGGCGTGCTGCTGACCCCGGCGGTACCGCCCATCGCCTCGGTCAGGTCGCGGGACAGCGCCAGGCCCAGCCCGGTCCCGGTCACCCCAGCCTGGGCGGCATCGAGCCGCTCGAAGGGCCGGAACATCGGTGCGAGATCCTGGGCGGCGACGCCGCGGCCGGTATCGGTGACGCAGATCCGGAACCGGTCGCCCGGCTGCCGTGCCGCGGTCACCGCGACGGTACCCGCCGGGTGGTTGTATTTCACCGCGTTGTCCAGCAGGTTGAGCAGGACCTGGCGGAGCCGTTGCTCATCGGCGCGGACGAACGCGGTGCCGTCCAGCGCCGGGGCCACGGCCAGCCGCACGCCGCAGGACATGGCGAGCGGCCGGATGAGTTCCAGCACGTCGGAGATGACGGCGTCGAGCCGCACCGCGCCGAGCGACAGGCTGAGCGTCCGCGCCTCGATCCGGGCGGCGTCGCCCACCTCATCGAGCAACTGCACCAGCTGACGGCCAGCCTGCAGCGTCATGCTGGTCCATTCGCGGTGCCGGGCGCTGATGTCGTCCATGCTGAGCAGCTCGCCGAAGCCGAGCATGGTGTTCAGCGGGGTACGCAGTTCGTGGCTGAGCCGGTTCAACCAATTCCTTCTTCGCGTCGTAAGCGTCGTGCAGCGCCTGGTTGGCCAGTTCCAGCGCCCGGTTAGCCTCCTGCAGCTCCCGGGTCCGGGCCAGCAGGGCGGCCACCGTCCGGGCCCCCGCGCCGCCCGCCGGTGACACCGCCCAGTCCGCGTCGCCCGCCTGCCCGACCAGGTCGGTCACGTCGTCCAGCCAGTGCACGAGGTAGTCGAGCCGGCCACCGGCGCCCAGCACGGGGACGTTGACCAGGCTCCAGTACCGGGTGTCCGGCTCGGCGCCCATCGGGCCCAGGTCGTACCGCCGCACCGCGATCGTGTCGGCTTCGTGGCTGGTCATCACCCGGTCCAGGGAGGCGCGCAGGATGACCAGGCCACCGGGGTCCGGGCGGTCCGGGAACACTTCCAGGATCGGCCGCCCGATGAGGGCGTCCCCGGTGGCCCGGCTGTCCCGCCGGTAGGCCGCGGTGGCGGCCAGGATGACCAGGTCCGGGCTGAGTACCAGGAACGACCCGGGGAGCGCCTCGAAGATGGCCGGGAAGTCCGGTTCCGGTGCGGCCGGTCCCTGGCCCGCCTGCGCTGCCTGGTACTCCGCGTTGCCCGGACTAGACATGGCGCCCCCCATGCCACCTAGTGACTTTACGTCACTCTATGCACACATACAGTGATTGGGCAAGCTCCCAGGTCAGCCGCCGTGCGCATGCGCCGAATGCGCGTGATGCTCGTGCTCGTCCGGGCCGCCGCCCATCATCCGCATCATCGCGGGTCCTCCGGTCCGGAAGAAGCGGATCAGCAACGCCGCGGCGACCAGCAGGAAGATGATGTTGAGGATGGTGGTGTAGTTCCACTGCACGGCCACCTCGGTGACCTTCGCGGTCCGCTCGGCCGGCACCAGGCCGAGCCCGCTGAACAGGAACTCGACGATGTAGCCGGCCAGCACCATGGTCGCGTAGAACGTGGCCAGCAGCACCAGCATCATCCGGGTGCCGTAGTACTTCCGGTAGATGATCAGGATCGGGATGATGATCAGATCGGCGAAGATGAACGAGACCACCCCGCCGAAGCTGATCCCGCCGTTCCACAGCACCGCGGCCAGCGGCACGTTGCCGATCGAGCAGACGAAGCTGAGCACCGCGATCACCGGGCCGATGACCGGCCCCCACAGCCGGGCGGCCACCGGGTGCCCGGTGAGGAACAGGTGCTGCCAGAACGAGTTCGGCACCCAGGCGCCGACCGCACCGGCGATGAGCAGGCCGATGACCACGTCGCGGATCACGGCGGCCCACTCCATCACGAAGATCTGGCTGACCGCGGTGTAACCATCCCGGCTGATCAGCCGGCGCCAGAAGCTCCCGCCGGAGGAGATGCTCATGTCCATCGCGGCGTGCCCCTCCATGGCGCCCGCCAGGCCCTTGTCGGCCTGCTCGCGGGCCGCGTCGATCAGCCTGGCCCGGACGAACAGCCGGAACGCCACCGCCAGCAACACGATCATGATCGGGCCGCCGATGAACTCGGCCAGGGTGAACTGCCAGGAGATGAGCAGGGCCAGGATGATGCCCAGCTCGATGACCAGGTTGGTGCTGGCGATCTCGAACACCATGGCGGCGGTGAAGCTGGCGCCCTTGCGGAACAGCGAGCGGGCCAGCGCCACGGCCGCGTACGAGCAGGACGAGGAGGCCGCCCCGAGCCCGGTGGCCCGGGCCAGCGCGGCCGGCCGGTCATTGCCGAGCAGCCGGACCACGGTGGACCGGCGGACCACCGCCTGCACCACCGCGGACAGCGTGAATCCGAGGATCAGCGACCAGGTGACCTGCCAGGTCATCGAGCCCGCCACGCCCAGCGCGTGGCCCAGCGCGTCGAGCACCGGCATCAGTCCGCCTCCGCGGCGGCGATGGTCAGCAACTGGCGCAGGCAGTGCTCGAGCAGCTGATGCGGGAAGCCGTCGCTGAGCCGGTAGAAGACGACCCGGCCGTCCTTGCGGAAACTGACCAGCCCGGCCAGCCGGAGCATCTTCACCGCGTAGGACACCTGGTCTTCGGTCACGTCGAGAGCCAGGGCCAGGTCCCCGACGCACAGCTCACCGGCGGCGACCAGGGCGAACAGGATGCGCGAGCGCACCGGGTCGGCGAGCAGCCCGAGCAGGCCGGCCAGCCGCCCGGCGTCGCCGACCGACAGCGCGTCGGCCCGGGCGGCAGCCACCCGTTGCTGGTCGACTGGATGATCATGATCACGCGGGGACACGCACTCCACCTCCGTATACCCGTACGATCACACGGATATACGGAAATGTCAAGCCGGTCCTGATGGCGTGCGAGATGCGAACCCGGTGTGCGCCAGGCGAACCTAGCTGCTGCTCAGGCTGGGCCGCCGACCCAGAGCGGGACGGTGGCGCCCGGGTAGGTGCCCCAGCGGTACCCGTAGTCACGCGGCCCGTCGTGCTGGTAGCGCAGCCGCATCCGGGAGAAGAACCGGACACCCTTCCGGTCCGCCACCCGGGACAGCGAAACCTGGGCCGGGTAGGTGCGGAAGTGCCCGGACGCGCAGTCCGGCCGGCAGTTGTCCACCCAGAGCGTGCCCCGGGTCGAGGCGGCCGCGGCGGACCAGTGCGACCAGTGCTTGATGCGCATGAACGCGGTGCTGCCGCCGACGTAGATCACCGACAGCCGGGCCAGGCCGTGCTGCCAGCCGTCGAGGCCGTTGTAGGCGACCGGCAGCCGGGCATGGCCAGCCAGCGCGGGCCGGGACGGCGAGGTGGTCAGCGCGGCCGCCGTGCCCGCCGCGGTTACCGCGAGCACCAGCGCGGCCAGTACCGCGACGCTCATCTTGGTCACCCGGGGCTGCTTGAGCCCGGCCCGGGCCCACTCCGCGAGCTTCAACCTTGTGCCCCCTGCATGTCCGCGTCCCCTGCCATGCGGGGACCAGCATAGTGCCTGGTGGGAATCAGGCCGGGCGGCAGCGCGGCCAGGCTCAGGCGACGACCCGGACGGCCGAGGAGCCGTCCGGGACTCGTCGTACTTCGAGCCGTTCCGGCACCCGGTCCTTCAGGTCGGCCACGTGGCTCACGATGCCGACCACCCGGCCGCGGTCGCGCAGCTCGTCGATGACCGCCATCACCTGGTCCAGCGTCTCGGTGTCCAGCGCGCCGAAGCCCTCGTCGATGAACAGCGTGTCCAGGTCCACCCCGCCGGCCTCCGCCCGGACCACGTCGGCCAGCCCGAGGGCCAGCGCCAGCGAGGTGTAGAACGTCTCCCCGCCAGACAGCGACCGCGGGCTGCGTTCCGCGCCGGTATGCCGGTCGATCACGGCCAGGGTGAGCCCGGCCCGTTCCCGCCGCGACCCGGCCTCGTCGGTGCGCCGCAGCTCATAGCGGCCGGACGACATGGCGGCCAGCCGCACGTTGGCCGCCGCGACCACCTGGCCGAACCAGTGCCGCAGCACGTAGGTGGTCAGCGCCACCCGGCGGTGCCCCTCCATGCCCTTGGCCAGCCCGGCCAGGCTGATCACCGGGGCGGTCTGCTCGTCCAGCCGGTCCGCGTCCTGCTGGGCCAGGTCCAGCTCGGCCAGCCGCTGGTCCAGCCGGACCGCCCGCGTGGTCCAGCCCTGGTGCGCGACCCGTGCCTCCCGCTCGGCCTCCCCGGCCCGGGCCAGCGCGGCCGCGGCGGTGCGGGCCGCCTCGTGCACCTGGTCAGCCTGGGCTGGGTCGAGCCCGGCCAGGTCGTCGGCGGCAACCGCGGCGCGCAGCCCGGCCAGCGTCTCGGTCCACGCGGTCACCTGGACGGCCAGCTCGTCCTGCTGCGCCGGGCTGAGCAGCGCCGCGGCGGCCTGGTCCGGCTGGGCGAACCCGCGGGCGGCCGATTCCTGGCTGGCCCGCGCCTGGGCCCTGGCCTGCTCGGCGCGGGCCACGGCCAGCGTGTCCAGCGTGGCGGCCAGCTTCCGGTCGGCCGCGGCCGCGGTGCGCAGCGCCGCCTGCCGCGCGGCCACCGTCGGATGGCCCTGCGCGGCGGCGGCGATGTCCCGCTGTACCGCCGCCACATCGTCGCCCGCCGAGCTCGCCTGGGCCTGCCCGGCCGCCATGGCCGCCACCGCGTCGCGCAGTTCGGCGCCGACCCGGTCCTGCTCGGCCCGGCGCCCGGCCAGCTCGGCGGCCAGCCGGTCTGCGTCCGCGGCGGCCTGCTCCGCGTCGGCCACCTGCCCGGCCAGGGCGGCGGCCTCGGCGGCTAGCCCGGCCCCGGTCCCGCCGTCGGCCACCGCCGCGCAGGCAGCGACGTCACTGGCCAGCGCGTCCCGCTCGTCAGCCAGCCGGCTCCGCTCGCCGGACGCGGCGTCCCGCCGGCCGGCCGCGCCGGACACGTCGGCGGCGGAGACCAGCCCGTCACGTGCCTGGGCCGGGGCGGGATGCGCGGCCGAACCACAGACCGGGCAGGGCAGCCCATCGGCCAGCTGGCTGGCCAGTTCGGCCGCCATCCCGGCCAGCCGGGCCTCCATCAGCCGCTGGTGCTCATCGACCAGGGCCTGATGGGTGTCCACCGCGTCGCGCAGCGCGGCGTCCTGCGCGGCCAGCCGCTGCTCCAGCCCGGCCAGCCGGGCCGCGGCCGATGCCCGCCGGCTGACCGCGGTCTGCTGCTCGCGCAGCACACCCAGCTCCGCGCCGGCCAGCCGGGCCGCGGCCAGCTGCTCGTCCAGCGCGGCGATCCGGTCCGGCAGCTGCTGCTGCGCGGCTTCCAGCGAGCTGACCAGCTGGTCCGCGTCCGCCGCGGCCTGCCGCAGGCCGTCCAGGGTGGCCAGCCGTCCGGGCAGCTCAGCCTCGGCCGCGGCCAAGTGCTGCAGCGCCGCCGCGGCCTGCTCGGCGGCCTGCGCCCGGTCGAGGACCTGTGCCGCGGTCAGCGATCCCGTCCGGTCCGGGGCTGAGCTGGCCCAGCGCCGCAGCCGCCGTGGTCACCGCCTGATCCGCCTCGGCCAGGGCGGCGAGCAGCGGCCGGACCGGTTCGGCGCGCTGCGCCGCGGCCAGCCGGGCGGCCTGGTCCTCGTGCTGGTCGCGGGCCGCCTCGTGCCCGGCCAGCCGGCTGGCCGCCGTGGTCAGCCTGGTCATCACGGCCGACTGCTGCCTGGCCTGCTCGCAGGCGGCCACCAGCTCGGCGGTCCGGGCGGCGGCCACCTCCAGCCCGTCCGCGGTGACCGCGGCATGCCCGGCCAGGTCGGCGCTGAGTTCCTTGAGCCGGGTGGCCCGCTCGGCGGGCGGCAGCCCGAGCAGCTCGCCGCGCGCGGCGCCGTCCAGCCCGGCCGACTCGGCCGCGGCCGACACCGCCACGTCGATGGCCGCGCTGGCCTGCGCCCGGTCCCGCTGCGCGGCGGCCCGCTGCTGGTCCAGCCAGCCGGTGATCCGGTCGTAGAGCTGAGTGCCGAACAGCTTGGACAGCAGCACCCGGCGCTCTCATCCGCGGCCCGCAGGAATCTGGCGAACTCGCCCTGCGGCAGCAGGATGACCTGGGTGAACTGGGCCCGGTTGAGCCCGATCAGCTCGGTGATCAGCTCACCGGCCTCGGCCTTGCTGCCGGTCAGGCTGACCCAGCTGTCCCCCTCGCGGCGCTCCAGGTGCACCTGCGCGGCCTCGGTGGTGAAGCCCGCGCCGCGCTTCTTGGGCCGCTGATGCTCTGGCACCCGGCGCACCCGGTGCGCCACCCCGGCACCGAGAACTCCAGCGTGACCGAGGGCTCCGCGTCCGGCGGCGCGAAGTGTGAGCGGAGCCGGTCCTCGGCCGCGTCCGTGCCGGCCAGCCCGCCGTAGAGCGCGAACGTGATCGCGTCCAGGATCGTCGTCTTGCCCGCCCCGGTCGGCCCTTCGAGCAGGAACAGGCCGCTGGCCGCCAGCCGGGAAAAATCGATCCGCTGCGCGGCGGCGTACGGGCCGAACGCCCGTATCTCCAGGCAGTTGAGCCGCATCAGGCGGCCGCTTCCGCGTGCTGGGCGGCCTCGACGGCCGCGCGCAGTACCGCGCGCTGCGCGTCGTCCGCCGGGCCGCCGCTGGTGAACTCGACGAACAGGCCGCAGATCTCGGCGGGATCGGTCGCCGCGGCCAGCCGCTCCAGGTCGGCGGCCGCCCCGGGCAGGCCGCCCTCCGGGTCGAAGTCGAGCACCAGGGTGTGCGGCCACTTCTCGCGCAGCCGCTCCATCGGGGCGGCCGGGCGCACCGGGTCGGTCAGCACCGCCTTGACCCAGGCCCCGGCCAGCCCGGCGAGATCATCGTCGGCCCGGGCCAGCAGGTCATCGAGACGGCCGCGGACTTCGCATAGCGGGCGCGGCACCGGCGTGGCCAGCTGGGTCAGCGTGACCTGCCCGGCGGCGTCGAGCTCGGCCAGCGTGACCGACTTCGCGTGGTTCTTCTCGCCGAACGAGAAGGCCAGCGGTGACCCGGAGTAGCGCACCACCGGGCCTACCTGCTGCTGGCCGTGCAGATGCCCCAGGGCCACGTAACTGAACCCATCGAACACGCCGGCCGGGACGTCAGCGACGCCACCGACCCGGATGTCGCGTTCAGAATCGGTGGGGCGCGCGCCAGTGACGAACGCGTGCGCCAGGACAACGGTGCGGTCGATGCCGCGGTCCGCGGCGTCCTGGCGGATCCGCGCGGTGACCGCGGTCAGCACCGCCTCATGGGACCGCCCGCAGTCCAGCTCGGCCAGGACCGCGTCGGGCAGCAGGTAGGGGACGCCGTAGATGGCCACCGGGCCGCGCTCGTCGGACAGCAGCACCGGGCGGGCCGCGTCAGCCAGCGACGTGCGCAGGTCGATGCCGCCGCCTCGCTGAGCCCGGAGCCGAAGCCGAGCCGGACCGCCGAGTCGTGGTTGCCGCTGGTCAGCACCATCGGGATGCCCTTGCTGGCGAACCGGAGCAGGGCGCGGTCGAGGATCTTGACCGCGTCGGTGGGCGGCACCGCCCGGTCGTAGACGTCCCCGGCCACCAGCACGGCGTCAGCCTGGTGCGCCACCGCTTCGGCCAGCAGCCAGTCCAGGAACGCTTCCTGGTGGCCGAGCAGGTTCTCGCCGTGCAGCGTGCGGCCCAGGTGCCAGTCTGAGGTGTGGATCAGTCGCATCGCGGCGCGCGCACTCCGATCCAGGGGAAGGCGACCGGTGGGGGCTGTCAGCGCCATGATGCCTGACGGATACGGCATTCCCGGTGATCCCGGTCCGGTCCGCGTGTCGCTCTGTTAGCCCGGGGGGACGACCCCCAGGACCGCCCGATCGCCGCTTCGCGCCAGCGCCGGCTCGGCGAGCACCCGCCTCCGGCGGGTCCCGCCTCAGCAGCGCGGTATCGCCCCCGCCTCGCTGGCGCTGCCAGGCTGTGGTTAGCTCGTCGCCCTCCGGGTTACAGCTGGCCTACCTCGGTGACCCGGAGCACCGCCTCGCCAGCCTCGGCCGATGCGGCCAGGTCGACCTCCGCGCTGATCCCCCAGTCGTGGTCACCGGCCGGGTCATCGAAGATCTGCCGGACCCGCCAGCGATCCTGGCCCTCGTCGATGATGAGCAGCGCCGGGCCGCGCGCGTCCGCACCGGTGCCGATCTCGTCGTGCACCTCGAAATACGGCTCCACCGCCGCCTCCCAGGCCGCGGCGTCCCAGCCGGCCTCGGCATCCAGCTCAGCCAATTCCGCATAACGCCCGAGCGCGGCCAGCTCGACCCGGCGGAACAGGGCGTTGCGGACCAGGACACGAAAGGCGCGGGGGTTGCCGGTGACGGCCTGCGGCTTGGCCGGCGCCGTGCTGGCCAGCGCGCCGGACGGGTCGCGGAGCCGCTCCCACTCGTCCAGCAGGCTGGAGTCGACCTGGCGGACCAGCTCGCCGAGCCACTCGATGAGGTCGGTCAGTTCCTCGGTCTTGGCCTCGTCCGGCACGGTCTGCCGGAGCGCCTTGTACGCGTCGGCCAGGTAACGCAGCACCATGCCCTCGGTGCGGGACAGGCCGTAGAACGCCACGTACTCAGTGAACGTCATGGCCCGCTCGTACATGTCCCGGACCACCGACTTGGGCGCCAGCTCGTAGTCGGCCACCCACGGGTGCCCGCGCCGGTACATGTTGTAGGCCGCCTCCAGCAGGTCATCCAGCGGCCTCGGGTAGCTGACCGACTCCAGCAGGTCCATCCGGGTGTCGTAGTCCACCCCGTCCGCCTTCATCTGGGCCACCGCCTCGCCGCGCGCCTTGAACTGCTGCGCGGACAGCACCGGCCGTGGGTTGTCCAGGGTGGCCTCGATGGCCGACACCACGTCCAGCGGGTAGTCCGGCGCCTCGGCGTCGAGCAGGCTGATCGCGGCCAGCGCCAGCGGGGACAGCGGCTGGTTCAGCGCGAAGTCGAACTGCAGGTCCACGGTGAGCCGGACCTGCCGGCCCTCGGCGTCCGGCTCGGCCAGCCGTTCCACCACTCCCCCGGCCAGCAGCGCGCGGTAGATGGCGATGGCCTGGTGGATGTGCCGGCGTTGCGCGGCCCGGTCCTCGTGGTTGTCGGTGAGCAGGTGCCGCATGGCGGTGAACGCGTCGCCCGGGCGGCCGATGACGTTCAGCAGTATGGCGTGGCTGACCCGGAAGCTGGACGTCAGCGGCTCCGGGTCGGCGGCGACCAGCCGGTCGAACGTGGGCTGGCCCCAGGACACGAAGCCCTCGGGCGGCTTCTTGCGCACCACCTTGCGCCGCTTCTTCGCGTCGTCGCCCGCCTTGGCCAGCGCCTTCTCGTTCTCGACGACGTGCTCCGGGGCCTGCACCACGACCCGGCCGGTGGTGTCGAAGCCGGCCCGGCCCGCCCGCCCGGCGATCTGGTGGAACTCGCGGGCCTGCAGCAGCCGGGTCTTCGACCCGTCGTACTTGGACAGCGCGGTGAACACCACGGTGCGGATCGGCACGTTGATGCCCACGCCCAGGGTGTCCGTGCCACAGATCACCTTGAGCAGCCCGGCCTGGGCCAGCGTCTCCACCAGCCGCCGGTACTTGGGCAGCATGCCCGCGTGGTGCACCCCGATGCCGTGCCGGACCAGCCGGGACAGCGTCTTGCCGAAGCCCGCGGTGAACCGGAACCCGCCGATCATCGCGGCGATCTCGTCCTTTTCCGCCCGCGAGCAGACGTTCACGCTCATCAGCGCCTGGGCCTGCTCCAGCGCGGCGGCCTGGGTGAAGTGCACCACGTACACCGGGGCCTGGTGCGTGGTCAGCAGTTCTTCCAGCGTCTCATGCAGCGGCGTGGTGACGTAGGAGTAGATCAGCGGCACCGGCCGCTCGGCCGACTTGACCACCGCCGTCGGCCGGCCGGTGCGCCGGGCCAGGTCGGCCTCGAACCGGGTGACGTCGCCGAGCGTCGCGGACATCAGCACGAACTGGGCACGGCGCAGCTCGATGATCGGCACCTGCCAGGCCCAGCCGCGCTCCGGGTCGGCGTAGTAGTGGAACTCGTCCATCACCACCTGGCCGACGTCGGCGTCGGCGCCGTCCCGCAGCGCGATGCTGGCCAGCACCTCGGCGGTGCAGCAGATGATCGGGGCGGCGGCGTTGACGCTGGCGTCCCCGGTCATCATGCCGACGTTATGCGGGCCGAACGCGGCACACAGCGCGAAGAACTTCTCCGACACCAGGGCCTTGATCGGCGCGGTGTAGAACGAGCGGCGGCCCTCGGCCAGCGCGGCGAAGTGGGCGCCCATGGCGACCAGGCTCTTGCCCGAGCCGGTCGGCGTGGACAGGATGACGTTGGCCCCGGACACCACCTCGATCAGCGCCTCTTCCTGATGCGGGTAGAGGGCCAGCCCCTGCTCCTTGGCCCAGCCGGCGAACGTGTCGAACAGGCTGTCCGGCGCGGCGTCGGCAGGGAGCAGGTCGGTGAGGGTCACGAGTATTCAATGCCGGATGCCCGGCCGATGTTCCCGGCTGCTCCTGGCGCGGACCCGGCCCGGCTAGACAGGCAGCCGGGACGCGATCCGCCCGGTGAGCGTCCGGCGGTCGGTCCGGGCGGCCCGCGGGGCATCGTGGCGCTGCACCGCGTTCGGCTTGATCAGTAGCGTGGCCGCGGTCAGCCAGAGCGCGGCGAAGATCAGGCTGCCCGCGACGTCGGTGGGGTGATGCTCACCGCGGTACATCCGGGACAGCGCGATGAGCACCGGCATGACGATCGCCGGGGCCAGGAACAGCCAGCGCCACCAGCCGCGGGCGTGCCCGATGACCACGATCGCGATCGCGATGTACAGGCAGCAGGTGGCGGCCACGTGCCCGGACGGGTAGGCCGAGGTGGGCAGGTGGTGGTCGAGGTGATGCACGTACGGCCGCGGCCGCTTGACCACCGCGGCGGCGGCCAGGAACGCGGCCAGTTCGCCGAACATCACCACGGCCAGGAAGATGACCGGCCGCCAGCGCCGGATGAACAGCAGGAAGAGCAGGCAGGCGGCCACCGCCACGACGAGGATGCCGGTGGTGGCGCAGCACACGCTGATCACGTCGCTCCAGTGGTTGCCGGCCGGCGTGCGGTGCGCGGCGAACCAGCGCGGGATGGCCGTGTCGCCCAGCCACTTGTCGTGACTGTCTTTGACCACGAGCTCGCCGAAGCCGACGATCACGCCGAGGATGAGCACCCAGGCGACGACGATCCCGGCGGCGATGCGGGCGTACTGGTGGGCGGGTCTGCTGGACATGCTGGCCTCCGGGGGTGAGCGGAGCGGTTCGGGGCCGGCCTCGGGTTCCAGGCCTTCGGTGACCGGGTCGGTCACCGGCAGGCCAGCCTCGCGCCGGAAGAGTTCGAAGGCGAGTGTGGTGATGCCGAGCCAGGTGATGCCCAGGGCCCATGCGCCGACCACATCGGACAGGTAGTGCACGCCGAGCAGGATCCGGCTGATCCCGATGGCCGCGATGAGCGCGCCGGTGCCGTAGCGCAGCGCGGTACGCGGCCAGCCCGGCCGGGTGGCGCTCAGGAAAACCAGCAGCACCGCGCCGTAACAGACGATCGACCCGAGCGAGTGCCCGCTGGGGAAGCTGTTCCCGTTGCCGTGCGCGATCGGATGCGCCACCACCGGGCGCAGCCGGCCGACCAGGGACTTGAGTATCGGGTCGAGAACGAGCGCGCCCGCCCCGGTGACCAGCAGGTAGCTGGCCAGCCGCCAGCGCCGCCGGATTGCCATGACGGCCGCTGACACGCCGAGCACGGTCCACAGCACGCCATCGCTGCCCAGCCAGGTGACCGCCTTGGCCACCGCGACCAGCGCCGGGTGGCCGGCGATGAGGCTGTTCAGCCGGGCCGCGGCGGCGTGGTCGGTGGCCTCCAGTGGGCCCCAGCGCAGCCGCACCGCGATGAGCAGCACGGTGAACACCAGCGTGGCCACGGTCACCGCGATCAGCCCTGCTAGCCTTGCGCCGCCGGGGGGCTTGGACCCGCTCTGCTTCCTTGCGCCTCCGGGAGGCTTGGACCCGCTCTGCTTCCTTGCGCCTCCGGGAGGCTTGGACCCGCCGACTTCCCTCGTCGCTTGTCGCTCGTTCCTCGCTCCGCGCTCCTCAGTCCAGTCGGGGGCGCCCCCCTTCAGCGCGTCAGTCCAGTCGGCGGCGCCCGCCTTCGGCGCGTCAGTCCAGTCGGCGGCGCCCCCCTTTGGCGCGGGGGTGGGGGTGGGGGGAGGAGCGGACATGGCCGGACACAGTGCCCGTCAGGCTGCGGTTCATGCATTTGCCAGGTCAGCCGAACAGGTAGGCCCGCACCGCCAGCACCACGAGCACCAGCAAGAGGCAGGTCACACACTTGACCGCGAGCCAGCGCTCGTACCGCACCGCGTCCCTGACCTCATCCTCAAACAGGGTTTGATTGCTCTGTTTGCTTTGCGCCGCCGGGGGGCTTGGACCCGCCGACTTCCCTCGTCGCCCGGTCGCTCGTTCCTCGCTCCCTCGCTCCTCAGTCCAGTCGGCGGCGCCCCCCTTCGGCACGGTCATGTCGGGGCCACCACTTTGCCGGTTTTCTCGGTTTTCTCCCAGCGCACCTCGGCGTGCCGCAGTTCCTTGACGTAGCCGGCGGTGGTGATCGCGCAGAGCAGCGGCCCGTACCCGCCGACGAAGACGAACAGCGGGCTGAGGACGCGGCCGAACCGCCGCGGCTCGGTGACCTTGCCGAGGAACGCGACGCCCATGCAGGCGGCCAGCCAGATGTAGGTAAACAGCTCGATGCCGTTGACCCACTGGCTGGTCACCTCCCAGCCGGCCGTGGCCAGCAGCTGGTGCCCCAGCCAGGCCACCGGGCCGGGCAGCACCGCGGCGACCAGGATGGTCACGTTGACCGCGCCAGGGAACAGCACCGCTTCCTTCCAGCTGCGCCGGCCCACGTCCGGGTCGATGAGCAGGGCGTAGGAGGTGATGAACACGTAGGTGATCACGTTGGTCAGCCAGAGCGCGTGGAACGCTGACCAGGCCAGCTGGTTGTCGATGAAGTACAGGGTGACCAAAGAGCCCGAGGCCAGCACCATGAACACCGGCAGCAGCAGCAGGCAGAACCAGAGCAGCCCGAAGCTGATGCTGCCCAGCCGGTTGCCGCGCTGCGGCCGGAACCACACCCGCTTGAACCGCCGGGTGACCTGAATGTTGCCGCGGGCCCAGCGCAGCCGCTGTTTCCACAGCGCGACGATGCTGCCGGGTTCCTCGGCCCACACCGTGGCGTGCGGCTCGAAGATGACCTGGCGGCCGGCCTGCTGCGTCTCGAACGTGGTGACCGTGTCCTCGGCCAGCGTGCTGGTGTCGATCCGGCCGCCGACCGCCTCGATGTTCGCCCGGGAGTGCAACTGCGCGCCGCCGGCCAGGCAGGCGATCACGCCGAGCACCTCCTGGCTGCGCCGCGCGGCGGCCTGCGCGGTGATGTACTCGTAGCTGATGAACCGGGTCATGTAGTTGCCCGGGCGGCTGCCCTCCTTGATGTAGGCGGTGACCGAGCCGACCCGCGGGTCGGCCAGGTGCCGGGTCATCCGGCGCAGCGCGCTGCGCTCGTAGATGACATCCGAGTCCATGATCAGGATGGCCTGCATCCAGTCGTCGGCCAGGACCACCGCCAGGCCGTGGTTGAGCGTGTGCGCCTTGCCCTCGCCGCCCTTGTCCCGGCGCAGGTGCACCACGTTCCCGGGATACTGGGCCACCTTGGCCTGGATCACCTGCGGGGTCTCGTCGGTGCTGGCGTCGTCCACCACGTAGATGCGCAGCGCGTCCCGCGGGTAGTCGAGCACCATCAGCCGGTCCACCGAGGTGCCGATGACCGCCGCCTCGTTCCAGGCCGGGATGAGGATCGCGGTACGCGGGAAGTAAGGGGCGCACTTGGCGTAGTGCAGCCGCCGGAAGTGCAGGCCGACCAGGAGGAACTGGTAGTCCGCCACGAGCAGCGGCACCGCCCCGATGAGCACGAAGGTGACCAGCAGGCACTTGATGCCGAGCAGCAACTGCGGCATCACGGCCCCAGGCCAGCCAGCACCTGGGCGGCGCGGTCCCGGACCACGGCGTACCGGCCAATGCTGCGGCAGTGATGGCTGTCCGTGCCAGCAACCAGAGGCACGCCCGCCACGGCGAAGGCGCGGATGGCACGGGCCGACGGGCAGCCCCACTTCTCGTTGACTTCCAGCCGGGCCCCGGTGTCCGCCGCGGTGCGGGCCAGCTTGTCCAGGGCCTCATCGCCGACCGCCGCCTCGTCCAGTCCCATCTTGGGCAGCAGGCTGAACAGGTGGGCCAGGTTGGGCCGCCAGGCCGGCTGGGCGCCGACCCGGCGCAGTGCGCCGACAGTGGCGTCGGTCAGGCCGGCGATGACCTCGGCCGGGGTGACCTGGCCGGCCGCCAGCGCGGCCGCCATGACGTCCGGGCGGACCGGGCCGCCTTGGCCCGGAAATTGGTGATCAGCGATCAGGATGAAGCTCACCGGCCCGATGTCGTCCGGCAGGTCCAGCCGCCCGGACTGGTCGAGGATCTTGACCTCGACCCCGGTCAGCACGGTGAGGCCAGGCACCGGCGGCAGCGTGTGCACCGCCGCGGCGAAGTCCGGCACCCAGCCCGAATCGTGCCGGACATGCTCGGTCAGCAGCAGGGTGCGCAGCCCGCGCTCCCGGGCCGCCTGCACGTTTTCGGCCAGCGTGCTGAGGGCGTCGTCGGACCACGTCGAGTGGACGTGGTGATCCTCGTCCAGGGCCGGCCGGGCATCGGTGTCGAGCACACTGCCCCCTCTCAGGCGGCCAGTTTCTGCACTTCACTGAGGTCCATGAAGCGCTCGTCGAGGAAGCGGACCATGGCTGTCTCGTGGAAGTCCACGTGCTTCGGCACCGGGCGGCCGCGCAGCGAGTCCAGCGCCAGCCGCGGCATGTCCACCCCGCTGGCCATGGTCAGCGGCAGCGCACCGGGCGCGCGCGGGTTCACTTCCAGCAGCGCGGGCCGGCCCTGGGTGTCCCGGCGGGCCTGCACGTTGGCGATGTAGGTCAGGCCGGTGGCGGTGGCCACCGCGGCGCCGAAGTGCTCCAGCCCCGGGTCGTGCATGGTCCGCCCGGCCACCGAGACACCCGAGTCCACCCGGGCCCGCAGCCGGGGCACCGAGGCCATCACCTGCCCGCTGGCGTCGGCCAGCACGTCGATCGAGTATTCCTCGCCCGGCAGGTACTCCTGGACGATGAACTCGGTAGACCGGGCCAGCCGGGCCAGTTCCTGGCTGGACGCCAGCACCGAGATGTCCCGGGAACCGCTGCCGGTCCGCGGCTTGACCACCACCGGGTAGTCCCAGGACTCAGGATCGACTGAATCGTCCAACAGCTCGGTCCGCGGCACCAGGACATGCCCGGCGCAGCAGCAGGCCAGGGCCAGCTTGTCCAGGGTGAGATCCAGGGCCCGGGCCGGGGCCAGCATGAGCTCGATCCCGGCCGCGGCGAACTCGGCTCGCGCGCTGGCCAGCGGGCGCATCTCCGCGTCCACGGTGGGAATGAGCACGTCCACGCCGAGGGCGACGCACCTGGCCAGCACCACCGAGGCGAAATCCGGGTCCAGGCCGGCCGGGATCAGCGTCCGGGCATCGGGCGGCAGCAGGTACAGCCCGGCCGCCCAGGCATCCATATCTGCCGCCACCAGCCGCACGCTGGGATCGGTCCGCAGTGATTTGATGACCGACACCGCGGCCGGGCCCCCGGCCCCGGTGACAAGCACGGTGACCGGCGGCCAGGCCGCCTCATCTGGCTGCATCCGGTACCTCCCTGGTCGTTGTGGCGAGTGGCTCCGGCTGGACCGCCGGACGGTCCGGCACCTCGGCCACCGCACCGTCCTCGCCGCGTACCACGCCCCGGGCGGGGGTCAGCTCGTGCTGGCCGGCCACGGCGCTTTCCCGCACCACCTCGAAGGGCTCCGCGTAGCGCGCCCCGCAGTACCGCGACCAGTAGCGGGCGGTAGCGGAGATCAGGTCAGGCTCCAGGTAGGCCCGGATCTCCACCTGGGACGCGAACGCGCCGATGGCCAGCAGCTTGCCGTCCAGCTGGTCGTCGATGGGCACGAACCGGGTGGGCCGGAAATCCACCGTGGCTGAGGGTGACTGGAAGCAGTACACCCGGCCCACCCCGCGCACGGCGACCAGCGCGGCCCGGTGCGTGTTCCGGTGATCCTGGTGCACGTCATGGAGCGAGTGGGTGTAGATCACCGTAGGCCGGAGCTCGGCCACCACCCGGCTGATCACGCCGATCGTCGGGTTCCCCTCGGCGATGCTGGTGTCCTTCAGGTTCTCGTGGTACAGGGTGGCCCCGATGACCTCGGCCGCCTGCTGCGATTCGCTGGCCCGGGTGTCCTCGAGGCCGCCGCGCGCCCCGCGGCTCAGCGTCAGGATCGACACGTCATGGCCGAGCCGTCGGTGCGCGAGCAGGGCGCCGGCCGCGCCGATCTCGACGTCGTCCGGGTGGGCGCCGATGGCCAGCACGCTCTGCCGGGACGCCTCGCGGGCGGCCCGGCCCTTGGCCACCAGGCCGGCCACCACCGCCACCAGCCGGTCCGGCTCGATCGGCTTTTCCAGGAACTCATCGGCGCTGTTGCGCAGCGCCTGGACCGCGTAATCCACCGACGGGTGCGCGGTGAGCACCGCGACCGGCAGCTGCGGTGCTATCTCACGCAGCTGCCCGAGCAGCTCGATCCCGGTCATTCCGGGCATTTCCACATCGGTCAGCACCAGGTCCCAGCGGGCTGCCGTGGCCTGGCGCAGCGCGTCGGCCGGGTGCGCCGTGTGGGTGACCGCGAACCCACCCCGGCCACGCAGCACGTGCAGCACGTACGCGGCCGCCTCGGGGTCATCCTCGACCACCAGGATCCGGCCAGCAGGCTGGCCAGGGCGGCCCGGCCGCTGGCTGCCGGGGCCACCAGCTTCAGTGTCCATTCGCCCCCCTGATGCTCTTTGTATCCACATCACTACTATACGTAACGCTCGGGTGATCACCAGGTCGCGCCGGCCGCCGGGCGCCGGGCGCCGGGCCACCGGGAGCGAGCGGGTGCCCGGCCCGCGGTAAATGGTTCCTGAGCCATTCCTTAGAGATTGTCACGATTTGGCATGTATGCCTTTATCGCCACTTTCGGCTTGGTAGACAATCGTCGGGCCGCCAACACCGGATGCCCACAGGACGGGTCAGCAGCAACAGTCGAGACAGGGGGACCATGTCCAGCACCAGGACGTTCATCGCGGCCGCCAGCGCCGCCGCAGCGATGATCGGCATGACGATCGTGGCCGGGAGCGGATTAGCAGCCGCGGCACCTGCCCCCAGCGTAGCCCGGCTCGAGGGCAGCGCCGTTCCATTTACCAGCCACATCAGGGCGACCGGTACCGTGGCGGCCAGCCAGAGACTGTCCGTCCAGGTGTGGCTGCGGCCGCGGCTGAGCAAGGCGGAGACGTTCGCCACCGCGGTGAGCACCCCGGGCAGCGCGTCATTCCACCACTACCTGAGCCCGGCCAGCTACGCCGCCCAATTCGGCGCGTCCACGGCCGCAGCGGCCAGGGTCGAGTCCTGGCTGCGCGGCGCGGGCTTCACCGGCGTCAAGGCCAGCCCGCTGCGCTCCTACGTCCGGGCCACCGGGGCGGCGTCGGCCATCAACGCGGCGTTCCACACCCAGCTGAAGCTGTACCCGGCCAGCGCCGGGGTCAGCGCGGGCCGGTATCGGCTGCGCGCCAACGACGGCGCCATCTCGGTGCCCAGCTCACTGTCGGGCAGCGTGCTCGGCGTGACCGGGCTGGATAACGCCGGGCCGATGCTGCCGCTGCAGCGGCCGGGTGCCACCGCGATCGGCAAGACGACGCCGCGGCCCGCGGTGCGCGCCAGGCCCAAGGCCGCGCCGTGCTCGTCCTACTACGGGGAGCACGTCGCGACCGGGCTGCCCAGGCAGTTCGGCGTCACCTCGTTCCCGACGGACAACTGCGGCTACAGCGGCACCCAGCTGCGCAAGGCGTACGGGGCCAGCGCTGCGGCCGCCGGCAGCGGCCAGACGGTGGCGCTGATCGAGCTGGGCCTGACCCCGGACATGTTCCTCACCCTGCACGACTACGCGAAGAAAAACGGCCTGCCCGCACCGGCTGGCAGCCGGTACTCCGAGCTGTCCCTGGGCCGGGGCAGCCAGTGCGGGGATCCGTTCGACATCGAGGAACAGCTCGACGTCGAGATGTCCTATTCGATGGCCCCGGCCGCGCACCAGCTGGTGGTCGGCGGGGACAGCTGCAACCAGGGCGACTACGGCATGCAGGGCCTGTTCGACGCGGACCTGGCCGTGCTGGGCACCGGCGGCCACCCGCTGGCCACGGTGGCGTCCAACTCGTGGGGCAGCGGGCTGGAAGGCCAGGCGCCGGCACTGACCGACATCGAGCACGGCATCCTGGTGCAGGCCGCCGCCGAGGGCGTCGGCATGTACTTCTCCTCGGGTGACGGATCCGGCGCGTTCGAGCCCCGCCAGCGACCCGGACGCGATCTCGGTGGGCGGTACCACGCTCGGCATCGGCCAGGGCGGCAGCCGGCTGTTCGAGACCGGCTGGTCCGAGGGGATCTCCCTGCTGAACGGCAAGAGCTGGCTGTTCCTGGGCGAGTACGGCGCCGCGGGCGGCGGGCCCAGCCTGCTCTGGGCCGAGCCGTCCTACCAGGACGGCGTGGTGCCTTCCGCCCTGGTCACGCCGCCGGGCGACCGGGGCGGCACGGTCCGCTCGGTGCCGGACATCAGCGCTGACGCCGACCCGTTCACCGGGGTCGCGGTGGGCTTCCTCACCTTCCACAACAAGAGCGGCAAGCCACCGACGTACGGCCAGTTCCCGGTCGGCGGCACCAGCGTGTCCGCCCCGCTGGTGGCCGGCCTGGTCACCGCGGCCCAGCAGGGCCAGCCGGCCCCGTTCGGGTTCCTCGACCCGGTGCTGTACCAGCTCTACCAGTCGGACAGCGGCGCGCTGCATGACACGCTGCCGCTGACCGGCAGCAGCCCGGCCGCCTACCGGGGCGTGGCCTGTCCCCCGCACGACTGCGGCCTGTGGGCGCTGACCACGTTCGATGACCAGAGCACGAAGCATGTTCGGCTACACCGGGCAGGTGACGTCTGCCCGGCTACGACAACATGACCGGGATCGGCACGCCGAACGGGGCGGCGTTCATCTCCGGCCTGCGGTCGATCGGCGGGTGACGGCCGGGAGACCAGGCACACCCTAGGCAGACGGCCAGGCGCGCCCCGGGTGGCTCGCCTGGCCGTCCCGTCTCCGCGTCAGCCGGGGATGACCAGCACCTTGCCGCCGACGCCGCGGTCGGCCGCTTCCTGCGCGGCCACGATCTCGTCCAGCGCGAACCGGTGCACCGGCAGCTCCGTCAGCGCCCCGATGCTGAGCGCCACGGTGATGTCGGTCACCGCCTGGTCCAGCGCGGCTGCGGGCACCCCGTAGAGCAGGATGAACCGGAGCACGACATTGGCCGACATGCAGGCCCGCACGGGCAGCACCGGGTCGGTGGCCAGGGCGGCGTAGCTGACCACCACCGTGTCCGGCCGGGACACGGCCAGATCCATGGCCAGGTTGCTGCCCAGGGCCACCTCGACGATCCGGTCCACCGGCCCACCCGCCGCCGACCGGATCTGGTCGGCCGCGTCCGGGTCCCGGTAGTTGATGACGTCCGCGGCACCGGCCTCCTTGGCCAGCTGGGCCTTGGCCGGGCCGCTGACCGTGGCCAGGACTTGCGCCGCGTTACCCCAGTTGGCCAGCTGCACGGAGAAGTGCCCGACCGCGCCGGCCTCGCCGGCCACCAGCACCACCGCACCATCCACCGGCCCATCGGCGAACAGGCAGCGGTGCGCGGTGATGGCCGGCACGCCCAGGCTGGCCCCCAGTTCGGGGGACACCCCGGCGGGCAGCGGCACGGCCTGGCGCGCGGGTACCACCGTCCACTCCGCGGCGGTCCCCCAGCGCCGCCCGAACGCGGCCAGCCACACCCAGACCGGCTGGCCGACCCGGCTGTCCGGGACGCCGGGGCCGACCGCGTCGATGACGCCCGCCCCGTCGTGATGCGGGATCTGGAAGCCGTCGATCGGCCGGGGGGTCAAGCCCGCGCGGGTCTTGACGTCGGTCGGGTTGATGCCGGACGCCTGCACCCGGACCCGGACCTCACCTGGGCCCGGCTCCGGCTGCGGCAGGTCCGTCACCCGCAGCACTTCGGCCGCCGGGCCGGTGCGCTCATAAACCGCCGCTCGCACTGGGTACGCCTCCTCGGGCTCAGCAGGACTCTGCCCCAGAATGGCACGGGCGGGGGCCGCCATGCTGGCGGCCCCCGCCCGGGGTCAGCTGCTGCAGGATCGGCTGGCGCTCAGGCCTTGAGCACGGCCTCGATCTCCAGCTGGATGGTGACCTTGTCGGACACCACGACACCACCCGTCTCCATCGGAGCGCTGAAGTTCACCCCGAAGTCGCGGCGGTTGATCTCACCGATGGCGGTGAACCCGGCGCGGGTGCCGCCGAACGGGTCCGGCCCGAAGCCGTTCAGCTCCAGGCTGAGCGGGACCTCCTTGGTCACGTCCTTGAGGGTCAGCTCGCCGTCCAGGACGTAGTGGTCGCCCTCGGCGCGCAGCCCGGTGGACCGGTAGGTCATCGTCTGGTACTTGTCCACCTCGAAGAAGTCGGCGGACCGGATGTGCTGGTCACGCTGCTCGTTCCCGGTCTGGATCGAGGTCAGGTCGATGGTGGCGGTCACCGACGACTGCAGCGGGTCGGCCGCTGTGACGAACTCGCCGGAGAACTGCGTGAACCGTCCGCGCACCTTGCTGACCATCATGTGCCGGGCGGTGAAGCCCACCTCGGAGTGCACTGGGTCGATCTCCCAGGTGCCGGCGATGTAGCCGGGGATGGTGCTGGCCTCGGTACTAGTGGTCATGTGTGATACTCCTATCGGTCATAGTGACGTCGTTCATATTTGAATGCTCAACGACTATCACGATCGTGCCAACGTTGTCAAGCGCTCAACTATTCCGGGTATGCTGTGGTCATGAGCACATCCAGCACGCCGGAACGCACCGGGCCGCGCTGGCTGAGCGCCGACGAGCAGTGCACCTGGCGCGCCTCGCTGACCGCCTGGCAATGGCTGTTCGCCGCCGTGGACGGCCAGCTGCAGCGCGACGCCGGGATGCCCCTGGCCTACTACGAGATCCTGGTCCGGCTGTCCGAGGCCCCGGACCGGGCGCTGCGCATGACGCAGCTCGCCGCGGCCTCGGCGTCCAGCAAGAGCCGGGTGTCACACGCGGTCGCCCGGCTCGAGGAACGGGGCTGGATCCGCCGGGCCGACTGCCCGACCGACCGTCGCGGGCAGATTGCCCAGCTGACCGACGAAGGCTTCGCCGCGCTCAGCGCGGCCGCGCCGGGACATGTAGAGCAGGTCCGCCGGGTCCTGTTCGATGCGCTCAGCGCCGAGCAGCTGCGCCACCTGGCCAGCATCAGCGAGAGTATCCTGGCCGCGGCCAGGTCCGCGCCGGCCGACCGGGACTGCCTGGCCGCGCCAAAGGCGCGCGCCGCCGACTGGACTGACGCGCCGAAGGGGGGCGCCGCCGACTGGACTGAGGAGCGAGGAACGAGCGACCGAGTGACGAGGGAAGTCGGCGGGTCCAAGCCCCCCGGAGGCGCAAAGCAAGCAGAGCCCTAGGATCGCTACCTATGGAACAGCGGATTCTGGGCCGGACCGGCCGAGCGGTCTCGGTGATCGGCCTCGGCACCTGGCAGCTCGGCGCCGACTGGGGCGACGTGGCCGAGAAGGACGCGATAGCGGTGCTGGACGCGGCCGCGGCGGCCGGGGTCACCCTGCTGGACACGGCCGACGTGTACGGGGACGGCCGCAGCGAGCAGTTCATCGGGCGGTTCATGGCGGTCAACCCGGGCGCGGAGTTCACCGTGGCCACCAAGATGGGCCGCCGGGTCGCGCAGGACCCGGCCGTGTACACGCTGGAGAACTTCCGTACCTGGACCGACCGGTCCCGGGTCAACCTGGGCGTGGACACCCTCGACCTGGTGCAGCTGCACTGCCCGCCGACCGCCGTTTACTCCGCCGACGCGGTCTACGACGCGCTCGACACGCTGGTCGCCGAGCAGCGGATCGCCGCGTACGGGGTCAGCGTGGAGACCTGCGACCAGGCGCTGACCGCGATAGCCCGGCCCGGCGTGGCCAGCGTGCAGATCATCTTCAACGCGTTCCGCCGCAAGCCGCTGGACAAGGTGCTGCCCGCGGCGCAGGCCGCCGGGGTGGGCATCCTGGCCCGGGTGCCGCTGGCCTCCGGGCTGCTGTCTGGCCGGTACACCCACGACACCGCGTTCCCGGCCGACGACCACCGCAGCTACAACCGGCACGGCGAGGCGTTCGACGTCGGGGAGACGTTCTCCGGGGTGGACTTCGACACCGGGGTCGAGGCGGCCCAGGAGTTCGCCGCGCTGGCCCCGGCGGGCGCCACGCCAGCGCAGCTCGCGCTGCGCTGGGTCATCCAGCAGCCCGGCGTGACCACGGTGATCCCCGGCGCCCGGCGACCGGACCAGGCCCAGCAGAACGCCAGCGCCGCGGACCTGCCGCCGCTGAGTGACGCGGAGCTGGCCGCCATCGCGGACCTGTACGACCGGCGGATCCGGGCCCAGGTGCACGGGCGCTGGTAACCACGGGCGCTGGTAACCACGGGCCCTGGTAACCACGGGCCCTGGTAACCACGGGCCCTGGTAAGCGGCCGGCTACTCCGCCGCGGACATCAGCGCGGAGATCTCCGCCGCCCCGGAGCTAGGCTCGGCACGCAGCGCCTCGGCCACCGAAGCGCGATCATCCGCGCCCCGGTTCTGGCTCAGCTTGTGCTTGGCCTCGACCGTGGCGATGGTCAGCTCGACCCCGACGATGCCGCGCAGCTGGCCGTTGATGTAGTCCGGCGGCGCGTCGGTCACCGCCCACGGCGCGGGACGTCCCGTCTCGTGCCGCTGGGTCAGCCGGGTCACCACGTCGCGGATCCACTCCGGGTCGCGGTGCACGGTGAGCGGGCCGGTGAAGTGCACCGTGACGTAGTTCCAGGTGGGCACCACCCGGCCGTGCCGGGCCTTGCTGGGGTACCAGTTGGGCGACACGTAGGCCTGCGGGCCGTGCACGATGGCCAGCCCGGTGGTCCCGGCTGTCACCGACTGCCACTGCGGGTTGGCCAGCGCCAGGTGGCCGAGCAGCCGGCCATGCTGGCCCGTGCTCTGGTGTCCGGTGGTTTGGTGCCCAGTGTCCTGGTCCCAGATGATCGGGATCAGGCTCGCGACCGGCTTGGTCCCGTCGAAGGTGACCAGATCGGCGGCGGCGACGGCGGCCACGAACGCCGCGACCCCGGCGGCGTCCGGCGCGGTGAAGTGCGGGGGCAGATACACCCTTCGAGGGTACGCGGGCCGGACCGGTGAGTCCGGGCCCGCCGCGGCGTCATAGTAGGTGCACACGCTACGAGGGGAGACACGATGCCCGCACGTGACAGCGCGCCCGCCGGGGCGCCCTGTTGGGTCAACCTGATGACCTCGGACCCCGGCCGCAGCCGGGAGTTCTACACCCAGCTGTTCGGCTGGACGGCTGAGGAACCCAACCCGGACTTCGGCGGTTACTTCAACTTCGCCCAGAACGGCGTCCGGGTGGCCGGCTGCATGGGCAGCGAGCCAGGCTCCGGTGTGCCCGACATCTGGTCGGTCTACCTGGCCGTGGACGACGCGGCCAAGACGCTGGAGGCGGCCGGGGCGCACGGTGGCCAGGTCGTCGTCCCGGCCATGCCGGTCGGCGACCTGGGCACGATGGCCATGATCACCGATGTCGGCGGGGCGGCCATCGGGCTCTGGCAGCCCGGCCTGCACAAGGGGTTCGGGCTGCTGGCCGAACCCGGCACGCCGGGCTGGTTTGAGCTGTTGACCCGGGACTACCCGGCCTCGGTCAGCTTCTACCGCGACGTGTTCGGCTGGGACACCCAGGTGGCCGGGGACACGCCGGAGTTCCGCTACACGCTCATGGTGCGCGGCGACGAGCAGCTGGCCGGAATCATGGACGCCAGCGGCTTCCTGACCGCGGGCGAGCCGGCCCGCTGGTCGGTGTACTTCGGCGCGGCGGACACCGATGCCACGCTGGCCGCGGCCACCCGGCTGGGCGGCGCGGTGGTCAGCCCGGCCCAGGACACCCCGTACGGCCGCCTGGCCGAAGCGGCCGACCCGACTGGGGCCCGGTTCAAGCTGGTCGGGCCCAATGAGGCGATGCCAGCCCCACCGGGCTAGCGGCCCAGCTGCGCCGGGGACTGCGTCAGCGAGAACCCGCGACATGCCCGGCCCGGGCCAATACTCACGTTGCCCCTCCTAGCCGGGCCCGGCACGCGGCCGCGATGTCACGGATGTCGATCTGCTGCAGGATCAGCTCATGCCGCTGGTCGGCCGGGTCCAGCGCGCTCAGAGCGTGCTCGTAGGCGGCCCGGGCCGCAGCGGAGTCGCCCAGCCGGTCACAGGCCCGGCCCAGGGTGAAGGCGGCCAGGCCGAGGGAGGGGTCATGGTCCAGGGCCCGGCGCAGCGCCCGTGCCGCGCCGGCTGGGTCGTCTCGCTCCAGCAGGATGAGCCCGCAGACGAAATTCGCCTCCGGGTCATCCGGGGTGCTGCGAGCAGCCGGGACACCTCGGCCAGGGCCTGCGCCCGGTTACCAGCGTCGGCGGCTTCCAGGGCGGCGGCCAACCGCTGCCGCCGGCCGACGGCAGCTACCCGGCCAGGAGCGTTATGCATCCGCGGCCGGAGGTGCTGCGGGCCGGGCCCGGGTGGCACGGGCGCCGGCCCGCTGGGGGCTTTCTGCGCCGCGGTCCGGTGCAGCACATCGGCCGCGCCGAGCACGAGCACCCCGCCGGGGCGGAGCGCGCGCTCCAGGTTGCCCACCGCCCGGCCGATCAGCCGGGTGCTCAGGTAGATGAGCACGTTGCGGCAGACCACCACGTCGAAGGCGGCCTCGCCGGGTGGCGGCCCTGGCGCCAGGGCCAGGTTGTGCCGGCGGAACCGGGTGAGGACCTGGAGTTGCGCGGTCACCTGGTACCGGCCGTCTGGCTGCCGCCGCAGGTAACGCTCGCGCACCGCCGGGGCCAGCAGCCGCACCGCCCGTCCGCCGTAACAGCCGCCCTCCGCCGCGGCCAGCGCGGCCGGGGATATGTCGGTGCCGAGCACGTCCACCGGGGCGGGCGAGCAGCCCAGCGCGAGCGTGGCCTCCAGCGCCAGGGTGTACGCCTCCTCCCCGGTCGCGCAGCCCGCGCTCCACACCCGGATGGGGCCGCCCAGGCCCGCGCCGGCCCGCCAGCCGCGCAGGCTGGCCCAGGGAATGACCCGGAGCTGCGCCACGTCCCGGGCGAAGAACGTCTCCTGAACGGTCACCTCGATCGATGAGCCGGCCCAGCAGCTGGGCACCCTGGGCCGGGTCGGCCACCGCGCGCAGAACGCCGGCCGGGTCGGCGCCGGGCGCGGCCCGGCGCAGCGCGGTGCGCAGCGCGTCCGCCCGGGCGGCCGGCAGCGCGATCCCGGTCTCCCGGCTGATCAGGCGGGCCACCTGGCCAAGGCTCCCTTTCATGGCCGGCCGGGCCCGCCCGCCGGGCGCGGCCCGGGTGGCCGCCCGCCGGCCGGCGTCAGCCCGCGAGCCGCCCCGGGCAGCGGCAGGTGACCGAGCTGAGCCAGCGTGTCCGCGATGCCGGCCGGTGGGAGCACCAGGTCCGCGCCCTGCTCGATGGCCGCCTTGGGCATGCCGAACACGGCCGATGAGGGCTCGTCCTGGGCGATCACCAGCCCGCCCGCCTGGTGCACGGCCGCCGCCCCGGCCGCCCCGTCGCGGCCCATGCCGGTGAGCACCACCGCCGCGCCGGCCCGCCCAGCATGGGACGCGATGCTGGCCAGCAGGGCATCCGCGGACGGGCGGTGCGGCCCGCTGGGCGAGTTGCGGTCCAGTATCAGCCGCCCGTCCCCGGCCAGGCACAGGTGCGCGCCCTCGGGCGCGACCCAGGCACCGGCGGACAGCGGCATTCCGCCTTCGGGCCATGGTGACTTCGAGCCCCACGTTCCGGTCCAGCCAGCGGACCAGGCCCTCGGTGAACCCGGGCCCCATGTGCTGGACCACCAGCAGCGGGATCGGATAGTTCGGCGGCAGCGAGCTGAGCACCAGGTGGAGCACCTGCGGGCCGCCGGTGGAGGCGCCGATCCCGATCACCGAGACGCGCAGGCCGGCCGGTCCCTGCGGGTTGCGGGCCAGCCGCAGCCGGGCGCGTGGATGCCGGATGACCGGGACCCGGGCCAGCGCGCGGATTCGGGCCCGGAACGCGGCGCCGCTGACCCCGGCCGGATCGGCCAGGTCCAGGTCGCCCTTGGCGCAGGCGTCCACCGCCCCGGCGCCGAGTGCGGCCGCGGCCTTCTCCCCGTCCGGCCCGACGTGGCTGGACAGCACGACCACCGGCACGGGCGTGCTGCTCATGATTTCCTCGACCGCCATCAGACCGTCCATGCCGGGTAGCTCGAGATCCATGGTCACCAGGTCGGGGCGCTGCGCGGGCAGCGTGGCCAGCGCTTCCTCCGCGGTCGAGCAGACACCGATCACGGTGATGTCCTGGTCGTACTCCAGCGCGCGCCGCAGCCCGGCCGCGTAAACGGTGGAGTCTTCGCAGACCAGCACCCGCAACCGCGTCATGGCCGGACCAGCCTGCCTACGGTGGCCAGCAGTTCGCGCTGGTCGAACTGGGCTTTGGCGATGAAGGCGCTGGCCCCGGCGGCGATGCCCTGCTGCCGGGCCTGCTCGGTGCCCCGCGCGGTGACGATGATCACGGGCAGCGCGGACCGGCCGGGGTCGGCCCGGACCGCACGCGTCAGCCCCAGCCCATCCAGCCCGGGCATGTCGAGATCGCTGACCACCACGGCGATCTCCAGGTCCCGCTGCAGCACGGCCAGCGCGTCGCGGCCGTCCGCGGCGGTGGCCACCCGGTACCCGGCCGCCTCGAAGATGGAGCGCTGCAGTTCCCGCACGGTGAAGGAATCCTCGACGACCAGGATCTTGACTGGATGCGTGGCGGCCCGCGCCGCCGCCTGCCCGGCGGACGGCACCGCGGCCGCGCGCGGCCCGGCCCGGCGGGTGAGCAGGCCGGGCTCGATGAGCAGCGCGACCCGGCCGTCGCCGAGGATGGTCGCGCCCAGGCAGCCGTCCGCCTGGGCCAGCGGGCCGAGCGGCTTGACCACGACTTCCTCCGCCCCGATCAGCCGGTCGCACTGGATCGCGACCCGCCGCCCAGCCCGCCGACACGATGAACGCGGCCGGGTGGTCCGGCAGGGCCGGGGCGGTCAGCCCGAGCACCGCCGCGATGTCGGCCAGCGGCACCGGGTGGCCGCGCACCGCCAGCGCAGGCCGGCCCTGCACCGAATGGGTCCCGGTGACCAGGAGCACCTCGTCCACCGCCGCGATCGGGATCCCGTACACGTCCGGCCCACGGCGGAGCAGCAGCACCTCCAGCTGGGCCAGCGCGAGCGGCAGCAGCAGAGTGGCTTCGAGGCCCTGGCCCGGCTGGCTGCGTACCTCCAGGCTGCCGCCGACCGACCGGGCGTAGCACTGGACGGCGTCCATGCCGACGCCCCGGCCAGCCAGGTCGGTGACTTCGGCCGCGGTGGAGTAGCCCGGGCGGGCCAGCACCTCGGTCAGCGACCCCTCCCGGGCCGCCTCCTCGGCGGTGCCGGCCGCGATGCCCCGGCCGTCGTCTCTGACGCTGATCTCCACCAGGCTGCCCCGCGGCACCGCGCGCAGCTCCAGCCGTCCGCAGGCCGGCTTTTCCGGCCCGGCGCCGCTCCTCGGGCGGCTCGATGCCGTGGCTGACCGCGTTCCGCAGCAGATGGGTGAGCGGCTCGGCCAGGCTCTCCAGGATCGCCCGGTCCAGTTCGGTCTCCGCACCGGTCACGGTGAACTCGACCTGTTTGCCCACGGCCTGGGCGATGTCCCGGATCGCGCGGGGCAGCGGCCCGGTGATCGCGGAGACCGGCAGGGTGCGCATCCGGACCGCGGAGTCAGTCAGCTCGCCGAGCAACTGCTGTTCCGCACTGAGCTGGCGGGCCACCTCCTCGGGCAGGCCGGCCACCGCGCCAACCGAGTGCTCCAGGCGGCGGTGGCTCAGCACCACCTCGCCGACCAGGTCGAGCATCTGGTCGATCTTCCCGGCCGGCACCCGGACCACCGGGCCGGTCCCGCTGGCGGCGGCCGACCGCGGTGCGGCGGCCAGGCTCGGCCAGAGCCGGCTCGGGTGCGGCCAGGCTCGGGTGCGGCCGGCTCGGGTGCGGCCGAATCTGCCGGGGCTGGTTCGGTTCCGTTGCCGGTGCCGGTCCCGGCGGTCAGCGCGGCCCGGGCCGCGGCCAGTTCGTCCAGCACCGGGCCGGGCGGCGGGCCGGGCCCGGCCACCTGGGTACGCATCAGGCCGGTCGCGCGGAGCAGCCCGGGCACCAGGCTGGGCGGGAAGCTCCCCTGCTCCCGCAGCACGGCCAGGATGTCCTCGACCGCGTGCGCGACCACCCGGATGTCATCCAGGCCGACCATGCCGGCCGCGCCCTTGATCGTGTGCGCCTCGCGGAACAGCCCGGTGACGGTCTCGGCGCCGGCGTTCCCGGCCTCGATCTCCAGCAGCGCGGCATCCATCGCGTCGATCCGCCGCGTCGCCTCAGCGCGGAAGAGCTCGGCCAGTTCGTCGTCGGGCCCGGTCATCACGCGCTCCGGTGCAGTTCATCGAAGACCCGGGGGATGTCGAGGTAACCGATCAGGTGCCCGCCGTCCAGCCGCGCGCCGAGCAGCAGCGGCGACTCGGCCTCGGCGTCCGGCCCGGCCAGCTCCCGCACCGCGTCCACCTCGTCGATCTCGAATCCGGCCTGGCGGTCCCCCGCCTCGGCTACCAGCACCCGCCCAGGCGGCGCGGTGCGGCTGATGCCGAGCAGCCCGGCCAGGTCGATGACCGGCAGGATGGCGCCGCGCATGTTGCGGACGCCGGCCAGTTCCGGCCGGGCGCCCGGCACCCGGGTCAGCTCGGCCGGTGGCGCCACCTCGACGACGTGCCCGGCCGGCACCGCGTACGCCTCACCGGCCACCCGGAACTGGACGTAGCTGCTCACCGGGTCCCCCGGGAGCCGACCGGCCCTCCCGCACCAGTCACCGGGGCGGCCGCGGTGACCGTCACATGGCCGTTGCCCGGCACCGGGCGGTCGCCACCCGGACCCGCCCAGCCCGCTGCCCCGGCGGCCTGGCCGGCCTCGGCCGGCTGGCCGGCCCGCAGCGCCTCCTCGATCTGGCCGACGAGTTCTTCCAGCCGGTCGGCTGTCGCGGCGCGCTGCGCCTGCTCGGCGGCCAGGCTGTCCGCGGCCTGGCTGATCTGCTGGATCGCGATGTCCACCTGGTCCGCCGCCGACTTCTGCTGCTGGGTGGCCACGATCGACTCGTCCAGCATGGCCGCGGTCGAGGTCATCAGCCCGGCCACCTCACGGGTGCGCAGGCTGCCCTGCTCGGCCGCCATGATGGTGGCGTTCGTCCCGTCCTGGACGGCGGTGATGATCTCCCGGATCGACTCGGTGGACTGCACCGACCGCTCGGCCAGCTTGCGCACCTCGGCCGCCACCACCGCGAACCCCTTACCCGCCTCCCCAGCCCGTGCCGCCTCGATCGCCGCGTTCAGCGCCAGGATGTTCGTCTGCGCGGCGATATCGTTGATCAGCTCCAGGATCTCGCCGATCTGCTGCGCCCGCTCCCCCAGCGACAGCGACTGGGCGGCGATCGTGTCCACCTTCTCCCGCATGTCCTGCATGGTGTGCCACCGTCCGCTGCGCCGCCCCCGCCACCGCGTGCGAGTTGTCCGCGATGGACCCCGCCGACGCCGCCAGTTCCTGGATCGTCGCCGACGTCTCAGTAACCGCCGCCGACTGCTCGCTGGTAGCGGCCGCCGCCGCATTCCGGGCAGCTGCCCGCAGCTCGCCCGCCACTTCGCTGAGCACCCGTGCGGCCGACCGCAGCCGGGCCGAGCAGCTCATCCCGGTCCGAGAGCCGGCCCAGCGTGGCCCTGAGCTGCTCTTCCCGGGCGGCCGAGCGCCGGAGCAGCGCAACCATGAAGACGGCGAACGCCGTCCCGGCCAGCACGGCCAGTATGCCGCCGAGAATCCCGGTCAGCCGGGCCTGCTTCTGAGCCGACCCTGACGCGTGATCAGCGGCGACCGCCGCGCGTGCTCTCTACCTGCTGCACGGTATTGCAGCGGTCCCAGTACCTGCGCTGCGGCCGCGTCCAGCCGCGCCCCGGCCCGCGCCACCGCGGCGGCATTCGTCCCAGCCAGGCCACGCAGCCGGGTGAGGACCGCGTAGTAGTGCTGTTCGCCTGCTGCCGCTTGCGCCACGGCGAGGTTGTCGGCGTTGTTCGGCGTTTCGCGGAGCACGTCCAGCGGCCGGCTGAACTCGGCCCGCTCCAGCCTGACCCGCCGGAGGGCGGCCGCCGAGGGGCTGCTGAGATACCGGCGCGCCGCGTCCTGCTCATCCTGGAACTCGATCACCAGTTGACCGGCGGTCCGGGCCGTGCCAAGGGCGGCCAGCGCCACCCGGTCCTGGGTCTGAGCGGTCTCGTATCGCCAGATGGTTATCCCGAACGCGGCCGCGATGACCGCCATCACCGCGGCACTCGTCACGGCCGCCCACCAAGGCTGCGCCGCGCGGGAACTTGTTCGGCATGTGGTCCACCCCGTTCTGGTGGGCTGGCTGATGCCTACCCCGTCTAAACGATACGTATTCAGAACATCACTATACGTAGCTGACAGGTACCCGCCGGGCGTCAGAGCGCCGCCAGCGCAGCTTCAGCGGGCCGGCACCAGCGGCAGCCGGGCCAGCTCGCCTTGCGCCGCCTCGGCTACCCCGGTAGCCACCTGGCCCCAGCCGAATCCGGCCTGGGCCACTGTGGTCAGCGCGTGCCGGGCCCGCTGCCACGTCTCGGGCCTCGTCTCGGCCAGCGCCAGCCAGCCGGCCAGCTTGCTGGCGATGTCCCGCACCGCGCCCGGGCCCAGCTCGAAGGACAGCAGCGGGCGCAGGTCGGCGCCGATCGCGGGCGACAGCACGGCGGTGACCTCGCCGAGCCCGGAGTGCCGGGCGGCCAGCGGCGCCGACCCGCAGCAGGCCGCCTCGGCCAGCACCATGCCGAACGCCTCCGGGAACGTGCTCGGGATGACCACCGCCTCTGACACGCACATCAGCTCGGACACGTCGTCGTGCTCGATCCGCCCGGTGAAGTGCACCCGGCGCATGGCCGCCGCCGAGGCGGACAGGTACCGACCCCGCTCAGCGCCGTCCAGGCTGTCCAGGAACGCGGCCAGGAAGTGCAGCTCGCCGGGTGGGCCGCCCTCGAGTTCCCGCCCTTTATCGGCGACGGCGCGGGCGGCGGCCAGGTCACCCCGGGCCAGCGCGTAAGTCAGCTCCATGAGCCCGGGCCGGTAGCCGCCGAAGCCGGCGACGATCAGCCGGGCCGCCGGGACCTGGTGCACCACCAGCGGCCAGGCCGCGATGAGCAGGTCCACCCCCTTGGACACGATGAGCTTGCCGACGTAGCTGACGATCCGGTCCCGGGCCGGGTCAGCGGCCAGCAGCGCCTGCCCGGCGCCCGGGTCGCCGCCCCAGGCGAGCGGGGCGGCCTCCAGGCGGGCGGCCAGCGCGGCCAGCCGCGCGGTGGCCTCATCCACCGGGCGCGGATGGAACCGGCGGGTATCCACTCCCGGTGGCAGCAGCCGGGTGCGTGCGGGCAGGCCGGGCATGTCCACCACCTCCCACAGGCTTTCGGCGGTGTGCCGGGAACCGACCAGCACGCCGGTCGCACCCTGCAGGCCCTCCCGCGCGTAGCCGCCGAACCGGGCGGCCTGCGGACGCACCGTGTACTCCAGCGCGGACCCGTGGATCTTGACCGCGTACGGCACCTGGCCGGCCAGCGCCCGGGCCAGGATCACCGGCCCCATCACCAGGTGATTGGCCAGCGCCGCATCCGGCCTGACCGCCGCCACTACGTCGCGGATGGCGGCGCCATTCGCCGCGATGTAGCGCTCGATCTCGGCGTCGGTCAGTTCCGGGAATGGCTTGGCCTCGAATCCCGCATACTGGTCGGCCACGTAGACCGGCAGCAGGCCGCCGATATCGGGCAGGTAGACGGTGCAGCGCACCGGCGCCCGGTAGACCTCGGTATGCAGCTGGCCATCGCGCCAGCGGCCAACAGCATCCACGAAATCCAGTTCTGCCGCCTGAGCGTCCTGGCAGAAAAGGTGGACTTCATGACCGAGCCGGACCAGCCACCGGCTCAGCTCGACGTTGTAGATATTACTTCCGGTGCCCCGCAAGAGATAGCCGTGGAATATGAGGATGCGCATCGCCACTATCCCCCCGATTCCCTGGTGGACGAACGCGGTGGGCCGCGAACTCGGCGCCCGGGGGGAGCAGCCTGGTACGGGCGGGCAGGTCGGGCTGGCGCATGACCTGCCAGAGTTCTTCGGCCGCCTGCACGGAGCCGACCAGCACCGCGTCAGCCGCGGCCAGGCCCTGACGCGCGTAGCCGCCGAAGCGCTGGACATGTGGCATGACGGTCCGCTCGAGGGCCGAGCGGTGCACCCGGACCGCGTACGGCACCCGGCTGGGCAGCGCGCGGGACAGGATGGCCGGGCCCATCACCAGATGGTTGGCCAGCGCGTAATCCGGCTCGGCCAGGCTGATCACGTCCCGGACCGCGGCCGTGTTCGCCGCCAGGTAATCGGCCAGCTGAGCCTCGGTCAGCTGCGGGAAGGGCCGGGCCTGGTATCCGGGGAAATAACCGGTGACATGGACCGGCAGCAGGCCACCGACATCAGGCACGTACGCCGTGCACTGGGCCGCGCAGCGCGTGCCCCTGATACTCAGCCGCCCATTACGCCACCGGCCGACCGCGCCGATGAAATCGAATTCGGCCGGATTCCTTTCCTGGCAGAGCAGCTGGACATCATGCCCCTGGCGCACCAGGCACCGGGTCAGCTGAGCAATGTAGACATTGCTCCCTGAACCGTTCAGGGAATAGCCATGGAATATCAGAATGCGCAAGCGGATCACACCTCCGGCTGGCCGGACAGGTCACGGTGCGGCGCGTTAATCGCGCCCCGGGGCAGGTGCACGATCCGGGCCGTATCCTGGCCTGGCCGGGGCGCGTCCTGACCCGCCGTGGATCCGCCCCGTGGCACCGGCCGGATGACTGCCCCAGCGCCGGCCGGGGCACGCACCGGGGCGCGGTCACGAACCGCCTCGAACGGCTCGGCCAGGCTGCCGCCGCAGAACCTGGACCAGTAGCGGGCGGTCGAGACGATCAGGTCGGGCTGCAGGTAGTCCGGCTGATCTGGCTGATCCGGCTGGGTGGCATACGCGTCGATGGCCGCCAGCTTGCGGCTGACATGGCTGTCGATGACGCTGAAGTGGGTCGGGCGGAAGTCGACCGTGGTGGAGGCCGACTGGAAGCAGTAGACCCGGCCGATCCGCAGGGCCGCGACCAGGGACGCCCGATGGGCGTTGCGGTGATCCGGGTGGACGTCGTGCCTGGAGTGCGTGTACAGCACGGTCGGACGTACCCGGGTGATCACGTCGTCGATCACCCCGATCGTCGGGTCACCCTCCCCGATATGCGCGTCCTCGAGATCGCCCAGGAACAGCCGCGCCCCGATGATCGTGGGCGGCCTGCTCCGCCGCGCGCCTCCGCCGTACCTGGGCACCGGCCCATGCGCCGGAGGTCAGGGTGAGGATGGCCACCGTGTCGCCGGCCGACTTGTGCGCCAGCAGCGTGCCGCCCGCGCCGATTTCCACGTCATCGGGATGTGCGCCGATGGCCAGCACGATTTCCCGTTGCGCGTCCCGGGTCTCCCGGCCCCGTTGCACCAGCCCCTGGACCGCGATCATGAAGTCGGTAGCCGAGATCGGCTTCTGAATGAACTCCGCCGCCGACTTCCGGAACGCGGTGACGGCCCGGTCCACGGTCGCGTGCCCGGTGATGATCGCGACCGGCAGGTCCGGCTCCAGCTCCCCGATCCGCTCCAGCAATTCCAGGCCGTTCATCCCCGGCATCTCCAGGTCGGTGAGGACCAGATCCCATGGCCCGTCTTCTAGTTGCCGCAGCCCGGCCGCCGCGTCCGTCACATGCCTGGCGTCGAACCGGCCCTCTTTTTGCAGCAGCTGGGCAGCCCACCGGCCGAATACGAGATCGTCATCGATCACCAGGATCCGGCCGCGCCCCGCCGCCAGCCCGCTGTCCTCCATCTGCCCCCCAAGGTCACATAAAGCTAGCGTACGGGCTCAGCACCCGGAGCGAAGGAGTGGATGCACCCACCTAGGAGAAATTCATTAGTGACTAATTGTAGCTATTTGATTACTAAAAGCAACAGGTCATCCGGCTAGCCGGTCCCGTCCCAGGCCCAGGACCGGGCTCCAGGACCCCAGCGCCCCAGGACCCGGCCACCCGGGTACCCAGCCCAGGCTTGCGGGCCAGCCGCCCACCTGCGATGCTAACTTTTAGTTAAAAGATGACTACTTAGAGTTGGTGGCGGCGGATGGGGCAGCTCGCTGACCGCAGATTCACCGCGCTGCTCGAGGCCGCGCCCGACGCGATGATCTGCGCCGACCGGGATGGCCGGATCGCCCTGGTCAATGCCCAGGCCGAGCGGCTGTTCGGGTACACCAGAGACGAACTCATCGGCCAGCCGGTAGAGATCCTGGTCCCCGACGAGGCCCATGACACGTCGCATCCCGTCCACCGGGCTGGATACCTGGCTAATCCCCGCCCGCGGCCGATGGGCGCCGGCATGCAGCCTAGCTGGCCGACGCCGCGACGGCAGCACGTTTCCCGGCCGAGATCTCCCTGTCCGCCATCGACACCGACGAGGGTGTCCTGGTCACCGCGGCCGTCCGGGATGTGACCGAGCGGCGGCTGGCCGCCGAGACCTCCGCCCGGCTGGCCTCCATCATCCAGTCCTCGCACGACGCGGTGATCGGCAAAGGTCTGGATCAGATCATCACGAGCTGGAATCCCGGCGCCGAGCGCCTCTACGGATACCAGGCGCACGAAATGATCGGCCGGAATATCGAGGCCATCGTCCCGGCCGAGGAGCGGGTAGCGGGAAGCCCAGCTGCATTCGAGGGTGGCCGCGGGCAAGCACGTCGAGCCGTACCAGGCGCGCCGGGTGCGCAAGGACGGGACCCTGGTGACGGTGGCACTGACGTTCTCGCCAATCGCCGATGACCGCGGGACGATCATCGGGGTATCCACCGTGGGCCGGGATGCGACCGACCAGCAACGGGCCCAGGCCCGGTTCACCGGGCTGCTGGAGGCGGCCCCCGACGCGATCATCTGCGTCGATCGCGACGGCCGGATCGCCCTGGCCAATGCGCAGGCCGAGCGGCTGTTCGGCTATACCAGAGACGAACTTATCGGCCAGCCGGTGGAGACCCTGGTGCCCGATGCGGCCCGCGAGATCCATCCCGGCCACCGGGCCGGGTATCTCGCCGACCCACAGCCCCGGCCCATGGGCGCCGACATGCAGCTGGCGGGCCGACGCCGCGACGGCACCACGTTTCCCGCCGAGATCTCCCTGTCCGCCATCGACACCGAGGAAGGCATCCTGGTCACCGCCGCCGTCCGGGACGTCACCGAGCGGCTGGAGAGCCAGGCCGAGCGGGAACGGCTGCTCAGGCCCAGGCCGAGCGCGACCGGCTGGAGCGCCAGATGCACCAGTCACAGCGGCTGGAGAGCCTGGGTCAGCTGGCCGGCGGGGTCGCCCACGACTTCAACAACCTGCTCGGCGTGATCTCCAACTACGCCGCTTTCGTCGGCGAGCAGTGTCCAGCCCAGGATCCGCCGCAGGTTCGAACTGGCCGGCGGTCTGCGCTGACATCACGCAGATCGAGCGGGCCGCCGAGCGGGCCGCCCAGCTGACCCATCAGCTGCTCGCCTTCGCCCGGCGGGAGGTCATCCAGCCGCGGGTGCTGAACCTCAGCGACGTGGTCAACGGCGTCGAGCAGCTCCTGCGTCCGCACGCTTGGCGAGCATGTCGAGCTCATCACCGACCTGGCCGCCGAGCTGTGCCCGGTGCTGGCCGATCCCGGCCAGATCGAGCAGGTCCTGGTCAACCTGGCCGTCAACGCCCGGGACGCGATGCCGCAAGGCGGCAAGCTGACCATCGAGACGGCCGTCGTCGGACGTCGGCGAGCCTACGCGGCCACCCAGGCTGGGCCTGGCCCCCGCGCGGTACGTGACGCTCAAGGTGAGTGACACCGGCACCGGTATCCCGCCGCACATCCTCGACCGGGTCTGCGAGCCGTTCTTCTCCACCAAGCCCAAGGGCGCGGGATCAGGTCTGGGCCTGGCCACCGTGTACGGCATCGTCACCCAGGCAGGCGGGCAGCTGCGCATCTACTCCGAGTCCGGGCCTGGGCACGACGTTCACGGTGTACCTGCCCGCCACCGACCCAGGAGGCCGCGGCGGTGCCCCGGTGGCCAGCGCCGCACAGCGCGGCCACGGCGAGCGGGTGCTGGTCGTCGAGGACGAGCCGGCCATGCGCGAGGTGACCCGCCGCATCCTGGCCAGCAACGGCTACCAGGTGACCGCCGTGGCGGGCGGCCAGGAAGCGCTGGCCGCGCTCACCCACCGCCTGGACCACGTCGAGGTGCTGCTGACCGACGTCATCATGCCGCACATGCAAGGCAAGGAACTGGCCAGCAACGTGCTTGCCCTGCACCCGCGGACCCGGGTGGTGTTCATGTCCGGCTACACCCAGGGCCTGCTCAGCGCCCAGGGCGTGCTCGAACCCGGCGTGCACCTGATCGAGAAACCGTTCTCCGAAACCAGCCTGCTGGCCAAGCTGCACGAGGTGCTGAGCGAGCTGTGACCGGCCCACCGGGGGGACCATGGGCACTGCTGGCCATGATCCCACCGCATCCGAGGTCGGGCTGGCCGCCCGGCTCGCCGCCATCGTCGAGTCCTCGCACGACGCCATCCTGAGCAAGACCCTGGACGGCGTGATCACCAGCTGGAACCCGGGCGCCGCGCGGATGTACGGCTACCGCCCGGAAGAGATCATCGGGCAGAACGTGACCATCCTCATCCCGCCGGACTGGCGTGCCGAGCTCGGGCCCATCTTCGACCGGCTGCGCCGGGGCGAGCGGGTCCAGCCGTTCCAGACCAAGCGCCGCCGCAAGGACGGCACCATCCTCGACGCGTCGGTCTGCATCTCCCCGCTCCGGGATCAGCGCGGCGCGGTGACCGGCGCCTCGGTGGTGGCCCGCGACATGACCGAGCGGAACCAGGCCGAGGCGAAGCGCCAGGCGCTGGAGCAGGAACTGCGCCGGTCCGAGCGGCTGGAAACGCTGGGCCACCTGGCCGGCGGGATCGCCCACGACTTCAACAACCTGCTCGCGCGCGATCATGAACTACGCCGCCTTCATCTCCCAGGCGAGCTCTGCCCGGCCCCGGGTCCAGGCCGACGCGCGAGCAGATCCAGGCGGTCGCCAGCCGGGGTGCCCGGCCTGGCCCGCCAGCTGCTCATCTTCAGCCGCCAGGAGCCGGCCGAGCTGACCGTGGTCGACCTCAACTCCCTGCTCAGCGACATCCAGGAGCTGCGCACCAGTCTGGGTTCGCACATCGAGCTGCGCATCGGGCTAGCGGATCAGCCAGCCGTCGTCCTGGCCGATCGCGGCCAGCATCCGGCAGATGCTGCTCAACCTGGCCGTCAACGCCCGGGACGCGATGCCCGGCGGCGGCACGTTGCGGGTCACGGTACCGGCACACCGACCTTAGCGACAGCTACGCCGGCACCGCATCCTGGCGTCACCCCCGGCCGCCACGTGCAGCTCTCGGTCCGGGACACCGGGCACGGCATGAGCCCGGAGGTCGCGGCGCGCATCTTCGAGCCGTTCTTCACCACCAAGCAGGGCGGCGCGGGCGCCGGCCTCGGCCTGTCCACCGTGTACGGCATCGTCACCCAGGCGGGCGGCAGCATCACCGTGGACAGCGCCGAAGGCGAAGGTGCCACGTTCCGGGTCTACCTGCCCGCCGCCGGCCAGCCTGCCGCCGCGCCCCAGCCCAAGGCGCCGGAGGTCATCCCGGCCGGCGGCCTGAAGCAGCGGGAGACCATCCTGATCGTCGACGATGAGCCGTCCGTGCTCGCGGTGACCTCACGCATCCTGCGCCAGCACGGTTACCCCACGCTGGAGGCCGGCACCGGCGGCGAAGCCCTCCACCTGGCCACCACGCGCGACTTCCAGCTGCTGCTGACCGACTCGGTCATGCCGGGCATGAACGGCCCCACGCTGGCCGAGCGTGTCGCCACCCTCCGGCCCGGCGTGCCGATCATCCGGATGTCCGGCAGCGACGACACGTCCCGGCCCCGGCCGCACCGTCCCCCCGGCACGGAACAGGCCTATATCCAGAAGCCGTTCACCGCCAGCGCCCTGATCCGCAAGGTCCGCGCCGCGCTGGCCAACGCGTCCATCGCCGCGGGCCCGCCCGCGCCGGGCCCGCCCGGCACCTGATTCTGGGGGCCAATGCGTCGATTTTGGCGACTGAATGTCGTTGTGCCGTTTTGCCGCCAGGCGTGGCCCAGCCGTTGTTAAATTGACCCCGGTTCGCACGGTGTGCGAGCTGCTCTAGCGCTGAGGGCCGGACACATGGGGACCGAGCATGTCTCGATTCGGTTCATGGTGCGATGGGTAATCCTGGCCGCCGCAGGCGTCCCTGGCCGCCACCGCTGGCTCCGGACCCTGATCGGCTGGCGCGCGGCCGACCGCAGCCGGCCAGCGAGGACGCCCCTGCCCGTCTGCTCGCCGACCCGGCCGAGTTTGGCTGGCCGGACAATACCGCTGCGCAACGCCAATTGGACGACTCGGCCGAAAGCTGGCCCGTGGACCCCGCCGCGTATCAGTGGCTGGGTGACTGGACAGATCAGCCAGCGCAGCGGCGTCTGCTGGACGACCCAGCTGAACCGGACTGGACAGCGGATTTCCCGCCGGCAGCCGAGCCCGCGGCCGTCACGCAGTTCGCCGGACCGGCCTGGACCAGCCGATGCCCGGCACGGCCGGGCGGCGCCGGGCGGGCTGGCTGGGCCGGATCACCCAGCGGGATTGGTACCTGGCCCTGGTCCCGTACCGCTGGTACGTCGCGGTCAGCGCGGGAGCCGGCGCGGTGGCCCTGGCCAGTGGCGTGATCCTGCTGCTGCCGCATTCGCCGCCACGCGCCATGATGGCCGACAGCCGGGTACCCACCCGGCCGGCCGCCACGCCCAGCCAGCCGGTGGCCAGCCCGATCCCAGATGTGAGCGCTCATACCTTCACGCCAGCCCCGGCCGCCAGCCGCTCCAGCGCCGACCCAGACCGCCACCGTGCCGGTGACCGCCACGCCGGCCACGTCCGCACCTGGGTTCGTGGCCGTGACCTACCGGCTGGTCCAGCACTGGGAAGGCGGCATCATCGGCAAGTACACGATCGCCAACGAGAGCAATGCGGTGCTGTCCGGCTGGCAGTTCACCGCGACGTTCCCCGGTGACCAGGTCCAGTTCGTGATCGGCGCGGCCGACCCTGACCTGGGCAGCGACGTGCTGGTCCTGGAGCCCGCTTCGGCCGGGGCACAGATCGCGCCGGGCGGCCGGGTGTCGGTCGTGTTTTTCGCCGCCGGGCAGACCGCGAGCCCGGTGCACTGCTCATTCAACGGCACCACCTGCTAACCGTCTGCGAAGGGATAACGAAAAAGAATGATGACCCGATGCGGGGACATTGGGGAGCAAGTCATCGGGCAGGGCCGTGATGGCTAGCGGCCCGCACCCGCCGGGCGGCGAGCCGAGCGGCCCGTCCGGCAGCCTGATCAGGCACCGCTGGCTGACCGCGGCCGGCACGACCGCCACCGTGGCCGCGATGGCCGGCGGCGGCCTGACCCTGATCCGGCACCCGCCCGCCGCCGGGCAGCACCAGGATTGCGGCCTGGTGCGGTGCTCGGCCACGCTGCCCAGCTCGGTGACCTCGGCCGGCGCCGGGCCAGCCCGGGCGCCGGGCTCGCCGCGGCCTGCCCCGGATCCGGCCCGCTCCGCGGACCGGGCGGCTGGCCACGCCCAGGCACCCGAGGCCGCTGCCGGGCCGGGCCGGTCGGCCGACCACCACGTCGGCGTGCACTATCAGATCAAGCCTCAGCCCGGGCGCGCCGTGACCGGCCAGCTGGTGATCGTCAACCACGGCGGGACGCCGGTGACCGGCTGGCGGCTGCGCGTCGTGCTGCCCGGCGATGGCCATTACCAGGTCGCGCACGCGGCCGCGCGTCAGCCCGCGCGTCGGCCGGCGACTCGCTGGTGCTGACCGCGCTGCCGGGCCAGCCCGCGCTCGGCGCGGGCCGGTCGGAGCTGATCGTCTTCACCGCCGCGGGCAGCACCGCCGCGCCGGCCAGCGTCACGTTCCAGGACACGGCCGGCGGCCAGCCCGCCCAGGCCGGGTCCGCCGCGGGCCGGGGCCGGAGCGGCTGGCCCAGCCGCACCGGCTGGCCAGGTGGCTGGTGGCGCGGCCCGCAGCAGCACGGCTACGGTGGCTGGCCGGCCCCGGTCCAGGGCGGCTGGCCCAGTTCCGGGCCGGGCGGCGGCTGGTCCGGCTCCCGTGAGGGCGGCGGGCCCGGGCAGGGTGGCTGGCCCGGGCAGGGTGGCTGGCCTGGCGGGCGCTGACCGCGCGGCGCGGGTAAGGTTCCTGCCATGACTGACCGGCAGGAACTCGAAGCCCTCTCCTCCCAGGAACTGCACGACCGGGCCGTGCACCGGGCCGTGCATCACCTGGACGTCGGGTTCCTCTGGCAGCTGCTCCGGGAGATCCCGGAGGGCGAAGCGGTGGCCGGCCATGCCGACCAGACGGCGGCCGACGTCACCCAGCTGTCCGCGATGATCGACGACGCGTTCGGGCACGAGTCGGCCGACGTCGCCGACGCGCTGCGCCCGCTCTACCTGGACTACCTCGAGAAGCACAACGGCTGACCCGGCACCCGCGGCACACCCTGACGCCACAAGCACACCGCCCGTCACACCAGGCAATCCGGCCGCAGACTGGCGGCCGGGGTTCGTGCCGGGGCGCAGGGTGCGGATCAGGACTCGGTGGACGGGGGCAGCGGCGGGCTGGAGCTGACCGGGCTCCGGCCGGACGCCCAGCCACCGCGGCCGGCTGAGCCGCGGCGCAGGATCTGCTCCACCGCCGCGGCCACGCTGCCGTCCTCGGTGATCAGGCAGCGCATGACGTAGATCAGCGACGGGATGGCCCAGAAGTCGCCGCAGACCCACAGGATGGCCGCGCCGATCTCCTGGTCGGCGAACGGCGGCAGGGTGACCCCGGGCAGGTGGTGGTACACCGAGTACCAGGCGGTCTGGGAGAAGATGCTCATCGCCATGGCCAGCACCCACATGACCACGTTGGTCAGCACCAGGGCGGCGGCCTGGGAGACCAGCGGCATCCGGCGGCGGAACGGCGGCGACGGGATGAACTGGAGCCAGAACAGCACCCCGGCCAGGAAGAACGAGGCGTGCATCAGCCAGATGTGCACCAGCTGGTTGTTCTCTGCCAGGTCGAACAGCACCGGGATGTGCCAGAACACCATCACGAAGCTGAACGTGAAGACCGAGACCCACGGCCGGAGCAGGAAACTGGTCACCGCCCGGAGCGGGCGGGTCCAGCCACCGCGCAGCGCGGTGGCCGTGGCGGTCCGGCCCAGGTGCCCGGGCAGGCCGTCGAGCAGCGGCTGCCACGGCGCGCCCGCCACCACCAGCGTGGGCGCGGCGAACATGAGCAGCAGGTGCTGCGTCATGTGCACGAAGAAGTAGTAGTCCGACCAGTAGTCGATGGGCGACTCGACGGCGATGAGCAGCACGGCCAGCCCGCTGTAGAAGAACAGCGAGCGCAGCCGGCGCTGCCGGGTCCGGTCCGGCCGGGACCGCCGGGCCAGCCGGGCCAGGCCGATCTCGTGCCAGGCCACCAGGACCAGCACCAGGATCAGGAACGGGTCGAAGGACCAGTGATCGACGAGGTAGTTCACAGCGCCCCATTCACCCGGACGAGCCGTACGGGATGGAAACCTTGATGACCTGAGACCGGCTCCAGCCAGCGGAACCAGCCGCCCACACCGACAGCTGGCTGCGCCGGGCGGTCAGCAGCTGGAAGCCGCCGGACGGCCCGGCGGCCAGCGTCACCGCCCCGGCGGGCAGCGCGGCGGTGCCCGGGGGCAGCGCGGCCAGCGGCTGCCAGGCCGCGCCCGGGCCGGTGACCGTGACCGCACGGCCGCCGGTGAGCAGCACGCCGAGGGCCTGGCCGGCCACCGCGGCCGACCGCGGCTCCGCCCCGGCCAGCGGGTACGGCGCGGACAGCCGCCAGCTGCTGCCGTTCGTGGTTGACCAGGCGCCGAGCAGGCTGGCCGTCCGGCCGGTGCCGGCCTGGCAGCAGCGCCACGTCCGCGGCACCGGACCGGGCCAGCTGGAGCACGTCGACTGGGCGGCCGCCCAGGGCGGCGGGCAGCGCAGGTCCGGCGGCCACCCAGCCGCCGCCGGCCCGCGCGCACGAAGATGCCCGCGTGGCCGTCCCGGGCGCAGCCGCCGCCCAGCAGCGCGGCCCCGGAAGGGGTGTAGCCGGCCGCGGTGAGCCCGGTCAGCCCGCAGCTCCGGGCGGCGGCTGAGCTGGCCACCGACCGCTCGGTGGCCAGCCGGGTCCAGGATCCGCCGGGGTGCCCGGCTGCCTCGACCGCGCCGGCCCGGGTCAGCGCGATCAGCCCGCCAGCCGGCCCGGCGGCCAGCGCGCTGGGCGTCGCGGCCAGCGGACTGTCGAGCAGGCCGTCGGCCGCCCACCTGGCCCCGTTGTCTGTGCTCCGGGCCAGCGGCGAGAAGCGCAGGTCCTGGCTGGGCAGCAGCGCCGCGACCAGGGACGGCCCGCCGGTGGCGGCGACCGCGATCCCGCCGTTGCTGGCCACGCCCAGCGGGGTGGCCAGCTGCCAGGCCGCCCGCTGGCCGGACGGCCGGACGAAGACCTGCCAGAAGTCCTCGTGCTGGGCCGCGGCTCCGCCCATGACCAGCACCGCCCAGGTCCCGTCCGGGTAGCCGCCCGAGGTGGCCAGGGATGGGGTGACCGGAGCGGCCGGCTGCCCGGTGCCGCTGGCCCGCGTGCTGCCGCAGCCGGCCAGTACCGCGGTGACCAGGGCCGCGGTCACGGCCGTGGCCGGCCAGCGCCAGCTGGTCACGAGATACCCAGGTTCTGCTGGGCCGCGGTGAACAGCTCACTGGCGAACGAGGCCTGGGAGCTGGTGCTGCCCGGGCCGGGATCGAAGTTCAGCTCGGTACGGGTGCGCCCGGACCGGTCGATCACGTAGGCCACGTCGCTGTGCCCGATCATCCCGCCGGCCGGCAGGATCTGCGCGGCGATGCCGTACTGCCGCCACACCTTCTTGAGCTGGGCCACGCTGCCGGTCAGGTAGTCCCAGTTGGGCAGCGTGTTCATGTGCTCCTGCCGGTCGAAAGCCTGGGTGTAGCCGAGCGCGTTGTAGACCGGGTTGGCCACCACCGCGACCAGTTCCACCCGGCGCTGCTGCCCGGCCAGCAACTGGTCGGCCTGGCGGAACTCCTGCGCGATAAGCGGGCAGTCGGAGGTGCACACCGGGTCCAGGAAGGTGAGCAGCACCACCTTGCCACGCAGGCTGGCCAGGCTGACCTGCCGCCCGTCCTGGTTGGTCAGCTGGAAGGGGGGCGCCCGGAAGTTCAGTGGGGCGCTCGACCCGTCCAGCGCCTCGGCGATGAGCGGCGAGGCGGTGGTGCTGGCCGATGCGGCCATCATCGGCACCACGCCGATGATGGCGACGCCGAGCGCGCCGAAGGCGGCCACGGTCCGCGGGCTCGCGGTACCCAGCGCGCGGGCCAGCTGCCCCGGGCGGAGCCGGTCCCGCCAGCCCGGCGCGGGCCCGGTGGCCGCGGCTACTGGCGCCGCGGCCGGCTCCGGGCCGCCAGCCTCCGTGGTGGCCGCGCCAGCCGCGGCAGGCTCCAGAGCCGCCGCAGGCGGCACAGCCGCGGCCGGTGCGGCCGCCGGCGCGGCCGCGGGCGCTGGAGCCACCGCCAGGTAACCGCCCAGCACGAGCAGCGCGAACGGGATCATGCTGTTCGGGTCGGTGCCCAGGCCGCCGAAGATTCCCAGGTCCTGGACCAGCACCCAGACCGCGGCGGACAGCACGAGCAGCAGCCCGACGGCCGGCCGCAGCACCGGCCGCCAGCCGCGGACCAGCGCCCCGCCGATCAGGCCGGCCGGTGACGGCCAGCGCCAGCACCACGACCAGGTTGACCACGAGCCCGTGCCCGGCGGCTGAACGAGCCGAACCCGCGCACCCACCGCGGCCAGGAAGCCGGGCTGCGAGGCCTGCGACATGTCCTGCACCATGCTGGTCAGGCTGCCCGGCTGGCGGCCCACGGTGCCGGACCAGAAGCCGCGGCCCGGCCAGGCCTGGAGCACCGCCATGCCGGCCAGGAACACGCCCGCGCCGGCCAGCAGCCGCCGGCCCAGCCGGTCGCCCAGCCAGGCCCGGTCGGGCAGCGCGATCAGCACCCCGGCCACCGCGTACAGCAGGGCCGCGCCGGGCGCGCCGAACAGCCAGCTCAGCCCGGGGGTGAACAGGCCGCCGAAGGCCTCACCGAAGATCCAGACCAGCAGGCCCCAGCCCACACTGGCCAGGCCGCCGAGCCGGGACCACCGGCCGCGGGCCGCGGTGAGCAGCCAGATGCCGATGCCGATCTGAATCCAGACCGCGGCGGCGGCCGCGTTGACCGGGTGGTACGACCAGCCTCTGGCCGCCCAGTCGACCACATCCCGCACCCAGCCGGGCGCGCCCGCCGCGGCCGGCTCGGTCACGTTGGCCGGCAGCCCGAGCGGCATGGCCGGCTGCATCTGCAGCACGCCGTCCACCAGCCACAGCACGCCGAAGCCGATCCGGATCAGCCGCCGCCCGGCCGGCTCGGCGGCCAGCACGGCGGATTGCCCGCCGGGCCGGAGCCGGGCCGCGGGAAGCCACTCGCGGACGCTGACCCACAGCATGGCCAGCAGGAAGAAGATCAGCAGGGCGATGATCCCCTGATGGATCAGCGCGGAGCGGAAGGCCGCCACCACCGTTTGATTCGTCAACTGGAGGGAAGAGCCCATCCCGGACATGACACTTGACTCCTTTATTCACCCCTGTTGACCAATTACTGCCACTCCCGGTCCCAGAGGGGTGACACCGCGCCGCATCAGCGCAAATCACACGGCACGATCCTACGCGCAGGACGGCCGCCAGAAAGCATTCTCCTCGCTGCCCAGCCTGCCCGGAACACCCGCCCACAAAGCCCGGTCACAGCAGACTCTCAGCAACTTCCCGGCTACCCGCTATAGCCCTCGGCGCGACCCACCCGCACAATGTTAAGAACAGGTCACGATCGCTGGGTCCGCCCCCGGAGAGCCCAGGCAGGAGGATGGATGCGGCGACATGGCAAGAGGACTCCGCTGCACCGGGCGGGTCTTCCGGGCCAGGCGGGCGATCTGGACCATCGGGCTGGCCAGCGCGGCCCTCACCGTCGCGGCGGCCGCGGCACCGAACGCGCTGGGCGCGGAACGGCTGGCCATCCGGCTGGCCGCCGCGGTGAAGTCGCTGCCCCGCAAGGCTCCCGTGGTGCCGCCCGCCCTGCTGCACGGCCGGTTCTATAACGGCACCCCGGCCGTGGGCGCCCTGTTCAGCACCAGCTCCGGGCGGCCTGGGCCAGCACTTCTGCACCGGCAGCGTGGTGGCCAGCCCGGCCGGTGACCTGGTCATCACCGCGGCGCACTGCATGCAGGGCAAGCAGGCCGGCGACGTGGACTTCGTCCCGGAATACCACCGCGGCCAGCAGCCGTTCGGCGTCTGGACGGTCACCCAGATCTTCGTGGACCGGGCCTGGTCCTCGTCGCGCAACCCCAATGACGACTTCGCGTTCCTGGTCGTCGCCCAGTCCGGCGACGCCACCCCGGTCCAGGACCTGACCGGCGGCGAGAAGCTGGGCACCGGCTGGCGGCCGGTGCAGAAGGTCCAGGTCATCGGCTACCCGGACGGCAGGCAGCGGCCGATCACCTGCACGTCGACGACCCGGGCCTTCGGCGCGCACCAGATGGAGTTCGACTGCGGCGGGTACACCAACGGGACCAGCGGCGGCCCGTTCCTGGCCAACGTGCACCCGGCCACCGGCCTGGGCACGGTCATCGGCGTGATCGGCGGCTACGAGCAGGGCGGGGACACCCCGTCGGTGTCCTACTCGGCCCGGTTCGGCAGCTCGGTCGCGCGCGCTGTACAACAAGGCCGTGGCCAAGAACTGCAACCGGCCGGCCTGCTCAGCCACCCGGGCGGCGGGACGATCGCGTCCAGCCCGGCCAGCTCGGCCGCGGACGGGATCCAGTCCGCCGCCGCCACGTTCGCCTTGACCTGGTCGGGTGAGGTGGCCCCGGCGATGACCGACGCGCAGCCGGGCTGCGCGGCCAGCCCGCCGATGGCCACGTCGAGCAGGCTGACCCCGTGCTCGGCGGCCCACCTGCTGAGCGCCTCCACCCGGTCCAGCTTCGGCTCGGTGACGTACCCGGGCCGGCTGGCCAGCCGGGTGCCCGGGACAGGCGGCTGGCCGCGCTGGACCTTGCCGGTGAGCAGGCCGTTGGCCAGCGGGTAGTACGGCAGCACCCCCAGCCCGAAGTGCCGGGCCGCGGGCACCAGTTCCGCTTCGGCCGCCCGCTCCAGCAGCGACCACTCGTTCTGCGCGGAGATGAACGCCTCGGTGCCCGCCTGCCGGGCCAGGTGCGCGGCGTCGGCGGTCTGCCAGCCGGACAGGTTGGAGTGACCGAGGTAGCGCACCTTGCCCTCGGTGACCAGCTCACTCAGCGCGTGCAGCGTCTCCTCGATCGGGGTGCCCGGGTCCGGGGTGTGCAGCTGGTACAGGTCCAGGTAGTCGGTGCGCAGGCGGCGCAGCGAGGCGGCCACGGCGCGCCGGATGTAGGCCCGGCCGCCCTTGGCCCCGGCGGCTGGCCCGTAGCCCATGTCCACCTTCTGGTGGCCGAACTTGGTGGCCAGCACGATCTGGTCGCGGCGGCTGCCCAGCAGCTGGCCGAGCATCTCCTCGGAACCGCCGCCGTTGCCGTAGATGTCCGCGGTGTCGAACAGGGTGATGCCCGCGTCGATGGCCGCGTCCACCACGGCCCGGGTCTGCTGCAGGTCCAGCCGGCCGCCGAAGTTGTTGCAGCCGAGCCCGGCCACCGATACGAGCAGCCCGCTATTACCCACCGACCTGAAGCGCATGACCCTGCCTCTGCTGGAGACGACACCCTGAGCATGGATGGTAACTAGTCCCGCCGGGCACACCGCGCGGCGGGGGTGCTGGGCAATGGCTTAGGCGATACAATCCGAAAGCTGCTGAAATGGGCGGCCCCGCCACGCACTTTCCCCTCCTGACAGGCAGCTCCGGCGCCGTACCGGTGCGCTCCGCGGAGAGGAAGTGGGTCGATGGCAGACGCGGTCGGCGGCCCGACGGTGCTGCGGCTGCTGCTCGGGGCCCAGCTGCGCCGCCTGCGCGAAAGCCAGGGAATCAGCGCCCACGATGCGGCGCGGGCGATCCGCGGCTCGGAATCCAAGATCAGCCGGATAGAGCTGGGCCGGAATGCCGTCCGCGAGATTGACATCGCCGACCTGCTCACCTTGTACGGCATAACTGACAAGGCAGAACGCGAGCAATTGCTGTCCCTGGCCAGCCGGGCCAACCAGCCCGGCTGGTGGCACCGGTATCACGACGTGCTGCCGCCGTGGTTCCAGGCTTATATCGGGCTGGAGGAATCGGCTCAGTCGATCCGCAGCTACGACGCGCAGTTCGTGCCCGGCCTGCTGCAGACCGAAGAGTACGCCGCCGCCGTGCTGGCCCTGGGCGACTTCTCGCTGGACGAGGCGGAGCGCCTGGTCGTGCTGCGCAAGGAGCGGCAGCGGCGGTTCGCCGCGGGCGGCACCCGGCTGTGGGCGATCATCGACGAGGTGGCGCTGCGCCGCCCGGTCGGCGGCCCGGCGGTGCTCGGCCGCCAGCTGGAGTACCTCCGGGAAACCTGCGACCAGCCCTGGCTGACCATTCAGATCACCCCGTTCCCCGCGGTGAGCCACGCCGCGCCCGGCTCGTTCAGCATCCTGCGCTTCGCTGACCCCGCGCTGCCGGACATGGTCTACGCGGAGCAGCTGAACAGCGCCACCTACATCGACAAGCGGGCCGAGGTGGAACCGTACCTGCTGGCCCTGGAGCGGCTCAGCCTGGTCAGCGCGACCCCCGCCGACTCAGCGGATATTCTCTGCGCCCTCGTGACCGAGGTAGCCGGGACCCGATGAGCTGCCTAACGCCGGCTGGTGGCTGATCCCCGCGCTGGTGCCCGGCCCGGGCTGGCCGGGCACCAGCGGCTGCACGCCTAACGGACCGGCAGGTCGAACTCGCCGCTGCGCACCCCGGCCAGGAAGGCCACCCACTCGCGGCGGTTGAACACGTGCGGCGCCTTGCTGATGTCCTTGGAGTCGCGCACCGCAACCAGCCCATCGGGCAGGTGTGCTACTTCCACGCAGCCGGTGACGCTCGAGGCGCTGCTCTTGAACCAGCGCGCATTGGTGAAATCAGGGGTCATCCCCATGTCCCTTCTGTGCTGTTGGGAGGACTACCTTTGCGAAATTCTGGTCAGGCGGGCTTCTCGGCCATTCTGCCAAACAATTTCACGGTATCAGCCGGAGACAGAGCAGCGGCCCGGAGCAGGTCAAAGGCCTCGGCGCAGGCCCGTACGTCGGATTCCCTTTCCAGATAGGCGTGGCCCGCGACACCTTCTGAGTAGACCACGTCTGGATCACTGCGCTCGGGAAATTCCAGAATGCAGAACGGGCCGTTCAGCGCCGGGTGCACACCGCTGGAAAGCGGCAGCACCTGCAGCGTCACGTGCGGCCACTGACTCACCTCGAGCAGCCGGTCCAGCTGGCCCCGCATGACCTCCGGCCCGCCGATCATCCGGGAGATCACCGGCTCGTTCAGGATGCACCACAACTTCACCGGGTCGGCGCGGGTCAGTACCTTCTGCCGCTCCATCCGCAGTTCCACCGCGCGCTCGATCTGCCGCGGGTGCTGCCGCCGCCGCACCGAGGTCATCACCGTCCGGGCGTAGCCCTCGGTCTGCAGCAGGCCATGCACCACCTGGTCCTCGAACACGCGCAGCGCGGCCGCCTCGGCCTCCAGCCCGACATAGACGTCGAAGCCGGTCGGCAGCACATCGTCGTAGACCGCCCACCAGCCTTTGCGGTGACCCTCCCGGGCCATCTCGGTGAGCACCTGGCGCTGCGCTGGGTCGTCCACCCCGTACATCTCGAACATCGTGGCCAGGTAGGCGGTCCGGGTCGGTGCCTTGCCGGTTTCGATGCGCGACAGAGTTGACGCGGCCAGCCCCAGTTTGTCCGCGGCCTCCTCCAGCTTGAAGGAATGCGCCTCGCGCAGCCGCCTTAACTCAGAACCGAGCCGGCGCCGCCGGACCGTCGGGCCGATCGACACGAGCGCCTCCCCTCCCGGCAGGCAGATCTGGCGCCACCCCAATAGCCCGGGCAGGCGCGACCGCAGGCTGCGGTATGCGAAGTAACGATACTGGACTTGCGAAGGGGATGACATCTCATCTGAAATTTCGTAGCTCATATTTGTGCTACGCACTTGCGTGAGGTGCACGCCCACACCATCATGGATCTGACAGGCCGTATCTGACCCGCTACTAAGCGGACTGAGACATCCGGGTACCGGCGCTGTGGGGGGGCCCTGCGGGGACGGGAGCTGCATGGCCTCCGCGCACGTGGACGGGCCCCGAAGGAGCGCAGCAGAGATGGCAGCGACCACCCGCGGTGACTCGTCTGACGCGGCCGCAGCGCCACCGGTCAGCGCGAGCAGACGATCGCGGCGCCCCGCGGGCCGTCACCGCCTCGCACTGCGCCGGTCATCGCGGGCAGCCTCACCCTCCCCGGCCTGACCCGGAACGTGGCCGAGGCCAGGGCGTTCGTCGCCACGACGCTGGGCGCCCAGCACCCTTGCTGCGACGTCGCCGTTTTACTGTGCTCTGAACTCGTCACCAACGCGGTCGTGCACACCGCCTCGGGGCAGCCCGGCGGGACGGTCACCATCGTGGTGCTCCGGCTCACCGGTGCGGTGCGGGTCGAGGTCATCGACCACGGGTCCGCGACCAGCACCCCGGTAGTCAAGGGCGAGGTGCTCGCGCCCGACGGGCACGGCCTGTTCCTGGTCGATCAGCTCGCCGACAGCTGGGGCTATGTCCTGGACCAGGTAGGCACCACGGTGTGGTTCCGGCTCACCGGCTGAACCGCGGCGCCGCCAGGCAGCGCAGCCACAGCGCCAGCCAGGCCACCGGCCGCCCTCCCCGATTGCGCAGTCGCGCGGCCCCCGGGGGAGGGCGGCCGGTTCATTGCCAGGCTCAGCGGTCCTGGCCGGGCCGTCCGGCCCGGCGGACCGCCCGCCGGTCGCGCAGCCGCAGCGACACCCGGAGCGGGCTGCCCTCGAAACCGAACTCCGCGCGCAGCCTCCGCTCGATGAACCGGCGGTAGCCAGCCTCCAGGAAACCCGTGGTGAACAGCACGATGTGCGGCGGCCGGATACCGGCCTGGGTAGCGAACAGGACCTTCGGCTGGCGGCCGCCCCGGGACGGCGGCGGGGTGGCCGCGACCACCTCGGCGAGCCAGGCGTTCAGCCGGCCGGTGGGCACCCGGGTCTCCCAGCTGTCCAGGGCCAGCTCGATGGCGGGCACCAGCTTGTCCACGTGCCGCCCGGTCCTGGCCGAGATGTTGACCCGCGGCGCCCAGCGCGCGGTGTGCAGCTGGCGGTCGATCTCCCGGTCCAGCTGGGCCCGCCGCTCCTCGTCCACCAGGTCCCACTTGTTGTACGCGATGACCAGCGCGCGGCCGGCCTCGATCACCATGGACACGATGCGCAGGTCCTGCTCGGTGAGCGGCTCGCTGGCGTCCACCAGGACCACCGCCACCTCGGCCCGGTCCAGCGCCCCGGCGGTGCGCAGCGCAGCGTAGAAGTCCGCGCCCTGGCTGTGGCTGGCCCGCCGCCGGATGCCCGCGGTGTCCACGAACCGCCAGGTGGTGCCGCCCAGCTCGATCAGCTCGTCCACCGGGTCCCGGGTCGTCCCGGCTACCGCGTCCACCAGCACCCTGGTCTGCCCGGCCAGCTTGTTCAGCAGGCTGGACTTGCCCACGTTGGGACGGCCGATCAGGGCGATGCGCCGCGGGCCACCCTCGGCGCCGATCTGCTCGCGGGGCGCCTCGGGCAGCGCATCCAGCACCGCGTCGAGCAGGTCCCCACTGCCCCGGCCGTGCAGCGCGCTGACCGGCAGCGGCTCGCCGAGACCCAGCGACCACAGTGCGGTCGCGGCCGGCTCGGCCATCTCGCTGTCCACCTTGTTGGCCGCCAGCACCACCGGCTTCCCGGACCGGCGCAGCACCGCGGCCACCGCGTCGTCGGCGTCGGTCACCCCGACCACGGCGTCCACCACGAACAGCACCGCGTCCGCGGCGTCCACCGCGATCCGGGCCTGCGCGGTGACCTGCTCGGCCAGCTCCCGGCTGGACTGGCCTTCTTCGGAGCCGGGGAACGGCTCCCAGCCGCCCGTGTCCACCAGCGTGAACGCCCGGCCCCGCCAGGTGGCGTCGTAGGCCACCCGGTCCCTGGTCACCCCCGGGACGTCCTGCACCACCGCCTGCCGGCTGCCGAGAATCCGGTTGACCAGGGTTGACTTGCCCACGTTGGGCCGGCCGACCACAGCCACCACCGGGATAGCCAGCTCCGGTGCGATGTCATCGTGCACGGCGCCACCGGCATCCGGTGCCCGCCCGGTCATCTCGACCACGCCGCACCGGCCTGCTGCCGGGCCAGGTCCATGATCGCGCTGATCACTTCGGGGAGGTCCAGCCCGGTCGAGTCGATCTGCACGGCGTCGGCTGCCTTGGCCGTCTGCGGGGCATCCGCACGGTCCCGGCGCTGCTGCTCGGCCTGGGTGACGGCGGGGGTCGCATCGGGGTCGGCGGCCAGGTCGGCGCTGCGCCGCTCCGCCCGGGCCGTCTCGCTGGCCGTCAGGAACACTTTGACCGGGGCGTCCGGGGCGACGACGGTGCCGATATCCCGGCCCTCGGCGACGATCCCGGACCCGCCCGCGCAGGTCCGCGCGATGATGGCCTGCTGCATGGCGACCAGCCGGGCCCGCACGGCCGGGACCGAGGCCACGGCACTGACGCTGTTGGACACTTCCCGGGTGCGGATCAGCCCGGTCACGTCGGTGCCGTCCACCGTGATCCAGGGCTGCCCGGGGTCGGTGCCCACCTCGAGCGCCGGCTGCCCGGCGTGCTCGGCTACCGCCTCCGCGTCGCTCACCGCGATCCCGTGATGCAGCATCCACCAGGTCAGCGCGCGGTACATGGCCCCGGTGTCCAGGTAGCGCAGCCTGAGGCTGGTCGCCACGCCACGGGCGGCGGTGGACTTGCCGGATCCGGCCGGGCCATCCACGGCGATAATGAGGCAGTCGGTCACGCAGGTGATGCTACCGGCGCACCGGCCATCCATTGGCCGCGAGTGCCTCGGTGAGCGGCGCGACGGCGTCTGGGTGGACGGTCAGTTCCGCCACGCCGACCGGCAGCCCGGGTGAGTGCTCGATGCCCACGTCCTCGATGTTGACCCCGGCCTCGCCCGCCGCCTGGAACAGCCGGGCCAGCTCACCGGGCTGGTCCCGGATTACCACCTGGACCTGGGTCTCGGCCCGGGCCGGGCCACCCCGCTTGCCGGGCAGCCGGGCCACGCCCGCGACGCCCTGGTCCAGCAGCGCGGCCAGCAGCTTGAGCTCGGCGGCCGGCCCGGCACCGGGTGTTTCGCCGCCCGCCGCCTCAGCCAGTTCCTCGGCTACCGCGATCAGGTCCGCACCCACCGCGGCCAGCACGCCCGCCACCGGCGCCGCGTTGGCCGCCAGGATCTGCCCCCACAGCCGGGTGTCACCGGCCGCTATCCGGGTCACGTCGCGCAGCCCCTGGCCGGCCAGGGCCAGCGCGCCGTCCCGGGCCTCAGTCAGCCGGGCGGCCATCGCCGCGGACACCACGTGCGGAGCGTGCGAGACCAGCGCGACCCAGGCGTCGTGCTCGGCCGGGTCGGCCAGCACCGGCTCCGCACCACAGGCCCGGGCCAGCGCGGCGACGACGGCCACGCCCGCGTCCGGGATGCCAGCCCCGTGGCAGACCACCCACGGACGGCCGAGGAACAGGTCAGCCCGGGCCGCGGCCGGGCCGGACCGCTCCCGCCCGGCCAGCGGGTGCCCGGGTACGAAGGACGCCAGGTCGCAGCGCAGCGCCGCGGCCTGGGCCAGCGGCTGGCTCTTGACGCTGGCCACGTCGGTGTACCAGCGGGCCAGCCCGCGGGCCTGCGCGGCGGCCAGCGTGGCCGGCGACCGCGCGCCGGGCGGCACCGCCAGCACGGCGATGTCGTGCCCGGGGGGGCGACCGCCCGCGGAACCCGACTGCCATGCCGCCGGGCAGCACCTCACCAGCGCCGATGTCGGCGGCCAGCCGGGCCGCGGCCGGGTCGGCGTCGGCCAGCCAGACAGTCACCCCGCGGGACCGCAGCGCCAGCGCCACCGAAGTGCCGATCAGGCCGGTCCCGATATGACCGCGCTGGCCGGGGCCGGGCTCGCTGGCTGGCGCCCCGCTGGCTGGCTCACTGGGCGATATCCAGCCGCAGCGCGGCCGCGCCGCGCAGGTACACATGCTGGATGGCCGAGCGTGGCTTACCCGTCTCCACGTGCATCAGCAGCCGGACCACCCGGGGCATGCCGTGCGGCACCGCGATCTCGGTGGTGCACAGCAGCGGCACGTCCTGAAACCCGATCTTGCGCGCGGCCAGCGCCGGGAACTCCGCGGTCAGATCCGGCGTCCCGGTGAACACCACGCTGATCACGTCGTCGGTATGCAGGCTGTTGCGCTCCATCACCTCGGTGACCAGTTCGGTGGTGCCCTCCAGGATGGCCTCCCGGTCGTTCGCCTCCACCTGGACCGCACCGCGGATTGCCCTGACCGCCACCAGCCTGCTCCTTCATGCCGTCAGCTCGGCGAGTTACCAGGCACGATCTTGTCACACCAGGTCAGCGTCCAACCGGCGCGATCGTGCCCGGCCTGGTTAAAGTCCAACTGCGGAATACAGCTCGCCTATTTCCCGGGTACTCAGCGCCCGGCTGGTGCCGGGCCGCAGCGAGCCAAGCGCGATCGGGCCGACATGGGTGCGGACCAGCCTGCTGACCGGGTAGCCAGCCTCGGCCAGCATGCGGCGCACGATGTGCTTGCGTCCCTCGTGCAGGGTGATCTCCACCAGCGCCCGTGCGCCGGCCCGCTCGACCACCCGGAACTTGTCCGCGCTGGCCACGCCGTCGGCCAGCTCGATGCCGCTGAGCAGCCGCCGCCCGGTATCCCGGGACACCGGGCCGGGCACGTCGGCCAGGTAGGTCTTGAGCACGCCGTAGCTGGGGTGGGTCAGCCGGTGGGCCAGCTCGCCGTCGTTCATCAGCAGCATCAGGCCCTCGGTGTCGTAGTCGAGCCGGCCCACGTGGTACAGCCGCTGCGCCTGGTCACCGAGGAAGTCGGCGATGGTGGGCCGGCCCCGGTCGTCGGACATCGTGGTGAGCACCCCGGCGGGCTTGTTCAGCGCCAGGTAGACCAGGTCCTGCCGGGCCGGGATACGCCGCCCGTCCACCCGGATGATCTGGTGCTGCGGGTCTACCCGGGCGCCGTACCGGCGCACGGTCTCGCCGTCCACCTCGACCCGGCCGGCGCCGATCAGTTCCTCGCAGTGCCGGCGGCTGCCCACCCCGGCCGCGGCCAGCACCTTCTGCAGCCGCACCCCACCCGGCACGTCGGTCAGGCTGTCCCGGTCGTCCTCGTCGTCTTCAGGATCCCTGGTGCTCATCGACGGCATCCTCAACGTCCTCGACATGCTCGGGCAGGAACGGCGCGAGTTCTGGCAGCTCGTCCAGGCCAGCCAGGCCGAGCCGCTCCAGGAAGTACCCGGTCGTGCGGTAGAGGATAGCCCCGGTCTCGGCGTCGGTCCCGGCTTCCTCGACCAACCCGCGCAGGGTGAGCGTGCGCAGCACGCTGTCGCAGTTGACGCCGCGCACCGCGGACACCCGGGCCCGGCTCACCGGCTGCCGGTAGGCCACCACGGCCAGGGTTTCCAGCGCCGCCTGGGTGAGCCGCACCTCCTGCCCGTCCCGGACGAACCGCTCCACCACGGGCGCGCACTCGGCCCGGGTGTAGAAGCGCCAGCCGCCGGCCACCTCGCGCAGGTCGAAGCCGCGCTGCTCCGCGTCGTAGGAGGCGGCCAGGTCGCGCAGCGCGGCGGCCACCTCGCCGCGCGGCCGTTCCAGCACCTGGGCGATGACGACCTCGGGCACCGGCTCGTCCACCACCAGCAGGATGGCCTCCAGGCTGGCCCGCAGCCCCGGCCCGGCGGCCACCTCGGGCGGCAGGGGCTGCTCATCGTCCGGCACGCTGCCGTCCGGCGCCGGGTCGTCCGGCATGGGGCCGGGCCCCTCGCTCATGCTCACTCGTTTCCTTCCCCGGCGGTCGCTGGCCGGTGCGGGGTGTGCCGGCTGATCCGCTACCCAGGTGACATACAGCTCACCGAGCGGGGCCACCTGATCGAAGCTGACACTGCCTTCCCGGTACAGCTCGAGCAGGGCCAGGAACCGCGCCACCACCTCGTAGGTCCCCGCGCAGTCCGCGGCCAGCCGCCGGAACGTCGCCCGGCCCAGCCGGGTCAGCTGGCTGGCCAGGATAGCCGCCTGCTCGCGGACGGTGGTCTGCGGCATGTGCAGATGCGCGGTGGATACCTCGGGCACCGGCCGGGGCGCCAGCGTGCGCGCGGCGATGGCGGCGAACTCGGCCGGCCCGAGGCCGAGCAGGACTTCCGGCAGCAGCTCGGCGAACTGCGGTTCCATCGGCACCCGGCGGGCGAACCGGCGGCCCTGCACCGTCATCCGGCCCGCGAACACCGCCGCGACCTCCTTGTAAGCCCGGTATTGCAGCAGCCGGGCGAACAACAGGTCCCTGGCCTCCAGCAGGGCCAGGTCCTCCTCGTCCTCGACCTCCCCGCTGGGCAGCAGCCGGGCCGCCTTCAGGTCGAGCAGGGTCGCCGCGACCAGCAGGAAGTAGCTGGCCTGATCCAGGTCCCAGCCGTCGGCGCGGGCCCGGATGTAGGCGATGAACTCGTCGGTCACCTGGGACAGCGCGACCTCGGTGATGTCCAGCTTGTGCTTGGAGATCAGGCCGAGCAGCAGGTCGAACGGGCCCTCGAAGACGTCGAGATGCACCTCGAACCCGGCCGAGCTGGTGCCCTGCGCAGCCGCATCGCCTGGCTCCGCTGTCACCGCACCCGTCACCCCGTGATCCGCCGCCTCATGTCATGTCCCGCAGCCGCCCAGCCAGCAGGCTCGCCTCGCCCTCGGCATCGAGATCGGCGAGCAGCACAGCGATGGCCTCACGGACCAGCCTGCCACGGTCCACACTAATCCCGTAACCGCGCAGCGCGAGCCGGGCTCGTTCCAGGTCGAGCAGCTCGGCCGCGGACAGGTACACGGTGATCTTCTGCGGATGAGCCTCGCGGCCGCTGGCCTGGCGGCCCGTTCCCGGGGACGGCCCCGGCGTGGCCGGCCGGAGCAGCTCGGCAACACCCGGCAGGCTCACCCGGCGCGGCCGGGACCGCCCCACGCCCCGCCCGCCTTCCCGGCCCGCGGCCCGTCCCGGCTCACTGCTGCTGCCGCCACCGGTCCAGTACCTCACGGGAGAGTTCCCGGTACGAGTTGGCGCCGGTGGACGACGGGTCGAAGCTGGTGATCGGCTCACCGGCCACGGTGGCGTCGGGGAAGCGCACAGTGCGGTTGATCACCGTGTGGAATACCTTGTCCCCGAACCCCTTCACCACCTCAGCCAGGACTTCCCGGGAGTGCAGTGTCCGGGAGTCATACATGGTGGCGAGCAGCCCGTCGATGCCCAGCCGGGGGTTCAGCCGGGTAGATACCTTGTCGATGGTCTCCAGCAGCAGGGCCACCCCGCGCATCGCGAAGTACTCGCACTCCAGCGGGACCAGCACGCCCGCCGCGCAGGCCAGGGCGTTGACGGTGAGCAGGCCGAGGGACGGCTGGCAGTCGATGAGCACGACGTCGTAATCCGGCAGCACCGGCTGCAGCACCCCGCCGAGCACGAACTCGCGGCCCACCTCGTGCACCAGCTGGACTTCCGCCCCGGACAGGTCGATGTTGCTGGGCAGCAGGTCCATGCCGTCCACGCTGGTCTTGAAGACCACGTCGGTGGCGCTGAGCCCGCGTTCCATCAGCAGGTTGTAGACGGTGTACTCCAGCTCGTGCGGCTGGATGCCCAGGCCCACCGACAGCGCGCCCTGCGGGTCGAAATCCACCAGCAGGACGCGGCGGCCCTGCTCGGCCAGGGCGGCGCCCAGGTTGATCGTCGTGGTGGTCTTGCCCACCCCGCCCTTCTGATTGCACACGGCGACGATGCGGGCGGGACCGTGGCTGAGCAACGGCTCAGGGTCGGGAAAAGCCGGCAGCGGCCGACCGGTGGGCCCGATCATGCCGGGCTCCAGCTCCATCACATGCGTCCCTGCTGCCATGCGCCGCACCTCCCCGGCGGACTCGGCAAAAATGCCTCCGCTGGAATCAGGACACTAGGCCCTGCCCTGCCGGCCGGCAAGCCGACTCACCGTATGCCCAGCTAATCGCGTGGGACATTAATGGCGCGGCGCGCCGGGCTAGCCGAGGGCCCGCGGGTGCGCGGCCGAGTACACCTCGCGCAGCTTGTCCACCGTGACCATGGTGTAGATCTGCGTGGTGGTGACCGAGGCATGGCCGAGCAGTTCCTGCACCACGCGCACATCCGCGCCGCCGTCCAGCAGGTGGGTGGCGTAGGAATGGCGCAGCGTGTGCGGCGACACCCCGCCCAGGCCGGCCCGGGCGGCCGCCGCCTTGAGCACGGCCCACGCGCCCTGCCGGGTGAGCCGCCCGCCGCGGGCGTTCAGGAACACCGCCGGGCTGGCGGACACCCGGCGGGACGCGGCGGCCAGCGCCGGCCGCGCCCGCACCAGGTACGCCTCCAGCGCCTCCCGGGCGTACCGGCCCACCGGCACCAGCCGGTCCCGGCCGCCCTTGCCGGACAGCCGGACTGTGGCCGGCGGCTGCTGCCGGTCCGGGCGGCGGCCCGGCGGCACAGCGGTGAAGCCGAGATCATCGACGTCCAGCCCGACCGCCTCGGAGATCCGGGCGCCGGTGCCGTAGAGCAGTTCCAGCAGGGCACGGTCGCGCAGCGGGCGCAGCTGGTCGGCTCCGTCGCCGGCCGCCGCCGCCGCGATGAGCCGCTCCACCTCCGGCACCGCGATGGCCCGGGGCAGCCTGCGCGGCGCGGCGGGCGGGTGCACGGCGCTGGCCGGGTCGGCCCCGGCCAGCCCCTCAGCCACGGCGAACGCGTGCAGGCCGCGGACCGCGACCACGGCCCGCCCGGCCGAGCTGGCGGCCAGCGGGAGGTGCTCACCATCCCCCTCGCGCAGCCCGGCCACGAACGCCGCGACGTCCTCCGTGGTCACCTCGCCGATGCCGGTCCGGCCGCGGGCGGCCAGCATGGACTGATAGCGGAGCAGGTCGCGCCGGTAGGCCTGCAGCGTGTGCGCGGCCAGGCCGCGCTCCACGGTCAGATGATCAAGGTAACGGTCGACGGCACCCGCCAGGGCGGTCAGCTCAGCACCTCGCTCACCGGCATCGCCGGCAGGCCATGGGCGTCCGCGACCGGCTGGCAGGTCAGCGCCCCCTCGTGGGTGTGCAGGCCCAGAGCGAGCGCCGGGTCGGCGCGCAGCGCGTCCCGCCAGCCCCGGTTGGCCAGCTCGATCACGTAAGGCAGCGTGACGTTGGTCAGCGCGTAGGTGGACGTGTGCGGCACCGCACCAGGCATGTTGGCCACGCAGTAGAACACCGACCCGTGCACCCGGTAGGTGGGCTCGGCGTGCGTGGTGGCGTGCGAGTCCTCGAAACAGCCACCCTGGTCGATCGAGATGTCCACCAGCACCGAACCGGGCTTCATCCGGGACACCAGCTCGTTGGACACCAGCGTGGGCGCCTTGGCCCCGGGTACCAGCACCGCGCCGATGACCAGGTCAGCGTCGATCACCGCGCGCTCGACCTCGTAGGCGTTGGACGCGACCGTCTGGCAGTGCCCCTGGTAGATCGCGTCGGCCGAGCGCAGCCGGGCGACGTTCTTGTCCACCAGCAGCACCTCGGCCTGCATGCCGAGCGCGATGGCGGCCGCGTTCATCCCGGACACGCCGGCCCCGAGCACCACCACCTTGGCCGCGTACACGCCGGACACCCCGCCCATCAGCACCCCGCGCCCGCCGCCGTCGCGCTGCAGGTGGTGCGCGCCCACCTGCGGCGCCATCCGGCCGGCCACCTCGGACATGGGCGCGAGCAGCGGCAGCGTCCGGTCCGGGAGCTGCACGGTCTCGTACGCGATCGAGGTGATGCCGGAGTCGAGCAGCGCATCGGTGCACGGCCGGGACGCGGCCAGGTGCAGGTAGGTGAACAGCACCTGCCCCTTGCGCATCCGGTGGTACTCCTCGGCCACCGGTTCCTTGACCTTGAGGATCAGGTCGCCGGCCTGCCACACGTCGTCCGCGGTCGGCAGGATCTGCGCGCCGGCCGCGACGAAGTCCTCGTCCGGGATGGACGACCCGGTACCGGCACCGGCCTGGATGACCACCTGATGGCCGCCGCGCACCAGCTCGTGCACGCCGGCCGGGGTGATCGCCACCCGGTACTCGTGGTTCTTGACTTCTTTGGGAACGCCTACCTTCATCGGCCGCAAGCCCTCTCTCCGTAACTCCTGCGCCCGGCCCCGTTGCCGGGCGCGCCGAGTCCTGCCGGACCCGCCGCCGCTGGCTGATCAGTCCTCCGGCGCGTGCACGGGCCGGAGGCCCGCGAACCCGCCACAACGAGCGGCATACGCGGACAAGATACCCACCGCGGTGACGCCATTGTGCAGGTCACCCGCCATGAGCCGGTGCACCGCGGCATCCAGGTCCACCCAGCGGAGCATGAGTTGCGCCTCTTCGTGCGACGCGACGTAGTTCCGCTCCCCGGCTGGAACCTGACGCAGCTCACGGGCCAGAAATACCCGGATTCGCTCGGTGCTGATCCCCGGCGACGAGTAGTAGTCGGCCAGCACCCCCCAGTCGGCCGCGGCGATACCCGGTCTCCTCGAGCAGTTCCCGGGCCGCGGTGTCGTGCAGCGGCTCCCCGGCCACGTCGCGCAGGCCGGCCGGGATCTCCCAGAGCAGCCGGCCCACCGGGTGCCGGTACTGCCGGATCAGCAGCACCTGGCCGACCTCGTCCAGGGCCACCACGGCGACCGCGCCGGGATGCTGCACCACCTGCCGGGGCACCACGTCGCCATCCGGCATCCGGACCAGGTCGTTGCGCAGCGTCACGATCGGCCCGCGGGCCTGCTCGGCTGGCCGACACCACCGGCCAGCGCTTCGGCCACGTCCCGCAGCGGGACCTGGCCGGCCGGTCCACCGCGGAGGTCACGCGCTGGCCGCGGCGGCGCTGGCCGATGGCCGCCTCAGTCCGGCGCACCGTCCTGGCCCGCTCCCGCGCCGCCGCGACCAGCCCGGCGAACAGCGGATGGGCCCGGGTGGGCCGGGACAGGAACTCCGGATGGGCCTGGGTGGCCACGAAGAACGGGTGCGTGCTGCGCGGCAGTTCGACGAACTCGACCAGGCGGCCGTCCGGCGACAGGCCGGAGCAGACCAGCCCGGCCTCCTCCAGGGCAGCCCGGTAGCCGTTGTTCACCTCGTACCGGTGCCGGTGCCGTTCCTGCACCACGTCGGTGCCGTACAGCTCACGGACCAGGGAGCCTTCGGCCAGCACGGCGGGGAACAAGCCGAGCCGCATCGTGCCGCCCATGTCCCGCTCGCCGGCCACCACGTCCTCCTGGTCGGCCATGGTCGCGATGACCGGGTGCGGGGTGTCCGGGTCGAACTCGGCGCTGTTCGCGTCGGCCAGCCCGGCCACGTCCCGGGCCACCTCGATGGCCAGGCACTGCAGGCCGAGGCACAGGCCGAGCAGTGGGATGCCGTTCTCCCGGGCGAACCGGATCGCGCCGACCTTGCCCTCGATGCCGCGCACCCCGAACCCGCCCGGGATCAGGATGCCGTCCACGTCGGCCAGATGCCGCGCCGCGCCCTCCGCGGTCTGGCAGTCGTCGCTGGTCACCCACCGGATGTTCACCCGGGCGTCGTTGGCGAACCCGCCGGCCCGCAGCGCCTCGGCGGGCGACAGGTAGGCATCGGGCAGGTTGACGTACTTGCCGACCAGCGCGATCGTGACGCTGTGCGCGGGCCGGTGCACCCGGCGCAGCAGTTCGTCCCAGTCACTCCAGTCCACGTCGCGGAACGGCAGCCCGAGCCGCCGCACCACATACGCATCGAGCCCTTCGGCGTGCAGCACCTTGGGGATGTCGTAGATGGACGGGGCGTCCACCGCGGACACCACCGCCTCCTCGTCCACGTCGCACATCAGGCTGATCTTCCGCTTCAGCCCGTCGCTGATCGGCCGGTCGCTGCGGCAGACGATGGCGTCCGGCTGGATACCGATGCTGCGCAGCGCGGCCACCGAGTGCTGCGTCGGCTTCGTCTTCAGCTCCCCGGACGGGCCGATGTAGGGCAGCAGCGAGACGTGCAGGAAGAAGCAATGATCCCGGCCGATCTCGTGCCGGATCTGCCGGATCGCCTCCAGGAACGGCTGCGACTCGATGTCCCCCACGGTGCCGCCGACTTCGGTGATGACCACGTTGACGTCCGGCCCGCCCATCTCGATGATGCGGGACTTGATCTCGTTAGTGATGTGCGGGATGACCTGGACGGTGTCGCCCAGGTAGTCGCCGCGGCGCTCTTTGGCGATAACGCTGGAGTAGATCTGCCCGGTCGTGACGTTGGCCGAGCCGCGCAGCCTGGTGTCCAGGAACCGCTCGTAGTGCCCGACATCCAGGTCCGTCTCAGTCCCGTCGTCGGTGACGAACACCTCGCCGTGCTGGAAGGGGTTCATCGTGCCGGGATCGACGTTCAGGTAGGGATCCAGCTTCTGCATGGTGACGTTCAGGCCACGCAGCTTGAGCAGCCGGCCGAGACTCGAAGCGGTCAGGCCCTTGCCCAGACTGGAGGCAACTCCCCCGGTGACAAAGAGGTGCCTGGTCGGTGCGTGCCGTGAGGTTTGCCGTGTTACGTACGGTGACGCAGCCAAGTGAAGGCTCCCGTGGTCGGTGTGATGCGGAGAACCCGCCGGTCCACGGAACTTCAGGATATCAGCACACGGTCGAAGTGCTGGGCTCGCCATCCGCCGAGCGCACCCGGTCGTGTCCAGCCGCGTCGCTGCGCTCACCGGCTTCGCCGAACCGGGCCAGCAGCACGGCGCACGCCACGGCCAGGATGAACGCCAGTACGGCCACCCCGGTCATGCCCGGCCGGGTGTGGTCGCCGAGGAACATCACGCCGATGAGGGCGGGTGGCGCGGTCTCGGTCAGCACCACCGCGGCGGTGGCCACCGTGACGCTGCCGCCTTCCAGTGCGGTGGCGTACAGCATGAACGACACGATGCCCGCCGCGGCCAGCGCGTAGGCGGCCGGATCGCGGACCAGCTCGGTCAGCGAGAACCCGGGTAGCACCCGGGCGGCCACCGCGACCACGCCGTAGCCCAGGCCGGCCACCGCCCCGAGCACCAGGGTGCGGGCTGGGTTGCCCAGCTTGGAGGCGGCCACCCCGGCTACCGCTATCCCGGCTACCGCGACGATCAGCGCCAGCTTGAAAGCCTCGCTGACCCCGGTGGCCCCCTCGGCCCCGGCCGAGACGCCGAGCAGGCCGACCCCGACGACCACGCCGCCCACGGCCAGCCATTCCCGCCAGGTCAGCTGGACCTTGATCAGCCAGGAGGCCAGCACCGCGGTGACGGCCAGGTTGCCGGCCACGATGGCCTGGACCGCGAACAGGGGCAGCCGCCGCAGCGCGACCAGCTGGGCGACGAAGCCGAGCATGTCGAGGCCGAGGCTGATCAGGAAGCGCCACTGGCCGAGCAGCCGGACGATCAGGCCCGGGTCCACCTCGCCCAGCGCGCTGGCCGGCTGGCTTCGGTTGGCCGAGCGCCGGCTGAGCCGCGCGTACCGCCACGGCCTGCATGACGGCGGCGATTCCGTAACAGATGGCAGCCACGAGGCGGCCACCAGACTGGCCAACACAGTTACGACACTACGCTGAAGGTTTCCTGAACGGCCAGCGCGGTCCCCCGAGTAGGGGAAAGATCAGGGAAAACCCGGACGCGCCGAAGGGGCGCGCCGCCGACTGGACTGAGGAGCGAGGGAGCGAGGAACGAGCGACCGAGGAGGAGAGCGACAAGCGACGAGGGAAGTCGGCGGGTACAAGCGCCCCGGAGGCGCAAAGCTAACAGTGCACACCGTAACGGGCCAGGTCGGCCCGGGCGGCCGCGGCGTCGGTGAACTGGGCGCTCCGGATGCCCAGCGCGGCGGCGCCGGCCACGTTGTCCGGGCGGTCGTCGAGGAAGATGACGTCGGCCGGCTCGGCCCGCAGCACGGCCAGCGCGGCCCGGAAGCACTCCGGATCAGGCTTGGCCAGCTTCAGGTAGCAGCTGAACATCAGGTGCTCGAAGTGCGCCGCCACTGGCAGGGCCGAGACGGCCTGCGCGGTGTCCTCGGGCGCGTTGGACAGCACGGCCAGGCGCAGCCCAGCCATGGCCAGCGCGGCCACCAGGTCCACGCTGGCAGGCCGCAGATGCAGCCAGGACCCGGCATCCAGCTTGCTCAGCTCGGCGATCTGCGGACCGGTGAAGCTGCGGCCCAGGTCGGCGGCGACCTGCTGCCAGTAGCTGGTGACGTCAAGCGCGGCCCGGTCATAGTCCAGCCGGTAGGCCCAGTACGGCGGGAGCAGGTCGGCCACCGGGCAGCCGGCCAGTTCGGCCAGCCGGGCCACGTCGCGCTCGGGCTGTGGCTGGCAGATGACGTTGCCGTAGTCGAATAGCACCCAGGTCATGCGCACCCTTCCTGGCCGGGGGCTGGCCCTGCGAACCTACCAGCGGGCGGTGCCTGGAACCGCCGGCCGGGCAGCAGGGGGCGGGGGGCTGGCCGGGGCCACGCTCGGCGCGGCTGGCCCGACTGGCCTGCAGGAGCCGCGGAGCGCTGGCCGGGGCCACGCTGGCGCGGCTGGCCCGGTGGCCGGCCAGCAGGGCCGGGAGGGCGGCCGGGGGCGTCGCTTCGCTAGCTGGTGCCCTGCAGGGCGGAACTGCTGGGGTGCGGCACACCGAGAGCCTTGGCCAGGTCCGTCCAGAACGTGGCCGAACTGGCCCGGCGGACCGGGCCGGCCCCGCTGACCCCGCCGCAGCCGCCGGCCGTGATCGTCACCACCGGGAACGCGGCCCGGCCGGCCGCGAAGCTCAGCCGGTAGCTGACGCCTAGGTCGGCTGGACAGCTCATGACGGTGCCATGCGGCATGACCGGCAGCCCGCACACGGCCCGGGCCACGCCCCGGGCGGTCGCCGGGTCGGAGATCGTCACCCCGGCTGGCATGGCGAAATGCAGATGGTTCTGCGGCAGCGCGGTGACCCGGGTGACCACCAGCCGGGTCACCGCAGCGACGTCCGAGCACAGCGCGCCGCCCGCCCGGGCCGGGCTGGTGGTGGCCGGCTGGGTGGCGCTGGACGTGGTGGCGGCCTGCTGCGTCCCGCAGGCGGCCAGCGCCAGGCCGGCCAGGGCGGCCGCTATCCAGCGCATCGTGGGCATGCCCATGACACACCTCTTTCCTGCCCCCCTGCTGCCATTGCAGAGCCAGGGCACTGAGCGGCGGCCTGGACCGCTCAGTGCCCTGAACTACTGCTTTGACGTATCGCAGGCGCCGGTGGTTCCGTCAGACTCCAGCCGCCTGCATGCCGCGCAGCTCGTGCTTGAGCTCCTTGATCTCGTCGCGGATCCGGGCCGCCACCTCGAACTGCAGCTCTGCCGCGGCCGCGTGCATCTGGTCGGTGAGCTGGCTGATCAGCGCGATGAGGTCGCCCCGGGCCTCGCCGCCGCCCTCGGCTTCGCCTGCGCCGCTGGCCGACGCCCGCACCCGCGAAGACAGCCCGGGCACCGGGGTCTTGCCCCGGCTCTGCTGCCGGCCTCGCCGATCAGCTTCTCGGTGTCCGCGTCCTCGCGGATCAGCTGGTCGAGGATGTCGGCGATCCGCTTGCGCAGTGGCGTGGGGTCGATGCCGTGCTCGGTGTTGTAGGCGACCTGCTTGGCGCGCCGCCGGTCGGTCTCCTCGATGGCCCGGTGCATGGACGGGGTGACCTGGTCGGCGTACATGTGCACCTGACCGGACACGTGCCGCGCGGCCCGGCCGATGGTCTGGATCAGCGAGGTGCCGGAGCGCAGGAAGCCTTCCTTGTCCGCGTCCAGGATGGACACCAGGGACACCTCGGGCAGGTCCAGGCCCTCACGGAGCAGGTTGATGCCGACCAGCACGTCGTATTCACCGACCCGCAGCTCGCGGAGCAGCTCCACCCGGCGCAGCGTGTCCACCTCGCTGTGCAGGTAACGCGCCCGGATGCCGAGTTCCAGCAGATAGTCGGTGAGGTCCTCGGCCATCTTCTTGGTCAGCGTGGTGACCAGCACCCGCTCCGAGCGCTCCGCGCGGTCCCGGATCTCGTGCACCAGGTCGTCGATCTGGCCCTTGGTCGGCTTGACGACCACCTGGGGATCGATCAGCCCGGTCGGCCTGATCACCTGCTCGACGACCTCGCCGCTGACCCGCTGCAGCTCGTACGGGCCGGGGGTGGCCGACAGGTACACCGTCTGGCCGATCCGCTCGCCGAACTCGTCCCAGGTCAGCGGCCGGTTGTCGATCGCGCTGGGCAGCCGGAAGCCGTGCTCGACCAGGTTCCGCTTCCGGGACACGTCGCCTTCGTACATCGCGCCGATCTGCGGCACGGTGTTGTGCGACTCGTCGATGACCAGCAGGAAGTCTTCGGGGAAGTAGTCGAGCAGGGTGTTCGGCGGGCTGCCCGCCTCGCGGCCGTCGATGTGCCGCGAGTAGTTCTCGATGCCTGCGCAGCTGCCTACCTGGCGCAGCATCTCGACGTCGTAGGTGGTGCGCATGCGCAGCCGCTGCGCCTCGAGCAGCTTGCCCGTCCGCTCCAGCTCGCCGAGCCGCTCCGCCAGCTCGGCCTCGATGCCGGCGATGGCCCGCTCCATCCGGGCTGGACCGGCCACGTAGTGCGAGGCCGGGAAGATGTACAGCTCGTCGTCCTCGCTGATGACTTCCCCGGTCAGCGGGTGCAGCGTCATCAGCCGTTCGATCTCGTCGCCGAACATCTCGATCCGCACGGCCAGTTCCTCGTAGACCGGGATGATCTCGATGGTGTCGCCGCGGACCCGGAACGTGCCCCGGGTGAAGGCCAGGTCGTTGCGGGTGTACTGCATGCCGACCAGCCTGCGCAGCAGCGTGTCCCGGTCGGTGCTGTCGCCGACCTTCAGCTTGACCATCCGGTCCACGTACTCCTGCGGCGTGCCCAGGCCGTAGATGCAGGACACCGAGGCGACCACGATGGTGTCCCGGCGGGTGAGCAGCGAGTTCGTCGCCGAATGCCGCAGCCGCTCCACCTCATCGTTGATCGAGGAGTCCTTCTCGATGTAGGTGTCGGTCTGCGGGATGTACGCCTCGGGCTGGTAGTAGTCGTAGTACGAGACGAAGTACTCGACCGCGTTCTGCGGCAGCATCTCGCGCAGCTCGTTGGCGAACTGCGCGGCCAGCGTCTTGTTCGGCAGCATGACCAGGACCGGCCGCTGCAGCCGCTCGGCCAGCCAGGCCACGGTCGCGGTCTTGCCGGTCCCGGTGGCGCCGAGCAGCACGGTGTCCTTCTCACCGCTGCCGATCCGGCGCTCCATCTCGGCGATGGCCCGGGGCTGGTCGCCGGCCGGCGTCATGTCGGTGATCACCTTGAAGGGCGCCACCCGCCGCTGCAGGTCACTTACTGGCCGCACGGCACCGCCCCCTTCCGGGAGGTTGAACTCGATTACCCGCCCACTGTATTTCCTGGGTCGGACAGTTTGCCCGCGCCCGACCTGGCCAGGCGGCACAGCTCGGCCCACAGCTCGCCGACCTCCCGGTCGAGCTCGGCCAGCGAGCCGGAGTTGTCCAGCACGATGTCCGCGATGGCCAGCCGCTGCTCGCGGCTGGCCTGCGCGGCCATCCGGGCCGCCACCTGGGCCCGGGTCAGCTCGCGTTCCCGGATCAGCCGCTCCTCCTGGATCCGCGGCGGCACGTCCACCACCACGACCAGGTCGAAGAAGCCGGCCATATCGTTCTCGGTGATCAGCGGGATGTCCTCGATCACGATCGCGTCCGGGTCGGCGCCCTGCTCCAGTTCCCGCAGGCGCGCGCCGACCAGCGGATGGATGATCCCGTTCAGCTTGCCGCGCAGTTCCGCGTCGGTGAACACGATCTCGCCGAGCGCCTGCCGGTCCAGCGTGCCGTCCTTGGCCAGCACCGCCGTGCCGAACTGGCCGACCACCTGGGCCAGGCCGGGGGTGCCCGGCTCGACCACCTCGCGGGCGATCTGGTCGGCGTCGATGATCAGTGCGCCGTACCCGGCCAGCCGCCGGGCCACCTCGCTCTTGCCGGAGCCGATGCCCCCGGTCAGGCCGACCTTAAGCATGCCTCTCGACCACTCCCCGGCCGGCCACCGTGGCCGATGGTCCAGCCGCGGCGACGGCAAGCACACCGCGGGCACCGGCCAGGGAGTGATCAGGCTAGTTCTGCCCGCCGGACAGCTTGTCACGCAGCGCGGCGAGCGCCTCGTCGGAGGCCAGCGCCCCGCCGCCGGACCCGCCGGGGTCCGGGGTGCCGGTGGTGTGCGTGCCGGAACCGCCATCGCTCTCGCCGTCGTCACCGGTGTCCGCCTTACGCGCCTCGGCGACCTGGCGGCGGTGTGCCTCGAACCGGGAACGCGCCTGGGCGTACTGCCGCTCCCACTCTTCCCGCTGCTGGTCGTAGCCCTCGAGCCACTCGCCGGTCTCGGCGTCGAAGCCGTCGGGGTAGACGTAGTTGCCCTGCTCGTCATAGGTGGCCGGCATGCCGTACAGGGTCGGGTCGAAGTCGTCACCGACCGCCTCGCCGATGGTGCCCTCGTTGGCCTGCTTGAGGGACAGGCTGATCCGCCGCCGGTCCAGGTCGATGTCGATGATCTTGACGAAGATCTCGTCGCCGACCTGAACCACCTGCTCGGGGATCTCCACGTGCCGGTCGGCCAGTTCGGAGATGTGCACCAGGCCCTCGATGCCCTCCTCGACCCGGACGAACGCGCCGAACGGGACCAGCTTGGTGACCCGGCCCGGTACCACCTGGCCGATCTGGTGCGTGCGGGCGAACTGCTGCCACGGATCTTCCTGGGTTGACTTGAGCGAAAGGGACACCCGCTCGCGGTCCATGTTGACGTCCAGCACCTCGACGGTGACTTCCTGGCCCACCTCGACGACCTCGCCCGGGTGGTCGATGTGCTTCCAGGACAGCTCGGACACGTGCACCAGGCCGTCTACCCCGCCCAGGTCCACGAACGCGCCGAAGTTGACGATGGAGGACACCACGCCCTTGCGGATCTGGCCGCGCTGCAGCGTGTTCAGGAAGTTCTGCCGCACCTCGGACTGGGTCTGCTCCAGCCAGGCCCGGCGGGACAGCACCACGTTGTTGCGGTTCTTGTCCAGCTCGATGATCTTGGCTTCGATCTCCCGGCCCACATACGGCTGCAGGTCACGGACCCGGCGCATCTCGACCAGCGAGGCGGGCAGGAAGCCGCGCAGCCCGATGTCCAGGATCAGGCCGCCCTTGACCACCTCGATGACGGTCCCGGTGACCACGCCGTCGTCATCCTTGATCTTCTCGATCGTGCCCCAGGCCCGCTCGTACTGCGCGCGCTTCTTGGACAGGATGAGGCGGCCTTCCTTGTCCTCCTTCTGCAGGACAAGCGCCTCGATGTGGTCGCTGACCTTGACCACGTCGTGCGGGTCCACATCGTGCTTGATCGACAGCTCGCGGGAGGGGATGACCCCCTCCGTTTTGTAGCCGATGTCGAGCAAGACCTCGTCTCGGTTGACCTTGACGACGGTGCCTTCGACAATGTCACCGTCGTTGAAGTACTTGATGGTCTCGTCGATCGCGGCGAGGAAGGCCTCCTGCGACCCGATGTCGTTGACCGCCACCTTGGGGGTCGGGCTGGCCTCTGTGCTGCTCGTCATGTGTTGGTTGGCTCCGGCGGACAGGGAAGTAGAATTAGGACGCGCTAACCGATAGCCCTTCACCTGGGCTTTCAGGAGTGAACTGGATTTGCCTGGCCGACCTGGCGAGCCACGGAGGACCTCTCGGCCGACCGCAGCCATGCCTGGCCATAGCGGGACTGCACCAGAACACGGCGCAGCGCTCAGGATATGAGAGCTCAGCCAGTGGGTCAATCTCAGCCACCGATCGCAGCATGATCGTTACCCGCGCTGCTCCCGAGGCTTTGCACGGGCTGGCCAGCGCTGGGCGGGCCCGCCGTCTAGTGGCCGGCGTCGGCCCAGCTGCGCCCGGTACCGACCGAGACCCGGAGCGGAACGCGCAGGTCGAAGGCGCGGCACATGGTCTCGGTGACCAGCGCGCGCAGCGCGTCGAGTTCACCCTCGGCCACCTCGAACAGCAGCTCGTCGTGCACCTGGAGCAGCATCCGGGAGCGCAGCCGCTGGGCCCGCAGCGCCTGGTCCACCCGGAGCATGGCGACCTTGATGATGTCCGCCGCGGAGCCCTGGATGGGCGCGTTCAGCGCCATCCGCTCGGCCATTTCCCGGCGCTGCCGGTTGTCCGAGGTCAGGTCGGGCAGGTAGCGGCGGCGGCCCATGATCGTCTGGGTGTAGCCGTCCCGGCGCGCCTGGGCCACCACCTCGTGCAGGTAGTCCCGGATACCGCCGAACTGCTCGAAGTACTCGTCCATCAGGCCGCGGGCCTCGTCCGGCGTGATGTGCAGCTGCTGGGACAGGCCGTAGGCGGACAGGCCGTAGGCCAGCCCGTAGTTCATCGCCTTGATCCGGCTGCGCATCTCGCCGGTGACCTCCTCGGCGGGCACCCCGAAGACGCGGGACGCGGTCTCGGCGTGGAAGTCACGGCCGGACGTGAACGCCTGCTCCAGCGCGGTGTCGCCGGACAGGTCGGCCATGATGCGCAGCTCGATCTGGCTGTAGTCGGCGGTGAGCAGCGTCTCGTAGCCCGGGCCGACGATGAACCCCTGCCGGATCCGGCGGCCTTCCTCGGTCCGGATCGGGATGTTCTGCAGGTTCGGGTCGGTGGACGAGAGGCGGCCGGTGGCCGCGATCATCTGGTTGTAGGTGGTGTGGATGCGGCCGTCCTCGCCCGCCATCGGGATCAGCGTGTCCACGATGCTCTTCAGCTTGGCCACGTCGCGGTAACGCAGCAGGTGCTCCAGCACCGGATGCTCGGTCTGCGCGAGCAGGCTGGTCAGCGCCTCGGAGTCGGTGGTGTACCCGGTCTTGATCCGCTTGGTCTTGGGCAGGCCCAGCTCGGTGAACAGCACTTCCTGCAGCTGCTTGGGCGAGCCCAGGTTGAACTCGTGCCCGACGGCGGCGAACGCGGCCTGCTCGGCCGCCTTGACCTCGCCGCCCAGGCCGGCCGACATGGCCGCCAGGTGGTCGGAGTCGGCCGCGATGCCGGCCTGCTCCATCGCGGCCAGCACGCTGACCAGCGGCAGCTCGACGTCGCGCAGCAGCTCGCGGGCGCCGCGCCGGTCCAGGTCGGCGTCCAGGGCGTCGGCCAGCTCGGCGGTGGCCCGGGCGCGCAGCACCAGCGCCATGGCCGCCTCGGCCTCGCCGTCCTCGTCGCCGGACAGGTCCAGGGTGAGCTGGCCGGTCGGCGTGCCACCCGCCGCGCCCAGCTCCTTGCCCAGGTAGCGCAGGGCCAGGTCGGCCAGGTCGAAGGTGCGCTGGCCAGGCAGCGCCAGGTAGGCGGCCAGCGCGGTGTCGCTGGTCAGGCCGGCCAGCCGCAGCCCGCGGGCGGCCAGCGCGTGCAGCGGGCCCTTGGCGTCGTGCAGCGCCTTGGCCTGCGCCGGATCGGCCAGCCAGCCGGCCAGCGCCTGCTCGTCCTCCTCGGTCACCGCGGCCGGGTCGATGAACGCGCCGGCACCGTCCGGGGTGGCCAGCGCCAGCCCGTCCAGGCGGCCGGTGCCGCGGCCCCACACGCCGCTGGCGGCCAGCCCGGATCGGCCCCCCGTGTTGGCTGGCCAGACCCGTGGCTCGGCCAGACCTGTGCTCGGCCAGCCAGGAAGCCAGCTCGCCCGGGCCGGGCTGGGCCACGTCCACCTCGAAGGCGGCCCCCGGCTCGGCCGCCGCCGCCTCGGCGGTGGCGGCCACGCCGATGCCGTTCGGCAGCGTGGTGTAGAGCCGGTCGCGCAGCACGCGGAACTGGAGCGTGTCGAACAGCTGGTGGATCTGCTCCCGGTCCCAGGGCACCGGCCGCAGGTCGGGCACGGCCGCTGTCCAGCGGCACGTCCCGGGCCAGCTCGGTGAGCTGCCGGTTGCGCAGCACGTTGCCCAGGTGCTCGCGCAGCTTGTCGCCCGCCTTGCCCTTGACCTCGTCCACCCGGTCGGCCAGCTCGGTCAGCGAGCCGAACTCGGTGATCCACTTGGCCGCGGTCTTCTCCCCCACGCCGGGGATGTTGGGCAGGTTGTCGCTGGGGTCGCCGCGGACCGCGGCGAAGTCCGGGTACTGGGCCGGGGTGAGCCCGTACGTGGCCATCAGCACCTCGGGCGTGAAGCGGGTGGTCTCGCTCACCCCACGGCCGGTCTTCAGCACCGAGACCGAGTCGCTGATCAGCTGGAACGCGTCCCGGTCGCCGGTCACGATGACGACGTCCATGCCGCTGGCCTCGGCCTCGGTGGCCAGCGTGGCGATGATGTCGTCCGCCTCGTAGCCGGGCACGGACAGCCGCGCGATGCCGAGCGCGTCGAGCACTTCGAAGATCAGGCTGAGCTGGCTGCGGAAGTCGGCCGGGGTCTCCCGCCGGTTCGCCTTGTACTCCACGTACTGCTCGTGCCGGAAGGTGGGCTCGCTGCGGTCGAAAGCCACCGCCACGTGCGTGGGCTGCTCGTCGCGCAGCACGTTGATGAGCATGGCGGTGAAGCCATAGACCGCGTTGGTCGGCTGACCGGTGGTGGTGGAGAAGTTCTCCGGTGGCAGCGCGAAGAACGCCCGGTAGGCCAGCGAGTGCCCGTCGAGCAGCAGCAGCCGGTCCCGGGCAGGCCCCGGGCGGGCCTGCCTGGCTGCCCTGGCTGGCCGGGCCGGATGCGGATGTCTGGGTCGGCTTCGTCGCCACGCAGGAAGTCTAGTGGCCAGCTCGGACAGTGGCGGGCCGGAGGCAGCACCGCAGCATCCGGCCCCACCCACCTCCCCTACCCCCTGCACCGGCCGCGGCCCGGTGACCGGCGACGAAGCACCGGCCACCGGGCCGCGGCGGCGCCAGCCCGTCTACCGGGGCAGCTGCGGCTGCCCCGGCCGGCCTGGACTGGCCTTACTGACTGGCCTTAGGAGTTGAAGGCGAAGATGGTTGTGGAGTTGAAGGTCTTCCCCGGGCCGAGGGTGGTCGACGGGAAGGCCGGCTGGTTGGGCGAGTCCGGGAAGTGCTGGGTCTCGAACGTGTACCCCGCACCCTGCCGGTAGGTGTGCCCGCTGATGCCCACCAGCGTGCCGTTGAGGAAGTTGCCGCTGTAGAACTGCACGCCCGGCTGGTCGGTCCAGACGGTCAGCTCACGCCCACTCGATGGGTCGAACGCGCGGGCGGCCAGGTTGAGCCCGCCCGGCCCGGAGTGCACCGGCGGTTCAGGATCCAGTTGTGGTCGTAGCCCTGGGCGATGAGCAGCTGGCTCTTGCCGCCGGTGGCCGACGCGAAGCTGGCCGGGACGTTGTCCGGCGCGCTCACGTCGCTGATCCGCGAGCCGATGGTGTGCGGCGCGCGGAAGTCGAACGGGGTGCCCGCGACCGGCACCCCGTTCGGCAGCGGCAGCGGGATCTGGGTCGAGTCGGTCGGCGAGTAGCCGTTCGAGTTGATCTGCACGAACTGGCGGTATGCCGAGCCCGCGGCCGAGGCCTCGCCGGCCAGGTTGAAGTAGCTGTGGTTGGTGAGGTTGAGCACCGTGGACAGCGTCTTGTCGTCGTTGTGCGCGTTGTAGTGGATGCCGAGCTGATCCTTGTTGTTCAGCGTGTAGGTGACCACCGTGGTCAGCTGGGCGGGGTACCCGGTGCACGCGGCTGTGCAGCCGGGGGACCCGGCAGCGCCGCTGCCGTCACCGTTGGGGCTGACCAGCGTGAGCTGCACACCGGCCGAACCCGGGCTGGACACCGCCTTGGCCGCCCAGACCTTGTTGCCGAAGCCGACCAGCCCCCCGTGCAGGCTGTTCACGCCGTTGTTGATCTGCAGCGTGTACGTCTTGCCGTTGAGCTTGAAGGTGCCCTTGGCGATGCGGTTGGCGTACCGGCCGACGGTCTCGCCGAAGTACGGACCACCGTTGGCGGTCACCGGCGGGCTGTCGAAGTTCACGTAGTCCTGGAGCGTCTTGAAGCCCAGTACCACGTCGGCCTCTTTACCGTGCCGGGACGGGACGGTGATCGACTGGGTGATGGCACCGTAGCTGAGGATCTTGACCTGCATGCCACGGCAGTTCGTCAGCGTGAAGCGGAACACCGATTGGCCGCCTACGCTGCCGAAGGACTGCTTGCTGACGGTCGGGCTGGAGCAGCCGCCGCCGCCCTGCGGGCTGGCCGAGGCGGCTGTTATACCGAGCGTTCCGGCCACGGCCACCGCGACGGCGGCCGCCGTGCCGAGGCGCACGGCTGACGAGTTCAGCCGTCCTCTCAACACCTGGCGCATGGAGAACTCCCTTCGTTGGGTTTTCCCGGGGACCGGCACAGACGGCCCCCAGGGGGCATTGTTAACGCTCACCTATACGACACGCCAGTATTTGGGCACAGAACGCCCGATATTTTCACCCTCCCCCGGTCATAAATAGCGGTCGATCAGACATACCCGATGTGAGCTGACAAAGGTCGTATCCGCTGCGCACAGTCACATGGGTAATTTGGGTCACGTACGGAACAGGGGTAACGGTCCCGCCGGGCGCCGTGGGGAGCCGGTGCGAGCCGGCGGCCTGGCTGGCCGCTGGCGGAGCCAGCGCCGGCTGCGCGTAGGCTGCCGGTACGGCGCGGCGGCGCGCAGCGGCTACCGGGAGGCGCGGGTGCAGCAGGAGCAGGACAGCACAGATCCGATCATCGCTGAGTTCGTCAAGGTCAGCCGGGACACGCTGGTCGGGCAGATGGGGGTGACCATCACCGCGGCCAGCGCGGAGCAGGTCACCGGCTCGATGCCGGTGGACGGCAACACCCAGCCGTACGGGCTGCTGCACGGCGGGGCGTCCTGCGTGCTGGCCGAGACGCTCGGCTCGCTGGGCGCCGCGCTGACCGCGGGCCCGGGCCGGTTCGCGGTCGGCGTGGAGATCAGCGCGTCGCACCACCGGGGGGCAGCCAGCGGCCGGGTCACCGGTGTGGCCACCCGGCTGCACGCGGGCCGGACCATCACCAGCTACGAGATCGTGATCAGCGACGACCAGGGCCGCCGGGTGTGCACCGCCCGGCTCACCTGCCTGCTCCGCGACCAGGCGCCGCCCGGCGGCCACGCCATGACCCGCGGCGGCTGACCGGCTCCCGGGTGGACTGGCCAGGCACTGGCGTTAGGCATCGTGCGGCCGCGCCGTCCGCGGCCGGCCCGCTGAACCGGCCGCACCAGGCACAGAACAGGGGAAACCGCACGTGACGGTGCGTTTATCACAAACTGGCCAGGGAATGTCCTCGCCCTTTGCGCCCAGGGAAGCGTCTCGCTACCGTGGTGGGGCAGAGCCCGGGGAGCTGAGTAGAGAACATGTCGGCCCGGGGAAGGCCGACACGGCACCAAAGGTTCCCCGGGTTCTCTCCTGAACCTGCGGGAGTCCCAGGTCAGCCGCCTGCTGAGGGCTGCGGATCCGCATTCCCGGCCGCGGCGGCCACCGGGGACATGGCGCCCGTCGAGTACCCGCTCGGCCACCGCCCGCATGGCCATCCGCTGGTCCATCGAGGTCTTCTGGATCCAGCGGAACGCGTCCGGCTCGGTCAGCCCGTGCTCGGTCTGCAGCTTGCCCTTGGCCCGGTCGAGCAGCTTGCGCACCTCGAGCCGCTCCTTGAGCGTGCCGACCTCACCCTCGAGCGCGGTCACTTCCTGGAACCGGCTGACCGCGATCTCGATCGCGGGCACCAGGTCCGCCTTGGTGAACGGCTTGACCAGGTAGGCCATGGCACCCGCGTCGCGTGCCCGCTCGACCAGCTCACGCTGGGAGAACGCGGTCAGGATGACCACCGGGGCGATGTGCTCGGCGGCGATCCGCTCGGCGGCCGAGATGCCGTCCAGGACGGGCATCTTGACGTCGAGGATGACCAGGTCCGGGTGGTGCCGGACGGCCAGATCGATGGCCGCCTGGCCGTCCGCCGGCCTCGCCGACCACGGCGTAGCCCTCTTCCTCCAGCATCTCCTTGAGGTCGAGCCGGATCAGCGCCTCGTCTTCGGCGATCAAAACACGCAATGGGGTCTGACTCACACGCATGATCGTACCGGCAGCAGGTAGATTGACGCTGCGCCGAGCCTGCCCCACGCGGCCCGGCCGCGCCCCGGTAGACCAACAGGCAGAGTCCATGGTCTCAAAAACCATGCAGTGTGGGTTCGAATCCCACCCGGGGCACCTTCAGTTGCATCTGGTGCGGGCCGCTGCGCGGCGTCATGACAGCCCCGCGCCGAGCGCGGCGGCGTCGCCGATGGTGTGCACCCGCAGCGCGTTGGTCCGGCCCGGGGTGCCCGGCGGGCTGCCCGCCACGATGACCACCTTGTCGCCTTTCTCACACCGGCCGATCTGCAGCAGCGCGTCCTCCACCTGGCGGACCATCTCGTCGGTGTGCCGGGCGGGCGGCACGATGAACGTTTCCACCCCCCAGGCCAGGGCCAGCTGGCTGCGCGTGGCGGGCTGCGGGGTGAAGGCCAGCAGCGGGATCGGCGACCGGTACCGGGCCAGCCGCCGCGCGGTCTCCCCGGTGATGGTGAACGCGACCAGCGCCCGGGCCCCGACCACCGCACCGACCTCGGCCGCGGCCCGGGCGATGGCGCCGCCGGTGGTGGTCGGCACCCGGGCCAGGGAGGGGGCTGGGCGGAGGTAGTCGCGTTCCGCCGCGGTGATGATGCGGGCCATGGTGGCCACCGTCCCGGCCGGGTAGGCCCCGACGCTGGTCTCGGCGGACAGCATCAGCGCGTCCGCCCCGTCCAGCACCGCGTTGGCGACATCGGATGCCTCGGCCCGGGTCGGCCGCGGCGCGGAGATCATCGACTCCAGCATCTGGGTGGCCACGATGACCGGCTTGGCCTGGTCCCGGGACAGCGCGATGATCCGCTTCTGCGCCATCGGCACCTGTTCCAGCGGGAGTTCCACACCGAGATCGCCGCGGGCGACCATGATCCCGTCGAACGCGCCGACGATCCCGGGCAGGGTGTCCAGGGCCTGCGGTTTCTCGATCTTCGCGATCAGCGGCAGCCGGATGCCCATCTCGTCCATGATCTCCCGGGGCCGGTCCGCGTCCGCCGGTCCCTGGACGAAGGACAGCGCGATCAGGTCGGCCCGCAGCCGGAGTGCCCAGCGCAGGTCGGCCTCGTCCTTGGCGGTCAGCGCGGGCACGCTGACCTGCACGCCAGGCAGGTTGAGCCCCTTGTGGTCGGACACCACGCCGCCGGTGACCACCGTGGTGTGCACCCGTTCGCCGCGCACCGCGGTGACTTCGAGCACCACCCGGCCGTCATCCACCAGCACGGTGTCCCCGGCTCGCACGTCGCCGGCCAGGCCGGGGTAGGTGGTGGCCGCCTCGTGCTCGTCCCCCTCGATGGGCCGGGTGGTGATGGTGAACTGCTGGCCGGGGGTGAGCCGGACCGGGCCGGCGCCGAACGTGCCCAGCCGGATCTTCGGGCCCTGCAGGTCCACCAGCACGCCCACGCTGTGCCCCGCGGCGTCGGACGCCGCCCGGACCTGCTGGTAGACGGCCAGGTGGCCATCCTGGCGGCCATGGCTCATGTTCAGCCTGGCCACGTCCATGCCCGCGGCGACCAGGCCGGCCACCTGATCCGGGGTGCTGGTCGCGGGACCAAGCGTGCAGACGATCTTTGCCCGGCGGCCGCTGGTCATGTCGCCTTCACCTGCCCGCTGCCGGTGCCGTAATTGGTCTAAACCACTGTGGCACGGGGTGGCCCGGCTGCCGAGGCCTGCCGGGCACGAATTCACCGAACAGTCATCCGATGTCCGGACCCGTTACCTGCCCGACATCGACCGCGGCCCGGGCCACCGGGCAGCGCCGGCAGGCCGCCGGGCAGGCGCGGCAGGCCTGCGGCGCAGCGCCGCGGCCGGGTGCGGCGGCGGGCGCGGGCGCCGCAGGGGCCGCGGCGGCGCCGCGCCGCGGCCGGGCGGCGCCCGTCCGCGCCCGCTTGGCCGCACTATGCCCATTCCGCCCGGTCCGCCGCGGGGTAGGCCGTTCTAGCCGACTGTGGAAAAAGGCGCGGCAAAGCGTACGCCGGTGGAAAAGCCAGCACCGGCGGGCTACTGCAGCGCCATATGCGCGCCTTTTCCCGGGCACCCACCCGGCTACCGCCGGGTAATGGCGCGGCACACGGCAGTCCTGCAATCGTGTTCATGATTTGAGTGCCGCTACAACGCAATGCCGCTGCCTGAAGCGGCGGAGGCAGCGGTCCCCCGGCCGTCTGTGGAAGCTGTGATGCTGGTGTGGCCAGTGATACCAGCCGGGAGCGGCGCCGGGCGCGGTCCGGGCCACCGGGCAGGTGGCTGTCCGGCTAGGCCATCGAGCGGGTGGTGGGGGTGATCGGGGTGGGCAGGAAGGTGTCGCCGGTCAGGTAGGCATCCACGGCGGCGGCCGCGGCCCGGCCCTCGGCGATGGCCCAGACGATCAGCGACTGGCCGCGGCCCATGTCACCGGCCACGAACACACCCGGGACCGAGGTGGCGAACGAGGCGTCCCGGGCCACGTTGCCGCGCGCGTCGAAGTCCACGCCCAGGTCGGTCAGCAGCCCCTCGCGCTGCGCGCCGGTGAAGCCCATGGCCAGCAGCACCAGCTCGCAGGGCAGTTCCCGCTCGGTGCCCGGGACCTCGGCGAACCGCCCGCCGGCCAGTTCGACCTCGACCAGCCGCAGCGCCCGCACCCGGCCCGCCGGATCAGCCGAGGAACTCCTTGGTGGACACGGCGTAGACCCGCTCGCCGCCCTCCTCGTGCGCGCTGGTCACCCGGTAGATCATCGGGTACGTGGGCCACGGCTGGTGGCCCGGCCGGTCGCGCCGGCGGCCGGGGCATGATCTCCAGCTGGGTGACCGACCGGGCGCCCTGCCGGTGCGCGGTGCCCAGGCAGTCCGCGCCGGTGTCGCCGCCGCCGATGATCACCACGTGCTTGCCCCGGGCGCTGATCGGCGGCTCCGGCACCGGCCCGGGCGACGCGGGCCCGCCGCCGGACACCAGCGACGCGGCCACCGCCCGGTTGGCCTGCGGCAGGTACTCCATGGCCTGGTGCACGCCGGGCCAGGTCGCTGCCCGGCACCGGCAGCCCGCGGGCCACCGTCGCCCCGCCGCACAGCACCACCGCGTCGTACTCCGCCCGCAGCTGCGCCGCCGCTGACGTCCCGCCCCGCGGGCACCCCGCAGCGGAACACGGTGCCCTCGGCCTGCATCTGCCACAGCCGCCGGTCCAGGTGCCGCTTCTCCATCTTGAACTCGGGGATGCCGTAGCGGAGCAGCCCGCCGGGCGCGTCGGCCCGCTCGAACACGGTCACCTCGTGCCCGGCCCGGGTGAGCTGCTGCGCGGCGGCCAGCCCGGCCGGCCCGGAGCCGATCACCGCCACCCGCCGGCCGGCCGCGACCGCCGCCGCGGCAGGCGGCTGCGGCGCCACCCAGCCCTCGGCCCAGGCCCGGTCGATGATCTCCACCTCGACCTGCTTGATCGTCACCGGGTCGGCGTTGATGCCCAGCACGCAGGCGCTCTCGCAGGGCGCCGGGCAGAGCCGCCCGGTGAACTCCGGGAAGTTGTTGGTCGCGTGCAGCCGCTCGGCGGCGTCCCGCCAGTCGTGCCGCCAGACCAGGTCGTTCCACTCCGGGATCAGGTTGCCCAGCGGGCAGCCCTGGTGGCAGAACGGTATCCCGCAGTCCATGCACCGCCCGGCCTGCGCCTCCAGCGCGACCGGGGAGAAGTCGGTGTACACCTCGCGCCAGTCGCGGATCCGGATGTCCACCGGGCGGCGGGCCGGCGTCTCCCGCGGCGTGCTCAGGAACCCCTTGGGGTCAGCCATCGCAGTTAGCTCCCTTCTCAGCCGTGCGCCGCGGCCATCACGGCCTGGTTGACGTCGCGCCCCTCGCGCTCGGCGGCGCGCGCCGCGAGCAGCACCCGCTTGTAGTCCTTCGGCATCACTTTGCCGAACGCCAGCACGGCCGCGTCCCAGTCGGCCAGCAGCCGGGCCGCCACCGCCGAACCAGTCTCCGCGTAATGCCGTTCGACCAGCGCCTGCAGCTGGGCGGCATCGGACTCATCGAGCTCCTCCAGGTCAGCCATGTCGGTGTTGACCCGGACCGGGTTGGGATCGAGCAGGTAGGCGATGCCGCCGGACATGCCGGCCGCGAAGTTGCGGCCGACCGGCCCGAGCACCACGACCAGCACCGCCGGTCATGTACTCGCAGCCATGGTCGCCGGTGCCCTCGGCCACCGCGGTGGCCCCCGAGTTGCGCACGCAGAACCGCTCGCCGACCACACCGCGGAGGAACATCTCGCCGCCGGTGGCGCCGTAGCCGATCACGTTGCCCGCGATGATCTGCTCCTCGGCGTGGAACGTGGCCTCCGGCTCCGGGGCCACGATGATCCGCCCGCCGGACAGGCCCTTGCCCAGGTAGTCGTTGGCGTCACCGGCCAGCCGCAGGGTGATGCCGCGGGGCAGGAACGCGCCGAAGGACTGACCGGCCGAGCCGCGGAAGCGGAGCTGGATGGTGTCGTCCGGCAGCCCCGCGCCACCCCACCTGCGGGTCACCTCGTAACCCAGCATGGTGCCCACGGTGCGGTTCACGTTCCGCACCGGCAGGTCCAGGGTGACCGGGGTGCCATCGGCCAGCGCGCCCTCGGCCAGCTGGATCAGCGTGTTGTCCAGCGCCCGGTCGATGCCGTGATCCTGGCTGGTCGTGTTGTGCAGCGCGGCGCCGTCGTCCAGCTCTGGCCGGTGCAGGATGGGCGAGATGTCCAGCCCGGCCGCCTTCCAGTGGCCGATGGCCCGCTCGGCGTCGAGCAGGTCCACCCGGCCGATCGCCTCGTCCAGGGTGCGGAAGCCGAGCGCGGCCAGATACTCGCGGACCTCCTCGGCGATGAACTCGAAGAAGTTGACCACGAACTCCGGCTTGCCGGTGAACCGCTGGCGCAGCTCCGGGTTCTGCGTGGCCACCCCGACCGGGCAGGTGTCCAGGTGGCAGACCCGCATCATGATGCAGCCGGAGACGACCAGCGGGGCGCTGGCGAAGCCGAATTCCTCGGCGCCGAGCAGCGCGGCGATGATCACGTCCCGGCCGGTCTTCAGCTGGCCGTCGGTCTGTACCACGATCCGGTCCCGCAGCCGGGACCGGAGCAGCGTCTGCTGGGTCTCGGCCAGCCCGAGTTCCCACGGCGCGCCCGCGTGCTTGATGCTGGTCAGCGGCGCGGCGCCGGTGCCGCCGTCGTGCCCGGAGATGAGCACCACGTCGGCGTGCGCCTTGGACACGCCGGCCGCCACGGTGCCGACGCCCACTTCGGCCACCAGCTTGACGTGCACCCGGGCCCGCGGGTTGGAGTTCTTCAGGTCGTGGATGAGCTGGGCCAGGTCCTCGATCGAGTAGATGTCGTGGTGCGGCGGCGGGGAGATCAGCCCCACCCCGGGTGTGGAGTACCGGGTCTTGGCGATCCACGGGTAGACCTTGTGCCCGGGCAGCTGGCCGCCCTCCCCTGGCTTGGCGCCCTGGGCCATCTTGATCTGCAGGTCGTCGCTGTTGACCAGGTACTCGCTGGTCACCCCGAACCGGCCGCTGGCCACCTGCTTGACCGCGGACCGGCGCAGGTCCCCGTTGGCGTCGGGGACGAACCGGTCCGGGTCCTCGCCGCCCTCACCGGTGTTGGACCGGGCGCCGAGCCGGTTCATCGCGATGGCCAGGGTCTGATGGGCCTCGGCCGAGATGGACCCGTAGGACATGGCGCCGGTGGAGAACCGGCGCACGATGGCCGACACCGGCTCGACTTCGTCGATCGGTATTGCCCGGGGGGACGACCCCCCGGAACCCCCCGAGCTTGGCTGGCTCGGAGGGAACCCGCCTTCGGCGGGCCCCCCCTCGCCAGCAGCGCAGGGCACGCGGGCCGGGTGCGACGCTGCGCCCAGCCCACGTGGGTCAGTGGGTTCCCCGGCCTGCGGCTCGACGCCGCGGATGCGGAACATGCCGCGCAGCGTCATCAGCCGGGCGGACTGGTCGTCCACCAGCCGGGTGTACTCCTTGAAGATCTCGTAGCGCCGGGTCCGGGTGGCGTGCTGCAGCTTGAACACCGTCTCCGGGTTGAACAGGTGCGGCTCGCCCTCGCGGCGCCACTGGTAGTCACCGCCGGTCTCCAGCCGACGGTGGTCCGGCCCGGCGCCGCGGGCCGGGACCGCCCGGCGGTACCGCGCCGCGTTCTCCGCGGCCAGCTCGCCGAACCCCACACCGCCCAGCCGCGACGTGGTGCCGGTGAAGCTGGTGCTGATCACGTCCGGGCCCAGCCCGACCGCCTCGAAGATCTGCGCCCCGGTGTAGGAGGCGACGGTGGACACGCCCATCTTCGACATGATCTTCAGCAGGCCCTTGCCCAGCGCCTTGATCAGGTTCTCCGCCGCCTTCCGGGCGGTGACCCCCTCGAGCACGCCGCGGCGCACCATGTCCTGCACCGTCTCCAGGGCCACGTACGGGTTCACCGCGGCGGCGCCGTAGCCGATGAGCAGCGCGATGTGGTGGCACTCCCGGGCGTCGCCGGACTCCACGATCAGCCCGGCCCGGGTCCGGGTCCGTTCCCGGATCAGGTGGTGGTGCACCGTCCCGGTGAGCAGCAGCGACGGGATCGGGGCCAGCCCGCCGGCCGGGTCAGCCCCGGCGCACCGGTCGGACAGCACGATGATCCGCGCGCCGCCGGCGATGGCCGCGGACACCTCGGCGCAGATCCCGGCCAGCCGCTCGCGCAGCGCGTCGCCGCCGCCCGCCACCGGGTAGCGGCCGTCCACCACGTAGGACGCGAACCCGGGCAGGTCCCCGTCGTCGTTGATGTGGATGATCTTGTTGAGGTCGTTGTCGCTGATCACCGGGTACGGCAGCACGACCTGCCGGCAGGAGGCCGGGCCGGGCTCGAACAGGTTGCCCTCCGGCCCGGTGGCCGATTCCAGCGAGGTAACCAGTTCTTCCCGGATGGCGTCCAGCGGCGGGTTCGTCACCTGCGCGAACAGCTGCGAGAAGTAGTCGAACAGCAGCCGCGGCCGGTCGGACAGCACGGCGATCGGTGTGTCGGTGCCCATCGACCCGATCGGCTCGGCCCCGGCCCGGGCCATCGGGGCCAGCAGCACCCGCAGTTCCTCTTCGGTGTAGCCGAACAGCTGCTGCTGGGTGGTGAGCTCGGCCGCGCCGGGCCGTGCCCGGGCCCGGTCCGGCAGGTCATCGAGGTGCAGCAGGCCCGCGTGCAGCCAGTCCCCGTAGGGTGCTCACCGGCCAGCGCGGACTTGACGTCCGCGTCCTCCAGGATCCGGCGGCGGCCGGTGTCGGCCAGGAACACCCGGCCGGGCTGCAGCCGGCCCTTGCGCACCACGTCGGCCGGGTCGATGTCCAGCACGCCGACCTCGCTGGCCAGCACGACCAGACCGTCCCTGGTCACCCAGTACCGGCCCGGGCGCAGCCCGTTGCGGTCCAGCACCGCCCCGATCACCGTGCCGTCGGTGAACGCCACGCAGGCCGGCCCGTCCCACGGCTCCATCAGCGTGGAGTGGAACCGGTAGAACGCCCGCCGGGCCGGGTCCATCTCGTCGTGGTTCTCCCACGGCTCCGGGATCATCATCAGGATCGCGTGCGGCAGCGAGCGGCCGCCCAGGTGCAGCAGTTCCAGGCACTCGTCGAAGCTGGCCGAGTCGCTGTCGCCCTCGGCCAGGATGGGCAGCAGCCGCTCCATGCCGCGGCCGCCGCCGGACCGCGGGAACAGCCCGCTGTCCAGCATGGCCTCCCGGGCCCGCATCCAGTTCCGGTTACCCCGGACCGTGTTGATCTCGCCGTTGTGCGCGATGTAGCGGTACGGATGGGCCAGCGGCCAGGACGGGAACGTGTTGGTCGAGAACCGCGAGTGCACCAGGGCCAGCGCGGACACGTACCGCGGGTCGGACAGGTCCGGGTAGAACGGCCCCAGCTGCGGCGCGGTCAGCATGCCCTTGTAGCCGATGGTCCGCGAGGACAGGCTGACCAGATAGCAGCCCGCCTCGTGTTCCGCGCGCTTGCGCAGGCAGAACGCCCGCCGGTCGAGCACGATGCCGCTTTCCCCGGGGGCGGTGACGAACAGCTGACGGAGCACCGGCAGCACGGCCAGTGAGCCCTCGCCGCAGTGCTCCAGGTCGGCGGGCACGTCACGCCAGCCCAGGATGGTCAGCCCTTCGTCGGCGGCCAACTGCTCCACCGCCGCCATGGCCGCCTCGTCCCGCCCGTCGGCGGGCAGGAACACCATGCCGGCCGCGTAGCTGCCGGCCGGGGGCAGCTCGAAGTCGCACACGGCACGGAAGAAGGCGTCCGGGATCTGGGTCAGGATGCCGGCGCCGTCGCCCGTGTTGGGGTCGCTGCCCTGGGCGCCGCGGTGCTCCAGATTGCGGAGCACGGTCAGCGCTTTGGCCACCGTGTCGTGGCTGGGCAGCCCGGACAGGTCAGCGACGAAGCCGACGCCACACGCGTCGTGCTCGAAGCTGCTGTCGTAAAGTCCCCCCGTGCTCGCTGCAGCGGCAGGTGCCATCCGCACTCCTGTCGTCCGATCCGAATCTGCGTTCTCGCATGCGGTCGGGACGACATTGGCCCTGCCACGAACCCCGCTGATCGCGGTGTGGCTCCCCGAGCTAGTGCTCGTAGGTTACACGGAGATTACGCCACCAGGTCAATCATCCCCGCCTGATGCGGTTCGCGAAACACCTGACCCGCTGGAAACATCCGCTTCGTGCAAATTGCCCTTTGGGTGTGCCCCCGGGCCCGCGCCGGCAAACCCGCCCGGCACCGCGGGCCGCAGCAGCCGGTCAGCCCCGCGCGGGGGCGGCGGAGCGAACCCCGGCAGCCAGTTCCGCGGTCAGTTCGCGCACCGCGGCGAGCCCGGCCGCTTCATCCGGCGCGGCCAGCAGTCGCTGCACGAACGCCGACCCGACGATGACACCGTCGGCGAAGCCGGCCACCTGTGCCGCCTGGCCGCCGTCGCGCACCCCCAGGCCCACCGCGACCGGCAGGCTGGTGGCTTCCCTGACCCGGCCGACCAGGCCCGCCGCCGCCGTCCCGACCGCGTCCCGGGCCCCGGTGGTGCCCATCAGCGAGGCCGCGTAGACGAAGCCGCGGCAGGCCGCGGTGATCCGCACGATCCGCTCGTCCGACGAACTCGGTGCCACCAGGAAGACGCGGTCCAGCCCGTGCTTATCCGCGGCGGAGAACCACTGCGCCGCCTCTTCCGGCGGCAGGTCCGGGGTGATCAGGCCGGCCCCGCCGGCCTCAGCCAGGTCGGCGGCGAAGGACGCGACGCCATAGTGATCGACTGGATTCCAGTACGTCATCACCAGCACCGCAACGCCAGTGCCCGCGACTGCCTGCACCGTGCGCAGCACGTCGGTGATATGAGTCCCGGCGGCCAGCGCCCGCTGCGTGGCTTCCTGGATGACCGGGCCGTCCATCAGCGGGTCGGAGTAGGGCAGGCCGATCTCCAGCACGTCCGCGCCGGATTCGGCCATCGCCACCGCGGCCCTGATCGCGCCGTCCACCGAGGGGAAGCCGGCCGGCAGGTAGCCGACCAGGGCGGCCCGGCCTTCGGCGGCCGCCTTCTCGAACGCCGTGGTCACGGTACTCATTTGGCCTCCCTCGCGGGCGCTTCGCTGGCTTCGGGAAGCCGGGTCCTCGCCGCCGGGACACCGCAACGGCCCTGGCGGGCCTTATGCGGCGTTCGGCCCGGCGGCTGCGGCGAGGACGGGCATCTCACCCTTCCTCCCCGTCCAGGTGACCGAACCAGCGGCCCGCGATGCCCACGTCCTTGTCGCCCCGGCCGGACAGGTTGACCAGCAGCAGCGCGCCCGGGTCCAGTTCCCCGGCCACCTGGAGGGCGCCGGCCAGGGCATGCGCCGACTCGATGGCCGGGATGATGCCCTCGGTCCGGCAGAGCAGCGAGAAGGCGTCCATGGCCTGGGCATCGGACACGGCCCGGTAGCTGGCCCGGCCGGTGTCGTGCAGCCAGGAATGCTCCGGCCCGACACCCGGGTAGTCCAGCCCGGCCGACACCGAGTGGGTGGGCAGCGTCTGCCCGTCGGCATCCTGCAAGAGATAGGTGCGCATGCCGTGGATGACCCCGGCCGACCCGGCCACCAGGGTGGCCGCGTTGCGCCCGCTGCCCGGCCCGTCGCCGCCCGCCTCGCAGCCGATCAGCCGCACCGCCTCGTCCGGGATGAAACTGTGGAACACGCCGATCGCGTTGGAGCCGCCGCCCACGCAGGCGATCACCGCGTCCGGCAGCCGGCCGGTCATGGCCAGCACCTGCTCCCGGGCCTCCACCCCGATGACCCGCTGGAAGTCGCGCACCATGGTCGGGAACGGGTCCGGGCCCATCACCGAGCCGATGCAGTAGTGCGTCGTGTCGACCGTGGTCACCCAGTCGCGGAACGCCTCGTTGATGGCGTCCTTGAGGGTCCGGCTGCCCGTCGCGACCGGCACCACCTCGGCGCCGAGCAGCCGCATCCGGGCCACGTTGAGCGCCTGCCGCTCGGTGTCCTCCTCGCCCATGTAGACCACGCAGTCCAGGCCGAGCAGCGCGCACGCGGTCGCGGTGGCCACGCCGTGCTGGCCCGCCCCGGTCTCGGCGATCATCCGCTGCTTGCCCATCCGCTTGGTGAGCAGCGCCTGGCCGAGCACATTGTTGATCTTGTGTGAGCCGGTGTGCGCCAGGTCCTCCCGCTTGAGCAGGATCCGGCAGTCCCCGGCCCGGGCGGCGAACCGCGGCACCTCGGTGACCAGGGTGGGCCGCCCGGCATACCCGGTGAGCAGGCCGGTGAGCTCGGCCTGGAACTCCGGGTCGGCCTTGGCCGAGGCGTATTCGCGGGCCAGTTCGTCCAGCGCGGACATCAGCGCCTCGGGCGCGAACCGGCCACCGTATGGGCCGAAGTGCCCCGGCCGGGCGCCCTCGGCCGGCCCGGGCGCGGTGGCCCAGGCAGGCGCGGCCGCTGGTCCGGTCATCCGCGGTCCCCGCGCAGCGCGGGGTGCGAGCCCGCGGTGACCAGGTCGGCCACCGCACTGCGCGGGTCCTTGCCGGTGACCAGGCTCTCTCCCACCAGCACCGCGTCGGCGCCGGCCGCGGCGTAGGCGAGCAGGTCGTGCGGCCCGCGGACACCAGATTCGGCGATCTTCACGATCCCGTCCGGGACCAGCGGGGCCAGCCGGCTGAACACGCCGCGGTCCACTTCCAGGGTGGCCAGGTTGCGCGCGTTGATCCCGATAACCTGCGCCCCGGCGTCCACCGCCCGGTCCAGCTCATCGTCGGTGTGCACTTCGACCAGCGGGACCAGCCCGATCGAGCAGGCCCGCTCGACCAGCGAGACGAGCGCGTTCTGCTCCAGCCCGGCGACGATCAGCAGCACCAGGTCGGCGCCGTGCGCCCGGGCCTCCCACAGCTGGTAGGAGCTGACCACGAAATCCTTCTGCAGCACCGGGATGCCGACCACCGCGCGCACCGCGGCCAGATCCTCCAGGCTGCCGCCGAACTTGCGCGGCTCGGTCAGCACGCTGATCACGCTGGCCCCGCCCGCTTCGTAGTCCATGGCCAGCGCGGCCGGATCGGCGATGGCCGCCATCGCGCCCTTGGACGGGCTGGCCCGCTTGACTTCCGCGATGACCACTACGTCCTCGCCACGGAGCGCGGGCATCGGGTCCTTGGGCGACGGCGCACGCCCGGCCATGTCCTTGAGCTGATCCAGCGTGACATCCCGCTGCCGGGCAGCGAGATCGGCGCGGACCCCGTCAAGGATCTCGTTGAGCACGCTCACGCGACTTCGCAGTCCCCTCGGGCCCTCGGGTTGGTTTCCTTGCGCACCCGATGGTAGCGAGACTGTCTCTGTGCGCCGGCGGGCCCCCTCGCCGGAGGGTGGCTACCGCGGCCCGTCATCCGGTGCCGGTCTCGCCGAGCGGCTCCTCGGCCAGGACTTCCCCGGTTTGCTGAGGTGCGGAGCCGTACGCCCGGGCCACCGCGGGATGGATGAGCACCGCGGCGGTGACGATGGCCAGCAGCGTGCCGCCGACGTACCGCGCGGTCATGAAACGAAGCACCCCGAACAGCACGAGCGCGCTCTCCGCGGCCAGCGCGGCCACCCACACCGCGTGGCTGCCGGTCCGGCTGGCCATCGGCCAGCCCGCACAGCACCGCCACGATGGCCAGAGTGAACAGGATCGACGGCACATGCCGCTTGCTGAAGAACAGCCCGATCGCGGCGGCCACCGCGGCCTGCGCCACGATCAGCCTGGTGACCAGCCGGACCAGCGTGCTCCGCTGGCCGTCCGGACCCGCTGGGCGATTCTCTGACATGCACGTCAGAGTAACCCGGTTCGCGCCGCCCCGCTGGCCCCTGGCCGGTTTGGATCCTGGGGCTGACCAGCCTCCCCGTGCGCCGCGAAGCGGCGATCGGGGGGTTCCGGGGGGTCGTCCCCCCGGGCCAGCACCGCGGGCGAGGCGGGGCGCGCCGGAGGCGTGTTCCCGCCGAGTCAGCGACTGGCGGGGGGTTCCGGGGGGTCGCCCCCCCGGGCCAGCACCGTCGGGTCGATGCCCTGGCTCAGTGACTCCCAGAGCGCGGCCGGGTCGGTCCCGGGCGAGGCCCGCCGCCCGGCCGTCCGGTCGGCCGTCCGGTCGTAACGGCTGGACATGACCGGCCAGCGGGCGCCCCGCCAGGCGGCCAGCAGCCCGGCCGCGACGACGAGCACCGCGCCGGCCAGTGCCACCCAGCGCCAGGGGAACGCCGCCATGGTGACGTGGCTGGACAGGCTGATCCCGGAGACGCCGCCGCCCGGGGTGGTGCCGCTGCCGACCGTGCTCCCGCCGGGCACCGAACTGGCCGTGCCCGCCGCCCCGGTCACCGCGCCGCGCACCTGGGCGTCGGTCACCGGCATGCTCAGCGCCACGATGATGGCCACACCGAACGCGGCCAGCACCCCGCCGACCAGCCGCCGGGCCAGCCGCCGGGTCGCCACCAGGGCGGCCAGGCCGGCCAGCGCGGCCAGCCCGAGCGCGCCCGCCGCGGGCAGCAGGTCCTGGCCGCGCACCACGGCGGTGCTGGCTGGCAGCGGGCGCGGCTGCACGGTCAGCACCCGGGCCCAGTCCTGCCGGACCGCGATGAGCACCACCGCCGCGCCCACCGCGCCGAGCAGCAGCGTGCCGAGATACTCCCGGCGGGGTGTGCTCGACCCCGCCACCGGAAGCGGGGCTGCGTCGAAGCAGGTCCGGTCGCCGGTGTGGCAGGCCCCGCCAGCCTGGTCCACCTTGACCAGCAGGGTGTCCCCGTCACAGTCCAGGGCGACCGACTTGACCTGCTGGGTGTGCCCGGAGGTCTCGCCCTTGACCCAGTACTCCTGGCGGCTGCGCGACCAGTACGTGCAGCGGCCGGTGGTCAGCGTGCGGTGCAGCGCCTCGTCGTCCATCCAGCCGACCATCAGCACCTCACCGGTGTCGTACTGCTGGGCCACCGCGGGCACCAGCCCGGCCGCGTCCCGCTTCAGCCGGGCCGCGATCTCCGGGTCGAGCCGGGACGGACTGCGGGGTTCGCTCACCGCGCACCCGGCACACTGTTCATGGCCATATCCTCTCAGCTTCGGCGCACCGGGCTTCACCAGCACCGGGCCGGGCCGGCCGTGGCAGCCCATTCCGCTGCCGGCCCGCGATGGTTACCATCGCGGGATGACCCTCGCCCGCGATGAGCGCCTGGCCCTCTGCGCGCTGCTCGATCAGACCGGCCCGCACGCGCCCACGCTATGCGACGGCTGGACAACCCTCGACCTGGCCGCCCATCTGGTACTGCGGGAGCACCGGCTGGATGCCTCGGCCGGCATCGTGGTCCGCCCGCTGGCCGGGTACACCCGGCGGGTACAGCGCACGCTGGCGCAGCGCGGCTCATTCGGCAACCTGGTCACGGCCATCCGCAACGGGCCGCCCCGGCTGTCCCCGTTCGGCCTGCCCGGCGTGGACGAGCGGGCCAACCTGGTCGAGTTCTTCGTGCATCACGAGGACGTCCGCCGGGGCACGCCGGACTGGCCGGAGCGCAAGGTGACCCCCGCGCTGTCCGAAGCGCTCTGGCGGCGGCTCAGCATGGCCCGGTTCGTGCTGCGCAAGGCCCCGGTCGGGGTGGAACTGGTCCGCGATGACATCGGCCCCGACCCGGCCGGGGCGCGGGTGCGGATCACCGCCAAGGCGCGCACGCCAGTGGTCACCGTCACCGGCAGCCCGGCGGAACTCACCCTGTGGGCGCTCGGCCGGACCGCGGCGGCGCAGGTACGGCTGGACGGCACCGACGCCGCGCTGCGCCGGCTGGCCGAGGTCCGCTGGCGAATCTGACTGGTCCGCGCCACCAAGAGTTCGCGAGCCATATCCGCACCCTTCACCAGAAGACGCGAAACTGAGCCGCCATCCAGCCATCTTCCCGTCAATTCCTACCGGGACGATTCCCCCGTCCGCGCCATAGGGGCGCGCATGCGGGCCTTGTGGCCTCGCAGGCCGGAGGGGGAACACGTGCCCAGGACCAAGACAGTCGCGGCCGCCATCGCGGTCGGCGGCCTGATGTTCGCGGCGGGCTGCGGGAGCAGCTCGACCGGCAATAGTTCAAGCACATCCAGCTCGGGCAGCAGCGTCAATGCGGCCACCGCCACGTCCGTCGCCGCCTTCGGCGGCATGAACGGCCTCGTCGCGGCGTGCAAGAAGGAGGGGCACGCTGAACGTCATCACCCTCCCCGCGAACTGGGCCAACTACGGCACGATCATGAAGGACTTCACCGCGAAGTACGGCATCAAGATCAACGATGCCAACCCGGACGGCTCCAGCCAGGACGAGATCAACGCGATGCAGCAGCTCAAGGGGCAGAGCCGGGCCCCGGACGTGCTGGACATGGGCACCGCATTCGCGATCAAGGCGGACCAGGCAGGCCTGCTCGCCCCGTACAAGGTGGCCGACCTGGAGCAGCATCCCGGCGAACTCCAAGGCATCCGACTCCACCTGGTACGACGACTACGGCGGCTACGTGGCCATCGGCTATGACTCGGCCAAGGTGAAGGTCGCGCCGACCTCGTTCAAGGACCTGCTGAAGCCGATGTACAAGAACCAGGTCGCGATCAACGGCAACCCGACCCAGGCCAGCGCCGCCTTCTCCGCGGTCTACGCGGCCGCCCTGGCGAACGGCGGCTCGCTCAGCAACATCGAGCCGGGCATCGCAGTACTTCAAGAAGCTGCACCAGGTGGGCAACTTCGTGCCGGTCACCGCCGGGCCGACGACCGTGCAGAGCGGCCAGACCCCGATCGTCGTCTGGTGGGACTACTTGCTTGCCTCGGAGATCTCCAGCGTGGTCCCCACCTTCAAGATCGTGATCCCGGCAGACGCGCATTACGCCGCCTACTACAGCCAGGCGATCAGCAAGACCGCGCCTGACCCGGCCTGCGCCCGGCTCTGGGAGGAGTACCTGTACTCGACCACCGGGCAGAACCTCTGGCTGCAGGGCAAGGCACGGCCGATCGAGCTGCAGACGCTCGTCAGCAACGGCACCGTGGACAAGGCGGCCAACGCGGCGCTGCCCGTGGCTCCGGCGGGCGGGCTCAGCTTCCCCACCCAGGCCCAGGAGTCCGCGGCGGAGGCCAAGGTCGCCCAGCAATGGTCGAGCGTGATCGGCTAGCGGATGACACCCAGCACCGCTCCGGCGGCGGCCCCGGGATCCGTCTCGGATCCCGGGGCTGGGTCACCGCGGAGCCTGACCGCCGCGCTGCGCCGCGCGGTGAACCTGGCCGGGATCGTCCCGTTCGCCGTCTACGTGCTGCTCGGCCTGGGTGCTCCCGCGGTCGCGATCGCGGTCGGGGCCTTCCAGAACCCCGACACGGGCAGCTTCACGCTCAGCAACATCCACACCGCCACGCATGGCATTTACCTGCACGGCTTCCTGATCACGGCGGAACTCTCGGTGATCACCTCGGTGGTGCCGGGCATCGCCGGGCTGCTCATCGGCTATGCCATCTACACGGCCAGGCACGGCTCGATCCTGCGGCGGGTGTCGATCACGGCGTCCGGGGTGTTCGCCAACTTCGGCGGCGTGCCGCTCGCGTTCCTGTTCATCGCTACGCTCGGCACGACTGGCGTCGCCACCCGCTGGCTCACCGACATCGGCTTCAACCCGTACAGCCACGGCTTCAACCTGTATGACCTCGGTGGCGTGGCGCTCGTCTACCTGTACTTCCAGATACCGCTGATGGTCCTGGTCATCCTGCCCGCGTTCGAGGGGCTGCGGCCGGCCTGGCGGGAGGCAGCCGAGAACGTCGGCGCGAGCACGTGGCAGTACTGGCGGTACGTGGGCGGGCCGGTGCTGCTGCCGTCCTTCCTGGGCTGCGTGCTGCTGCTGTTCGGCAGCGCGTTCTCGGCCTACGCCACGGCGGAGGCGCTGACCAGCGGGGCCATCCCGCTGACCGCCATTCAGATCGGATCGTTCCTGAACGGCAACGTGCTGGCCGGCCAGCAGAACGTCGGCAAAGCGCTCGGCCTCGGCATGGTGCTCATCATCGCGGTCCTCATGGCGTTCTATGCCCTGCTGCAGCGGCGGGCGGCGCGATGGCTGCGGTAACCGGTGCGGGACTGGCCGGCCAGATGGCGCCCGCTCCGGCCCCCGTCCACCGCAGCCGGCGCAGCTTCCCGGTGTGGCGCTGGATCATCCTGGTGCTCACCGGCATCTACTTCCTCATCCCGCTGTACGCCGCGCTGCGTTTCGCCGGGATCTCCAGCTTCGGCCAGGTGGTGCACCAGGCTGGGTTCTCCGACGCGCTGATCCTGTCACTGAAGCTGGCGGTGATCACCACGGCGCTGACCCTGGCCCTGATGGTGCCAACCACGATCTACGTGCACCTGCGCCTGCCGGGGCTGCGGCGCGTGCTGGAATCCATCACGATCCTGCCGATCGTCATCCCGCCGGTCGTGCTCATCGTCGGCGTGCTGGACGTGGCGCCCGGATTCCTGAAGAGCACGCCTTACCTGCTCGGCCTGGTGTACGTGATCCTCGCGATGCCGTTCGCGTACCGGTCGCTGGACGCTGGGCTGCGGGCTCTGGAGCTGCGCACCCTGGTCGACGCGGCCAGTTCGCTGGGCGCTGGGTGGCCGACCACACTGTGCCGGGTGATCCTGCCGAACCTGCGCACCGCCCTGCTGTCGGCCACCGTGCTCACGGTCGCGCTGGTCCTCGGCGAGTTCACCATGGCCAGCCTGGACCTGTACCAGACGTTCCCGGTGTGGATCGTCGCCTTCGACCAGACCAGCGGCCCGGTCTCTACCGCCGCGTCGCTGCTGGCGCTGTTCGTGACCTGGGTTTTCCTGCTCCTGATCGTCACGCTGGCCAGCCGGCGGGGCCGCCGCACCGGCGGTGGCCAGGTCGAGCTGTTCTCTGTCCGCCGGACCGTCCGGTAGGACCTGGGGGGGTTGATGACAACGAACAACAGCTCCGGCCCTAGCGGGAAGGCCGCCGGCCGGGCCGCCAGCGGCGGCGCGCCGGTCCGCCTGGACCGGGTGAGCCGGTCGTTCGGGACCGTGCGCGCGCTGGACTCGCTGAGCCTGGACATCGTGCCCGGGGAACTGGTCGCGCTGCTCGGTCCGTCCGGCTGCGGCAAGACCACGGCGCTGCGGATCCTGGCCGGGTTCGAGAGCGCGGACAGCGGCACGGTGACCGTGGACGGGAAGGACATCGCGCCGGTGCCCGCGGCCAAGCGGGACATGGGCATGGTGTTCCAGAGCTACAGCCTGTTCCCGAACATGTCCGCGCAGGACAACGTGGGCTTCGGGCTGCGGATGCGCAAGCTCTCGGGCGCCGCCCGGCAGCGCCGGGCGGCCGAGCTGCTGGACATGGTCGGCCTGGCCGCCCAGGCCCGGCAGTACCCGCACCAGCTGTCCGGCGGCCAGCAGCAGCGGGTCGCGCTGGCCCGGGCGCTGGCCATCGAGCCCCGGGTGCTGCTGCTCGACGAACCGCTGTCCGCGCTGGACGCGAAGGTGCGGCTGCAGCTACGCGAGCAGATCCGGGCGCTGCAGCAGCGGCTCGGCACGACCACCCTGTTCGTCACGCACGACCAGGAGGAAGCGCTGTCCATGGCGGACCGGGTCGGGGTGATGAGCAGCGGGACGCTGGAGCAGATCGCCACCCCGGACGAGCTCTACGCGCACCCGGTGTCGGCGTTCGTGGCCGAGTTCGTCGGCGTCATGAACCGGATCCCGGGCGACCTGCTGGACCTGCTCGGCACGCCCACCGAGCTGGCCGGCGCGGCCGGCGGCGGCCCGGCCGGGTCGGCGGGCGGGAAGGATGCCCTGGTCCGGCCGGAAGGGCTGCGGCTGACGGCCAGCCCGCACGGCAACGGCATCGTGACCACCCGGACGTTCCTCGGCCAGCTGACCCGGCTCAGCGTCCGGCTCTCCGGCGACGTGGTCGTCCAGGTGGATCAGCGGACCAGCGAAGCGGCGGGCATCAGCCCCGGGGATTCCGTCCAGGTCAGCCTGGCCGACCTCCCAGTGCTGATGGCCGAGCGCTCTGCTAGCCGGGGGGGCGGCCCCCCGGGCCCCCCGATCGCCGCTGCGCGCCGAGGCTCCCGTCTGTAGAAGGCCAGCTGAGCTCCGTTGGTAGCTGGGCTTCCGCCGGCGTTCAGCCAGAGCTGACCCCGACCAGCGGGAGGAGGTCGGCGATGCCGTCCAGCACGTGCGGGGCCTTGGCCGCCTCCAGCTCGTCCCGGCTGGCCCGCCCGGTCAGCACGCCGGCCACCAGGCCCGCCCCGGCCCGGCGGCCGGACTCGACGTCGCTGGGCGTATCGCCCACCACGGCCAGCTCGCTCACCGCGCCGCCGCCCAGCCGGAGCAGCGCGGTAAGCGGCAGGTCGGGCCACGGCCGGCCGCGGCCGGCGTCGGCCGGGGACAGCGCCAGGTCGATCAGCGGCGGCCAGCCGAGCATGTCGATGATGGTGTCCCGGGTCGCCGGGGAGAACCCGGTGAGCAGGCAGACCTGAATGCCCGCGTCGCACAGCCGGGTGATCGTGTCCACCGCCCCGGGCAGCGCGCTGACCTGGCCGGCCGCGACCGCGTCGGCGTACCGCTCCTCGAACACCTCGTTGGCCTGCCACGCGGTGGCCTCGTCGCCGAGGATCTGCCGGAAGACGTCGATCTTCGACTGGCCCATGGTGGCGTGCACGGTGCGCATCGCCTCCGCATAGGCGGGGGTGCCCTCGGCGGGCCCGAACCGGGCCAGCGCGGCGGAGAACGCGGCCAGCACGCTGCCGTCGTCGGCGATCGTGGTGCCAGCCATATCCAGGCAGGCGATCGTGATACTGCTCATCGACCCTCTTCCGACAGGAACGTGTCTTCCGCGATGGCCGGGGCGCAGGTCATCCCGCGTCCCCCCGGGCCGGTGACCAGCAGCACGCCCGGCGCCACCACCGACCGGTGGTACAGCTCTGCCCCGGTGGCCTGGCTGTACACCCCGGCCCAGCGGCGGCGCACCCCGGGCAGCTGCACCCCCAGCAGGCGTTCAGCCTGAGAAAGCAGATGCTGGTACGGGCCTTCGCCGACATCGAACGGGAACGGCTCCGTGTACTCGTGGGTGTCGCCGATGGTGAGGCTGCCGTCCAGCCGCTGCACCAGCAGCAGCTGGGCGCTGGCCTGGGCGGCCACCTCGGGCTGCGCGGCCAGCTGGGCCCGGCCGGGCAGGTCGTAGGCCGGGTAGTAGCGGAGCGAGTCACCGTCGGCCACCGAGGTGGTCAGCGCCGGGCCGAACGGGCCGGTCTGCAGCATCTGCAGCCGGACCCGGCGCACCGGCGCGCGTTCCCAGCCCGCCAGGTGCGGGCCGGCCAGCCCGGTGTGCGCCGCCCCGGTGCACAGCACGACCAGGTCACCGCGGTGCCAGTGGCCGGTGTGGTCGCGGACCGCGTGCGGGGTCACCTGCACCGCCTCGCGGCCGGGCAGCCAGGTGTAGCCGGCCGCGGCCGTGCCGCCGGCCTGCAGGTAGCCGCGCAGCGCGGCGGGGACGGAGCGTGGTTCCACGATGGCGTCCGCGCGGCCATGCAGGCCGCCCGCGAACTCGCCGCGCAGCGCCGGGTTGACCTGGCGCACCGCGGCCGGGTCGAGCAGCTCGAAGCCGCGCAGGCCCGCGTCGGGCCGGGCGGCGGCCTCCTTGAGCAGGCTCAGTTCGGCCTCGTCGCTGGCCAGGGTGAGCGAGCCGTGCGCGCGGAAGCCGATGCCGGGCACCTCCAGGGCCAGTTCCTCCCAGCGGGCCCGGGACCGCCGGGCCAGCTCCAGTTCCGGGCCGGCCGCTCGGCCGCTCAGCCAGATCAGGCCGAAGTTGCGCACGCTGGCCCCGCGCGGGCCGGGCTCCCGCTCCAGGTGGATGACGTCATGGCCGCGGCGGCGGGCCTCGATGGCGTGCGTCAGCCCGAGCACGCCGCCGCCCACCACCACCACCGACACCCTGTGCCGCCTCCGTCCCGTGCCCAGCGCCCAAATCGCACAGCTGGCGCCTGCCCAGCCAACCGGTGCCTGGTGACGCGGAACTGAACACCTGGTACCAGGAACCACAACACACGGAAACTTCCGGACAAACGTGATAATCCGGGCGGGCCGGCTCGCGGCCGGCTACGGCGGGGCGCACCATGGAAGAGCCTGGCCTGCGTGGCCGCACCGCGCAAGGGTAAGGCGTAGTGGGTTGGTTCAGCCCCGTGGTCCGGGGCAGGGCGTGGCCTGGCCGCGCCGGGGTCGGATGAGCCGAACGGAGGCTACGCAGTGCAGGTACTCGGCATCGACATTGGCGGCTCCGGGATCAAGGCAGCTCCCGTGGACACCGCGCAGGGCAAGCTGCTCGCCGAGCGGGTCAAGCTGGAGACTCCGCACCCGGCGCTGCCCGACGGGGTGGCCAACACGGTCGGCCAGCTGGTGGCGGCGTTCGGCTGGACCGGGCCGGCCGGGATCACCTTCCCCGGCGTGGTGGTGGACGGCGTGACGCTGACCGCCGCCAACCTGGACCCGGCCTGGATCAAGCTGGACACCCGGGCCCTGTTCAACAAGGTGACCGGGCTGAGCACGGCGCTGATCAACGACGCCGACGCGGCCGGCCTGGCCGAGATGTCCTTCGGCGCCGGGGCCGGCCACCGGGGCACGGTGCTGATGCTGACGTTCGGCACCGGAATCGGCAGCGCGCTGTTCCGGGCCGGGGTCCTGGTGCCCAACACCGAGTTCGGCCACATCGAGATCCGCGGCCGGGACGCCGAGCACCGCGCCTCGGAGCGGGCCAAGGAGCAGCACGACCTGAGCTGGGAGAAGTGGGCCGAGCGGGTGGACGAGTACCTGCAGCACATGGAGCGGCTGACCGCGCCAGACCTGATCATCATCGGCGGCGGGATCAGCCGGAAGGCGGACCGGTTCCTGCCCTATCTGACCGGCCTGCGGGCCACCGTGGTGCCGGCCACGCTGCACAACGACGCCGGCATCGTCGGCGCGGGCCTGGCCGCTGGCCTCGGCTAGCCGTCCAGGCGGCCGGCCTCCGCTAGCCGTCCAGGCGGCCGGCCTCTCGCTAGCCGTTCCGGCGGCCGGCCTCCGCTAGCCGTTCCGGCGGCAGGCCTGGGCTAGCGGACCTCGCAGCCGGCCGCGCGCAGCGCGTCCTTTACCTCGGCGATCCGGAGCTGGCCGAAGTGGAACACGCTGGCCGCCAGCACGGCGTCGGCGCCGGCCCCGACCGCGGGCGGGAAATGGGCCAGCTCGCCGGCCCCGCCGCTGGCGATGATGGGCAGATCCACCGCCGCGCGCACGGCGCGGATCAGCTCGAGGTCGAAGCCGGCCTTGGTGCCGTCCGCGTCCATCGAGTTGAGCAGGATCTCACCCACCCCCAGCTCGGCGCCGCGCACCGCCCACTGGACCGCGTCGATCCCGGTGCCGCGCCGCCCGCCGTGCGTGGTGACTTCAAAGGAGGCGCCACCCGGCAGCCGCCGGGCGTCCACCGACAGCACCACGCACTGTGAGCCGAACCGCTGCGCGGCTTCACCGAGCAGCTCCGGGCGGGCGATGGCCGCCGTGTTCAGCGACACCTTGTCCGCGCCGGCCCGCAGCAGCCGGTCCACGTCCCCGGTGCTGCGTACCCCGCCGCCCACGGTGAGCGGGATGAACACCTGGTCGGCGGTGCGCCGGACCACATCGACCATGGTCTCCCGGCCGCCGCTGGACGCGGTGATGTCCAGGAACACCAGCTCGTCGGCGCCTTCCGCGTCGTACGCGGCGGCCAGCTCCACCGGATCGCCCGCGTCCTGCAGATCCCGGAAGTTGACTCCCTTGACGACCCGCCCGGCGTCCACGTCCAGGCACGGGATCACCCGAACCGCGACACTCACCGCCCCCACCAGCCCAACCAGCCACAGCCACCCCGGCCCCACTGGCCGCACCAGCCGCGGCGCCGGTTATCTGTGCGAATTTTTGCCCCCATAGGGGCAAAAATTCGCACGGCTGGCGCATCTCCGCCGGGACGGCACCGCCGGGACATCAGCTGCCGATCCCCGCGCGGTAGGCGACCGCCTCCACCTCGACCAGCATCCGGGGGTCGACCAGCGCGGAAATCTCGATCATGCTCGTGGCGGGCAGCACGTCGCCGAACGCGGCGCCGTGCGCCCGGCCGTACTCTTCCCAGCGGGAGATGTCGGTGACGTAGATCCGGGTACGCACCACGTCGGCCAGCCCGAGCCCGAGCCGGTCCAGCGCGTCGGCCACGTTGCGCAGCGCCTGCGCGGTCTGCGCGTACGCGTCGCCTTCGTGCACGAACTCCCCGCCGTCCGTCGAGGTGCAGCCGGCCACGAACACGAAGTCCCCGGCCGCGACCGCGCGGCTGTACCCGACCACCGGCTCCCACGGCGTGCTGGTGGAGATCTTCCGGGTCATGCCGCCACCGCCAGCAGCGCTTCCTCCAGGGTGAACGCCCCGGCGTACAGCGCCTTGCCCACGATCGCGCCCTCCACCCCGGAGTCCACCAGGGTGGCGATGGCGGCCAGGTCGGCCAGGCTGGACACCCCTCCGCTGGCGATCACCGGCCGGCTGGTCCGGCCGGTGACGTGCCGCAGCAGGTCCAGGTTGGGCCCGGTCAGCGTGCCGTCCCGGTTGATGTCGGTGACCACGTAACGGGCGCAGCCCGCCGCGTCCAGCCGGTCCAGCGCCTCGTCCAGCTGGCCGCCGTCCCGGGTCCAGCCCCGGGCGGACAGCGTGCTGCCGCGCACGTCCAGCCCCACCGCGATCTTGTCACCGTGCGCCGCGATGATGCCCTGGACCCACTCCGGGTCCTCCAGCGCGGCGGTGCCGATGTTCACCCGGGCGCACCCGGTGGCCAGCGCGGCGGCCAGCGAGGCGTCGTCGCGGATGCCGCCGGACAGCTCCACCGCGACGTCCAGCCGGCCCACGATGGCGGCCAGCAGATCCGCGTTCGACCCACGGCCGAACGCGGCGTCCAGGTCGACCAGGTGCACCCACTGCGCCCCGGCCGCCTGCCAGGCCAGCGCGGCGGCCAGCGCACCGCCGTAGCCGGTCTCGCTGCCGGCCGCGCCGTGCACCAGCCGGACTGCCTGGCCGCCGGCCACGTCCACCGCGGGCAGCAGGGTCAGCGCGGCGTTGCTCATCGGATCATCTCCAGCCAGTTCGCCAGCAGCGCCGCACCTGCGTCGCCGGACTTCTCGGGGTGGAACTGGGTCGCGCACAGCGGGCCGTTCTCCACCGCCGCGATGAACGGCTCGCCGTGCGTCGCCCAGCTGATCAGCGGCGGCGTCATCCACTCGGACGGCGGCATGGGCAGCGCCCGGGCCGCGTAGGAGTGCACGAAGTAGAACCGCTCCGCCGGGTCGATGCCGGCCAGCAGCCGCGACCCGGCCGGTACGTCGAGCGTGTTCCAGCCCATGTGCGGCAGCACCGGCGCGTTCAGCCGCTGCACGACGCCCGGCCATTGACCGCAGCCGGTGGTGTGCACGCCGTGCTCGACTCCCTGGGCGAACAGCACCTGCATGCCGACGCAGATGCCGAGCACCGGGCGGGACCCGGCCAGCCGCCGGTCGATGACCTGATCCCCGCGCACCGCGCGCAGCCCGGCCATGCACGCCGCGAACGCACCGACGCCCGGCACCACCAGCCCGTCCGCGGCCAGCGCCGTTCCCGCATCCGCGGTCACCACGGTGTCCGCTCCGACCCGCTGCAGTGCCTTTTCAGCCGAACGAATGTTCCCCGAGCCGTAGTCCAGGACTGCGACGTTGGGTCTGGTCACAGCACGCCTTTAGTGCTGGGCACGCCGGGTGCCCGGGGGTCGGCCGCCACCGCGGCGCGCAGCGCCCGGGCCACCGCCTTGAACTGGGCTTCCACGATGTGGTGCGGGTTGCGCCCGGTCACCTCCAGGTGCAGGCAGACGCCGGCCGTGGCGGTCACCGACTCGAAGAAGTGCCGGGTCAGCGTCGTGTCGTAGCTGCCGATCAGCGGGGCCATCCCGGCCGGCTCGGCGTGCACCAGGTAGGGCCGCCCGGACAGGTCGATGGCCGCCCGGGCCAGCGTCTCGTCCAGCGGGACGGCCGCGTCGCCGAACCGGCAGATGCCCGCCTTGTCGCCCAGCGCCTGGCGCAGTGCCTGGCCCAGCGCCAGCGCGGTGTCCTCCACCGTGTGGTGCGCGTCGATCTCGACGTCCCCGCTAGCCTGCACGCTCAGGTCGAGCAGGCCATGCTTGCCCAGCTGGGCCAGCATGTGGTCGAAGAACGGCACGCCGGTACTCACCTCGGTCCGGCCGGAACCGTCCAGGTCCAGCTCGACCAGCACGCTGGTCTCCTTGGTGACCCGCTCCACCCGGGCTGTCCGGCTCACTGTGCCTCCTGAGAAGTTCGCGCCATCCGGCGCCACCCCATGGACCGGCCCCTCGCCCGGGCCTGGCGGCCCGGGGTCGGCAGCCGGTACCGGATGGCGCTCACTGGGGCACCTCTTCCTTGCTGATCGGGGCGACCACGTCCACGGCGGTGCGGAAGGCGGCCATCTCGGCTGCGGTACCGACGCTGACCCGCAGCCAGCCGGGCGGGCCGGTCTCCCGGATCAGCACGCCCTCGTCCAGCACCGCCTGCCAGACCGCGTGCCGGTCGGCGAACTCACCGAACAGCACGAAGTTGGCATCCGAGTCGGCCACCCGCAGTCCGCGGCCGCGCAGCCAGGCCACGATGTCATCGCGCTCGGCCCGCAGCTTCGCCACGGTGGCCAGCGGCTCAGCCCGGTGGGCCAGCGCGGCCCGGGCCACCGCCTGGGTGACCGCGGACAGGTGGTAGGGCAGCCGGACCAGCAGCAGCGCCCCGATCACGGCCGGGTCCGCGGCCAGGTAGCCGACCCGCGCCCCGGCCAGTGCGAACGCCTTGGACATGGTGCGGGTCACCACCAGCCGCGGGAACCGTGGCAGCAGGCTCAGCGCGGTCGCCCCCGGTGCGCGGGCGAACTCGGCGTACGCCTCGTCCACGATGACCATCCCCGGCGCCGCGGCGCAGATCGCCTCGATGACGGCGGGCGGCAGCGCGGTCCCGGTCGGGTTGTTGGGCGAGGTGAGAAACACCAGGTCCGGCTGCTCCGCGGTGATCAGGCCGACGGCGCGCTCCGGGTCGATGCCGAAGTCGGCGTCCCGGGCGCCGCTGATCCACCCGGTGCTGGTGGCCAGCGCGATCAGCGGGTGCATCGAGTACGACGGCTCGAAGCCCAGCGCGCGGCGGCCCGGGCCGCCGAACGCCTGCAGGAGCTGCTGGATGATCTCGTTCGACCCGTTCGCGGCCCACACCTGGCTGGCGCCCAGCCCGTGGCCCAGGTAGCCGGCCAGTTCGGTGCGCAGCGCCACCGCGTCCCGGTCCGGGTACCGGTTCAGCGTGCCCGCCACCTGACCGACCGCCGCCGTGATCGCGCTGGTCAGCGCGGGCGACGGCGGGTAAGGGTTCTCGTTGGTGTTCAGCCGGACCGGCACGTCGATCTGCGGTGCCCCGTACGGCTCGTGCCCGGCCAGGTCCGGCCGGAGCGGCAGCCACGGTGCCAGCCCGGGGGGGCGACCCCCCGCTCTGCTTCCCCGGGGGACTACCCCCGGAACCCCCGGCCCCCGGCCGCCACCTTCGGCGGCGCCATCGGCTGAGCTCATCATGACGGCTGGCCCTTGGGAACTCGCACCCGCACTGCGTCAACATGCGCGGTCAGGTCTTCGGCGCCGCCCAGCGCGTCGATGTGCCGGGCCACCTCAGCCAGCGCGTCCCGGCTGCACTCGACCACGTGGATGCCGCGCAGGAAGGACAGCGTGGACAGCCCGCTGGTGTGCCGGGCGGTCCCCCCGGTGGGCAGCACATGATTAGAGCCGGCCAGGTAGTCGCCCAGCGACACGGGTGCGTAGCGGCCGGTGAAGATGGCACCGGCGTTGCGAATCTGGCGGGCCAGCCCGGCCGCGTCCGCCGTCTGGATCTCCAGGTGCTCCGGCGCCCATGCGTCGCTGACGGCCACCGCCGCGGCCAGATCGTCCACCAGCACGATGGCCGACTGCCCGGCCAGTGCCGCTTGCACCCGGTCCCGGTGCCGGGCCGCGGCCACCTGCGGGCCGAGAGCCTTCTCGACCTGGTCGGCCAGCCCGGTGTCGGTGGTGATCAGCAGGCAGGCGGCCAGCGGGTCGTGCTCGGCCTGGGCGACCAGGTCGGCCGCGACGAACTCAGGGTCGGCGGTGCCGTCGGCGATGATCGCGATCTCGGTCGGGCCGGCTTCGGCGTCGGTGCTGACCACACCGAGCAGCAGCCGCTTGGCCGCGGCCACGTACACGTTGCCCGGCCCGGTGACCACGTCGGCCGGTGCGCAATCCTCGGTGCCGTAGCCGAACATGGCGATGGCCTGCGCTCCCCCGGCCGCGTGCACTTCCTCGACGCCGAGCAGCGCGCAGGCGGCCAGCACCGTCGGTGACGGCAGGCCGCCGTCCCGCGGCGGGGACGCCACGGCGATCTCGCCCACCCCGGCCACCTGGGCAGGCACCACGTTCATCAGCACCGACGAGGGGTAGGTGACCAGGCCGCCCGGCACGTACACGCCGGCCCGGCTGACCGGGACGTAGCGTTCGGTGACGGTGGCGCCCGCGCCGACCACGGTGCTGTGCTCGGCGGGCAGTTGCGCCTGGTGCACCAGCCGGACCCGCCGGATGGCCTCCTCCAGCGCGGCCCGCACGGCCGGGTCGAGCGCGGCCAGCGCGGCGGGCAGCGCATCGGCCGGCACCCGGGTGGTGGGCAGGTCCACGCCGTCGAACCGGGCGGTATGCTCCCGGACCGCCGCGGCGCCACGCGCCCGGACGTCGGCGCAGACCGGGGCGACGGCGGCCATCGCGGCCATCACGTCAAGCTCGGCGCGGGGCAGCACGCCAGCGAGCTTCGCCCTGCTCAGGCCGGTAGCAGCCTGGCCACGGAGATCGATTCGAGGTAGCACGCGCCCAGTCTACGAAGGGCGCCCGCACCCCGGCGGTCCTGTCCACATGGCGGACACACCGATTGTGCCGCCCGCTCAGTCCAGCGCGAGGGCGGGGCCGTCCTGGGTATCCCGCTTCCGGTCGCGCAGCACGTCGCTCAGTTCGAGAGCGCCGGCCATGATGCCAGCCGCCAGTGGCCAGAGCGCGATCGCGCTGCGCGCGCCGAGCGACAGCGACGCGCTGAGGTGCCAGGCCGGCAGCGTGCTGAGCAGGTGATGGTAGCTGGCCTGCCCGGAGTGCTGGCCGATCGCCAGCGCGATCAGGCCGGCCGCCAGCCCGCTGAGCAGCACCAGGGCCATCCCGACCGGGTGATGCCCGCGCACCGCGAGCCGGTAACCGGCCAGCCCGGAGATGATCCCGCCGGCCAGGCAGATCAGGCAGTACCAGCCGTCCCCGCCGATGAACGCGCTCGACTCGGCGCTGGTCACCTGGGCCGCGCCCGGGCCGGTCATCACCAGGTAGGGCCGTGGCGCAAGCGCCGCCCAGAGGAATCCGGCGGCCACCCCGAGCAGCAGCGTGACCAGCACAGCGGGCAGGCAGCGGCGCAGCGCGATCAGGGCGGCCAAGGCGGCCAAGGCGCGCCGCGGCCTCCCACCGGGCCGCGCGGGCCGGGCTGGTTCCCCAACCGGATCCATTGGCTGCGTCATGATGCGCAGGAGCCTACGCGACCCCCCGGCATTCGTGCACTGGGGCGTGCCGTGCTAAACCAGGTCACTCCGCCGGCCTTGCTACCTTAGGGTTTGAGCGCGCGGCGGAACCAAGTCGGCCAGGCCGTCTCAAGGGGATATTCATGATCGAGGCACGGGACCTCACCAAGCGCTACGGGGACAAAACCGCAGTTGACCATTTGTCATTCAATGTCGAAGCAGGCCGGGTCACCGGGTTCCTAGGCCCGAATGGCGCGGGCAAGTCGACCACGATGCGGCTCATCCTGGGCCTGGACCGGCCGCACGCCGGTACCGCGACGATCGACGGCCGGGCCTACGCTGACCTGCCCCAGCCGCTGCGCACCGTAGGCGCGCTGCTCGAGGCCAAGGCCATGCACCCGGGCCGCAGCGCCTACAACCACCTGCTCTTCCTGGCCCAGACGCAAGGGCTGCCCCGGTCCCGGGTGGACCACGTGCTCGACCTGGTCGGGCTGCGGGAGGTGGCCCGCAAGCGGACCGGGGGGTACTCCCTCGGCATGGGGCAGCGGGTCGGCATCGCCGTGGCCATGCTGGGCGACCCGCAGGTGCTGCTGCTGGACGAGCCGGTGAACGGGCTCGACCCGGAGGGCATTCTGTGGATCAGGAACCTGATGAAACAGCTCGCCACCGAAGGCCGCACCATTTTCGTGTCCAGCCACCTGATGAATGAGATGGCCGTCACGGCGGACCATCTGATCGTGATCGGCCGGGGCAAGCTGATGGCCGACTGCAGCACCCAGGAATTCATCGAGCGCAGTTCCGACAAATACGTGCTGGTCCGCTCGCCGGACGCGGCCCGGCTGGCCGGCCTGATCGCCGGCGAAGGCGGTAAAGCCGAGCCGCAGGACGCGGACAACGGCCAGCCCGGCCTGCTCCGGGTGACCGGCCTGGACGCGGCGCGCATCGGCGAACTGGCCGCCGCCGACCGCGTCGTGCTGCACGAGCTCACCCCGCGGCTGGCCTCGCTGGAGGAGGCCTACATGGAACTGACCGCGGACAGCTCCGAGTATGGCGTCGGCGCGGCACACGCCGCGCCGCCCGCCGACGGCGCCCGGCCGGCCAGCACCGAGGCCGCGGGCGTCGCATCATCGACCACGGCGCCCGCGGCGTCATCCAGCACGGGGCAGGACAGCCAATGACCACCACCAGCCCGGCCGTGCCGGCCGCCGCGCCCATAGCCGCACCACCCGCCACCCATCACGTGGGCTTCGGCCACCTGATGCTGGCCGAGTGGACGAAGATCCGCTCGGTCCGGTCCACCGTGTGGACCCTGCTGCTGTTCGTGCTGATCACGGTCGGCTTCACCGCGCTGTTCAGCTGGCTGACCGAGTCGCACTGGACCGGCCCGCACGCGGCTGCCCGGGATGCCACCATCGTGACCAACCCGGTCGGCTTCATCCTCGGCGCCGGCATCGGCCTCGGCCAGCTCACCATCTGCGTGCTGGGCGTGCTGGTGATCACCACCGAGTACTCCACCGGCGTGATCCGCGCCTCACTGCTGGCCGTGCCCAAGCGGCTGCCCATGCTGGCCGCCAAGTCCGCGGTGTTCGCCCTGCTCATGGTGGTCCTCGCGGAAATCATCTCGTTCGCCTGCTTCTTCCTCGGCTCGTCCATCCTGCACAGCAAGGTGCCGGTGGCGATCAGCGACCAGAACGTGCTCCGCGCGGTGCTCGGCGCAGGCCTCTACCTGGCCGTGCTCGGCCTGTTCGCGCTGGCCGTGGGCTTGCTGATCCGGCACACCGCGGCCGGCATTACCACGGTCATCGGCATCGTGCTGGTGCTGCCCATCCTGTCCGGCCTGCTGCCCGGCAGCTGGGGCGCGCACATCAACGCCTACCTGCCCGAGCAGGCGGGCTCGCTGGTGTACAGCGCGCACCAGACCTCCGACCAGCTGCTGTCCGCCTGGCAAGGGTTCGGCGTGTTCTGCCTGTGGACCGCGGTGCTGCTGGCGGCCGGCGCCTACCTGCTGCAGCGCCGCGACGCCTGACCGGTCGGCCGGCCCTGGCCGCCAGCTAGCTAGCCGCTGGCGGCCAGCGGCTCGTCGGCCAGGTGGGCCCGGACCGCGAGCAGGGCCTCGTACGTCCGGCGCACGTCGGCCCGGTCCGGCGCGTCCGGCACCGACTCGTCGCTGGCCTGGATGATCATGGCCGCCTGGTCGAGCAGCACCCGGCGCTGATCCTCGGCGGTGGTCCGTTCCATGATCCTGGCCAGACCGTCGAGCAACCGGATCAGCACGGCCGGATTTCCCCGGCCGCTCTGCCGGATCTTCTCGAACGAGCGCTGCACCAGGCGGTCGTAGGTGGGCTCGGGGGTGATCACCCGCACGGCGCCCGCCCGGTCCCGGTGCACCTGGGCGGGCCGCCACCGGCCCGCCACCTTGCACAAGCTGTCCGACAGCCAGTCGATGCAGGTCAGCCCCGTGAACGTGTCATTGATGGCGGACGACAGGGCGCGGATCGCGATCTCCACCAGCTGGTCGATGCCGAACGAGACGTCCTGGGCCAGTGTCCGGTACGGGCCGGTGAGGTGGGCCCGGGTGAGCTCGCGGGCCACCCCGGGGGCCGCGCTGGCCGGCCACACCGTGGCCAGCGGGCTGCCCTGGGCCAGGAAATGCCCGGGCCGGTAGCGCAGGAAGATCAGCGCATTAGCCTGCTCGGCGATGCGCAGCAGCGTCCGCCGGTGGATGTACTGCAGGTAGCCACTGTCCGAGGCCAGCACGACGCCGCCCTCCTCGGGCAGGCTGGCCAGCACGGCGGCCGCGGTGGGATCGCCCGGCCGGGCTGCCCCGTCGCCCACGTATTCCTCGATGGCCGCGGACAGGTCGGCCGAGATCCCGGCGATCACCTCGGGCAGCTGGATCTGGGTAGCGATGTGGTGGATGAAATAGATCAGCACGGCCAGGTTGACCACGGTGAGCGCGAGCGTGACCGTGACGCTGATGTGCGGCACGAACGTCGCCGCCGCCAATCGATACCAGGGTGAGCACCGCGTACACGAAGGTCGCCACGAACGTGCCCAACGTGAGCTGCGTGCCCCGGTCCCGGATGAAGGTGCGCAGCATCCGCGGGCCGAACTGGGTGGACACCAGGGTCAGCGCCACGATCACGATGGAGAACACCACGCCGACCACGGTGATGATGGAGGCGGCGATCGTGGTGAGGATCTGCCGGGCCGCGTCGGCCGACCCGCTGATCACCCAGGACGGCAGGGTGAAATCGCCATGGAACGCGGCCTGGTCCACCAGATAGGTGATCACGAACAGGCCGACCGCGGCCACCACCAGGAGCGCCGGGACCAGCCACAGGTTGGTACGCAGCACCTCCCGGTTGTGGCCGGAGACGTGGATGCGGCGAATCACGGGCGCCCTCCGCTGGCCGGATTACCGTCCAGTCTTCCCAGCCCGGCGGCGATTAGTGCTCGCCAGGCGGCTGCTCACCTGACCCAGCCCGGCCGGCGAAGCTCAGCTAAAACAGGCAGGACCGAGCAGCTGCTTCAGGTCGGCGGCCAGCGCTGGTGACGGCTTGACCCGGAGCTTGTCATCCAGCCGGACGATCGTCGCCCGTGGGCCATTGCAGAGTTTGAGGTGTACCTCGGCCAGCCCCGGGTGGGTGCACAGCACCTCGCGCAGCCGGTCCACCACGGGCGCGACGCACCGCTGAACCGGGATCGACACCACAAAAGGGCCGCTCTCGCCGACGGACAGGTCCGGTGCGGTCACCTCCGATGCGATCAGCTTGGGCGCCTCCTCCCGCCGGTCCAGCCGCCCCTTGACGACCAGGATCGCGTCCTCGGCCAGCAGCAGCGAGCACTGCTGGTAGGCGGCCGGGAAGAACAGCACCTCGATAGCGCCCTCCAGGTCCTCCAGGGTGGCGGTGGCCCACGGGTTCCCCTGCCGGGTGACTTTCCGCTGCACCCCGGACAGGATCCCGCCGACGGTGACCGGCTGGCCGTCGGCCCGGCCACCCCGTTGCTGGCGTTCAGTATCGTCGGCAGCGGAACTGAGCAGCTCGGCCACGGAACAATCCGTGTTCGCGGCCACGATGTGCTCCACGCCGAGCAGTGGGTGATCCGAGACGTACAGGCCGAGCATCTCCCGCTCGAAGGCCAGCAGGGTGGTCTTGTCCCACTCCCCGTCCGGTACCGGGACCTCGAAGCTGGCCTCGGTCTCCGCGTCCCCGCCGAACAGTGAGTCCTGGCCGATGGCCTCGTTCCGCTTGACGTCGATGACGGTGTCGATGGCCTGCTCGTGGATGATGACCAGGCCCTTGCGCGAGTGCTTCAGCGAGTCGAACGCGCCCGCCTTGACCAGCGATTCGATGACCCGCTTGTTGCACACGTTCACCGGGACCTTGCGCAGGAAATCAGCGAAGCTGCTGAACGCACCCTTGCTGGTCCGGGTCTCCACGATGGCGTCCACCACGTTCGTGCCGACGTTGCGGATCGCGGCCAGCCCGAACCTGATGTCGTTGCCGACCGGGGTGAACGTGGCGTCGGACGCGTTGACGTCGGGCGGCAGCACGGTGATGCCCATCCGGCGGCACTCGTTCAGGTACAGCGCGCTCTTGTCCTTGTCCCCGGACACCGAGGTGAGCAGCGCGGCCATGTACTCCGGCGGGTAATTCGCCTTGAGGTAGGCGGTCCAGTAGGACACCAGGCCGTAGGCGGCACTGTGCGCCTTGTTGAACGCGTAGTCGGAGAACGGGACCAGGATGTCCCACAGCGTCTTGATCGCGGAGTCGGAGTAGCCGTGCTTCTTCATCCCGTCCGAGAACGGCTGGAACTCCTTGTCCAGGATCTCCTTCTTCTTCTTGCCCATGGCCCGGCGGAGCAGGTCCGCGCTGCCCAGGCTGTACCCGGCCACCTTCTGCGCGATGGCCATGACCTGCTCCTGGTAGACGATCAGCCCGTAGGTGTCGCCCAGGATTTCGGCCAGCGGCTCGGCCAGCTCGGGATGGATCGGCACCACCGGTTTGCGCTGGTTCTTCCGGTCCGCGTACTCGTTGTGCGCGTTGGCGCCCATCGGGCCCGGCCGGTACAGCGCGCCGACCGCGGAGATGTCCTCGAAGTTGTCCGGCCGCATGCTGCGCAGCAGCGCCCGCATCGGCCCGCCGTCGAACTGGAAGATGCCCAGCGTGTCGCCCCGGGCCAGCAGGTCGTAGGTGGGTTTGTCATCCAGCGGCAGGGCGTTCAGGTCGACCTCGATGCCCCGGTTGGACTTCACACCGCGCACCGCGTCGTCCAGCACGGTCAGGTTGCGCAGGCCGAGGAAGTCCATCTTGAGCAGGCCGAGCGACTCGCAGGCCGGGTAGTCGAACTGGGTGATGACCGCGCCGTCGGCTCTCCCGCTTCCACACCGGCACGTGGTCGATGATCGGCTCGCTGCTCATGATCACGCCAGCCGCGTGCACCCCGGCCTGCCGGATCAGCCCCTCCAGCCCGCGCGCGGTGTCGATGACCTGGCGGACCTCGGCCTCGGCCTCGTACAGCGCGCGGATCTCGCCCGCCTCGCCGTACCGGGGGTGCGTCTCGTCGAAGATCCCGGCCAGCGGGACGTCCTTGCCCATCACCGCGGGCGGGAACGCCTTGGTGATCCGGTCGCCGAGCGCGTACGGGAAGCCGAGCACCCGGGCGGCGTCCTTGACCGCCGCCTTGGCCTTGATCGTGCCGTAGGTGATGATCTGCGCGACCCGGTCCTCGCCCCACTTCTCGGTGACGTAGCGGATCACGTCGCCCCGCCGGCGTTCGTCGAAGTCGATGTCGATGTCGGGCATGGACACGCGTTCCGGGTTCAGGAACCGCTCGAAGATCAGGCCGTGCTGCAGCGGGTCCAGGTCGGTGATGCCCAGCGCGTAGGCGACCAGGCAGCCCGCGGCCGAGCCGCGGCCCGGGCCGACACCGACCCCGTTCCGCTTGGCCCACATGATGAAGTCGGCCACGACCAGGAAGTACGAGCAGAAGCCCATCTGCGTGATGATGCCGATCTCGTACTCGACCTGCTGGCGGCGGCGCTCGTCGTAGCCGTCCGGGTAACGCCGGTCCATGCCGCGCCAGACTTCCTGGCGCAGCCAGCTCTCCTCGGTCTCCCCGGCCGGGCAGGTCGAACGACGGCATCAGGTTCTTCGGCTGGAACGCCACATCCGCCCGCTCGGCGATGAGCAGCGTAGAGTCGCAGCCGGACTGCCACTCCTCGTCGCTGAACAGGGCGCGCATCTCCTGCGGGGACTTCAGGTAGTAGCCGGTGCCGTCGAACTTGAACCGGCCCGGGTCGGCCATGTTCGACCCGGTCTGCACGCAGAGCAGCACCTCGTGCGCCTTGGCGTCGGCCTCGACCGCGTAGTGCGAGTCGTTGGTGACCACGAACGGCAGGCCGAGTTCGCGGGCGATGCGGCGCAGCCCGTCCCGGACCCGCTGCTCGATGCTCAGCCCGTGGTCCATGATCTCGACGAAGAAGTTGCCCGCGCCGAAGATGTCCTTGTAGTCGGCGGCCGCCTGCAGCGCCTGCGGGTACTGGCCGAGCCGGAGCCGGGTCTGCACCTCGCCGCTCGGGCAGCCGGTGGTGGCGATGATCCCGGTGGCGTGCGCGGCCAGCAGTTCCCGGTCCATCCGCGGCTGGCGCAAGTAGCCCTCCAGCGAGGCCAGCGAGGACAGCCGGAACAGGTTGTGCATGCCCTCGGTGGTCTCGGCCAGCAGCGTCATGTGCGTGTAGGCACCGGCCCCGGACACGTCGTCGTCCTTCTGCGCCGGGGTGCCCCAGCGCACCGGCTGCCGGTTCCGGCGGTGCTCCGGGGCCAGGTAGGCCTCGATGCCGATGATCGGCTTGATTCCGGCCTTGGTCGCCTTGGACCAGAAGTCGTAGGCGCCGTACAGGTTGCCGTGGTCGGTCATGGCCACGGCCGGCATGCCCGCCCGTTCGCACTCGGCGAACATGTCCTTCAGCCGCGCGGCCCCGTCCAGCATCGAGTACTCGGTGTGGACGTGCAGGTGGACGAAGCCGTCCCTGCTAGCCCGGGGGACGACCCCCGGAACCCCGGTCGCCGCTCCGCGGCGGGGGTACGCGTCGCGGCTGCCGTCATGAAAGTACCGCCTCCTTCGGGCATGCGCGACGGCACCCTTGCGGGCGCCGGGAACCAGGGCCGGGGGAAGTGGCCGGTGCCGCTCTCACCTGGCTGGGGTCCCGCACCCGGCGGCGCGGTCCCCCAGCACGGGCGGCGCACCAGCCCGGCGTAGTCGAGCTTACTGAGGGCGGCGGCAGCCGGCGACCCGGCGCGCCGGATGGGCGGTTGTCCCGTTTTGCCCACTGCCCGGCCGGCGCCAGCCAGGGGCGATGGGCACCGCTTCCGGCACTAAGGGTAGTATTTAGGCTACTAAATGTAATCGAAGCTATTTCTCCGCCGACGCGGCCAGCTGCCGGTGCGGCTAGACGCGGAGGGCGCCGATGACGCACCAGCGGTTCACCCGCAGGCTGCCCCGGCTTCCGCCCGCGAAACCGGGCGGGGCCGGGGCGGCCAGGCGCACCCGGGCTGTCCTGGGCATGGCCGGGATCTGCCTGTGCCTGGTGGTGGCCTGCACTTCGGACAGTGGTCACCCGGCCGGGGCCGGGCGGCCCCAGCCGGGACCGCCCCGGCCCCGCAGCGGGCCGGGCGGACCGGCGTCCACCGGCCGCAGCGTCGGCCGGGCCTACCAGTTCCTCACCCAGATGCTGAACCTGCACGACCCGGCGGGCGCCACCGGCCTGGCCGACCTGCCCACCCTGCCGCAGAGCTATCTCGGCGGGGTGCTCGGCATCGAGCATTACACCGTCTCCACCATCTACGACGACGCCCTGGTCCTCGACGCCTACCTGGCCATGCACACCGGGTGGGGCGCCGTCCGGGCCGAGCGGATCGGTAACGCGCTGGTCAACGCGTGGACGCCGAGCCGCCGCCTGTTCGACGACTACGCACCGGGCGGGCTCAGCCGCCCGGGCGACGCGCGGATCGCCGACCACTCCAGCACCACCGGCGCCGTGGCCTGGGCCGGGCTGGCGCTAGCCCAGCTGTACGACGCGACCGGGGAGACCCGGTACCTGGACGCGGCGGTGGCCATCGGCCGCTGGATCCAGGCGAACTGCGCGAGCGACCGCGGCCCGGGCGGCTACACCGGCGGGTACGACTCGTCGGGCGATCGGATCACCTGGAAGTCCACCGAGAACAACATCGACGTGTTCGCGTTCTTCCGGCTGCTGGCCCGGCTGACCGGCCAGCCGACCTGGCTGGACCGGGCCCAGCACGCGCGGCGGTTCATCGTGGCCATGTGGGACTGGCCGCCCGGCGTCGTTCGATATCGGGACCATCGGAAACGGCGTCACCACCGACGATAGCGTGCAGGCCGAGGACGTCAACAGCTGGTCCTACCTGGCTCTGCAGGATCCCGCCTACGCGGCTCGGTCGGCTGGGAGTCCGGAACCTGGCCAGCAACACGGGACGGTTCCACGGCGTCAGCGTGTCCACCTGCGACCGCGGCGGCGTCTGGTTCGAGGGCACCGCCCACCTGGCCGACGCGCTGCAAGCCCTGCGCACCCCGATGATATTCGCCGGGCCGCCGGCTACCTGTCCGACATCCGGTACGCGCAGGCACACGGCCCGAATGCGGACGGCCGGGGCATCATCGCCTCGTCCGAGGACGGCCTCACCGACTGCCAGGGTGACTTCCTCTACGCCTCGCTGCACACCGGCACCACCGCCTGGTACATCCTGGCCGCCAAGGCGATCGACCCGCTGTCCGCCGTCCCGATCGTTGACCAGCCGGTCCGCTGACCCGGCCACGAGCCTCGGCGCTCTGGCCTAGCGGTCTGACCGCTAGCGCTTGGCCGTCTGGGACCTTTCGACCGCCTACGACTGCCTGCTTGGCGGCTAGCGCTTGATCCAGACGTAGTAGGCGACGGTGTCGTTCCCGTTGGGCAGCCGAGCTGCGAGCCGGTAGTCGGGATCAGCCTCCAGGGTGCGGGCCAGCACGTTGTCCGCCCCGGGGGTGGTCTGGAAGTTGTACGCGACGACCCGGAAGTAGCCGCCCTTGATCGCCGCCACATAACCGGCGTCGCCGGTCAGGAACTGGCCTTGCTGGTCCGTGTACCCGATGTAGTACGTCGAGGTGAACTGGTGCGGCTCGGCGTCCGCATCGCGGCGGAAGTAGTAGATCGGCACCTCGTCCACCTCGACCAGGTAGTGCGCGCCGGGCCGCAGATACCGGGACATCACGTGAGTGAACGCGGTCGAGTTGGGCCAGGCGTTGAACAGCTCGTCAGCCTGAGTCATGCCGAGCACCAGCAGCGCCCCCCAGATCGCGATGCCCACCTGCGCGCGGCGGAAGTGGTCGCCGACGATGCGGGCCAGCCCGACCCCGGCGCACGGCGCGGCGAAGAACAGGCCGAACCCGATGTGCTTCTGCAGCGAAGTGAGGGTGTGCAGGTGGATCTGGTCGGCCGGGACCAGTAGCGCGGTCCCGGTCAGCACGAGGCCCAGGGCCAGCCGCCGAAGCCTGCCGCCCGGCTCGGCGATCTGCTCGCCCGGCTCGGTCCGCGGGCGCAGCAGGAACGCCACCGCCCCGATCAGCGCCAGCGCGAAGGTCAGCCCGCCCCACTGCAGGCTGTCCCGGAGCAGCACGGAGGCGGCGATGTTGCCCATGAACCGGTTCGTGGTGGTGAACTCGACACCCTTCAGGTAGACCGGGCCGGCCAGGTAAAGCGCACCGCCGAGCAGCGCGGCCACGGTCGCGCCGAGGGCCACCGGCGGGATCAGCGCCTTGCGGCCCGGTACGGCCAGGCGGCCAGCCCGCTGAGCACGATGATGGTCGGCAGGAACAGGGCCGAGGCGTACTTGGTGGCCACCGCGAGCGTCATCGGCAGTGCCGCCAGGAGGTAGACCGGCCAGCGGAACTCGGCGGTCGCGGACGACGATCCAGGCGGCCAGCGCGAGCAGGCACAGGGCTGGGCGCGTCATAGGTGGCCAGATGGCCGAGGAACAGGGCCGGCTCGGTGACGAGAAGATGATGGCCGCACACAGCCCGACCCGCTCATTGAACAGCCTGCGGGTCATCGAGTAGAGCAGCGCGGTGACGAGCAGCATGCAGAGCAGGCTCACCGCCCGCGCGGCGGCCAGCCCGCCGACGCCGTCGGCGGCCGCGCCGAGCACCGGGTAGAGCACCGGCGCGCCGGAGAAGTATGACGCGTAGTCGCCCTGCAGGGCCGCCCGTGCAGCCAGTGCGCGATCTCCAGGTGGCCGCTGTACAGGTAGAGCGCCTCGTCCTCGAACGCGGTGTTGTTGCATCCGCAGGCTGAGCACGCGCCTGCACGGCCAGGATGCCGACCAGCACCGCGCGGCTCACCCAGGTCCGCTGTCGGCTCGACTGCGGTGAACCGCGGTGGGCCGGCGCTGTGCCGGCCCGGGCCTGAGAGCACCCGGGTCGTCTCGCCGCGCGGCGGGTCACCGGGCGGCGCCGGACGGGTCAGCGGGGGGCGCGGCTCGGGTCGCGGGCCGACCGCGGCCAGCATCACGGTCTCGCACCGTGCCGGCCAGGGTGCGGGGCGCTGCTCGGCGGGGTGAGCCGGGCGCGCCGCACCGGGCCGGGGTGCCCGAGGGGCGCCCGGTTCTCCGGCCGCCTGCTCATGTCCTCGGGTTCACCAACGGCAGCGAGGCGATGTCGCTGGCGAGCGCGGCCCGCACGGCTGGCCGTGACTCGACCCGCCAGTCCACGCTGTTCTTGTCGTAGTCGAACCAGATTAAGCCGAGCACGTTGCGGTGCCGGGCCACCGTCGTTGACCAGTTGCCGGGCGCACGCCACCTCGGCCGGGCCGGTCTCGATGGCGGTCTCCGCGATGATGAACGGCTTCCTGGTGAAGTGCCGCATCCCGGTCATGGTGGGCCGGTACAGGGCGGCGAAGTCATGCGGGCCGGTGGTGGCGAAGTAACCGGTGAGGCCGACCCAGTTCACGTAGGCGTTGCCCGGCCAGTACGGCCGGAGCCGGACGGTCGGCACCGGGTTGATGATGTTGGGGTTCCACACCCAGACCACGTTGCTCGCGCCAGCCCGGGTGAACAGAGTATGGATGCGCCGCCAGGCCGCCACGAACTGGGCCGGCGTGGTCTGCTGAGTGCCCCACGGGTACCAGTTGCCGTTCATCTCGTGGCCGAAGCTGAGCGCGACCGGCACGTTCAGCGCGCGCACGGCCGCGGCGAAGCGGCTGATGTACGCGTCGCTGCGGCCAGCCGCGATGGCCTGCACGCTGGTGCCGAACGGCTCCCAGGCCATGTAGTAGAGCGCCCCGTAGGACCAGGCGTGGCTGGCCGCGGTCGCGTCGAACGGGCGGCCCCAGGCCACGTACTGGCCGACCAGGTTGGGCTTGCGGCCGGTGTTGGCCGCGAACGTGCTCACCGCGGCCAGCGAGCCGGGCGCGCCGTTGGCCTCGATGCCCAGAAACTTCCCCGAGCTGGGGTCGAGCAGCCCGGACACGTTGTACGGCACGCTGCTGGACGGGGTGGCCAGCGGCGCGGCCGACGACGATGACGAACCACCGCCCGCCGCGGGCGCCTTGAGCAGCCCGCAGCCGGCCAGCACCAGGCCCAGCGCGGCCAGCACTCCGGCCAGCAGCTTCGCGGTCACGGTCATGTCGCCGACCCGCTCGTGGCTGGATGAGGATACGGCCCACCACCACGAGCTGGAACAGGCCCGAGCACGAAGAGCAGGAAGAAGTTGTACGGGTTCATGGTCATCATGCGCCACAGAGCCAGCGTCACCCAGAGCGCCGCCGTGCCACCGCTCCACACGATCAGCCCCAGCCAGAACCGCAGCCGGCCGTCCTGCCGCACCGCGCCGGTACCAGACGGCTGCCAGCGGCGCAGCCTGCCCCGCGTCATGTCGCTGAACGCGAACACGTGCGCCCAGCCCGAGACCACCCGGACCGACCAGGCTTCCAGCCGGTACGGCGCGCGGTGCCACATCGGGTAGATGACCCCGGCGTAGAACAGCACCGGCGCGACGAAGATCAGGTTGCGCAGCAGTAGCGTGCCCGGGGCCAGCAGCAGCAGGCAGATGGCCAGCGCTGGGGCGACGAAGGTGAACACCGCCGTGTACAGGTAGCCGACGAACCCGGTCAGGTAGCACAGCCGGGAGTACAGCGGCAGCTTGGTGGCCCAGAACTTCCGGCTGCCCAGCAGGCTCATCGTGCCGGAGCACCAGCGGTACTGCTGGTTCAGGAAGGCCGGGATGTTGTCCGGGCAGTTGCCGGTGGACAGCGCGACCGGCAGGTACCGCAGCCGCCAGCCCAGCCGCTGCAGGTCGAACCCGGTGTGCAGGTCCTCTGAGTGCTCAGCCAGCGACATCCCGCCGTTGCCGGCCAGCGCGCGGCGCCGGTACAGGGCGCAGCTGCCCACGCAGATCGCGCCGCCCTTCCGGGTCCGCGCGGTCTGGATGGACCGGTAGAACAGCTCCTGGATGGCGCCCGCGCCGCGCTCCACCCAGGTCTGCCGGTCCAGCACGTGGAAGAACTGCGGGGTCTGCACGATGCCCAGCTCGGGGAACATGTGCAGGTAGGGTGCGGTCTCGGCCAGCGCGTCGGCGCGCGGCGCGAAGTCGGCGTCAAGCAGCAGGATGTACTCGCCATCGGAGATCTTGAAGCCGTACCGCAGGTTGCCCGATTTGAGCAGCCAGCCCCGGTCCGGCCGGGTCGCGTAGGCGAACCCGAACTTCCGGGCCATCGCCTTCAGTTTGGGGTCGGCCGAGTCGTCGAGCACGTACGGGGTGACCCGGCCGGGGTAGGTCCGGCGCAGCTCGGCCACGTGCGTCCACGAGTTGCGCAGCACCTCGACCGGCTCGCCGCAGACCGGCAGGAAGATGTCCACCGACGGGTACCGCCGGGGCCGCCACGACGCCACGATGCGCTTGTGCTCGTCCAGGTCGAAGCTGTGACTCATCCCGTCCACGGCCAGCGAGAGCATGAAGCACAGCACGCCGAACAGGGCGAACGGGGTGTAGGCCAGAAACCAGGGCGAGTTGATGAACATCCGGACCTGGCTGTACACCAGCAGCGGGAAGCTGACCGCCATGCACAGCGTGAGCACCCACGTGTGCCGCCGGACATAGGAGTACTTCTCCTCGTCCAGTGGCGGGGCTGGGAGTACCGGCGGCACGGCCCCCCGGGATGATGCGGGGAATAGCGTGCGCCGCTTGCGGTGCCGCGGTGCGGCCCTGACTCCCCCCCTCCGTTCGATCACGCCAGCCATTCGGCGACCCTGTCCCTGTCCCTATCTGGAAGTCAGCAGGCATGGTGCATACCCGGAAGTACGGAGGAAACGGTCCGGGTGAACAATCACAGGATTGTAAGGTGGCGGCCTCCCCACCTGGAGGGAAAACCGTCCGATTGGGACAGATCGGGGAAAGTTTCCTGCACTCGGGGCAGGGAACCGTGCGCCGAGCGACCCGGGGTCAGCCCGCGGGCAGCCGGCGGCGCAGCTTGCCCGCCTGGTCCGCGGCCCAGTGCGCCCGCGCCGAGGCCTGTTCGGCCCGGGCCCCGGCCTTACCCGATATCCGGGCGGTCCGGGTGGCCAGCGCCAGATCCCGGTGCGCGTCCCGGGCCGCGTGCCGGCCCCGCCAGGCCAGCGACGGGTCCCCCGCGGTATCGGCCGCGGCGATCAGCAGCCCGCCCAGCATGGTGACGTTCTTCAGGAAGTGGATCCGCTGCTGGGCCCGCTCCTGCTTGTCCTCGATCTCCCAGAAGCGGTGCCCGGCCAGCGTGGTCGGCACCAGCGTGCCGGCCAGCACGGCCGCGGACAGCCGCGGCCACCAGCCCATGGCCAGCATCGAGCCTGGCGACGCACTGCACGGCGCCGTTCAGCCGTACTGTCTGCTCGGTCTCGTCCGGCAGCATGGCCACCCGGCTGGCCACCGGGCGGACCACCGGCTCGGCCCGCGCGGCGACCCGCTCCGGCCACCGCCAGGTCTGGTAGCCCTGGACAACGAAGATGGACGCCAGCATCGGGCGCGCGACAGCTCTCAGCACAGCCATACCGGCACCCTGCCCACCAATTCAGCTGCTTAACGCCCGTGCCTGCCCAGGGCCGCCGGGTCCGCCCGGCCGCCGGTCAGCTTTCCGGCCGGGGACTGAACAGCGCGAACATGCTGCCGTTGGGGTCGGTGAGGTACGCGACGACCATCCCGTCGGGCAGCGTCATCGGCGCCACGACGACCTTGCCGCCCAGTTCCGCGGTACGCGCCGCGGTGGCCGCCACGTCGGTGACCCGGACCACGAAGACGGCGTACGGCGGGATGTTGCCGCCGGTGTTGAAGATGCCGCCGGACGGGCCGTCCGCCCCGGGCGCGGTGATCAGCGTGTAGTCGCCGTCCGGCGCGAACGTCCAGCCGAACAGCGGCCCGTAGAAGTCCTTGGCCGCCGGGACGTCCGGGGCGCCGATCTCGAACCAGCCGACGGTGTTGGCTGCGGGAGCTGACATGAGTTCCTCCAGTCGTGGACAACGTGTCTGCGGCCAGCCTGCCGGGGGCCCGCGACACCGTTATGTCGGTGTTTCCCGGCTTTCCTGGCGCCCGGTCAGACGTGCAGGTCGGGGCGGCTGATCAGGGCGTCCGGGATGTCCACGGCCAGGTCGTGGTAGGACCGCGCCGGGGCCGGCGCGCCGGTGTCCACCGCGGCCAGGATCCGGTCCAGCCGGAATGCCCGGCTGCCCTCGCGGAGCCGGCACCAGGCCATCAGGTACCACTGGCTCCGGGTCGCGGCGAACGCCACCGGCTCCACGTCGCGCACCGTCACCTGGTCGTTCCGGTCCCGGTAGTCGAGCCGCAGCACATGGCCGGCGGTGATCGCCTCCTGGATGACCAGCGGCACGCCGGCTGGCTGTGGGCCAGTCCACCGGCTGGCCGCCTTCTCCCGCGCGGAACGCGTCCGGCGCCGCGGCGGCGGGCCCCGCCGCTGCGCCGCCCCGGGCGCCCGGCGGCGGCCACCGCTGGCACCGGGGTTTCCGCCTGCTGCGGGTCCGCGGCGCGGGCCGGGCTGATCGAGCCGGACCCGGTCGATGAGCTGCGCCGCTTCGGCGGTCTGCGCGGCCGAGGCGACCGCGAGCACCTTGCGCAGCGCGCTCCGGGTCGCCGCCGCGAACGGGGTCCGCTCGTCCCGGGCCAGCGCCACGGCGATGGCCACCATCTCGGCCGCGGTGAAATTGACCGGCGGCAGCGTCATCGTCTTGTCGATGGCATAGCCACCGCGACGGCCGGGCTCGGCGTAGACCGGCACGCCGGATTCCTGCAGGGCCAGGATGTCCCGCTCGATGGTCCGCGAGCTGACCTCGTACCGCGCGGCCAGTTGGCGGGCCGACCGTGGCCGGGGCGCGCTGGCCCGCAGGTCCTCGACCAGGGCGTAGAGCCGATCGGTGCGGTTCACAGCAGGCACGCTACCGGCCGCCACCGACAGTCCCGCGCCGAAGGGGGGCGCCGCCGACTGGGACAGTGAAGAGGGAATGGGGAGGTGGGTGGGGAGGAACGAGCGAGGAGGGAAGGCGGCGGGTCCAAGCCCCCCGGAGGCGCAAGGAAGCAGAGCGGCGGCGTCCAGAGCCGCCCCGGAGGCGCAAGGAAGCAGAGCGGCGGGTCCAGCCCCCCGGAGGCGCAAGAAGAGCACCGCGTGGCCGTCAGCTTTCCGCGCGGAGCACATCCAGGGCGCGCGCCAGGTCGTCCGGGTAGCCGCTGGAGAACTCCACCCGGCGGCCATCCGCCGGGTGGGCGAAACCGAGCTCGACCGCGTGCAGCCACTGCCGGGTCAGCCCCAGGTGCTCGGCGAACACCGGGTCGGCGCCGTACAGCCGGTCGCCGGCGCAGGGATGGCGTAGCGCGGCCATGTGCACCCGGATCTGGTGGGTGCGCCCGGTCTCCAGGATGATTTCGGCCAGGCTGGCGCCGCGGAAAGCTTCCAGCGTGTCGTAGTGCGTGACGCTGGGACGGCCGCCTGCCACCACCGCGAACCGGCCGTCCCCGGCCGGATGCCGCCCGATGGGCGCGTCGATCGTGCCGCGCAGCGGGTCCGGATGCCCCTGCACCAGCGCGTGGTACCGCTTGTCCACCTCGCGGTCGCGGAACGCCTGCTTCAGCGCGCTGTACGCGGGCTCGCTCTTGGCCAGCACCATCAGCCCGGTGGTGTTGGCGTCGAGCCGGTGCACGATGCCCTGCCGCTCGGCCGCGCCGCTGGTCGCGATGGTGTGCCCGGCCGCGAGCAGCCCTTCCAGCACGGTCGGGCCGGTCCAGCCGGGTGTCGGGTGGGCCGCCACCCCGCGCGGCTTGTCCACCACCACGATGTCGTCGTCCTCGTAGACGACGGCCAGGCCGGGCACGGCCTGCGGCACCGGAGCCGCAGGCGCCGCGGCGGGCAGCGTCACGTCGAGCCACTCCCCCGCGGGTACCCGCTCGGATTTGGCTGCCGTCCGGCCACCGAGCAGCACCTGGCCGCTGCTGATCAGTTCCGCGGCACTGGCCCGGGACAGCCCGAACATGCGGGCCAGCGCGGCGTCCAGCCGCTCGCCGTCCAGCCCCTCCGGGACCGTCACCCGGCGCTGGCTGGACTGGCTCACCGGCTGCTGTCTCGGGCTGGGTTGTGTTCGGCTCGCCCGTACCGCGGCGGCTTGCCGCCGCTCGGCGCGGAGCGGCGATCGGAGGATTCCGGGGGGTTTGCCGTCATGGGGTGAACCGGCGGGGGGTTCGGGGGGTCGTCCCCCCGGGCTGTTCCTTCCAGCGGGACGCCGCGCGCGGCCAGCAGCACGGCCAGCACCCCGCCGCAGACGATGCACGAGTCGGCCACGTTGAACACCGGCCAGTGCGGCAACTGGATCCAGTCCACCACGTTGCCCCGGAACGGGCCGGGCGAGCGGAAGATCCGGTCACCCAGGTTGCCGGCCGCCCCGCCGAGCAGCAGGCCCAGCGTGACCGCCCACGGCACGCTGCGCAGCCGCCGCGAGGTGCGCAGGATGGCGATGATGACCCCCACCGCGATCAGGCTGAAGATCACCGTCATCACGGCGCTGGACGCCCCGATGCTGAACGCCGCTCCGCTGTTGCGCAGCTCAGTGAGCCGGAGCAGGCCGCCGAGCAGCCGCACCGGCGGCCGGTGCGAGAGCGTGGCCACCACGATCGTCTTGCTCACCAGGTCGGCCACCAGCACCAGGGCCGCGACCAGGAGCAGCAGCCGGACCCGGCGCGGCCGCTGCCCGCCGTCGGGGCTGTCCATGATGTCCCCGGCCGGCCGGTCTGGCACGTCAGGTGCCGCGGATCCGCTCAGCGCCGTTCCTCTCGCTGTTTACAGGTCACGCACAGTACCGCACGGGGAAACGCCTGCAGCCGCGCCTTCCCGATCGGCTGGCCACACGATTCGCACACGCCGTAGCTGCCGTCCTCGATCCGGGCCAGCGCCCGCTCGGTCTGGGCCAGCAGTTCCCGCGCGTTCTGGGTCAGCGCGAGCTCGTGCTCCCGCTGGAATGTCTTGGCCCCCGCGTCGGCGGAGTCGTCGCCCGCGTCACCGACCGCGTCGCCCAGCCGTTCCGCGATTTCTGACTCGGCAGTGCGGATGTCGTCGCGAAGCCCGGCCGCCTCGGCTTCGAGTTCCTTGCGGACCTCGGCCACCTCCTGCCCGATCCAGGGCTCCTCACCAGGCCGGACGGGAAGCGCGGCAGCACCCTGGCGTGCTGCGGCTGCTGTCATCTCGACCCCCTCGCGCGTGCTATGTCCACTATTTCCTGCCGCCACCAATCGATCATGAACGCGGCCAGTCACCGGAGAATAGATCGGTGTCCCCGGGACTGCAAACGCATCTGGTCACGGCAATAATCCAGGGCATCAGCTATCGTTAACTGTCGGCACAGCGTGGATGGGGACAGCTGCCGCTGAACGTGGCCAGGAGCGACCCGGGGTTGGTGCGAGCCCGGGGGCAGGCGCAGCGGACCAGATCACCCCGGAGCCGCCGGAAGAACGGCAGCAGAGCACGGCAGCAGCACGGCTCGCCCAGTAGAACCGGCCGCATGACACTTAATGAGTGGGTCGCGCAGCCCTCCCCGAGGGCGGGCGCGGCCAAGGAGGGTGGTACCGCGGGGCCGCCGCCGGCGCGCCTCGTCCCTCCAGCGAACCCCTTGCCTGGAGCTACGTCAGCTGCAGGTGAGCACCGCCGGAGGACCACCCGCCATGCCTGACGCAGCGGACAGCCAGACCCACTTCCCCGACCTGCCCGCGGCCATCGACCTGCCCGCCATGGAACACGACGTCCTGGCCCGCTGGCAGGACGGGAAGTTCTTCGAGCGCTCCCTGGACGCCACCGAGGGCCACCCGCTGTGGACGTTCTACGAGGGGCCGCCGACCACCAACGGCATGCCCGGCGTGCATCACATCGAGGCGCGGGTGTTCAAGGACGTCTTCCCCCGGTTCAAGACCATGCAGGGGTTCCACGTCCCGCGCCAGGCCGGCTGGGACTGCCACGGGCTGCCGGTCGAGGTGGCGGTGGAGCGCGAACTCGGGCTGTCCGGCAAGAAGGCCATCGAGAGCTACGGCATCGCCGAATTCAACGCGCGCTGCCGCGAATCGGCCCAGCGGCACGTGGACGCGTTCGAGGAACTGACCATCCGGCTGGGCTACTGGGTGGATCTGCCGCACGCCTACCGGACCATGGACACCAGCTACGTCGAGTCGGTGTGGTGGTCACTCAGGGAGATCTTCCGCAAGGGCCTGCTGGTCAAGGATTTCCGGATCAGCCCGTACTGCCCGCGCTGCGAGACCCCGCTGTCCGACCACGAGATGGGCCAGCCCGACGTGTACCGCCCGGTGACCGACCCCGCGGTCACCGTCCGGTTCCCGCTGCTCACCCTGCCGCCCGCGGCCAACCCGCTGCTGGCCGGGGCCGACCTGCTGGTGTGGACGACCACTCCGTGGACCCTGGTGTCCAACACCGCGGTAGCCGTGCACCCGGACGAGCGCTACGCGATCGCGCGCAAGCCCGGCGACGGTGACACCGTGGTGGTGGCCGAGGCCCTGGTGTCCCGGGTGCTCGGCGAAGGCTGGCACGTGCTGGCCACCGTGCCCGGTTCCGAACTGGTGGGCGCGACCTACCGGCCGCCGCTGCACCTGGTCGAGATCCCGGGTGCGCATGTGGTGGTGCCCGGGGCGTTCGTCACCACCGAGGACGGCACCGGGCTGGTGCACATGGCCCCGGCCTTCGGCGCGGATGACATGGAGGCCGGCCGGGCCCATGGGCTGCCGGTGATCAACCCGATCCGGCCGGACGGCCACTTCGAGGACTGGGTGCCGCAGGTCGGCGGGATGTTCTTCAAGGACGCCGACGATCTGCTGGTCCGCGACCTGGCCGACCGCGGCGTGCTGTTCCGGGTCGAGCAGTACCAGCACAGCTACCCGCACTGCTGGCGCTGCCACACGCCGCTGCTCTACTACGCGCTGCCCTCCTGGTACATCCGGACCACTCAGGTCAAGGACCAGATGCTGGCCGAGAACGAGCGGACCAACTGGCAGCCGCCCACCATCAAGCACGGCCGGTACGGCGAGTGGCTGCGCAACAACGTGGACTGGGCGCTGTCCCGGACCCGGTACTGGGGCACCCCGCTGCCCATCTGGGAGTGCGGCCAGCAGCACCTGACCTGCGTGGGCTCGCTGGCCGAGCTGAGCGAACTGGCCGGGCGCGACCTGTCCGCGCTGGACCCGCACCGGCCGTACGTCGATGACGTGGTGATCACCTGCCCGGGCTGCGGCGAGCAGGCACGCCGGGTGCCCGAGGTGATCGATGCCTGGTATGACTCCGGGTCGATGCCGTTCGCCCGGCTCGGCGCGCCGTGGCGTAACCAGGACCAGTTCGAGCGGGCTTACCCGGCCCAGTTCATCTGTGAGGCGATCGACCAGACCCGGGGCTGGTTCTATTCGCTGATGGCGGTGGGCGTGCTGGTATTCGGCCGGTCCTCCTACGAGAACGTGGTGTGCCTGGGCCTGGTGGTGGACGAGCGCGGCCGCAAGATGAGCAAGCACCTGGGCAACGTGCTCGAGCCGATCCCGCTGATGGAGGCGCACGGCGCGGACGCGGTGCGCTGGTTCTTCGCCGCGTCCGGCTCGCCCTGGTCCACCCGGCGGATCGGCGACGCGGCACTGGACGAGATCGTCCGCAAGGTGCTGCTCACCTACTGGCACACGGTCTCCTTCCTGGTGCTGTACGCCAACGCCGCGGCGGCGCAGGGGCAGGCCTGGGACCCCGGCCAGGCGGCCAGCGCGCCGCCGCCCGCGGACCGGCCGCTGCTCGACCGGTGGCTGCTCAGCGAGCTGCACGCCACGGTGGGCGAGGTGACCGGTGCGCTGGAGGGATTCGACACGGCCGCGGCCGGCCGCGGCTGGCCGCGTTCATCGACGACATGTCGAACTGGTACGTGCGGCGTTCCCGGCGGCGGTTCTGGGACGGCCCGGGGAGCCTGGACGGCGCGGCCGCGTTCGCCACGCTGTACGAGTGCCTGCACGTGCTGACCCGGCTGATGGCCCCGATCACCCCGTTCCTGGCCGACCATGTGTGGGCGGCGCTGCGCGGCGCGGATGACCCGGAGTCGGTGCACCTGGCCCAGTGGCCCAGCGCCGACCCCGCACTGGTCGATGCCCGGCTGTCTGGGCAGATGGCGCTGACCCGGCGGCTGGTGGAACTCGGCCGGTCGGCCCGCGCGGCCGCGTCGCTGCCGGTCCGCCAGCCCCTGGCCCGGGCCGTGGTCAGCGCGGCCGGGTTCGCCGACCTGGCCCCGGAACTGCGCGCCGAAGTGGCCAGCGAGCTCAACGTGCGCTCGCTGGACCCGATGGCCGCGGTCGGCGACGACCTGGTCGACTACGTGGTGAAGCCCAACTTCCGGGCGCTGGGCAAGCGGTTCGGCAAGGGCACCCAGCCGGTGGCCGCGGCCATCGCCGCGGCCGATCCGGCGGTGCTGGCGGCGGAACTGCGTTCGGCCGGGAAGATCTCGGTACAGGTGGACGGCGCGGAGCTACCGCTCGGCCCGGACGAGCTGATCGTGACCCAGACGCCACGCTCCGGCTGGACGGTGGCCTCGGACGGCGGCGAGACCGTCGGCCTCGAAGTCGAGATCACTCCCGAGCTCCGCCGCGAGGGGCTGGCCCGGGAAGTCATCCGGCTGGTGCAGGAGGCCAGGAAGACCGACGGGCTGCATGTCAGCGACCGGATCAGGGTGCGTTGGGAGGCGGGCGGCCCGGAGCTGGCCGCGGCGCTGGCCGAGCACGGCGAGCTGATCGCCAGTGAGGTGCTGGCCGACGAGTTCCGTCCCGGCCCGGCCGCCGATGCGCCAGGCGCGCACCAGCACACCCACCCCGACCTGGGCCTCACCTTCTGGCTGACCCGCGCCTGACCGACCGCGGCTGACGCACCCGAGCCGGCTGCGTCAGCCGTCCGGCAACTGGTCGGGCTGGCACGCGCGGCAGGCGATCAGGCCGGCCGAGACTGCCTCCTGCTTGGACATGAGCTCCAGGTCGTCCTCGCCCAGGAACCTAATCAGGATGCACTCGCTGCGGTGGTAGCGGGCCACCCCGGGCACCACGGTGACCTGGATTTGCTTGCTGCCGCCGGCCGGGGCTGAGTCGCCCGCCGTGGCCTGCCCGGCGGGCTCGTCCGGTGCGCCGTCGGCGGCACCGGCCTGCGCGGCGGATGCCGCCGGCGGGGAGTTGACCTGGGTGGCGCCGACCTGGGTAACCGCCGAGTCCGGTGCACTGGGCCCGGTCCGCTTGGTGTCCGTCCCCGGCTTACCGGCTGCGTCCGGCTCGTCGGCTGGTCCGGACTCCACCGCCTCGGGCGCCTTGACCGGCTCGGCTGTCTTCGCCGGCTCGGCCGCTTTGACCGGCTCGGCTGTCTTCGCGGACTCAACCGCCCCGGTGGACTCAACCGCCCCGGTGGACTCGGCCACCTCGGCGGGCTCGGCCGTGTCGGCGGTCTCGGCTGCCCCCGCTTCCGCAGCGGCGGGGGTGGGCTCCGGCGTCCGGCCCGGCGGGCTCACCACGGGCGGGGTGGACACCACGGTGGACTCGGCACCCGGGCCGGGCCGCGGCCGAACCATCCATGGCGGGGCCGCATCCTCGTCGTCCGGGCCGGCTTCATCCCGGGCATCGTCGCCCGGAGCATTGTCTTCCCGGGCACTGTCGTCCCTGGCACCGTCTTCCCGGGCACTGGCACTCCGGGCCGCTTCGTCCTGGCCGCCCGCACTCCGGTCGGGTTCGGCCCGGGTGGGCGCGTCCGGGGCGGGAACGCTCCGGGTGGCCTCGTCCGGGTTGGCTGGCTCGGCCGCGACGGTGTCGCTGACCGCTGGTTCGTCGCCGACGCCGGCGCGGGCCGGCTCGGCGGGCGGCCCGAACGGCCAGCCGCTGTGCGGGGTGGTGGGCGGCTGCCAGCCAGCGGCCGGCTGCCACAGGTCCGCGCCGCGCGCCGGGCCCAGCTCACCGAGTGTCTCCTGGCCCGGCGGCTCGGCCGGCAGCGACATCCCGGATGGTATCGAGAAGTCACCGGCTGGCCAGGACAGCCGGCCTGAGTCGCGCTTGCCGGCCGACTCCAGTTCCTCGTTGACCCGGTCCCACAAGTCGTCGGTGGGGGCCGCGTGGATGGGTTCCGCCGCCGCGGCCGGTGCTGGCTCTGGCTGGCTGCCCGGCGGGCGCCGGGATGGCCGGCCCTTGCGTCCTGGCCGCCGGTCACCGCGCGCGGCCCGGTCGGTCTCCTGCTGGCCAGGTCCCGCGGGCCCGGCACGGTCGGCTGGGTCGGCGGCGGCCGGGCCGCGGCCAGCGGCCACGGCCGGCTCCGGGGCCCGGGGTACCGGGCCGGCCCCGGCGTCCGCCTGGAAGCCGGCCAGCGCCGGAGCGGCCAGGCACCCCGGCCCGTCCGGCGGCAGCCGGGCGGGCCGGCGGCGGCTGGGCCGGGCACCGGCCGAGGGGCCGCGAACGGGCTGGCCGTTCGCTTGGTGCCGGTGCCGAAAATTTCCGACCAGTGCCGCAGCACACCGGCCGCCAGGAGGAGCGCGGCCACCGCGCACACCGCGATGGACACGTAGACCAGCGGCAGGCTGCTGGCTGCGACGCCAGCAGCCAGCAAGCCGATGGCCAGGGCAACCAGGAGAGCGCTGAACCTGATCACTTGCGCTCCCCCCAGGCCGTGCGGGTCATGCTGCCAACCGAGGAGATGCTGCTGAGCTGTTAACTATTGGACGTAACGTGCCGTGTGTGGCCCGCGCTACCGACCACCGCTGATCAGCGGTGGTCGTGCGGCGAGCCATCCGACGGGTGGAAGCCACCGTGTGAAACCGGCTCCGGCGCGCCCGCGTAGGCGCCGATGGACGGCTGGCCGTTCCGGCTGTCCAGGCGGGACATGCCCGAGGACACGGAGGAGTCAGGCCCGCTGCCCATGGCCGGGAAGGCGCCGCTGTCGGTCGCGCCCGCTTCCAGGTCGCGCATCTGGCCTTCCAGGTACGCCTTGAGCCTGCTGCGGTACTCACGCTCGAAGGCGCGCAGGTCGTCAACCCGGCGCTCCAGCTCCTCGCGCTGCTGCACGAGGGAGCCCATGGCCTGGCGGTGCCGCTCCTGCGCATCCCGCTCCAGGCTCTCGGCCCGGGCCCGCGCGTCGCTGGTGATCTGCTCGGCCTGGCGGCGCGCCTTGCCCAGGATGTCGTCGGCTTCGCGGCGGGCCCGGCCGAGCGTCTCGTCGGCCTCGCGCCGCGCGTCGGCGATTGCCTGGTCGGCGGTCTGCTGGGCGAGGGCCAGGACGCGGGCGGCCGTGTCCATGTTGTCCTCGACCGGCGGCATCATCCGCGGCGGCTCCGGCATCCGCTCCGGCTCCGGCGGCGCGGACCGGCTCCATCATCTCCGGGGCCTGCTCACCGAGCGGCGAGCTGAGCGCGGACATCGGAACTTTGCCCCCACGCAGGCTCTCGGCCAGCTTCGCCCGGAGCTCTTCGTTCTCCTGGATCAGCCGGTCCAGCTCAACCTCGACCTCGTCGAGGAAGGCGTCAACCTCTTCCTCGTCGTAGCCGGGCCTGAGCCGGGTGGTACTGAACTGCTTGTTCCGCACATCCGCGGGCGTCAGCGGCATCTCGTCTCCTCGGCACGCTTGAACGGTGTTCGTTCCTGTCGGACGCTACCCGATCAGAGCAGCTGCACGGCCTGCATCGCGAAAATGATCACGAAGAAGAGCACCATGAAGCTGAGGTCCAAGGCCACAGTACCGAGACGGAGCGTGGGTATGTACCGCCTTAGCAATCTCAGTGGCGGATCCGTCACGGTGAAAATGAACTCAGCCAGGATCAGCACGATGCCCGTGGGGGTCCACGACCGTGAGAACGCTTGTATCCAGCTGAGGATGAGCCTCCCGAGCAGGATCACGAGATATATCGAGAGCACGTAGAACAGAACGATCTTTACTATCCCCACAGCCCTGCCCTGCCTGCCTTCACGGACGCCGGGATGACCACCGCGGGTGCCGTTGCTGTGTGCTCGTCACCGAGCGTGTCCACTACCTGCGCATCTAACTCTGGTTGAAGAACCCTCGTTCAGCTATCCGGGCCCGGTCCTCCGCCGTCACTTCGACGTTGGCCGGACAGAGCAGGAACACCCTGTTGGTGACCCGGTCGATGCTTCCGTGCAACCCGAAGATCAGCCCTGCTGCGAAGTCAACGAGACGCTTGGCGTCACTGTCAACCATCTCGGTCAGGTTCATGATCACCGGAGTGCCCTCACGGAAGTGCTCTCCGATGGTACGGGCTTCATTGTACGTGCGCGGGTGCAAGGTGGTGATACGCGCGAGATCGGTGGCATGCGCGGTCACCGTGGCGGTGCCGCCGCCCCGGGACACAGCAGGCGGGGACGGCTCGGCGGCGAACTCCGCACGGCTGCCGCGTGGGCTGGGACGATCGAGTTCCGGCTCCGGCTGGTCAGCCGTATCCGTGTACTCGTCATACTCGTCGTACGAGTCATAGCCGTCGTCGTAGTGCGGATCGTCCTCGACGAGGCCGAGGTAGACCGCCATCTTGTGCATCGCGCCGGCCATCGGTCAGCCCTCCGTCATCAACTGTCACGCAGCCCCGCTGCGTCGGACATTACCTGACTAAGCTCGGCCGGCCGCCGAGCAACGCCGTACCGACCCGCACGTGTGTCGCCCCTGCCGTGATGGCGGCTTCCAGGTCCCCGCTCATCCCCGCGGAGATCATCCCCGCACCGGGGTGCTCAGCGCGGACCAGCGCGGCGATCCCGGCCAGCCGCTGGAACGCGGCCAGCGGCCCGCCCGGCACCGACTCGGCGGCCAGTGGCGCCACCGCCATCACGCCGCCCAACTGCAGGCCGCTCTGGCTGGCCACCGCGTTCGCGATGCCCAGCACCTGGTCGGCCGGGGCGCCGCCGCGGCCGGGCTCGTCATCCAGGCTCACCTGCACCAGGCAGCGCAGCGGGCGGCCGGCCTTCCGGGCCGCCGCACCGAGCGCGGTCACCAGCCGGAGCCGGTCCACCGAGTGGATCACGTCCGCGTAGCGGGCCACGCTGGCCGCCTTGTTCGTCTGCAACTGGCCGACGAAATGCCAGCTGAGCTGCTCACGCAGGTCCGCGACCGCGGCGGCTTTGGGGGCCGCCTCCTGATCGCGGTTCTCCCCCACGTCATGCACGCCCAAGCTGCTCAGGATGCGGATATCAGTGGCCGGGAAGGTCTTGGTGATGGCGATCAAGGTGACCTCATCGGCGCTCCGGCCGACCGCCTGGCAGGCCTCCGCGATCCGGGCCCGGACCGCGGTCAGCGACGCGGCGATCAGCGCGGCCCGCCCGGCGCCCGGTCCGCGGGCCAGGCTGGTCACTACTTCAGGAAGTCTGGGACATCGAGCTCGTCATCCTCTTCGAACACGACCGACCGGCGGCGTGTGGTGGCCGCGTCGAACACCCCGCGGGCATCCGGGCGCGGCCGCGGCTCAGCTGCAGCCGCTTCCCCGGCGGCCGGCGCCGGGTCGGACAGCCGTGCTGCGGGCACACCGCTCGTCCCGCTGCCGTCGGCCGCAGCCAGCTCGGCCGCGTCGCCCGCCAGCCCGGAGGCGTCCTCGGCCCGGCCGGCCGCGTCCTGGGCCAGCCGGGCGGCCGGGTCGGCCGACCCGGCGGCGGCTGACCCGCCCACGGCCGGCACATCCGGCCGGGCCTCGGCGGCCGGCTCGTCCGCTGCCGCGCTGGCCCAGCCGTCCGCCCCGGCCGAGGACGAAGCGAGCACCGGCGGTGCCGCGCTGACCGGGGACCGGTAACCGTCCGCCGCCGGGACGGGAGCCGGGCCGCTGTCGGCGGCGAAGCTGGCGGCGGCCCGCGGCGGCCGGGACCGCCGGCCACCCTCGTCGAAGCCGGCCGCGATCACGGTGACCCGGACCTCGTCGCCCAGCGCGTCGTCGATGACCGCGCCGAAGATGATGTTGGCTTCCGGGGCAGCCGAGTTGGAGACCAGCTGGGCCGCCTCGTTGATTTCGAACAGGCCCAGGTCAGACCCACCCTGGATGGACAGCAGCACGCCGTGCGCGCCGTCGATGCTGGCTTCCAGCAGCGGGCTGGAGATGGCCATCTCGGCGGCGGCGACGCTGCGGTCGTCCCCGCGCGACGAGCCGATTCCCATCAGCGCCGAGCCGGCTCCGGACATCACCGATTTCACGTCGGCAAAGTCCAGGTTGATCAGCCCAGGCGTGGTGATCAGGTCGGTAATTCCCTGCACACCGGAGAGCAGCACCTGGTCGGCGGCCTTGAATGCGTCCAGCACGCTGACGTGCCGGTCCGAGATGGACAGCAGCCGGTCGTTCGGGATAACGATCAGCGTGTCCACTTCGTTGCGCAGCCGCTCAATGCCCAGTTCGGCCTGGGACGCACGGCGCTTCCCCTCGAAGCCGAACGGCCGGGTGACCACGCCAATGGTGAGCGCGCCGAGCGAGCGGGCCACGTTGGCGACGATCGGCGCACCGCCGGTGCCCGTCCCGCCACCCTCACCGGCAGTGACGAAGACCATGTCGGCCCCCTTGATGACCTCCTCGATCTCCTCCCGGTGGTCCTCCGCGGCCTTCGCCCCGACTTCCGGGTTGGCCCCGGCGCCGAGGCCGCGGGTGAGCTCACGGCCGACATCAAGCTTGACGTCGGCGTCACTCATCAGGAGTGCCTGGGCATCCGTGTTGATCGCGATGAACTCAACGCCCTTGAGCCCCTCTTCGATCATCCGGTTCACGGCATTGACGCCGCCCCCACCGATACCGACGACCTTGATGACCGCCAAATAGTTCTGCGGTGCTGCCACGAGGAGGGCCCTTTCCGCTCGTTTACCTTCACTGAGTTCCGGCGCACAGTTATCGCGGCCGGAGAGAGCGCCCGCGGAGGGCGTCTTTCCTGGAAACCACCACCAAAACCAGCGTTTCAGCAGCCTGCCGAAATGCGCCCCCAATTGCTTCGGCCGGCCGCGTCACGCGATTTCCAGGGAGCCAACCCTCACTCTCAACTTGAGATTTACAGTTATGACATCCTGGCGATTGATACGGACAGTAGGGTGGGCCGGGACCAGGGTCAACTAGACACGCGCGAGACAGGCCAGCGTGTCGCTGCGCGTGGGCCGGCCTCCCGCCGCGGCTCATCCGCTGGTCACCGCGGTCCCGGGCGCGCTGACGTCGTAGGACCGGGCGTGCGTGCGCAGCAGCGCGGCCAGTTCCTTCGCCTTCTCGGCCGGCCGGTCGGTGCCGCCCCAGAGGATGCTGACCCCGGTGCGGAGCCGCAACGTCACCTCGGTCGCGGTAGGCGCCCGCACCGACACCAGGGACCGGCTCAGGTAGCGCGGCAATTCCCGGACGACCACCGCCGCCGCGTACACCGCTGGGTTGCCGCGCAGCGCGGACGGCTGTGCCGATCCGCCGGGCAGGTCCAGGATGGGCATGTCCAGCGGCTGCTCCGACACCGTTTCCACGACGACCCCGTACTTGTTGACGAGGTCGTACCCCTGGCTGCTGGGTATGGCCAGGGCCGGCACCCGCTCGGTGACCGAGATCAGCACCCGGTCCGGCCAGTCCCGGCTGACCTGTGCCGACTGGACCTGGCGGAGCTGCTCGACCCGGTGCGCCACCGCTGCGCCGTTCACCCGGATCAGCGGCAGCCCGGCCGGGATATCGGCCGCGCTGCGCACCTGCGCGGGGGTGACCAGGTGAGTGCCGGTCACCTCGACGCCACGCACCACGAAGAACCGCGATTCGAGCAGCGCCCAGGCCACCCCGGCCACGATCGCGGCCACCATCAGCGCGAAGAACACCGCGCGCCACGGCTGGTGCCCCGGGCCGGGGGCGGCGGCCGGCGGCCGGGTGCCGGTCCCGGTCACCCCGGCGGCCTGCCCGGTCATCCGGCCCGCCCGGCGGTCATCCGGCTGGCCCGCCGCGGGCGCGCAGCGCGGCGAGCACCGGCTCGCCCAGCGTGGTGACATCGCCCGCGCCCATGGTCAGCACCAGGTCACCCGGCTTAGCCGTGGCCGCCACGGCCGCGGCCACCGCGGCCTTGTCCGGCAGGAACCGGGCCTGTCCGCCGGGCACCTGCGCAGCGACCAGCTCACCGGTCACCCCGGGCACCGGGTCCTCCCGGGCCGGGTAGACGTCCAGCACCAGAGCCTCGTCGGCCCGGCCCAGGGCGGCACCCAGCTCGGTGGCGAAGATCCTGGTCCGGCTGAACAGGTGGGGCTGGAAAATGGCGATGACCCGGCCGCCCTCGGCGATGTCCCGGGCCGCGGTGAGATCGGCGGCCAGCTCGGTCGGGTGGTGTGCGTAGCTGTCCAGCACGCGGACACCGTCGGCCTCCCCCTTGAGCTCCAGCCGCCGCCGCGCGCCCCGGTAGGCGGCCAGCCCGAGGGTCACGTCGTCCACCGGGAAGCCCAGCTCGGCGCAGGTGGCCAGCACCGCGGTGGCGTTCAGCGCGTTGTGCCGCCCGGGCACGGCCAGCAGTACCTGGGCGGCGGGCGAACTGGCCACGTCCAGGCCGGGCGCCTCCGGTCCGCCGGCGACCTGGAAGCCCACCGTCATGCCGCGCGGCGCGATGCTGCTGATCCGGTAGTCGGCGTCGGCCGCTTCGCCGTAGGTGCGCACCCGGATGGGCAGCGCACCGGCGGCCGCGGCCAAGGCCCGCGCGCCGGGGTCGTCGGCACAGGCCACTAGCAGGCCGCCGCGGGTGATCCGCCGGGCGAACGCCGCGAACGCGGCCTCGATTTCGGCCAGGCCCGGGTAGTTGTCCAGGTGATCCGCTTCCACGCAGGTGACGATGGCCGCCTCCGGGGAGAACATGAGGAACGACCCGTCGCTCTCGTCGGCCTCGGCCACGAACAGCTCGCCGCTGCCCTCGTCCGCGCCGCGGCCGGTCTCGGCCAGGATGCCGCCGATCACGTAGGACGGGTCCGCGCCACACTCGCGCAGCACCGTGGTCAGCATGGATGTGGTGGTCGTCTTGCCGTGCGTGCCGGCCACCGCGACGGTCCGCCTGCCGAGCATGACCGAGGCCAGCGCGGCCGCCCGGTGCAGCACCCGCAGCCCCTGCTGCCGGGCCGCGGCCAGCTCGGGGTTGTCCGCCCGGATCGCGGTGGATACCACCAGGGTGTCCGCGCCGGCCAGGTGCGCCGCGTCGTGCCCGACGTGCACGTGCGCGCCGGCCGCGGCCAGCTCGTCGAGCATGGCCGAGGCGGCCGCGTCGCTGCCGGACACCCGGATGCCGCGGGCCAGCATGATGCGGGCGATGCCGGACATGCCCGCGCCGCCGATCCCGGTGAAGTGCACCCGGCCCAGCTGGTCGAGGGGAACCGGATCTGTCGGGGTTACCAGGCCCATGCCGTCATCCTCATCTGCGCCGCGATCACGCCCGGCGCCGGCCCGGGCCGCCCGCCCGGCGGCCGCCGTCGCCCGGCGCCGGTGGCTCGTCATACCACCCGCCCGGTGCTCCCGGGCCGTCATACCGCCCCGGCTGGTCATACCGTCCCGGGTCGTCATATCCCGCACCGGGCTGCCGCGGCTCCGGATACGGCGCTCCCTGGTCATACCCCGGACCGGGCCGCCGTGGATCGTCGTACTGCCCCGGGTCGCCATACCCCGGACCCGGCCGCCGTGGATCGTCATACTGCCCCGGGTCGCCATACCCCGGACCCGGCCGCCGTGGATCCTCATACTGCCCCGGGTTGCCATACCCCGGACCCGGCCGCCGTGGATCGTCATACTGCCCCGGCTGCTCGTACCCGCTGCCCGGCCGCCCCGGGCCGTCGTACCGCCCGCCGGGCGGCCGGCCACCGCCATGCCGCCCGCGCCCCTCGCCGTGCCCACGGCCATCACCGCGCCCGCGGCCATCGCCGCGCTGCCCGCGCCCGCCGTGCCCGGCACGGCCCGCCGGACCCGGGCCGCCCGCACGGATCAGGCTGAGCACCTCGGCGGCCAGCCGCACGTCGGTGTCCCGGTGCCCGACCCCGGCGGCGGCCTGCGACATGGCCGCCACCAGCTGCGCGTCGGTCAGGATCGGCAGCAGGTCGGCGCGGATCCAGTCCGGGGTCAGCTCGGCGTCGGCCACGATCAGGCCACCGCCGGCCGCCGCCACCGGCAGCGCGTTGAGCCGCTGCTCGCCGTTGCCGTGCGGCAGCGGCACATACACCGCGGGCAGCCCCACCGCGGTCAGTTCCGCGCAGGTCATCGCGCCACTGCGGCAGATCGCGAAGTCGGCCGCGGCGTAGGCCAGGTCCATCCGGTCGAGGTACGGCAGCGTGACGTACGCAGGCCCGGTAGGCGGCATCTGCACCTGGATGTCGCTGCGCGGCCCGAGGATGTGCAGCACCTGGATGCCCGCCGCGCGGATCGCCTCGGCCGCGTCCAGCACCGCATAGTTCAGCGATCGGGCGCCCTGCGAGCCGCCGGTGACCAGCAGCACCGGCAGGTCGGGGCGGAGCCCGAAATGCGCCCGGGCTTTGTCGGCCAGCGCCAGCCGGTCCAGGCCGGCGATCTCCCGGCGCAACGGGATGCCCACGTAGCTGGCGTGCGGCAGCTTGGTGTCCGGCTGGCCGGTGAACACGTGCCGGGTGAACCGCGCGCCGATCCGGTTGGCCAGCCCGGGCCGGGCGTTCGCCTCGTGCACTACGATCGGCACGTGCCGCCGCCGCGCGGCCAGGTAGGCCGGGGTGGCCACGTACCCGCCGAAGCCGACCAGCACCTGGGCCCGGGCCTGCTCCAGCACCCGCCCAGCCGCCGCCACCGAGGCGTTCAGCCGCCCCGGCACGCCCATCAGCTCCGGGGTGAGCTTGCGCGGCAGCGGCACCGCCGGGATCAGCGCGAGCTCATACCCGCGCATCGGGACCAGCCGGGTCTCCAGCCCGCGCTCGGTGCCCAGGCACACGATGCCGAGCTCCGGATCGGCCCGGCGCAGCGCATCGGCCAGGGCCAGCGCGGGCTCGATATGACCGGCTGTGCCACCACCCGCGAGTACGACGCTCATGGCCCGGCACTCCCTCCCTCACCGACGGCGCCCGGGCCCGGCTGGCGTTTTGCGCCGGCCGGCCAGGCCAAGCCAGCTTAGGACGCGCAGCCCGGCTCCGGGGCCCGCCTCGGTAAGGGCCTGGCCGGCGCCGGGCTCCCGCTTGGCGAAAGACATCAGCATGCCGAGCGCCACCATGGTCACCAGCAGGGACGACAGCCCCTCGGAGACCAGCGGCAGCGGAACGCCGGTAATCGGCATCAGTCCGATCACCGCGCACATATTCACCAGCGCCTGGCCGACGATCCAGGCGGTGGCGCCGCCCGCGGCCAGCCGCATGAACGTGTCCTGCACCCGGCGGGCGATGCGCAGCCCGGCGTAGGCCAGCCCGGCGTACAGGAACGTCACGCAGAGCGTGCCGACCAGGCCGAGTTCCTCGCCCAGGATGGCGAAGATGAAGTCGGTGGTCGACTCGGGGACCCAGCCCCACTTCTCCCGGCTGGCGCCCAGCCCCACGCCGAACCAGCCGCCGGAGCCCACCGCCCACTTGCCCTGGATCGGCTGCTGGTTCTGGCCGACCGGGTTGCCGCTGGCGTGGAAGAAACCGATCAGCCGCTCCATCCGGTACGGGGCGACCACCACCATGGCCAGCAGGGCCAGGCCGATCAGCACCAGGATCCCGGCGAACACCCGGCCCGGTGTGCCGATGATCCACAACAGCGTCAGAAAGATGATCAGCAGCACGAACGTGGTGCCCAGGTCGTCGCCCAGCATCACCAGCATGGCCAGGAAGCCGACCCCGGGCAGCAGCGGGATGAGCAGCTGCCGCCAGTCGCCCAGCTGGTTCAGCTTCTCCTTGCGGGTCAGCAGGTCCGCGCCCCACAGCAGGAACGCGAATTTGGCCAGCTCGGACGGCTGGAACTGGAAGCCGCCGATCTGCAGCCAGCGGGCCGCCCCGCCGCTGCCCGGCGCCGGGGTCACGAACAGGACGACGACCAGCCCGAGCAGCGCGATGAACATCAGCGGGTAGGCGGCGGCGCGGTACCGGCTGGGCGAGGACCGCGCGGCCAGCCACATGCAGGGCAGCCCGATCAGCACGCCGAGCAGCTGGTGCTGCAGGCCGGACCACGGCGAGCCGCCCGCCATCAGCCCGGTCGCGGACGAGGTGGACAGCACCATCACCAGGCCGAGCGCGAGCAGCAGCGTGGTGATGCCGAGGACCAGGTAGAAGTCGGTGAGCGGGCGGTCCAGGAAGCCGAACCGGGCGGCCACCCGGTCGCGCGCCTGCCCGGTCCAGGACACCGGAGCGCGGGGTGCGGCGGCGGCAGGCGCTACTTGGTCCATGATCCCAGTTTCGGGCCACGCCACCGGCGATCCACGGATATCCGCCCGCGTGTCGCTCTACTAGTCCGGGGGGACGACCCCCCTGGACCCCCCGCTCGCCGCTGCGCGCCGAACGCCGGCTCGGCGAGCACCCCCCTGCGGCGGGCCTCGCCTCACCGGCGAGCCATCACTGGTACCGCTGAGTGCACTATTTGGGCATCCATTCGACGTAGAAGATGCCGAGGCCGAGCGCGACGAACATGGCCGAGATCAGCCAGAACCGGATCACGATGGTGGTTTCCGCCCAGCCGGTCAGCTCGAAGTGATGCTGTAGCGGCGCCATCCGGAACACCCGTTTACCGGTCATCTTGAACGAGCCCACCTGGATGATCACCGACAGCGTGATGACCACGAACAGGCCGCCCAGGATGGCCAGCAGCAGCTGGGTCTTGGTGCACACGGCCAGCCCGGCCAGCACCCCGCCCAGCGCCAGCGACCCGGTGTCGCCCATGAAGATCCGGGCCGGCGGCGCGTTCCACCACAGGAACCCGAAGCAGGCGCCGAGCACCGACGCGGCCACCACCGCCATGTCCAGCGGGTCGCGCACGTCATAGCACTGCGGCGCGAGGTTGAGCGTGCAGTCGTTGCGCTCCTGCCAGATCCCGATCAGCACGTAGGCGGCCAGCACCAGGCAGGCACACCCGGTGGCCAGCCCGTCCAGCCCGTCGGTCAGGTTCACCGCGTTGGAGAAACCCGAGATGAGCAGCACGATCCACAGCATGAACGCGGTGACGCCGAGCGACGGGCCGAAATCGCGCAGGAAGGACAGGTGCGCATCGGCCGGGGTCAGGTCGTACCCGTCGGCGAAGTGCTGCTGCACGACCAGCGCCGCGAACAGCGCGCCCACCACGGCCTGGCCAGCCAGCTTGGCCCCGCTGCGCAGGCCCAGGCTGCGCTGTTTGTAGATCTTGATGAAGTCGTCCAGGAAGCCGACCACGCCCAGGCCGACCATCAGCAGCACGACCAGCACGCCGGACACCGACGGCCGCCCGCCGGTGAACAGGTTCCCGATCAGGTAGCCGAGCACGGCCGCGATCACGATGACGGTGCCGCCCATGGTCGGGGTGCCGCGCTTGGTGGCGTGCCCGGCCGGGCCCTCCTCGCGGATCAGCTGGCCGTAGCCGTGCCGGCGGAAGATCTTGATGGCCAGCGGCGTGCCGAACAGCGAGAGCAGCAGCGATACCCCGGCCGATAGCAGGATGGTTCTCACTGCGCAGTCCTCTCTGGAACCACGGGCCTCTCTGGAACCACGGGCCTCTCTGGAACCACGGTCTCCCCGGTCAGGGCGAGGGCAACTCGTTCCAGCCCGGCGCTGCGAGATGCCTTCACCAGGACGACGTCTCCCGGGGCCAACCGGTTCCGCAGCGCGTCCAGGGCAGCGTCCGCGTCGGCCGCGTGGATCAGCTCGCCGGCCCAGCCGGGTTCCGCTTTGGCCCCGGTCAGCATGGGCGCGGCCGCGTCCCCGACCACGATAAGGCCGGCCACCCCGGACCGCGCCGCGTACCCCCCGGCCTCCTCGTGCCGGACCGCCGCGCTGGCGCCGAGCTCGCTCATCGGCCCGAGCACCGCGAACGCACGCCGGCCGCGGGCCGCCGCGGCCAGCGTGTCCAGCGCGGCCCGGACCGCCTCCGGGTTGGCGTTGTACGCGTCGTTCAGCACGGTGACCCCGTCCGCGCGGTCGGTCACCTCCATCCGCCACCGGCTGCGCGGCTCGGCCGCCGACAGCCGCCCGGCGATCTCATCCACCGGCATGCCCAGCTCGCTGGCCAGCGCCGCTGCGGCCAGCGCGTTCTGCACGTTGTGCCGGCCAAAAAGGCGCATTTGAATGAACGCCGATGCGTCGCCGGTGACGAGCCGGAACCCCGGCCGTCCGCGCTCATCAAGCCGGACTTCGCCGGCCCGGACGTCGGCGCTGGCCGATTCGCCGAACGTGACCACCCGCGCCTGGGTCCGCGCGGCCATGGCCATGACCCGCCGGTCATCGGCGTTAAGCAGTGCGATGCCGTTGCCGGGGAGCGCGGCGGGCAGTTCTCCCTTGGCCTGCGCCACCGCCTCGATGCTGCCGAACTCCCCTTCGTGCGCATGCCCCACGCAGAGCACCACGCCGAGCCGCGGCGGGGCGATCCGGCACAGCTGGGCGATGTGCCCCGGGCCCCGCGCGGACAGTTCCAGCACCAGGTAGCGGGTGTCTTCGGTGGCGCGCAGCACGGTGAGCGGGTGGCCGATCTCGTTGTTCCACGAGGCCCGCGGGGCCACCGTCGGGCCGAGCGCCTCGACCAGCTGGGCGGCCAGGTCCTTGGTGGTGGTCTTGCCCGCGGAACCGGTGATCCCGGCGATGTCCAGCCGGGGCAGCCGGCCCACCACGGCCCGGGCCAGCTGGCCGAGCGCCGCGGTGACGTCCGGCACGATCAGCGCCGGGGCCCGGCACGGCCGGCTGGCCAGCACCGCGGTGGCGCCCGCGGCCACCGCCTGGGCGGCGAAGTCGTGCCCGTCGGCCCGGCTGCCGGGCAGCGCGGCGAACAGCGCGCCGGGCGCGACGGCCCGGGAGTCGATGGTCACCGGGCCGGTCACCACGGCCGCCGGGTCGGCCACCAGGTCCAGGCGGGCGCCAGTGATGCCGGCGATGTCGCTCAGCGAGAGCGGGATCACGCGTCCTCCTGCCTGCCCGGGGCATGCCGCCTGATCAGGCCCTGCTCGATCAGGCTCTGCTCGATGGGCTCATCCGGCCCACCGTCTGGCCCGGTCCGGTCCGGAATGGCCCCGTCCGGAAGGGCGCCGGGCAGCCCGGCCAGCGCCTCGGCGGCGACCTCCCGGTCGTCGAACGGGATGACCGAACCGGCCACGTACTGGCCGCGCTCGTGCCCCTTGCCCGCCACCACGACGATGTCGCCCTTGCCGGCCGCCGCGATGGCCAGGCCGATGGCCGCGGCCCGGTCCGGCTCGATTATCAGCCGGCCGCGCTGCCCGGCCGGCACGGTGAGCACGCCCTGCAGCATCTCGGCCAGGATGGCCAGCGGGTCCTCCGAGCGCGGGTTGTCGCTGGTCAGTATGGCCAGGTCGGCCAGGGCCACGGCGGCCGCGCCCATCAGCGGGCGCTTGGCCCGGTCCCGGTCGCCGCCACAGCCCAGCACGATGCACAGCCGGCCCTGGGTCACCGGCCGGAGCGCGCGCAGCACCGCCTCGACCGCACCGGGCTTGTGCGAGTAGTCCACCAGCACGGTGAAGTCCTGGCCGTGGTCCACCCGCTCCAGGCGGCCGGGTACCCCGGGGCAGGCGGCCACCCCGGCCACCGCGGCGGCCAGGCTGACCCCGGCCTCGACCAGCGCGACGATGGCGCCGAGCGCGTTGGCCACGTTGAACGGCCCGGGCAGCGCCACCGACGCGTCGGCTTCTACGCCGCCGGGGCCGACCACCCGGAAGCTGCTCCCGTCGGCGCCGCTGCGCACGTCGGTGGCCCGCCAGTCGGCTCCGGCCCGGCCCGCCGCGGAGAACGTGGTCAGCGGGATCTGCGGCGCGGCGATCAGCTTGCGGCCCCAGGCGTCGTCGATGTTGACCACCCCGACCCGGGCGTAGCCGGGGGTGAACAGGCTGGCCTTGGCCGCGAAGTAGTCGTCCATGCCAGCTGTGGAAGTCCAGGTGGTCCTGGGACAGGTTGGTGAACACGGCCACCTCGTAGCTGGTGCCCGCGACCCGGCCGAGGGCCAGCGCGTGGCTGGACACCTCCATGGCGGCGGCGGTCACCCCGCGCTGCACCATCTCGGCCAGCAGCGCCTGCAGGTCGGTGGCCTCCGGGGTGGTGAGCAGGCTGGGCCTGACCTGGCCGGCCACCCGGGTCTCCACCCCGCCGGCCAGCCCGGTCAGGTGGCCGGCCGCCCGCAGCCCGGATTCCAGCAGGAACGTGGTCGTCGACTTGCCGCTGGTGCCGGTGACCCCGATGAGCATCAGCCGGCTGGACGGATCGCCGTACACCCAGGAGGCGACCTCGCCGAGCCGGGCCCGCGGGTCGGCTACCACGAACACGGGCAGCCCGCAGTCCGCGGCCAGGCTCTTCCCGTCCGGGTCGGTGAGCACGGCCACCGCACCGGCATCCGCGGCGTCATCGCAGAACGCCGCGCCATGATGCCGGCTGCCGGGCAGCGCGGCGTACAGGTCGCCCGGCCGGACCTGGCGCGAGTCGTGCGTCACCCCGGACACGGTGACCGGGCCGCCCGGCCCGGCGAACGGGTCCGGCCCGGCCCGCCCGGTGGTCAGCCCGAGCAGCATGGCCAGCCCGGACAGCGGACGCGGCGGGATGTCGCGTGGAAGGAGAGCCGCAGGCACGCGCCGAGGTTACCTCTGATCACCGGGCCGTGAGCCTCACGTTGGGACGCTTGCCCCCGTCCGGCGGGATCTTCAGGGTGCGCAGCGCGAACTCCATCACCTTGTTGAACACCGGGCCCGCTACGTCGATGCCGAAGTAACTGCCCTTCCGCGGGTTCTGCACGTTGACCGCGACCACCAGCTTGGGGTTGCTGGCCGGCGCGATGCCGATCACGCTCGACCCGTACAGGCACAGGCAGCCGCCCTTGGCCGGGTCGGCGATCTGCGCGGTCCCGGTCTTGGCCGCCACCGAGTAGCCCGGTATCTCCGCCCACGGCTCGCCGACCTGCGCGTCCACCCAGGGCACCTGCTGCAGGATGTCCATCAGCTGGTGCGCGGTCTTGGCCTGGATGACCCGGTGGCTGGCCGCCTTCCGGGCCGGCACGTACTGGCCGCTGGTGTTGGTGGTGCCCGCCACGATGGTCGGGGCGACCCGGACCCCGCCGTTCGCGATCGTCGCGTACACGCTGGCCATCTGCACCGCGGTGACCGCCACGCCCTGGCCGAACGCCATCGTGTACCGGGTGTCGCCGGACCACTGCGACACCGGGTAGAGCAGCCCGTCGCTGTCGGCCGGCATCTGCGGCAGCGTCGGCTGGCCGATGCCGAAGCTGCGGAAGTAGTCGTACTGGGTCTGCGGGCTGACGTGCTGCACCACCTGGACCATGCCCACGTTGCTGGAATGGGCGATGATCCCGGCGATGGTCCAGCGCTCGGTCGGGTGGTACTCGGCGTCGTGGAACGGGAAGCCGTCCACCACGATCTGGTCCGGCACCGTGTACGCGCTCATCGGGGTCTGGCCACCGTGCTCGAACGCGGCCGCGGCGGTGATCACCTTGGCCGTGCTGCCCGGGTCGAACACGTCGCTCACCGGCAGGTCCGCGGTATCGGCCAGGTTGTCCGGATGCGCCGGGTTGAACGACGGGGCCTGCGCCATGGCCAGGATCTGCCCGGTGTGCGGGTCCATCACGACCACCGTGCAGCTGCTCGCATCGGTCTCCTTGATCCGCTGCGCGCAGGCTTGTTCCGCCTCCCATTGCAGGCTGGCCAGGATGGTCAGCCGGACGTTGCGCCCGGGAACCATGGACCGGCTGGTCTGCCCGGCCACCGGGATGGGCTCCCCGTTGCTGCCGTTCTGCACCTCCTGAGTGCCGTCCCGCCCGGCCAGCAGCGGGTTGTCCGCCTGCTCGATGCCGGCCCGGCCCACCGGGTCACCCTGGGCGTTGCTGGTAGTGAAGCCGACGATGTTGGCGGCCAGGTCCCCGTTTGGGTACACCCGGGTATAGGACGGTGTCAGCGCGACGCCGGGCAGGTTGAGCGCGGAGATGCGGGCCGCGGTGGCGGCCGGGACGCTCTGCTTGAGCGCCACGTAGTCCTTGGATGTCGGGTTCTCCAGCAGGGCCAGGATGGCCGCCGGGCTCATCCCGAGCGGCCCGGCCAGCGCGCTGGCCACCGAGCCGAGCGACCGCTTCGCCGCGATGATCATCGGCGGGTCGGCGTGCACCAGGTCGGTCTGCACGGTCATGGCCAGCGTGGTGCCGTCGGCCGTGCTGATCGACCCGCGGACGGCCGGGATGGTGACGGTAGTCAGCCGGAACGCCTCGGCATGCGTGCTCAGCGCCGGGCCCTCCATCGCCTGCAGCTGCACCAGCCTGCCGCCCACCAGGGAGAACACGAATCCGATGCACAGCATGGTGACCCGCAGCCGGCGGGCCGGGTTGCCGCGGGCCGCCGTGGCGCGCCGCGGCCGGCGCGCGGGCCCGGGCCCGGCTCCGCTTCTTTGCGCTCTGCTTGCTTCGCGCCTCCGGGCCGCTTGTACCCGCCGACTTCCCTCGTCGCTCAGTCGCGCGTGCTCTGCTTCCTTGCGCCTCCGGGGGGCTGGATCCGCCGCTCTGCTTCCTTGCGCCTCCGGGGGGCTTGGACCCGCCGGCTTCCCTCCTCGCTCGTTCCTCCCCGCCCGCCTCCCCTCGCCCCTTCACTGGTCCAGTCGGCGGCGCCCCCCTTTGGCGCGGCGGCGGGCGGCGGGCGGGGCCGGTCCGGGTCGCGGCCGGGCGGCGCGGGCCGGCGCGCGGGCGGCCGCCCGCCCGCCCGGGGCCCTGGCCGGCCGCCCGGCCCGTCCCCCTGGCCTCCTCTCACGGAACGTACCCAGGCACGGGCAGCACTCCTGGTTCGCTCGTCGGCTGGCCGATGATCCGGCCGGTGCGCAGGTTGAGGAACTTGGTCAATGGCGGTGACACCATGCCGAGCTGGCGCGCCCGGCTGGCGATCACCGACGGGGCGGAGTCCGCGGCCACCTGCTGCTGCAGGACCTGGACCTGCTGCTGCCGGGTGGTCTCGGCCTGCTGCAGCGAGTTGATCTGGTAGGAACCCGAGGCCAGCACCGTGTTGATCACCAGCAGGCAGATCAGCCCGCCGCCCAGCAGCCCCAGCACCAGCAGCAGAAACGGAGTCTTTGTTAGCCCGGGGGGCGATCCCCCGGGCCCCCCGATCGCCGCTCCGCGCCGAGCGGTGGCAGGCCACCGCGTACCGGCTGGGCGCGCGTTCCGGGCTTGGCCAGCCGGCTGGGCTGGGGCGCCCCGCTGCCCGGGCCGGGCCGGGTGGGCCGGCGCGGCCGGGGCGGGGCGGGCGCGGGCGCCGCCGATCGCACCGCTGCTCGTGCCCTTCGGGTCCGCTGCCCCGTCTCGGTGTCGGTGTCGGTGCGCACGCTCACTCCAGAACCCCCGCTCTGTTTACTTTGCGCCTCCGGGCCGCTGGTACCCGCCGACTTCCCTCGTCGCTCGGTCCAGTCGGCGGTGCGGCCCTTCGGCGCTGCTCGGTCCAGTCGGCGGCGCGGCCCTGTTTCATTGCGCCTCCGGGCCGCTGGCACCCCGCCGACTTCCCTCGTCGCATGTCGCTCGTTCCTCGCTCCGCGCTCCTCAGTCCAGTCGGCGACTCGGCCCTTCGGCGCGGTCATGCCGCTTCCCTGATCCGCTCGGCGGCCCGCAATCGGGCCGGGGCGGCCCGCGGGTTGCTGGCCAGTTCCGCCTCGGTGGGCCGCTGCGCACCCCGGGTGAGCAGCCGGAACGTGGGCCGCGCCGAGTCCAGCGGCACCGGCAGCCCGGGCGGCGTACGGTCCGCCGCGGCCTGGCCCAGGACGGTCTTGACCGCCCGGTCCTCCAGCGAGTGGTAGGCGAGCACCACGATCCGGCCGCCGACGGCCAGCCCGTCCAGGGCGGCCGGCAGCGCCGCGCGCAGCACGTCGAGTTCCCCGTTGACCTCGATGCGCAGCGCCTGGAAGGTTCGCTTGGCCGGATTGCCCCCGGTCCGCCGGGCCGGTGCGGGAATGGAGTCGCGGACGATCTCAGCCAGCTGGCCGGTGGAGCGAAGTGGAGCGCGGGCCCGGGCCCGGACCACGGCGTCGGCGATCCGCCGCGCGAACCGCTCCTCCCCGTAGTCACGCAGCACCTGGGCGAGCTGCCCGGCCGGGTAGGTGTTGAGCACGTCGGCCGCGGTCAGCGGCCTGCTCTGATCCATCCGCATGTCCAGCGGCGCGTCGTATGAGTAGGCAAACCCACGGGCCGGATCGTCCAGCTGCGGCGAGGACACACCCAGGTCGAACAGGATGCCCTGGACCCGTTGATCGCCGCGGGTAGCCAGCAGCTCGGGGATCTGGTCGTAGCGGCCATGCACCAGGGTCACCCGGTCGGCGTAGCGGGCGAGCAGCCGCCGCGACTCCTCGATCGCCTGGGTATCGGTGTCCACCCCGATCAGCGCCAGCCCGGGATGCGCGTCGAGCAGCGCCCGGGCATGCCCGGCCCGGCCCAGGGTGGCGTCCACCAGGATCGCGCCACGAGGCTGCAGGGCCGGCGCGAACAGGGCGAGCACCTCCTCGACCATGACCGGCAGATGGCCGGCCGCTGGCTCGCCCATCGGACCCCCTCACCTCGCCGCATCCGGGGGATGCGGCGGACGGCCTGCCTGCCTGTGTGCTCCCGGCTAGGTCTCCATCCGCGTGCTGCGCGGGGTGGCCGCGCTGCCTGGCGCCGGGGAAGTGACGCCAGCCAACGTGATTGCCCCCAGCCGCGGGCGGAGACCTCGCCGAGTACGCGGCACCGGTAACCCGGCGCCGCTCAGAGCACCCCTGGCAATACCTCCTCCGACGCCGCGGAGAAAGCGTCCTCCCGGTCCGCCAGGTAGGACTCCCACGCGGTGGAGTCCCAGATCTCCAGGCGGGTGTTTGCGCCGATCACCACGCAGTCGCGGCTCAGCGCCGCGTAGTCGCGCAGGCCTGGCGGGATGGTGATCCTGCCCTGCTTGTCGGGGATCTCGTCGGACGCACTGGCAAAGAAAACCCGGCTGTAATCCCGCACTGCCTTCGCGGTCACCGGCGCCGTGCGCAGCGCCTCGGTGATCCTGGCGAATTCGTCCAGCGGGAACACGTAGAGGCAGCGCTCCTGACCTTTGGTGATCACTAGCCCTCCAGCGAGTTCCTCGCGGTACTTGGCAGGAAGGAACAGCCGGCCTTTCTCGTCCAGGCGCGGTGTGTGAGTGCCCAAGAACACAGGCCCTCACCTCCCGCCCGTGACCAGTCCGCCCCACCGGCCTCCACTGTACTCCACATTCCCCCACCGTCAACGCTTCACACCTGCCCGGACCGGCACAATCTCGATGAATCCGCAGGTCAGAGCGTGGGAGGAAAGTGGGGCGTGCGCCCACGCCCCCGGCTCCAGCGCGCATCTGCCGTGCTGACATCGCACGCAGCGCGCCCAGGACGTACTGTCGGGTACGCGCGGCAGGACCGGCACAGGAGGACAAGGTGGTCGTGGAGATGGGGGCAGGCGCCGAGCGCACGCTCGACGACCTGGTCGGGATAGCGCACCGGATCGGCACAACCATCGAGTCGGTGATCGAGGGCAAGCCAGATGCGGTGCGCCTGGCGCTGACCGTGCTGCTGGCCGAGGGGCACGTGCTGATCGAGGACGTCCCTGGGGTGGGCAAGACGATGCTGGCCAAGGCGCTGGCCAAGTCCATCCACGGCACGGTGCAGCGCATCCAGTTCACCCCGGACCTGCTGCCCAGCGACATCACCGGGGTGAGCGCGTACAACCAGGAGCGCCGCGAGTTCGAGTTCAAGCCCGGGCCGGTGTTCGCGAACATCGTGGTCGGTGACGAGATCAACCGGGCTTCCCCGAAGACCCAGTCCGCGCTGCTGGAATGCATGGAAGAGCGGCAGGTGACGGTGGATGGCACCAGCTACCCGCTGGAGCGGCCGTTCATGGTCATCGCCACCCAGAACCCGGTGGAGATGGAAGGCACCTACCCGCTGCCCGAAGCGCAGCGGGACCGGTTCACCGCACGTATTTTCATCGGCTACCCGAGCGCCGAGGCCGAGCTGGCCATGCTCGACCTGCACGGCTCCACGTCCCCGCTGGACACGCTGGAGCCGGTGGCCAGCGCGGCCGACGTGCGTGAGCTGATCGCCGCTGTGCGCCGGGTGCACGTGGCCGACCCGCTCAAGCAGTACGTGATCAGACTGGTCAGCGCGACCAGGTCCGCTCCGGACCTGCGGCTCGGCGCCTCGCCGCGGGCCACGCTGCACCTGCTCCGGGCCAGCCGGGCCCGGGCCGCGCTGGACGGCCGTGACTTCGTGATCCCGGACGACGTGCAGGGGCTGGCTGGGCCGGTGCTCGCGCACCGGCTGCTGCCCTCGGCGGAGGCCATGGCGGAACGCCAGTTGCCCGACCGGGTGGTGGCCGGCATCGTGGAGCGCCTCCCGCTGCCCCGGCTGCGCTGACTAGTCCGGGGGGGCGACCCCCCTGGGCCCCCCGCTCGCCGCTCCGCGCCGAACGCTGTGTTAGCCGGGGGGACGACCCCCCGAACCCCCCGATCGCCGCTACGCGCCGAACGCTGTGTTAGCCGGGGGGACGACCCCCCGAACCCCCCGATCGCCGCTACGCGCCGAACGCCGGGTCGGCGAGCACCCGCCTGCGGCGGGCCCCGCCTCACCGGCGGCGGCATCCTGCCCGCACCCTGCCCGCACCCCGCCCGCGATCCTGCCCCGCACCCAGCCCGCGATCCTGACGTAAGTTAGACAGCGTCTGGAGGAAGGGCCGGTATGCGGGCGCTGTTCGCCGGATTCACCACGCGCGGCAAGTCATTTCTTGCGGCGGGCATCGTCGCGGGTGCTTTTGGGCTGGGCCTCGGCGAACGGGCGCTGCTCAGCATCGGCATCGTGCTGGTGGCGCTGCCACTGCTGGCCGTGCTGGCCACCAGCCGGGCCAGGTACCGGATCCGCTGCAACCGCCGGGTAACCCCGCTGCGGGTGCCGGCCGGACAGAGCGCCACCGTCACGCTGCGGCTGGAGAACGTGTCCCGGCTGCCGACCGGCCTGCTGCTGGCCGAGGACACCCTGCCGTACTCGCTGGGCGTCCGGCGGCGTTTCGTGCTGGAGCGGATCGAGCCGGGCGGCTGGCGAGAGCTGAGTTACCCGATCCTGTCCGGGACCCGGGGCAAGTTCACCATCGGGCCGCTCCAGGTGCGGGTGACCGACGCCTTTGGGCTGGTCGAGCTGACCCGGTCGTTCGCCTCGCACAGCTCGCTGGTGGTCACCCCGCCGGTCATCCCGCTGCCCACCGGGCCGCTGGCGGGCAGCTGGCGTGGGGAGGGCGGCGGCGGCCGGACCCGGACCGCGGACACGGCCGGCGAAGACGACGTCATCCCCCGGCCCTACCGGGACGGCGACGAGCTGCGCCGGGTGCACTGGCGGTCCACCGCGCGGCATGGCGAGCTGATGGTCCGCCGTGAGGAGCAGCACTCGCGCAATCGCGCGGTGCTGCTGCTGGACACCCGGACCAGGGCGCACAGCGGGCCGGGGGCGAGCTCCTCTTTCGAGTTCGCGGCCAGCGCGATGGCGTCCATCGGGGTGTACCTGGCCCGGGCCGGGCTGGACGGGCAGCTGGTCACCGACCAGGGCCCGGTGTCCGCGCCGGGCTCGTTCGAGGACACCCTGCTCGATTCGCTGGCCGTGATCAAACAGTCCCGGGGCAGCAACCTGGCCCGCGGGCTGGACCGGGTGACCGGCGGGACCGGCGGGCTGTTCCTGGTGGTGGCCGGGCGGCTGTCGGCCGAGGAGGCCCGGCGGCTGGCCGCTGCCCGGCGGGACACCGGCTCGGCCATGGCCCTGCTGCTGGCCGTGTCCACCTGGGCCCCGCCGGCAGGCCGGCTGCCGGTGGACCCGGCCGAGGTGGACGTGGCCGCCGGGATGCTCCGGGCGGCCGGCTGGCGGGTGGTCAAGGTCACCGCGGACACCTCGCTCCCGGCGGCCTGGAGCCAGCTGCGGCACGCCCCCGAACTGCCTGGCTACGCGGGCCGGATGGCCGGCCCGACGGGGGTCGGCCGATGAGCAACCGGATGACGCTGGCCGCGGCGCTGGCCACGCTGGCCGCCTCGCTATCCCTCTACCCGGTGCTGGCCGGGTGGCACTGGTTCTGGGTCGGCTTCGGCGCGGTGACCACGATCGCCGTGGTCGGTACGCTGACCCGGCTGCGGCGGCTGCCGGTCGCGGTGTGCGCGCTGGCGGAACTGGCCGCGCTGCTGCTGTTCCTGAACATCCAGTTCGCCAGCGCCAAGTCGGCTGGCCGGCTGCTGCCCACCTGGGCTTCGCTGCACCAGCTCCGCGCGCTGGCCAGCCTGGGGCTGCAGGAGACCAGCCGGTACGCCCCGCCGGCCCCGCCGTCCCCGGGCATCCTGATCCTGGCCGTAACCGGGATCGGCGTGGTGGCCGTGGCTACCGACCTGATCGCGGTCCGGCTGCGCCGCCCGGCGGTCGCCGGGCTGCCGCTGCTGGTGCTGTTCTGCGTGCCGCTGACCACCAGCGCGCACCAGGGCGCGGCGGGCGAGATGGCTGTGTTCTGCCTGGGCATGGCGGGGTACCTGACCCTGCTGGCGGTGGACGGCCGGGAACGGCTGCGGCTGTGGGGCCGGCTGGTCACGGTCTGGCAGCACGGAAACGACGGGCGGGACCAGACCGGGCCGGACACCAAGGACCTGGCCGCGGCCGGGCGCCGGATCGCGCTGGCTGCCGTGGTGATCGCCTTGTTCGTCCCGCTGCTGGTGCCGGGGCTGGCCGAGCACAAGCTGTTCGCCAGCTCGGGATCGGGTGACGGTCCGGGCGCCCGGCAGGTCTCGCTGCCCAACCCGCTGGTCCAGATGAACACCCAGTTGCACCGCACCGACGCGACCGACGTGCTCAGCTACCGGACCAGCGACCCCGATCCGCAGTATCTCCAGGTCTATGTGCTGAGCAACCTGAGCGCCCAGACCTGGACCCTGACGCCCACGACGGGCCAGCCGGTGCACGACGGGAAGCTGCCCATCATCCCCGGGCTGACCGCGGGCACCCCGACCAGCACCGAGCACAGCACGATCACCCTGGCCAGGGGGCTGTCCGGCAGCCAGCAGACGGCGAGCTTCCTGCCGCTCCCCTACCCGGCGCGCACGGTGAACGTGGACGGGGACTGGCGGGTCGATCCGCGTACGCTGACCGTGTTCTCCGGGCAGGACCTGTCCGGGCTGCACTACACGGTGGACAGCCGTGAGGTGTCTCCGTCCGAGCAGCAGCTGCAGCATGATGCCGGGCCGGTGCCGGCCGGCATCACGAACAACTACCTCAGCGTGCCGAAGGTGTACCAGGGGCTGACCACGCTGGCCGAGCGGATCACCCGCGGCCAGACCTCGAACTACGGGGAGGCCGTGGCGCTGCAGCGCTGGTTCGCCAACTCCGGCAAGTTCACCTACAGCCTGGACGTCCAGGAGCCGGCCAGCCCGCAGGCGCTGATCCGGTTCCTGACCACCCAGCACCGCGGGTACTGCCAGCAGTTCGCGTTCGCCATGGCGGTGCTGGCCCGGCTGCTCGACATCCCGTCCCGGGTGGCGGTCGGGTACACCGCGGGCACGCCGGTGGGGCACGACCGGTGGGTGGTCAAGACCAGCGACGCGCACGCCTGGCCGGAACTGTATTTCCAGGGCGTCGGCTGGCTGCGCTTCGAGCCCACCCCGGCCGGCTCGGGCGGCCAGGCCACGGCCATCCAGCCCAGCTACACGCTGCCGCCGGTGCTGGCCCCGCCATCCGGGACGCAGACCGCGCCTACCTCCGGGGCCACCGCTCCGCAGTCCGGCTCGGCCAAGGCCCGCACCGGCCCGCTGGCCAAGCTGGGCGAGGTGCCCGGTGAGGTCGGCGTGGGTGGCGTGGGTTCGGCGCGGAACCCGACCGCGTACTGGCTGCTGTCGCTGGCGGCGCTGGCCGTGCTGGCGCTCGTCGCGCCGCGGACGATCCGGTCGGTCCGGCGCCGGCGACGCTGGCATCGTGCGGCGGACGACCGCGGCCGGGCCGAGGCGGCCTGGGCCGAACTACTCGACGACCTGACCGACTACCGGATCGCCTGGTCGCCCAGTGCCTCGCCGCGCGCGCTGGCCCGTCAGGTCACCGCGGACCGGCCGATGGCCCCAGCGCCGGATGAAGCCCTCACCCGGATCGCCCGGGCGGCCGAGCGGGCCCGGTATGCCCAGCAGCCGGCCGATTCGGCCAGCCTGCAGGCCGACACCGAACAGGTCCGGCGGGCGCTCGCCGGGCACGCCAAGCGGCGGGTGCGCTGGCAGGCCCGGCTGCTGCCGCCGTCCGCGCTGCTGCCGGTACGCACCGGGCTGCAGCACACGCTGGACGTGTTCGGCTGGATGGACATAGCCGCCCACCGCCTCAGCGGCGCGCTGCGGCGCAAGCTAGGTCAGCCGGGCAAGGCCCAGGCTTGAGTTCCTGTGCAAAAGGGCCCGCGCCGCCGACTGGACTGAGGAGCGCGGAGCGAGAACGAGCGACAAGCGACGAGGGAAGTCGGCGGGTCCAAGCGGCCCGGAGGCGCAAGAAAGCAGAGCACGAGCGACCGAGCGACGAGGGAAGCTCGGCGGGTATAGCGCCCCCGGAGGCGCAAGTATTACTGCCCTCGTTCCTGGCGGCGGCGCCAGCGCTCTTCCAGCCGCTCCATGAACCGGGTCTTGGGACCGGCCGCGGGCCGGGCTCGGTGGTCCCTGCGGTCCCGGCGGTCCCGCCGGTCCCGGGCCGGGCCGCGCCCGACCGCACCGCCGGACATGTGCCGCCAGCTGGACAGGGCCCACATCGAGCAGGCCAGCATGACCACGAAGCCGGCTACGCCGACCACGGTGAGCTTGGATACGACACCGGCCAGCAGCAGGCCGACGCCGAGCAGGAACCCGATCGCCGCCTCAACGATGCGGCGTTTGTAGTGCACCCGGGGATCCTTCGCGCGCACGGCCTGCGCGAATTTTGGATCCTCAGCATAGAGCGCACGCTCGATCTGTTCGAGCTGACGCTGCTCGTGCTCAGACAGCGGCACGGCGCCTCCCATGAAACCTCGCGCGCGGGGACGGGTGCGATGACTTCATCTCACGGTCCAGGTTCTTCAAGAATACGAGCCTGGCCGCTCTGGGTGGAAGGGTAGTGGAAGGGTAAAGGGGTTCCGGCCACCCCCGCGGTCCGGGCAGCCCGCCCACCCCTCCCCCACCGAGCCAGGGTTCAACCAAACGGGTATTCGAATCATGCCGTTAAGGGTGAGCATATCAGCTTTCTGCAGGCGGCTGCGGCGGCGGCCCGGTTCGCTGCCCGGTCACCAGGGCGGCGGGCCGTACCGAATCGGCGCCGAACCGGCCGCTGATCTGGTCCAGCGCCCGCTCCGCGTCGCGCCAGCCAGCCGCCCGCTGGCCGAAAGCCAGCTGGGTGGCCGCCCGGGACCCCGGGACCAGGCCGTTCGCCCGCACCCCGACCAGCCGGAGCCGGGCCCGCGCGTCGAGGCCGGACGCGCCGTACAGCGCGCAGGCGGTCGCGTAGATGATCTGGGCCACGTCGGTGGGCTCGGGCAGCGTGCGTGACCTGGTGATGGTGGTGAAATTGGCCAGCCTGAGCTTGATCACCACGGTGCGGGCCAGGGCATCGGCCGAGCGCAGGCCACGGGCGGTGCGCCCGGAGAGCCGGAGTAGTTCGCGGCGGATCACCTCCGGGTCGTCCACGTCGCTCGGGAACGTCTCCTCCGCGCCGATGCTCTTCTCCGGGGCGCGGCTGACCACCGGGCGCTCATCCCGTCCCCAGGCCAGTGCGGCCAGGTGGGCGCCGGCGGCCGGGCCAAGCTCACGCTGCAGGGTGGCCACCGGGATCTGCGCGATGTCCCCGACCGTGCGCAGCCCGAGCCGGGCCAGCACCTGGCCGGTCTGCTCGCCCACCCCCCACAATGCGGCCACCGGGAGCGGGTGCAGGAAGTCCAGCACGCCGTCGGCGGGCACCACCAGCAGCCCGTCCGGCTTGCACCGGGCCGAGGCCAGCTTGGCCACGAACTTGCACGACGCGACCCCGACCGAGCAGGTGATGCCCTGCTGCTCGGCGATCGTGGCCCGGATCAGCTGGCCGATCTGGGCCGGCTGGCCGAGCCGCCGGATCGCCCCGGACACATCCAGGAAGGCCTCGTCCAGAGCGAGCGGCTCCACCTCCGGGGTGACCGACCGGAACACCTCCATGACTTCCCGGGAGACGGCGGCATAGATCCCGTGCCGGGGCGGGATGAAGATCGCCTGCGGGCACAGCCGGCGGGCCCTGGTCACCGGCATGGCCGAGCGCACCCCGAACGTGCGCGCCTCGTAGGACGCGGAGAGCACCACCCCGCGGCTGGACGTAGCGCCGACGATCACCGGCTGCCCGGCCAGCTCAGGCCGGTCCCGGAGCTCCACGCTGGCATAGAACGCGTCCATGTCCACGTGCAGGATGTGGCAGCCGCGGTCGGCCGCGGCGGCTGGCTCAGCGGAATCCGAGGACATGGAACTGCGCCGCGAAATCATGGAAGGCCGGGTGCACCGAGGTGGCCCGCTCCAGTGCCAGCAGGGCGTCCGCGGCGCCCGGGTCGACATCGGCGAACGAGCCGGGGACGAGATCGGTGAACACCCGGATGCCGTGCGCCGGGCCGGGGCGCAGCCCGGCCTCCTCGATCAGCCCGGTCACCTCGGCCAGAGTGAACCGGCGCGGGGCCACCGTGCCTGTCGCGGCGACCGCGGCGAGCAGCCGCCGCGCCTCGTCGAAGCGCCCGGCCAGGGCCCGGTGGATGACCGCCGCTACTGCGCTGGCGGCCAGCACGCTCACCGCGCCACCCGGCCGCAGCACGCTGGCCACCGCGGTCATCGCGGCGGCCGGGGAATCCACGTACTCCAGGACGCTGTGGCACAGCACCAGATCGGCACCCTGACCGCCGGCCAGCGCGGCCAGGTCGGTGGCATCCCCCTGGACCGCGCGCAGCGGCACCGACATCTCCGCCGCGCGGCGCTGCGCGGCGGCCAGCGAGTCCGGGCTCGGGTCGAGCACGGTGACCGTGTGCCCGGCCGCGGCCAGCGGCACCGCGAAGCCGCCGGTCCCGCCGCCTGCGTCGATGATGTCCAGCTGGGCCCGGCCGGTCTGCGCGGTCAGCTCGGCGGTCACCGCGGCCAGCACATCCCGGACCACCATGGTGCGCGCGTCGTCGTACCGGTGCATCCGGTGCCCCGGCACACTGTGTTCCGGTACACCCTGCTCCGGCGCGGGCCGGCCTTCCGCGTACTGTGCCTGCCCAGGCTGTGCCTGCACGGCCACCCCTCCTCGCTCACCCTGCTCCCAATGTAGTGCTGATCAACGACAATCCCGGGACGTGCCCTCGGTCGTGGTGAACCATGCTTGGCCAGAAACCGTGGTGATAGCAGCGGTTCCCGGCGAAACCCGCCGGTCGGTGCACACCTTTACTACCTGGATTAGCACCGGCGCGGGCGGGCAGAACTACGCCAACATGGCAGGGCCTGCGGGTTATCTGCCGCTTTCCTCTGAGCTGGCTAGGAGAATGGTCATCGATGTCCAAACCGGCCTCGCGTCCGCGACGTAACCCCTAGGCTCTCCCCCATGCACGAGCACCTTGAGCTCCCCCGGCCGCTGCGGTTGCTCCGTTGCACTGGGCTGAGCCTGAGCGAGTCCGTCGGCCTCCCCCTCGTGGCCTACGTTCTCGGCGCCTGGCTCGGCGGCCAGACCGTCGGGCTGCTGGTCGGAACCGGGGCAATCTGGGCCACCGCGCTGATCCGCAAGATCTTCTCGGGTTCGGTGCCCAGCCTGCTGACCATCTCGGCCATCGTGCTCACCCTGCAGACCGTGATTGTCCTGGCCACCGGCGAACTCTGGATCTTCCTGCTCCAGTTCCCGCTCGGCTACCTGATCATGTTCTTCCTGTTCGCCCGGACCGCCCGCGGGCCGAACCCGATCGTGGCCAAGCTGGCCGCCGAGGTGGTGGCGCTGCGCCATCCGGCCCATCACCCCGGGCTGCACCGGTTCTTCCAGGGCGCCACCTGGCTCTGGTCCGGCATCTTCCTGGTCCTCACGGCCAGCCTGGGCGTGATGATGGTGACCGAGACGGCCAGCATGTTCCTGATGCTTTCCACCGTGGCCACGATCGCCCTGACCGTAGCGGGCATCGGCGCATCCGTACTCTGGTTCATTTCCGTACTGCGCAAGCACGGCCTGCAAGTCAGGTTCGCTGCCGCCTAGTTGGCGTTAAGCAAAGAATGGCTCGGCGGGCTCACACGGTCAGCGTGGGCTTGAGCTTGAGCAGCCGCCCGAGCAGCCCGTTCACGAACGCGGGAGACGCGTCGGTGGACAGGTCGCGGACCAGCAGCACCGCTTCGCTGATGGCCACCGCATCCGGCACGTCGTCCGCCCACAGCAGCTCGTAGAGGCCGATGCGCAGCACGTTGCGGTCCACCGCCGGCATCCGGTCCAGCGACCAGCCCTCGGCGTGCTCGGCCAGCAACTCGTCGATGCGCTCGCGGTGCGCCTGTACGCCGCGGACCAGTTCCGCCGCGTACTCGCTGACCGGCGGGCTGGCCGCGATGATGCGCTGTTCCAGTAGAGACGGGCACGGGCTCGCCACGTACCTCGGCCTCGAACAGGATGTCTAGGGCCCGCTTGCGGGCCTTACTTCGCGCGGGCACCGGCTGGTTCGCTACCGGCAGGCTCAGGCGCGGCCGAGGTAGTCACCCGTACGGGTGTCCACCTTGACCCTTTCCCCGGTGGTGATGAACAGCGGCACCTGGACCTGCGCGCCGGTCTCCAGCGTGGCCGGCTTGGTGCCGCCGGTGGACCGGTCGCCCTGCACGCCCGGGTCGGTCTGGCTGACGGTCAGCTCCACCGAGGCGGGCAGCTCGACGTACAGCGGCGTGCCGTCGTTGAACGCCACCGTCGCGGTCTGCTCCTCGAGCAGGTAGTCCGCGGCGTCGCCCACCGTGTCCTTCGGGATGTGCGGCTGGTCGTAGTCCTGGGTGTCCATGAAGACGAAGTCGTCGCCCTCTCGGTAGAGGTACTGCATCTCCCGCTTGTCAACGTTGGCCACGTCGACCTTGACTCCTGCGTTGAAGGTGCGGTCCACGACCTTCCCGGAGAGCACGTTCTTCAGCTTGGAGCGGACAAAGGCGCCGCCCTTGCCCGGCTTGACGTGCTGGAATTCGACGACGGTCCAGAGCTGGCCGTCGATGTTCAGCGTCATGCCGTTCTTGAGGTCGTTCGTGGTGGCCACGTCTGTCTATCTCCTGCGTACGGGTATGCCCGCCTGCCGGTTACAGGACGAGTAGTTCCCGGGTGGTAGTGGTGAGAAGCTCCTGCGATGCCGCCGTCCCCGCCGCGGCGCGCACCACCAGGGTGTCCTCGATCCTGACGCCGCCGCGCCCCGGCAGGTAGATACCGGGCTCGACGGTGATGGGGACCCGGTCTCCGAGTGTACCCGTCCGGCCGTACCCCATGATCGGCGCCTCATGGACTTCCAGCCCCACGCCATGGCCGAGACCGTGGGTGAACTGGTCGCCGTAACCGGCCTGGCTGATCAGCCCGCGGGCCACGCCGTCCACCTGGGCGACGTCCGCGCCCGGCACGGCCGCGTCGATGCCGGCCTGCTGGGCCGCGGCCACCAGGTCATAGATGTCGCGCTGCCAGTCGGCGGGCGGGCCGAGCGCGACGGTGCGGGTCATGTCCGCGTGGTAGCCGGCGTACCGGGCCCCGCAGTCGATGGTGACCAGGTCACCGGCCGCCAGCGGGCGGCTGGACGGCGCGTGATGCGGGATGGCGCCATTCGGCCCGCTGGCCACGATGGTTTCGAACGCGGGCTGTTCCGCCCCCAGGTCGGCCATGGTGCGCTCGACGAGCAGGGCCAGCTCGCGTTCGGTCATTCCGGGCCGGATGCTGGCGACGATCTGGCCGAACGCCTGTGAGGTGATCGCGCAGGCCTGGGCCAGCCGGGCGATCTCCGCCTCGTCCTTGACCATCCGTAGCTGCTCCACCGGCTGGCCCAGCGGCTACCAGGTCCAGGCCAGGCGACGCGGCGGCGAACTCCTGGTGCCGCTGCACGGTCATCTCCTGCGCTTCGAAAGCCAGCCGCCGTCAGGCCGCGTCCTGCGCGCGAGCTGGGCCAGCGCGGGCTCGATGAACCGCTCGGTGAGCAGCTCCAGGTCGGTGCGTCGCGGCGGGCCGCCCCGGCGTACCGGGCGTCGGTGGCCAGCACCGCCGCGTCGCCCGTCACGGGCAGCAGCAGCGCCGCGTTGGAGCTGGCCAGGCCGGTCAGGTAGCGGACGTTGGGCAGGCTGGTGATCAGCGCGGCATCGGCGCCGAGCGCGGCCACCATGGGCCGCAGCCGCTGGCGGCGGCCCAGCTCGATTTCCGGCATGCCCCGACTGTACGCGGGCGGCCGTCGGGGTGAGCACCGTGCTCAGCCCAGGATCGTGGCGTGGGCGGCCGGGTAGCGCCGCGCTCAGCCCGGGATCGAGGCGTGGGCCAGCATGGACAGGCGGATCGGGCGGAGCGTGTCGGACCGGTCCCAGAGTGCCAGCGCGATCGAGTCCCGCTGGCTGACGTGCTCGACCCGGCTCGAAGCCGTGCGCCTTCAGCAGGGCGGACATCTCGTCCGGGGCCAGGCAGCTCAGCCACGGCTCGCCGCGCTGCGCCGCGACCGGTCCGACCTGGTCGGCGTAGCTCTGGCCGTCGGCGTCGCGCAGCCCGGGCGGCAGCATGTAGTCGGTGATCAGCTCGGTGCCCGGGGCGCACGTGCTGATCTCTTCGAGGAGCTGGCTGATGGCTGGCTGGGTGAGGTACATGGTGACGCCGAGCCAGCTGATCAGGGCGGGCCGGCCGTGGTCGAAGCCGGCCGCGCGCAGCCGGGCGGCCAGCGAGTCGTACTCGAAGTCGGCGGGGATGAATATGGTCCCGTCCGGGATCGGTATCGCGGCCTTGGCCAGCTGGCCGCGCTTCCATTCCTGGGTGGCTGGATGGTCTACCTCGAAGACCTGGACGCGGGCCGGCCGCGTGGCGCGGTACGCGAAGGAGTCCAGCCCGGCACCCAGCATCACGTACTGCGTGATGCCCCGGGCGGCCGCGTCGGCCAGCCGGTCCTCGGCGTACCGGCTGCGGCAGGTCACCTGGGCCCGGGCGGCGGACAGCACCGGGTGCTCGCCGTGTGCCCGGTGATAGCCGATGAACTCCCCGGCCTGCTCGCCGAGCAGGGCCGCGGCCAGCTGATCGGTGTAGATGCGGGGCGGCTGGTCGACGATCAGGTGGGCCGCCCGGGCGGCCGCCGCGGTGAGTGCGGTCTGGCTCGGCAGGTGTTGTATTTGCACGCTGCGGACAATATCCGACGTTATTGAACACCGTATCACAAAATGAAAAATGTTAAAAGGCTTAGCGAATTACAATTGCGTTTCCATTTTAAGGCTAAGCCGGGCTGGCAGTGACGGCTAGCGGGTTGGCAGTCACGACTACCGGGTTGGCGGCGACGGCTACGATGCAGCGCTATGGCGGCAGAACGTGACCTCACCCAGCTGCTCCGCGGCATGCGCCCCCAGCTGAACCCAGGTCGCTTCGTGTTCAGCACGGTGACCGGGCCGGTGCCGCCAGGGATCACGCCGGTCGTCACCGTGACCGAACCGGAGGGCCGCACCCTCGTCCTGCCCCAGCACGAGGCGGACGCGGCCGGCCTGGGCTATGACTACGTGGCCGGCTGGATCACCCTGCGGGTCAGCTCGGCGCTGGACGCGGTCGGGCTGACCGCGGCGGTGGCCAGCGAACTGGCCCAGGCCGGCTTGAGCTGCAATGTGGTCGCCGGCTACCACCACGACCACCTGTTCGTCCCCTATGACCGGGCTCGCGGCCATCGCGCTGCTGGAGGCTCTCGCCCGCCGGTGAGGTCGTCCGCCCGCACCGCTCGCACCGCTGCCCTGCTCGTCCCATTCGTCACACCAGCAGCACCTAGCGGGCGGCGTCGCCGAGGCGCTTGGCCAGCAGCAGGTCATCTACGTAGCGGCCCTCGATGAGGAACTCACCGAGCAGCCGCCCCTCCTGCTCGAAGCCGAGCTGGGTGTACAGCCGGATGGCGGTCGGGTTGGTGCTCAGCACGCGCAGGCTCAGCTTGCGCGCACCGCGTTCCCAGGCCCGCTGCTCGGCCGCGGTGAGCAGCGCGGTGGCCACCCCGCGCCGCCGCGCCTCCGGCGCTACCGCGAGCCCGTGCACGGAGAGCACGTGCGCCTCCTCCGGCAGCGGCGAGGGCACGCCCAGCCTGATGTAGCCGACCACGGCGCCGTCGATGGTGCCGACCAGGTGGGCCTGCGGCGGGCTCCCGGCGGTGAAGAACAGGCCCCCGGCCTGGCGGGTAACCGACGGGAACCCGCTCTCCGGCGTCCACGCGACACGGTCCAGCCGGGCTAGTTGCGCCTCGTCGGCCGCGCGGGCCACCCGGACCTCGATCGGGACATCTGCCGCAGACATACCCGCCATCCTGCCGCACGGTGCCTGACCCCCGGCCGTCCGGTGGCAGGCGCGCCGTCCAGCGATCAGCCACCGGGCGGCTCCGGGGGCGCCGTCGGTGCCGGGTGGCACGATCGGGCCATGGCAAATCCGGCGGCCGCGCCAGCCCAGGCCCGGGTGCTGGCCGAACGCGGCGCCGCCCAGTTGCTGTCCGGCCCGCCCGCGGCCACCGCGGAGGCGGTGGCCGGGCGGCTGCTGGCTATCCAGGGGCAGGATCCGCGCGGCGCCCGGCTGGCCGTCCGGGCCCGCAGCACCGGGCTGACCGCGGCGGACGTGGACGCGGCGCTGACCGAGCGGCGCACGCTGGTGACCGGCTGGCTGAACCGGGGCACCCTGCATCTGGTGCGCAGCGTGGACTACTGGCCGCTGCATCAGCTGACCACCCCGCCGCTGCACACCGGCTGTTTCCGGCGGCTGGCCCAGGAAGGCATCCCACCGGACCAGGCGGACCGCGGCGCCGCGGTCATCGAGCGCGCGCTGCACGAAGACGGCCCGCTCACCCGGGCCCAGCTGGGCGACGCGGCTCCAGGCGGCCGGGCTGCGCACCGCCGGGCAGGCGCTGGTGTACCTGTTGTTCCTGGCCGGGCTGCGCGGCATCGCGGTACGCGGCCCGATGGCCGGTCCGGAGCAGGCTTACGTGCTGGCCCGGGACTGGCTGGGCGGACCACCCGCGGTGGACCGGGAGGCCGGGCTGGGCTGGCTGGCCCGCCGCTACCTGGCTGGCCACGGTCCGGCGGAAGACCGGGACCTGGCCAGGTGGTCCGGCCTGCCGCTGCGCGACGCGCGCCGCGGGCTGGCGGGCATCGCGGCCGAGCTGGTGCAGCGGGACGACGGGCTAGTCAGCCTGGCCCGGGGCCGGAGCAGGGCGGCGGAACGGCCGGATGGCCTAGCCGGGGAGCCAGCCGCGGCGAGGCACCAGGCGGCGGTGCGCCAGCCGGGCTGCCGCCTGCCCGGCTGCTCGGCGCGTTCGACCCGGTGCTGCACGGCTGGCAGTCCCGTGCCCCGGTGCTCGGCCGGCACGAGCGGGCCATCGTGCAGGGCGGCATGTTCCGGCCGTTCGCCATGGTGCGCGGCCGCGCTGTCGGCACCTGGGGCCTGCCCGGCGGCCGGGTCGTGCTGACCGAGCTGGACGAGCTGGCCGCCGCGGACCGCGCCGAGCTGGCCGCCGACGCGGCTGACGTGGCCCGCTTCCTGGGCCTCCCGCCGCCCTTCCTGAGCCCACGAACCCGGTAGTTACGTTCCGCCGGACGCACGCCGACCTGCCCGCAGTCCTGGGCGGCAGGAACTCCTCGATGAGGCCGCCTTGACAGGTTTGTTTGGAAAGTATACGAACTGAACGAAGATTCAGCGGGAGCATCCAGCGTTCGCGGCAGCGCCGCCGCAGGACAGGAGCTGCAGCCATGAGTCACGTCATCGGCCACGTTTCCGCTCGCTGGGCCACGGTGCTCGTCTCGGCCTCAGTCCTGATCGGGCTGGCCTCGACAGCGCAGGCCGCACCGCTGGCACCGGCCGCGCAAGCCGCGCGGCTGACCCGGGCCGCGCAGGCCGCCCTCAGCTCACCGTCCAGTACCGGGGCCAGCGACATATCCAACCTGGGCGCCGCCCGGCTGGACGGTGACAGCAGCGCCGTCGCCACCCAGACCGGCGCGCAGATCTCCACCCCCGGCTTCAACACCAGCGCTGGCTGCCGGTCACCAACGACGATGCGGGTGCACCAGGCACCGAAATCGAGGCCCTGGCGCAGAACGGCCAGTGCCCGGCGACACCGCCCTGCAGCCGGTGAACCAGAGCACCAGCGGCCCGAACAGCGTGTTCTTCTCCGACAACATGAAGCTGTGCTACGGCTCACATGACCCAAGATCGGCGCGGACACGATCAGCAGGTTCAGCGTGCCCTGGTGGTGGCGCACCGACTTCACCCCGACCTGCAGACCGGCCAGGCCGCCACGCTGGTCGTCAATGGCGTCATCGGCTCGGCCAATGTCTGGGTAACGGCACCGAAGTCGCCACCTCGGCCACGGTGACCGGCGCCTACACCCGGTTCACGTTCAACGTCACCAGCCTGATCATGGCGGGCACCAACTCGCTGGCGATCGAGATGAACCCGAACAACCCCAACAGCATGTTCACCCTCGACAACGTGGACTGGACGCAGATCCCGCCGGACAACAACACCGGCATCCAGTTCCCCGTCCAGCTCCAGGTCGATGGCGCGCTGGCCGACAGCAACGCGCACGTCATCGAGAACAACGCGGCCGACCTCGCAGCTCAGCGCTGACCGTCAAGACCGACATCACCAACAACACCTCGACGCCCAGACCGGCGTGGTGACCGCGACCATCACCCCGCCGAGCAGCGGCACGCCGATCACCGTCAGCCAGAACGTCACCGTGCCGGCCAGCACGCACCCAGACCGTCCGTTCACGCCGGGCAGCTTCCCGGCCTGACGATCACCAGCCCGCAGGTCTGGTGGCCGTACCAGATGGGCGCGCAGCCGCTGTACACGCTGGCGTCACCCGTCGCGCAGGCGGCATCAGCTGAACTCGACCACCGAGACGTTCGGCATCAGGACGGTGACCTCCTACCTGACCGGATCGAACGCCATCGAGCCGGCCGGTGCGCGGGCATTCAAGATCAACGGCGTGCCGATCGTGATCCGCGGCGGCGGCTTCGACCCGAACCTGTTCCTGCACTACTCGGCGGCCGACACCGCCAAGCAGATCGCGCTGATGAAGAACATGGGCGTCAACACGATCAGGCTCGAGGGCCACCTCATGCCGGACGACTGGTTCCAGCAGATGGACCAGGCGGGCATCCTGGTCAACGCCGGCTTCCAGTGCTGCGACGCGTGGCAGCTCAGCCAGCAGCCTGACCGCGGCGCGACTACCATCATGCAGAACTCCGCGCTGGCCATCGGCAGCAACCTGCGCAACCACCCGAGCGTGTTCAGCTTCCAGTGGAGCGACAACGCAGCCGACCGCCAGCAGGAATCCGTGTCGCTCACCGGGTTCAGCCAGGCGGACTTCTACCAGCCCGATCATCTCCTCGGCCGAGTACAAGTCCAGCCCGCACTCGGCCCTCCGGCGAGAAGGAAGGCCCCTACGACTGGGTGCCGCCGAACTACTGGTACGACACCACCCATTTCGACACCACCGACTCGACGCTGACCAATGCCGGCGGGTCGTGGGGCTATGACAGCGAGCAGAGCGCCGGGGACACCGTGCCCACGCTCGACTCGCTCCAACGGTTCATGTCGGCCACGACCTGGCGAACCTGTGGCAGAACCCGGGCTTCAACCAGTACCACACCAACTACGAGGCGCCCTGCAACATCGGCTACTCGCTTCGGCACGCTGTTCAACTTCGATACCGCGCTCACGGCCAGGTACGGCCCGCTGGTCGGGCCTGGCCAGTACGTCGAGGAGGCGCAGGCCCAGAACTACGAGAACACCCGGGCGCAGTTCGAGGCGTTCATCGGCCACGCGAACACACCCAGCTGCCGTCCACCGGCACGATCTACTGGCAGATGAACAAGGGCTGGCCGAGCCTGCTGTGGGACCTGTACAACAACGACGGCGACCAGGCCGGCAGCTACTTCGGCGCGCAGGAGGCCAACGGCGGCTGCACGCCCTGTACGCGCTCGACAACGGCACCGTCACGCTGGACAACCTGAGCAACACCAGCCCAGTCCGGGCTGTCGGTGGAGGCCAAGGTGTACAACCTGGCCGGCAGCCTGCTCGACGACCAGACGGCGAGCAACATCACGCTCGCCAGCCAGCAGGTGCGAACAGCGTCCTGACCCCCAAGGTGCCGACCCGCCGCAGCCCGGCCCAGGTCTACTTCGTCGAGCTGCTGCTCCAGCAGAACGGCACCCGATCGACCGCAACGTCTACTGGCTGTCCACGCAGCAGGACGTGGTCACTGGTCCAAGACACTCGGCAAGCCGCAGGGCACGATGTCGCAGTACGCCAACCTGCAGGCGCTCGCAGACGCTGCCGACAGTCGGCCGTCACCGCCACCGCCGCCACGCGCAGCCAGTCCGGCCCGGACGGCGCGGACCGGGCCAGCACCGTCACGATCACCAACACCTCGTCGTCCACGGTGGCGTTCCTGCTGCGCGCCGACGTGCGCCGCGGCACGGCCACCGGCCGGAACTGCCCGGGGACAACGAGCTGCAGTCGTCGATCTGGCAGGGCAACGACATCACGCTGTTCCCCGGCGAGTCGCAGACGCTCACCGTCACCTGGAACTCCGCTGACCTGCAAGGCGCCACCCCGGTCATCAGCGTGTCCGGCTGGAACGTCCCCAAGATCGACATCCCGGCCTCCTGACAGTCATCCGAGGGGAGACGCTCCATGAGCCATCGCCTGGCCGCCGGCCTCGCCGTGACCGCTGCCCTGTTCTGGTCGGCAGGGCAAGGCCTGAGCGGCGCGGCCGCCGCGAGCTACCCGCCGCTGCCCGCGCACGTCTACGCCCCGTACTACGAGACCTATCTGGCACCGAACACGCCGAGCCTCGCGACGACCGCCCAGCAGTCCGGAGTCAAGTACTTCACGCTGGCCTTCCTCCAGTCCACCGGGAAGAACTCGTGCTCCCTCGACTGGAACGGCAACTCGGCCCAGCCGCTCAGCTATTACGCGTCCGACATAGCGGCGCTGCGGGCGGCCGGGCGGTGACGTGATCCCGTCGTTCGGCGGCTACAGCGCTGACCAGGGCGGCACCGAGATCGCGGACTCATGCACCAGCGTCAGCCAGATCGCCGCCGACTACGAGCAGGTGATCACGACGCTCGGCGTGACCCGGCTGGACATGGACGTGGAAGCCAAGTCGCTGAACAACACCGCGGGCATCGACCGGCGGAACAAGGCGATCGCGCTGACCGAGCAGTGGGCGGCGAGCGAACGGCATCCCGCTGCAGATCCAGTACACGCTCCCGGTGGAGCAGTATGGCCTGGACCCCAATGGCGAGGCGGTGCTGCAGAACGCGGTGACCAACGGCGCCACAGTGACCTCGGTCAACATCATGGTGTTCGACTACTACATCGCGGGCGAGGGAACGGTGAACATGGGCCAGGCCGCGATCAACGCGGCGACCAGCACGCACACCCAGCTAGCCAGCATCTTCCCGAACCTCAGCTCGGCCCAGCTGTGGACCATGGAAGCGATGACGCTGCTCCCGGGCATCGATGACTACCCGAAGAAGACCGAGGTCACCTCGCTCAGCGACGCCCAGACGATGCTGAACTTCGCGCAGGCCAACAACATGAACCTGCTGTCGGTCTGGGCCATCCAGCGGGACAACGGCGGCTGCCCCGGCACCCGGGACAGCAATACCTGCTCCGGCATCACCCAGAACACCTGGGACTTCAGCCACCTGCTTGAGCCGTTCACCGGCTGACGTCAGTAGCCCGGACGCCGTTGAGCGCGCCCGGCCGTTGCTGGCCGGGCGCGGCGGCGAGCCGGGCCAGAGTCCGGGTGCGGCAGGAATGCCGGGCCAGCCAGCCACCAGCCGGCCAGCCACCGGCCGGCCAGCCGCCAGTCGGCTAGCCCGGTCGTGCTTCCCCGGCTGGGTCGTCGTCTGCCCAGTCTTCCCAGGTGGTCCATATGATGCCGGCGCTGTCCGGGGCGGGCGGGTCGGCCATCATCCGGTCCAGTTCGCCGGTTTCGATCGCTTCTTTCAGCCAGATCTGCGGCAAGCCGCTGTCGTCGGGTTCGAAGCGGTGCCCGAACCGGACGCCGGGAAAGTCCCGGTACGAGAACAGGACGGCGACGCACCGGCCCGGGCCACTGCCGGTAATGATCACTTCCGGGTCGGTGACGTGGTCGATGTAGGGCTCCGCGGGCAGCGGATCCCCGGGCTGGGCACCGTTCCGGACGGCGTCGATAGTGGCCCGGCCGAGGCCGGTCCAGCCACCGTGGTCCAGGACCCGGCGGGCCTCGGCGTAGCAGCGTTCGGTGATGACCCGGCCGCCGGCCGCCCGCCAGCCCCGCCGGAAGGCGGTCTCGATGTAGTTGCGCTGGTGCTCGATCCCGGGAATCCGCGCTCCCCAGTACGTCCAGGTGATGCCGCGCTGTCCGGAGCGGGCGGATCGTCCATCATCAGGTGCAGCTGGCGGGCTTCGATGCTTGTCATCAGCGAGCGGTGCGCCTCGGGCTCGCCTGGCCGGCATTGGTGGCCGAACCGGACGCCCGGGAAGTCGCGGTGCGAGAACAGCACCACGAGCTGGGGCTCGTCGCCCTCCCGGGCGATGACCACGTCGGTGTCCGTGACGTGGTTGGCGTAGAGCTGCCCGGGTGGCTGCTGGCCGTCGCTGAACGCGGCGGCCAGTTCCGCGCGCTGCCGCTCGAGTTCTGCGCCGCTGGCTGGCTGCGAGGTCACGGCAGGAGGGTAGCCGGGATAGGCCGGCCAGCGTGCAGGAGACTGCGGAGCGCGACGTCAAGGTGCGGCTGCGCGCGGCCGGGATCAACCTGCCGACTACAGGGCCGCGGCCCACTTCGGCCGGGGTGAGCGGCTAGGCCTGCCCGTTGATGAGCTCGTCGGCGACCCATCGTGCCGCGTTGCCGGGATACGGCGCCGCCAAGCTCAGGACGATGTGCCGGAAGCCGGCGCCGGTGGCGGCGGCGATCGCGTCCCGGGTGCGGCCCGGGTGGTCGTAGGACACCGGCAGGACAAGGGACCGGGTGATCGAGGCAGGATCGCGGCCGATCTCGGCGCACAGGCGGTCCAGCACAGCGCCGCGCCGGAGGGCGTCGTCGATGTCACCGCCGGGGAAGTTCCAGACGTCGGCGTGCTCGGCGACCACGCGCAGCGTCGCGGTAGAGCGTCCGCCGATGAGGATCGGCGGGTGCGGCCGCTGCACGGGTTTGGGGTTGCCGAACGCTCCGGTCAGCTGGAGGTAGCTGCCGTCGAAGTCGAACGGTTTGTCCTCGGTCCACAGCCGCCGGATGACCGTGCACGCTTCGGCCAGGCTGCCGACCGCGTACGCCGAGTCGTGGAAGGGCAGGCCGTGTGCCTCGTACTCACGCCGGGCCACCGGGTGGCCGGGCCGTGATCCTGCGCCGATGCCGAATTCGAGCCGCCCGCCGGAGACGACGTTGACGGTCGCAGCGATCTTGGCCAGCATCGCGGGCGGCCGGAACCGGTTGCTGGTCACCAGCAGGCCGAGACGCAGCCGTCCGGTTTGCGCGGCCAGGGCGGAAAGCAGCGTCCAGCCTTCGAAGACCGGCCCGTCGGGGTCGCCGGCGATCGGCATCAGGTGGTCGAACAGCCACGCGTGCTCGATCTCCGGGATCGTGTCCGCCTCCCGCCAGACCCGCAGCACGTCGCGGTAGGTGACCTGCTGCGGGGCCGTCGCGATCCCGAACCGCACGTGCATGATGTGCCTCCTGTGCTTTGGGTGCGCTAGCGGTGCCACGGCTGGTGGCTGTCTCCGCCGCCGCTGTGGCACGATGGCAAGCGGAACGTTGCTCCGCTCAATATACGGAGCACTGTTCCGCTTTGCAAGTGAGCGACGGGAGAGTGGCAGGATGTCCGGCGACGACGGGCGTGCAGGGCATGCCGCCTGGTAAGCGGGCCGATGCCCGGCGGAACGAGCAGGCGCTGCTGGCCGCTGCTGCCGCCGTGTTCGTGACTTCCGGGGTGGACGCGCCGGTCCGCGACATCGCGGCCAGGGCCGGCGTCGGGATGGGCACGATCTACCGCCACTTCCCGACCCGGGCCGACCTCATCATCGCCGTCTACCGCCACCAGGTCGAGGCCTGCGCCGAGGCCGGACCGGCCCTGCTGGCCAGCAGCAGCACACCGCACGCCGCGCTGACGCAGTGGATCGATCTGTTCGTTGACTTCCTGATCACCAAGCACGGACTCGCCACGGCGCTGCAGTCCGACAACGCCCGCTTCGAGACGCTGCACGCCTACTTTCTCGACCGCCTCGTGCCCGTGTGCGCTCAGCTGCTCGACGCCGCTGCCGCCGCCGGCCAGATTCGCGCTGATGTGGATGCCTACGAGCTCCTGCGCGCCGTCGGCAGCCTGTGCGTCGGTGTCGGCGGCGGCGACGGCGACTCCCGCTACGACGCGCGCCGCATGGTCGGGCTGCTCATCGCCGGGCTACTTCAATCGCGCCCGGGCAGCTAGCCCTCCGGCTGCAGTTCCCCGGTGGGTCAGGGCTGGAGGACGATCCGGCCGGGGACGCCGCCGGCGGCCTTCGCGCTGTACGCCTTGACCGCTTGCGCAAGCGGGTACACCGCGCCGACCTGAGGGCGCAGCTGCCCCTCGTCGACCAGGCGGGCCAGCTCGGTCAGCTGGGCGCGGCTGGACTCCTGGATGAAGACGACCGTCTTGATGTCGCCCCGGCTGGCGGGCGGCGACGAGTCCGCCTTGATCGTGACCAGCGTTCCCCCGGGCCGGAGCAGTGCGGCCGACCGGGCCAGCACCTCGCCGCCGATCGTGTCGAACACCAGGTCGGCCTGGCCGGCCACCTCGTCGAGTCGGTCGGCGTCCAGCGCGACATAGCGGTCCGCGCCCAGCTCGGTGACCAGCGCCCGGGAGTGGCCGCGCCCGGTCCCGATCACCTCGGCGCCGGCCCAGCGGGCCAGCTGGACCGCCATCGACCCGACCGCCCCGCCCGCGCCGTGGATGACCACCGTCTGCCCCTTGGCCAGCTTTCCGTGGTCGAACAGGCCCTGCCAGGCCGTCAGGCCGGCCCGCGGCACCGCCGCGGCGTGGACGTGGTCGACGGTCCGCGGCTTCCGGGCCACGTTACGGGCTTCGACGGCGACGTACTCGGCGGCCGCCCCGTCACGGAGCTGGTCGGTCAGCCCGAACACCTCGTCGCCGACGGCGAACCAGGCTGTCCCGAATCCCACCCCGGCGACCACCCCGGACACCTCGTGGCCAGGGATGATCGCGGTTCGCTGATGACCGGCCCGGCAGGTCCAGATGGGCCAGTCCAGCTCGTTGTGCGTGATGCCGCACGCGGCGACCTTGACCAGTACGTCGCCGAACATGGGCTTGGCATCAGGCGCGTCCTCGAAGACAAGCCCGCTGACGCCGGTTGGTTCGTGAGTGCGGATGGCCTTCATCGTCAGTCCCCTTGCGTAGGCAGATTCAGTCCCTCGTCTCCCCCCTCCGACGACACAGGCTGCCCGAATGTCAGGCGGCCAACCCTGCGCACAATGTCGTAGCCCGGTGCGAGGATCGGTAGCAGACCCGAGGCTGGGGGTGCCATGACTGACGGGCATGCGGACGACCTGATCCCGAGCGGTGATCCGGCCGCGATCGAGCTGCTGCTGGCCGTCCGCGGCGGCGACGTCGCCACGATCCGGCGGCTGATCGGCGAGCACCCGGACCTGCCCAGCTGGCGGATCGGCGACCGGAACGGCACCAGGACCCCGCTGCACATGGTGGCGGACTGGCCGGGCTACTTCCCGTGCGGCCCGGAGATCGCCCGGCTGCTCATCGACGCCGGCGCGGACCCCAACGGCGGCCCGGCCGACCCGGGGCACCCGGACGAGCCCGAGCCGGAGACCCCGCTGCACTGGGCGGCGAGCAGCGACGACGTAGCCGTGGCCGCCGCGCTGATCGACGGCGGGGCCGACATCGAAGCGCCCAGCGCCGGGCCCATCGCGGGGCCACCGCTGGTCAACGCGGTTGCCTACGGCTGCTGGCAGGTGGCCCGGCTGCTGGTCGCGCGGGGCGCCCGCATCGGCAGCCTGTGGCAGGCGGCGGCGCTCGGCGACCAGGCCCGGGTGGACGAGTTTCTCGAGGCCGATCCCACCCCGAGCCAGGAGGACCTGGACGAGGCGTTCTGGCAGGCCTGCCACGGCGGCCAGCGGCGGATGGCCGAGTACCTGCTCGGCCGGGGCGCCAACATCGACGCCACGCCTGACTACGCGGACGCCCCGCCCGTTCAGGCGGCCGGCCAGCCGGACACGATGCGCCAGGCGCTGGTTACCTGGCTGAAAGAGCGCGGCGCCCAGGAGGAGTGACGGCTACTGCGCGTCCGCCCCCAGCGTCTCGCCGGCGGCCGCGGCCAGCGCGGCGTAGTCGTACGCGGCCTCGGGCCGGGCGCGCACCACCCGGTCCACCCCGATGGAGTCGTCGCCGACCAGAATGCGCCAGTGGCCGGCCCGCACCCCGTCCAGGATGATCGTCGCCGCCGCGGCCGCACTGAGCGGAGCGCTGTCCTTGAACTGGTTTTCCAGCTTGACCACCGTTTCGCGCAACTCGTCGAGGGACGCGTCCTGGACCGGCAGGCCGAGCCGGGCCAGTGCGGGGCGGGCCTCCTCCAGCTCGTCCTCGCTCATCTGCTCTGGCCCGGCGTAGCCGAGGATGCGGCGGGAATTCCTGAGGATGTCCGTGCCCACGTGCCCGGGCAGCACCACGGCCACCGTGACCTGGGGCGCGTTGGTCCGCAGGTCCTCGATGAGCGCCTCGGTGAAGCCCTTCACCGCGAACTTGGCCGTGCTGTACGCGGTGTTCGGCATGCCCGGGCCCAGCGTCGCCCAGAACCCGTTCACACTGCTGGTGTTGACCAGAATCCCGTCGCCGCTCGCGATGAGCAGCGGCAGGAACGCCCGCGCGCAGTAGTACGTGCCCCAGAAGTCGATGGCGAACGTGCGCTCCCAGTCCTCCCGCTTGTCGCAGACGAAACTGCCCGCTCCCCCGATGCCGGCGTTGCTGAACACCAGGTCAACGTGATCCGCCTCATGTTCCTTCAGCAGCGCGTCGCGGAACCGCAGCACCTGCGCCTCGTCGGCCACGTCGCAGGCATGGCTGGTGACCACCACCCGCTCGTCCGCGGCCGCCCGGGCCAGCGCCGCGGTCTCCGTGACCGACTCCGCGTTGATGTCGCAGGCCGCGACCGAGCAGCCCTGCGCGGCCAGCTGGCGAACCAGCTCCCGCCCCATGCCGGAGCCACCGCCGGTCACCGCGGCGAGCTTCCCGGTGAACGAATCCATCGCCGAACGCCTCCCACTCTCGATTGACCCTCACGATACCACATGCTTATCATTCTGATATCTATTTTTCTTAACGCCAGTACCTGGCCGGACGGGCTGGGCACGCGGACCAGGAGGCAGCCATGAGTAAGGCGGGATACGCGGCAGCCGGGATATCCCTGGCCGTGCTGACCAGCCTGGCCGTCGCGGGCTGCGGCGGCAGCAGCGGCGGCGGTGACCAACGACGTCGTGTTCACCACGACCTGGCACGGTGACCTGTACGCGTTCGACGCGGCCACCGGCGCCGTGCTGCACACCTTCGCCCTGTCGAATGGGACGACAAGCTCCCATCGTCGCCGTACGGCGCCGCGGCGGTGACCAACGACGTGGTCTTCACCACCACGTTCCATGGTGAGCTGTACGCATTCGATGCGGCCACCGGCGCCGTGCTGCGCACCATCCGGCTGCCGTTCTGGACGAACACGCCGGTCACCATCGACGGCGACTACCTGATCACCGCGGCCAGCGTGCTGAACTCGGTCAACCGCACGTGGTGATCATCGCCTGCAAGCTCGGCGGCACCGGCAAGCTCCCGCACTGCCCACCGGGACCTCCACTGGTACCCCGCGGCCCTCGCACCTCCACCACGCGGATGGTACGGTCAAACCGGGCAAATCACCCGGCACGACCGCACGTGTCGCGCTGATAAGTGGCCGCCGACCGTCGGTCGGGGTGCTCGCGGGCCCGGGGGGGAGGCGGTGGGCGCTAGGCGGCTAGGTCGCGGACCTGCTCGATGAGCCGGACGCGGTCGGCGTGGGTGGCGGCCAGCGGGGTGACGTTGAGCGTGCTGACCCCGGACTCCTGCATCGCCACGACCCGCTCGGCGACCAGGCTCTCCGGGCCGATCAGCGAGGTGCCCGCCAGCAGTTCGGCGGGCACCAGCCCGGCCGCCTCGTCCTTCCGGCCGGCCAGGTAGGCGTCCTGGATCTTCGCCGCCGCGTCGGCATAGCCGAACCGCACCGCGAGCTCGTAGTAGAAGTTGTGCCCCTGATCCCGGTGCGGCCCCATGCCGCCGATGTACAGCGCGAAGAACGGCCGGGCCAGGTCCAGGTACCCGGACACGTCGTCGCCGATGGCCAGCGGGGCGGCCGCCATCACGTCCAGCGGGCCGAGCGAGGGGTCCCGCTTGGCCCGGCCCGCGGCCAGCGGCTCGGCCCAGGCGACGGCGGCCCTCTCCGGGTAGTAGAAGATCGGCTGCCACCCCTCGGCCAGTTCGGCGGCCAGCGCGACGTTCTTCGGCCCGAGCGCCGCGATCATGACCGGGATCCGCTCGCGCACCGGGTGGTTGATCAGCTTGAGCGGCTTGCCCAGACCGGTGCCCTGATCCGGCGGCAGCGGGATCGTGTAGTGCTTCCCGGCGTACTGCAGCCGCTCACGCCGCCACACCATCCGGCAGATCTCGATCAGTTCCCGGGTCCGGCCGACCGGGGCGTCGTACGGCACGCCGTGCCAGCCCTCGATGACCTGCGGCCCGGACGCCCCGATGCCGAGGGTGAACCGGCCGCCGGACACGTAGTCAAGACCGGCCGCGGTCATCGCGGTGAGCGCCGGGGTCCGCGAGTACAGCTGGAAGATCCCGGACGCGATCTCCAGCCGCTCGGTCCGGGCCGCGATGAAACCCAGCTGGCTGACCGCGTCGAAGCTGTACGCCTCAGGCACCGACACCATGTCCAGCCCGGCTTTCTCGTAGTCGGCCAGCTCGGTCACGGTCTCGGCGAACCCGCCGGCGTAGTTGAGGTGCATTCCGATGCGCATACTCCGGACCTTCCCGCGGCAGCCACCACCGAATGGCGTTCGGTAAGAGTTTTTCCTGAGCCTAGCGCGGTGCCGCGCGGCAGCGGTCAGCCGGTCAGGTAGCTGACCACGAGATCGCCCACCATCTGCCGGTACCGGTCGCGCAGCGCGCTGTCCAGCGGATCCCGGCCGAAGATGGCCCGCCAGGTGTACCGGTTGGCCGCCCGGAAGAAGCAGAACGAGCTGATGATCAGGTGCACGTCGAGCGGGTCGGCCTGGCGGGCGAACACGCCCTCGGCGTACCCCTTGGCCAGGATCTTGCCGGTCAGCGTGACCGCGGTGGTGTTCAGCTGGGCCAGCGCGGGTGACTTGGCCATGAACTGCGCCTGGTGCACGTTCTCGATGCTGACCAGCCGGATGAAGTCGGGATGCGACTGGTGATGGTCGAAGGTCAGCTCGGCCAGCTGCCGGATCGCGGTCACCGGGTCCAGGTGGTCCACGTCGACGTCCTGCTCGGCGGCGCGGGCCGCGGCGTACGCCCGCTCCAGGACCGCGATGTAGAGCTTCTCCTTGCCGCCGAAGTAGTAGTAGATCATCCGCTTGGTGGTCCGGGTCTGCGCGGCGATCTCGTCCACCCGGGCCCCGGTGTAGCCCATCTGCGCGAACTCCCGGGTGGCGACGTCGAGAATCTCCCGGCGGGTGCGCTCCGGGTCCCGGCGCCGCTCCGGATCCCGGCGCCGCTCCGGATCCCGGTGCCGCTCCGGATCCCCGCGCCGCTCCGGATCCCCGCGCCGCTCGGGGTCTCCGCGCCGCTCCGGGTCGCGGCGGCGCTCGTCGCGGCGCTCCGGCACTCCCGCCGGGGTCGGCGTGGTCACCATGGGACTCCCCTCGGTCCAGGCCGTGCGCCGGGTGGCGGATCCGCTGTGTCCGCACTGCGCACATATGACTTGTAGCACGCCCTTTACAACGCATGTGCCGACTGTCACACTAACGGACTAACCAGTTCGTACATAACTCCCCCAGAGGTACGACGATGTTCCTCTTCCCGCCCTCGGCCCCGGGCCACGCCAGCCGATGACCGGCCGCCGCGAGGTCGCCCTCGAACACCTGACGCTGCTCGATGTGCCGCCGCCCGATCTGGTCAGCCTGGCCGCGGGCGCCGGGTTCGGCAGTGTGAGCCTGCGCATCTCCCCCGCCACCGACGGGGAGCAGCCCTGGCCGGTCGGCCCGGGGTCGCCGATGCTGGCCGAGACGATCCGGCGGCTGGACGACACCGGCCTGCGGGTCCTGGGCGCCGAGGCCATCCGGCTGGACGGCGCCCGCGGCGACTGGGAACCGGTGTTAGCCGCCGCGGCCGAACTGGGCGCCCGCTATCTCAATGCGCTCAGCGAGGACGGCGACCTGACCCAGCTGGCCGACCGGTTCGCCGAGCTGACCCAGCTCGCGCTGCCCTACGCAGTCCGGCCGGTGATCGAGTTCATGTCCTACAAGCCGGTGCACACGCTGCGTGCCGCGCTGGACATCGCCGCGCTGTCGGCCGGCGGCCGGGTGCTGGTCGACAGTCTGCACGTGCAGCGCTGCGGGGTCAGCCTGGCCGAACTGGCCGCCGCCGACCCGGCCCTGCTCAGCTACGTGCAGCTGTGCGACGCGCCGCGTGAGCCGCCCACCGGGCTGGCGCCCCCCGGCGCACTGCCCCGCGGCCAGCCGGTGTCCGGCGGTGACCTGGCCGTGGAGGCCCGCACCCGGCGGCTGCTGCCGGGCCAGGGCGAGCTGCCGCTGGCTGAGCTGCTCGGCGTGCTGCCCGGCGCCATCCCGGTCGGCGTGGAAGCCCCGTCCCTGCGGCTGAGCCGGGAGCTGTCCGGGCCGCGGTTCGCGGCCCGGGCGCGCGCCGCCGCTGACCAGGTGCTCGCGGCGGCCGCGGCGGCCGGCCAGCAGGCCGGCCAGCAGGCCCAGCCCGGCCAGCAGCCCCAGCCCGGCTGACCCCCGCTCTCCCACCACCCCAGAAAGGACACGGCTCGATGCCTGCTCGGCTGGCGGTACGAGAAATCAGCAAGCACTACCGGGGGGTCGAGGCGCTGCGCGGCGTCAGCCTGCAGGTGGACCCGGGCGAGGTGCTGGGCATCGTCGGCGATAACGGGGCGGGCAAGTCAACTCTGCTGAAGATCCTGTCCGGGGCGACCGCGCCGTCCGGCGGCGACATCCTCATCGACGGCCAGCCGGTGCAGTTCAGCAGTCCGTCCGCGGCGCACCAGGCCGGCATCGCCACTGTCTACCAGGACCTGTCGCTGGCCGCGCAACGCGACGTGGTGGCCAACTTCTTTCTCGGCCGGGAGATCATCTCCCGGGGCTGGCTGGCCCGGCGCATCGGCTGGCTGGACACCAGGCAGATGTCGGCGCACACGGCGAGCGAACTGGCCCGGCTGCACACCCGGATCCCGGACGTGCACGCCGCGGCCCAGGACCTGTCCGGCGGCCAGCGCCAGGCCCTGGCCATCACCAGGGCCTGCGCCTGGACCAGCCGGATCCTGCTGCTCGACGAGCCGACCAGCGCGCTCGGCGTGGAACAGCAGCACCAGGTGCTCGACCTGATCCGCCGGGTCAAGCACGACGGCATCGCGGTCATCTTCGTCAGCCACCAGATGCCGGACGTGCTGGCCGTGTGCGACCGGGTGGTGGTGCTCCGGCTGGGCGCACTGGCCTCCACCCTGGCCGGCGACGAGCTGAACGCGGAGAACCTGGTCGGCTACATCACCGGGGCCAAGACCGGGAACGGCGGGCCGGATCCGGCCGGGACCGACGCGGAGGTGAACTGACCATGACCGCGACCAGGCAGGCGCCGGCCGCGGAGCGGGTGCCGCCGGCCGCCAGAACCGCGCTCCGCTACCTGCACCGGGTGCCCGCCGCCGCGCGCAACCTGTGGATCGGCGGGGTGCTGCTGGCTATCTGCGTCGTCTTCGCCATCGACTCGCCCTACTTCCTGACCCGGGCCAACTGGCTGAACACCTCCAGCACCGCGACCGAGGTGCTGCTGCTCGCGGTCGGCGAGACGTTCGTGATCTGCTCCGGCGGCATCGACCTGTCGGTCGGCGCCGTGCTGGGCTGCGCCGGGACGGCCGGGGCGTGGGTGATGGCGCACTGGTTCGCCACCGCGACCGGCGCCGCCCCGCTCGCGCTGTCCGCCGGCTTCCTGGCCACGCTGCTGGTGGGCGGGGCGTTCGGCGCGCTCAACGGGCTGCTGGTCACCCGGGCCGCGGTGCCCCCGTTCGTGGTCACCCTGGGCACCCTGGGCATCGCCACCGGGCTCGGCTACCTGCTGAACAACGGCCAGGAGATCTCGAACATCCCGGCCTCGGTCACCACGGTGGGCAATACCAACCTGGGCGGCTGGATTCCCGTCCCGGTCGCGGTGACCGCGGTGATCACCATCTGGTACGGGCTGGTGCTGGCCAGGACCCGGTTCGGTGCCTACACGCTGAGCATCGGGGACAGCCGGGAGGCGGTCGTCCGGGCGGGCATCAACGACCGCCGCCATTTGTTCAAGGTCTACCTGCTGGCCGGTTTCCTGGCCGGGGTGGCCGGCATCCTGGTCATGGCCCGCCTCGGCGCCGGATCACCGGACTCCGGGGCCACCGACAACCTGAACGCGATCGCCGCCGTGGTCATCGGCGGGGCCAGCCTGTTCGGCGGGCGCGGCACCATCGCCGGGACGGTCATCGGCACCGGCATCATCGCGGTCCTGCTCACCGGGCTGGTCCTGGTCAACGTGCCGCCGTTCTGGCAGGAAGTCCTGGTCGGGGCGGTGCTCATCCTCGCTGTCTACATCGATCAGCTGCGCGGCCGGCGGCAGCGCAGCTAGCCACCGGCCAACCGGCCCACCAACCGCCCTCATCCCGGGCGGCCGCGCATCAACGATTCCCGTCGCACCTCAGGAGGAAGCGTGTTCCCGCACAGACCGAGCCGTCCCTGGCCGCGGGCATTGGCCCTGGCCCCCATCGCCGGGCTCGCCCTGGCCCTGGCCGCCTGCGGGTCGGGCGGCGCCAGCTCGTCCGGCAGTTCCGGCTCGCCATCCGCGAGCTCGGGCGGCAAGCACTTCACCATCGCCTACGTGCCCGGCGCGACCGGGGTGTCCTTCTACGACACGCTGGTCGCGGGCATGCGCACCGAGGCCAGCAAGCTCGGCATGACCGTGCTCTACCAGGGCTCGCCGGACTTCGCGCCGAGCGCGCAGACCCCGGTGGTGGACGCGATGTGCAGCCGCCACCCCAGCGCGCTGGTGGTCTCCCCCACCGACCCGAAGGCCATGGCACCCGCCATCGACACCTGCCTCAACGCGGGGATCCCGGTCATCACAGTGGACACCGCGCTGGCCGACCCGGCCAAGCTGACCAGCCAGATCAGCACGGACAACATCCAGGGCGGCAAGGTCGCCGCGGCCTACATCGGAGAGCAGCTGCACGGCACCGGGCAGATCGCGGTGCTCAGCCTGTCCCCCACCGCGACCACCCAGGTGGACCGGGTGCAGGGCCTGGAGAACGCACTGAAGGCCAGCTATCCGGGCATCAAGGTGGTCACCCTGCAGTACACCGCCCAGCCGGTCACCTCCAGCCAGACCGTGGTGCGGTCCATCCTGGCCGCGCACCCGGGCATCAAGGCCATCTTCGGCGCCGCGGAGCCGAACGCGGAGGGCGCGGCCGCCGCGCTGGCCGCCGACGGGACGACCGGGAAGGTGCTGGTGGTCGGCTTCGACGCCAGCCCGACCGAGGTCGCGCTGCTGAAAAAGGGCCAGGTCAGCGCGCTGGTCGCGCAGCAGGCCGGGACCGAGGGCGCGGACGCCGCCCAGTTCGCCTACGACAGGCTGACCGGCAAGTCCAGCGCCATCCAGGCGTCCGTGCAGCTGCCCGACGTGCTGCTGACCAAGAGCAGCGTGAGCCAGCCGACTTTCGCCAAGTACGCCTACATCCCCTGATCGGGTACCTGCCGACCACCTCAGACCGGGTACCTGCCGACCCCCAAACACGGAGTGAACCATAGTGCGAGCCGTTGTCCTGGAACAGTTCCCAGGGCCGCTGCGCGTGGTGGACGACTGGCCGGAGCCACAGCCTGGCTCCGGCCAGGTCGTCGTCCAGGTGCGCGGGGTCGGGATCTGCGGATCGGACCTGGCCCTGCTGGCCGGCCGCCGGCCGCCGCCGGCGCTGCCCTGGGTACCGGGGCACGAATCGACTGGTGAGATCGTCGGCGCCGGGCCCGGCGCCGACGCCAGCCGGATCGGCCAGCGGGTGATCATCGAGCCGAACTTCCCGTGCCTGAGCTGCCCGGCCTGCCGGGCTGGCCGCAGCTCGGCCTGCCCGCACCGGATCAGCCCCGGCTTCAACACCCCGGGGGTGCTGGCCGAGCGGGTCGCGGTACCGGCCCAGTTCGCCTGGCCGGTCCCGGAGGTGTGGAGTGACGCCGACGCGGTCTGCGCCGAGCCGTTCACCGTGGCCCGCGCGGCCATCCGGCGGTCCGGGGTGCGGCCGGGCAGCCGGTGCCTGGTGATCGGGGCGGGCTCGCAGGGCAGCCTGCTCTGCCTGGCCCTGCTCGGCCACGGCATCGTGCCGCAGGTGCTGGAACCGCACGAAGGACGGCGGTCGCTGGCCATCGACCTGGGCGCCGAGGCGGCCGCGGAGACCGCGGGGGGCTTCGCCGCCGTGTTCGAGACCTCCGGCGTGCCCGCGGCGCTGTCCGGGGCGGTCAGCCGGGCCGGCCGCGGTGGGCAAGTGCTGCTCATCGGGCAGAACAGCGAGCCAGCCAGCCTGGTCACCCGGACCGTGGTGCAGCGCCAGCTCACGCTGCGCGGTTCGCTGATCTACGACCACCCGGACGACTTCGCGGCCACCCTGGCCGCGGCGGACCTTGTGGCCCCGTCCCGGGTGCTCGGCGCCTGCTACCCGCTGGCCGACGCGGCGGCCGCGTTCCAGGCTGCCCGCCAGGTCCCCGGTAAGACCTGGATCCAGGTCAAGGACTGACGGCCGGGCCGGCCAGGTCAGCCAGGTCAGCCGGGCCGGCCAGGTCGGTCAGCACGGCGGCCAGGCTGTCCTCGTCGGCGGGCACCCCGGCCTCCGGCCGGCCCAGCCCGTTCAGCACCACGAAGCGCACGCCGTCCTGGTACTTCTTGTCGCGCAGCCACGCGTCGCGCAGCCCAGCCAGGCCGAACCGGCCGGTGGCCGGCAGCTGCATGGCGGCCAGCAGCCGGCGGTGCAGGCCGACCAGGTCGTCGCCGATCCGGCCCTGCCGCCGGGCCAGGTAGGCGGCGGCCATCATGCCGACCGCGACGGCCGAGCCGTCATCGGCCGGCTCCAGCCCGCGCACCTGCTCGATGGCGTGGCCGAACGTGTGCCCGTAGTTCAGGTGCAGCCGGCTGCCGCGCTCCCGCTCGTCGGTGCTGACGATGGCCGCCTTCACCGTGACGCTGCGGGTCACCGCGTCGGCCAGCGCGCCGACGTCGCCCTCGATCAGCTGGCCGGCCCGCTCTTCGATCAGCGGGACCAGGTCCCCGCCGCTGATCAGCGCGTGCTTGACGATCTCGGCCAGGCCGGCCTGGTACTCCCGGTCCTGGTGCTCGGCCGCCACGGCCACGTCGGCCACCACGGTGACCGGCTGGTGCACGGTGCCGACCAGGTTGCGGCCCTGCGGCAGGTTCAGCGAGGCCTTGCCGCCCACCGCGGCGTCCGCCTGGGCCAGCAGCGTGGCCGGGAACAGGACCAGCGGCATGCCCCGGTTGTAGGTGCTGGCCACGAAGCCGGCGATGTCGCACAGCACCTCGCCGCCCACCCCGACGATCAGGTCATCCTTGTGCACGGCCAGGCCGGCCAGGTCTTCCGCCACCCTGGCCACCGTGGCCAGGTTCTTGTGCTGCTGACCATCCGGCACCTCGAGCTGGCTCACCTCCAGCCCACGCCGGAGCAGCGTGCCGCGCACCGTGTCCGCCGCCGCTTTGTCGGCCGGCCCGGCCAGCACCACCGCAGACCTGGCCCGCGGCAGCGCGGGCAGCAGCCGGTCGGCTTCCGGCAGCAGCCCGGACCCGACGTGCACGTTGTACGTGCCGCCGGTGCAGGACACCAGCACGGTGGCCGTCCCGGCCGGGGCGCCGGGCACCTCGGCCAGCCGGGCCACCACATCGAGGCAGACCGCCTCCGGCCGCCGCCCGTCGGTGACCACGGTCAGCGTGGCCACCGCGTGGTAGCTGGCCAGCCGGCGCTGGAAGATGCCCTCCAGGTCGGGCGCGCGGAGCAGCGGCCGGTACTCGTCGTGGGCCACCCGGAGCATCGACTCTTCGTAGCCGACCTTCAGGTACACCACCTGGTGGCCACCGAGCACGCGCTGCGTCGCCGGATGCAGCACCGCGCCGCCGCCCAGCGCGAGCACCGCGTCCGGCCCGGCCAGCAGTTCCGCGGTCACCGTGTGCTCCAGCTCGCGGAACGCGGGCTCGCCGTCGGTGCCGAAGATATCCCGCACGCTGCGCCGGGTGCGCTGCTCGATGACCAGGTCGGTGTCCATGAACGGCAGGCCGAGCCGCTCCGCGAGCAGGTGCCCGACGGTGGTCTTGCCCGCGCCCATGAACCCGATCAGCACGATCATGGCAAGCTGCCATCCGCAACAGTGTCCTGGCCGGCCGCCTGCTGGCCGCCCGCCTCCTGGACCGCGGCCAGCTCGGCGATGGCCTGCAACGCGAGCTGGTAGGACATCAGGCCGAAGCCGGCCACCGTGCCGTCGGCCACCCCGGCCACCACCGAGGTGTGCCGGAACCGCTCCCGGGTGGCCGGGTTGCTCAGGTGCACCTCGACCAGCGGCGCGGTCCGCATGGCCAGCGCGTCGCGCAGCGCGTAGGAGTAGTGCGTGAACGCGGCCGGGTTGAGCACCACCGGCAGCCGGGCCGCGGCCGCCTCATGCACCCAGCCGATCAGTTCTGCCTCGTCGTTGGTCTGCCTGACCTCGACGTGCAGGTCCAGCGCCCGCCCGGTCAGCCGGCACGTCTCGACCAGGTCGTCGAACGTCTGCGAGCCATACACGTCCGGTTCGCGGGAACCCAACTGGGCCAGGTTCGGCCCGTTCAGCACCAGCACCTGCTTCATTGCTTGCATACCTCCCGGTAGGCACTGCCCAGCAGCGCTTCCGGCGGGCTGACCACGGCCGGCTGGGCCAGGCCGTCCAGCAGGACCATCCGGAGCCGGGCACCACGCGCCTTCTTATCCACTGTCATCGCGTCCCGCAACTCCCGCCACAGCCCCGGGCGGTACGCGGTAGGCAGCCCGACGGCCTTCAGCACCCGGCGGTGCCGGCCCACCGTCACCTGGTCCAGCCGGCCCATCAGCCGGGCCACCTCGGCGGCGTAGACCATCCCGATGGCCACCGCCTCGCCGTGCCGCAACTGGTAGCCCTCGACTCGTTCGATGGCGTGGCCCAGGGTGTGCCCGTAGTTGAGGATCTCCCGCCGCCCGGACTCGCGCAGGTCGGCCGAGACCACCTCGGCCTTCATCCGCACCGCGCGCTCGACCAGCTCACGGGCATGCTGACCGTGCGGGACCTGGGCGCCCGCCGGGTCGGCTTCGATCAGCTCCAGGATCACCGGGTCGGCGATGAACCCGGCCTTGACCACCTCGGCCAGCCCGCTTATGTACTCGGCCTGGGGCAGCGTTTCCAGGGCGGCCAGGTCGGCCAGCACCCCGGCGGGCGGGTGGAACGCGCCGACCAGGTTCTTCCCTTCCGGGATGTCCACCGCGGTCTTGCCGCCGACCGCGGCGTCGGTCATGGCCAGCAGCGTGGTCGGCACCAGCACCAGCCGCACCCCGCGCAGCCAGGTGGCGGCGACGAACCCGGCCAGGTCGGTGGCGGCCCCGCCGCCCACGCCGACGATGCAGTCGCTGCGGGTGATCCGGCTGGCCGCCAGCCGCGACCACAGCGCCGCGGCCACGCTGATGTCCTTGGCCGCCTCGCCGGCCGGCACCTCGGCCGGGTGCACCTGGTACCCCGCGCCGGCCAGCGCCCGGCCCACCGGCCAGGAGATCTCGTCCAGGCCCTTGGGCGCGATCACCATGACCGAGGACGCCTGCGGGCCGACCAGCGCGGGCAGCTCGCCGAGGACGCCGGTGCCCAGCACGACATCGTAGGGGTGCTCGCCGCGGACCCGGATCCTGGTCGCGGTCACGGCTGTGCCGCGAGCTCGGCGGCGAGGAACCCGGCCAGGTCCTCGGGATCGCGCTCATCGGTGGCCACCGTGCGCCAGGCCAGCCCGGCGTACACCGGGTGCCGCTCGTCGAGCATCTGCTTCAGCCGGCCCCGCGGGTTCCCCGGGATCGGCGGATGCGGCCCGTCCAGGCCCGACCGGTGCACCACGGTGCGGAACCCGGCCTCCAGGTAGATGACCCGCTGCCCGGCCAGCAGCTGCTGGGTATCCGGGTCGAGCACGGCGCCGCCGCCGAGCGCGAGCACCCCCGGCCGGCCGCCGATCAGCTGGGCCGCGGTGGCCCGCTCCAGGGCGCGGAACGCCGCCTCGCCGTCCTGCACGAAGATGTCGCTGACCGGCTTGCCCGCCGTCTCCTCGATCACGCTGTCCGCGTCGGTGAAGGGCACCCCGAGCTTGGCCGCGAGCAGCTCACCCACGGTGGACTTGCCCGCGCCGGGCGGCCCGATGATGATCGCCACGGGCCCGCTCATGTGATCACCAGTGCGTCCAGGTACCCGCGCAGGTTGCGGCGTGCCTCGGCCACCGAGTCGCCGCCGAACTTCTCCGCCGCCGCGTCGGCCAGCACCAGCGCGACCATGGCCTCGGCCACCACCCCGGCCGCGGGCACCGCGGTCACGTCGCTGCGCTGGTTGATGGCCTTGGCCGGCTCGCCCGTGCTCACGTCCACGGTGGCCAGCGCGCGCGGCACGGTGGAGATCGGCTTCATCGCCGCCCGCACCCGGAGCACTTCGCCGGTGCTCATGCCGCCCTCGATCCCGCCTGCCCGGTTGGTCCGCCGCCGGACGCCGCTGGCCGCGGGCTCGATCTCGTCGTGCGCCTGCGAGCCACGGCGGCGGGCCGTGGTGAACCCGTCGCCCACCTCGACGCCCTTGATGGCCTGGATGCTCATCAGCGCGGCGGCCAGCCGCCCGTCCAGCCGCCGGTCCCAGTGCACGTGGCTGCCCAGCCCGGGGGGCAGGCCGTAACCGAGCACCTCGACCACGCCGCCGAGCGTATCGCCGTCCTTGCGGGCCGCGTCTATCTCTTCCTGCATGGCCAGGCTGGCCTTGCTGTCCAGGCAGCGCACCGGGTCCGCGTCGATGCGCGCCTGGTCGCCCGGCTCCGGCTGGGCGCTGGCCGGCCCGGTGACCGGCCCGATCTCCACCACGTGACTGAGCACCTGTATACCGAACGCCTGTACCAGGAACTGCCGTGCGACCTCGCCCAGTGCTACCCGGGCGGCGGTCTCGCGTGCGCTCGCTCGTTCCAGCACGGGCCGGGCGTCGTCGTACCCGTACTTCTGCATCCCGGCCAGGTCGGCGTGGCCCGGCCGGGGCCGGGTCAGCGGCACGTTGCGGGCCAGGTCGGCCAGGTCCTCGGCGGGCACCGGGTCGGGCGACATGACCATCTCCCACTTGGGCCACTCGGTGTTGCCCACCCGGATGGCCACCGGGCTGCCCAGCGTCCGGCCGTGCCGGGTGCCGCCGGTGATCTCCACCTCGTCCTGCTCGAATTTCATCCGCGCGCCGCGGCCGTACCCGGCCCGCCGCCGGGCCAGCGCGGCCGCGATGTCCGCGCTGGTGATCTCGACACCGGCCGGGATCCCCTCGCAGATAGCGACCAGCGCGCGGCCATGCGACTCACCCGCGGTCAGCCAGCGCACCATGTCTTGATCCTCCCACCCGCGGTGAGCCGCGGGCTCATGTCGTCCAACTGCGGCGGCGAGCCGCGCCCATCACCGGGTGCGGGGCGCCCCGCGGTGCCGTCCCCATCACCGGGTGCGCGGCGCGGCGCCGTCCCCATCACCGGGTGCGCGGGGCGCGCGGTGGCGCGACCGATATTTCCATGCCCCGGCGCAGCCGTCCGCCGGTCGCGGTGAGCAGCGCCTCGGCCACCCGGCGCACCGCCGCCGTCGCCGCCGCCGGGTCGCACCCGTCGGCCAGCGTCACCTGCAGCGCCAGGTCGGCCGTGTCCTGTCCCCCCGTGTCCTGGGCGGCAGTATCCCCGCTATCACTAGTTTCGCCGGCACTGGTGCCATCGGCACCGTGGCCCGCGGCGCTGTCCCAGTCGGGGCCGTCCGGCGCGGCCCCATCCTGGCCCGGGCTGGCTGAGCTGGGCAGGTCCAGGCCCAGCGTGCTCAGGTCGGTGCCGCTCCGCGCGGCCAGGTCGGGCAGATCCTCCGGCCGCGGCCCGTACTCCCAGCCGGCCCGCTGGTCCGGAGTGGTCAGCGAGGCCTGCACGATCAGCGGCTCGTCACCCAGCGCCGCGTGCAGCGCGGCCAGCACGTCCGGGTCCTGGTGCGGCAGCGGCACCGGGCGGCCCGCCGCGAGCGCGGCCAGCCGGGCGCCCTGCACGGTGACCGGGACCGGCCCGGCCACGTCGATGACGACCGCGCTGGCCTCCTCGGCGCCGGCCTGCCAGGCCCGGGCCGCGGGCACGGCGACCGGGCGGGCGTCAGGCCGCCACCTGGTCAGCGCGTCAAGGCTGGTGAACGCGAGGACCGCAGCCCGGCCGTCCTGCCCGATCAGGGTGGGCATGGCCATCTCGGTGGTCTTCTCCCGGCGCAGGCCGGTGCCTGGCCCGGGAACACCAGCGGCATCAGCCCCGCTGTCCCTTATGGCCTCGCTATCACCGTTGGCCTCTTCGGTAATCACGGCCACCACAGGTACCAGGAGCCGGGAGCCGGCCAGCGCGGTCAGCGCGGCGTGCTCGCTGCCCCGCCCCGCGGCGTACGCGGCCAGCGTGGCGCGCACTGCCGGGTCGGCGGCCCCGTCGTCGCCTGGGTACTGCGGCTCCGCCGCGTGGAGGCTGCGCACGCCCTCAACCCTAGCCGGGTGGACAGCCTGGCTGGCCCGCCCCCGGGCGGCTGACCGGTCCTGGCTGGGGCACCGCCAGCACCCGCATACCCTGCACGTTCGGGCTGATCGGCGGCCCGGGCCCGGGTGTGGCACGGGCCACTCGGTGCGACCCGGGCTAATGCCCGCGACGTTGCCCCAGCACACCGGCTGACGGGTTACGGTCAATTACATCCGCATGATGCGGGCACTGCTGGCGAAGCAGTTGAGGGGAAAATCCCCGTGTGAGAGTCTTTTGAACTGCACCGCAGGCCTTACGTGAGGGGGCGTGTGACTCAGGCTGAGCCCATGGTCAGGATCATCGAACCCGGAACGCAGATGCAGAAGGTCATTCCGCCCCGCCTGGTGGAGCCGTATCTGACCGGGCGGCGATCTGTGATCGCCGGGTATGTGTACCGGGCCAGGGACTGCGCATTCCGCAGCCCGGCCGACTTTTATGATGCTCTGAACCTTGGCTATGACGGGTCTGACTTCACTGCCGAACTGGCGGAGATCTACGTCATGCGCTGGCGCGCCCTGGACATGGACGCGTCACTGGCACCGCCCCCGCTGGATGGGCCGGCCGGGCCGCCGCCCAGCTCCATCCCCGAGTTCTACACGCTGCCGATCCCGGTCCCGGTGGGCGCCGAGATCCACCGGGTCGTGCCCGGTGGCGAGGAGCTCATCGCCCGCTATGACGGGCAGGCCTGGATCCGCCCGTCCAAGGGGCTGTGAGCCATGCGCTTCCGGCAGATGGCCACGTACCGCGGGGTCCCCTACGAGGTAGGGGTGGGACCGTCCGAATCCGATGTTGTCTTGTTTGCCGCGTGCCCGCCCCCGGAGGACCTGGGCTTCGAGCCCGCTCCCGGGCACTGGCGCAAGCGCGTGATCAGGGCGGAGGTCGACGTGCTCTGGGAGTCCCGGCCCATTGGCACCTTCCATGGCGAAGCCTGCCTGGTGCTGGATGACCTCGGCGACCGGCTGCACATCGTGTACCTGGGCAAGGATGCCCGGCGGGCCAGGGAACTCGGCTTCTGGCAGGTAGACCGGGGCGTGTTCGAGCTGCTCACGCCCCGCGATGAGGTCACCAGCCTGACCGAGGAGAAGGTGGAGAAGAACCTGTCCCGCGCCCGGCCGGAGCCCGTGTCAGCGCCGCTGCCTTCTTACCCGTACGGCGCGCAGCCCTGGTCGGCTGCGCCCACGCCCGCCCCGGCCCCGGCGGATGCCCGCGGCCGGGGCTACCCGCGCGCCGGCCCTGGCCCCGGCGGGCGCCTGGAACGGGAACGGCACACCGCAGTGGAACGGCAACAGCACCGGCGGGCACCCCACACCGGGCGGCTACGCCGCGCCCGGCGGCACGGACGGCTGGACCGGCCACGGCACCGGCCCGCAGCCCCCGGCAGACGGATATGGCGCACCGGCCAGGCCCGGGGAACTGGACCGGGAACGGCGCGCCCGGCGGCACGGGGGGCTGGACCGGCCACGGCACCGGCCCGCAGCCCCCGGCAGACGGATATGGCGCACCGGCCGCCCGGGGAACTGGACCGGGAACGGCGCGCCCGGCGGCACGGGAGGCTGGACCGGAAACGGCGCGCCGCCCCCCGGCAGCTGGAACGGCAACGGTGCGCCCGTCCCGGCGGGCTGGAACGGCAACGGCGGCCCCGTCCCGGCGGGCTGGAACGGCAACGGTGCGGCCGGGATGAACGGGCACGGCCCGGTCAACGGCCACGGCACCGGCCCGTGGAACGGCATGGGCACCGCGACGCAGGCCCCGCCATCCGGGCCGAACAGCATCCTGGACGGCACACCGCTGGCCGGGCCATCCCGCCGTGCCCAGCCCGCGGCCGGCCGCCGGTCGGCCCGTAAACAGCGGGTGCAGACCAGGTCGATCTTCTCCGAGCTGGCCGATCTGGCCGCCATCCCGCGCACCGCCTACGCGCTGGAGCAGGAGTCCGACGGCGCCATGTGCCTGCTGCGCACCGGCGAGGGTTTCGAGGTGTTCAGCGCGGCCGACGGGGCCCGGCACGAGGTGCGCACGTTCGAGGACGAAGAGGCTGCGTACTTCTACCTGTTCGGCGTGCTGGCCGCCGAGGCAGTGCGCAACGGCTCGCTGATTCCACCCCGCCCATGATCACAGAGCGGGTCAGGTACCTCAGGTAACAGCGCGGGTCAAGCAACAGAGTGTGGTGGTAACAGGGCCACCGGGGAAGCGGCCAGCCTGCGCAAGCCACGCGCGATCCGGGCTTTGATCGTGCCCAGCGGCACGTCCAGCCGGGCCGCGATCTCCCGCTGGGTCAGGTCCGCGTAGTAGGCCAGCTCGATCGCCTCGCGCTGCGAGCCGGGCAGCCGGGCCAGCGCGGCCTGCATGTCCTCCGCCTGCTCGACCTGGCTGGCCATGTCCCGGCCGTCCGGCCCGGCCAGTGTGGCCGTGTCCCCGAACGGCAGCACCTCCCCATGCCGGGAGCGCAGGTGGTCGATGGCCCGGCGGCGGGCGATGGTGAGCACCCAGGCCTCCAGGCTGCGCCGCGCGTCGTACCGGCCGCGGAACCGCCACACCTCCACGAACACCACCTGCACGACGTCCTCGATGTCGGCGTCCGGGACCCGGCCGCGCAGGTAGCGCCGGAGCATCGGGCCAAGTTCCGCGTAGCAGTCACGGAAAACGTCCTCCTCCTCAGCGCTGGCCAGGCGGGCACCGAGGTCCCGGATCCCTGCTGCGCCCACCACCGCCACCGTCCCTCGACCCGCGCCGTCAAATCGCTTCAAAACTTATTCATAGTTGAGAGGGGGCGGTGCGCGCAACCGGAGCGGGCAGGCGGCACCAAGACCAGGTAAGCCGGGACACAGCCGTGCCGGGCATCAGCGCGCGGAGCCTTCCCGGGCAGCCAGCAGCCAGGAGGCCGGGGTGAGCGGTAGGGCAGGGTGCGGGGGCCCGGGCGGCCCTGGGTCAGCTGCGGCCGAGGGCCGCGATGACCTCGGTGACCGCGTCCGGCAGGCTGCCGACCAGACGGCTGCCGTCAGGCAGGCCGTCCTGCGGCCAGCCCGGGCCGCCGAGCAGCAGCCGGGCCCCCGGCCGCCGCGGCCGCAGATCCGGCAGTGCGGCTGGGTCGCCGGTCTCCGCGACCTGCGACCACAGGAAGACCGCGGCCGGGCCGGTCCGCCGGACCGCCGCGACCAGCGAGCCGTAGGGCAGCGCGGGGCCGAGCATCCGGCTGCTGACCCCGCGTTCGGCCAGCGCCGCGGCCAGCGCGTACAGCGGCAGGCTGTGCTGCTCCCGCTCGGCACAAGCGAGCAGCACGGCCCGGTGGTCGGCCCGGCCGTCCGCGGCCGGGCGCAGACTGGCCAGCGCGGCCAGGGTGACCGAGGACAGCAGGTGCTCCGCCTCGATGCAGTCGCCGGTGTGCTGGAACCGGTGTGCCGATCCCGGACAGAACCGGGACCAGCAGGCCTTGCCAGGTGCCGATCACCCCGTCCTGGGCCAGCCCCGCCCGGATGATCTCGTCCATCAGGGTGCCGTCCATGGCCAGTGCGGCGCGGGCCAGGCCGCGGGCCGCCGGCGAGGCGCCCGGCACCGCGAGCCGCTGGCCCCCGGCCCCGTGACCTGGCCCGGGGCGGGTGGCCGGGATGTCCGCCGCAGGCGCCCGGACGGGCAGCACCGCGCTGGCCAGCGCTACCTGGGCCGCGTCGGCCGGCGACGCACCGCGCAGGATGAGCCGCTGCATGTGCTCCAGCCGGGTGATGTCATCGGCCGTGTACCGCCGGTGCCGGCCGGGGCTGAGTTCCTGCGCGCCGATGCCGTACCGCCGGTTCCAGGTGCGCAGCGTGGACGGCGCGACGCCAAGCCGCCGGGCGACCGCCCCCACGCTGAACCCGACCTCGTCGGCCATGACCCTTCCCCGGACGTGACGCTGTGCCGCTGAGCCCGAACGGCGTTTCCGGGACAAAACCCGGAAACGCCATTCAACCTGGCCCGCCGGGCCGCCGACAAGCCAGGCCGCCGCGCTGGCCCGCGGCCCTTGGCGGGCGTGCCGTCGAGCTGCGCAGTCACGGTCAGGCGGGCCTCTCCGGGGAGTGCTGTCACCCCGGATTCGCGCCTCTGCCATCATCCGGTTGCAGAAACTCGCTGGACTGAGCCGGCCGGGAAATGGGTACTCCAGGTGCTCGGAAGATAACCGATAGTCGCAAGAGGTTACAGGTGTCTGGTCAATCGCCCGGCTTGATGAACTTCGCTCTCATCCGCGGCCGGGGCCGCTATGGTTCAAGAGCCGGCGGGGCTGACGGTCCCCCGCTCCCCAAGCAGCCCCGCCGGCACTCGGCCGTCATCGGCCCAGCGGGGCCCGGGACAGATGCAGGGAAGCTGATCATGGTCTCGCTCACCGGCGCCCAGGTTCCGCTCAGCGGCGCGCAATATGACATCGCGGCCGGCGACTACCAGGCCACCGTCACCGAACTGGGCGCTGGGCTGCGCCTGCTGCGGCACCGCGGGCGGCCGGTCATCACCGAGTACGAGGCGGACGTGCTGCCGCCGGCCGGGTCCGGCCAGCTGCTCTGCCCATGGCCCAACCGGGTGGACCGCGGCCGCTACTCCGTCGGCTGGCGTGCATGTACCAGCTGGACCTGTCCGAGCCGGCCAACCAGAACGCGATCCACGGGCTGACCCGCTGGGCGAGCTGGTCGGCGGTGCGGCATGCCGACCACGAGGTCAGCCTGCGGCACGTGCTGCTCGGCCACCAGGGCTACCCGTTCTGCCTGGAACTGGAGGCCAGCTACCGGCTGCGAGGCGGGCCGCGGCCTGCAGGTCAGCATCAGCGCCCGGAACGTAGGCTCGACCGCCGCGCCGTACGGCACCGGGGCACATCCGTACCTGACGGCGGGCGCGGCCACGCGTCGACGGCTGCGAGCTGACGCTGCCCGCCGGGCTGCGGCTGCCCAACGGCGAGCGGGGCATCCCGGCCGGGCCGCCCGGGGACGTGACCGGCACCGAGTTCGACTTCCGCACCGCCCGGCCAGTCGGCGGTGTCCAGCTGGACCACGCGTTCACCGGGCTGGCCCGCGATGACCACGGCCGGGCCTGGGCCCGGCTGCGCCAGGCGGGCACCGAGGTGGCGCTGTGGGCCGGCCCCGGCTACGGCTGGCTGCAAGTTTTCACCGGGGATGCCCTGGAGCCGGCCCGGCGCCGCCGGGCGGTGGCCATCGAGCCGATGACCTGCCCGCCCAACGCGTTCGTGTCCGGGACCGACCTGCTCATGCTGGAGCCCGGGCGACAGCGTGACGCATACCTGGGGCATCGAGGTGACGGCCGGCTAGCTGGGCAGCAGGCCGGTGAGCCGGGCCAGGTCCGCCGGGGTGTCCAGGTCGTCCGGCTGGCCGGTGTCCGCGCACTCGACCAGCGTGACCAGGTCCGGGTGGGCGCGCAGGAACGGCCGGGCGCCGACGTCGCCCGCGGCCAGCGCGATCACCTCCGGCCAGTGTTCCCGGGCCAGCAGCACCGGGTTGCGCGGCCGGCCCTGGTAGGCGGCCACGGCCACCGCGGCCCCGGCGGCGTGCGCGGCGATCAGCCGCCGCACCGCGGCCGCCCCGATCAGCGGCTGGTCCACCAGCGCGACCACGGCCGCCGGGCAGCCGTCCGGCACCGCCCGCAGGCCCACGGCCAGCGAGGAGCCCATGCCGGTCGGCCAGTCCGGGTTGTGCACCATGATCACTCCCGGGCAGGGTCAGCTGGGCGGCCCCGGTGACCACCACGATCGGGTCGGCGCCACCCGCCCGGAGCAGCGCGGACGCCCCGGTCAACCAGCCGGCTGCCGCCCAGCTCGACCAGGGCCTTCGGCCGCCCCAGCCGGGACCCGCTCCCCGCAGCCAGCAGCACCCCGGTAACCCGCGGCGCTCTGCTTGCTTTGAGCCTCCGGGGCGCTTGCACCCGCCTCCTTCCCTCCTCGCTCATTCCTCGCTCGTCAGTCCAGTCGGCGGCGCGCCCCTTCGGCTCAGCTCGCGTGGTGGATCCGGCCGGAGGTCAGCGTCAGCGGCCGGCCGGAGCCGCCCCAGCGGAGCTGGATCAGCTCGGCGGCGACCGAGACCGCGGTCTCCTCCGGGGTCCGGGCGCCCAGGTCCAGCCCGATCGGCGAGCGCAGCCGGGCCAGTTCGTCCTCGGTCAGCCCGGCCTCGCGCAGCCGGTCCAGCCGGTCCTCATGGGTGCGGCGGCTGCCCATCGCGCCGATGTACCCGGCGGGTGTGCGCAGCGCGACCTCGAGGACCGGCACGTCGAACTTGGGATCGTGGGTGAGCACGCAGATCACCGTGCGCGAGTCCACCGGGGTCCTGGCCAGGAACCGGTGCGGCCAGTCCACCACCACCTCGTCGGCGTCCGGGAACCGGGCCGCGGTGGCGAAGATAGGCCGGGCGTCGCACACGGTGACCCGGTAACCGAGGAACTTGCCCGCCCGGGCCACGGCGGCGGCGAAGTCGATGGCGCCGAACACCAGCATCCGTGGTGGCGGCGCGAACGAGTGCACGAAGACGGCCAGTTCGTCGCCGCGCCGCTCGCCGTGCTCACCGTAGCGGCGGACCCCGGTCAGCCCCTGGGCCAGCATGCCGCGGGCATCGTCGTCCACCGCCTGGTCCAGCCGGTCCCCGGCGCCCAGGCTGCCGCTGGCCCGGTCCTCGTCGGCCCAGATCACCCGGCGCGCGCCGACCTGGCCCGGGCCCTCGATGACGGTAGCCACCGCCACCGGCTGCCCGGCCCGGATGGCCGCGGTCACCGTCGCCCAGCTCGGGAAAGGTTCCCGCGCTGACCGGCTCGACGAACACGTGCAGGATTCCGCCGCAGGTCAGCCCCACGGCGAGCGCGTCGTTGTCGCTCACCCCGTAGGTCTGCAGCACGGCCTGCCCGGTCTGGCACACCTCCCGGGCCACCTCGTACACGGCGCCTTCCACACAGCCGCCGGACACGCTGCCGGTCACCTCACCGTCGGCCGACACCGCCATCGCGGCGCCCGGCTCCCGTGGCGCGCTGCGGAACGTCCGGACCACGGTGGCCAGGCCGAATACCTCTCCCGCGTCCCACCACTTCGGCGATCGGGTCCAGGATGTCTCGCAACCGGTTCACCTCGGCACGTGTAGCAAGCCCGGCCCCGGGCAGTCTGCCGGGTGCGGCCCAGCCGGGCCCGCCCGGCCAGCCCGGAGCATGACCACAGGGTACGTTCACCTTCCTGGCCCGCGCCACGGCCGCGCGCACCGGCGGTCCCACCGGCCGCCAGGGCCCGGCGGCGTGACCCGAATCACGCGCAGCTACCCCGGCCCACGCTGGCCAGCCTTGTTAGGTTAGCCTAAGCTTCCTAGCGGCTCGGGCGAGCAGGTCTGCAACGGATGGGAAGGTGACCGGTGACGGCACGGCGACGGGGCACTACCCAGCTGATCGCCCTGGCCGTGCTGGCCATCGTGAGCTGCCTGCTGGCCGGGTGCGGAAACGCACTGTCGCTCTCGTCGAACGGCAGCGCCCAGTCCATCACGCTGTACAGCGGCCAGCATCCGCAGACCACCGAAAAACTCGTCGCGGCGTTCGAGAAGCAGACCGGCATCACGGTGCCGGGTGCGCAGTGACGACGAAGACGTGCTGGCCCAGCAGATCGTGGCCGAGGGGCGCCGGTCGCCGGCCGACGTGATCTACACCGAGAACTCCCCCGCGCTGGAGTTCCTGCAGGACAAGGGGCTGCTGGCGGCCGTGGATCAGGCCACGCTGAGCGCCACCCCGGCCCGGTACAACTCGCCGCAGGGCCGCTGGGTGGGCGTATCCGCCCGGGTCAGCGTCATCATCTACAACCCCAGCCTGATCAAGGCGAGCCAGCTGCCCCGGTCGGTCATGCAGCTCGCCGACCCCCAGTACAAGGGCAAGCTCGCGCTGGCCGCCGGCGAGACCGACTTCCAGCCGATCGTCACCTCGGTGCTGCACGCGCACGGGCAGGCGGCCACGGTCCGCTGGCTGGAGGCCATCAAGGCCAACGCGGCCGGGCACATCTACCCGGACAACGAGACGATCACCAGCCAGGTCAACCGGGGCGCCGCGGCACTGGGCATCATCAACGAGTACTACTGGTACCGGCTGCGCGCGGAGATCGGCGCGGCCAGCATGCATTCGAAGATCGCCTATTTCGCGCCCGCGTGACCCCGGCTACGTGGTCGACGTGTCCGGCGCCGCGGCGCTGAAGTCCTCCACGCACCAGGCCGCCGCCCAGCGGTTCCTCGCCTTCCTGGTGAGCAGGCCAGGCGCAGGAGATCATCGGCCGCGACTCGCTCAGCTACGAGTATCCGATCGCGTCCGGGGTGACCACCGCCGCGCCGCGAGACGCCGCTGGTGACCTGCAGCCCAACCCGATCACGATCGCCGACCTGGGCGACGGCTCGGCGGCCATCGCGCTGCTGCGCCAGGCCGGACTGCTGTGACCCGGCGGGACCCGGGCGGCCGTCGATGACCGCCGGCGCGCCGGCTGCGCGACCCGGCCGGGCACCTGCCGGGCCCGGCCCCGCGGGCCCCGGGCGGCCGCGCCGGGCCCGGTGCGCCCGGCCGCCCGATCGCGCCACGCTCGGTCGTCGCCGCCATCCTCGCCCTGCCGCTGGTCTTCCTGCTGATCGAGGCGAGCAGCAGCGGGCTGCGGCGCGGACGCCAGGCTGATCTTCCGCCCGCTGACCGCGACCCTGCTGTGGAACACGATCCGGCTCACCGTCGTGGTCACCGCGCTGTGCGCGGTCATCGGCACCGCCGCGGCCTGGTGCGTGGAGCGGACCGACCTGCCCGGCCGGCGGATCTGGGCGGTGCTGGTCGTGGTGCCGCTGGCCATCCCCGACTTCGTGGTCAGCTTCGGCTGGGCGTCGCTGTCCTCGTGGGTGCAGGGCTTCCGCGGCGCGGTGGTCGTGATGACGCTGGCCGTCTACCCGCTGGTCTACCTGCCGGTGGCGGCCAGCTTGCGCGGCGCCGACCCCGGCCAGGAGGAGGTGGCCCGCAGCCTGGGCATCGGCCGGGTGCGCACGTTCCTGCGCATCACCCTGGGCCAGGCCCGCGGCGCCATCCTGGGCGGCTGCCTGCTGGTGGCCCTGGTGCTGCTGGCCGAGTACGGCGCGTTCGAGATCGTCGGCTACCAGACCTTCACCACCGAGATCTTCACCGAGATCAACGAGCGCCTTCAGCCTGCCCGCCGCGTGCGCGCTGGCCCTGGTGCTGGTGCTGCTCAGCCTGGTCGTGCTGGCCGGCGAGGGGCTGAGCCGGGGCCGCGGCCGGGTCAGCCGGTCCGGCGCGCTGGCCCAGCGGGTGGCGCCGCCGCAGCGGCTCGGCCGGGCCCGCTTCCCGGTGCTGGCCGGCTTCGCGCTGCTCACCGGCCTGGCCCTGGGCGTGCCGGTGGCGGCCAGCGTGTACTGGATGACCAGCGGCGTGCGGCCCTCGCTGACCGGGGTCCCGCTGCTGGCCGCGGCGGGCTACACCGCGCTGTACGGTGCGCTGGCCGGGGTGCTGGCCACCCTGCTCGCCCTGCCGGTAGCGCTGCTCGCGGTCCGGCACCCCGGCGGGCTGGCCCGCCGCCTGCTGGAGCGCAGCACCTACCTGGTGCTGGCCATCCCGGGCGTGGTGATCGCGCTGGCCCTGTCCTACTTCACCCAGCGCTACCTGGCCGGGTTCGCCTACCAGACCGGGCCGCTGCTGATCCTGGCCTACGCGATCATGTTCTTCCCGCTCGCCCTGGTCGGCGTCAAGGCGTCGCTGGCCCGGGCGCCGGTCAGCCTGGACGAGGTGGCCCGGTCGCTGGGCCAGAGCCGGCTGGCGGTGGCCCTGCGGGTCACCCTGCGGCTCACCGGGCCCGGCCTGGTCGCCGCGTTCTGCCTGGTGTTCCTGTCCGTGATCACCGAGCTGACCGCGACGCTTATCCTGATCCCGATCGGCGTGCAGACCCTGGCCACCCAGTTCTGGGCCTACGAGACCAACCTGTCCTACGCGCAGGCCGCGCCGTTCGCCCTGGTGATGATCGCGGTGGCGGCGCTGCCGAGTATCGTGCTGGGGCGGTTCTTCAACCGTTCGGCCGACGCGACGAGGATGATGACATGACCGAGCTGGCCGTCACCGGCCTGGCCAAGGCGTTCGGCCGGCACCAGGTGCTGGATGGCCTGGACCTGGACGTGCCCGCGGGCTCGCTGACCGCGATCCTGGGCCCGTCCGGCAGCGGCAAGACCACCTTGCTGCGCATCCTGGCCGGCTTCGAGCGGGCCGACGCGGGCACGGTGCGGATCGGCTCGGCCATGGCCGACGGGCCGGGCACGCTCCTGCCGCCGGAACGCCGCCGGATCGGTTACGTCCCGCAGGAGGGCAGCCTCTTCCCGCACCTCACCGTGGCGGCCAACATCGCCTTCGGGCTCAGCCGCAGGGAGCGGCACCGCCCGGGCCGGGCGCCAGCGCGCCGCCGAACTGCTGGACGCGGTCGGGCCTGACCGGGTTCGCCCGGCACTACCCGCACCAGCTGTCCGGCGGGCAGCAGCAGCGGGTCGCGCTGGCCCGTGCGCTGGCCATCCAGCCGGAGGTCGTGCTGCTCGACGAGCCGTTCGCGTCGCTGGACGCGCACCTGCGGGCCAGCGTCCGGGCCGACGTGCAGCGGCTGCTCACCGAGGCGGGCGCGACCACGGTGCTGGTCACCCACGATCAGGACGAGGCGCTGTCCACCGCGGACCGGGTGGCCGTGCTGCGGCAGGGCCGGATCGCCCAGTGCGCCGCGCCGCAGCAGCTCTACTCCAGCCCGGTGGACGCGGACATGGCCCGGTTCATCGGCGACGCGAACCTCATCCCGGGCCAGCTCAACGGCTCATCGGTGCAGACCCTGTTCGGCAAGCTGCCGGTGACCAGCGCCGGATCCTTCTGCCGTCACGCACTGCCCAGCCACCGTGCTGGTCCGCCCGGAGCAGGTGGAACTGCTGCCTGGCCCGGACGAGCTGGACGGCGGCGTGGCCGCCCGGGTCACCGGCTACGGCTACCACGGCCACGACGCGGTGGTCACCGTGCAGCCGGAGCAGCACCCGCCGGTGCCGCCGCTGATCGTGCGCACCCTGGGTGGCGATGCGCTGCCGCTGGGCTCGCGGGTCATGCTGCGCGCCCGCGGCCCGGTCCTCGCCTGGCCGGACCCCGCCGACAGCGCCTGACGCGGCCCGCCACATGATCGTGGGGAATTAGAGGCCGTATGTGGCACCAAGTCCCCACGATCATGGTCGGGTTATCGGCTACTCGACGATCTTGGAGATGGGGATCTCCAGGATGTCCCGGGCCCCGGCCGCGCGCAGCGCCGGGATCAGCATGTTCACCCCGCGCTTGGGCACCACGGTCTCCACCGCGTTCATCCCGCCGCGGGCCAGCGCGGTGATCGTCGGTGAGGACATCGCGGGCAGCATCCCGGTCACCTGGTCCAGCCGGTCGGCCGGGACGTTGAGCTTGAGCAGCACGTTGCCGCGGGCCCGGATGGCCCCGGACAGCAGCAGCATGATGTCCTCCATCGCGCTCCGCTTGTCCGGGTCCGCGTACGCCCCGGTGTTCGCGATCAGCTCGGTGTAGCTGGTCAGCAGCGTGTCCAGGATGCGCAACCCGTTGCGGCGCAGCGAGGAGCCGGTCTCGGTCAGGTCCACGATGGCGTCCACGATGTCCGGCACCTTGGCCTCGGTCGCCCCGTGCGACGGGATGACCATCGCCTTGACCCCGTGTTCGTCCAGGTAGCGGGTGGTCAGCGCGGGCAGCTCGGTGGAAATCCGCACCCCCTCCGGCAGGTCGGTGACCGACTGCCAGGGTGCGCTCTGCGGCACGGCCAGCACCACCCGGATCGGCTGCGACGTGGCCTTGGAGTAGTGCAGCTCGCCGAGCGAGGAGACCAGCGAGCCGGTCTCGGTGATCCAGTCCCGGCCGGTGATGCCCAGGTCGAACAGGCCGCGCTCGATGTAGGACGGGATCTCCTGCGGGCGCAGGAAGCGCACCCGCTCGATCCGCGGGTCGTCGATGGACGCGTGATAGTCGCGGTCCGAGGAGCGGCGGACGGTCAGGTCGGCCGCGTCGAACAGGTCAAGAGTGGCCCGCTCCAGCGAGCCCTTGGGCAGGACCAGGGACAGCACAGCAAAACCCTTTCATGCATAACGCTATTGACCCGGCTGGTGCACTACCGCCGGGTCAATGTCGGGCCGGGCCGCTGTCCCTGCTGCGCAGGCTCTGCTTATTTTCCCTGCTCCGCAGGCTCTGCTTATTTTCCCTGCTCCGCAGCTCTGCTTACTTTCCCTGCTCCGCAGGGATTGGAGTACGAGCGCGGTTTCCAGCGCGGCCACGACCGCCTCCCATCCCTTGTCCTCGGCGCTGCCATCCTGCCCGCTCCGGTCGCGGGCCTGGTCCAGGGTGTCACACGTGAGCACCCCGTTGCCAACCGGTTTCCCGGAGTCCAGCGCGACCCGGGCCAGGCCGTAGGTCACCGCGTCGCAGACGTACTCGAAATGCGGGGTGCCGCCGCGGATCACCGCGCCCAGGCAGACCACGGCGTCGTGGCCGCGGGCCAGTTCGGCCGCCACCACCGGCAGCTCGACCGCCCCGGGCACCCGGACCAGCAGCGGGTCGTCGATGCCGCACTCCTTGGCCGCGGCCACCGCCCGCTGCACCAGGCTGTCGGTGATCTCGGCGTGCCACCGGGTGGCCGCGATGGCCAGGCTGAGCCCGGCCGCGTCCACGCTGCCCGCACCCGGGCGCCCCGCGCCACTCACTGTGCCTCCCCTGACGGGAGCGCCATCCGGCGGAAGCCCCTGAACCGGCCGCTCGCCCGGGCCTGGCGGCCCGGGGTCGCGAGCCGGTACCGGATGGCGCTCACCTGGCGCCGGCCAGGCCGTCCGGAGCGTGGGTGTCCCCATTCAGCCCGCCAGCATTGACCACCGGGGGCAGGCCGTCGATCTGGTGCCCGAGCCGGTCCCGTTTCACCGTCAGGTAGCGCAGGTTCTCCGGGGTGGCCGCGGTGGGCAGCGCCACCCGGCCGGTCACCTTGACGCCGAACCCGGACAGCCCGCTGACCTTGGCCGGGTTGTTGGTGAGCAGCCGCACCGAGTGCACCCCCAGGTCGGCCAGGATCTGCGCGCCGGTGGAGTACTCCCGGGCATCGGCGGGCAGCCCGAGCTCCAGGTTGGCGTCCACCGTGTCCGCGCCCGCGTCCTGCAGCTGGTAGGCGCGCAGTTTGCTGAGCAGCCCGATGCCCCGGCCCTCGTGGCCGCGCAGATACAGCACCACGCCGCGGCCCTCGGCCGCGATGGCGGCCATCGACGCCTCGAGCTGCGCCCCGCAGTCACACCGCCGGGAGCCGAACGCGTCGCCGGTCAGGCACTCGGAATGCGCCCGGACCAGGATGTCGGCTGCCGTCGCCCAGGTCACCAGCACCAGGACCAGGTGTTCGGTGGCGTCCATCGAGTTGAGGTAGCCCAGCGCCCGCCAGTTGCCATGGGCGTTGGGCAGCCTGGTCTCCACCACCCGGCGGACCATCCGCTCGGTGCGCCGCCGGTGCTCGATGAGCTGCGCGATGGAGATCAGGGCCAGCCCATGCTCGTCGGCGAACGTGCGCAGCGCGGGCAGCCGGGCCATGGTGCCGTCGTCGTTGACCACCTCGGCCAGCACCCCGGCCGGGGTCAGCCCGGCCAGCCGGGCCAGGTCCACGGCGGCCTCGGTGTGCCCGGGCCGGCGCAGCACGCCGCCCTCCGCGTAGCGCAGCGGGAAGATGTGCCCCGGCCGGACGATCTCGAACGGCTCGGTGGCCGAGTCGACCAGGGTGCGCACGGTGCGGGCCCGGTCCTCGGCCGAGATGCCGGTGGTCACCCCGTCACGGGCGTCCACGCTGACGGTGAACGCGGTGCGCATCCGCTCCGAGTTGTGCGGGGTCATCAGCGGCAACTGCAGCCGGTCCAGCTCCGCACCGGGCAGCGGAACGCAGATCACCCCGCTGGTGAACCGGATCATGAAAGCCATCAGCTCCGGGGTCATCTTGCTGGCCGCGATGATGATGTCGCCCTCGTTCTCCCGGTCGGCGTCGTCCACCACCACGACCGGGCGGCCCGCCGCGATGTCGGCGATGGCCCGCCGCACGTCGTCGAGCGATGCGTCCCCGTCCCGCTGCTGAACTGATCGTCATGACCGCTCCCCAAGCAGGCTCTCCACGTATTTGGCGATCACGTCGACCTCCAGGTTCACCTGGCCGCCCGGTTGCAGGCGGCCCAGCGTGGTCAGCTCCAGGGTGGTGGGGATCAGGCTGACCTCGAACCAGGGCTCCGGCCCATCCGCGCCGCCCAAGCCGGACACCGTCAGGCTCACCCCGTCCACGGTGACCGAGCCCTTGAGCACCACGTACCGGGCCAGCCCCGGTGGCAGGCGATGCGCACATGCTTCTGGCACGGGCACGCTCCCGAGCGCATCCCGGACCCCCGGGGGGGGCCCGGGACAGGATCACCCCGGTGCCGTCAGCATGCCCCTGGACCAGGTGACCGCCGAGGCGGCCGCCCAGCTGGACCGGCCGTTCCAGGTTGACCGGGGAGCCGGCCGCCAGCGCGCCGAGACCCGTCCGGTGCAGGGTTTCCGCCATCACGTCGGCGGTGAACGTCTTGTCTGTGCTGTCGGTCACCGTGAGGCAGACGCCGTTGACCGCGATCGAGTCGCCGTGCCGGGCTTCGGCCGTCACCCGCGGGCCGCGGACGGTAAGCCGGGCCGCGTCGGCCAGCCGCTCGACAGCGACGATCTCGCCGAGCTCTTCCACTATCCCGGTGAACATCCGCGGTGTCCTCTCCTCGGAGCCGTTCTGGCACCGGCTCCGGGGGATGCGCGGACGCGCGAGCGCGGCTGGCAGCATGGCCCACCGCCGCCGCGCACGTGCTGCCTCCCATCCGGACTTTGACCGTCGGTCCCGGAATTCCACCGGGTCAGCCGGCCGCTGGCGAGTGATCGCCTTGGCCGGGTCGCGGACTGTAACCGCCGGCTCGGAATTTCACCGACCCCGGAGCACGCTTAGCTGCTCGAACCAGTGTGCCACGGGAGGTATTCCGCGGCGCAACCGCTATCCCGCCGGGATTGACGTCCCGCCGCCTAGCACCCAGTATGTGACGGCGAGCAGGGCGGCGGCGAGGACCATGAAGATGCCGGTCTCGATGCCCTGGAAGGCCCAGAACCGGCTGGCCGGCTGGTAGGCCAGGTACTGCCGGTAGCCGTGCGCCGTCATGCAGGGTGCGACGGGGTTCTGGAAGGACTTCGCGCATATGGCTGGGATCGGTGCGCCGTTGAACACATAGCTGCCGACTACCGACCGGGGGCTTGCCGTTGCGGGCCGACGATGCCCTGGCTGACACTCAGGTAGGAACCCTTAGGCGCGTAGAGCCGCCATGAGCTTGTAGTACACGGTGACCGGGGTCATGTAGTGCGGCCGGAGCCCCTGCGCGATCAGCGCCCGGATGCGCGACGAAGCCGGCCAGCGTGACGGCCAGCCGGCAGGGTGCGGCGCAGCAGCGCGCCGGCGCAGATGCCGAGGGCCATCGCGAAGACCCCGTAGCCGCCGGCACGCGGTCGGTGACGTCGATTGTTCGCCCGGGGCGTCGGCGTACAGGCGGTGTCCGGGCCGGACCACCAGGTGACCAGGGCGGAGGCCGCTCCGGCGCGGACTGGGCGGCGAGAGCAGATCCTGCCCTGACGGCCAGCCAGCGCCGCTGGTGTGCCCGCGTCCAGGCGACGGTTCGTGCCCTCCACTCGGCGGCACCTTCGCGGCGCCCAGAACGAGCCCGGCAGCAGCTCCACCGCGGAATTCCCCGCCGAGCGTCGTGAGGCTAGGGCTGTTCAGGGACAGGTGGCCGCAGCTGCGTGCCGCATGCACCCGGCGAGGTAGGAGTGCCACATCTGGACCACGTGCAGCGCGGCTGTTCCCCAGCAGACGGCCAACGGGAACAGGGCGCGGCTATGGCACCCGGGATGTTACTGCCGCCAGTGACCCAGGTCATCGGTCTCCTCCTACCGCGGACAGGCGGGCGGACTCGGACCGATGCCGCCGTCGTCCTGGCCATGTAGCCGAGCACATCTCCGCCCGGTTCGTTTCCTCGACGGCCCAGGCGGGATCGATCACCGGGCCGTTCACCGGACGAGCACTGGTCTGCCGCGGGGTGGTGTCCTCCTGCACGAAGGCGGCGTCCGGGCGATCGCCGTCGTGTCCTTGCGCGGGCCGACCAGGATCCGGTGCTGCGCGAGAACTCTCGATGTCACCGCAGAGCAGCACCCGGGACCCGGCCAGCAGGATCGGTCTCGCAGACCGTCGATCCGCCACCTGGTGCGACGGCAGCACGAGGTAGCCTCACCCCCGCCACCGCCACGGCCAGCGCCGCGAGGAAGCTCCGCCTGGCCAGCGGTTCGAGCGCCGCGAGCGGCTCGTCGAGCAGCAGCACCCGCGGCCGCTTGGCCAGCGTGAGCGCGAGCGCCACCTGGGCACGCTGGCCCCCGGACAGCGTGCCCACCGGCCGGTCCAGCGGTATCTTCAGGCCGCCGAGCCGGGCCCGCACCGACTCGCCGTCCCAGCGCGGGTTGAGGTGCGCGCCGATGCCGATGTGGTCCTGTGCGGTCATCCGCCGGTACAGCGGGATCTCCTGGGCCAGGAAGCCGATCTCCGCCAGGTACGCCGGATCCTGGCGCGGCGTGCCACCGAGCACGGTGGCCCGGCCCGCGGTCGGCGCGGCGAGCCCGGCCAGCAGCCGCAGCAGCGTGGTCTTGCCCGCGCCGTTGGGCCCGACCAGCGCGGATATCCGGCCCTCGGGAACGCGACCGTGCAGTCGCTCAGCGCGGTGACCCGGCGTACCGCTTGTCCAGCCCGCCGGCTCGATCACGGCGGTCATGCGATGTCCTCCTCACCGGGCGCCTGCAGCGTGACCCGCAGCAGCGACTCGATTGCCTCGTCGTCGAGTCCGGCGGCACGCGCCTCGCGCACCCACGCCGCCAGCCCGCGGCCCAGCCGCGAGTGCGTGCCCGGCGGCGGGCCCGGCGGCCGGGCGCGCACGAACGCGCCGTGCCCGGCCCGCGCCTCGACCAGACCCTCGCGCTCCAGGTCGCGGTAGGCCTTCAGCACCGTGTTCGGGTTGATCGCCGTCGCCGCGACCACCTCGCGCACGCTCGGCAGCTGGTCGCCCACGGCCAGCACCCCCATCCGCAGCGCCTGCCGCACCTGCTGGGCGATCTGCTGGTAGGGCGGCACCCCGGCCCGCCCGTCCACCCGGAATCTGATCATGCCGATGCTCCAGTGTCTTAGGTGCCTAAGACAGTAGGACACCGTCCCCGTGCGCGTCAAGCGATCCAGGCGTGGGCCAGCTACCGCTATCCGGTCTCCCGGCGGACGCCGCCGCCGCTAACGGCCCAGTGACCTCGGCCAGGCGACCGGCCAGGAACTGGCGTTCGGCATGATTAGCAGTGAGCTCGAGCGCGGCCCGGTACGCTGCCGCGGCCTCGTCCGCGCGGCCCAGCCGGCGGAGCAGGTCCGCCTTGGCGGCGGGCAGGTACCGGTAGCCGGCCAGCCTGCCACCGCGCTCCAGGCTGGCCAGCTCGGCCAGCCCGGCGGCCGGCCCGTCCGCCATGGCCAGCGCGACCGCCCGGTTGAGCGCCACCACGGGGGACGGCCAGGCCCGGCCGAGCAGGTCGTAGAGGCGGACGATCTGCGCCCAGTCGGTGGCCGGGTAGCTGGGCGCCTGGGCGTGCAGTGCGGCGATCGCCGCCTGCAGCGCGAACCGGCCCGGGCGGCCGCCGCGCAGTGCCCCGCGGACCAGCCGGATGCCCTCGTCGATGGCGGGCCGGTCCCACTGCGCCCGGTCCTGCTCTTCGAGCAGCAGCAGCCGGCCGTCCGGCGCACACCGGGTCATCCGCCGGGCGTCGGTCAGCAGGATCAGCGCGAGCAGGCCGCGGACCTCCGGTTCGTCCGGCATCAGCGTGCCCAGCATCCGGGCCAGGCTGACCGCCCGGTCCACCAGGTCCGCGCGGACCAGGCCGTCCCCACCCGGCGCGGTGTGCCCGGTGGTGTACAGCAGATGCACCACGGTGAGCACGGCGTCCAGCCGGTCCGGCAGTTCCGCGGCCTCCGGCACCCGGTAGGCGATCCGGGCCGCGGAGATCTTCTTCTTGGCCCGGGTCACCCGGGCCGCCATGGTCGGCTCGGGCACCAGGAACGCCTGCGCGATCTCGGCCGTGGACAGCCCGCAGACCAGCCGCAGCGTGAGCGCCACCTGCGCCTCCCGGGCCAGTGCCGGGTGGCAGCAGGTGAAGACCAGGCGCAGCCGGTCGTCCGGGATCACGCCGCTCCCCTCCTGTGCCGCTGGCTCGTCCGGCTCCACCAGCAGCGGCAGTTTGCGGCGCAACGTGGTGTCGCGGCGCAGCAGGTCGATCGCCCGGCGCCGCGCCGCGGTGGTCAGCCAGGCCCCGGGATTGCGCGGCACACCTTGCTGGGACCAGGCTTCCAGGGCCGAGACGTACGCGTCCTGCACGCACTCCTCGGCCAGGTCCAGGTCCCCGGCGACGCGCGCCGTCGCGGCGAGCACGAAGGCCCACTCGCGACGGTGCGCGTCGGCCACGGCTGCCGCCGCGGCTGGACGGTCCCTCCCGGCCCCCGATCCGGTGCTGGGCCTCGGGTCAGCGGGAGGGCCGTCTGCGGTGGATCGGGTCACGCGTTGTCGAAGACCATGATCGGCCGGACTTCGACCCCGCCGAACCGCGCCGGGGTGAGCTTCGCGATCTCCAGCGCGTGGTCCAGGTCACGGGCCTCGATCAGGTAGTAGCCGCCGAGTGCTTCCTTGGTCTCCACGAACGGGCCATCGGTCACCACGTCGTCGCGGATGGTGGTGGCGGTGCCGGTCGGCTGCAGCGCCCGGCCCTCGATGATCTTCCCGCCCTTCTCCCCCACCTGCCCGGCGAACCGGTTGTGCGCGTCCATCACCTGCTGAAACACATCAGGCGTGGCGGTCGCGTACGCGTTCTCGTCCTCGAAGATGAGAATCAGGTACTCAGCCATGACGGCAGCTCCTTCGGTGTCTCGACTCGTCCGTCACCTAACCCGACGAACGACCCTCCCCGGAATCGACAACCCTCTTCTGCTGAGCCCAGCATGGCCGGCCTGGATGAACCGTGCCTGACCGGCCCGCCGGGGTTGGCTCAGCCGTGCCAGGCGGCGGCGGCGGTAGCCCGCTCGGCCTGGGCCCGGAGCGACTGCACTGCCTTGGCCGGGTCGTCCGAGCTGTAGACGGCCGAGCCGGCCACGAACACGTCCGCGCCCGCCTCGGCGCAGCGCTCGATGGTCCGCTCGCTCACCCCGCCGTCAACCTGCAGCCACACCGCACCGCCGTGCCGGCTGACCATGTCACGGGCCCGGCGCAGCTTGGGCAGCACCATGTCCAGGAACGGCTGCCCGCCGAACCCCGGCTCCACCGTCATCAGCAGCAGCATGTCGAATTCGGGCAGCAGGTCCTCGTACGGCTCCACCGGGGTGGCCGGGTTGACCGCGAGCCCGGCCCGGGCGCCGGCCGACCGGATCATCCGCAGCGTGCGCACCGGCGCGGTGACCGCCTCGGCGTGGATGGTCACGTTCCGCGCCCCGGCCTCCGCGTAAGCGGGCGCCCAGCGGTCCGGGTCCTCGATCATCAGATGGCAGTCCAGCGGCAGCCCGGCGTGCCTGAGCAGCGCCTCGACCACCGGCAGGCCGAGGGTGAGGTTGGGCACGAAGTGGTTGTCCATGACATCCACGTGCAGCCAGTCGGCCACGCCGGTGACCGCGGCCGCCTCGTCGGCCAGCCGGGCGAAATCGGCGGACAAGATGCTGGGGGCCATCTGCACAGGCATGGGCCCGAGTCTAGGCCGCGGCACCGCTCCCCGTGGGTGAGCGGCCGGGTGAACCGCACTCCCCGGCCGGGCGGCCGCTGGCCGGGCCGGGCGGCCGCTGGCCCGGCTGGCCCGGCCGGACGGTAAGGTGCGGCCAGTGGCCGCGCACCGGCACACTGTCGCCGCCTCCGGATATCGTTTCGAGCACGTGTTCGATTCCTTGTCCGGACAGGAGGAACCTCGTGACTCAGCAGACCGCGGGCAGCTACCCCGACGATGCCCATCCGGCGGGCAGCGCGGCGGCCGGGCCGGAGGCGGCGGCCGGGCCGGAGGCGGCCGCCGCGCTGCTCGCCCGGGTACGCAAGCTGCTGGCCAAGGCGGAAGCCGAGGGGGTCACGCCTGACGAGGCGCAGGCGCTGACGGCCAAGGCGGCCGAGCTGATGGCGAAATACGGCATCGACCGGGCGCTGCTCGCCGCGCGGCGGCCGGAGACCGACCGGCCGGCCGACCGGAAGGTGGACGTCGACAACCCGTGGGCCCGGGTCCAGGCGCATCTGCTCTGCGGCCTGGCCTCGGCCCTGCGCTGCCAGTGCGTGATACTGCCCCGGCCGGGCCCGGGCAGCCGCATTCACATCTTCGGCTTCGCCTCCGACATCGAGCGCACCGACGTGCTGTACACCTCGCTGCTGCTGCAGATGTGGCATGGCCTGGCCGCCGCCCAGGTCCCCGGCTGGAGCCGCAGCCCGCGGGCCTGGCGGCGCAGCTGGCTGCTCGGCTTCACGTCCGCGGTCGTGTCCCGGGTCCGGGCCGCCGAGCACCAGGTCATCAGCCGGGCCACCGCGCCGGGGGCGGCCGGTGAGCGGACCGCCCTGGTGCTGGCCGACCGGTCGCAGGTGATCACGCGGAACATCGAGCACGCCTACCCGGTGACCCGGAAGACCCGGGTGACCTATTCCGGCAGCGGCTACGGGGCCGGTTACACCGAGGGACAGAAGGCGGACATCGGGTCGGCCCGGCTGCGCACCGGGACCGGGCGCGCGCTCAGCCGCGCCCGGCGTAACACCCGCTGACCTCCATCTCCGGCGGCTCAGGGACCGCCACGTTGCCCGCGGCGCCGCTGGGCATCGCGTTCGCCCCGGCCGGCTAGCGCCGTCCCGCGCGGCTGGCGGGCCGGTATCCGGTCCCGCTAGCCGCGGCGGCGGAGCAGGGCCAGGAAGATCGCGTCGGTGCCGTGCCGGTGCGGCCAGAACTGCGCGTACCGGCTGCCCGGCTCCGGGCACGCGCAGCCCCGGCACCTCGGCCAGCACCGCGGGCGCGTCCAGCACCTCCACGTCATCCCGGTCGCGCAGCACGTCGGCCAGCACATCCCGGGTCTCCGCCAGGTGCGGTGAGCAGGTCACGTACCCGACTACCCCGCCCGGCCGGGCCGCGTCCAGCGCCCCGCGCAGCAGCCGGCGCTGCAGCCCGGCCAGCGCCTGCGACGTTCTCGGCTGACTTGCGCCACCGGGCCTCCGGGCGGCGGCGCAGCGCGCCGATACCGGTGCACGGCACATCGGCCAGCACCCGGTCGAACACCCCGGCCCGCCAGGCTGGCTGGCTCGCCGTCCGCCGCCACCGCGGCCGCCGCCCCGGTGACCTGCACCGCGTCGCGGGCCAGCCGGGCCCGGTGCGGGCGCGCGTCCGCGGCCAGCAGATGCGCGCCACGCTGTGCGGCCAGCCCGGCCAGCAGCCGCGCCTTGCCGCCCGGGCCGGCGCACATGTCCAGCCAGCGGCCGTCCGGCCCGGTCACCTCGACCCGGGCCACGGCGATCGCGGCCAGCTGGCTGGCCTCGTCCTGGACCGCCGCGCGGCGCTGCCGGACCGCCGCGATCCCGCCCGGGTCCCCGCTGTCGAGATACGCGCCGAACGCCGACCACCGGGCCGGTGCCGCCCCATCGGTGACGAGTTCTGCCGGATCGGCCAGCCCGGGCACGGCGCACAGCGTGACCCTGGGCCGGACGCCGTCGGCGGCCAGCGCGGCCTCGGTCTCGGCCAGCCCGCCGCGGGTGTCCTCGCCGAGCGCGTCGGCCACCGCGGCCGCCAGCCAGCGCGGGTGGCTGTACCGGACCGCGAGGTGGCCGAGCGGGTCGCTGTCCCGGGGCGGCGCGGCCACCCCGATCCAGGTTTCCAGGTCCCGGCTGGCCACCCGGCGGAGCACCGCGTTGACAAAGCCGGCCGAGCGCTGCCCGGCCAGGTCCCGGGCCAGATCGACCGAGGTGGCCACGGCGGCGTGTGAGCGGACCCGGGTAGCCAGCAGCTGATGGGTGCCGAGCCGGAGCACCTCGCGCAGCGGCGGGTCGATCCGGTCCAGGCTGCGGTCGCTGCACACGCCGAGGATCGCGTCGTAGGTGCCGCGGCCGCGCAGCGTGCCGTAGGTGAGCTCGGTGGTCAGCGCGGCGTCCCGGCCGTCCAGCCCGCGCTGGGCCAGCACCGACGGCAGCAGCAGGTTGGCGTAGGCGTCCCGCTGCTCGACCGCGATCAGCACGTCGTAGGCCGCGCGGCGGGCCGGGTCGGTGCGCCGCGGCCGGCCGGCCCGGGGCGGCTGGCCCTTGCCCGCGCTGGCTGGCCCTTGCCGCGCTGGCTGGCCCGTGCCCGGCGGCTGGCCCTTGCCCGCCTGGCTGGCCTTTGCCGCGCTGGCTGGCCGTGGCCGGCGGCTGGCCTTGGCCGGGCTGGCTGGCCGCCGCGCCGCCGCTGGCCGCGGCTGGGGTGCCCGCTCGGCGCGGCCATGTCAGGCCAGCACCGCGGTGGGCTGGCGCAGGCCGCGGGCCCAGTCCGCGGCCTTCATCCGCCGCTTGCCCGGTGGCTGGACGTCGCCCAGCTCGACCGGGGTGGTGGCCGTGCCGGCCAGCACCGAGTTCCGCCGCACCCGCAGCTCACCGGGCGCGAGCCCGCCGGCGGACTTCGTCCGGGTGGCCGGGCTGGCCGCGGCGGGCGGCGCGGCCAGCGGCCAGAGCTTGATCCTGGCCTCGCCGAGCGTGGTCCACGCGCCCGGGCTGGGCGTGCAGGCCCGGATCCGCCGGTCCACGGCCAGCGCGGGCTCGTCCCAGCGCACCCGGGCATCGTCAATCGTGATCTTGGGAGCCAGGCTGACTCCCTCGGCCGGCTGCGGCCGCGCTGCCAGCTGCCCGGACTCGATCCCGTCCAGCGTCGCGACCAGCAGGCCGGCCCCGGACACGGCCAGCCGGTCCAGCAGGTCACCGGCGGTGTCCCGGGGCCGGATCGGCTCGGTCAGCACGCCGTACACCGGCCCGGCATCCAGCTCACGGACGATCTGGAAGGTGGTGGCGCCGGTGAGGTCGTCGCCGTGCAGGATGGCGTGCTGCACCGGGGCCGCGCCGCGCCAGGCGGGCAGCAGCGAGAAGTGCAGGTTGACCCAGCCGTGCTTGGGGATGTCCAGCGCGGTCTGCGGGAGCAGCGCGCCGTACGCGGTCACCGGGCAGCAGTCCGGGGCGATGGCCCGCAGCCGGCTGAGGAATTCCTCGTCCCGGACCCGGGCCGGCTTGAGCACCTCGACCCCGGCCTGCGCCGCGCGCTCCGCCACCGGGCTGGGCACCTGGTGCAGGCCACGGCCCGCCGGGGCGTCCGGCCGGGTCAGCACGGCCAGCCACGTCGTGCCGGGAGGCCAGCAGCGCGTCCAGCGCGGGCACGGCGGCCTGCGGGGTGCCCGCGAACACCAGTCGCATGCGGCGGCCCTACAGCGCCTTCCCGCCGGTCGCGTGGGGCGACACCCGGATCTCCGGGATGGGCTCACCCCACCACTCCGCCTCGCGGATCGCCTTGTTGGCCAGCTTGCGCTGCTGCGGATCGAGCCGGTCGATGAACAGCACCCCGTCGAGATGATCGGTCTCGTGCTGCACGCAGCGGGCCAGCTGCCCGGTGCCCTCGATGGTGACCGGCTCGCCGTACATGTTGAAGCCCTTGGCGACCGCGCCGAAGGCGCGCAGCGTCGGGAAGGCCAGGCCGGGGAAGGACAGGCAGCCCTCGTCGTCGGTCTCGGTCTCGTCCGACAGGTCCAGCGACGGGTTGATCAGGTGACCCAGCTCATCGTCCACGTAGTAGGTGAAGACGCGCAGGCCCACCCCGATCTGCGGCGCGGCCAGGCCGAGACCCGGGGCGTCCAGCATCGTGTCGGTGAGATCCTTGACCAGCTTGCGCAGCTCGGCATCGAAGTCGCGGACCGGCTCGGCCGGGGTGCGCAACACCGGGTCGCCGAAGATGCGGATCGGCTTGACGCTGATGGCGCACCATCCTTCTGCTCCGTGCCCTCACTCCGGAAGGTCATCTGGGTGTTACCTGACCAGTCTATGAACTTTCCTGGCCCGGGCTGGCCGCGACTGACCGGGCTTTGAACGCGGCCTTTCGGGCGGCCCGGGCCACGCTGGGATCAGGGTGGTGATCGCTGAGCGCGGTGAGCAGGTCGGTCACCCCGGGGTGCTGCACCCGCCACAGCCCGGCCACGAGTTCCGCCTGCGCGTCCGGCGGCACGTCGGGCAGCAGTTCCGCGACGACATCCTGCGGGTCGGCCTCCTCGAGCAGCCCGGCCCCCAGGTCGACCAGCAGCCAGGCACGGTCTTCCCGGCCCAGCTCGGCGTCCTCGCCGTGCTCGTGCAGCCACACCGCGGCGTGCGCGCGGAGCACCGGATCGGCCAGCGCGGCGCGCACCGCGGGCACCGCGTCCTTGCCGATCCGGTCGAGTACCGCGAACCCCGCGCCGCGCAGCCCGGGCGATCCGTGGCTGGCCGCGGCGATGAGTTCCGCCGCGGCCTGGGCGGCCGTCCGGCCGCCGAGCCAGCTGGCGATCTCCGCCTCGCCGTCCTCCACGTCGCAGTTGGCCAGGGTGGCCAGCAGCGCGGCCGCGTCGCCGCGGGCGCCGCCGCCGACCACCGGGACATGCCAGCCCTGCGCGCGCAGCCGCCGGTGCACGCCCCACACGCCCAGCGGGGACAGGGTGACGGTCAGCCCGCCGCCCGCCTCGTCCGCGCCGGTCTCGTCGGCCCCGAGTTCCACCACGCCGAGATCGGCCAGCGCCTCCAGGGCCACCGACAGCGCCGCGCCCTCGTCCTGGGTGGGGCGGCCCGGCTCGCCGGGCTTGGTCTCCTGCGCCGGGCCGGCCTCGTCCCGCTGGGTACCCGCCGCGGCCACGTACGCGTCGAACAGCGCATCCATCCGGACCGGGCCGCCCACCGTGTACAGCGCGGTGGCCATGCCGTCGAGGTCTTCGGCGGCCAGCATGACGGTGAGCGCCGCGTCCCAGGCGCCCAGCACGTCGTCGGCGGCCGGGCTGGACAGCACCTCGAGCCGCTGCCCTGCCTCGGCGCGGCCATCGGCCAGCACCAGCATCCGGGCGGCCACCGCCACCCGCCAGGCCGCCTCGAATTCGGCCGGGATCAGCTCCAGGTGCGTGGCCGCGGCGATCGCGTCCGGCTGCCGCAGCCGCCCCGCCTTGGTCACCGCGCGGCCTGGGCCGACCCATCTGGCCACGTCACGGGCGGCACGCAGCAGCGGGGCCACCCGCGCGGCCGCGGCGAGTTCCTCCCGGGGCGCCAGCCGCACGGTGGGCAGCCGGGGCAGCCCTCCGCCGCCCGGCTGGGCCGCCTGGTCCCCGCTGGCCGGGCCGGCGCCGCCCTGATCGGCCGCGCTGCCGACGGCCAGGTTGACCGCGCTCAGTTCGATAGCTGGCTGGCCCGGCCGACCCGGCGTGTCCCGGTCGCCCGCCGGCCCATCCGGGCCGCCCGCCGGACCCGGCGTGCTCCGTGTCCGCGAGTTCCGTCGTGAGGTGGCCACTCCAGCACCCTACGACCTTCCCGGCAGAAGTCAGATCAGCTCGGCGGGGTCAAGTTGCACCCGGACCGCCCCTGGCTCCTTCCGCGCGCTCCGCACGGCTTGCGCCGCATGCAGCGCCCGGGCCAGCGCGAGCCCGGCTGACCTGGGCACCCGCAGCAGCATCCGGATGCTGTCGGGCGGCACATCGACCGGGCCGAGCCGCTCTGTGCCGGCCGGCAGCGCGGCGGCGGCCAGCAGCGCCTGGACCGCGTCGTCCGGCCCGGTGAGGGACGCCATCCGCACCGCGGGCGGGAACAGCAGCTCCGCCCGCTCGGCCAGCTCGCGTTCGGCGTGCGTCACCGGATCCCACCGGATCAGCGCCTGAACCGCGGGGATGGCCGAGTCCGCCACCAGCACCACGCGCCCGCCGTCGGCGCCGGCCCGGACCAGGGCGGCCGCGTTCAGCCAGCGGCGCAGCGCCTCCTCGGCGGCGCGCAGGCTGGGCCGGCCAAGCAGCACCCAGCCGTCGAGCAGCAGCGCGGCCGCGTAGCCGCCGTCCGCCCGTGGCTCCGCCCCCGGCGTGGCGACGACCAGCGCCGGGGCGCCGTCGATGGCCGGGATCAGGCCGCTGCCTCCCGAGGTGAGCAGCGGGAACCCGGGAAACGCCCGGCCCAGCTCCTCGGCCGTCCGGCCGGCCCCGGTGACGAGGGCGCGGACCGAGCCGTGCCCGCACCGTGGGCAGCGCCAGGCAGCCTCCGGCCGACCGCACCAGGCGCAGCGCAGCGCGGCGTCCGCCCCGGGCAGCGCGAGCGGCCCGCCGCACTCGGCGCACCGGGCCCGGTCCCGGCACCGGCCGCAGCCCAGCGCGGCCAGGTAGCCCCGGCGCGGCACCTGCACCAGCACGGGTCCGCGGCTCAGCCCGTCCCGCGCCGCGCGCAGCGCCAGGCTGGGCAGCCGCGCGGTCTGCGCGGCCGCGTCCCGGGCCAGTTCCGCATCGCCGCCGGCCGCGCGGATCTGCGGGGCCCGGTCCCGGAGCACCGGCCGGGCCGCGGTGATCGGCTGTGCCCAGCCGCTGGCCAGCAGGCTGGTCGCCTCGGTGGTCCGGGCGAACCCGCCGATGAGCGCGGCCGCGCCGGTGCGGTGCGCGCGGAGGGCGAGCACCTCGCGGGCGTGCGGGTAAGGCGCCCGTGGCTCCGCGTGCAGGTCGTCGCCGTCGTCCCAGATGACCACCAGGCCGAGATCGTGGACCGGCGCGAACATCGCCGCCCGGGTGCCCGCGACGACCCGGGCTGCGCCACGCCGCACGGCCAGCCAGCGGCGGTACCGTTCGGCCGGCCCGAGGCCGGCCGCCAGCGTGACGTGGCCGCCCGGGCCGAGCAGGCTGGCCAGCGCGGCGTCCACCAGGTCCAGGTCGCGGGCGTCCGGCAGCACGATCAGCGCGCCCCGGCCGGCCGCCGCCACCGTACCTGCCGCCCGGGCGATCTCTTCCGGCCAGTGCGGCCCGGGCAGCGCGGACCAGACCGCGCGCGGCGCCCGGCCGCTGGCCAGCGCGGCCAGGAACGCCGGGCCCGCGGTGTACCGGGTCCACGGCCCCGGCGCTGGGCCGGCCGACCCGGCAGGCAGGGCCACCGCCGGGTCGCCCCGCCCAGCCTGCTCAGCCGGCTCCAGCCGGCTCGGCCCGCCCGGCTTGCTCGGCCGGCTCGGCCCGCCCGGCTCGCCCGGCCTGCCCGGCCTGCTCAGCCTGCCCGGCCTGCCCGGCTCGCCCGGCCTGCTCAGCCTGCCCGGCTCGCCCGGCCTGCTCAGCCTGCCCGGCTCGCCCGGCCTGCTCAGCCTGCCCGGCTCGCCCGGCCTGCTCAGCCTGCCCGGCTCGCCCGGCCTGCTCAGCCTGCCCGGCTCGCCCGGCCTGCTCAGCCTGCCCGGCTCGCCCGGCCTGCTCAGCCTGCCCGGCTTGCCCGGCCTGCTCAGCCTGCCCGGCTCGCCCGGCCGGTTCGACTCGCCCGGCCTGCTCGGCATGCGCGGCCGGCTCGGCCTGCTCGGCGCGGGCATGCCGCGGCGGGATGGCCAGCCGCAGCACGTCAGCCAGGGTGCCCGCGTAGCGGTCGGCCACCTCGCGGGCCAGGGCCAGGATCTCCGGGCTCAGCACCGGCTCCGCCGAGACCACCCGGTCCAGCCGGGCCAGCCGGCCCGGGTGCTCGCTGACCGGCACCCGTTCCAGCAGGTACCCGTCGACCAGCTGGCCGGCGAACCGGACCCGGACCCGGCAGCCGGGTACCGCCTGATCGGCCAGCCGCCCCGGGACCAGATAGTCAAAGGGCCGGTCCAGGTGGGCCAGCGGGATGTCCACCGCCACCCGGGCCACCGGCAGCACCGCCGCGTCCGGCCCCGGATCCCGCCGTCTCCCGGCCCGGCCGGCCCGCCTGATGGCTGTCGCCCGGCCGGGCGGGTGCCCGCTGACTGGTTGCCCCTGCCACGGTCCTGTCCTACCAGACCGCCCGGACGCCCAGGCCCACCCGCGCTGGCCTGCCCCGAACCGGCCTCCGCTGCCGTCCGGCAGCCGTGATCATGACTTGACTGCCGCCGGGACGCAACGCCGCTGACTTGAACCGGCACGCGCGGGCGGTGCCGCGCGGCTGGTGGGGTCTCTGATGCTGGTGTGCCCAGTGCTGGCGATGCAAGGCGGCCCAGGGTTGTTGATGTTGAGTTAGCCGCCCTATTGGAATGACAGCAAACTCAATATCAACCACGGGATGATCATGCCGCCGGGGCTAGACGGTGCCGCAAGCGTCGTCGGCGGTGTCGGTGTCCTTGTTCAGGGCGAGCATGACCTGGCGCGGTACTGGCCGGCCGGCCTGGATGTCGCTGAGCATGGTGTGCAACCCACTGGACAGAGCGGCCAGCGACCGCGCGGCGGCTGGGTTCTGGCTGTCCCGGGCGGCCCGGCCGGTCTGCTGCACGGCGGCGGTCAGGTCGCGGGCCAGTACGGTGCGGTCGGCCCCGTTGCTGACGTCGGCGGCCACCCGGTTGTAGGAGGTCAGCCCGTTGTTCTTGTACGCCTCGCAGCCAGGGTCGGCCGCCCGGACCAGGTGCGGCAGCAAGTAGCCGACGGCACCGGCCCAGGCCAGGGTGAGCGCGATGGCCAGCCAGCAGCGCGCCCGGCCGCGCCCGGTCTGCCTGGCCCGGCGCAGGCCGAGCACGCCCAGGACCAGCCCGGCCGGGATGGTGACCAGGGCCCCGCCCAGGATGCCGCAGATGAGCGCGGCGGTAGCGAGCCAGTTGCCGCGGTGGCTGGCCGGGACCGCGGCAGCCTGGGCTTCCCCAGGCGCGCCCTCCTCGGGCTGCGCCGGGGATGCCGCCTGCTGGGTGGACGTGGGCAACGGCTCACCGGCTCTGGAGTTTGGGCAGGCCAAAACGCTCGTACTGGAAGATACGGAGTGTAACGAGCGTAATTTCGGAGGCTGGTGATGTCCAGGGACCGCCTGGTAAAACGCCGAATCGCGGGCCGGGCCAGCCCGTACGGTGGGCTGTGGCCGGGCTAGCCCGTGAGGTGGGCTTCGGCCAGTTTCCGGAAGGCCACCACGAGGCGGTTGCGGTCACCGGCGCGGGTGGCCAGCACGACCTGGCTCGGCTCGACACCCCGCAGCGGGACTGTGGTGAGGTCGCGGCGCAGGCGGCTGGTGTGCTCTCCGGCCGGGATGATGGCAACGGCCTGGCCGGCCGCGACGAGTTCGGCTTTATCCTCGACGTCCTCGACGACAGGGCCATCGGGTGCGGGACGTCCGTCTGGTCGCGGGTCGATGCGCCAGAACGCGCTCCAGACCGGGTCGGATCCCCGCACCTGGGGTACGGGTTCGGCGGCGATGTCATCGAGGGTGACGGATTCCTGGCCGGCCAGCCGGTGGCCGATGGGTACCACGAGCACCCGGGGTTCGTCGTAGAGGACCGTCACGTGCAGGCCGTCGGCCGGGAACGGCAGCCGGGTCACCACCGCGTCCACCCGGTGATCGAGCAGCGCGGCGCGCGGTTCGTTCCAGGCCAGATGCACGGTGTGCACGTCGGCGTCCGGGTGCCGGTGGCGCAGCTCGCGTACCGCCGGGGTGACGATGATGTTCGTGGTGTACCCGACGGTGATCCGGGTGGGCTGGGCGGCGGCCCGGGTACGCGCCATGGCCTGGGTAGCGGAGCACAGCAGCGTCGTGGCCAGCGGGAGGAAGACCTGGCCGGCCTTGGTCAGGCCGGTGCCTCGCGGGCTGCGGTCAAGCAGCCGGGCGCCCACCTGCTGTTCGAGACGGTAGATCTGCCGGCTCAGTGACGGCTGGGTGGTGTGCAGGGCGGCGGCGGCGCGGCCGAAGTGCCGGTGCTCGGCCACGATGGTGAAACACTGCACCAGCCGCAGGTCGAGGTGCACCGGAGGCGTAGGCGGGTCAGGCATACCTGGAGCGTAGCCCGGTGTGCGGTCGGAACGACGCCCGGGTGAGCGCTATGAAGTGCGGTGATACGTCGCCCGTATTACTTGGTGCGAATCATTCATTGGACCTGAAGCGCTCCGCGGCGAGAAGGTGGGATCAGCGGCCGGGCACCGGCACGGTGCCCGGCGGGCCGGTCCCCCGTTGAGGTACCGAATGGAGTGCACCATGTCCGGACCTGCTGCCCTGATCACCGGCGGAACCAGCGGAATCGGCAAGGCGACCGCTGAGCTGCTGCATCGGCGCGGCTACCAGGTGATCGTGACCGGGCAGAACCCCGAGACCATTGCCGCGGCGGAGAAATCACTCCCTGAGCAGATCGTCGTGGTCCGCGCCGACGCCCGGTCACTGGCCGACACCGACCGGCTGGTGGCCGAGATCCGGGACCGCCTCGGCGTGCTCGATGTGCTGTTCCTCAACGCCGGCATCACCCGGTCACGACCGATCGAAGCAGTCGACGAGGCCACCTTTGATGAGCTGTTCAGCGTTAACGTCAAGGGCCAGTTCTTCATCCTGCAGAAGGCCCTGCCGCTGCTCAACGACGGGGGCTCGATCATCTTCACGGTCGGGATCGGTGCCACCCGGGGGGTGGCCGGCGGGTCCGCCACCGCCGCCTCCAGGGGAGCTCTGCTGGCCATGGTGCCATCCCTCGCCCTGGAACTGGCCCCGCGCCGGATCCGGGTCAACGCCGTCAGCCCCAGGCCGGTCAACACCCCCATCTGGGCCAAAGCCGGGCTCGCGCCGGAGGCGGTCGCTCGCGCCACGGCCTCCCGTGTCCCGCTCGGCAGGATCGGGACCAGCGAGGACATCGCGGAAGTCGTGGCGTTCCTCGCCTCGGACGCGGCCGGCTTCATCACCGGGGAGAACATCGTCGTCGGCGGCGGAGCCGGGATCAGCGCGTAGCCCGGGATCAGCGCATAGGTAGTGCCGGGCTAGAGACCAGCCACCGAGCGCAGGCTCTCCGCGCGGTCGGTGCGCTCCCAGGAGAAGTCCGGCTCTTCCCGGCCGAAATGCCCGTAGCTCGCGGTCTGCGAGTAGATCGGGCGGAGCAGGTCGAGGTCGCGGATGATGGCGGCCGGGCGCAGGTCGAAGACCTGCAGCACCGCGTCCTGGATCTGCTCGACCGGGATCTGCTCGGTGCCGAAGCACTCGACGAACAGGCCGACCGGCTTGGCCTTGCCGATCGCGTAGGCGACCTGCGTCTCGCAGCGCTCGGCCAGGCCCGCGGCGACCACGTTCTTGGCCACCCAGCGCATGGCGTACGCGGCACTGCGGTCCACCTTGGACGGGTCCTTGCCGGAGAACGCGCCGCCGCCGTGCCGGGCCATCCCGCCGTACGTGTCGATGATGATCTTCCGGCCGGTCAGCCCGGCGTCACCCATCGGGCCGCCGATCTCGAACCGCCCGGTCGGGTTCACCAGCAGCCGGTACTGGCTGGTGTCGATGTCCAGCGACTGCACCACCGGGAGCACCACGAGGTCGCGGACGTCCGGGGCGAGCAGTTCCTTGAGGTCGATGTCGGGGGCGTGCTGGGCGGACACCACGACCGTGTCCAGCCGGACCGCCTTGTTCCCGGCGTACTCGATCGTCACCTGCGTCTTGCCGTCCGGGCGCAGGTAGGGAACCTCACCGCTGCGCCGCACCTCGGACAGGCGGCGGGCCAGCTTGTGCGCCAGCATGATGGGCAGCGGCATCAGCTCCGGGGTTTCCCGGCACGCGTAGCCGAACATCAGGCCCTGGTCGCCGGCCCCCTGCATGTCGAGCTCGGAGGAACCCTCACCCTCCCGGTGCTCGAACGCCTGCAGCACGCCCTGGGCGATGTCCGGGGACTGCGAGCCGATCGACACGGACACCCCGCAGGAGGCACCGTCGTAGCCCTTGGTCGAGGAGTCGTAGCCGATCTCCAGGATCTTCTCCCGGATGATCCCCGGGATGTCCACGTAGGTGTCGGTGGTCACCTCCCCGGCGACGTGCACCTGACCCGTAGTGATCAGCGTCTCCACAGCCACATGGCCGTGCGGGTCATCCTTGATGATCGAGTCCAGGATGGCGTCGCTGATCTGATCTGCCATCTTGTCCGGATGACCCTCTGTCACCGACTCAGAGGTAAATAGACGTCGGGCCACCTGACACTCCCCGTCCTGTGCGCGGCTGAAACCTGGCCGAAGTTTAGCCCGGTTAGCTTACAACCATGCCCGCCCTCGTCATCCGGGACTGGTCACGGAGCGTCCCGTCTAGTAGGACCGGCAAACGGTGCGCAGCCAGCCGCCGACGGCCCGGTGACCGGGAGGGATCATGCGCCACCAGCTGCTGGGCGGTGGGCAGCTACTGGGACTACTCGGCGCAGACGCGGTACAGCATCGCGCTGCACTGGAATGGGACCCGCTGGTCCAACGGCTAGAGCCGGGCCGCGACCAGGTCCCAGACCACGTCGGCCAGCGCCTCCTTGGGCCCGCGCGGGATCCGGGTCTGGCTGCCGTCGGCGGCCAGCACGACCGCCTCGTTGTCCGCGGTGCCGAACGCCAGGCCGCCGCCGACCTGGTTCACCACCAGCAGGTCGCAGCCCTTGGCGGCCAGCTTGGCCTGGCCGTTGCGCAGCAGGTCCTCGGTTTCCGCGGCGAACCCGACCAGCACCTGGCCGGGCCGGGGCCGGCCCGCGGCCAGCCCACGCAGGATGTCCGGGTTCTGCACCAGGCGCACCGGCTCCGGTCCGGTGCCCGCCTTCTTGACCTTGGACCCGCTCCGGGTCTCCGGCCGGTAGTCGGCCACCGCGGCTGCCATCACTACCGCGTCCGCGTCCACCGCCGCGGCGGTCACCGCCGCCTGCATGTCGCGGGCCGAGATAACCCGGACCACCTTGACCCCGGCCGGATCATCCAGCGACACGTTGGCCGAGACCAGGGTGACCTGGGCGCCGCGGGCGGCCGCGGTACGGGCCAGCGCGTAGCCCTGACGGCCCGAGGACCAGTTGCCCAGGAACCGGACCGGGTCGAGTTCCTCCCTGGTCCCGCCGGCCGATACCACGACATGCCGGCCGGCCAGGTCGGGCTGCAGCCCGGCGCTGACCCCGGGCCAGCGCCCGGATCGCGGCCTCGTACAGTTCCGCGGGCTCGGGCAGCCGTCCCGGGCCGCTGTCGGACCCGGTGAGCCGCCCGGCGGCGGGATCGAGCACCACACCGCCCCGGCCGCGCAGCGTGGCCACGTTGGCCTGGGTGGCCGGGTGCTGCCACATCTCGGTGTGCATGGCCGGGCGCGAACAGCACCGGGCACCGGGCGGTCAGCAGCACGGCCGTGAGCAGGTCATCGGCCCGCCCGGTGGCCGCGCGGGCCAGCAGGTCGGCGGTCGCCGGCGCGACGATGACCAGGTCGGCCTGCTGGCCGAGCACGACGTGCGGAACCTCCGGCACGTCGTCCCACACGCTGGTGCTGACCGGCTGGCCGGACAGCGCGGCCCAGGTGGCCGCGCCGACGAAGCGCAGCGCGTCGCTGGTGGGTACGACCCGGACGTGATGACCGGCCTCGGTCAGCCGCCGCAGCAGCTCGCAGGCCTTGTACGCGGCGATGCCCGCGCCGACGCCCAGGATGATCTGGGCCCCGGACACGGGCAACGCGTTACTGGTGCCGCTGCCGGCGGTCACCGGACCTGTCACCTAACCCAGGCCTGATCGCTGGCGATCAGCTGGTCGGCTCGGCCGTCTCCGCCGCGGACAGCAGGCCCTGGCGGATCTCCCGCAGGGCGATGGACAGCGGCTTCTCCTGCACCCGGGTCTCGACCAGCGGGCCGACGTACTCCAGCAGGCCCTCGCCCAGCTGGGCGTAGTAGGCGTTGATCTGCCGCGCCCGCTTGGCCGCCATGATGACCAGGCGGTACTTGCTGTCCACGACCCCAAGCAGGTCGTCAATGGGCGGATTGGTGATGCCTTCGGCGGCGGGATTCCCGGCCACTCTGTGCCTTCCGTTTGGGAGAAATAATGCTCATCGGCCAGCTAGGGCCATCGTCAAGGCTACCAGCTGGCGCCGCACGTCCCCGACGGACGTGTTGATCAGCGTCACGTCGAACTCGTGCTCGGCGGCCAGTTCCACCTGGGCCACCGCCAGCCGGCGCTCGATCACCTCGGGCGGCTCGGTGCCCCGGCCGGTCAGCCGGCGGACCAGCTCCGGCCAGCTGGGCGGGGCCAGGAAAACAAGCAGCGCGTCCGCGACCGCGGTACGCACCTGCCGCGCGCCTGCAAGATCGATAACAAGCAGAGCGGGCACCCCGGCGGCCAGTTTCCCGGCCAGCGGGCCGCGCGGCGTGCCATACCGGTGGCCGGCGAAAGCGGCCCATTCGAGGAGTTCACCACCCGCCAGCATCCGGTCGAACTCCGCGTCGCTGACAAAGTGGTAGTCCCGGCCGTCGACTTCACCGGGTCTGGGCGCCCGGGTGGTGGCCGATACCGAGAGCCAGATTTCCGGGCATTCCTTGCGAAGCCCGGCCACCACAGTGGTCTTGCCGACCCCGGAAGGGCCGGAAAGGACAGTCAGTCGGGCTGGCACCCCGCCCCCCCGGACAAGCGCGGTACCGCATGCGCGATCAGCGGACGTAACGGCCAACGGCCTTGGTCCCCCGCGCCCGCCCCTGGGGTAGCCAGACTGGGTCAGATAGAACTCCGGAACTCGTTTTCCAGTGCGGCCCGCTGGTTGGCACCAAGACCACGAACACGGCGCGATTCGGCGATGCCAAGCCGCTCCATGATCTGCCGGGCACGCACCTTGCCGATCCCAGGGACAGCCTCAAGCAACGCTGAGACTTTCATCTTCCCAAGGACGTCATCGGTCTGGCCCTCCTTGAGGACATCAGACAACTTCAGTTCGTTCTTCTTCAGCCGGGCCTTGATCTCAGCCCGTTCCTTGCGCGCCCTTGCGGCCTTCTCAAGGGCGGCTGCACGCTGATCGGGAGTGAGGGGAGGAAGAGCCACTCCGGGTCACCTCGGGTTTCAGATTCGAAAAACTGCGGACGGGAAGGGAAAGTAGCGAGTTCAGCCCGCCGGGGCAACGCAAACACCCGTTTGTTACGTCATAAATTGGCCGATATTACTCTCCGGAAGGTCCCGAATACTTAACGTAGTCAAACGTGGTGCTCCCATGCCCCTATCATGGGCTCCGCGCGGGAGTGCTCGAAACATGCTGGTTGCCCTCACTCGGCGGCCGGCGCCAGCCGGCGCAGCGGCGCGGCGATCGCGGAAGCCGCCGCGCCGGGGTCCGGGGCCCCGGTGATGGGACGGCCGATGACCAGAAGATCGGCCCCGGCGCGGAGCGCCTCCTCGGGGGTGGCCACCCGCGCCTGATCGTTCCGGTCCGCGCCGGCCGGCCGGACGCCCGGGGTGATCAGCGTGATGCCCGGGCCGACCTCAGCCCGGACCGCGGCCACCTCACGGGGCGAGCAGACCAGCGCCCCGGCACCGGCCGCCACGGCCAGCACGGCCAGCCGGCGCACCGCGTCCGGCACCGGGCCGACCATGCCGATCGAGTCCAGGTCGTCCGGGCCGAGCGAGGTGAGCACGGTCACCGCGGCGATCTTGGTGTCCGGCGCGGACTGCACCGCGGCCCGGATGACCTCCGGCCCGGCGGTGGCGTGCACGGTGACCAGTTCCGGCCGCAGCCGGGCGACGGCACGCACCGCGCCGGCCACCGTGGCCGGGATGTCATGCAATTTCAGGTCGAGGAAGACCTGCACGCCGCTGGCGCCCCGGATCGAGGCCACCACCCCGGGGCCATACCTCAGGTAGAGCTCGAGCCCGATCTTCACCGTACTGACATGCGGCGTGACAAGTCCGGCCCAGCGGGCCGCTGTTTCCAGGTCAGGGGCATCAAGCGCCACGGCGATGGGCGCTGGCTGGCTCAACTCTCCTCCTCGGGTGCTGGGCGACGGCAGGCCGCCGGGCTCATTACAGAACGCTACACAGCTGTGCCGGACAGCCGGCGCCGCGGCGTGCCGCGCGGCTCGTGAGCCCGGCCGATCACATCGGCGAGCCGCTCGATCCCACGCTGCGCGAGTTCCTCGTCGAGCTCCCGCAGGATCCGCACGCAGGCGGAAGGATCATGGAAAATGGTCGTGCCCACGCTGATCATGGCCGCCCCAGCCAGGATCAGCTCCAGCGCGTCCCGGCCGGTCTTCACCCCGCCCATGCCGATGATCGGCACGTCCGGCAGGGCCTTGCGGACCTGCCAGATGCAGCGCACCGCGATCGGCCGGATGGCCGGCCCAGACAGCCCGCCGGTCACCCCGGCCAGCACCGGCCGCATGGTGTCGGTGTCGATCGTCATGCCGAGCAGCGTGTTGATCATCGAGAGGCCATCCGCGCCCGCGCCGACGCACGCCCGGGCGATCGTCACGATGTCGGTGACGTCCGGCGAGAGCTTCGCAAAGACCGGGATGTCGTAGCGCACCCGGGCCCGGACGGCCTCGACCACGGCCGCCGAGGCGCCCGGATCGCAGGAGAAAACCTGTCCCCGATCCTCGACATTCGGGCAGGAAATATTTACCTCGATGGCAGTAACTCCTGCCGCGTCAGATAGCCGTGCGGCCAGTTCCGCATACTCGTCCACACTGCTGCCCGCGATGGACACCACGGCGCGGGCGCCCCGGGACAGCAGCCACGGCAGGTCGCGTTGCAGGAACGCGTCGATGCCTGGGCCCTGCAGCCCGATCGAGTTGAGCATCCCGCTCGGCGTCTCGGCCATCCGCGGCGTCGGCCTGCCCGCCCGAGCCGCCAGCATGACCGACTTGGTGACCACCGCGCCGATCTTGGCCACATCGAAGAACTGGGCCAGTTCCCGGCCCGCGCCGGCGCACCCCGACGCGGTCAGGATGGGATTGGGCAGCTCTACGTGGCCCAGCTTGGTGCGCAGGTCAACCGCCATGACGCTCCTTCCGCGCCGCGCCTGGGCCGGACGCCGCACCGGTCACGCTACTGGTGGGGTCAGCGGTACTCCGGGGATTCCCGGTGCTCCTGGGGCTAGAGGTGCTGCCAGGTGCGGTGTTGCTGGGGTCCCGGGTGCTGCCGGAAGCCGCGGCGTTGCTGGGGTCACGGATGCTGCCGGGAGCTGCCGGGTTGATGGGGTTCCGGGGACGGCTGTTGCCAGTGGGGCCAGTGGGGCTGGGCGAGCCGGCGCTGCCCGCACTCGCGGCCCGCGCGGCGGCCGACGGGCGCGGGTTCCAGCCCGGCGCGCCCAGCGCGTCGAACGGGATCGTCCCGACGTCGTCCCAGCGCACGGTGTCGCCGCGGAACACCGGCCCGGCCACGCAGGACCGCACCATCCGGGTCACCCCGTCGTCCCCCACGACCGGCAGCACACAGGTCATGCACACCCCGATGCCGCACGCCATGGACTCCTCGACCAGGGTCAGCACCGGGATCTCATAACGCTGGGCCAGCGCGGTGACCTGGCGCAGCATGCCCATTGGGCCGCAGGCATAGATCACGTCGGTGCGGGCCTCGTGGATGACCTGGGTGAGCCGGTCGGTGACCAGGCCGCGGATGCCCATCGACCCGTCCTCGGTGGTGACCGCGGCGGTGCGCCCGGTGCGCCGTGCGGTGAGCGCGCCGAATACCCGGTCCGCGCTGGCCGCGCCGAGCAGGAAGTCCACCTGGCAGTCCCGGCTGCGCAGCCGGGCGGCCAGCGGGAACAGCGGCGCGCTGCCGTAGCCGCCGCCGACCAGCAGGCAGCTGACCGGGTCGCGGGGCACCGGGAACGGCCGGCCCAGCGGCCCGACCAGGTCGAGCACGTCCCGGGTGCGCCGCTCGGCCAGCCACCGCGTGCCCGGCCCGACCGGCGCGAACACGAATTCCACCGTGCCGCCGTGATCCGGGCGCACGTCATGAATACTGAACGCCCGCCGGAGCAGCATCGACGTATCGGGCCCCCCGACTGCGACGGCGACGAACTGCCCGGGCCGGAAGCGCGCGGCGATACCCGGCGCGACCACGGTCATCGCGTAGTAGGCGTCCACCCTGCGCACGGTGAGCACGGTGCCGCGGACCTGTACCTGGACCGCGTCCTGCTCGGCATCCCCGCCGGTCATGACGCCCCGTCCCGTCGCGGCGGCTCGCCGCCGCTCGGCGCGGAGCGACGATCAGGGGCCTCAGCCCGCACGGCCGGCTCCGCCGGCCTCGGCGCGGAGTGGCGATCGGGGGGTTCCGGGGGGTCGCCCCCCTTACCGCGGCGGCTCGCCGCCGCTCGGCGCGGAGCGGCGATCGGGGGGTCCGGGGGGTCGCCCCCCCGGGCTAGCAGCACCCCATACTCCTGCAATGAGCGCACTCCCACCTCGCCGCGCTGGATCGCCTCGATGCCCTGGACGGCGGCGCCGAGCCCCTGAACCGTGGTGACACACGGCACGCCGCTGTGCACCGCAGCGGTGCGGATCTCGTAGCCGTCCAGCCGGGGACCGGACTGGCCCGGGCTGCCGAACGGCGTGTTCACGATCAGGTCCACCTGGCCGGCCAGGATCCGGGCCACGATGTCCGGCTCGCCGTCCGGGCCGGCGCCGTCGCTGTGCTTGCGCACGATCGTGGCCTGGACGCCATTGCGCCGCAGCACCTCGCCGGTGCCCTCCGTGGCCCAGATCTCGAAGCCCAGGTCGGCAAGGCGTTTCACGGGGAAAACCATAGACCTCTTGTCCCGGTTGGCCACCGACACGAAAACCCGGCCCTTGACCGGCAGCGGCCCATACGCCGCCGCCTGCGACTTCGCGTACGCGGTGCCGAACACCGCGTCGATGCCCATCACCTCGCCGGTGGAGCGCATCTCGGGGCCGAGCACGGTGTCCACTCCCTGGCCGCTCCGGTCCCGGAACCGGCCGAACGGCAGCACCGCCTCCTTCACCGCGATCGGCGCGTCCAGCGGCAGCGTGCCGCCGTCGCCGGCCGCGGGCAGCATGCCCTCGGCGCGCAGCTCGGCGATGCTGGCGCCGAGCATGATCCGGGCCGCCGCCTTGGCCAGCGGGGTGGCGGTGGCCTTGGACACGAACGGCACGGTGCGCGACGCCCGCGGGTTCGCCTCCAGCACGAACAGCACCCCGGCGGCCAGCGCGTACTGCACGTTGAGCAGCCCGCGCACCCCCACGCCGCGGGCGATGGCCGCGGTGGACTCGCGGATCCGGCTGATGTCGGCCCGGCCCAGGGTGATCGGCGGCAGCGCGCAGGCCGAGTCGCCGGAGTGGATGCCGGCCTCCTCGATGTGCTCCATCACGCCGCCGAGGAACAGTTCGGTGCCGTCGTAGAGCGCGTCCACGTCGATCTCGATGGCGTCATCCAGGAACCGGTCGATCGAGCACCGGGTGGTCCGGGCTGGCCGCGGTGGCCCGCTCCAGGTACCCCTCCAGCGTGACGTCGTCGTAGATGATCTCCATGCCGCGCCCGCCGAGCACATAGGACGGGCGGACCAGCACCGGGTAGCCGATCTCGTCGGCGATCGCCTTGGCCTCCGGGTAGCTGAGCGCGATCCCGTGCCGCGGCGCGGGCAGGCCGGCCTCGGCCAGCACCGCGCCGAACTCGCCGCGGTGCTCGGCCAGGTGGATGGCGTCTGGGCTGGTACCCACCACCGGGACGCCCTCGGCGGCCAGCGCCCGGGCCAGGCCGAGCGGGGTCTGCCCGCCGAGCTGCACGATCACCCCGGCCACCGGGCCGGTGCGCTGCTCGGCGTGCACCACCTCGAGCACGTCCTCCAGGGTGAGCGGCTCGAAGTAGAGCCGCCCGGAGGTGTCGTAGTCGGTGGACACGGTCTCCGGGTTGCAGTTCACCATCACGGTCTCGTAGCCCGCCTCGGCCAGCGCGAACGAGGCGTGCACGCAGGCGTAGTCGAACTCGATGCCCTGGCCGATCCGGTTCGGCCCGCTGCCCAGGATGATCACCTTGGCCGTGTCGCCCGCTGGTACCTCGGTCCCCTCGTCGTAGGTGGAGTACAGGTACGGCGTGCGGGCGGCGAACTCCGCGGCGCAGGTGTCCACCGTGTGGTAGACGGGCCGGATCTCGAACGCGTGCCGGAGCAGCCGGACCTGATCCTCGGCCAGGCCGGTGAGCTGGCCGAGCTGGGCGTCGGAGAAACCCGCCTGCTTGGCCGCCCGGAGCAGGCCGGGGTCGAGTCCCGCGCCGGGCCGGGTGCCCGGCGTGCCGGCACTGGCCCCGGAGAGGCGTTCGGCAAATTCTTGAATGTACTGGACCTGGTCCACGAACCATGGGTCGATGCCGGTGACCGCGGCCACCTCGGCCACCGTGGCGCCGGCCCGCAGCGCCTGGTGCACGGTGCCCAGCCGGCCGTCGTGCGGCACGGCGCAGCGGTCCAGCAGCGCGGCCCGGTCGCCGGGCGGCTCGCGCCAGTGCAGCGGCGCGGAAGGGTTCTCCAGCGAGCGGAGTGCCTTCTGCAGCGCCTCCGGGAAGGACCGGCCGATGGCCATCGCCTCGCCGACCGACTTCATGTGCGTGGTCAGCACCGGGTCGGCGCCGGGGAACTTCTCGAACGCGAACCGGGGCACCTTGACCACCACATAGTCCAGCGCGGGCTCGAAGCTGGCTGGCGTCTCACCGGTGATGTCGTTGCGGATCTCGTCCAGCGTGTAGCCGATGGCCAGCCGGGCGGCGATCTTGGCGATGGGGAACCCGGTCGCCTTGGAGGCCAGTGCGGAGGACCGGGACACCCGCGGGTTCATCTCGATGACGACCATCCGGCCGGTCTGCGGGTGCACCGCGAACTGGATGTTGCAGCCGCCGGTGTCCACACCGACCGCCCGGACCACCGCGATCGCGGTGTCCCGCATGTGCTGGTACTCCCGGTCGGTCAGGGTCATCGCGGGCGCCACCGTGACCGAGTCGCCGGTGTGCACCCCCATCGGGTCGACGTTCTCGATGGAGCAGACCACGACCACGTTGTCGTTGCGGTCGCGCATCAGCTCCAGCTCGAACTCTTTCCAGCCCAGGATCGACTCTTCCAGCAGCACCTCGGTGACCGGGCTGGCGTCGAGGCCGGTGCCCGCGATCCGGCGCAGTTCCTGCTCGCTGCGCACGATGCCCGACCCGAGGCCGCCCAGGGTGAACGAGGGCCGGACGACCAGCGGGTAGCCCAGGTCGGCCGCGGCGGCCAGGCACTCGTCCATGGTGTGGCAGATGTGGCTGCGCGGCACGTCCCCGCCCAGGCCGGTGACGATCTCCTTGAACGCGCTGCGGTCCTCGCCGGCTTTGATCACGTCGATGTCGGCACCGATCAGCTCGACGCCGTACCTGGCCAGGGTGCCTGCCTCGTGCAGGCCCACGGCGGCGTTGAGCGCGGTCTGGCCGCCCAGGGTGGGCAGTACCGCGTCCGGGCGCTCCCGGGCGATCACCTTCTCCAGCACGTCCACGGTGATCGGCTCGATGTAGGTCGCGTCGGCGAACTCCGGGTCGGTCATGATCGTCGCCGGGTTGGAGTTGACCAGGCTGACCCGGATCCCTTCCTCGGTCAGCACCCGGCAGGCCTGGGTACCGGAGTAGTCGAACTCGCAGGCCTGCCCGATCACGATCGGCCCCGACCCGATCACCAGCACCGACTTCAGGTCCTCGCGCCTAGGCATGGTCCCCGCCCCGCCCGTGGCCTTCATGATCGTGGGGGATTCGTGTCACATACGACCCCCAATCCCCCACGATCATGGAAACGTGACGCGTGAGAGCGCTCACTTGGCATCGTCCATCAGCGCGCAGAAGTCGCCGAACAGGCCGGCCGCGTCGTGCGGCCCGGGTGCGGCCTCCGGGTGGTACTGGACGCTGAACGCCGGCGCGTCCAGCAGCCGCAGGCCCTCGACCACGCCGTCGTTCAGGTTGACGTGGCTGATCCGGGCCGGGCCGAAGTCGGTGCCGAACGGGGTACCGTCGGCCGCGCTGGACGGCATCTCGACCGCGAACCCGTGGTTGTGGCTGGTGATCTCGACCCGGCCGGTGGCCAGGTCCTTGACCGGCTGGTTGACCCCCCGGTGGCCGAAGCGCAGCTTGTAGGTGCCCAGGCCGAGCGCCCGGCCGAGGACCTGGCTGCCCAGGCAGATGCCGAACACCGGGACGCCGCGGCCGAGCACGTCGCGGACCGCCGCCGTCACATAGCCGAGCGCCGCCGGGTCGCCGGGGCCGTTGGAGAAGAACACGCCGTCCGGGCTGGTGGCCAGGATGTCCGCCGCCGCGGCGGCCGCGGGCAGCACGGTCACCTCGCAGCCGCGCCGGGCCATGGACAGCGGGGTCATCGTCTTGATGCCGAGGTCCACCGCCGCGACCCGGTAGCGGACCGGGGTGCCGTCCGGCGGGCGGACCGTGTACGGCTCGCCGGTGGACACCTCGCCCGCCAGGTCGGCGCCGATCATCAGCGGGCTGGCCAGCACCCGGTCCCGCAGCGCGGCCAGGTCCCCGGTCTCGGTGCTGATCACGGCGCGCATCGCGCCGCGGTCGCGCAGGTGCCGGGTCAGCGCCCGGGTGCCGGTGATGGCGATCCCGGTGACGCCCTGCGCGCGCAGTTCCGCCTCCAGGCTGCGCTGGGCCCGCCAGCTGGACGCGATCCGGGCCGGGCTCGCGGACCACGTACCCGCTGACCCAGATCCGCCGGGACTCCGGGTCCTCGTCGTTGATCCCGGTGTTGCCGATGTGCGGCGCGGTCATGGCCACGATCTGGCGGCAGTACGAGGGATCGGTCAGCGTCTCCTGGTAGCCGGTCATCCCGGTGTTGAACACCATCTCGCCGAACGTCTCGCCGTCCGCGCCGAACGTGGTCCCGTGGAACGCGGTGCCGTCCTCCAGGAGCAGCACGGCCGGGGCGGCATCAGGCGATCTTCCCGTCGAGCACGGTGGGCGCCCCGCGGAGGAACGTGGCCACCACCCGGCCGGGCAGGTCCATGCCGGTGAACGGGCTGTTCCGGCTGCGGGACGCGTGCGCGGCCGGGTTGACCACCTCCCGCGCCGCGGCGTCGTACAGGGTCAGGCTGGCCGGCTGGCCGGCCGCCAGCACCCCGCCCGGCCCGGGCAGCCGCCCGATGGCGGCTGGCCGCCGGGACATCCGGTCGGCCACCCCGGCCCAGTCCAGCAGCCCGGTGTCCACCATGGCCTGCTGCACCACGCGCAGCGCGGTCTCCAGCCCGGTCATGCCGAATGCCGCCGTGTCCCACTCGGTTTCCTTGTCCTCCACCGGGTGCGGCGCGTGGTCGGTAGCCACACAGTCGATGGTGCCGTCGGCCAGCCCGGCGCGCAGCGCCGCGACATCCGCCGCCGTGCGCAGCGGCGGGTTGACCTTGTAGACCGGGTCGTAGCTGGCCGCCAGGCTGTCGGTGAGCAGCAGGTGATGCGGGGTGACCTCGGCGGTGACCCGCCAGCCCTTGCCCTTGGCCCAGCGGATGATCTCCACCGAACCGGCCGTGGACACGTGGCAGACGTGCAGCGCCGAGCCGACGTGCGCGGCGAGCAGGCAGTCCCGGGCGATGATGGCTTCCTCGGCCACGGCGGGCCAGCCGGTCAGGCCGAGCCGGGCGGACATCTCACCCTCGTTGAGCTGCGCGCCGGCGGTGAGCCGTGGCTCCTGCGCGTGCTGCGCGATGACCCCGTCGAACGCCTTGACGTACTCCAGGGCGCGGCGCATCAGCACCGCGTCGGACACGCAGCGCCCGTCGTCGGAGAACACCCGGACCCGGGCCGCGGAGTCGGCCATCGCGCCCAGCTCAGCCAGTTGCGTCCCGCCCAGGCCCACGGTCACCGCACCGACCGGGTGCACGTCGCAGTGCCCGGCCTGGCGGCCCAGCCGCCAGATCTGCTCGACCACGCCCGCGGTGTCGGCCACCGGGTCGGTGTTGGCCATGGCGTGCACCGCGGTGAACCCGCCGAGCGCCGCGGCCTGGGTGCCGGTCTCGACCGTCTCCGCGTCCTCCCGGCCCGGCTCGCGCAGGTGCGTGTGCAGATCGACCAGGCCGGGCAGGGCGATCAGCCCTTCCGCCCCGATGACCTGCGCGCCGGCCGGCGCTTCGCTGTCCCCGATGCTGTCGATCAGGCCGCCAGAGATCACGATGTCCGCGGCGGCGCCACCGAGCGGCCGTGCGCCACGGATCAGCCAGGTCCCGGTCACGAGTCCCCCTCCGCCCCGCCGAGCAGCAGATACAGCACGGCCATCCGCACGCTCACGCCGTTGGCCACCTGCTCGACGATGGTGGACCGGGCCGAGTCGGCCACCTCGGCGGCGATCTCCACGCCCCGGTTCATCGGGCCCGGGTGCATCACGATGGCCTGGTCCGGCAGCTGGCCCATCCGGGCGGTGTCCAGGCCGTAGCGCCGGCTGTACTCCCGCACGCTGGGGAAGTACGCGGCGTTCATCCGTTCCTGCTGCACCCGGAGCATCATCACCACGTCGCTCTTGGGCAGCGCGCTGTCGAAGTCGTAGCTGACGCTGCACGGCCAGCAGCCGACCGCGACCGGCAGCAGGGTGGGCGGCGCGACCAGGGTCACATCCGCGCCCAGCGTGTGCAGCAGCAGCACGTTGGACCGGGCCACCCGGCTGTGCAGCACGTCGCCGACGATGGTGACACGCAGCCCGTCCAGCGCGCCGTCGGCTGACCCGGCTCCGGCCGAGCGGCCGAAGCGGCGCCGGATGGTGAACGCATCGAGCAGCGCCTGGGTCGGGTGCTCGTGCGACCCGTCGCCCGCGTTGACCACGGTGCCGCGGACCCAGCCGGCCAGCCGCTGCGGCGCGCCGGAGGCGCTGTGCCGGACGATGACGGCGTCCGCGCCCATGGCTTCCAGCGTCAGCGCGGTGTCCTTGAGACTCTCCCCCTTGGCCACGCTGGAGCCCTTGGCCGAGAAGTTGATCACATCGGCGGACAGCCGCTTCGCGGCCGCCTCGAAGGAGATCCTGGTCCGGGTGGAGTCCTCGAAGAACAGGTTCACCACGGTCCGGCCGCGCAGCGTGGGCAGCTTCTTGATCGGGCGGTCCGAGATGCGGGCCAGCTCGTCGGCGGTGTCCAGGATGAGCAGGGCGTCGTCGCGGGTCAGGTCGCCCGCGGAGATCAGGTGCCGGTTCATCCGCGGCTCCGCCCGTCCGCGCGGCCCAGCAGCACGGCATCCTCGCCGTCCACCTCGGTCAGCATGACCCGGACCACCTCCTGCTTGGCGGTGGGCAGGTTCTTGCCGACATAGTCGGGCCGCACCGGCAGCTCGCGGTGGCCGCGGTCGATCAGCACGGCGAGCTGGACGGCCCGCGGGCGGCCCAGGTCGTTCAGCGCGTCCAGCGCGGCGCGCACGGTCCGGCCGGAGTAGAGCACGTCATCGACCAGCACCACGATCGCGCCGTCGATGCCGCCCGGCGGGACCTCGGTCCGGCCGAGCGCGCGGGCTGGGCGGAGCCGCAGGTCGTCGCGGTACATGGTGATGTCGAGGGACCCGTGTGGCATGGGCCGGCCCTCGACCTGCTCGATACGCCCGGCCAGCCGGGCGGCCAGCGGGACGCCCCGGGTGGGGATGCCGAGCAGGACGACGCCGGTGCCGCCGTCCGTCCGCTCCAGGATCTCGTGCGCGATGCGGGTCAGCGCCCGCCTGATCTCCTCGGGCTCCAGGACGACCTTCCGGTGGGCCGGAGCCGACGTGGGATGGCCGGGGGCAGGGTCTACCGCAGGCAACGGTACGGACCTCCTTTCCCGCCTCACAGGACGGGCTTTAAAGGACGATCTGTCCCGCACACCGTACCAGGAGCAGGCATGCGACATGCGCATACGCGCCGGCCACGGGTCCGGCGGGGCGCGCCGGCCGCGGCCGGCCGGGGCTGGATAGATGGCCCGGGCTCACGTGTGGATTGGGTAACGATGAGTGATTCGTGTCACACTGAAGGAACGCGGACCCGCGACACTGCTGGCAGGCCGCCCGAAGCGGCCCGCTGGACAGCCAGCCGGCCCGCGCCCACCGGGCTTTCCGGTGGCTGCGTCGCGTGACCTGAGTCGGGTGCGCCGCATCGGACGCAAGAGACGAGACGCGTAAGTTGACCCGCTTTTTGCTATTCGGCTTGACCTGGTCGCAGTTGCGGCCTACCGTCACTGTCCGTAACCAATTACTGAAAGCGACGACTGGCCGGGGGGCCGACGACAATGCCATCTGAATACGCCAAGACTCTCGGCGCGCGGCTACGCGCCATCCGTACCCAGCAAGGGCTGTCCCTGCACGGGGTTGAGGAGAAGTCACGCGGCCGCTGGAAGGCCGTGGTCGTGGGCTCTTACGAGCGCGGCGACCGGTCAGTCACCGTGCAGAAGCTGGCCGAGCTGGCCGAGTTCTACGGCGTGCCGGTGTCCGAGCTGCTGCCCGGCGACGCCACACCTGCCCCGCTGGCCCCATCGCCCAAGCTGGTCATCGACCTGGAGCGGATGGCCCAGCTGCCCAAGGACAAGGCCGGCCCGCTGGCCCGCTACGTGGCGACGATCCAGAGCCAGCGTGGCGACTACAACGGCCGGGTGCTGTCTATCCGCCAGGAAGACCTGCGCTCACTAGCGGTCATCTACGACAAGTCGCCGCTCGATCTGACCGAAGAGCTGATCAGCTGGGGCGTGCTGGACTCCGAGGCACGGGGCGCCGTCGAGGCGTTCTGACCCTGGGCGGCCCCCTTCCAGGTGGCCTGCTGGCCGACGGCTGGCAGGCCACTACCTTTCTGTCTTGGGCCGCTGTGACCAGCTGGGTCAGCCAGCTGGGTCAGCCAGCCGGGCGCAGCGGCAGCGGCGACTGGCTGGGCAGCCCGAGTGCCTCCTCGGCCAGCGACAGGAACGTCCCCGCGTCGCGCAGCAGATCGTCGGCTTCCCGTGCCGTCACCGCCCGGGTCAGGCCCGCCTCGGCCGCGGCCCGCTTGCCCGCGCCCGCGGCGAAGAACGCGGACCACTCGGAGAGCGCCGGCTCCACCCGGGGCAGCAGCTCCCAGACACTGCGCGGCGCCTTCCGCCGGGGCGCCGGCACCGGGTCCGTCTTGACCGTGACGATGGCCGCCGCCGCGCGCAGCGCGGCCAGGTGGGCAGCGACATACCGGGCACCCGGCCCGGACTCATCCGCGGCATCGGCCAGCCCGCGGCGAGCAGATTCGATGAGCGAGAGCGCCGACGGAGCAACCCGGCAGCGTGGCTGGCCTGGCCGTACTGAAGCGACCGTGCTCATGGCCCTCCTTCCGTCCGGAGCCTGGGCCGGGCGAGACGCTTCCCCACGCATCGCCCGGCCCGTAGCCAGCCACCCCCGGATGGGGACGGCCTGGCCGGCTTCGAATTTATTCGAACATAGATTCGGCTGCAAGTCCAGTTGTTTGCAGCTGAGTTCGAAGGTACCCAGCGGGTACGACAAAACCGGCTGGCCACGCTGGCCGGGACCTGCCAGCACGGACAGGGCTCGCGTACGCTGACCCGGTGCGCGCCGGACCTGAGCTGCTGGACATGGGCAAGGCGCGCTTCCTCGCGGAACTCGACACCCTGCTCGAGGTGTACGCCGCCGCGATGCGGCCGCCGCGGGAGCAGGTGCCCGGCCGCCGGGCGATCATGGAACGGCACACCCAGTTCCCATCGTTCGGCGCCGTGGTGGTGACCGCCCCGGCTGCCCGGCCCGGCAGCGGGACGGGCCGGGCCGGCCGCCGGGCAGCGGGCGGCTGCCGGGCAGCGGGGGGCTGCCGGGCAGCGGGCGGCTGCCGGGCAGCGGGCGGCTGCCGATCATCGCGTTCAGCTACGGCTTCCACGGAGCGGACGGGCAATGGTGGCATGACCTGGTGCGCAGCGCGCTGACCCGGATGGGCGGATACGAGCTGGCGCAGACCTGGCTGGGCGACTCGTTCGAGGTGGCCGAAGTGCACGTGCATCCGGACTTCCAGGGCCAGGGCATCGGCCGCCGGATGGTCCCGGCGCTGCTGCACCCCCGGCTGGAGCGCACCGCCCTGCTGTCCACCCAGGACGCGGACAGCCGGGCCCGGCGGCTCTACCGTGGGCTCGGCTTCGGCGACCTGCTGACCGGCTACCGGTTCCCGGGCACCGACCCGCCGTACGCGGTCATGGGCGCCGTGCTGCCGCTGCGGCCCGGGCCGCCGCCGCCGCGCCGCGGCTGACCCGGGCGCGCTCGGCCAGGCCCAGCCGCTGGTAGATCTCCCGGGTGGCCAGCGACCCGTTCAGCGTGTAGAAGTGCAGCCCCGGGACGCCCTCGGCGAGCAGTCGCTGGCACATGCCCGCCGCGTACTCCACGCCGATCTCGCGGACCGCGGCCCGGTCCGTCGGCCGCCGCGCGGACCTGCTCCCCCAGCGTGGCCGGGAATTTGGCGCCGGACAGCACGACGATCCGCTCCAGCGTCGCCAGGCTGGTGATCGGCATGATGCCCGGGATGATCGGCACGGCGCACCCGGCGGCCGCCACCCGGTCCCGCAGCCGCAGGTAGTCCTCCACGTAGAAGAACATCTGGGTGATCGCGAAATCGGCCCCGGCGCGGCACTTGGCCACGAAGTACCGGGTGTCCGAGGCCAGGTCAGGGGACCGCGGATGGCCTTCGGGGAAGGCGCCCACGCCGACGCAGAAGTCGCCCGAGGCCCGGATCAGCCGGACCAGGTCAGCCGCGTACTCCAGGCCATCCGGATGGGCTACCCACTCCCCGTTGGGGTCGCCGGGCGGGTCGCCGCGCAGCGCCAGCACGTTGCGCACGCCCGACGGCGGCGTACGAGCCGATCACGTGCCGGAGTTCGGCCACCGAGTGGTTAACCGCGGTGAAGTGCCCCACCGGGGTGAGCGTGGTCTCCGCCGCGATCCGCCCGGTGACCCGGACCGTGCGGTCCCGGGTCGAGCCGCCCGCGCCGTAGGTGACCGAGACGAACGTGGGCTGCAGCGGTTCCAGCTGCCGGATGGCCCGCCACAGCTTCCGCTCGGCCTCCTCGGTCTTGGGCGGCATGAACTCGAACGAGAACGACTCGCCACCCGCGGCCAGCAGGTCACGGATGGCGGCTGCGCGGTGCAGGACCCCGGAAGGCATGGCCCTAGGCTAGCCGCCAGGCCGGCCGGAGCCAACCGCGCGCCCCCGGCTGGGCACCCAGGCACCCGGCGGATGCGCTGGTCACGGGACGCGAGCGGCTAATCTCGCGACCATGCCGGACGACGTTTCCGCACTACGCCACGTGCGCACCGAGGTCGGCCGGGTGCTGGCGGAATTCCTGGCCCGGCAGCGCGCCGTGCTGCCCGCGGCGGCGGACGAACTCCGGCCCGGGCTGGACGCGCTGGCTGAGCTGCTGGCGGGCGGGAAACGGCTCCGGCCGGCGTTCTGCTACTGGGGCTGGCGCGGCACCGGCGCCGGGGACGGCCCGGAGGTGCTGGCCGCGGCGGCCGCGCTGGAGCTGCTGCAGGCGGGTGCGCTGGTGCACGACGACGTGATGGACGGCAGCGACACCCGGCGCGGGCAGCCTGCGCTGCACCGCCGGTTCGCGGACTACCACGCGGAGCGGGGCTGGCGTGGCTCGGCGGCCGGGTTCGGCACCGCCGCCGCGATCCTGCTCGGCGACTTGCTGCTGAGCTGGACCGACGAGCTGTTCGCGGCCAGCGGGCTGGCGCCGGACGCGCTGGCCCGGGGCCGGCCGGTGCTCGACCTGATGCGCGGCGAAGTGATGGCCGGCCAGTACCTGGACCTGATGGCGCAGGCCAGCGGGGACGGCAGCGTGGCCAGCGCGCTGCGCGTGGTGGCCTACAAGACGGCCAAGTACACCATCGAGCGCCCGCTGCACCTGGGCGCGGCGCTGGCCGGCCGCGGCGCACCCGGGGTCACCGCGGCCTACACCGGCTACGGCCTGCCGCTCGGGGTCGCGTTCCAGCTCGGGACGACATCCTGGGCGTATTCGGCGACCCGGCCCGGACCGGAAAGCCAGCCGGCGACGACCTGCGGGCCGGCAAGCGCACCGTGCTGCTGGCCATCACCCAGGCCCGGGCCAGCCCGCGGCAGGCCGCGGTCATCGACCGCTGCCTGGGAGACCCCGATCTGGACGAGGCGGCCGCGGCCGAGGTGCGGGCCGTGATCACCAGCACCGGGGCGGTGGCCGAATGCGAGCAGCTGATCAGCCGTCACCTGGACCAGGCGCTCGGCGCGCTGGCCGCGGCGCCGATCACGGCCGGGGCCCGGGCCGCGCTGGCCGAGCTGGCGGTGACCGCCACCGCCCGGCACGACTGAGCACCCCTGAGCACGACCGGGCACGCCCTGAGCGCGACCGGGCACGCCCTGACGCACCACCGGGCACGCCCTGAGCACGACCGGGCACGCCCTGAGCACGACCGGGCACCCCTGAGCACCACCGGGCACGCCGGAGCCAGCCGCGGCGGGCCGGAGGCCCACCGCCCCGCGCTGCCCGCGAACTGGGCTGGCGGCACCAGCCGCGGATCGGCGTTAGGTATCCAGGGCTCAGAACGCGAGCGCCTGAGCCCGCCGGTTCACCTCGGTGCAGCGACGCTCGGCCATGGCCTGAATCGGCGTGCCCGGCAGCGAGTCATCCGCGGTGAACAGCCAGCGCACCGCCTCCTCGTCGTCGAACCCGCAGTCGAACAGCACGGTCAGCGTGCCGTGCAGTCCCTTCAGGATCTGCCCGCCGTCGAAGAAGGCGGCGGGTACCGACCTGGTGCCGTCCGGCCGATGTACGGCCAGCAGCTTGCGATCGCGGAGCAGCTGCCTGATCCGGCCGGGCGGGAGGCCAAGCCGGTCGGCGGCTTCAGGGAGAGTGAGCCAGTTGCCGACGAGTGCGTCGGCCAGGGGGTCGATCTGTGCCACGTTTCCGAATTTCCCACGCTGTGGCCGGGGTCAAACCCGGACACGCCAGTCTCGTTTTGCCGCCCGGGCCGAATGAGTCAGCCCGCGACCGCGTCCCGCACGGCCACGGCCGGGTCGGCGAGCAGGCTGGTATCCACCGGCCGGCCTGCTTCGATGACCCGGCGGCCCTGCAGCAGATCACGCGGCTGGCCCACCGTGAGGACGGCGGTCAGCTGACCAACCTTAATCCCATCAGCCCCGGCAGCAACAGCCGGCTCGCCCTTGACCCAGCACAGCGCCCAGCGCTGGCCGCCCGGATCGCCCCGCTGGATGACGTGGTCGGCCGGGTCCCGGTGGCCGGCGAACTGGACCATGCGGCCGAACTGCTCGGACCAGAAGTACGGCACCGGGTCGTACTCGTCCGCCGCACCGAGCAGGTTGGCCGCGGCCACCCGGGGCGCGTGCAGCGCGGTGTCCCAGTGCTCCACCCGGAGCCGCTGGCCGTACCGGCCGGACCAGAACGCGGCACAGTCCCCGGCCGCGTACACCCCCGGGACCGGGCGTACGCAGCTGGGCGTCCACCAGCACCGCATCCCGGAAGCCGGCCGCCAGCTGCACGCCGGAGCCGGCCAGCCAGCCGGTGCAGGCCGCACGCCCACCGCGGTGACGACCAGGTCGGCGTCCAGCCAGCCGCCGCCGGGCAGGGCCAGCCCGCCCGCCTGGACCGACTCCACCGGCTGGCCGAGCCGCAGGTCCACCCCGGCCGCCGCGTACCAGGGCACCAGCAGCCCGCCGACCGCAGTCGCCGAGCGCGGCGGCGGCCGGTGCGGCCGCCGCCTCCAGCACGGTCACCGCGCAGCCCCGGGCCGCGGCCACGGTAGCCAGTTCGGCCCCGATCCAGCCCGCACCGACGATGGCCAGCCTGGTACCCGGGCGGAGCGCGGCCCGGATGGCCAGCGCGTCGTCGATGGTGCGCAGCACGTGCTGCGGGCCCGGGCCGGGCAGCCGGATCGGCCCCGCCCCGGTCGCCATCACCAGCCGGTCGAACCGGTAGCTCGGCCCGGTCGGTGCGGAGCAGCCCGTCGTCCAGGCCGACCGCCGTCTCACCCAGGCGCAGCTCCAGGTCCAGCGCGGCCGCGTCCTCGGCCATCGAGGTGGAGTCCAGCTCGCCGAGCATGAGTTTCTTGGACAGCGGCGGCCGGTCGTAGGGCGGATGCGGCTCCGCCCCGACCATGGTGATGCGGCCGGGGTACTCCCTGGCCCGCAGCTCGGCCGCGGTCCGCAGGCCGGCCAGCCCGCCGCCCGCGATGACAACCCGTTCGATGCGCACGAGCACCTAGGCTACGGCCCGGCCCAGCGCGGCCGAGGGCCACCGGCTGGGCGTTATATCGGGGTCCGCGACCCACCGCCGCCGGCTCACCGGCTTAGTGGAGCCAGGAATACGCAGGTCAGCGAGTTCTGCTAAGCATCGCCGTTACTCCTGGTCACCGGCCGACACCGTACAGGTGTTCTGCGGGTCCGAGGCCCCGGGCGGCCATACAATCGATCGCGATGGACCAGACGCTCGCGCGCCCACCCGTCGGCCGGGTACTCGATGGCCGCTACCGGGTTGAGTCCCTTATTGCCACCGGCGGGATGGCAACTGTCTACCTGGGTACCGACACCAGGCTGGACCGCACCGTGGCGCTCAAGGTGATGCACGCCGAACTGGCCAACGACGAGGACTTCGTCCGCCGCTTCGTGGGCGAGGCCAGGTCAGTGGCCAGGCTGTCGCACCCGAACGTGGTCGCCGTGTACGACCAGGGCGCGGACGGGCGCACGCTCTACCTGGCCATGGAGTACGTGCCCGGCCGCACACTGCGCGACCTGCTGAACGAGCGCGGCCGGCTCAGCCCGCGCGAGGCGCTGGACATCATGGACGGCATCCTGGCCGGGCTGGCCGCGGCGCACGCGGCGGGCATCGCGCACCGCGATGTCAAGCCGGAGAACGTGCTGCTCACGTCCGGTCACTCGGTCAAGGTGGCCGACTTCGGGCTGGCCCGGACGATGGCCGGCGCCAGCCATACGAAGACCGGCATGCTGATCGGCACCGCCGCGTACCTGGCCCCAGAACAGGTCTCCCGGGGCACGGCCGACGCGCGGACCGACGTGTACGCGGCCGGCGGTCATGCTGTTCGAGATGCTCACCGGCGCCCAGCCGCACACCGCGGACACCCCGCTGGCCGTCGCGTACAAGCACGTCAACGAGGTGGTCCCGGCCCCGTCCCAGTTCGCGCCGGGGATCACGCCGTCGCTGGACGACGCTGGTCACCCGGGCCACCAGCCGGGATCCCGGACCTGCGCCCCGTCGACGCCGGGCAGTTCCTGCGCGGGGTCAGCGAGGTGCGCCGCAGCCTGCCGTCCGGCGGCCCGGCCCACCCGGCCATCCCGGGCACCAGCCTGCCGGTGAGCGCCGATCCCGGCGGCCGGGGCGCCGCGGGCCCGCCCGCCAGCCGGTACCTGAGCGAAACCCAGCCGCCCGGGCCAGCCCCGGCCGACCTTATTCGCCGGCCGCGGACTATCCCGCGCGGCGCCAGGACTACCCACCGGCCCAGGACTACCCACCGGCCCAGGACTACCCACCGGCGGACTACCCGGCGGCCCGCAACTACCCGGCGGGCCGGGACTACGCGCCGGCCGTCTGGCCGGCCGACCTGCCGGCGGCGCCGCCGCCGCCCGAGGACGGCCTGATCCCGGGCCTGCCCGGTTCCGGCCCCGCGACCCGGCCCCGGCCTGGGCCCCGGCGCAGCACCACCCAGCAGGTCAAGGACGACGGCTTCTACCGGTCGGCCAACCACACCACGGTGCTGGCCGCCGGGCAGGCGCCGGAGTACGGCCGCCGCCGGGGCGGCTTCCGGCCGCACGAGCCGGGACTGCAGCGCTGGCTGTTCAGCCGCAGGCTCATCTACGTCGTGGCCGGCCTGGCCGTGGTGCTGCTGATCGGCGTGCTGGTCTGGTACCAGTCGGCAGGCAAGTACACCACCGTGCCGCAGGTGGGCGGGTCGCTGGCCCCGCCCGCCGCGGCCACCGCGCCAGCCGGCCTGCCGCACAACGACGGGTTCGGCACCACCATGGGCAAGCCCCAGTTCAGCGACACGGTGGCCAAGGGCAGCATCATCGGCACCTCACCGGCCATCGGATCCCGGGTCAGCAAGGGCGCCACGGTGACCCTGATCGTCTCGGAGGGCCGCACGGAGGCCACCGTGCCGCAGGTGACCGGGCACCGCTGGCCGAGCGCAGAGCGCGCTGCGGCAGGCCGGCCTCATCCCCGGCCAGGTCATCAGCCAGGCGTCCACCACGATCCAGACCGGCATCGTGATCAGCACCACGCCCGCCGCGGGCGCGTCCTGGCCGGTCAAGCAAGCCGGTCACGCTGGTCGTGAGCAGCGGGCAGCCGGTGCCCAACTTCGTCGGCCAGCAGAAGGCGGTGGCCGAGCAGTGGGCGGCGGCCAACAGCGTCTCGCTGAACGAGGTCGCGGTGAAGAGCGGCCAGCCCGCGGGCACCGTCGTGCACAGTCGGTGCCCCGCCGGCAGCTCGTTCACCCCGCACCAGGTCATCACGATCGAGATCTCCAACGGCCCGCCGATGGTCGGCGTGCCCAACGTGGACGGCCAGCCGGTCAGCCAGGCCGAGCAGACGCTGTCGCAGGCCGGGTTCCAGGTCAAGGTGGTCCAGGTCGGGCCGCTCAACAAGGTGTTCAACTACAGCCCGCAACGGCCAGGCCCCGCAGGGCAGCACGATCACCCTCTACGTTGGCGTCTAGCCAGCCGGGGGTATCAGTCCGGTAAAAGCTGACGGCGGCGCCGTCAGGTCGCCCAGGTTCGGCCACCTTTCCGCTGAATTCGGCAGCGCGCATCCACTAATATGCGCCGGCCTGACCGCGTGCCCGATTCAGCCGAGGAGGGCCCAAGTACCGAGAAGGCCCCGCTGAAACTCCGCCGATGACCCTGCCCCGCGTGTCGCGCACCTCGCCGCCTGGCTGCCCTTCCTGGCCGGGACAGCCCGGCTGGTGCACGCCGGGTGGATGCCGACCGGGGACGACGCGGCGATCGCGCTGCGCTCGTGGAACTGCTCACCGCGCACGGCCCGCTGGTCGGCCAGGCGACCCGGCTGGCGCATGGGGTCTTCGATCCGGGACCGCTGGAGTACTGGCTGCTGGCCATCCCGGTGCACCTCGCCCGGTCACGGGGTGCTCTGGGGGGCCGCCATCTGCTGCCTGGCGGCCTGCTCCGTCGCGATCGAGGCGGCCGGGCGGCGGGCGGTGAGCTCGCCGGGCTGACCGCGAGCGCGCTGATCATCGCGCTGGTCCTCTGGATACCCGCGGTGCGGTGCGGCCGAGCTGGAACCCCTGTTTCGGCGCCATCTTCTTCACCGCCGCGCTCGCCTCCGCCTGGGCGGCCATGTCCGGGCACCCGGCTGGTGGCCGGCCTGCGTCGTCACCGCCTCCGTCGCGGCCCAGGCGCACCTGATGTTCGCCCTGGCCTCGGGCCTGGTCCTCGTGCTCTGGTCGTGGGCTGCATCGACACGGTCCGTCAAAACCGGCCCGGGCCGGGCCGGCTACCGCTGGCTGATCATCGGGGTGGCCGCCGCGGCCGCCTGCTGGAGCGCCCCGGTGATCCAGCAGCTGACCGCGCGGCACGGCAACCTGGCGGCGCTGCTGCGCGGCAGCACCGGCGGCCGCGGGCCGCGGACCGGCCTGGTGTTCGGCCTGCGGGGCTCTGGCCGCCGCGGTGCAGCCATTCCCGCTGTGGTTGCGGCCCGTCGCCGCCGGCCGCGGCCATCGCCAGGCTGATCCGGCGACGCCGCCGCGGCCGGCGTGGCCGCGCTGCTCGGCGTCCTGGCGGCCGGCCTGGCCGCGGCACGGCCGTTGCGCTGCCGCTGGCTGGCCGCGCTGGCCGTCGTCACCCTGGTGCTGGACGCCGCCGCACTGGTCACCTACCCGCCATCCCGGTGCATCCCACCAGCCTGCGCGCGCTGGGCTACCTGGTTGTGCTGCTCTACCCGGCCGGGTCGCTCAGCTGGCTGGTACTGGACCTGTCGTCCGCGGTCCTGCTGGCCCGGCTCGGAGCCGGCCGCCGCACCGGCCGCGCCGGCCCCGCGCGGGCGGTCCCGCGCGGCGAGCGGTCCCGGGGCTCGCGGCCGCGGTGGCCCTGGCGGTCGCCGCCGTGACGGTGCTGGGTATCTGGCTGCCAGCCGCCTGCCGCGCGCGCGGTGGCCGGCGACCCGGCCATGCGGGTGACCCTGCTGCGCGTCCGGGCAGATCGAGCGGGCCCTGCGCGGGCAGCGCATCGCGGCCAGTGTCGGCCGTGCGCCCGGCCACCGGCGCGCTGCCCGTCCCGGTGCAGCGGGATCAGCCTCGGCCTGGCCTGGGTGCTCACCCCGCCCGGCTTTCACGCGGAGCTGGCCCGCAGGCTGGCCCGGGAACTGGGCCGCGGCTACGTGACCCAGGAGGGATCGCCGGTACCGCAGGTCACGGTGGTGGTCCGGCGCCAGGGCGTCGCGGTGCACGTCGCGGGGCAGCAGCGCGCCGCCCGCCGCCGCTCGGCCGGCCGCGACCGGCCCCCCGCGCCTGGCGGGCTGCGGCACTCTCCCGCGGGACGAGCGGACCCGGGGCAGCCCGGCCGCGGGTGCGCCCCGGTGACCCGGCGTGGCCCGCCCCCCAGTACCCGGAAAGGGCAGTCGTGCGCGGAACCGAGCTCACCCCAGCGGCCGGCGACGCCGCCGCAGATGACACCGGGACACCGGGCCAGGCGGACCGCCCGCGGCGCCGCTGGTCCCGCTGGCCATCGCCGGATTCACCGTCCTCGGCCTCGGCGTCCGGCTGTACCTGCTCAGCCGCCCGGGATACCTGCTCGGCGTGACCCAGTACGACGACGGCCCCTACTTCGGCAGCGCGCTGCGGCTGGTCCGCGGGGCCCTGCCGTACCGCGACTTCATCATCGTGCAGCCGCCCGGCATCACCGTGCTGATGTCGCCGGCGGCGCTGCTCGCCCAGGTGACCGGGACGGCCTGGGGCATGGCCGCGGGCCGGATCCTCACCGTGGCGGCCAGCTCGGCGGGCGTGCTGCTCACCGGCCTGCTGCTGCGCGGCCGGGGCCTGCTCGCGGTGACCCTGGCGTGCGGCATGCTGGCCATCTTCCCGGGCAGCCTGGTCGCCGCGCACACGGTGCTGCTGGAGCCGTGGCTGACACTGTTCTGCCTGGCCGGCGGGCTGGCTGTGCTGGACGGCGACCGGCTCGCGGCCAGTGGCCGGCGGCTGGTCGGGGCCGGTGTGGCGTTCGGGTTCGCCGGGTCGGTCGAGGCGTGGGCCATCCTGCCGGTCGCCGTGGTGGTGGCATCCTGCGGTCCGGGATGCCCGGCGCGCCGCCCGGTTCCTGGCCGGGGTGGCCGCCGGCTTCGCTGTCCCCGTTTTGCCGTTCGCCGGCGGCCCCGCCCACGGCTCTACAACAGCGTCTTCGCGGCGCAGCTGCTCCGGGTGGTCCGTCCCGGCCCCGGTGGTGCACCGGCTGCGGATGATGACCGGCCTGGGCCAGCTGCTGCACCTCGGCGCCCCGGGGTGCTGGCCCTCGCGCTGGCCTGGTGGCCTTCGTGGCCGGTGCGCTGCTGCTCAGCCTGGCTGGTCACCCGCGCGCCCGCTCACCGCGCTGGAGCTGTTCGCGGTGGGCAGCGGCGCGCTGGTGTCCGCCGCGTTCCTGACCTACCCGCAGTTCTTCCCGCACTTCCCCGCGTTCCTGGCCCCGTTCCTGGCCATGTCCATCGGGCTGGCCGCGGCCCGGCTGGCCGCGCTGCGCCCGCCCCGCATCGCGGCGCCCGGCCCGCACGGGCCCGGCCCGGGCCGCCGGGGCGGCACCGCCTCCGTCCGCCGGGCCGACGGCGGTGGCGGCGGCCGCCGCGGCGGCCGTGCTCGTGCCTGGCGGTCCAGCAGGCCAACGAGGAGCGGGCCGTGACGCCTCGGGTGAGCGCGGCGGCCATCGCCGCCGTGCAGCGGATCGTCCGCCCCGGCGCCTGCATCCTGACCGACCAGGTGTCCTACACCATCGCCGCCGAGCGGTTCTACGCCAGCAGCCCGCGCTGCTCGCTGCTGGTGGATTCGATCGGCACCGACTACGCGCTCGGCCACGGACGCGACGCCGCCAGCGGGGCGGCCCGCTTCCCCGCGGTGGCCGCCGTCTGGCGGGACGCCTTGCACCAGGCCCAGTACGTGTGGCTGACCACCCAGTACAACCGCGGCGCATCGCCTGGACGCCCGCGCTCCGGTCGTACTTCCGCAGCCACTTCCGCCCGGTGCTGCGGGACGGCACCAGGAACGTGCTGTACGCGCGCACCCGCTCCCCGTTGCCCGGCACCGCACATCGGTGCGGGCCAACTGGGCGCGGCGCCGTTCGCCGAGTTGCTGCGTCATCCGCTGGCCACCCAGGTCCCGTTCATCGTCGAGACCCCGGGCCCGAAGGCGGCCCAGGCCGCCGACGTCGCCACCCTCAAACGCCTCCGGCCCGCTCAGCCATCAGCGCGGTGCGTCGTGCCCCGGCCCCACCGGTGGGGCATAACTCACCGCGCTAACGCGGCTCACCGCTTTCCTGGTGGAGAACCGCTGCTCGTGCCACGGGTCGGCCGAGCTGTGGTAGCCCCGTTCCTCCCAGAAGCCACGCCGGTCCTCGGTCAGGTACTCCACGGCGCGCACCCACTTCACGCTCTTCCAGCCGTACAGGTGCGGCACCACCAGCCGCATCGGGTAGCCGTGCTCCGGGGTGAGCGGCTCCCCGGCCACCGCGGTGGCCAGCAGCGTGGTGTCCGCGGCGAAGTCCGCGATCCGGATGTTGGCGCTGTACCCGTACTCCGCCCACACCATGACGTGAGTGACCGGGCCCGCGGGGGGCGCCAGCCGGAGCAGGCTCGGTCGCGGCGATGCCCTCCCACGGGATATCCGGGATCGTGCACTTCGTCACGCAGTGCAGGTCGGCAGTGACGGCAGCAGCGCGGCAGCGCGCTGATGGCCGCCCAGTCCCAGCGGTGCTCGGTGCCCGGACTCCGTCACGCCGTGACCAGGAAATCCCAGGTCTCCGGGCGGAAGCGGGGCACGGGCCCGTAGTGCTGCACCAGCCAGTCCGGCCGGACCTGCTGGCCGGGCGGCAGCCGCGCCGGGCTGGCCGGGCTGCTGGCCAGCAGCCGCCGCAGCACCTGCCCGATCGGCTCACGACCGGCCAGCGGCGCCGGCTGCACCCGGCCCGTCTCCCGCTGACCCATCCCCGCCTCCTGGCTACTGCCCGGCCGGATGTTCCGGCGTGACCCATGCTACATCCCGGCTGACCTTGCCCGGTAGCCCGCCCTATACCTTCGCATGCGGCCACATCGCCGGCGCGGGCCACCCCCGCCCCGGCGATGCGCTAGGCTACCTGCCGTGCGTGAGCAGTTTTGGTTTTGGTATGGCTACCGGCCCGGCACCCGGACGGTCGCCCGCCAGACCATGCGCTGACGCGAGCGACTTCCCAGAGCCCCGGGCCGACGGCCCGGGGCTTTTTGTGCGTTACCAGGACGCAGAACAGCAGCAGGAGGACGACCCATGGTCGTGGTCATGGCCCCGGACGCCACCCAGGCAGATATGGACGGCATCGTCGAGCTGGTCCGCGGCGCGGGCGGTGAGGCGTTCATCACCCGCGGCGTGTCCCGCACCATCGTCGGCCTGGTCGGCGACGTGGAGAGTTCGGCGCGCTCAACCTGCGCAGCATGCCGGGAGTGAGCGATGTGGTGCGCATCTCGGTGCCGTACAAGCTGGTCAGCCGGGAGCATCACCCGGACCGGTCGGTGGTCCGGGTCGGCGGCGTGCCGATCGGCCCGGACACGCTGACCATGATCGCCGGGCCGTGCGCGGTGGAGTCCGCCGGAGCAGACGCTGACCGCGGCCCGGATGGCCAAGGCGGCCGGCGCGTCGCTGCTGCGCGGCGGCGCGTTCAAGCCGCGCACCTCCCCGTACGCCTACCAGGGCCTGGGCGAGGCCGGGCTGAAGATCCTGGCCGAGGTCAGCGCCGAGACCGGGCTGCCCACCGTCACCGAGGTCATCGACCCGCGCGATGTCGACCTGGTCTGCGACTACGCCGACATGCTCCAGGTCGGCACCCGCAACATGCAGAACTTCGCCCTGCTCCAGGCGGTCGGCTCGGCCGGCAAGCCCGTGCTGCTCAAACGCGGCTTCACCGCCACGATCGAGGAATGGCTGATGGCCGCCGAATACATCGCCCAGCGCGGCAACCTGGACATCGTGCTGTGCGAACGCGGCATCCGCACCTTCGAAAAGGCCACCCGCAACACCCTGGACATCAGCGCCGTCCCGGTCGCCCAGCGGCTGTCCCACCTGCCGGTCATCGTCGACCCGTCACACTCCGGCGGCCGCCGCGACCTGGTGCTGCCGCTGACCCGGGCGGCCATCGCGGTCGGCGCGGACGGCATCATCGTCGACGTGCACCCGGAGCCGACGAACGCGCTGTGCGACGGCGACCAGGCCCTGCTCGACGCCGACATCCGCGAGCTGGCCGCCGTCGCAGCGCACCTGCCGCCGCTGATGGGCCGCACCCTCACCCCGCCGCTGTCCCCGCCGAAGCCGCGGCCGCACCCGGCCCCGCCCCGGTCGGCTCCTGATTCCGGCGCACGGCGCCGGGTAAGCCCGGCCACATTTTGCCTAACGCCAGCGCCGGGCTGATGGCAGCCGCCCGGTACTGGCGTTAGGCAGAAGGTCTGGCTGTGGTCGGGCTGGTACTGCTGGGCGATGCCGCCAGCTCCTCGGCCAGATCCCCGGCGTCCAGCCGGGCCTCCAGCCGCCGCAGGTCGTCGATCCGGGCCCGGGTTTCCACCTGGCGCGGGATGAGCAGCGTGCAGCAGTCCTGGTCGGGCAGCTCGGACAGGGCCAGGGTGCGGATCCGGCGCGCCTCGGCCATGATCTCGATCTTGTCCAGGCCGATCAGCGGGCGCAGGATCGGCAGCGACGACCGCGTCGTCCAGCGCGGTCAGGTTGGCCAGCGTCTGGCTGCTCACCTGGCCCAGCGAGTCGCCGGTGACCAGCGCGGCCGCGCCCAGGCGGCGGGCCAGCACCTCACCGGTCTTGAGCATCAGCCGGCGCTGGGCGACGATCTGCAGCCGGCTCGCACCGGACGAGGCCAGCTTCTGCTGTGTCTTGCCGAACGCCACCACCCACAGCCGGGAGTCGCACTGGAACCGGTCCAGCTGGTACATCAGCCCGTACGCCTTGTACACCGACTCGGGCCCGGTCAGCGGCATGCCGGAGAAGTGCAGGAAGTCGCAGCGCAGCCCGCGGCGCATCATCCGGTACGCGGCCACCGGTGAGTCGATCCCGCCGGACATCAGCACCAGCGCGCGGCCGCTCATGCCGACCGGCAGCCCGCCCTGGCCGGCCGACCCGTCGGTGTACACGAACACCTCGTGGTCGTCCACCTCGACGAACAGGGTGAAGTCCGGGTGCTTCAGGTTGACCGGGTAGCCGTAGGCCTGCTGGACCTGGGTGCCGATCCGCTCGGCCAGCTCGGCCGAGGTGACCGGGAACCGCTTGTCCCGGCGCCGGGCCCGGACCGCGAACGAGCCGGTCCGGCCGGCCGCCAGCGCGACCGCGGTGGCGATGGCCAGGTCCGGTGTCCTTGGCCACCCGGACCGCGCGGCAGACCCGGGCGATGCCCATTACAGAGCGGACCCGCTCGGCGATCTTGTCCATGGCCGCCTCGGCGGCCGGGCCGGCCGGGTCGCCATGCTCGGCGGCCAGCCGGAGCACGATGACGCCGTTGCGGTTCCACACCCGCACCGCGGCGCCGACATCGCGCAGCGCACGGCGGAGGTTGGCCTGCAGCAGCCGCTCGAAGTACTGCCGGTTGCCGCCTTTGAGGACGATCTCGCCCACCTTGAGCAGCACGCAGGGCTCGACGGCGGTGCCGATTTCTGCCGGGGGCACGCGGCCGGACATCGTGGTTGCCGACATCCGTCCAGTCTGCCAGCATCCTGGGCCGCCGCGGTGCCCCGAACCAGCCGAATCGGAGGTACGGTGCCGGAATGACGGTCAAACTCGTGGTGCTGTACACCCACCCTGCCGACCCGGCCGCGTTCGACCAGCACTACCTGGATGTGCACATGCCGCTGGTCCAGGCCATACCGGGGCTGCAGCGGGCCGAGTCAGGCCGCATCGATGCCCCGCTGGACGGCGGCGAGCACTCCTGGCACCGCATCGCCGAGCTGTATTTCGCCGACCGGGCCGCGCTGGATGCCGCGTTCTCCTCCCCGGAGGGGCAGGCCGCCGCGGCCGACTACGGGAAGATCGCGCCGCCCGGCTCGCGGATGTTCATCGAGACCGTCGACGAGTAGCACCTGTCGATCCTGGCCCGGCCCGTTCGACTAGCTGGCAGAGCCCGGCTACCTGACGGAAGCCGGAAACGGCCACGGACGACGACGGGAGATCATCATGAGGTACCTGTTCCTGCTGTACGGGCCCGGACGAGCCGCTGCCCGCCCCGGGCAGCCCGGAGGGCCAGCAGATGATCAGCGACTGGCGGGCCGCCACCGAGGCGATGGCCCGGGCCGGGGTGCTGATCGACTGCGGGCCGCTGCAGCCGGCCGCGACCGCGACCACGGTCCAGGTGCGCGACGGTGAGACGCTGCTCACCGACGGCCCGGCGGCCGAGATCAAGGAGCAGTTCGGCGGCTACACGCTGATCGACTGCGCGGACCTGGACGAGGCGCTGCGCTGGGCGGCCACCGTGCCGACCGCGTTCAACGGCAAGGTGGAGGTGCGCCCGGTGGTGCAGATCCCGCAGGCCACGGAGGTTCGCCGGCTGAGCGAGCAGTACGGGGACGTGTTCCGCGCGCACTGGTGGGCGGCGGTGGCCACCGTCGCCCGCCTGGTGGGCGATCTCGAGGCGGCCGAAGACGGGGTGCAGGACGCCTGTGCCACGGCGCTGGCGCAGTGGCCGTCCGAGGGCATCCCGGGCCACCCGCGGGCCTGGCTGATCAGCGTGGCCCGGCACAAGGCAACCGACCGGCTGCGCCGGGACAGCCGCCGCGGCGCGAAGGAGGCCGAGTCGGCCCAGCGCAGCGCGGTGCTGGCCAGTCCCGGCCCGGCGGCCGAGCTGGACCCGGTATCCCGGGCCGACGACGAGCTCGGCCTGATCCTGGCCTGCTGCCATCCGGCGCTGGACCCGGCGGTGCGGGTGCCGCTCACCCTGCGCACGGTGTGCGGGCTGGCCACGGCGGATATCGCCGCCGTGTTCCTGGTCCCGGAACCGACCATGGCGCAGCGCCTGGTCCGGGCCAAGCGCAAGATCCGCGACGCCGGGATCCCGCTGCGGGTGCCGCCGCCGGCCGAGCTGCCGGACCGGATCGGCGGTGTGCTCCGGGTCGTCTACCTGGTCTTCACGGCCGGCCACAAGCCGGCCAGCGGGGACACCCTGGTCCGCGGCGACCTGTGCGAGCAGGCCATCCGGCTGGCCCGCGCGCTGGCCGGCCTGCTGCCCGCTGACCCGGAGGTGGCCGGGCTGCTCGCGCTGCTGCTGCTGACCGACGCGCGGCGGGCGGCCCGGGTCAGCGGCACCGGCGACCTGGTGCTGCTGGCCGACCAGGACCGGTCGCGCTGGGACCGGGCCAAGATCGCCGAAGGCGAGGCCCGGCTCGCCGCGGCGCTGCGCCATGGCCGGCCCGGCCGGTATCAGCTGCAGGCCGCGATCGCCGGCTGCCACTCCTGCGCCGGGTCGGCCGCGGACACCGACTGGCGGGAGATCGCCGCGCTGTACGGCCAGTTGCTACGTTATGAGCCGACCCCGGTGGTCGCGGCCAACCGGGCCGCCGCGGTGGCCATGGCCGAGGGACCGGCGGCCGGGCTGGCCATGCTGGACCAGGTCAGCGCGGACCGCCAGCTGGCCCGCTGGCCGCAGCTGCATATCGCCCGGGCCGAGCTGCTCGGCCGGCTCGGCCGCGCGGCGGACGCCGTGTCCGCTTACCGCACCGCGCTGGACCTGGCCCCCGCGGCACCGGAACGTGCGTTCATCACCAGCCGTATCGAGGAGCTCAGCCGATGACCGGGACCCAGGTGCGGGCGGCCACCGAGGCCGATGCGCCCGCCATCGCCAGCGTGGCGGTGGCCACCGGGCAGGACGAGGAGTGGGCCGGGTCGGATCCGGCCTACCTGGACTGGCTGCTGGCCAACGGCCGGCTGCTGGTCGCCGTCCGGGACGGCGCGCTGGCCGGGTTCGGCGCCACCCGGCGGATCGGCGCAGGCCCGGCCGCGGTGAGCATGCTCTGCGACCTGTTCGTGCACCCGGACGCGCACGGGCTGCGGCATCGGCCAGGCGGTGCTGGCCCGGCTGTGGCGGGACGAGCCGCGCCGGATGACGTTCAGCAGCCTGCACGCGCACGCGCTGCCGCTGTACACCAGGTTCGGCGTGGACGCCTGGTGGCCACTGCTGTACGTCGCGGGCCCGGTGGGCGCGCTGCGCGACGGCGATCGCCGGCCCGGTGGCGCGCGCCGGGCGGCTGGTCGGTGGCGCGGGCTGACCCGGCGGAGGTCGCAGCGGCCGAGCTGCGCTGGACGGGGGTAGACCGGGCCGCGGATCACCGGGCCTGGGCGGCCCGGCCGGACGGATTCTCGGCCTCGGTGCGGCGCGGCGCGGCGGTGCTGGCCGCGGGCACCGTCGCCGGGCAGCGGGGCGAGTACGGCATCGTGCACCTCGCGATGGCACCCGGGGTGAGCGACGCCGGCGCTGCCGGGGCCGTGCTCGCGCTGCTGGCCAGCCTGGACCCGCCGGAGGGCCGGGCCCAGGTGTGCCTGCCCGCCCCGCACCCGGCGGTCCGGCCGCTGCTGCGGGCGGGCTGGCGGGTCACCGACAAGGACCTGTACATGGCGTCCGAGCCGGGGCTGCTCGACCCGCGGCGCGCGGTGCCCAGCCCGAGCGCAGCGTAACCGGGGCCGGGTGGCCGGTAACGGGCGCGGGCGGCCCCGTCCTGTCACTGACCGGCTTGCCAGCCCTTACCCAGGGGATGCCATCATTCTCTGTGTGGCTAAGCAGACGATTCAGGTGCCACTGGAGGACCACGAGTACGAGCTACTCAGGGTGACCGCCGGGGCGGCGGGCCGCGGCGTGCCGGAGTATGCGCAGGGAGACGCTGCTCGGTGCGGTGTACGAAGACGCTGGCCGCCGCAGGGAGGAACTGCTGCGGGTAGCCCGGATCAGTGCTGCCCTGAACAAGCGTCTAGCCCAGTGACCTACTTCCTGACCACCGACGACGCGCTGGAGGTAGTCAGCCTGGTCACCGGCGAGCCGGCCCGGGTGCGCGACTTCGCCGAGCTCACCGCCGCGCTGGCCCGGCCGCAGCAGACCACCGGCGGGCAGGACGTGTACCCCGGCATCTGGGACAAGGCGGCCGCCCTGATGGAGGCGCTCGGCCGCAGCTACGCGCTGGTGGACGGGAACAAGCGGCTCACCTGGAACGCGACCTGGTTCTTCCTCGGCGTGAACGGCTGCCCGCTGGCCGAGCCGCTGGACGAGGACGCTGCCCAGCAGTTCATGCACGACCTGGTCCGGGGCAGGCTGACGGTGGCCGCCATCGCGTCCGGGTTGCGCCAGTTCGCCGCCTGACCCGCTAGTCCCTGGCCAGGACTGACCGCTACTGCCGGGCCAGGTTCGGTGCGCCCTGGCGGAGCACGAACTTCTGGATCTTCCCGGTCGCGGTCTTCGGCAATTGCGGGACGAACGTCACCCCGCGCGGCGCCTTGAAGTGAGCCAGCCGGTCCCGGGTGAACGTGATGATCTCCGCCTCGGTCGCGGTCTCCCCGTCCTTCAGCACCACGAACGCGTGCGGCGTCTCGCCCCACCTCTCGTCCCGCAGCCCGACGATGGCGGCTTCCTGGATGGCCGGATGACGCAGCAGCGTGCCCTCCACCTCGATCGAGGAGATGTTCTCCCCGCCGCTGATGATCACGTCCTTGATCCGGTCCCGGATCTCCACGTACCCGTCCGGGTGCACCACCGCGGCGTCCCCGGTGTGGAACCAGCCGTCGCCCATGGCCTGCTGGGTGGCCTCCGGATCCAGGTAGTAGCCGTCCATCACGACGTTGCCGCGGACCACGATCTCACCCAGGGTCTCCCCGTCCGCCGGGACCTCGATGCCACCCGAGGCGATGACCCGCAGTTCGCCGGAAGTGATCAGCTCGACCCCGGTCCGCGCCTTCTGCACCGCCCGCTCGGCCGGGGTGAGCTTCTCGTGCTCGGGCAGTGGCGCGCACACGGTGATGAATGGCGCCGTCTCGGTCAGGCCGTAGACCTGGGTGACGTCCCAGCCGAACTGCTCTTCGAGCCGCTCGATGGTGGCCGCGGCGGGCGGCGCCCCGGCGGTCACCACCCGGACGCCGGGCGGGACCTGGCCGCGCACCTCGGCGGGCGCGTTGGCCAGCGAGATCAGCACGGTGGGGGCGGCGCACAGGCTGCCCACCCGCTCCTGCGCGGATCACCTGAAAACCGCGCCCGGGTCCACCTTGCGCAGGCAGACATGGGTGGCCGCGGCGGCGGTCACCGTCCAGGTATAGGTCCAGCCGTTGGCGTGGAACATCGGCAGCGTCCACAGGTACCGCTCGCCCACCGCCATCGGCAGGTGCAGCAGCGTGCCGATGCTGTTCATGGCCGCGTTCCGGTGGGTGATCATCACGCCCTTGGGCCGGGCCGTGGTCCCGCTGGTGTAGTTGATCGTGAGCAGGTCGCGCTCGCCGATCTCCGGGCGGGTGAACTCGGGACCGGTCGCTGCCACCGTGGCCTCGTAGTCCAGCCAGCCGTCCCGGGCCGCGTCGAACGCGACGAAGTGCTTGACCCCGGGCAGCCGGTCCCGGATCGGGTCCACCGTGTCCAGGTAGTCCCGGTCCACGCACAGCACGCTGGCCCCGGAGTGGTTCACGATGTACCGGAAGTCGTCGGCCGACAGCCGGTAGTTGATCGGCACCAGCACCGCGCCGACCTGCGGCACCGCGTAGAACGAGGCCAGCTGGGCGTGCGTGTTCGGGGCGATGGTGGCCACCCGGTCGCCGGGCTGGACGCCGAGTGCCTGCAGCGCGGCTGACCACCGGTCGCAGCGGTCGAAGAACTGCTCATAGCTGAGCCGCAGGTCGCCGTCCACCACCGCGTCCCGGCCGCCGTGCAGCCTACGGGTACGGCGGGCGAAGTCGAGCGGGGTGAGCGGCATTTCCATCATGCGCCTCCACAGTGACGCGATCGTCGGGGCAGTCTCCCGGGGCGGCGCGGGCCGGTCAGGCCGGACGGCACGCGCTATGACGAACCGTAGCCCGCCGGGTCAGCTCATGCCATCGGGCGCTAAGTGAGTGATTGATCAATCGGTGGCGAGGCGGTGGGTCATGCGGGCGGCCAATCACCTGCGCCGCCGGAGCGCCGTCGGCTGGGCAGCACAAGGCTAGGGCGGCTCGGCAACGCCGGCTTGAGTGAGGCGGACCACGATCCCCCGGTGCCCCAGGACCACGGTCACGTCGGGCATCGGCCGCCCGGTGAACAGATACCGCGGCCCTAGATACCGTGCCGCCCGGTGGTTCACCGCTGGCTCATACCCGTCGGCGTGCAGCGCCCACGCCACGCCGAGAGTGACATCTCGCTTGTCCTGCCCGTCACGAACAACCGACAGCTCCAGCCGCTGGCGAGGCAACATCCGCTCGATGTGCTGAGCGGCGAAGCGGGTGGCGCTCAGTTCCCAGGCGGGTGTCGCGTCGGCCGACGCCTGCGCCTGCTGGGCCACAGCCAGCCATGACCCCAGCCCGAGCAGAGCGATGGCCGCGAGGCCGGTGACGCGGGCGCCCCCACGCGCGGCGGATCCGCCTGCGGTGCCCGGGAGTCCGTGCGGCGGCCGGCGCGCTGCTGCCAGCCCGCGGACCCGGCCGATCGCCCACCGTGCGGCGAGCACGGCGGCTGCGCCCGTGGCCAGCCAGGCGAGCACGCCCGCCGGGAGCAGGACGATCAGGAGGTAATTCTGGTGGCGGTTGCCGATGTTGTACACCGGGATATTCGAGTACGTGGCCAGGACGGCGGCGCTGGTCAACAGGCTGACCACGGCCAGCGCGGCCAGCCGGCGGGATCGCAGCGGGCGGACCGCGACGGCCAGCACGGCCGCGGTGAGAACCAGCATCGCCACCCCGAAGGCGGGCGCGCGTCCGCCGATCTCGTTCGCGATCCCCTCGAGGCGGAACGACTGCGACGGCTGGAACCACAGCGTGGGCGGCAGGGCTGACGCGGTGAGCGCCTTCAGGCCGAACGCGGGACCCGCGGGCTGCCGCGCGCCCAGCCCCGCTATGAGCAGGCCGAGGTTGCCGTGACGGCTGGTGAGCTGCTGGATGAACGGAGCGACCCAGCAGGCCGCGCCCGCTATCAGCCCGAGCGCCGCCCACCAGTACCCGGCCCGGGCCCGGATGGTGTCGGCCAGCCCGGCCAGGAGCGCAACCAGCACGAGCGCGGCCGAGGCAAGCGCGAACATCAGGTGAGCCTGCGCGGCCACCGACGCGGTGACGACGAGCACCGGCCACCAGCCGCGGCGCCCGGAAATGACGGCCAGGCCCGCAGCGAGCGTGGCCAGGAAGAAGAGCACACCGAGCCACGGGTTCCAGTACGGCTGCGCCGCGACCAGGGGCTGCCAGACCACGGTGCCGACGATGATCCCGCTCGCGGCAAGGCCGCCGGCGGCGCCGAAGGCCGACCCGGGCGGCCTCGATCGTGAGCGAGGCCGCGACCATGCACCACAGCGCCGCGCCCCACACCACCCCGGCCTGCGGGTCGATGTGGACCGGGATCGCCAGCAGCCAGTACTGCAGGGGCCCTGGGTCGAATGCGCCGTTGCGCAGCTGGGTGGCCTGCCCGATCAGGGGGCCGTAGGGAGTCAGGACATCCCAGGAACGAAGCGCGATGACGGCGCCGTCGGCGATGACCGGCGAGCCTTGCTGCACCGAACGTATCACGCTGGCCGCGAATGGTATCCAGGCCGCCAGGTGCGTGGCCAGTCGGCAGACGGTGGTCAGGCTCCGCAGCCTGACTGGCCAGCGGGTAGCCGGAAGCGCAGCACGGTCCGTCGCCAAGGTGGCTGGCGACCCTACCTTTTCGGTCATCTTGCCTTACTGTCCTGTGGGCGTTTCCGGTTTGCCCCCCGGGACCGCCGTCCCGGTCCTGTCCCCGGCCCGGCCCGGCCCACGCTGAGATCCTGAACTGGCGTCGGTACTGGGTTCCACATCTAGCAGACGTCGGCGGCACCCAGCTCGTTCCCCGCGGCCGCCGGCGGACCTCAGCCAGTCAGAATCCTGGCTCGACGCCTTGGACCAGTGGAATATACCGTGAATGGGGCTCGGCCGCCGCAGCTACCGGCGCCAGCCGACACGTTGCTGACCTGGACCGTGGGCGGGAACGAAGAGCCTGATCGAGGCGCGTTCCAGCCGCGATCCGCGGCTGGTGACCACGATGATCGCGGCGGGTGGTTCAGCCGCCCGCCACCGCGCAGAGAATCCGGTTGTTGCCGAACTGCCACACCGTGCCGACCTCGCTGAATCCGGCCGCCTGCAGCGCGTCCACGTGGGTGGCCAGCCAGCCGGACGGCGAGCCGTGGTGCGCCGCGTCCAGCGCCAGCCGCTCCCGCTGGGTGGCCAGCTCGGCCAGCTGGGGATCGGCGGCCACCGCCGCCCACCAGCCGGACCAGGTCTCGGCGTGGCCGAGCGGGAAGCGGCGTAGTTCGGCCCGCTCGGTCAGCGCCTCGCTCAGCTCGGCGATCACCGCCCCGGTGTGCTCACCCCCGGTGAAGTGGTCCCCGTCCAGCAGCAGCCCGGCGGGCCTCAGCACGCCAGCCAGTTCCGCGTACATGGCGCGCAGTGCGGGCTCCGGCAGCCAGTGCAGCGCGGTGGTGCTCACCGCCACGTCGGCCGGGCGGTCCAGGCCGAGTCCTGCTGCCCAGCCGGGCGTGCGCAGGTCGCACTCGGCGAACCGGAGCCCGGGCCGCCCGGCGTAGCCAGCCCGGCCCAGCGCCAGCAGCAGCGGGTCGGCGTCAATGGCCAGCACGGTGGCGGCCGGGATCCGGTCCAGCAGCCGGACCGACAGCGAGCCGGGGCCGCAGCCCAGGTCCAGCACCAGCGGATCGGGGCGGCCGGCCCGGCCTCGACCGCGTCGATCAGGGCGGTGAAGCGCTCCTCCCGGTCCGGCAGGTGGTCCTGCTGCTGCAGATCCCACCGGGCGATCCAGGCCTGTGCGCTCTCCGGGGCCAGCTCGGGCACCCCGGTCACCACAAGTCGCCGCCGGTCAGCACGTACAGGAACGGGACCAGCGGGATGAGGCCGAAGATGGCCCAGGCCAGCTTGCCGACGGTGGACAGATCCGGCCGGTCGGTAAGCAGGTCGATCCACATCAGCACGACAGCCAGCGGGTGAAGGAGGCATACGAGGAGTTCCAGAAGCTTCTTCACCCGGCTACGCATACCCCCCTGGCGGCAGGCTATTCGGTCATCTGGCCAGGCCGGCGGCGGCCAGTGCCCCGGCCGCCACTGTTCACCGCCGCGACGGCGCCGCTGGACCCAGCCGGGCGCGGCCGGATCCGGCATCAGCCGCAGCAGGCGGGCCGTCGGGCCCGGGGCCCGGCCCGCTGACCGGCCCGGCCAGGCGGCTGTCCTCCCGGCGTAGCCCGGCGGGCAGGTAGGCGGCACCGGGACCACCTGCCCGGGCAGTGTCGCCGGGATTGGAGATGGCGCACCGCTGCAGGGACAGGCAGCCGCAGCCGATGCACGAGTCCAGCCCGTCCCGCAGCGCGACGAGCGCGTCGATCTGCTCGTCCAGCCGCTCCCGCCAGCCGCGGGACAACCGGGTCCAGTCGGCCCGGGTGGGGGTGCGGCCCGCGGGCAGCGAGGCCAGCGCGTCGGCCACCTCGGTCAGGCTCAGCCCGACGTTCCGGGCCGCCCGGATGAACGCCAGCCGGCGCAGCATGCCGCGCTCGAACCGGCGCTGCCCACCCGCGGTCCGGCTCGCGGACAGCAGGCCGAGCCGCTCGTAGTACCGGACGGCCGACTCGGCGAATCCGCTGCGCCGGGCGATCTCGCCCACGGTGAGCAGGTCGGTGGTATGCATCCAGCTCCCCTGTCCCGGCGGGCCGTGGCGAGCTGCCCTGACCGGGGTCACGGCCGGCCCGCGCTTGACATGAAGTTGACTTCAACTATCAGTATGGCAGCAGTCAACAGATCGGGAGAACGCACATGCCTACTGCCGTGATCACCGGCGCGTCCATGGGCCTGGGCCGGGCCACCGCGCACGCCCTGGCCCGCCGCGGCTGGTCCCTCGTGGTCGATGCCCGCCGGGCAGACCTGCTCGCCGACGCGGTGCGCGGGCTGGACGGCGTAACCGCCGCTGCCCGGCGACGTCACCGACCCGGCACACCGCGCCCGGCTGGCCGCCGAGGTGCACCGCGCCGGGCGCCTGGACCTGCTGGTGAACAACGCCAGCCGGCTCGGCCCCAGCCCGCAGCCGGAGCTGGGCCGCTACCCGCTGGATGAGCTCAGCCGGGTCTTCGAGACGAACGTGTTCGCCCCGCTGGCCCTCATCCAGCTGCTGGCCGGCCGCTGGCCGCGGCGGCCGGGACCATCGTCAACGTGAGTTCGGATGCGGCCACCGAGGCCTACCCAGGGTGGGGCGGCTACGGCTCGGCCAAGGCCGCGCTGGACCAGCTGACCGCCATCCTCGGGGCGGAGCAGCCGTCGCTGCGCTGCTACGCGTTCGACCCCGGCGACATGCGCACCGACCTGCACCAGCAGGCCTTCCCCGGGGAGGACATCTCCGACCGGCCGGACCCGGAGGTGGCGGCGGCCGGCGCTGCTGCGGCTGATCACCGAGCGGCCGCCCAGCGGCCGCTACCGGGCCAGCGACCTGCACCGCCTGGCGGCGGCCGGTGACCGCCGGTCGAGGCTGCCCGGCCGGCTGCCCGCCGGAGGCGCCGGCGCCGCCCGACCGCGCGGCGACGGGGTCCGGCTGCTGGTCGCCACCCCGGACGGCGTGCTGCACGCCCATTTCGCCGACCTGCCGGGCTACCTGGCGCCGGGTGACCTGCTGGTGGTGAACACCTCGGCCACCGTGGCCGCGGCCGTGCCCGGACGGCGCGGCGACGGCCGCCCGGTGCTGGTGCACTGGTCCGGCCGGCTGGCCGACGGGACCTATCTGGTGGAGCTGCGCACCGGGAACCGGCCGTGGGCCGGGTGACCGACGCGGCGGCCGGGGAGACGATCAGCCTGCCCGGCGAGGCCACGGTCGCCCTGCTGCACGCGTTCCCGGCGCCGCGGCCCGGCTGCCCCGGCCCGGCCCGGTCCGCGGATCTGGGCCGCGGCGGTGACCGCGGACGTCGCGGCGCTGGAGGCCGCGGCACGGCCGGCCGGTCCGGTACAACTACGTGCCGGGCCCGTGGCCGCTGTCCGCGTACCAGACGGTGTTCGCCCGCTCCCCCGGCAGCGCCGAGATGCCCAGCGCGGCCCGGCCGTTCACCGCCGGAACTGGTCACCGAACTGATCTCGGCCGGGGTGCTGCTGGCCACGGTGACGCTGCACGCCGGGGTGGCGTCGCTGGAGACGGGTGAGCCGCCGCTGCCGGAATGGTTCTCGGTGCCGCCGGCCACCGCGGACCTGGTGAACCTGACCCGGGCGGCCGGGCGCCGGGTGGTGGCGGTCGGCACGACCAGCACCCGGGCGCTGGAAAGCGCCGCGGTCCCCGGCGGCCGCGTGCGGGCCAGCAACGGGCTGACCGAGCTGGTCATCGGCCCGGCCCGGCCCGCCCGGGTGGTCACCGGCCTGATCACCGGCTGGCATGACGAGGGCGCCTCCCACCTGGACCTGCTCACCGCGGTGGCCGGGACCGGCCTGGTACGGGCGGCCTACCAGGCCGCGGAACAGGCCGGCTACCTGTGGCACGAGTTCGGTGACAGCTGCCTGCTGCTGCCACCGGGCCAGGGAACCCGGCGTGCGGGCCCGCCCCGGCCGCGGCGTAGTCGGCCCGCGCTATTCTCCCGCGTGCTGGGCCTGACTGACGCAACCCGGGACACGCAGTGCAGCCGGTGTTACCCGGTGCAGGGCGCCGACTGCGGGGCGTAGATGACCACGGCCCGGTTTTCGAACACGCGCCGGTACCGCGCCGCGTCAGTCTCGAAGCCGGCCAGGTCGGCATCATGGCCGTTGTCCCGGTACAGCACGACGAACCGGATGTCGTCGCGGATGATCGCCGCTGGCGGCGGTGCAGCTGACCGGGTGCTCCAGTACGTTGCTCCGAGTCGACCAGCGGCTGCACCCCGGCCGTCGGCAGGGAGCGCGCGCTGTGCGCACTTCCCCGGGCTGTAGTACATGAGCCCGGTGTAATCGCCCATGGCCAGAACAGACCGTTCAGTGATCCCTTGGTTCATGGGCGTGGACACGATCGTGCCGCCGGAGTTGTGCGCTCTGAGCCAGGCGCCCGCCGCAACTACGGCCGGGCGCAGCAGCTTGGCCGGGCGGCCTTCGGAAGGAACTGCCGGGTCGCTATCACCCCGACCGCAAGCACCACCTGGGACGGTCGCCGACACGCACAGCGCGGCGGAGACCCTGGGCACGCTGACCCGGCGGTAGGCCAGCCAGGCCGACTTGACCAGCACCCCGCGGCCAGCGCGGCAGTCACCGACAGTGGCGCACCGAGGTCACGCTCGAACCGCTGCGGAAAGCCATCCGCGGCCGTCCGGCTACCCGCGTACATCACCAGGCACCAGGCGATCAGCGTCACGGCAGCGAGCACCGGCCCCGGCCTGCGCTCGTACCGGAGCATGACCACGAGCAAGGCCAGCCCGAGGACGCCGAGCCAGAGGACCGGCGCGCCGACTGCGAAGACCAGGTGCCCAGCACTCGGCGGCGACTGGCTGCCGAGCACCAGGGACACGGCTTTGGAAGAGGCGGAGTTGCTGGCTATGGGCCAGCCGACGCCGTAGGTATACCAGCCGTAGCAGGCCGCGAGCACGATCAGCCCGGCGATGCCGGCCGCCACCACGCGGGCCTCGTGACGGCGCCGCAGATACAGCAGATAGGGCACGGAGATTACCGCGGCCAGTACCACCAGCAGCCCCTCGTACAAGGTGGCGACCGGTGATACAGGACGGGAGCAGCGCCGAGGACCGCGGCCAGGGCGGCCGAGCGCCAGGACGGTGCGGCGTAGAGCGCCAGCATGGCCGCGATGCCCATCGTGATCAGGAAGAAAGCACTGGTCAGGTCGGGATACCGTCCGTCAGCGAAGCCGCCGTAGGCACCCTGCAGCACCAGCCCGGCGAGGGCGGCCGCCGCGATACCGTAGCCCCACCCCCACAGCCGGGTGGCCAGTACGTAAGCGGCCAGGGCAGCCAGCACCACGAGTGCCGGGGCGATGACGGCGAACAACGCCAGCGGGGGCAGGCCGGACAGCCGGGCCAGGACCGCGCTGATCGTCGAGAACCCGGGCGGGTAGACGAGGTAGCTCCGGTAGGAGCCGTGACCCAGCATCTGCTCGGCCATCACGGCGTGCGAGAAGTGGTCGAGCCCGCGGATCGACGGCCAGTCGAAGCGGATCACCGGCGCGTATGCGCGCGTGGCGGTGGCCACCAGGACCACCGCCAGCAACACCCCACGGAGCCAGCCCGGGCTCCGCCGGGCTTCCCCGGCGCCCTCATCCCCGCCAGCCACGTCTTCGTGGCCCGGCTCCCCGCTGTCCGCAGCTCCGCTGGCCACGTCGTGCTCCAGGACCGGCCTCCGGCCCCCGATCTGCTGCGCGGCCACCGCGGCGGCCAGCACCAGCAGCACGAGGATGAGCAGGATCAGCCAGGCCGGCGGGGCCGCGGAGAGCAGTACGGACACGAGCGCGGCCACGAACGCCGCCAGCAGCAGGGTGAGGGCCCGCGGATCGGTGATGGCGCCCGGGACCGGCATGATCGGCCGGGACGATCCGGGTGCGGGTCCCAACCAGGCGAGTGCGAGCGCCCCGGAGATCAGGACCAGGAACGCGGACGTGACCGCGATCCACAGCGTGATCCCCGACCCGGACAGGTGGGCGAGCAGCAGGGCCACGACCGGGACGGCGGACAGCGACAGCGCGCAGGAGTAACCAAGCCGCTCGCCTAGGCCGCTGGCGGGCCGGAGCAGTCCGGCCCAGAAATAGCCGGGCAGCACGACAGCAGCAGCCGCCGCGCAGAGCGCGCGCACGAGATCAAGGAGCATGAGCCACCCGCCAGAAGGCGATGCAGCCCCGACGACTCCGGGCGGACGACGGGGCCGCATCGCATCGTCCGCTAACCGAAGCGCCCGCGGAGTGTACCGGAATTGGCGGTTGATCTCCGGGCCTTTCGCACATTCCCGTCCGGGCCACTGGCGGGAGCGCCGACCGCCACCCGCCTCGCCGCCCCAGGCCCGCGGAGCGGGCCGCAGGTCCTGGCGGCCTTGCACCACCGATGCCCTGGCGGGGTCAGTCCGCCTCGGGAGTGGCACGCAGCCACCGGGTGATGCAGCCGAGCAGTTCGTCGGTGTCTACCGGCTTGGTCACGTAGTCACTGGCCCCGGCGGCCAGCGCCTTGTCCCGGTCTCCCGGCATGGCCCGCGCGGTGACCACGATGACCGGCAAGTCGGCGAACTGCGGCATCTCCCGGATCGCGGCCGTCGTGGAGTACCCGTCCATCTCCGGCATCATCACGTCCATCAGCACCAGGTCGATACCGGGATCGGCGCGCAGCGCCTCGATGCCCTGCCGCCCGCCGGGGGCGTGGCTGACGGACAGCCCGTACAGCTCGAGGACGCTGCTGATGGCGAACGCGTTCCGCAGATCGTCGTCCACGATCAGTACCTTCTTGCCGCGCACCTCCTGGTGCGGGCCCGGCTCGGCCGGCGGGATGGCCGGGGCCAGCTCGTCCCCGTCCAGCCCGGCTCGTGGCTCGGTGGCCCGCTCACCCCGCTGCCCGGCCAAGCCAGCCGGGCCAGCCGGGTCCGTCCGCTCCGGCCAGCCAGGCTCCGCCGCGCTGCCCAGCTCGCCGGCACCGGCCAGCCCCCCGGCACCGGCCAGCCCCCTGGCGCTGGGCAGCCCGCTGGTGCTGGCCAGCCCGTCGGCGGTCCCCCGGTAGGCGACCGGCAGGTACAGGGTGAACGTGCTCCCGATGCCCGGCTGGCTCTGTGCGGTGATCCGGCCGCCGAGCACGGCGGCCACCTCCCGGCTGATCGCGAGCCCGAGCCCGGTGCCGCCGTAGCGGCGGCTGGTGGTGCCGTCTCCCTGCTGGAACGCCTCGAAGATCGTCTTGAGGCTGTCGTCGGAAATGCCGATCCCGGTGTCGGTCACCGAGAACGCGACCACGTCGTCCAGGCCGCCGCCCCGCGGCCCGGCCAGGCCGACACGCAGTTCCACCGTGCCCTGCTGGGTGAACTTCACCGCATTGGACAGCAGGTTGTGCAGCACCTGACGGAGCCGCTGCCGGTCGGTGACCAGCTCATCGGGCACGTCCGGCGACGGTGCTGACCGCGAAGTGCAGCTCCTTCTCGGCAGCCAGCGGCTCGAACACGGTGCGCAGGTCCTCGGCCAGCGCGCCCAGCGCGAACCGCTCCGGATGCACATCCAGCTTGCCTGCCTCGACCCGGGACAGGTCCAGGATGTCGTTGATCAGCAGCAGCAGGTCCGACCCGGACGAGTGGATCACCTTGGCGTACTCGACCTGCTTGGCGGTCAGGTTCTCGGCCGAGTTCTCGGCCAGCAGCCGGGCCAGGATGAGCAGGCTGTTCAGCGGGGTGCGCAGCTCGTGCGAGACATTGGCCAGGAACTGGGACTTGTACCGGGAGGCCATGTCCAGCTGCTTGGCCCGCTCCTCGATCTCCTGCCGGGCCTGCTCGATCTCCGCGTTCTTGATCTCGATGTCCCGCTTCTGCCGGGCCAGCTGAGCCGCCTTGTCCTCCAGCTCGGCGTTGGACCGCTGCAGTTCCTCCTGCCTGGCCTGCAGCTCCCCGGTACGCGCCTGCAGCTCCCCGGCCAGCCGCTGCGACTCCTGCAGCAGGTGGTCGGTCCGCGAGTTGACGATGATCGAGTTGACGATGACCCCGATGGTCTCCATCAGCTGCTCCAGGAAGTCCTGATGCACCTGGGTGAACCGGCTGAACGAGCCGGCCTCGATGACGCCGAGCACCTGCCCCTCGAACACGATGGGCAGCACGATCAGGCTGACCGGCGCCCCGTCACCCAGCCCGGAGGAGATCCGCACGTAGCCTGGCGGCGCGTCGTCCACCACGATCGGCTTCCGGGTCTTGGCCACCTGGCCGATCAGCGACTGGCCGAGCCGGAACTGGCTGGGCGCGGCCAGGTCGGCCCGCAGCCCGTACCCGGCGATCAGCCGGAGGATCGCGCCCTCGCTGGTGTCGTCCTTGATGAAGAACGTGCCGTGCTGCGCGCCGACCAGCGGGATCAGCTCATCCATGATCAGCTCGGCCAGCGTGGGCAGGTCCCGGTGCCCCTGCAGCAGGCCCGAGATCCGGGCCAGGTTGGTCTTCAGCCAGTACTGCTCCTGGTTGGCCTTGGTGGTCTCGCGCAGCGACTGCACCATCGCGTTGATGTTGTCCTTGAGCTCGGCCACCTCCCCCTCGGCCTCGACGCTGATCGACCGGGTCAGGTCCCCGGTGGCCACCGCGCTGGTCACCTCGGCGATCGCCCGCACCTGCCGGGTCAGGTTGCCGGCCAGCTCGTTGACGTTCTCGGTCAGCCGCTTCCAGGTGCCGGAGACCCCTTCCACCTCGGCCTGCCCGCCGAGCCGGCCCAGGCTGCCGACCTCCCGGGCCACCCGGGTGACCTCGGCCGCGAACGAGGACAGCTGATCGACCATCGTGTTGATCGTGGTCTTCAGCTCCAGGATCTCGCCGCGCGCGTCCACGTCGATCTTCTTGGACAGGTCACCCTGGGCCACTGCCGTGGTCACCAGCGCGATGTTGCGGACCTGGCTGGTCAGGTTGCCCGCCATGAAGTTCACCGAGTCGGTCAGGTCCCGCCAGGTCCCGCCCACCCCCGGGACCTGCGCCTGGCCGCCCAGACGGCCCTCGGTGCCCACCTCGCGGGCCACCCGGGTCACCTCGTCGGCGAACGCGGACAGCTGATCGACCATGGTGTTGAGGGTGCCCTTGAGGGCCAGCATCTCGCCCTTGACATCCACGGTGATCTTCTGGGTCAGGTCACCCCGGGCCACCGCGGTCGCGACCTGGGCGATGTCCCGGACCTGCCCAGTCAGCTTGTCGGCCATCGCGTTGACCGACTCGGTGAGGTCCTTCCAGGTGCCCGCGACCCCCGGCACCTGCGCCTGGCCGCCGAGCTTGCCCTCGGTACCGACCTCCCGGGCCACCCGGGTCACCTCCGAGGTGAACAGGGCAAGCTGATCAGTCATGCTGTTGAACACGTCGGCGATCTCATCCATCAGCGGGTCACCGGTGTGTGGCAGGCGGGTACTGAAATCCCCGCCGCGCACCGCGGTGAGCCCGTCTAGCAGCTGTTGCAGCCGCGGTTCGGCGGCTGGCTGCCCAGCGCTGCCTGCGCCATGGCGGACTCCTCATGATGCATCGCATGTATCTGCGCCTGTCCATCAAGCTGACGAGGCTAAAAATAGGCGTTAGGGACACTCCCCGCCGGTAGCCTGATCAATCAAGCCGCTTAATCTCCTGGAAGGTCAGCTACGTGACAGCCCCGAGCGGCGCACACTTCGCGCGGTTGAGCGCGCTGATCGCGCGCCAGCGGCAGGAGCTGGACGGACTGCAGTCCGCGGCGGCCGCCCGGTCCGTGGTGGACCTGGCCCGGGGCATGCTGATGGAGCGGCTGGGCTGCTCCCCGGCCGAGGCCCAGGAGCAGCTCGAGCACCTGTCCGCCGAGTCCGGCACCAGCCTGGCCGAACTGGCCGCGCAGATCACCGGCCAGCCACGCCGGCGGCCCGGGCCAGCAACGGCCACCCGTCCGGGGCGGCCGGACCCGGAGCGGCCGGACCCGGAGCCGCCGGACCCGGAGCGGCGGGCCTGGCCGGACGGCACGCCGGCCAACGGCTCGCCGGGCGGCGTGCTGGCCGCCGCGGCCATGGAGACCGCGGCCGACGGCACCGGGATCGCCGCCGCGCTGCTGGAGGAGGCCCTGGCCGCGGTGGGCGTGGCCGCCGTCGCGGTGTGGCTGGCCGAGCCGGACGGTGGCCTGGAACTGGCCGGGCAGGCCGGCTTCGCGGCGCGCGACGCCAGCCGGTGGCGGCGCATCCACCCGGACCTGGCCACCCCGGCGCTGTGGGCGGCCGACGACGGCACCGAGACCTGGTGGCCCGCTGGCTCCCCGGACCGCGCGGGCTCGCCCGGCGGCACGCGCACCCCGCTGCTCGGCGGCTGGCCGCGGGGCGCGCGGGTGGTGCTCCCGCTCCCCGGTCCCGGGACACCCATCGGCGCCCTGGAGATCTGCTGGCCCGGGCCGCTCACCGAGTTCAGCCGCCCGCTGCGGCGCCAGCTGGGCGCGCTGGCCGAGGTGTGCGCGCAGGCCGTCGGCACCCGGCTGCGCACCGGCGTGCTGGCCGCGGACCAGCGCGCGTCCTGGGCCTTCAGCCTGCTCGACGGGCTGCTGGGCAGCGCCATGTACGCCACGGCGGTGCGGGCCGGCGGCCAGGTCACCGACTTCCTGATCAGCTACCTGAGTGAGGGGTTCACCGATCCGGCCGGCCGCCCAGCGGCGGACATCGCCGGCCGGCCGCTGCTGGAGATGTACCCCGGCGCGGCGCTGGCCAGCGGCCTGTTCGACCAGGCGGTCCGGGTGCTGGCCTCCGGCCGGGCCGAGCACATCTCTGGCGCTGTGTTCAGCACGCCGGTGGGAGACAGCACGCTCACCCCGATGATGGAGGTCCGCATCGCCCGGCTGTACGACGGGGTGGTGATCGCCTGGCAGCGATCCGACGAGGTCGAACGGCTCGGTGGGCTGCTGCACCAGGCGCAGCGGCTCGGCCGGATCGGCGGCTGGGAGGAGAACCTGCTCACCGGGGATGTGCTGTGGACCGAACGGACCTACGCGCTGTTCGGCCGGCCGCCCGCTGACCCGGTCCCGATCGGACAGCTGACCGCGCACGTCCCGGCGGACGACCAGGCCGCGGTGCAGAGCTTCCGGCACACCCTGCTGCGGGACAGGCGGGAGGCGGCCGCGGTGTTCCGGATCATCCGGGCCGAGGACGAGAGCGTCCGGCAGATCCGGGCCTTCGCCGAGCCGATCGTCGACCAGGCCGGCACCCTGATCGCGGTGCGGGGCGCCTACCAGGACGTATCCGCGGACTACCACACCCAGGTGGCCTTCGCGGCCACCCGCGACCGACTGGCCGACAGCGAGGAACGCGCCGCCGAGGAGCATTGGCTGGCCGTCCGGCTGCAGCAGGCCATCACCCCGCAGGCCGCGGCGCGGGCCGAGATCCCCGGGCTGGACGTGGCCGCGCGGTACCGCCCGGCCGGGCCGGGCAACCTGGTCAGCGGCGACTGGTATGACACGGTGCCGCTGCCCGGCGGCTCTGTGCTGCTCGTCGTCGGGGACATCGCCGGGCATGGCATCGACGCGGTCACCGGCATGGTGGCGCTGCGCAACACCCTGCGCGGCCTGGCCATCACCGGCGCGGGGCCCGCCGCGCTGCTCGGCTGGCTGAACGAGGTGGCCTGCCAGCTGACCGACGGGATCATCGGCACCGTGGTGTGTGGCGTGTTCCGCCCGGCCGGCCGCACGCTGCGCTGGGCCCGGGCCGGGCACCTGCCGCCGCTGCTGGTCCGCGCCGGGGTGGCGAGCGAACTCCAGCTGCCGATCGGGGTGCTGGTCGGCGCTGACCCGGCTAGCCGCTACCAGGAAGTGACCACCGAGCTGGTCCCGGGCGACGCGCTGCTGCTGTACACCGACGGGCTGGTGGAACGCCGCGACGAGGGCATCGACGAGTCGCTCCAGTCGCTGCGCCGCCTGGCCAGCCAGCCGGTCCGCGACGTCGGCCGGTTCGCCGACCACCTGCTGAGCAGCTCACGCGCGGATACCAGCGACGACGCCTGCCTGGTCGCGGTCCGGGTCCGCTAGCCGAAGAACACCTCGGCTTCCGCGTAGCGCTCCGGCGGCACCGTCTTGATCTCCCGGGTGGCTTCGGTCAGCGGCACCCGCACGATGTCCGTACCGCGCAAGGCCACCATCATGCCGAACGCTCCATCGTGGACCGCGCCGATGGCATGCTCGCCGAACCTGGTGGCCAGTACCCGGTCGAACGCCGTCGGCGTGCCGCCCCGCTGGATGTGGCCGAGCACCGTGCAGCGCGCTTCCTTGCCGGTGCGCTTCTCGATCTCGTTGGCCAGCAGCTGCCCGATCCCGCCCAGCCGCACGTGCCCGAACGCGTCCAGCCGCTGGTCCGACACGGTCACCTCGTCGTCCCTGGGGGTGGCGCCCTCGGCCACCACGACGATCGGCGCGTACCGGGTCTCGAACCGGTGCTGCACGTACGCGCACACCTTCTCGATGCTGAACGGCTTCTCCGGGATCAGGATCACGTTGGCCCCGCCGGCCATCCCGGCGTGCAGCGCGATCCAGCCGGCGTGCCGCCCCATGACCTCACAGATCAGCGCGCGGTGGTGGCTCTCGGCCGTGGTGTGCAGCCGGTCGATGGCCTCCATCGCGATGTTCACCGCGGTGTCGAAGCCGAATGTGTAGTCGGTCGCCGCCGAGGTCGTTGTCGATGGTCTTGGGCACGCCGACCACCCGGACGCCCGCCTCGTACAGCCGGGTCGCCGCGCCCAGGGTGTCCTCGCCGCCGATCGCCACCAGCGCGTCAACGCCGAGCGCGGCCAGGTTGTCCTTGATCCGGTCAACCCCGGACCGGCCGCCCGCGCTGGCCGTGTCGGCCAGCGGGTTGGTCCGCGACGAACCCAGGATCGTCCCGCCTCGCGGCAGGATGCCACGTACCGCCTGCACGTCCAGGGGTACGGTGTCCCCCTCCAGCGGCCCGCGCCAGCCGTCCCGGAAGCCCACGAATTCGAAGCCGAATTCCGGCGTCCCCCGGCGGACCAGCGCCCTGATGACCGCATTCAATCCTGGGCAGTCTCCGCCGCCCGTCAGCACTCCGACTCGCATAGGGGCAACACTAGTCCCCATGAGCGTGCTCGCCATTGATGCCGGGACAACCGGCGTAACCGCGTTGGTCGTCACCGAGGCCGGCCTGGTGGCCAGCCGCGGCTATCAGGAGTTCCGCCAGTACTTCCCGCAGCCGGGCTGGGTCGAGCACCTGCCCGAGGACATCTGGCAGGCCACCCTCACCGCCTGCCGCCAGGCCCTGGACCGGGCCGATGGCACCGCGGTGAGCTGCGTCGGCATCACCAACCAGCGGGAGACCGCGGTGCTCTGGGACCGGGCCACGCTGGCCGCCCCGCGCCGGGCCATCGTCTGGCAGGACCGGCGGACGGCGCGGATCTGCACCCAGCTGCGCGAGGCGGGCCATGAGCCCCGGGTGGCCAGCCTGACCGGGCTGCGCCTGGACCCCTACTTCACCGGCACGAAACTTACCTGGCTGGCCGAGCATGACCGGCCATCTGGCAGGGCCTGGCCGACGGCACGCTGGCCGCGGGCACGGTGGACTCCTACCTGATCGCGCGGATGACTGGCGGCACCCGGCACGTGACGGACGCCTCCAACGCCTCCCGCACGCTGCTCTTCGATATCCGGGCCGGCCAGTGGTCGGCGGAGCTGTGCGAGCTGCTCCGGGTGCCGCAGCGGGCGCTGCCCGAGGTGGTGCCGTCCACCGGGGTGGCCGCGCAGACCGACCCCGGCGCGTTCCTGGGCCTGGCACTGCCGGTGGCCGGCCTCGCCGGCGACCAGCAGGCCGCGCTGTTCGGCCAGGCCTGCTTCTCCCCCGGCGACACCAAGTGCACCTATGGCACCGGGTCGTTCGTGCTGGCCAACACCGGCCGGTCCATCGTCCGCTCGGAGGCTGGCCTGCTGTCCACGGTGGCCTGGATGGACGGCGCCGGTGAGCTCACCTATGCGCTGGAAGGCTCGGTGTTCGTCACCGGGGCCGCCGTGCAGTGGCTGCGCGACGGCCTCGGGCTGCTGGACAACGCGGCGCAGAGCGAGGCGCTGGCGCGCAGCGTGCCGGACTCCGCAGGCGTGGTGTTCGTGCCCGCGCTGACCGGGCTGGGCGCGCCGGACTGGGACCCCGACGCCCGGGGCGCGGTGTTCGGCATCACCCGCGGGACCACCCGCGCGCATCTGGTCCGGGCCACCCTGGAGGCGATCGCGTTCGAGGTGCGCGACGTGACTGACGTGATGACTGAGGCCACCGGGCAGCACGGCCGGGCCCTGCGGGCGGACGGCGGGGCCAGCGCCAACGACCTGCTCATGCAGGTGCAGGCGGATCAGCTCCAGCTGCCGGTGGAACGCCCGGTGGTCGGCGAGACCACCGCGCTCGGCGCCGCGTTCCTGGCTGGCCTGGCCACCGGGACCTGGTCCTCCAGGGAGGAACTGGCCGCCACCTGGCGGCTGGACCGGCGCTTCGAGCCCGGCCCCCGCCGCGACGCGGACTACGCTCGCTGGCGGCGGGCGGTGGACCGGGTCAAGGGCTGGGCCAGCCTGGAGGATTAGCCGTCAGGCCACCCCCAGCGTCCGGCCCAGGCTGCGGTAGTCGGCGTCGAACTGGTTCAGCAGCCCCTCCAGGCCGGTGCTGGCCACCGTCTGCTGGTACTGGCTGACCGAGGAGGCGGTGGACAGCCGCTGGAAGTCGCCGGCGATCTGGTTGGCGTCCGACTGCACCGTGGCCGACGCCGCGCTGGACGCCGGGGTGGGCATCGAGATGCCGTGCAGGTCCGCGCCGAATTTCCGGAACGCCTGGGACATCCGTGCGTCCACCCGGTTCACGCAGCTGAGCTTGCCGCCGCAGGCGGAGACGTTGGAGTCGAAGGTGGCCACGGTGGTGCTGAGCGAGGCGTACGCGCCCTCCACGGACAGCGCGGCGTCGGCCTTGCTCACCGTGTTGTTGGACGAGATCGGCCACGCCGATCAGCACCGCGTAGAGCACGAAGACGAGCACGCCGATGGCCAGGAACATGCCAACCAGGCCCTTGGCCCCGCTGGACAGCACCAGCCGCCAGGGCTGGTCGCCGCCCAGCCACCGGTGCCGCCGCGGGCTGGCCGTAGCCCCACACGGCTGGCCATCGCCGGGCCCCGGCAGCGGCCAGGCCGTAGCCGGGCCCGGCATACCCGGGAGCGGGCTGGCCGTACCCGGCAGGCGGCGCGGTACCCGCGGGCTGCCCGGGCTGGCCGTACCCGGCAGGCGGCACGGACCCAGGAGCGGGCTGGCCGTACCCGGGCCAGGCGGCCGAATCCGGCGGGCGGCCCGGCAGCCCGGCGCGGCGGCGCGGCCGCCAGATCCGGCTGGTCGCCGAACAGCCCCCACGGGTAGGTGCCGGTCAGCAGGAAGAGGTAGCCGGTGTACCGGAAGTAGTAGCGCTGCCCGGCCGCGATCGCCTCATACAGTGGCCTGGGCATCTGGCCGGCAATGAGCACGATCAGCCAGGTCACGAACATCACGATCGTTTCCATGCCGAGCACGACCAGCGTGGCGAGCACCGAGGCCGGGATGGCCAGAATGATCCGGAACAAGACGGCCAGCCGGTTCAGCGGTCCCGGCCGCAGCAGGATCTGCACCGGGTAGTCCGCCTCGCCCAGCTCGAACGGCGGGTACCGGTCGGTGAGCAGGAACAGGTACGCCTGCACCCGGATCAGCCAGCGCATGTACCCGGATAGGTAACCAGCCAGTCCCTCCGGCAGCCGGCCCAGGAAGAGCGCGGCGAACCAGCAGATGATCACCACGACCTCGGCCGCAATGCCCAGCGCGTACAGCACCACCAGGTGCGGGATGGCGAGGATGATCCGGACCAGCACGGTGAGCCGGTTCTGCGGGGCGGGTTCGGCGAAGGCGACGAGGATCTCATCGGGGGTCCCGCCAGTGCCACCCGGCGCTCCCGGGGCGATCGCCGTCCCCTGCGGCATGTCAGTCATCTACCAACTCCTTAATCAAGGGCCGTAACCTTAGCGTTCGCTGAGTGGCTGGCGGAAGCCCGCGGATACGACACGCCGCGGCGGCTAGGAATACCCACGGGGGTCTGTGGGCTAGCGGGTGAACCTGGCATGTACAACAGGTATGGCGGCGTGACGGGGATGGAGACGGGGCGCCATGGTGGACCTGGAGTTGTCCTGGCAGGCGGCGGCGGTGACGGCGGCCTGCCTGGGCGGTGCCGCGGTGGGCTGCCGCCGGGCCAGCCGGCCACGGCTCCGCACCGCGGCCGGCTTCCTGCAGGAGGCGGCCGTGCTGCTGGCCCTGTTCGCGCTGTGGCAGCTAGCCGGCAGCTACGCGCTGATGGGCCCGGACGGGGCCATCGAGCGGGCGCAATGGATCTGGCACGCGGAACGCGCTGTCCACCTGCCCAGTGAGGCTGGGCTCCAGCAAGCCTTCCTCAGCCACCCACTGGTCGTTCAGGCAATGAATCTGTATTACGCGGGGCTGCACTTCGCGGTGGTCATCGGCTGCCTGCTCTGGGTGTATATCTGGCACCGGCGGCAGTACCCGCAGGTGCGGACCACGCTGGTGCTGTTCACCGCGGGCGCGCTGCTGATCCAGCTGGTGCCGGTGGCGCCGCCCCGGATGCTGCCCGGTGACAACATGATCGACACCGGGGTGCAGTACGGCCAGTCGGTCTACGGCTCGGTGGCCGGCTTCAACGCCGACCAGCTGTCCGCCATGCCATCGGTGCATGTCGGCTGGGCGCTGCTGGTGGCCGTGGTGGTGGTGCAGCTGTCCGGCAGCCGATGGCGCTGGCTCGTGCTCGGCTACCCGGCCCTCACCCTGCTCGCCGTGGTGGTCACCGCGAACCATTTCTGGCTGGACGGCATCGCGGCCGCGGTGCTGCTCGCGCTGGCTCTCGTCGTGCAGCGGGCAGGCCGGATCGTGCAGCACCGGCTGCTCGTCCGGTGGCGGGCCCGCGCCGGGCGCCGCCGGGCTAGCTGCCCGGACGGCTCTGCGTCGCCGCGTGTGCCAGCCGCTCGGCCTTGATCTCGGACTTGAGCCGCGTCTTGGCGTGCTGCGCGTCTTCGTCCACGTACTCCTGGTGGGCCAGGTCCATGATCGCGTACATGATCTCGTCGGTCACCGCGCGCAGCACTAGCCGGTCCGATTCGAGCCCGGCGTACCGGGAGAAGTCCAGCGGCTTGCCGTACCGCACGCCAGGCCGGAAGCGCAGCCGCGGCAGCAATTTCCCCGGCTGGCATCAGGTCGAACGTGTTGAGCATGGCGCACGGGATGACCGGCGCGCCGGACTCCAGGGCCAGCCGGGCCACCCCGGTCTTGCCCCGGTAGAGCCGCCCGTCCGGGGTCCTGGTGCCCTCTGGGTAGATGCCGAGCAGCTTGCCGCTGGGCCAGCACGCGCAGCCCGGTGTTCAGCGCGCGCTCGCTGGCCAGGCCGCCGGCCCGGTCCACCGGGATCTGCCCGACGCCGCTGAAGAACGCCTTGCTGACCAGCCCCTTGAGCCCGCGGCCGGTGAAGTACTCAGACTTGGCCAGGTAGCTGACCTTGCGCGGCAACGGCAGCGGCCCGAAGAAGTGATCGGCGAAGGACAGGTGGTTGCTGGCGATGATGGCCGGTCCCTCCCGGGGCACGTTCTCGATACCCTCGGCCCAGGGCCGGAAGATCAGCGTCAGGAAGGGCCCGAGGACCGCCTTGACCACCCAGTAGAACACGCCCCCATCGTGCCACGAGATGGGCCGAAAGCGATGCCCCTGTTGCGGTGCGGTACGCCGCCCGGCGTGCGACGATGCCAGAGCGCTCCGCCCAGCCGGCTAGCGCGGGGAGGACGATGAAGTCATGCCAGTCATGCCAGGCGCGGAACCCTACTTCCACTCCGGTGGCCGCACCGGCGTCCTGCTCTGTCACGGATTCACCGGCTCGCCTGGCTCGCTGCGGCCGTGGGCCGAGTACCTGGCCGGAGCCGGGCTGACCGTGTCGCTGCCCCGGCTGCCCGGGCACGGCACCACCTGGCAGGAGATGGCCCGGACCCGGTGGGAGGACTGGTACGCGGAAGTGGACCGCGGCTTCGAGGAACTCCGCGGCCAGACCAGCGAGATCTTCGTCATGGGGCTGTCCATGGGTGCCTGCCTGGCCCTGCGGATGGCCGAAATCCGCGGCCCGGCGGTCAGCGGGCTAGTGCTGGTCAACCCGTCGGTGGCCGCGGACACCAAGCTGTTCCTGCTGGCCCCGGCGCTGAAGCTGGTGGTGCCGTCGCTGCCCGGCATAGCCAGCGACATCAAGAAGGAAGGCGTCACCGAACTGGGCTACACCCGGGTACCGGTGCGCGCCGCGGCCACGCTGCCCACGCTGTGGAAGCTGACTCAGTCCCGGCTGGGTGAGGTGACCCAGCCGGTGCTGATCTACCGGAGCACCGTCGATCACGTCGTCGGCCCGGCCAGCATGCGGGTGCTCCGGGCCGGGCTGACTGGTACCCAGCTGGCTGTCCGGGATTGCGCTGATAGCTACCATGTGGCCACCCTGGATAATGACGCCCCGGCCATCTTCGCCGGGAGTCTCGAGTTCGTCCGTGCGCACTCGCACGCGGAGACGGAGTGAGCGGGGAGGGGGTACGGCGTGGCCGCCGGGGAAAGCGGTGAGGAGTCCGCCTGGCACGACCTGATCGCGAACTTTGCCGTGGAGCCCGACCCGGGCAGCGGCGATCCGCCCTGGCCGGAGCGGGAGAACCTGGCCGGGCCGCCGCAGGCCGACCCAGGGCCGGACACCGATCCAGCCATGATGCTGGACCTGACCGACGACACCGACCCGGAATTCGACTTCGGTACCGGCCTGGGCGGCCAGCCGGATGGCTACGGCGGCCGGGGTCTGGGCCGCACCGATAGCCCGGGGCCGGATCAGGGTCCGCGCTGGCCCTGACGCACGGCCCGGCCGGTGGCCCAGCGAGCCGCGGATCATCCGGCCGGCCAGTGCGGTCCCGCCGGCCCCGCCGGGCGCGGACGAGGGGAACTTCGTCCCGCCGGTGCCACCGCCGCTGCCCTCGCTCGACCCGGTGGCCAAGGGCGCCTGGGCCGCCCTGTTCGGCGGCCCGGCCTACCTGCTGATCGCCACCATGGCGGGGTGGGCCATACCCGACTGGACCGCGTTCCTGGCCGTGGCCGCGTTCGTCGGCGGATTCGCCACCCTGGTCATCCGGATGGGCGACCGGCCGCCGCGCGATTCTGGCCCAGACGACGGCGCCGTGCTCTGACCGTTACCCGTCCCGCGGCCCCGGGTCGCCCGTTGCCGGAGGAATCTGGCCGGCGCCTGGCCTCCCTGCGCCGGACCCGCAGCACCAGCCACATCGCCACGGCCAGCACGATGAGCAGCAGGATGACCGGGCCGAATGTCTTGATGTGCCAGATCAGCAGGCTCCAGCGCCAGAACAGCCGCCAGATGAACAGCCGCCAGATGAAGTGAACCAGCCCGCCCACACCGAGGGCGGCATGGCCATTGAGCGCAGCGTGGCCGGAGAACAGCCGGCCCGCGGGCAGTACCTGCGTGTGCGCAGTCATGCCTAACTATGCCACGCGATCCAGAGCACTCGCACCGGCCGCGGCCGGCCGCAGGGCCGCCGCGGGCAGAGCACCGGCAGGAACAAGCCGGACCCGAAGTTGTCCACACCGAGTGCGGCCAGTAATCCAGTCCGGTTCCGCCCCATCGGCCCGACCTTAGTGAACCCGCTCACCGCCGGGGCGCGGGGCGGGCTGACGGCGGCGCAACTGGCGCACTTCCGGCACGCAGAGCACGGCCGTGGTCAGCAGGATGACCAGGACGCCAGCCCCGGCCAGCACGACCCGGGTGCCCAGGGCCAGCGCCAGCGGCCCAGCCAGCACCGTGCCGACCGGCGCCAGCCCCCAGCTGCCCATCGCGTCGTACGAGGACACCCGGGACAGCGCGGCGGGCGGAATCTCCTGCTGCATCGCGGTGGCCCAGCCCACCTCGAAGACCTCGATGCCGGCCCCGGCAAAAAACGCCGCCACCGCGATCACCGGCACCGCCAGCGGCACGGCCAGCGTGAACAGCAGCGCCGAGGTCGGCGCGATGGTCAGGCTGCCGGCCAGCAGCAGCCGCCGTGGCCGGAACCTGATCATCAGCAGCCCGCCTAGTACCGCCCCGGCCGACTGCGCGGCCAGCACGATCCCCCAGCTGTGCGCGCCGCCGAGCTGGTCATGCGCGACCACCGGGCCGAGCACGTCGGTCGCCCCATCCCACACCGCGACCAGCAGCGAGAACTCCAGCACGATGGCCCACAGCCAGCGCCGGGAGGCGAACTCCCGCCAGCCTTCGCGCAGCTCGTGCAGCAGCCGGCTGGCCTCGCCGCGGGGCTGGGCCGGGATCCGAATCCCGGTCCGCAGCAGGGCGGCCACGGCGTAGCTGGCCGCGTCCAGCACCAGGCCCCAGCCCGGCCCGGCCAGCCCGACCAGCACGCCGCCCAGGGCCGACCCGGTGATCAGCGCGGTGTTCCGGCCGATCCGGTCCATCGCGTTGGCCTGCGGCCGGTCCTGCTCGGCGACCGTCTGCGGCAGCAGGCCGGCCGAGGCCGGGTAGTAGAAGCCCAGCCCGATGCCGCGGACCGCGGCCAGCGCCATCAGCTCCCAGACCTGGGCCCGGCCCCAGAGCACCAGCGCGGCCGACCCAGCCTGGGCCAGCGCCTGCAGCACGTTCGCCCCGGTCACCACCTGCTGCCGGGGCAGCCGGTCCGCGATCACCCCGCCGAGCAGCAGGAACACGATCACCGGCAGCATGCCTGAGGCGGCGACATAACCCACGTCGGCGGCTGAACCGCCGATGCCCAGCACCGCGAACGGGACCGCCACCAGCGCGACCGCGGTGCCGAACGTGGACACCACGTCGCAGCTCAGCAGCAGCCGGAAATTGCGGCTCGCCAGCGCCCCCCGGACCGGCCTCACCAAGCCTGACCGGGGGCGTTCCGCGGTGCATCCACCCCCGCATCCTCTACCAGCCAGAGCGGCCGGGGAAAGCGCATTCACTCGCCGCGAACGGAGCCGGCGCAGCGGCACGTGGGCCGCGGGTTACCGACTGGGCCGGGCGGCCATGGCGGCGGGGAGTTCACCGAGTGCGGTGGCCAGGCGGGCGAGGGTACGGCCCCGGCAGGGAGCGGACGGCTGGCGTTCGAGGCGGGCATTGGCGCGCTTCCCACTCCGCCCACCTGCTCCCGCACCAGGTCCGGAAGGCCGGGAAGTCCTCGCGCAGTGCGTCTAACTGGCCTGCTTCCACTCAGCTGAGCACGGTGGTGCTGGCGTGACCAGGTGAGAGCGGCCGGCCGGAGCGCCCGGTTCGTGATCATGATGTAGGTGGTAATAGAGCACAACACTGCTGGCTTAAGGGCGCAGAGATGATCACCCCGTTGTTGATGTTGACTTGGATGTCGTGCCAGCAACACCTACGTCAACATCAACATGCCGGGCCCACCCCTCAGCGGCTATCACCGGCCACGTCAGCACCACAGACTTCACCAGGCACCAGCCGCGCCTGCCGGTCCGCGCCGCAGCCACAAGATGGCCGTCGTGCATCAGCGTTGATGTTCGTGACGCAAACCGCTGTGATGACAGCGCTTTCGGGCCACGAACTGGGCGCGGGCCTCTGCCCTTGCGGGTGCCGACTTAGTCGGTGGGGTCGTCCGGGGTGGGCTCGTCGGGTGGGGTGCTGGTGTCCGCCGCTGAGCCGCCGGGCCGGGCCGGTGGCTTCTTCGGACCTGTCGACGGCTTCTTCGGGCTGGCCGACGACCGCCTGGGCGCCGACGGCGGCGGCTTGGCCCCGGCCGGCCGGGCCGTGCCGCCGTTGGCCGCCGGCCGGGACCTGACGGCCGGCTCGTCGGTAGCCTCGTCCCACACCTCGTCCGCCGACTGCTCCGTGGTGTCCCGCGGCCGGGCCTGCCGGCCGGCGGCCGCCACCGCGGCCTCGAACGCCGACATCGCGTCCTGCATCACGACGCCGACCGCGTCGGCGGCGGCGGCTACCCCAGCGCCCAGCCCAGGCCCGGACTCCCGGAGCCGGCGCCTGGCCCGGCAGATCGGGCACCAGGCGCATTCCGGCGACTCGTCGTAGTCGGAGGTCGCGGTCTCCCACACATCGGCGGCGCTCTGCTTGCTGCCTCCGCCGCCCAGCGCGGTGCGGATCTGGCCGCTCAGTTGCCGGGTCACGCTGCGCGCCCCGGACCGGACCAGCCAGCGCTGAAGATCGCCAATAGGGTCGCTGCCTGATTGCTTGGCTGGCTCCGTCACGTGCTGCCTTCCTTCGTTGCCATGTCCGGCACCGGCGTGAGCGGCTACGGCGCGGTGCCCGCACCCGCCGCCTGCAAGCCCTCCACCCGGGCCTTCAGCCCTTTCAGCGCGGTGTCGATGATCACTTTCTCCGCCCGGCGCTTCAGCAGGCCGGGCAGCGGCACCCGGACGTCCACACTCAGCTCGTAGGTCACCTCGGTGCCGGCCGGCTGCTTGACCAGAGCGTAGCTCCCGCTCATAGCGCTGATGACCGACCCGGGCTCGGCGAGGTCCCAGCGCACACCGTCGGCGCCGTCCCAGTGGTAGCCGAGCACGTAACTGTCCTTGATCATCCCCGCGTCCAGGCTGAACCGGACCCGGCTGGGCCGCCCCTCGGCGTCCCGGCTGACCACCTCGGCCGACCGGACCGCGGACGCCCACTGCGGGTAGGCGGCGAAATCGGCGATCACCGCCATCACCTGCTGCCGGTCCGCGGCGATCGAGATGGTCGACGTCGTCCTGTCGCCCATGCTCGGAGCGTACCGCGCCGCCGGAGAGCGCCCTCCGGCCGCGCCGCGCCGCCCGGGCCGGTCGCCAGCTGCACCCAGGCGCGGCCAGCCCGGCTACCACTCCAGCACGTACGGGATGCCGGTGGCCCGGAAGTGACCCACGTTGATGCATTCCGTCCGGCCGATCCGGACCCGGTCGGCCAGCGGCTGGTGCACGTGGCCGAACAGCGCGTACCGCGGCTGGGTCGCCTCGATGTGCCGGCGCAGCGCCTCGCTGCCCCGCTCGACTCGCCGGGCCACGGTGTCGTAGAGCAGCTGCGGCACGGCGGGCGGGATGTGGCTGCACAGCACGTCTACCTCGCCGATGGCCGCCACCTTGGCCGCGAACGCGTCCTCGTCGATCTCGTTGGGCGTGCGGTAGGCCGAGCACAGCCCGCCGCCGACGAAGCCGAACGTCCAGCCGCCCAGGGTGGCCCGCTGCCCGTCCAGGACATGGTGGCCGGCCGCAGGTGCGGCGCCCACAGCCGCGGGCATGTCGACGTTGCCGTAGGTCAGGTAGGCGGGATCGGCATCGCCGCGAACAGCTCGGCGTACTGGCGCCGAAGCGGCCTGCTCCACGTGCCCGGACGGGTCACCGTGCAGCGGGGCCCACAGCTCGCGGGACATCCCCCGGGCCTCGTCGAACCGCTTGAGGTGCGCAGCTCGACGAACTGGCGGGCCGCTCCGCGCCGAACAGGTCGGCGAAGATGCCCTGCCAGTGGTCGGCGTAGTCGATGAACAGCAGCAGATCACCCAGGCAGATCAGCGCGTCCGCTCCGTCGCGGCCCGGCGGAGCGCGTCCGCCCGGCCGTGCACATCACTGACCACATGCACCCGCATGCGCCAACAATAAGCAGATCGTCCGCACGAACCAGGCCACCAGGGCACCAGGCGACCCGGGGCCGGATTGTTGAACGCTCGCGATACGGTCCACGTAGTTGCAGTTACGAGCGCGACGATGGCAGGAGGCCCGTTGCGCGAGTTCAGCATTCCCGCCCTGGCCGATATCCCGGCCACGGCCAACCTGACCGACATGGTCTTCCGCAATGCCAGCCGCAGGCCGCGTCGCCATCAGGCGCAGGCGCGAGGCCAGGGACCCCTGGGCCGACGTGACCGCCCGGCAGTTCGCCGACGTGGCCGGGCTGGCCAAGGGCCTGATCGCGGCCGGCATGCAGGCCGGGGACCGGGTCGCCCTGCTGTCCCGGACCCGGTACGAGTGGACGGTGGCCGACTACGCCATCTGGCCGGCCGGCGCGATCACCGTGCCGATCTACGAGACCTCCTCCGCCGAGCAGGTGGAGTGGATCCTGGGCGACTCCGGCGCCCGGGCGCTGATCGCGGAGACCGCCGGCCCACCTGCAGGCCAACAGCGAGGTGCTGGCCCGGCTGCCCAGCGTGGAACGGATCTGGCTGATCGAGGGCCCGGACGCCGCGGGTGCGGCCAGCAGCTGGACAGCCTGGCCGCCGAAGGCGCCGAGATCAGCGACGACGAGCTGGCCGGGCGGCGGGCGGCGCGGCAGGCGGCGGACCTCGCCACCATCATCTACACCTCGGGGACCACCGGCCGTGCCCAAGGGCTGCCAGCTCAGCCACCCAATCTGCTCGCCGACGTGCGGAACTCGATCCGGGCGCGCTGCCGCAGATCTTCGCCGAGCCCGGCCGGTCGGCCCTGCTGTTCCTGCCGCTGGCGCACTCCTTCGCCCGGATCATCCAGGTCGGCTGCCTCGAATCCGGCACGTGCTGGGGCACACCGCGGATGTCGCCACCTGGTCGAGCGACCTGGGCAGTTCCAGCCCGCGTTCATCCTGGCCGTCCCCCGGGTGTTCGAGAAGGTGTACAACGGCGCGAGCTGCAGGCCGCGGCCAGCGGGCTGAAGAGCCGGATCTTCGCCGCCGCGGCGCAGTCCGCGGTGGCCCGGAGCAGGCGCTGGACCGTCGTCCGGGCCAGCCCGTTCCAGGCCGGCAGAGCCGCGGCCTGCGCGCCGAGCATGCGCTGTACGACCGGCTCGTCTACGCAAGCTGCGGGCGGCCACCGGCGGCCAGGTGCGGTACGCGGTGTCCGGCGGCGCCGCGCTCGGTGAGCGGCTCGGGCATTTCTTCCGCGGCGCCGGCATCACCGTGCTGGAGGGTTACGGGCTGACCGAGACCAGCCCGGTGATCAGCGCGAACCGGCCGGACGGTAACAAGATCGGGACGGTCGGCCCGCCCATTCCCTCGGTCACCGTGCGGATCGCCGACGACGGCGAGATCCTGGCCCGCAGGCCCGACGTGTTCGGCGGCTACTGGCACAACGAGGCGGCCAGCAAGGAGATGGTCGACCCGGACGGCTGGCTGCACACCGGCGACCTGGGCGAGCTGGACGAGGACGGCTATCTGCGGGTCACCGGGCGGAAGAAGGACATGATCGTCACGGCGGGCGGCAAGAACGTGGCCCCGGCCGTGCTGGAGGACCGGCTGCGCGCGCATCCGCTGGTCAGCCAGTGCATGGTGGTGGGCGACGGCCGGCCGTTCGTGGCTGCCTGGTCACCCTGGACGAGGAAGCCATCGGGCCGTGGCAGGCCCGGCACCCCAGCCTGGCCAGCGCCTCGATGACCGAACTGGCCGAGGCGCCCGAGCTGATCGCCGAGATCCAGGCGGCGGTGGACGACGCCAACAAGGCGGTGTCCCGGGCCGAGTCGATCCGCAAGTTCCGGGTGCTCCCGGCTCGACTTCACCGAGCAGAACGGCTATCTCACGCCGTCGCTCAAGGTGCGCCGGGGCGTGGTGGCCAAGAACTTCGCCGCGGACATCGACGCCCTCTACTCCTGAAGCCCGCCCGCAGCCGCGGGCCCGGGTAGTCCTGGATTCCGAGACGTCAGCCAGCCAGGATCTGCTCCAGGCGCCGGGCCACCAGGTCCCAGCGCCACTCCCGGTCCACCCAGGCCAGGCCCTTCTCCCCCATGGCCCGGGCGCCCGCCGGGTCGGCCAGCAGCTGGACTGATCCGGCTCGGCCACCGCGGCCACGTCGCGGCCCGGCACCACGTAACCGGTCTCGCCGCGGCAGCACGGCGTCCGGCGCGCCGCCGGAATCGCCCGCCAGCACCGGCAGCCCGGTCGCCGACGCCTCCAGGTACACGATGCCGAGCCCCTCCACATCCAGCCCACGGCGCCGGGTCCGGCACGGCATCGCGAACACGTCCCCGGCGTCGTAGTAGGCCGGCAGCTCGCCCGCCGGCACCGGCCCGGTGAACATGTACCGATCCGGCCACCCCGTGCGGCTGGCCAGCCGCCGGAGCTGGCCGTCGGCCGGTCGCCGCTGCCGACCAGCAGCAGCACGGGATCGCCGGCACCCGCCGCGCGCACCGCGGGCCAGGCACGCAGCAGCGTGTCCTGGCCCTTGCGGTTCACCAGCCGGGACACGCAGACCACCACCGGCAGCCCGGCCAGGCCGAGCCGCGGCCCGGATCGCGGCCCCGCCCGCGCCCGGGCTGGAACGCGGCGGTGTCCACCCCGGGAGCCAGCCGGGCCATCCGGGCCGTGGCCGCCGGGGACAGCGCCCGGGCCAGCCGGACCCGGAAGTACTCGCCCAGGTAGGTGACCACGTCCACCGAGTCGCCGATCCGGCGGAGCACGCTGCGCGCGCCGGGCAGTGCCGCCCAGCCGGCCTCGTGGCCGTGGGTGACCGCGACGATCCGCCGGGCGCCCGCGCTGCGCAGCGCGGGGGCCAGCAGGCCGAGCGGCGCGGCCGCGCCGAACAGCACCCGTGTCGCAGCCATGCTCGGTCAGCGCGCGGACGGCGCGGGCCCGCACCGCGGGCACCGGCAGCATCAGCGACGTGGGGTGCCGCAGCACCGGGAACGGCTGCCTGCCGGTCGAACTCGGCCGCGCCCGCCCAGGCGGGCGCGTACACCACGACGCCGCCGGCGGGCAGCCGGGTGGCCAGCGCGTGGATGAACGACTGGATCCCGCCCGCCCGCGGCGGGAAGTCATTGGTGACGATCAGGACCTTAGGCATCAGGCAGTGATCTTATCTGCTGGCCGCGCTGCGGCCGGGGTTCCGGCACTACGCCCGGCCTGCGCTGCACGGCGCATCCCGGACCAGCCCGGATCTGCCCCAGCCCAGCCCGGACGTGGCCGCGGCAAAGCCCGGCGCCCCCGGGACCGTGTCCCGGGGGCGCCGGATGAATCGCAGCCGCGCAGCGCGGCTCAGGGCCGCGCGGCGCTGTCCAGGTTGGCCGCTGTACCAGCCGGACAGCGGCACTTTCTCCACGTCCTCGCCGGTCTGCGGGGCGTCGATCAGCTTGCCGCCGCCCACGTACATGCCGACGTGGCTGTCACCGGCGAAGAACAGCAGGTCGCCGGGCTGCAGGTCGCTGAGTGGAGACCGCGGGCAGCGCGGCCACCTGCTCGTAGGTGGTGCGCGGGATGGACACCCCGGCCGACGCCCAGGCGGCCTGCACCAGCCCGGAGCAGTCGAATGAGCTCGGGCCGGTGGCGCCGTACACGTACGGGTCGCCCAGCTTGGAGTAGGCGTACGCGACCGCCTGGCCCGCCTGGGTGTTCGTCGCGATCGGGTCCGTCGCCGTGGTGGTCCCGCTGCCACCCAGCGAGGAGCTGGTGACCTGCTGCTGCTGCGCGGCGGTCAGCGTGGCCAGGATGGCCTTCTGCTTGCCCAGCGTCTTGCCGATGGACTTCTTCCGGGCCAGCCGCTGCGCCTCCAGCGTGGCGATGCCCTGCTCCGCCCGGCGCGCCATCTGCTGCGCGCTGGCCAGCTGGGCGGCCGTGGCGATGAATTGCTTGATCTGCGCCGACCGGTCGCTGGACAGCTGCAGCAGGACGGACGCCTGGTTCAGCACGGCCTGCGGGTTGTCCGAGGTCAGCAGCGCGCCCATCGAGCTCATGGTGCCGTTCTCGAAGGCGGTGGACGCGATCGTCGCGATCTGGTCCCGCATCGCGCTGAACTTGGCCTGGTCCGTCCTGACCTCACGGTCAACCAGGTTCATCCGCTGCCTGGCGCTGGTCAGCTGCTCGGCCGACTGGTCGTACATCTGCACGGCCACGTTCTCTTCGGCGGTGAGCTTGTTGACCATCTTCTGCACCTGATGCATGGTCGGCTTGGGCGCCGCCCCGGCCGCGCTGGCCATGCGTGGCCAGGGCCCCGGCGGTGGCCAGGCTCACCCCGGCGGCCACCCCGCAGCGCAGCGCCTTGCCGTGCGCGAGACGCAGCGCGCGGTCACGTTTGCCCCGCCAGCCGTCTCGTTCACCACCTGGACGCGTACTCACCTGCGTGATCACGCTCCTTCTTCCACCCCGCCTACCGGGTGAGCTGACGGGTTCGGGCTGTGGAAGATGCCCTACGGCCCGGCTGCGTCGCAGCCCGGCCGATTCACCCCTGGAGGACCCGTGGCCCGGGCGGTGGCCCGGCGAGTTCTCCGGTGGGTCCCCGGCTCTCCGGCTGGCCACGCCTGGCCAGCGCAAAGACTCGGCGGTGACCGGACGCCGTCACCATCATGGTGGCTGGGGAGCGAACCGATCGGGGCTGACACTAGCGAAGCCGGTGCGGTGAATTCCACCGCTTCGCGAACTCCGGCGATCTAGCTGACCGCAATAGGTGTTTCTGTTTCCGCATATCCGCCCCGGGCTCAGGCCACCCGGCCGGGCCGCCGCGGCCCAGCCGCCCGGGCCACCGGGTGCAGCCGCAGCGGCGAAATCAGCCGCGCGTCGGCCAGCACGCGGAGCGCGCGCTGCTCCGCCGCATCCAGGTCCGGCTGCGGCTGGCCGGGGCCGAGCAGCGCGGTGACAACGCAGTCCGGGCAGGCGATGCCGCGCATCTCGCACCGGTCACAGTCGATCAGCATCTCTCCTCCTGAGGCTGGCTCCCGGCCTGGTCAGGGCCAGGGCCGGTCGTCGCGGGGCACCCACCGGGGGGACCCGGGAGACACGCTAAGCGGGGGCACTGACACTCCGCGCGCACCCCGCCGCCGACCACCCGGTACCGACCCCAGGCAGCCGGCCGCCGGGCGAGCCTGGGATGATTCCGGCATGCCCGCCGACAACACCCGCCCCGCTGACCAGCCCACCGACGAGGCCCGGCGGCGGGAGCAGGCCACCTCGTTCGGCGCCGCGGCCGGCCGCCTACGAGCGGGGCCGGCCGCCGTACCCGGCCGAGGCCATCGACTGGCTGCTGCCGCCCGGCGCGGCCCGGGTGCTGGACTCGGCGCGGGCACCGGCAAGCTGACCCGCCAGCTCGCGCAGCGCGGCCTGGACGTGGTCGCCGTCGAGCCGCTGCCCGGCATGCGCGAGCAGCTGGCCCGGGCCGTGCCCGGCGTGCCGGTGCTACCCGGGCACGGCCGAGGAGATCCCGCTCCCGGACGGCAGCGTGGACGCGGTGCTGGTGGCCCAGGCCTGGCACTGGGTGGACCCGGCCCGCGCGGTGCCCGAGGTGGCCCGGGTGCTGGTCCCCGGCGGCCAGCTCGGCCTGGTCTGGAACATGCGCGATGACCGGGCGGACTGGGTGGCCCAGCTCAGCCGGATCCTGCACGACCCGGGCGAGTCGGACGGCAGCCGCGGCGGGGCCGCGATCATCGGCCCGCCGTTCGGGCCGGTGCAGCACCGCACCGTGGAGTGGACGCACCGGCTGACCCGCGACCAGCTGCTGGACATGGTCGCCTCGCGCAGCTACATCATCACCATGCCGGCCGCGGAGCGCGCCGAGGTGCTGGCCGCGGTGCGCCGGCTGGCCGACAGCCACCCGGACCTGGCCGGCCGGGCCGAGCTGGACCTGCCGTACCGCACCGAATGCTTCCGCGCCCAGCTGAGCTAACCCCCAGCCCCTTTCCACCTAACGCCAGTGCGTGCTGCTGTCCCTGGCCAGCCCGGCGGCCCAGGGGGATGTTTGGTACCCGTATGCCGCAGTCGCCCTGGCCAGCCCGGCGTGCCTGGGGCGGAATGTCGGTACCCCCGCCTACCGTGAACATCGTGATCATCTGGGACTGGGTGGCAGCGGCCCGGGCGCGGCTGCGCCAGCCCGGGGCCGGGCGGCGTGCCTTTGACGCGGTCGAGTTCGTGATCGTCGACGTGGAGACGACGGGCTGGTCACCGGACGAGGCCGGCATCACCGAGATCGGCGCGGTCCGGATGAGCGGCGGCCAGATCCGCGCCGAGTTCAGCACGCTGGTCAACCCAGGCCGGGCCATCCCGCCGGACATCGTGGCGCTGACCGGGATCAGCGACGCCATGGTCACTGCCGCCCCGCCGCCGGCCGCGGCGCTGGCCAGCTTCCTGGACTTCGCCCAGGGCGCGGTGCTCACCGCGCACAACGCGCCGTTCGACATCAGCTTCCTGGCCGCCGCCTGCGCCGGCTGCGGCCTGCCCGGGCCCAGCCGGGCCGGTACTGGACACGGTGGCGCTGGCCCGCCGCCTGCTGGCGGCGGGCGGGCTGGCCGCCGACGACGTGCCCAACTGCAAGCTGAGCACGCTGGCCAGCTACTTCGGCGCGCCGCCCGGCCCGCAGCACCGGGCGCTGGCCGACGCCCGGGCCACCGCCACCGTGCTGGCCGGCCTGCTCAGCATGTTCTCCGCGCGCCGCGTCCGCACCGTCGCCGGCCTGCTGGCCGAGCAGGAGTACGCTCTGCTGTCGGAAGCTCCGCGTCATTCAGACCCCACCGATGGTCCCGTCCGCACAGCCTGCACCGGCCGCTCGCCCGGGCCTGGCGGCCCGGGCTCACTAGCCGGTCCTGAATGACGCTCGGGGCTGAGCTGCGCGAAGCGGAAGCGGCGAGAGTGGCGCGCGAGGAGGCATCAGGTGATCACGGCGATCGTGCTGGTGAAGGCCGACGTGGCCCGCATCCCGGAAACGGCGGAGATCATCGCGCAGATCCCCCAGGTCTCCGAGGTGTACTCGGTGACCGGCGAGTTCGACCTGGTGGCACTGGTCCGGGTGCGGGCTCATGAGGAACTGGCCGACGTCATCCCGGGCGCGCTGAACCGGGTCGCCGGGGTGAGCCACACCGAGACGCACATCGCGTTCCGCACCTACTCGCGGCACGACCTGGAGGCCGCGTTCTCGCTGGGCTACGAGGCGGACTGAGCGGCCAGCCGCTGGCTGGCCGCCACCCAGCGGTCCAGCAGGTCGCCCGCCGCGCCTGAGTCCACTGCGGCGGCCGCGCGGATATACCCCTCGGCGAGAGCCTTGTCCAGCCGCGCAGCTCCGGGCACCCCGGCCGCGGCGGCCAGCGCGGCAGCGGCGTTAAGCAAAACGGTGTCGCGGACCGGGCCGGCCTGGCCGGCCAGTACCGCGCGGGCCACCGCCGCGTTGTGTTCCTTGTCCCCGCCGCGCAGGCTGCCCGGCTCGGCCCGGGGCAGGCCCAGCACCGCCGGGTCGAGCGTGGCCCGGCTCACGGTGCCGTCGTGCACCACCCACACCGTGGAGGTGGTCACCGGGGTCAGCTCGTCCAGCCCGTCGTCGCCGTGGAACACCAGCGACGAGCAGCCGCGGCTGGCCAGCACACCGGCGATCACCTCACCGCCGCGCGGGTCGGACACCCCCACGGCCTGGGCCCCCGGCCGCGCCGGGTTGGACACCGGGCCGAGGAAGTTGAACACGGTGGGCACGCCCAGCTCGCTGCGGGCGACCGAGGCGTGCCGGAACGAGGGGTGGTAGAGCGGCGCGAACAGGAACGCGATGCCGACCTCCTCGGCCAGCTGGGCGGTGGCCTCCGGCGGCAGGCTGATGACCACGCCGAGCGCCTCGAGGACGTCGGCCGCGCCACAGGCCGAGCTGGCCGCCCGGTTGCCGTGCTTGACCACCCGCAGGCCGGCCGCGGCCGCGACGATCGCGCCCATGGTGGAGATGTTCACCGTGTGCGCGCCGTCGCCGCCGGTGCCGACCAGGTCGACCAGCGGGCCCGGCACGGTGATCGGGGCGGCCCGGCTCAGCATGACGTCGGACAGGCCGGCCAGCTCGCCGGCCGTCTCGCCCTTCATCCGCAGCGCCACCGCGAACCCGGCCACCTGGACCGGGGTGGCGGCGCCCTCCATGATCTCGTTCATCGCCCAGGCCGTCTGGTCCGGGCCGAGCGTCTCGCCGCGGATCAGCGCGCCGATCAGGCCACGCCACGACATCGCCGGTTGCATCGCCGCTCCCTGGCTAGCGCCAGGCGCTAGGCCTGGGCGGGCAGCTGGCCGTTGGCCTGCTGCCGCATCAGCCCGGCCAGCGCCGCGGCGAACGGGACCGGGTCGATCGGGTGGCTGGTCACCGCGTCCGCGCCGGACCAGGTAGCCAGCCAGCCGTCGTCCGCCCGGCCGACCACGAGCAGCACCGGCGGGCAGTTGTGTATCTCGTCCTTGGCCTGGCGGCAGACGCCCATGCCGCCGGCCGGCTGCGCCTCGCCGTCCAGCACCATGACGTCCGCGCCACCCGCGTCGAGCAGGCGGAACAGGGCTGGCTCGGTGGCCACCGGGATGATTTCCGCCTCGGGCACGTCGGGCGCCGGGCGGCGGCCGATGGCGAGCCGCATCCGGGCCCGGGTGTCCGCATCATGGCTGTAGACAACGACCTTCATAGAACTGGATGGTACCGACACGGGGGGTCGGCCGACGCTCGCCTACGGGTTGTCGTAATAATGACCCCGTGGCCACCGCATCCGTAGCCGAGAAAGCACCCACCCCCAGGCCGCCGTCAGCCCGGCCGAACCTGGTCAGCGTGGGCACCATCATCTGGCTTTCCTCGGAACTCATGTTCTTCGCGGCGCTGTTCGCGATGTACTTCACCATCCGCTCCGTGGACAAGGGCGAGGGCCTGCGCTGGCCCGGCGCGCACCTGGACCTGACCCTGGGGTCGATCAACACCACGGTCCTGCTGCTGTCCAGTGTGACCTGCCAGCTTGGCGTGTTCGCGGTCGAGCGCGGCCAGCTCAGCCGGGCCGGGCGGATCTGGCAGCCGGGCCGCTGGGGGCTGCGCGAGTGGTACTGGCTGTCTTTCCTGATGGGCCTGTACTTCGTGCTCGGCCAGGGCTACGAGTACCTGGACCTGATCCGCAAGCAGCACCTGACCGTCTCGTCCAGCGCCTACGGGTCGGTGTTCTACATCCCGACCGGTTTCCACGGGCTGCACGTGACCGGCGGCCTGATCGCGTTCCTGTTCGTCCTCGGCCGCACCTACGTGGCCAAGCGGTTCACCCACGAGCAGCAGGTCAGCGCCATCGTCGTCTCCTACTACTGGCATTTCGTGGACGTGGTCTGGATCGCGCTGTTCACCACGATCTACCTCATCCAGTAGCCGCCTTCGCGACGAATACCTGAGCGAGGCGGAAGCACATGCCGAACCAGAAGAGCACAGACCAGAAGATGAGGGCTCCATTGAGCTGGATCACCGCCCGGCGGCGGCGCCCGGTCGCCGGATATGCCGTTGTGCTGCTTGGGCTCCTCGCGATAGGCGGGGGGTACGCGGCGGTCACCGCCTCCGGCAGCGCGGCCGATGCGTCCTCCCCGGCGGCCGGCTCGACGCAGATCGACCAGGGCCGGCAGATCTTCGTGCAGGACTGCGCCAGCTGTCACGGGCTGGACGCGCAGGGCACCAGCACCGGCCCCAGCCTGATCGGGGTGGGCGCGGCCGCGGTGTACTTCCAGGTCAGCACCGGCCGGATGCCCGCCAAGGAGATCGAGGCCGAGATGCCGCGCAAGCCGCCGGTGCTGAACGAGCGGCAGACGCGCGCGGTCGCCGCCTACATCCAGTCCCTCGGCGGGGGGCCGCCGATTCCGTCCCCGGCACAGGTGAGCACGGTGGGCGCGGACACCGGCCTGGGCCAGGAACTGTTCAGCGAGAACTGCTCGCAGTGCCACAACTTCGTGGGCGCGGGCGGCGCGCTGACCTATGGGAAGTACGCGCCCGCACTGACTCAGTCCACGCCGACCCAGATCTACACGGCCATGCTGACCGGCCCGGAGGCCATGCCGGTGTTCAACGACACTACGATTACTCCCAGTGAGAAGCGCGACATCATCGCGTACATCACGCAGACCCGGAGCGAGCCCAACCCCGGCGGGTTCAGCCTCGGCCGGATCGGCCCGGTGACCGAGGGCCTGGTCGGCTGGATCGGCGGGATCGGCGGCCTGATCCTGGTCGCCATGTGGATCACGGCAAGGCGGCGCGAGCACTCATGAGCGGCACCGAGGACTACTCAGCAGAGCTTCCGGGCCACGGCGAGGAGGCCGAGCCGCCGCGGGCGCCGCACCGGGTGATCGGCACTCCCGCCGCCCGCCGAGCAGCGGACGCTGCTCGGCACGGCCGCGCAGGACAGCCCGCCGCCCGCCCCGCGCGAACTGCCCGCCGACCCGCCGGACCCGGTCCGGGCCAAGCGGGCGGAACGGATCGTGGCCGCGCTGTTCATCCTGTCCATGCTGGCCGGCATCGGGTTCATCGCGGCCTACATCGGCCTGGAGGTGAACACCGGCGGGCTGGACGCCGTGCTGCGGTCCAACCTGGCCCTGGGCCTGTCCATGTCGGTGGCCTTCCTGGCGCTCGGCGTGGGTGCGGTGATCTGGGTCCGGTCGCTGATGCCCGACGTGGAACTCACCGAGGAGCGCCACCCGCTGGCCTCCAGCGAGGCGGACCGGAAGGACTTCGTCAAGACGTTCAAGGAGGGCGCGGACACCAGCCAGTTCGTCAAGCGGCCGCTGCTGCGCCGCACCCTGATCGCGGCCACCGTGCCGCTCGGCCTGGCCCCTCTCGTGCTGTTCCGCGACCTGGGTCCGCTGCCCGGCACGTCGCTGCGGCACACGGTGTGGCGGAACGGGCTGCGGCTCACCATCGCGGGCAGCAACCGGCCGCTCAAGCCGGCCGACTTCGACACCCCGGGCGGGATGATCACCGTGATCCCGGAGGGCTACCAGAACAACGACGACGAGATCGCCAAGGCAGCGGTGATCATCATCAAGCTCGGGCCGGGCGAACTGAAGCACCCGACCAACATGAACTGGACGGTGGACAACATCGTCGCCTACTCGAAGATCTGCACCCACGTGGGCTGCCCGGTGGCGCTGTACGAGCAGACGACGCACCACATCCTGTGCCCGTGCCACCAGTCCACGTTCGACGCCACGACGGGCGCGACGGTGCTCTTCGGGCCCGCCCCCCGGCCGCTGCCGCAGTTGCCCATGGGCGTTGACTCGGAGGGCTATCTCATCGCCACGCATGACTTCTACGAACCGGTCGGCCCGAGCTTCTGGGAGCGGGGATGAGCATCAGCAACGGGGCTCCGCCAAACGGCCAGGTAGAGGGCCCGGTCGAGAAGGTACTGGGCCAGACGGGCGTCTTCCTGGATGACCGGCTGCGGGCCGCGAAGTCCACCCGCACCTTCCTGCGGAAGGTTTTCCCGGACCACTGGTCGTTCCTGCTCGGCGAGATCGTCCTTTACTCGTTCATCATCCTGCTGCTCACCGGCACGTTCCTGACCTTCTTCTTCAAGCCGAGTATGACCTCCGTGGTCTATCACGGGACGTACACCAAGCTGGACGGCGTGCGGATGAGCGAGGCCTACGCCTCGACGCTGAACATCAGCTTCGACGTCCGCGGCGGGCTGCTCATGCGGCAGATCCACCACTGGGCGGCCGACCTGTTCATGGCCGCGCTGATCGCGCACATGCTGCGGATCTTCTTCACCGGCGCGTACCGCAAGCCCCGCGAGTTCAACTGGCTGATCGGCATCGTGCTGTTCACCCTGGGCATACTGGAAGGCCTGTTCGGCTACTCGCTGCCGGACGACCTGCTGTCCGGCACCGGGCTGCGGATCACCGAGGGCGTCGCCCTGGGCATCCCGATCGTCGGCACCTACCTGTCGTTCTTCCTGTTCGGCGGGCAGTTCCCGGGCACGCGACATCATCCCGCGGCTGTACGTCATCCATATCCTGCTGATCCCGGCGCTGCTGCTCGCGCTGATCACCGCGCACCTGTTCTTCATGTTCCACCAGAAGCACACCCAGATGCCCGGCCTGGGGCACACCAACCAGAACGTGGTCGGCCAGCCGATGTACCCGTACTTCATGGCCAAGACCGGCGCGTGGTTCATGTTCATCTTCGGCGGCCTGGCCCTGCTGTCCACGTTCGCCCAGATCAACCCGATCTGGCTGTACGGGCCGTACAACCCGGCGGAGATCTCGGCGGGTTCGCAGCCCGACTTCTACATGGGGCCGCTCGAGGGCTCGCTGCGGATGATGCCCAGCTGGACCTGGGACCTGGCCGGGCACACGGTGGCCTGGGACGTGGTCATCCCGGCCCTGGTCCCGCTCGGCCTCATCTTCACCGGGGCCGCGCTGTGGCCGTTCATCGAACGCTGGGCCATCGGCGACTACCAGGAGCACCACGTCAACGACCGGCCCCGGAACGCGGCCACCCGGACCGCGGTCGGCATGGGCGTGATCACGTTCTACGGCGTCCTCTGGCTGGAGGGCGCCAACGACGTCATCGCCGACCACCTGGACATCTCGCTGTACCTCACGACGGAGATCGCCCGGTACGCGATCTTCATTGGGCCGGTGGTGGCGTACTGGGTGACCAAGCGGATCTGCCTCGGCCTGCAGCGCAAGGACGCCGAGTCGCTGGCCCACGGCTACGAGACCGGGATCATCGAGATGACCCCGGAGGGCGAGTTCATCGAGCGGCACGCGCCGGTGCCGGCCGAGCAGCGGGCCGTGCTGCTCGCCGCGCGCCCGGTGGCCGAACTGCCCGCACCGTCGGACGGCGACGACGAGGTGCCCGCACCCGCCACCCGTGGCGCGATCGGCCGGGCCCGGCTGGCGCTGGGCCGGGTGATCACCGAGCAGGTCCCGGCGCCCACCGGCGACGGGCACGGCAACGGCCACGGCAACGGCCACCGCGAGCCCGAACGGGCCGCGGTGACCACCGGTGAGCCCGGCCAGACGGCCCTCGGCCCGGGCAGCGAGACCGGACAACCCGGAGGACAGCGGCAGCTAGGCCGCGGGCGAGCCGGGTGACCTGCACCGGGGCGGCCGGCCCGGCCGCCCCGGGCGGTGCCACCGAGGATGGCGGCACGAACTGGCTGCCGCTGGCCGAGGCCAGCACCGCGTCGCCGGTGGCGCTGCCCGACAGCAGCTTGTGCCAGCTCAGGAAGTAGATGGTCCAGCCGTTGTCCCAGGTGCCGCGGACCGGGCTGCCCACCACGCTGATCGGGTCACCGAGCATGGAGTGGTCGTAGTACCAGACCGCGTTGGCCGGGCCCACGTTGACACAGCCGTGGCTCACGTTGACGATGCCCTGCTCGCCCACCGACCACGGGGCGCTGTGGATGTAGGTCCCGCTCGCGGTGAACTGCACCGCGTCGTAGACCAGCTCGTTGTAGTAGCCCGGGCTGCCCGCCGGGATGCCGATCGTGGCCGAGTTCATGTCCACCGGGTTGGCCATGGCGAAGGACAGGTACCGGCCATCGGCGGTGTCCATTCCCGGCCGCCCGGTGCTGATCGGCCAGTTGCCGATCGGCCGGCCTTTCCACCACACCTTCATGTAGTGGGTGGCCGTGTTGGCCACCACGACCAGCGAGTTGCCGATCCGGAAGTGCTGGCTCAGATTGGCCTGGCCGAACACGCCCGGCGCGGCCTGCACCCCGGCCAGGTGCGCGGTGAACCGCACCTCGGTGTGCGCGGGCCAGTACCGCTCCGGCCGGAACCACACGGTCTTGTTGTTCATCCAGTACCAGGCGCCGGTCACCGGCTTGCTGGAGGTGATCTGCAGCGACCGCTCCACCGCCGCCTTGTCGGCCACTCGGCCGGCTGAACGAGATCATGATCGGCATGCCGATGCCGTAGCTCTGCTGCGCGGTGATGGTCGTGCTGGCCACGACGCTGTGCGCGGGCCGGAACGTGCGGAACGTCCCGCTGATCACGGTCCGCTTCTGCCCGGTGTTCACCGCCGTGGCGGTGACCTGGTAGGTCTGCGACGGCGCCAGCGCCCACCCGGTGTGCCAGCTGCGCGACCCGGCGCCGTAGCTGCCCGCCACCGGCTGGCCATCGGCGTTACGCACCGTTACCGCGGTCAGCGTACCGTGCTGCGCAGTGACCTGCACGCCCAGGTCTGGGCGGGTGTCCAGCTGCGCCGCGGCATGGGCAGAACCGGCCGCGTGCAGCGCCCGCCCCGTCCGGCTGGTGGCCGAACTGAACGTCACGTTCCCGCTGGTGATGGTCACGTTGGCGGGCAGGTGCACGGCCGCCGCGGGGCCGTCCCCGCCCCGTTGCACGAGCTGGCCAGCAGCAGGCTGGCCACCCCGGCCCCGGCCACCATGCACTGTTTCGGCCCGCGATGTGCCAGCCTGCGGGCGGTGCGCGAAATGTCCCCCGACATTGAGCTACCCCCATAAGCCCGGTGTGACTCTAGCTAACTCCCCGTAGGCGCAGCAGGCAAAACCCCCACACCGGCCGATGATCAAACGATTGGTATCGCTATAAGAACAGCAAACGTCTGACCACGTTCCGGGTACTGGCTGGGGGCGGTCAGTGGGCGTAAATGCCGCGGTAGTACTCGAAGACGAAGCCGATCACGGTGAGGAAGGTGAACAGCAGCCCGATCAGGAACAGCCACCAGCCGATCGCCACCCCGAACGCGGCCAGCGCGGCGGCCAGGCCGACGTACAGCGGCCACCAGCTGTGCGGGCTGAAGAAGCCCAGCTCCCCGGCGCCCTCGGCGATCTCGCCCTCCGGGCTGTCCTCCGGCCGCGGCGGCAGCCGCCGCCCGGTGAACAGCAGGTAGAACCCGGTCAGGAAGGCCAGCCCGACGGACAGGGCGAGCGCGGTGGTGCCGGTCGGGTCCTTGGAGAAGTACCAGTACACGATGTCCACCGCGCCGAAGAACACCGCGCAGCCGATGAACAGGGACCCCTCAAACTTCATCTGACACCTCTCCGCCAGTAAGCCACGCCGCAGGTCACTTGTGCGCCTCGATGCGCTGCTTGATGCGTCCGCCCCGACTGGATGTGCGGGTAGTGCAGGTCGAACGCGGGCCGCTCGGACCGGATGCGCGGGATCCGGGTGAAGTTATGCCGCGGCGGCGGGCAGGACGTCGCCCATTCCAGCGAGTTCCCGTAGCCCCACGGGTCGTCCACCGTGACCTGCTCGCCGTACTTCCAGGTCTTGTAGACGTTGTAGAGGAAGATGAACGTGGACGCGCCGAGGATCCAGGAGCCGATGCTGGAGATCTGGTTCAGCGTGGTCACGTCGCCGGGCAGGAACGGGTAGTTGGCCACCCGGCGCGGCATGCCCTCGACGCCGATCCAGTGCTGCACCAGGAACGTCATGTTGAACCCGATGAACAGCGTCCAGAAGTGCCACTTGCCCAGCGTGTTGTCCAGCATCTTCCCGGTCCACTTGGGCCACCAGAAGTAGAACCCGCTGAACATGCGTGAACACCACGGTGCCGAACAGCACGTAGTGGAAGTGGGCGACCACGAAGTAGGAGTCGCTGACGTGGAAGTCCAGCGGCGGCGAGGCCAGGATGACCCCGGTCAGCCCGCCGAACAGGAACGTGACCAGGAACCCGATGGAGAACAGCATGGCGGGCTCGAACGTCAGCTGCCCGCGCCACATCGTGCCCACCCAGTTGAAGAACTTCACCCCGGTGGGCACCGCGATCAGGAACGTCATGAACGAGAAGAACGGCAGCAGCACCGCGCCGGTGGTGAACATGTGGTGCGCCCACACCGTCATCGACAGGCCCGGCGATCGCGATCGTGGCGCCGACCAGTCCCTTGTACCCGAAGATGCGGCTTGCGGCTGAACACCGGCAGCACCTCGGTGGCGATGCCGAAGAACGGTATCGCCACGATGTAGACCTCGGGATGGCCGAAGAACCAGAACAGGTTCTGCCACAGGATCGCGCCGCCGCTGGACGCGCTGAACACCTGCGCGCCGAGCTTGCGGTCGATCTCCAGCACCAGCAGCGCGGCGGCCAGCACCGGGAAGGCGAGCAGCACGAGCAGGCTGGTGAGCAGGATGTTCCAGGTGAAGATGGGCATCCGGAACATGGTCATGCCCGGGGCCCGCATGCAGATGATCGTGGTGACGAAGTTGACGCCACCCAGGATGGTGCCCAGCCCGGCCAGCGTCAGGCCCATGATCCACATGTCGCCGCCGACGCCGGGCGAGTACACCGAGCTGGTCAGCGGCGAGTAGGCGTACCAGCCGAACGACGCGGCGCCGCCCGGGGTGAGGAAGCTGATCAGCAGGATGATGCCGCCGAACAGGAAGAAGTAGTAGCTCAGCAGGTTGAGCCGGGGGAACGCCACGTCCGGCGCGCCGATCTGCAGCGGCATGATCTCGTTCGCGAACCCGACGAACAGCGGGGTGGCGAACAGCAGCAGCATGATCGTGCCGTGCATGGTGAACAGCTCGTTGTACTGCTGATCCGACACGATGTGGTTGTCCGGGCCGAACAGCTGGGCCCGCATGATCATGGCCATCAGGCCGCCGATCAGGAAGAACGCGAACGAGGTGATCAGGTACAGGTGGCCGATGACCTTGTGGTCGGTCGACGACAGCCAGCTGGCCAGGATCGAGCCTTTGCGTTCCCGCGCTACCCCGGTGCCCGGGGTCACGACCGGTTGCTCGACGGTGGTCACGTCACGCACCCCCTGCTGAACTCTGCGCGTGCTGCTGCGCACTGATCCAGGTACGGAACTGCGCCGGGGTGACGATCTTCACCCGGAACAGCATCCGGCTGTGGTAGAGGCCGCACAGCTCGGTGCAGCGGCCGATGAACGTACCCGTCTTGATCGGGGTCACCTCGAAGTGGTTGGGGTGCCCGGGGACCACGTCCCGCTTGAATTCGAACGGGACGATCCAGAACGAGTGCACGACGTCCACCGAGACCAGGTTGAACCGGACTGTCTCGTTCTCCGGGATGACCAGCACCGGCAGCCGTCCGGGCCAGGGCTGGCCCTGCTCGGTCACCATGCCGGTCCCGGTGCCCGGCATCGAGTACTGCGGGTACTGGAACTCCCAGCTCCACTGGCAGCCGGTCACGTTCACCGTGACGTCCGGGTGCGGCGGGAGCTTGTTGATGAAGTTCTCGTCCCGCGCGGTGAAGAAGAACAGCACGCCGACCATGATGAACGGCACGACCGTGTACATGATCTCGATCGGCAGGTTGTAGCGCACCTGCCGGGGCGGCCGGTCCGAGTTCTTCCGGTGGAAGATCACGGCCCACAGGATCATGCCCCAGACGACGGCGCCCACGGCAGAGCGCCGCGATCCAGCTGCCGCGCCACAGCGTGACCACGATCTCGCCCTGCTTGGTCACGGGGACGGGCAGGCCGAGCCGGGTAAACGTGGTGGACTGGCACCCCGCCGTGCCCAGCACGACGGCACCGAGCAGCACCGAGCGCAGCGTCCAGCGGCGCACCCGGCGGGCTGTGTCGGCCCCGGGCGCACGGCCCGGATCATGCGCGCCCCTTCGGCGTGGGGCGCTGGGGGTGGAGCTCACAGGTTGCCTTCCCAGCGGAATGACTCCCGGCTGCACGGGCAGGTCAGGGTTCGTCCTACAGGCTGTCGTGCAAACAGTATCGTGCACCGTCCCGCGGCCAGGCGGGGGACCCCGATTGGCGGCCCAGCGTGTCCTGCTCCGTTGCGCTTACGGACAGCAACGTGCGGGTATCGCTTCTCCGTGGCACGATGCATGCGGAGGACTCAGCAGAGAACAGGGTCGCTGCGGAGTATTGTCACCGTCTTAGTAGAAAGGGCGACGATCGGTACTCCCGCAGGCTCCCGGTCGGATCGGCATAGAGAGGCAGGCGCATGACTCCCCCGACGCGCCCGGCACCGATGCTGACCATCGACGCGCTCGGCCGGAAGTGCCCGATCCCGATCATCATGCTGGCCGAGCGGATCCGCGAGGTGCCCATCGGGGCCACGGTGGCCGTGCTGGCCGACGATCCCGCCGCGCAGACCGACATCCCAGCCTGGTGCATGATGAAGTCCCAGGAGTTCGTGGTCGAGACCGCACTGCCGCGCGGCTGGGCCTTCCTGGTCAAGCGCACCTACTGAGCGCGCCGGAACCGGTCGGCGAACCTGGGGTCCTTCTCCCACCACGGCTGCTCACCCGGGCCTGGTCAGCTGGCGCACCCGTCGGCTGCGCCGGGGGCCGCGCCGCTTCGGCCCGATCGAGCTCCGCGTCCACCTGAGCCGCCTCGGCGCGGTCTTCCCGGATCATCTGGATGAACTGGGCGGCCAGGAACGGCAGCCCGACGATGTCGCCCAGCACCCAGAGCGCTCCCCCGCCGATGATCTGGTCGCTGCGCAGGCTGGGCCCCCACGGGCGGGCCAGCGCGTGGTAGTACGCCCCGGCGATCAGCGTCTGGCTGGACAGCACGGCCAGGCCGAGCACGGCGTCGCCGACCACCTCGCCCGCGCTGACCCACAGCCCGACCAGGTACGGGTACTCCCTGGGCACCGGGTCGACCCGGAGGAACGTCCAGAAGAACACGAACCCCGGGGCGAACAGGGCCAGGTAGGTGACCTCGCGCACCACGTCGCTCTGCAGGCTGGCCGCGTACCAGGGCGAGAAGTACAGCACGAACGGCACCACGACCAGCACCAGGGTGGTGACGGCCGGGAAGGTGAGCAGCCGGGCGGCGCGGCTGTGCATCAGCGCGTCCAGCCGCGGGCCGAGCCGCGGCAGCGTCGCGATGGCCAGGGTCAGCGGCCGGCCCAGCGCGAGGAACAGCGGCGCCACCAGCAGCAGCAGGATGGTCTGCATCGAGCGGATGTAGAACAGCACGCTTGCGTACACGCCGAGGAACGACATGGTCGCGATGACCAGCGTGCCCAGCCCGCCGAGGTAGCAGCACCACAGCCGGGCCGCTGGCCAGGGCTGCCCGGCGCGGCGCAGCCGGCGCACCCCGGCCAGGTACAGGCCGCCGGCCAGCAGCACGGCCAGCAGCACCGGCAGGTCGAGTGTCCACGACGTGAAGACCCGGGCCGCGGTGAGTTCCGGCGGGCCCTGGTAACCGGCCGCCTGCGAGCCGGCCAGCAGAGAAAGTGAGACGAGGCCGCCACACCGCCACGCTATCGTGTGCCTCGCCATGCCAGCCGCCGCGATCATCATCAACCGGCTGCGGGTCCGCGACCCGGCCCGGTTCCGGCGGCAGCTGCCGCACGGCCGCGCAGGCCAGCGGCCTGGCCGCCGAGTTCTTCGAGACCACCCGGGACGATCAGGGCCTCGGGCTGGCCCGGGCAGGCGGTCGCCGCGGGGGCCAGGCTGGTCGTGGCGGCGGGCGGCGACGGCACGGTGCGCAGCTGCGCGCAGGCGCTGGCCGGGCCGCGCCAGCCAGCCACGCGTGCCAGCGAACCACGCCGGGCCAGCCAGCCAGGTGCCGCTGGCCATCGTGCCGCTGGGTACGGCCAACCTGGCCGCCCGGGCGCTCGGCCTGCCCCGGCGGCTGGACGCGGCGCTCGGGGTGGCGTTCGGCGGCCAGCAGCGGCTGATCGACCTGGCCGAGGCGGACGGCATGCCGTACGTGGCCATGGCCGGCATCGGCCTGGACGCCACCGTGGTCGGCGCGACGCCGCAGCTGCTCAAGGACCGGTTCGGCTGGCTCGGCTACGCCGCGGCCGGCACCGCCCAGCTGCCCGGGCGGCGGCATGAGTTCACCGTGCGGCTGGATGGCGGCCCGCCGCTGACCCGGCGGGCCCGGTCGGTAGCTGTCGGCAACGCCGGGCTGCTGCCCGGCGGCTTCGCCCTGCTGCCCGACGCACGGCTGGACGACGGCGTGCTCGATGTCGGCATCCTGGCCCCGGCCGGCCCGCTCGGCTGGGGCCGGGTGGCGTACCGGGTGCTCACCGGCAGCCGCCGCGACGACCGGCGGCTGGAGCGGTACCGGGCCCGCCGGGTGGAGATCCAGGCCGACGCCGACCTGCCCCGCGAGGTGGACGGTGAGGTGATCGCGCCGGGCCGGACGCTGACCATCCAGGTCCGGCCGGCCGCGCTGCTGGTCCGCGCACCCCAGCCCACCCCCAGCACACCCAGCCAGGTCATGGGCAGTAACGGCGCAGCGTAGCTGCCTTCTCACAAAGAGCCAATACCAGGTAACAGAACCACGCATTATGCGTGGAAGACCTTGCGCCGGATACGCCGGGAGGAAGAACCTTTACGGGTTGTGGCCTGTTACCCAGGACACATCGATCAGGCGCCATGGTCAGCCTCTAGGGAAGGAATGTGCATGCCGCATGTCACACGCTTGCGTGTGGTGAGTGCCGCGGTCGCTGCCGGAGCATTGACGCTCGGCACGCTCGCCACCGCCACTGCTGCGCAGGCGGGCACCACGAGACGGGCGATCGCCGACACCCACCCCGCGTGGGCCGTTGCCGCGAAACGCCTCAGCAGCAAGCCGTCACCAGCGGAACCGTTAACGCCAAGGTGTACCTGGCCCCCAGCAACGAGACCGCACTCGCCCAGAAGGTGGCCGCCGTCTCGGACCCGAAGAGCAGCGACTACCGGCACTTCCTGACCGCCGCGCAGCTCCGCCAGCAGTTCAAGCCATCCTCGGCGGAAGTCTCGTCGGTGCGGCAGTGGCTCGTCTCGTCCGGCCTGTCGGTGACCCGGGTCAGCGCGGCCAGCCCGGCGGGCGCCTACATCGCGGTGCGCGGCTCGGTGGCCGCGGCCAGCAAGGCATTCGGCGTCTCCTTCGGCACCTACCGGGGCCCCGGCGGCCAGGCCGCACGGGCGCCTCAGTCGGCGGCCACGGCGCCGTCCTCGGTAGCCAGTGACGTTCTCGCGGTGGCCGGCCTGGACACCGCGAAGAGCGCGATCAAGCCCGCGCTGCCGCCGCCCGGGCCGAACTACTGGGTGGCCAAGCCGTGCTCGACCTACTACGGCCAGAAGACCGCCACCAACAAGCCCAAGGCGTACGGCAAGTACCAGCCGTGGAACAACTGCGGCTACACGCCGAGCCAGGTGCGCGGCGCCTACGGGGTCACCGCGTCCGGAGAGACCGGCGCGGGCCAGACGGTCGCGATCGTGGACGCCTACGCGTCCCCGACCATCAAGCGGACGCCGACCAGTTCTCCACCGTGGTCGGCGACAAGGGTTCGGGACAGGGCCAGTACAAGCAGTACAAGGCGGGCCCGTACACGCAGGCCGGCGCGAACCAGTGCGACGCGGCAGGCTGGTACGGCGAGGAGACCCTCGACGTCGAGTCGGTGCACGGCATGGCGCCGGACGCCAACGTCCGGTACGTGGCCGCGGGCAGCTGCCAGGACTCCGACCTGGCCCAGGCCGACGCGTACATCGTGAACAACGGCCTGGCCAGCATCGTCAGCAACTCCTGGGGCGAGCCGGACAGCTACTCCACGATGAGCGACGCGTTCAACGCCATCTTCGAGCTGGGCGCCGTCGAGGGCGTCGGCTTCTTCTTCTCCTCCGGGGACAGCGGCTACGAGGGCCCGGGCGAGGACCCCGTCTCCCCGTACGACCAGGTGGACTTCCCGACCTCCAGCCCGTACGTCACCTCGGTGGGCGGGACCAGCCTGGCCATCGGCAAGACCAACAACTACCAGTGGGAGACCTCCTGGGGCACCCTGCTCGACCCGCTGGTGCACACCAAGACCGGCAAGAAGTGGCAGTTCACCCCGCCTGGCAAGTACCCGGCGTACTACGACGGGTCCGGCGGCGGCGGCGTGAGCACCGTGTACACCCAGCCGTTCTACCAGGCAGGCGTGGTGCCCGACCGCGCTGGCCGAGAAGCTGCCGAACGGCACGACCAGCAGCCGTGCCGATGCGGGTGGATGCCGGACGTGTCCGCGCTGGCCGACCCCAGCACCGGCATCCTGGTCGGCCAGACCACGCTGCAGCCGGACGGGAAGACCTACGCCTTCTCGCTCAGCCGGATCGGCGGCACCAGCGTGGCCTGCCCGACGTTCGCCGGCATCCAGGCCGACGCCCAGCAGGCCGTGGGCAAGGGCACCGCTCGGCTTCGCCAACCCGCTGATCTACTTCCTGGACGCCACGACACGTACGGTCGACTCGGCGGCGTTCAACGACGTGACCGACCACCCGCTGGGTCCCGGCCACCTCGGCTGAGGTGCGCAACAACTACACCAACCCGTACACCAAGCAGGGCCCGCTGGTCACCTACCTGCGGACCCTGGGCATCGACGGCGAGGGCGCGGACGCGCTGCCGGCCGTCAAGGGCTACGACGACTCGACCGGTGTCGGCTCGCCCAGCCATTACATCCAGTCCTACTGATCGGAGTACGCATACGGGTAACCGCACGTAGCAACACACGGAGGGGGCGGCCCGCCCCCGGGCCGCCCCCTCCGGCGTCTGCTGACCCTGGCCGCCGCAGCGGCGTTGGGTAAGAAAGTCAGCTGTAGCAGGCGCTGACCTCGGCCGCCGCGGCCGGGCCGTACACGGCGCCGAAGCGCTCGGCCAGCGCGCCGGGCTTCAGCTCGTACTCCTGGGGGCCCACCGTCTCCAGCACGTGCACGGCGAGCATGTTGCCCAGCTGGGCGGCCCGTTCCAGGGACAGCCCCCAGGCCACCGCGGCCAGGAACCCGGAGCGGAACGCGTCCCCGGTGCCGGTCGGGTCCGCCTTGCGGGTCTCCGGCACCGGGCCGACCAGCACCGGCTGCTGGCCGGCCCGCTCGATCTTGGCCCCGTTCGGGCCGAGCGTGGTGATCCGCACCCCGACCCTGTCCAGGATCTGCGCCGGCGGTCCGGCCGCTCTTGCGCTCGATCAGCGCTTCCTCGTACTCGTTGCAGAACAGGTAGGCCGACCCGTCCACCAGCGCGCACACCTCCTGCTCGGCCAGCCGGGGCAGCTGCTGGGACAGGTCGGCGGCGAACGGGATGCCCAGGTCCTTGCACTCCTGGGTGTGCGCGAGCATGGCCCCCGGGTCGCTGGCGCCGATCAGCACCAGGTCCAGGCCGCCCGCCTGCTCGGCCAGCGGGGCCAGCCGGATGTCGGCGTCCTCGCTCATCGCGCCCGGGTAGAACGAGGCGATCTGGTTGCCGTCCACGTCGGTGGTGCAGACGAACCGGGCGGTGTGCCGGGTCGCCGACTCGCGGATCCCGCCGCAGTCCACGCCGTGCTCGGTGAGCCAGTTGCGGTAGGGCGCGAAATCCGCGCCCACCGCGCCGATCAGCAGCGGGCTGAGGCCGAGCACCCCGAGCCCGAACGCGATGTTGGCGGCGACCCCGCCGCGCCGGATCTCCAGGCCGTCGACCAGGAAGGACAGTGATACCCGGTCCATCTTCTCCGGGATGAACTGCTCCACGAACCGGCCGGGAAAAGTCATCAGGTGGTCGGTCGCGATGGACCCGGTGATAGCTATGCGCACGGCCGCACTCTATAGGGCATCGAGGCCGCCGGGCGAGAAGTCGCCCGGCGGCCCAGTCAGCTGGTTCGGCCGATCAGTGGAACGAATCGCCGCAGGCGCACGAGCCGGTGGCGTTCGGGTTGTCGATGGTGAAGCCCTGCTTCTCGATCGTGTCCACGAAGTCGATGGTCGCGCCCATCAGGTAGGGGGCGCTCATCTTGTCGGTGACCACGTGCACGCCGGAGAACTCGGCGTCGATGTCGCCGTCCAGTTCCCGCTCGTCGAAGTAGAGCTGGTAACGCAGCCCGGAGCAGCCGCCTGGCTGCACGGCGATGCGCAGCCGCAGGTCGTCACGGCCTTCCTGCGCCAGCAGAGCGCCAACTTTGCTGGCCGCAGTGTCGGTCAGGATGACACCCGACGTGGTCTGGCCCGGGCTTTCCTGGTGAAGAGCGCCCTCGTGCTGGACAGTCATATGTGATTAACTCCCGCGTTGGACTGCCGCCGCGTCCGCGGCGCTGGCTGATCCCCACTGATAACCATATGCCGTCCGTGGTCATTCCGGACCGTCTGGGCCAGCTCAAGCCCCGGCGAACCGCATACCCGGGGTGCACGACTCGCTGCCGTCCGGCCGGATCAGGTACGCCTGGTAGCCGCGCAGCCCGGTGATCACCTCGAGGGCGGCGTCCCCGCCCACGGCCAGGCCGGTGGCCAGCGCGTCCGCCTGGGCCAGGCTGGGCCCGGTGACGGTGGCCGAGGCCGCCCGGCAGCCCGGCTGGCCGGTGCGCGGATCCACCAGGTGCGCGCCGCGCTCGTAGCTGGCTGAGGTGGCCACCGCGCCGTGCACCTCGACGACGGCGGCCAGGCCCGCTTCCCGCCAGGGATGGCGGATACCCGCCCGCCAGCACCGGCCGGGCCCTGGCCTACCGAACGCCGCCAGGTCGCCGCCGCCGTTGACCAGTGCCGCGGGCACGCCCGCCTGGTCAAGCGTGCGCAGCGCGTTGTCCACCGCCCAGCCTTTGACCAGGCCGGTGGGGTCGTAGCCGCCGGGCATGGCCCACGGGTCGAACCAGCCGCCAGAGGCGTCCCGGGCCTGCTGGCAGGCGGCCAGCACCTCGGCCAGCACCGGCGGCTGGCCCGGGCCGTCCGGAGTGAGCGGCGCACCGCGGCGCAGCCGGCTCAGCGGGCTGCCCGGGTCCCAGGTGCTGAACACCGCGTCGGCGTCGTGCAGCACCGCGCAGGCGGCCCGCAGCGCGGCTCGCACGTCCGGGCCGGGCAGTTCCCCGGGGTACAGCGCGAAGGAGACCACCGTGCCCATCACCGGCTCGGCGTGGCTGACCAGGGCGCCATGGCTCATCCGTGGTGTGCCTTGTCCAGCGCGGCCTGGACCGACTGCGCGTAGGCCTCGCTGGTGTAGGTCGCCCCGGAGACGGCCTGGATCCGCGCGGACTGCGCGGCCAGCACCTCGTTGCGCAGCGTGGGGATGACCTGCGCGGCCAACTGCTGTGAATATTGCTCGGCGGTCTTCAGCACTGGCACGCTCACCCCGGTGATCCGGCCGCCGCTGACGCTTACCTTGGTGCTCAGCTCGCCGTACCCGTACGGCACCACCGGGCCGCGGAATGCGCCTGCGGCCAGGCTGGCGCCGGCCTGCGGGCCGGCCACCCGGGCCGCGCCCGGGCTGGCCTTCGCGGTGGGCTGGGCCGGGTGGTTGGCCAGCACGTTGGGCGTGGCCGGCTTGTGCAGCCCCAGGACGCCAAGGAAACCGGCTACGGCGCCGCCCAGCAGCAGCCACGGCGCGCTCTTCATGACCCGCTCTCCTTCCCCATCACAACGCGAACGCCTCGTGATGGATGGCCTCGTCCGGAACGCCGAGATGCCTGGCCACGGCGACGATGGCGGTCACGAAGCTCTCCGGCCCGCACACGTACACGTCGCGCTGATTCAGGTCGCGGACCAGCCGGGGCAGCGACACCTCGTCGATCGCCGCCTCCGCCCGCGATCCGACCAGCTCGTGGATGGTGCCGCGGCGCAGCCGGACCAGCTCCCGCACTTCGGCGCTGAGCACCAGATCCGCCGGGCGGCGGGCCCGCAGCAGGACCACCGGCGCGCTGCCGCGGGGCAGGTCCTCGAGCAGCGACCGCAGCGCGGTGACCCCGATCCCGCCCGCCACCAGCAAGGCGCGCGGCCGCAGCTGCGCATACCGGGTGAACGCCCCGTACGGCCCCTCGACCGCCACCCTGGTGCCGGGCCGCAGGCCGGCCAGGGACTGCGAGAAGCTGCCCACTCCCTTGACGGTCAGCCGCAGGTAGGGCGGCTGCGGCAGGGCGGAGAGGGAGAACGGGTGCGCCTGCCACCACCGGCCCGGGGTGAGGAACCGCCAGAGCAGGAACTGCCCGCCGGACACCGGCAGCCGGTCCAGCTGCCGGCCAGTCAGGATCACCGACACCACGCCGGGCCCTTCCGGCCGCACCTCGGCCACCCGCAACTGGTGCCGCACGGTGCGCAGGACGGGCAGACCGATCCGGTAGCCGAGCACCAGCCCCGCGGTAGCCGCCCAGACGACCGCCCAGAAGAGCCGGGTGAGCGGATGCCCGACGAAGGTCGGCCCGAGCACGAGCTCGTGCGGGATGGCGAGCGCCAGCGCGAGATACATGCACAGATGGATCAGCCACCAGGTGTCCCGGGGCAGCCGCCGCCGGATGGCGCGCAGCGAGATCACCCCGATCAGGCACATGATGCCGAGCGCGACGGTGGCGATGAGCACGTCCGGGTAGGTGACCAGGATGCCCGCCTCATGCCAGGGCCCGGTCCGCGCCGCCTGTGCGTAGCCCACGGTGAGCAGCACGGCGTGCGCGGCCAGCAGGCTGATCGGCCAGGGGGCAACCGTGCGGTGCACCCGGACCAGGCCATCCTGGCCGGCCACCCGCTCGATGAACGGGATCCGGCTGACCAGCAGGACCATGATCAGGGCCAGGTAGCTGCCGAGCATGCCGGTCAGGCTGCCCGCGAAGGTGGCCAGGCCGCCGGGTGCGGACAGCTGGCTGGCCGACTCGGCGGTAACGGTCAGCGCGGTGCTGACGCCCAGGCCCAGCCCGGCGGCCAGCAGCGCGAGCCGGGCCAGCACGGGATGCGGCCGCGGGGCGGCCAGCCGGGCCGGGCTGCGCTTCTGGTTGCGGCCGGCGGGCGCCTTCGACGCGCCGAAGGCAGCCGACGGAGCACTCATAGCGGCCTACCCTGCCAGCAGGCATTCTTCGCGGTGTCGCTAAATGCTCTGCGTTCCTTCTGTATCTCGTGACCGGCTGGCTAGAGACCGGGGGCGCCCCAGACCGCGAACCAGCGGCTGAGATCGGGCTCGATCTTCAGGTCGGCCCCGACCGCGCCGCGCACCTGGAGTTCGAGCGCGTTGTCCCGCTGCTCCCCCGATTTCGGCGCGAACGGGTAGAACGTGCCCCGCTTGTACAGGTAGATGATGCCCAGCCGGCGGCCCGCGTCGCCGGAGAAGCTGACCAGGGTGCACAGCAACTGCGGGCCGAACCCGCCGTCGGCCAGCGAGGAGTTCACCGCGTGCAGGTCGGTGACCAGCGCCTCGAAGTCATCCGCGGAGTGCTGGCAGGTCAGCCACGTGAACCCGTAGCTGTCCTTGGTCACCTCGACCGACGCGGTCCCGCTGCCCATGCCGAGCAGCTCGCGGACGTCCGACTCGATATCGCTGAACGCCTTGCCCTCGGCCGCGCGGAAGCACACCGAGCCGGTACCGGTGGGCACCAGGTTCATCCCGGCCTGCAGCGTGATCGCGGCGGTGGGCAGCTCGAACAGCTGGTCCAGGTTCGGCTGGGCCGCTTGGTCCGGCCCAGCAGGGTGTCCAGGAAACCCACCGGTTAGACCTGCTTGTTGAGCTGCTCGGAGATCTCGGAAAGCTGACGCAGCCGCCGCTCCAGCGTCGGGTGGGTGGAGAAGATGTTGGACAGCTGGACTTCCTTGCCGCCCGCCTTGAACGCCGGCACGAAGTAGAAGGCGTTCAGCGGCTCGGCCGAGCGCAGGTCCTTCTGGGGGATCCGCGACATCGACCCGCTGACCTTCTGCAGCGCGCTGGCCAGCGCAGACGGCTGGCCGGTGAGCAGCGCCCCGGACCGGTCCGCGGCGAGCTCCCGGTACCGGGAGAGCAGCCGGATGAGCAGGAAGCTGATCGCGTAGGTGACGATGCCGACGATCATCACGATGAAGATGACCGGCAGCGCGCCGCCGTTGTTGTTGTTCCCGACCCGGCCCCGGCCACCGCCGCCGAACAGCTCCCCGTAGAACGCGAACCGGACCAGCAGGCCGGCAATGATGCCGAGGAACGACGCGATGGTCATCACCACCACGTCCTTGTGCGCCACGTGCGACAGCTCGTGGGCCAGCACGGCTTCCAGCTCCTGGTCGGTCAGGTCCGGGTTGTTCAGCAGGCCGGTCGTCGCGACCAGCACCGCGGTCTTGCTGTTCCGCCCGGTGGCGAACGCGTTCAGCATCGGGGACGGCGCGATGGCCAGCCGCGGCTTGGGCATGTTGGCCAGCGCGCAGAGCCGGTCCACGATGCCATGCAGCCGGGCCGCCTGCGGGCCGTCCTGCGGCGTGACCACCTGGGCCTGGGCCGCGCTGAGCGCGATCTTGTCGGAGTAGAACAGGGAGCCGACACCGAGGATCAGGGCGAGCAGGACCGCGAAGAACACGATGCCGCCGCTGCCCACCGCGTGCGTCGCGCTGAGCACCAGCACGAGCACGGTGACAAAGGCGACGAACACGAGCCCGAGCAGGAACATCGTGAGGGTCATCCGGGCGGTGAGTCCTCTGTCAGGCGCATAGCGGGTCCTCGCCATGGCGCCGCCTCCGTTCCGTCAGCTGGCACGGCCAGCTGAGCGCTTGCTGGCTTCGCTGTGAAGCCATCCATAACTCAATTATCGGGCAGCATCCAGTGTGCGCAGTCAGCCTGAAAGCTAGCTGAGCATCTGCTCAACCCGGGATGAGTCCATCATCAGTAAGCAGGGCGCGCACATCGTCCATGCTCGCCTCGGAATACGGCAGGATCACATCCGACGCTTCCAACGAATCCGCCGGGACCGGTGTTCCCGCCGCCCGGACCCGGGCCAGCAACTCGGCCAGCGCGGGCCGGAAGGCCTTCTCGTCGCCCGCGTTCACCGCCGCATCGAGCTTGCCGTCCAGGTCGTTCAGCTCGGCGGACATCGCGTCGTCCACGGCGAGCTGGCCCTCGCCGAGGATCCGGACAATCATGCCCCGTCACCGGCCTGCGGCTGATCAGCGGCCTGGCTGGCCTGGCTGGCCTGGCCGTTTCCGGTGTTGCCGGACGCGCCCGGTGCGGTGCCCTCGATCTCACGGGGGGCCTCGCCCTGGCCGAGCTCGACCTTCATCCGCTCCAGCTCCCGGTCCACGTCGTGGCCGCCGCCCATCTGGTCCAGTTCGCGCTGGATGTCGTCGTTCGGCTGGGCGGTGACATCGTCCAGCGCGCCGGAGGCCATCAGCTCGTCGATCGCGCCGGCCCGGGCCTGCATTTGCGCGGTCTTGTCCTGGGCCCGCTGCACCGCCATGCCCACGTCGCCCATCTCCTCGGAGATGCCGGACACGGCCTCACCGATGCGGGTCTGCGCCTCGGCCGCGGTGTAGGTGGCCTTGATGGTCTCCTTCTGGGTGCGGAAGGCCTCCACCTTGGCCTGCAGCCGCTGCGAGGCAGCGGTCAGCTTTTCCTCGTCGGCCTGCAGCGACTGGTACTGCGTCTGCAGGTCACCGAGCTGGCCCTGCAGCGCCGACTTGCGGGTCAGCGCCTCACGGGCCAGGTCTTCCCGGCCGCCGCCCAGGGCCTGCCGGGCTTGCCGGTCCAGCTTGTCCTGCTGCTGCTGCAGGGTGTTCATCTGCAGTTCGACACGCTTGCGCGACGTGGCCACGTCAGCGACGCCGCGGCGGACCTGCGTCAGCATCTCCAGCTGGCGCTGGTAGGAGTAGTCCAGGGTCTCGCGCGGATCTTCCATCCGGTCCAGGGCCTTATTGGCCTTGGCCTTGAAGATCATCGATACCCGCTTCACCACGCTCATCGGCGCGACCATCCCCTCATCGTGTAACGCTGCCGCCAGCCACCTGCGGCGCGCGAGCCGACATCCCCGCGGCGTGGCAGCGGCGCTGCGCAGGCTGGTGAACACAGCCTACGCGGTATTTGCTCGGGGGGACGACCCCCCGAAAACCCCCCGATCGCCGCTTCGCGCCGAGTGTTGGCTCGGCGGGAGCCCGCCTGCGGCGGGTCCCCCCTCACCAGCACGAAATCGCAGCTCCGCATCCCGCTGGCTCGGGGAGGACACGCCTGCGGCGCGCCTCCCGTCGCCAACGGGGGTGCACTGTGTCGCAGCCCCGAATCCGCAAGCCTGGGGAGGCTGTTCCTTCCCCTTCGTCCCGGTAGGCTGACCTCGTGTTCAGACGACGTAACGCGGCCACCGAGGACGCCCCCGCCGAGGCCGCGGCGGACGATGCCCAGGCCGAGGCCGAGGCCGCGCGGCGCGCGGCGCGGTGACCGCGGGCAAGGGCAGGCCCACCCCCAAGCGCAGCGAGGCGGAACGCCGCCGCCGGTACCAGCTGGCCCCGGAAGACCGCAAGCAGGCCGCGAAGCAGGCCCGCACCCGGGACCGCTCCGAGCGGTCGCGCAAGACCGAGGCCATGCGGCGCGGTGAGGAGTGGGCGCTGCCGGCCAAGGACAAGGGCCCGGTCCGCGCGCTGGCCCGGGACTACGTGGACTCCAAGCGCCGGTTCAGCGAGTTCTATATGTATGGCCTGGTCGTGCTGCTGGTCCTGTTGTTCCTGCGCAATCCGGTGGTGCAGACGATCCTGCCGGCGGTGCTGATCGCGATGGTGCTGATCATGGCGGGCGAGGGTTTCTGGCTCGGCCGCAAGGTAGCCAACCTGGCCGCCGAGCGGTACCCGGGCCAGAGCACCCGGGGCATCAAGCTGTACTCCGGCATGCGCGCCCTGCAGATCCGCCAGCTCCGCTTCCCGAAGCCCCGCGTTAAGCCCGGGGAAAGTATTTAGTCCCGACAGCGCCACAGGTGGTCTAAGGGGACTGGAAGCTCGCGCCGACGAGGCGAGGCCCGCCGCAGGCGGGTGCTCGCCGAGGAGGCGTTCGGCGCGAAGCGGCGATCGGGGGGTCCCGGGGGGTCGTCCCCCCGACCAGCACAGCGCTCGGCGCGAAGCGGCGATCGGGGGGTCCCGGGGGGTCGTCCCCCCGGGACAATAGGAGCATGGAACATCGTCATCTCGGCCGGAGCGGCCTGAAAGTCAGCGAGATCGCCTACGGGAACTGGATCACCCACGGGTCGCAGGTGGCGGAGGAGGCCGCCCTGGCGTGTGTGGCCGCCGCCCTGGACGAGGGCATCACCACGTTCGACACCGCTGATGTGTACGCCGGCACGCGGGCCGAGGACGTGCTCGGCCGGGCGCTGCACGGTGTGCGCCGGGAATCCATCGAGCTGTGCACCAAGGTGTTCTGGCCGACCGGCCCGGGCGCCAACGACCGTGGCCTGTCCCGCAAGCACATCATGGAGTCCGCGCACGCCTCGCTGCGCCGGCTGCAGACCGACTACCTGGACCTGTACCAGGCGCACCGGTACGACCACGAGACCCCGCTGACCGAGACCATGCGGGCCTTCGACGACCTGGTCCGCCAGGGCAAGGTGCTGTACATCGGGGTGTCCGAGTGGCGCGCCGAAGAGATCGCCGCGGCGCTGCGCATCGCCGACGAGATGGGCTTCGACCGGCTGGTCTCGAACCAGCCGCAGTACAACATGATCTGGCGGGTGATCGAGTCCGAGGTGATCCCGCTGTCCGAGCAGGAAGGCATCGGCCAGATCGTCTGGTCCCCCATCGCGCAGGGCGTGCTGACCGGCAAGTACCAGCCCGGCCAGCCGGTGCCCGCCGGGTCGCGGGCCACCGACCCGAGCGGCTCCGGGTTCATCCAGGGCCTGCTGGACGACGAGGTGCTCCGCCGGGTGGCCGGCCTGGCCCCGATCGCCGCCGACGCCGGGCTGAGCATGGCCCAGCTGGCGGTGGCCTGGGTGCTGCAGAACCGGAACGTGTCCGCGGCCATCATCGGCGCGACCCGGCCGGAGCAGGTCCGGGAGAACGTCAAGGCGGCCGGCGTGGTCCTCGAGCCCGGCCTGCTCAAGCGCATCGACGAAGTACTGGCCCCGGCCATCCAGCGCGACCCCGCGCTGACCCGAAGCCCAGAGCATCGCCCCTAGCCCGGCACCGCGCCGATTTCTTCGTGATCATGACTTTGGTGCGCATCTGGTACAACGCCGCTGACTTGAACGGCGCAGCCAGGGGCGCCCGGGCCTGCCTGGTGAAACTGTGATGCTGGTGTGACCAGTGAGACCCGCCGGGAGCGGCACCTGTTGTTGATGTTGAAGTAGCCGACACAGGAATGCCGGCTACTTCAACATCAACAACCTGGGTGATCATCTACGCGCGGTTAAGTCAACGGCGTTGCGTCCCAGCGCCACCACAGTCATGATCACGAGTTAGCTGGCCTCCGGGTGCAGGCTCATCGGGCCGTATTCGATCCGGCCTTCCTCCAGCAGGGTGACCTGGTCTACGCCGCTGGCCAGCAGGTCACGCCAGTTCTCACCCAGCCAGCTCTCCGCATCACCCTGGCTGCTGAACGTCTCCCGCGGCATTCCCCGGGACGGCACCAGGCTGCCGTCGGCCTGCTCGAACTGCCAGCTCCAGGCCATGCTCGTCACCGCCTCCTCAAGATCCGCGCGTAGCGACAGTAGCTCACCGGCCGGGCGGACCAACCGCCCGGCCCGCTGTGACCAAGTTCACATCTGGTGGCGGCGGAGGGCAGCCGAGATTCCCGGCCTGCCGCATCCGTCCGCATCTGCACCCACCCGGCAGAACACCAACCGGAGCAGCCAGGGAACTGTTAAGTTCTATGAGCTAGCCTGAGCCGTTGGGTGTGCCGTCCCCTGGCTCAGCCCCGGGAGCAAGGTGGTGACGACATGGCGCGCGTCGTCGTCGTTGGTGATCTGATGACCGACACGGTCGCTCATGCGGCCCTTCCCCTGGCCAAAGGAAGTGACACCCCCGCCACCGTGAGCATGCACGGTGGGGGTTCCGGCGCGAACGTAGCCGCCTGGCTGGCCGCCGACGGTGGTGACGTGGCCTTCATCGGACGGCGCGGCGCCGATATCGCCGGCCGGAACCGGGACATGGAACTGATGGGTTACGGCGTGGACGCCCGGCTGGTGATGGACCCGGACCGGCCGACCGGGACCTGCGTGGTCATGGTCACCCACAAGGGCGATCACACCATGCTGTCCGATCCCGGTGCGAACGCCGCGCTGCACCCGGATGACCTGCCCAAGGACCTGTTCGCCCCGGGCGCGCACCTGCATGTGTCGGGTTACACCCTGCTGAACGAGGGTTCCCGGGGCGCCGCGCTGGCCGCGTTCCAGCACGCCGGCCGGGCCGGCATGTCGATCTCGGTGGACGGCGCCTCGGCCGCGCCGCTGGAGCGGGTTGGCGCCGAGCCGTTCCTGGAGATGACCAACGGGGTGACCCTGCTGATGGTCAACATCGACCAGGCCACCGTGCTCACCGGGCGCGAGGACCCGGAGTCCGCCGCCCGGGTGCTCACCGCGTGGTATCCGCAGGTGGTGGTGAAACTCGGGCCAGACGGGGCGCTGTTCGCGAACGGCCGCCCGGACCCGATCCGGGAGCACGCGCTGCCGGTGGAGACGTTTGTCGACGGCACCGGCGCGGGTGACGCGTTCTGTGCCGGGTTCGTGCCCGCCTGGCTGGACAAGAAGCCGCCGCTGGAGGCGCTGGCCAGCGGCTGCCGGCTGGCCGTGCAAGCACTCGGCATGGTCGGTGCCCGGCCTGCCCTCTAAGCCCAACCGCGGGGATTCCCAGCCCGGGGAGCCCAGCCGCCGGGCCGCGTACCTGGACGAACTCTTTTCACTGGCCGGCCGGGTGGCACTGGTCACCGGGGGCAGTTCCGGTATCGGCCAGGCCATGGCCACCGCGCTGGCCCGGGCCGGCGCCCAGGTCGTGCTGCTGGCCCGCGGCGAGCCTGGGCTGGACGCCGCGGCCGCGGCCATCCGGTCGGCCGGCGGCCAGGTGGCCTGGGTGCGCGCCGATCTGGCCGACCGGGCGGGCACGCTGGCCGCGGCCGAGCAGGCGGTGACGCCGTTCGGCGAGCCGGACGTGGTGCTGAACGCGGCCGGGGTCAACCTGCGGCCGCCGCTCGGCGAACTGAGCACCAGGCAGTGGGACGAGACCATGGCGGTGAACCTGACCGCGCCGTTCCTGCTCGGCCAGCGGTTCGGACCGGCCATGGCACAGCGCGGCTGGGGCCGGATCATCAACGTGGCCTCGCAGCAGTCGTTCCGCGCGTTCGGCAACAGCGGCGGCTACGGGGCGTCCAAGGCCGGCCTGGCCGGGCTGACCCGGTCGCAGTCCGAGGCGTGGGCGGCCCGCGGGGTGTGCTGCAACGCGGTCACCCCGGGCTTCGTCGCCACCCCGCTCACCGCGGCGGTGGCCAGCGACCCGGAACGCTCCGCGGCGCTGGCCGCGCGCACCATGATCGGGCGCAACGGCGAGCCCGCCGACTTCGCCGGCGTCGCCGTGTATCTGGCCAGCCGGGCCAGCGACTACGTGACCGGTCAGCTCATCTGCGTGGACGGCGGTTTCTCGGTCAGCTGAGTAATGGCTCAGCAAAGACCTGGCTTTGACACGTCCGCGAATTACCGATCGGAGACACGCAGCGGCCAGCATGGCGTTTCATGACGGATGCCCCGGCCCCGGCCGTCGCGGAGCCCGCGCACCCGGGTCCGGCCGCCGCGCCGCCCGCGCGGTGGCGGCCGCGGCGCCGCTGGCTGGCGGGCGCCGCCTGGGCGGCCGCCGCGCTGCTGGCGTTCGCCATCTACCTGCGGGTGTCCCAGACCGAGCCGGGTGACTCGTACGGCGCAGTGTTCACCCTGCAGGCCTGGGACATGCTGCACGGCAACCTGCTGCTGCACGGCTGGTGGCTGTCCGACGTCTCCTTCTACACCACCGAGCTACCGGAATACCTGCTGGTCGAGCTGGCCCTGGGGCGCAGCCCGGACGTGGTGCACGTGGCCGGGGCGATCACCTTCACGATCGTGCTGCTGCTGGCCGCGGCGCTGGCCCGGGGCCGGGCCACCGGCCGCCCGGCCGTGCTCCGGATGGCCATCGCGGCCGGGATCATGTGCTCCCCGCAGCCCGGCGCGGGCGTGTTCCTGTTCCTGCTCGCGCCGGACCATTACGGCAGCACGGCGCCGGTCCTGCTGGCCTGGCTCATCCTGGACCGCGCGGCGCGGCGCTGGTACGTCCCGGTCGCGGTCGGTGGGCTGCTCGGCTGGGCCCTGGTGGCCGACTCAGTGGTGCTGCTCACCGGGGTGCTGCCGCTGCTCACGGTGTGCGCCGTCCGGCTCTACCACCGGTCTGTGCAGCAGCGCCGGCCGCTGCGGGCGCAGTGGTTCGACGCGGCGCTGCTGGCCGCCGGGGTGATTGCGGCGGCGGCCGGGGCCGCCGCGGTGCACCTGATCGGGGCGGCCGGCGGCTTCCGGCTGAACCCGGTGAGCTCACAGCTGACCTCGCTCGGCGCGCTGCCCGGCCACGTCTACCAGACGGTGGCCGGCCTCACCCTGCTGTTCGGCGGCGACTTCTTCGGCCAGCCAGCCGGGCTGCGCACGGTGCTACTGCTGCTGCACCTGGCCGGCCTGGCCCTGGCTGCCTGGGCGGTCGGGGCCGGCCTGCGCCGGCTGCGGGACACCGGCCTGGTGGACCAGTTGCTGCTGGCCGGGATCCTGGTCAACCTGGCCGCGTTCGGCGCCTGGACCGACGTGACCAGCGTGTCCACTACCCGGGAGATCGTCGCGGTGCTGCCGTTCGGTGCCGTGCTGGCGGCCCGGCTGCTGGCCGGGCGGCTGGCCGCGGCCCGGCTGCTGCCGGTACTGGCCGCGGTGGCCGGGGGCTACCTGGTCAGCCTGGGCGTCCTGCTGGCGCACTCCCCGGTGCCGCCGCAGGCCGGGCAGCTGACCAGCTGGCTGGAGGCCCATCAGCTGCACTACGGCCTGGGTAATTCCGCGCTGGGCAGCGTGGTCACCGTGTCCAGCGACGGCCGGGTGGCGCTCCGCCCGCTGCGGGTGGCCGGGCACCAACTCGCGCCGGGCCAGTGGGAAGCTGAGCAGTCCTGGTTCGATCCGCGGCGCCACGACGCGACGTTCGCCGCGCTGCTCGGCACGGCACCGTCGCCGCCAGTGGCCGACCTGCGGCTGGCGTTCGGGCCACCGGCCGCGGTCTACCGGGTCGGCCGCTATACGGTGCTGACGTGGCGGCACGAGAACCTGCTGACCCGGCTCCGCTAGGCGACGTGAGGCACCACGCTGTGGCGTTGGGCACCTTGGTCGTTGGCAGGCGGCACAATGGCGGACATGGCACGACGCACCGCGACACCCCCGCCGCCCGAGGACTTCGAGGAAAACATCGTCGATATCGATGTTGCCGAGGAGATGCGGGGCAGCTACCTGGAGTACGCCTACTCCGTCATTTACCAGCGCGCGCTGCCGGACGCCCGGGACGGGCTGAAGCCGGTGCAGCGCCGGATCCTGTACCAGATGAACGAGATGGGCCTGCGGCCGGACCGCGGCCACGTCAAGTGCGCCCGGGTGGTCGGCGACGTGATGGGCCGGCTGCACCCGCACGGGGACAGCGCCATCTACGACGCGCTGGCCCGGATGGCGCAGCCCTGGGCCATGCGGCTGCCGCTGGTTGACGGGCACGGCAACTTCGGCTCGCTGGGCGGGGACGACGCGCCGGCCGCGATGCGGTACACCGAGGCCCGGCTGGCCGCGGCGGCGATGGAGATGGTCGCCTCGATCGACGAGGACACCGTTAACTTCGTGCCGAACTACGACGGCACCGAGACCCAGCCCGAGGTGCTGCCGGCCGGGCTGCCCAACCTGCTGGTGAACGGCACCGCCGGGATCGCGGTCGGGATGGCCACCAACATGGCCCCGCACAACCTGGGTGAGGTGGTGGCCGCGGCCCGGCACCTGATCGCCAATCCCGAGGCCACCCTGGACGAGCTGATGCGCTTCGTGCCCGGGCCGGACCTGCCCACCGGCGGCAAGATCGTCGGGCTGGACGGGATCCGGGAGGCCTACGAGACCGGCCGGGGCATCTTCCGCACCCGGGCCACCGCGCGGGTGGAGAAAGTCACCCCGCGCAAGGACGGCATCGTGGTCACCGAGCTGCCCTACGGCGTCGGCCCGGAGAAGGTCATCGCGAGGATCAAGGACCTGGTCGGCGCCAGGAAGCTGCAGGGCATCAGCGACCTGAAAGACCTGACCGACCGGCAGCGCGGGCTGCACCTGGTCATCGAGATCCGCGGCGGGTTCCACGCCGAGGCGGTGCTCGAGGAGCTGTACCGGCTGACGCCGATGGAAGAGACGTTCGGCATCAACAACGTCGCGCTGGTGGACGGCCAGCCGCGGGTGCTCGGCCTGCGTGAGCTGCTGCAGATCTACGTGGACCACCGGATCGAGGTGATCCGGCGCCGGTCGGAGTTCCGGCGGCGCAAGCGGGCCGACCGGCTGCACCTGGTGGACGGGCTGCTCATCGCGCTGCTGAACATCGACGAGGTCATCCAGGTCATCCGGACCAGCGACGACTCGGCGCAGGCCAAGGAACGGCTGATGTCGGTCTTCGACCTGTCCGAGATCCAGGCCCAGTACATCCTGGACACGCCGCTGCGCCGGCTGACCCGCTACGACCGGCTGGAGCTGGAGCGGGAGCGGGAGAACCTGCAGCGGGAGATCGCCGAGCTGACCGCGATCCTGGAGTCCGAGGCCAAGCTGCGCACGGTGGTGTCCGATGAGCTGGGCGACGTGGCCAAGCGGTTCGCCGACCCGCGGCGCACCGTGCTGCTGGAAGGCAGCGGCAAGCCGACCCGGGCCGCGGCCGTGCCGCTGGAGGTGGCCGACGACCCATGCCTGGTGCTGCTGTCCACCGCCGGGCTGATCGCGCGGACCGCGGCCGCCGCGCCGGGCGACGGCTCCGGTCCCGGGGCGGACAGTGCGGGCCCGCGGGCCCACCATGACGTGATCGTGTCCACGGCGCCGACCACCGCCCGGGGTACCGTCGGGCTGGTCACCTCGCGGGGACGGCTGATCCGGATCGGGGTGCTGGAGATCCCGGCCCTGCCGCCCAGCGCGCACTCCCCCGCGCTGACCGGCGGTGCCCCGCTGACCGAGTTCGTCTCGCTGGAGCCGGACGAGACGGTGGTCGCGCTGGCCGCCCCGGACGGGACACCAGGCGGGCTGGCCCTGGGCACCGCGGGCGGCGTGGTCAAACGGGTCGCCCCGGACTACCCGGCGAACGCCACCGAGTTCGAAGTCATCTCCCTCAAAGAGGGCGACCAGGTGGTCGGCGCGGCGCAACTGGGCAGTGAGGACGCCGACCTGGTGTTTATCACCAGCGATGCGCAGCTGCTCCGGTTCCGCGCCGGGGCGGTGCGGCCGCAGGGCCGGGCGGCCGGCGGCATGGCCGGGATCCGGTTGTCCCCGGGCGCCAGCGTGCTCTGGTTCGGCGCCGTGCCCGACGATGCGGCGGCCCAGCCGGGCGAGCACGAGGCCGTGGTGGTGACGGTGGCCGGGAGCAGCGGCGCGCTGCCCGGGACGGCCGCCAGCACGGTCAAAGTGACGCCGTACCGCGAATACCCGGCCAAGGGGCGGGCCACCGGTGGGGTCCGCTGCCACCGCTTGCTCAAGGGCGAGGACTCCCTGGTGCTGGCCTGGGCCGGGCCCGGCCCGGCCCGCGGCGCCACGGAGGCGGGCGTGCCGGTGTACCTGCCGCCCGCGGAAGGCCGCCGGGACGGTTCCGGGGAGCGGGCCCGCCAGCAGCTGGCGGCCCTCGGCGGTGCTGCGCCGCTGAGCTGACGCGCCGGGCGGATCAGCGGCGGGTGGCCGGGGCGCCGGGCTGGCTGACCGCGGCGGACAGCGCGGCCAGCAGGTCACGCGGGCCCGCGTAGGGCGGGTCGCCGAACTGCCACCAGCGGCAGATCAGCACGCCCTCCGCACCGGGATCGAACGCGTCACCCTGGAACAGCCGGCCGCGTCCAGCGCGGCCAGATGGGTGTCCTGGGGCGTTAACGTGGCCACGAACGCGGCCGCGTCCAGCAGCGCGGCCGCGCACCGCGCGGCCCGCACCGGGTCGCCATCGGCGCGGGCCAGCCGCCAGGCCGCCTGAGTACGGAAGAATTCCGCTACGAGTATCTCTTCTGTCACTCTCAGTATCGTACGCTTAACGAAGCGTAATCGAGGGGAACACGTCACGTACCGCGGGGCTTCTGATCAACCAATTACCGTGGCTTGGCCAGCACCGGGTCAGGTGTCGATGCGGGACAGGTCGAGTTCGGCCGCGCCACCGACGATGAACTCCCGGCGCGGGCCGACCTCGGTGCCCATCAGCAGGCTGAAGATCCCGCTGGCCGCGGCGGCGTCGGTGATGCGGATCCGGCGCAGCGTGCGGTGCCGCGGGTCCATGGTGGTCTCGGCCAGCTGGCTGGCGTCCATCTCGCCCAGGCCCTTGTACCGCTGAATGGGCTCCTTCCAGCGCTGCCCGCGGCGCTCCAGCTCGAGCAGCATGCGGTGCAGTTCGCTGTCCGAGTACGTGTAGTGGTACCTGGCCTGGTTCTTGCGCGGGCTGGACAGCTCGACCCGGTGCAGCGGCGGCACCGCGGCGAACACCCGCCCGGCCTCGAGCAGCGGCCGCAGGTACCGGTGGAACAGGGTGAGCAGCAGGGTGCGGATGTGCGCGCCGTCCACGTCGGCGTCAGCCATGAAGATGACCCGCTGGTACCGGGCCGAGTCCAAGTCGAACGAGGCACCGGAGCCGGCCCCGATGACCCGGATGATGTCCGCGCACTCGGCGTTCTTCAGCATGTCGGCCAGGGACGCCTTCTGCACGTTGAGGATCTTGCCCCGGATCGGCAGCAGTGCCTGGAACTCCGAGTTCCGGGCCAGCTTGGCCGTGCCCAGCGCGGAGTCGCCCTCGACGATGAACAGCTCGCTGCGGTCGTCGGCACTGCGGCAGTCCACCAGCTTGGGCGGCAGCGCCGAGCTGGCCAGCGCGGTCTTGCGGCGCTGGTTGTCCCGGTGCTCCCGGGCGGCGATCCGCGTCTTGGCCGCCGAGATCACCTTGTCCAGTACGGCCCGGGCCTGCTGCCGGCCCCGGCCCCGGGCCTCAAGGAACGCCTTCAGCTCGCTGGCCACGACCTGGGCCACGATCCGGGACGCGGCCGGGGTGCCCAGCACCTCCTTGGTCTGCCCCTCGAACTGCGGTTCGGGCAGCCGGACGCCGACCACCGCGGTCAGCCCTTCCAGCACGTCTTCCTTGGTGACCGGCTCGTCGCCGTTCTTCAGCAACCGGGCCGCGCGAAGCTGCTCGTTGAGCGTCTTGACCAGGGCGCGCTCGAACCCGGTGACGTGCGTGCCGCCCTTGGGCGTGGCGATCACGTTGACGAACGACCGGGTGACCGTCTCGTACCCGGTCCCCCACCGCAGCGCGATGTCCACCTGCAGGTCCCGGTCCACCTCGGTGGGCGTCATGTGACCCTGCTCGTCGAGCACCGGCACGGTCTCGGTGAACTGGCCCGAGCCGGTCAGCCGCAGCACGTCGGTGAGCGGCTCCCCGGGGGCCAGGTAGGCGCAGAACTCGCTGATCCCGCCGTCGAACCGGAACTCGGCCGCACGCGGCCCGGGCCCGCTGTGCGGATCGTGGTCGGCCAGCTCGGCGGCCACGTCCGGGCTGGCCGGGGCGCTCCGGTCGGCCTCGGACCGGTCGTCGCGGATCTTGATGGCCAGACCCGGCACCAGGTACGCGGTCTGCCGGGCCCGCTGCACCAGCGCGTCAAAGCTCCACGACGCGTCCTTGGTGAACACCTGGCGGTCCGGCCAGAACCGGATCCGGGTGCCGGTCACCTTGCGGGCCACTTTGCGCGTCTTGCGCAGCCCGGAGCCGCGGCTGAACTTCGCGGCGGGCCCGTCGGCCGCGAACTCCCCGGGGACGCCGCGGCGGAAGCTGGCCGCCCACTCGGCGCCGTCCCGGTCCACCTGGACATCCAGCCGGGCGGCCAGCGCGTTGACGACCGAGGCGCCCACCCCGTGCAGCCCGCCCGACGCGGTGTACGAGCCGCCGCCGAACTTGCCGCCCGCGTGCAGCCGGGTCATCACCAGCTCCACCCCGGTCAGCCCGGACTTGGGCTCGGTGTCCACCGGGATGCCCCGCCCGTTGTCCCGCACCTCGGCGGACAGGTCGGGGTGCAGCACGCACCTCGATCGAGGTGCAGTGCCCGGCCAGCGCTTCGTCCACCGAGTTGTCGAAGATCTCCCACAGGCAGTGCATCAGGCCACGTCCGTCGGTGGAGCCGATGTACATGCCGGGGCGCTTGCGGACCGCCTCGAGGCCTTCCAGCACCGACAGGTGCCGGGCGGTGTAGCCGTCCGCGGCGGACGCCCCGGCTCCCTTCCCAGGGACGCGGGGCAGCGGTGCGGCTCTCGCCGACTGGGCCGGCCGTATCGGCGCGGACGGCGGTCACAGGGCCCTCCTCGGGGGCTGGTGCCGGGTCGGCACGGATGGGTGGACTGCGGGCAGGATAGCCCCCCGCGCCGGGTACTCGCCTTAGCCACGCCGCGGACATACCCGGCCACCTGGGACAACGTGCACGTTAGAGTGGAGGAGAAGAGGCGGCCACCAGCCGCCCGAACAGCTGGCGTTCGCTGTGGGCGTACGCCAGGCTCTGGCGGGAAGGAGCCAGCCTGACAGAGTGTTTGCATAGCACGAAGGGTTCAGCCTGCCGGACACCCCAGGTCCGGCGGCACGACGCGAGGGAGGCGACACATGACCGGAGCTCTCGCACCGAGCAGGCCGTTGACCGCGATGGACCTGTGTGACCGGTGTGGTGCCCAGGCGTACGTACGCGTTGTTCTCCCTGATTCCGGGGAGCTGCTGTTCTGCGCTCACCACAGCCGCCAGCACGCCGAAGCGCTGGCCAAGGTCGCCGTCGAGATTCAGGACGAGACGGGACGGCTGGCACCGGGCACCGGGCAGCACGACGGGTAGCCGGGCCGCGACCCGCGGGCACCCCTGAAGCCCACGGGCCGCATCACCTGGCCGGCCTGGCGTCGGCACGGCAGCGAAGCCGCGCCCACGTCCAGGCGGCACCCGGGGGACGCACCCTCGCGGACGGAGCTACAGTACAGAAGCTGAAACGGCCGGCGGCTGGCCCACGGGATCCCGTGGCCAGCCGCCGGCCGCTTCGCGTGTTAGCCGACCTCAGTCCAGGTAGTCGCGGAGTACCTGGGAACGGGACGGGTGGCGCAGCTTGGACATCGTCTTCGACTCGATCTGCCGGATACGCTCCCGGGTCACCCCGTAGACCTTGCCGATCTCGTCCAGCGTCTTGGGCTGGCCGTCGGTCAGCCCGAACCGCATGGAGACCACGCCGGCCTCCCGCTCGGACAGCGTGTCCAGCACCGAGTGCAGCTGCTCCTGGAGCAAGGTGAAGCTGACCGCCTCGCCGGGCTGGATCGCCTCGGAGTCCTCGATCAGGTCACCGAACTCGCTGTCCCCGTCCTCACCGAGCGGCGTGTGCAGCGAGATCGGCTCGCGGCCGTACTTCTGCACCTCGATGACCTTCTCCGGGGTCATGTCCAGCTCCGCCGCCAGCTCCTCGGGAGTGGGCTCGCGGCCGAGATCCTGCAGCATCTGCCGCTGCACCCGGGCCAGCTTGTTGATGACCTCCACCATGTGCACCGGGATCCGGATGGTCCGGGCCTGGTCAGCCATGGCCCGGGTGATGGCCTGCCGGATCCACCAGGTGGCGTACGTGGAGAACTTGTAGCCCTTGGTGTAGTCGAACTTCTCCACCGCGCGGATCAGGCCCAGGTTGCCCTCCTGGATCAGGTCCAGGAACAGCATGCCCCGGCCGGTGTACCGCTTGGCCAGCGACACCACCAGCCGCAGGTTGGCCTCCAGCAGGTGGTTCTTGGCCCGGCGGCCGTCCTCGGCGATCCACTCCATGTCCAGCCGCGCAGCCGGCTCCAGCCCGTCCAGGCCCTCGGCCAGCTTCTCCTCGGCGAACAGGCCCGCCTCGATCCGCTTGGCCAGCTCGACTTCCTGCTCCGCATTGAGCAGCGGGACCTTGCCGATCTGCTTCAGGTAGTCCTTGACCGGGTCGGCCGTCGCGCCCGCCGACGCCACCTGGGCGGCCGGCAGGTCATCGTCGTCGTCACCGTAGACGAACGCCTCTTCCTCGGCCGTGCCCGGCGGCCGGACCGCCGGGCCCGGAGCGGCCGCGGCTGGGCCACCCGGAGCGGCCGCCTCGGCCAGCGCGGTGGCGGCGCCCGCCACCACCGGCCCGTCGCCGGTCAGCGCGCCGGCCGCCGCGTCGTCGTCCTCGTCCTCTTCGGCCGCCGCCTCGTCGGGCACGTCTTCATCCGTGTCCACGACATCGACCTCGACGTCCAGGTCCGCTTCCACCGCGGCGACGTCGAAGTCTTCCAGTTCCGCCGAGTCCAGGGCCTCGTCGGCCAGGTCCACGTCACCCGGGCCGACCTCAGCATCCAGGTCGGCGACATCTGCCAGATCGGTCACTTCTGCCAGGCCCACCGTTTCTTTGCCCACCGCTGCTAGATCCGGATCCTCACTCACCACGGCTGACACCCCCCGGCCGCCCGGTCCCGCGCTCGTCGCCGGACCGGCCGGCACCGTCGCGCGGCGCAGGCCGCCCACCGGAATTCTTCTTCTTGCCCCGACGCGCGCGAGGAGCCTTCGGCGCGCTCCACGGACGGGGCGTCCTGCCCGGCAGCTGCCCCGTCTGGATCAACGAGCGAGACGTCCGGCCTTGGCTGCCTCCGCGCTGCGGAGCCTGCAGCGCTTGCCAACGCGGTCACCCCTTCCTTCGCTGGACGGCGGCCTGCCGAGCCGCGAATGACACCTGACTGCACGAACTGGCAGGCGACACTGGCACCTCTCCTGCATATGTGAGCGGGAAATGGACCCTACCTCGTGCACCCCGCTGTTGGGGCCAAGCCGGAAGCCGCATCCAGGCCGCTGTACCCCGCGGCCGTCACCGGACTGGCTCCCGACCACCACCTTAGGCGGAGTCTGTGGGTGGCTCGACCCGCCGCCGCGCCTGCGGGCAGTGCTGCGGCACCAGATTTGCGGCACCGTGGCACATCAGCGCTGCCATTTCTCATACCTTCCCCCTCCGTGCCGCGGGAATGACACCGCCGCTGTCCCGGTCCGCCGGGGCGCCGTCGCGGCGGGGCACATGCAGCACCAGGACGGTCACGTCGTCATCCTGCTCGTATCCGGTGAGCATCCGGTCCACCAGGTACTCGAGCAGCCGGGCCGGGTCCTCGACCATGCCCGGCCGGGCCTGGGCCGCGACCGAGACCAGCTCGTCCAGCCCGGCATCCAGGCCGCGCCGGCGGTTCTCCACCAGACCATCGGAATACAGCACCGCGGTGGTTCCCGGCGGCAGCCGGAACACGTACTGCTGCCGCGGGCAGGCCCAGCCCAGCGGGGTGCCCGCCTCGGTGGTGTCCAGCCGCGGCGGGGCGTCCCGGGACAGCAGCAGCGGCGGCAGGTGACCCGCGTTGCCGGCCAGGCCCTCCCCGGTGACCGGGTTGACCACCAGGTAAGCCACCGTGGTGACCTGCTCATCCAGTTCGGTCGCGGTGAACAGCCGGTCCAGGCCGGCCAGCACCGCGGCGGGCCGCGGGTCGGTCAGGGCCAGCGCGCGCAGCGCGTTCCGCACCCGGCCCATGCCGGCCGCGGCGGTCAGCCCCTTGCCCATCACGTCCCCGGCCGCCACCGCGAGCCGCCCGTCGGCCAGCCGGAACGCGTCGTACCAGTCGCCGCCGATCTCCATGTTCCGGGTCACCGGCAGGTAACGCGCCTCCAGGATGATCCCCGGCACGCTGGGCAGCCGGTCCGGCAGCAGGCTGCGCTGCAGGGTCTCCGCGGTGGTGTGCTCCCGCTCGAACAGCGAGGCCCGCTCCAGGGCCAGCGCGCACTGGCCGGCCAGCGCCTCCAGGAAGACCCGCTCCTCCTCGGTGATCCGGCGCGGCTTGGTGAACGAGAAGCGCAGCGCGCCCAGCGGCGCGCCCGCGGCCAGCAGCGGCAGCCCGACCCAGGCCCGCTCGTCGCTGTGCGCCAGGAACAGGTCAACGTTCTGCACGCCGTCGAAGTGCCGCCGCAGCGACTCCGGGTTCTCCACCAGCACCGGCCGGCGGGTGGTGATGGCCAGCGTCATCACGCTGGGCGCGTCCAGCGGGAGATCCGCGGGCAGTGTCCCCGGCACGTCCGGCAGGCCGCCTGGATTGATGGTCCGCAGCCGCAGCCGCTCCCGGTCCAGCAGCGCCACCGCCGACCGTTCCGCCCCTATTGCCGAACGCCCGACCTCGGTAATCACCTCGACTACCTGAAGCACCGTCAGGGCTTCGGCCAGCATCGAGGTGGCCTGCTGCAGCCGGGCGGTGCGCAGCGCCGCGGCCGACAGTTGCTCGGTCAGCCGGCCGCGCATCTCCTCGGCCTCGCGCTGCCCGGTGACGTCGGTGCTGGCGCCCACCCACTCGATGATCTTGCCGTCCCGCTCGATCGGCACCGCGCGCACGTCGTAGTGCCGGTACGCGCTGGTCTTGGTGCGCACCCGGTACCGGCTGTCGAACACCTTGCCGGCCTGCACGCACTCGCGCCACTCCCGCTCCACCCGCTCCCGGTCCTCCGGGTGGATGGCGTCCAGCCAGCCATTGCCCAGGTACTCCTCCAGGCTCTGGCCGGTGATCCAGCGCCACTCCGGCGAGTCCTCCGCGATCTGGCCGGTGGGCGTGGTCACCCAGACCACCTGGGCGCCAGCCTGCACCAGCGAGCGGTAGCGCTCCTCGCTGCGGCGCACCGCTTCCTGCGAGTTCTGCCGGTCGGTGACGTCCACCGCGATCAGCGCGACACCGGCGATGTTGCCCTCTGGGTCGTGCGAGGGGAACCAGGAAAACGCCCAGTGCCGGTCATCACGGGGCCGGTCATCACGGGGCCGGTCATCACGGGGCCGGTCATCACGGGGCCGGTCATCACGGGGCCGGTCATCACGGGGCCGGTCATCACGGGGCCGGTCATCACGGGGCCGGTCATCACGGGACCGGTCATCACGGGACCGGTCATCACGGGACCGGTCGGTGCCGCTGCGCTGGGCGCCGTTGGCCGCGCTGGGCCGGGCTGGCTGCGCCGCCGGGCCCGCGCTCGTCTCGGCCGGGGTGACCGGCTGGTTGGACTCATACAGCGGCTGGCCCTCAGCCAGCACGTGCCGGACCGCGGACTCGGCCCGGGAGGCCAGCGAACCGGGCCAGACCTGGGAGGGCAGCAGGCCTATGTGAGCTTCCAGGTCCAGGCCGTCCAGCCCGGCCAGGGTCTGATTGATCCGCCGGAAGCGCAGGTCCGGCCCGAAGAAGGCGAACCCGATCGGGGCCTCGCGGAGCAGGGTGGCCAGCAGTGCCGAGTCGGAGACGTCCAGCCCGGACACCCGGGGCTGAGGCACGGAGGTGTCAGTGCTCATCGCCCGCACTCCAGTCCCGTTGCTTGCGCCATGCAACGGCTCCTTCCTGCTCACGGCGGACACAAGCAGGCTAGCGGCAACGCCCGCGGTCAATAACGCACAAGCGCAGCGCCACGCCCATGCGCCTGGCCGCGTCCTGGATACCGCAGACACCCACAGTGGCCACGCAGGCGAGCTTCCCACATCCTAGGCGATTTAACGCCGTGCCGAAGGCATCCCGGCGACTCGGCCAGCAGGAAAGACGGAGCAGGGCAGCTGGACGGACCGCGGCAGGTGCTGACCGCCGGGCCGCCAGGGCTTGCCGGCCGGGGCCGGCGTAGCTATTAAATGACCGGAATGTCACCCGCCACCGCTCCGGGATGCCCGTAATATCTGCCACACGCGGAAACATGGCCACCATCCGGCGCGGACGTGGCACGGCACCGCGAGAATCTGGAAAGCTGTCCATGTGAGCCCGCAGAGCCGACGACGAGAGCCCCCAGGCGGGCCGGGCCACCCAGGCCATGGGAAGGGGACGCGCTCGGTGATCCCCAGCCCGGCGCCGCCCAATGCGCTCTTTGCCGAGATGCTGCGCGCCGCCCGCGAATTGCTGGCGGTGCGCAGTCCGCTGGACGCCGAACTCATGGTCAGCGAGCTGCTCGGCACCTGGTGGGGCGAGCGCCCGCCGCGCAGCGCCCAGGGCGATGTCGAGGAACTGGTCGGCGAGGGCCTGGTCAGCTACGCGGCTGGCCAGCGCAGCCCGGCCGCGCTGGCGCTGCTGTCCGGCATCGCCTGCCTGGGCACCCCGCGGCAGGCCATGCAGGCCGAGGCGGCCGCGCTGGCGCTGATCGAGCGGGGCGTGGTCCGGCCGCCATGGGCCGAGCACGTGGGCGCGGTGACCGCGGGCGACTGCTATGTGAACTCGGACCTGTTCGGCGACCGCGATGAGGTCGTCTGCGTGTACAGCTATGCGGGCGAGGACCCGCACGCGCTGGTCATGGCGGTGGACTACAACGGCGCCGGGATGCTCCGTGACGGCTGGGTGACCTCCCAGGTGGACCGGCTGCTGGAGCGCTGCCGGGCGGCCAGCGCCGGGGCCGACGGGCAGCCCACGCGAGTGTCGTTCAGCCAGGTGGAGGCGCCGCAGGCGCGGCGGCTGCTGGAGACCGCGCTGGCCGTCACCGAGGCGGCCAAGGGACCGCCGCCCAGCGAGTCGTTCGCGTCGTACCACGCGTTCATCCGGTCCCGGATCCGCACCCTGCCGCCGGCCCGGGCCGGTCACTCCGGGCTGGGCGGCCGGGGCGGCCCGGCCCCGTGGGGTGACGGGCACGGCTCCGGCTGGGGCGGGGCGACCGCGCGGCGGCACGCCTGGACCCGGGACCGGCGGGCCATGCTGGTGGCCGAGTTCCTCGCCTCAGACGAGGCGGAAGACCTGTCGGATACCCAGGCGGCCAGCCGGTGCGCGGACCACATCATCGACTACGGCTGCGACCAGGACTTCGGCCGGCCGCTCCGGATGAGCCCGGCCAAGGTGGCCACCTACCTGCTCGACTGGCTGCCGCGCAAGGTGCTGCTGTTCCCGGCCGAGCAGCACGCGATGCCACACGTGCTCGCGGCCTGGGTGCGCTGGGCCGGCCGCCGCCAGGGAGTGGCGGCCGAGATGATCGCCGAGACGCTGGACGCGGTTTTCGACTCGATGGGCAAGTTCGCCCAGGTTTATCACGATCCGACGTCATTCGGCCTGGACACCGCGCTGGTGGCCAGGCTGCTGCCGGACGGTGACCTGGAGGCGCTGCCCCGCCGGGCGTTCGCCTTCCCGGTGCTGCGCGGCATGTTCGGCGGCATCGACCTGGCCACCCTGGACCCGGCCACGCAGACCGACCGGCGCACCCTGCTGGCCGCCGACCACAACGACGCCAACGGGCGGCCGAGCGGCCAGCTGCACATCGACCGGCACCTGGCCCTGGCCGACCGGCTGTGGCGGGGCGACCCACCCGAGCTGTGGGAAGCCGCGCAGCGCCTGCTCGACCTGGGCGAGGACCGGCATGCCGTGCTGCACACGCTGATGTACGCGATCCGGGACGCGGGCAGCGACCCAGCCAGCCTGATCGCCGCGCTGCGCGATCTGCCGCCCGCTCCCGCCGGTCTGAGCGCCCGGCCAGCCCCGCTCGCCCGAGCCGCCCAGCCCGCCGGCCGCGCACCGGCGCAGGCCGCCGCGGCCAGCTGGCGTTAGGAAAGCTGGGCTGCTCAGCCTGGGCGCGGCGCCGGGGCCGGCCAGCTCACCGAACGCGCCACGGAGATCGGCCGCGGAAACGGTGGTGAGATCCGCTGCGCTGGCCGCGTCGTCCAGGTCGGCCACCCGCAGGTCGCGGGCCGCGCAGGCGCGCTCGAACAGGCTGCGGGCGAACCGGCCGTTGCCCAGCTCGTCGATCGCGCGGCGCCGGGCGGCCTCGGTGAAGATCTCCTCCAGCACCGGCAGCGCGTCCGGCTCGAACGTGTCCCCGTGCTGCTCCGCGATCACGCCAGCGATCTTGCACAGCTCGGCCGGCGAGTAGCTGGGGAAGCCGATCCGGACGCTGAACCGCGAGGCCAGCCCGGGATTGCTGTGCAGGAACCGGTCCATGTCGGCCGGGTAGCCGGCCAGCACGATGACCAGCCGGTCGCGGTCGTCCTCGGCCCGCTTGAGCAGGGTGGCCACCGCTTCCGAGCCGTACGCGTCGCCGCCGGAGTAGCCCATGTTGTACAGCGAGTACGCCTCATCGATGAACAGCACGCCGCCGAGCGCCGAGTCGATCAGCTTCCCGGTCTTGATCGCGGTGGAGCCCAGATGCTCGCCGACCAGGTCGGCGCGGTGCGCCTCGATCACCTCGGGCCGGACCAGCAGGCCGAGCGCGGTGAAGATCCGGCCCAGGATGCGCGCCACCGTGGTCTTGCCGGTCCCCGGCGGCCCGGTGAACACGAAGTGCCGGGCGGGCGGCTGGCTGGACAGCCCCTGCCGCTGCCGCAGCCGGGCCACCCGGAGCTGCGCGGCGATCTCGTGCACCTGCCGTTTCACCGGCTCCAGCCCGACCAGCTCGTCCAGCTCGGCCAGGGCGTTCTCCAGCGTGGGCGCCTCGGTGTAGCCGCGGAACCGGGCGGTCAGCTCGGCGCCGGCCTGGTTCAGGTCGGCTTCCTCCAGGGTGACCAGTTCCGCCGGGGTGGGCTCGGCGCCGCCGTCCATCACCCGGACGTCGCGGGCCCGGCCGGCCTTCTCCAGCAGGCTGCGCACGAACCGCCCGTTGCCCAGTTCGTCGGCCAGCCGGCGGCGGCCGATGTCCTCCATCATCCGCCACAGCGCCGGGCGGGCGTCCGGGTCGAGGATCTCCCCGCGCTGCTCCAGGTACAGCTCGGCCAGCGCCATCAGCTCGGCCGGCGTGTAGCTCGGGAACTTCACCCGCAGGCCGAACCGGGAGTTCAGCCCGGGGTTGCTGGCCAGGAACGTCTCCATCTGCTTCTCGTAGCCAGCCAGGATGATGATGAGTTCGGTGCGGTCGTCCTCGGCTCGCTTGAGCAGCGCCTGGACCGCCTCGTGGCCGAACCGGTCGCCCTGGCCCTCGCTGTCGTTGACCAGGCTGTACGCCTCGTCGATGAACAGCACGCCGCCCAGGGCCCGGTCCACCAGCTCGTTCGTCTTGATCGCGGTGGCCCCGAGGTACTCGCCGACCAGGTCGGCGCGCTGCGCCTCGACTACGGCGGGCGTCTCCAGCAGCCCGAACGCGTAGAAGATCTTCGCGATGACCCGGGCCACGGAGGTCTTCCCGGTGCCCGGCGGGCCGAGGAAGACGAAGTGCTGCATGGGCTTCTCGGCCTTGTAGCCGGCCAGTTCGCGGCGGCGCGCCGCCTCGACGGACGCGGTGATCTGCCGGATCTGGTCCTTCACCGAGCTCAGGCCGATCATGTTGTCCAGCTCGGCCATGGCCTGGGCCAGGGTGATCTCCGGCTGCGCTGGTCCGGGTCGGCCCGGTCCCAGTTGGCCGCGGCCTCGGTCGGGCGCATCGCGCCCTCCGCGGTCTGCAGCACCCGGGGCGGCTCGCCGGGCGGCTGCCCCCTGCGGCTGGCGCCTGGCTGCCCGGGACGCCGCGACGGCCGGGTGGCCACCGCCGGGCCACCACCGGGCAGGTACGGGGCGGCCAGGGCACTGGTCCGGCTCTGCTGGCGGTTGAGCGCCCGGGCCTCCTGCTGGGCCTTGCCCAGCCGCCAGCCGACCACGATGAGCCCGAATACCCAGGCGATGACGTAACTGATCACCGGCTCGCTGACCGCCAGCCGCCAGGCCAGCAGCGCGGGCGGCAGCGCCCAGACCATCGTCCAGGCCACCGTGCGGCACGGCACATAGCGGCGGGACAGCGCCTTAAGCGTGCCCGGCGGCCACCGCCGCGCAGGGCAGCAGCAGCAGCGGCACGACCCCGGCGCCGAGCCGGTTGGCCACCGCGGCCACGGTGAGCACCGCGGCCACGCCCCAGGCGGCCACGAACACCGAGGCGACCACCGACGTGCTGCCCCGCCAGACGGCCACCGGGCCGTACCCGATGGCGATGAGGAGGAGCAGGTCGAACACCCGCGGGCCGAGGCTGAAGCCCAGCACGACGATGATCAACAGGGCGATGACCAGCAGGATCTTCACCGGCAGTGGCGCTGTGCCGATGGCCTGGCGGGCGTGCGCAAGCTCTTCCTGCGCCATTCGCCTGCCAGGCAGAGACCCGTCGTCTGGCCGCATCTCGCTCCCTCGTGCCGTTCCCTGTATAGCGCATTACCACGCGCTTACAGCGACACACAACCAGATACCAGCACTGAATGGCCAGGCCAGATTCTGCCCCGCCGGCCCCAGCGGCAGCGGCTGGAGGCCGATGGCGGTCGGCGCCGCCGACCCTGCCAGGGTAATGGCCAACTGGCGCTGAGTACCGTTACCCGGGTCGGCCAGCACGCCATCGAAGTGGCTCTGACCTGGCCTTTCTCTGGAAAGATGAACGTCAGGCTTCGAGCCCGTCTACGAACGAGTAGGGCGGCCACGGGCCGTTGACCTCGGCCCGCATCCCTGCACCCGCCCCGGTCAGCGTGCGCGCCACCGCGGTGAACTCGGCCGTCATATCGGCGCGGAGCAGGTAGGCACTGTTCAGCACCAGCCGCTCGGCACGCTCGGTGAACCGGGGGTCCTCGGCGGGCTGCCGCCTGGAGTTCGACGGCGAAGTCGCTGAGCGCGGCGTCGATCGCATCGGCTACGTCCTCGGCCCGCTGCGCCGCGTCGGCCGGGCCCGCCGCACCGTATATCTGCACGCCCCACTCGACCGTGTTGCGGAACCGGTCGAGCATCCCGGCGAACTCGTCGCGGCGCCAGGCCAGCAGGGCCCGGACGGTCTCGTCGTCCGGATGCACGGTGGCCAGCCGGAGCGGCAGCACCGGCCCGCCGCCCGCCGCGGTGCCCGCGATGACCCGGTGATGCGCGCGGCCGACCCGCTCGATGTTGTCCAGGCCGCCCAGCAAGCTGGCCAGCGCCTGCTCACCGAACGCCTGTGCGGCGACGGTGCCGACCACGGCGGTGAGGCCGGCCTCGCTGACCGGCCGGACCGGTTCCCCGCCTACCCCGGTCAGGCCGGTGAGCCTGCCCGGGCCGAACTGGTCGGTTATCGCGTACACCCAGACCACCGTGTCCGGTGCCCAGCCCGGGTGGCCTGCCTGCGGCTCATCCAGCCGCAGTTGTGGCCCGGCCGACAGGCCGTTCGGGGTCATCAGGGTCGGTGCCATCTCACTTCCTTCCGGCCGGCGTGCGGTCCCAGCCACGCATGCGGCCACGGGCGGCGATCCGGCAGCCCGCGGCCGATGGTTCACGGCACCGTTACTCGGCGAGAGCACGAGCACCGGTGCACGGCGGTGGTGAGCCTGCTCTGGTCGGGCAGCCAGCCGGGCAGCGGGACGGCCTCTCGCTGACCCCCCAGCCTGGCCGTCCGCGACCTGCGGCACCGCCGAAACAGCGGGCAGATCATTCATCCGTAATCTGCGGCTCCCCTACCGCGCATCCGACACTATCGTGACTCCGTAGGTGATTAAGCCCGCCCGCCCTGATTGAGCTAGCCCGTAATCATCCCGGGCTGGCTTCGCACATGCGGACGGGTCCCCCGAGCGCACTCGGGGGACCCGTCTGAACGGCTAATTCCCTGCTGGCAATGCCCAGTGTCAGCTGCAGCCGCTGGTCGCGCCGCAGCCTTCGCAGACGTAGCAGCTGCCCGCCGGGCGCATCTTGGTGCCGCAGGTCAGGCACAGCGGAGCATCCGCGGTGCGGCCCTGCTGCGCCTCGATCAGCTCGGTGGAGCTGTGCGGCTGGCTGGCCGGATCGGCCGGGCGCGGGTCCGGCTGGTCCTCGTGCCGGGGCTGCGGCCGCTCCACCGGTGCGGACTGGGCCATCTCCCCGGGGTCCTGCTCTTCGGCCAGTGCGTCCGGGTCCTCCCCGGCCAGCTGGGCGGACCGCTCGCTGGCGGACAGGATGCCCATCTCGGCCCGGGTCTCGTAGGGCAGGTGGTCCAGGGCCAGCCGCCGGAATACGTAGTCCAGCACCGAGCTGGCGATCCGGACGTCCGGGTCGTCGGTGATGCCGGCCGGCTCGAAGCGCATGTTGGTGAACTTTTCCACCCACTTCTCCAGCGGCACCCCGTACTGCAGGCTGATGGAGATGGCCATCGAGAACGCGTCCATCACGCCGGCCAGGGTGGACCCCTGCTTGCCGAGCTTGAGGAACAGTTCGCCCACGCCGTCGTCGGGGTACTTGGACGCCGTGATGTAGCCCTCGGCGCCCGCCACCGAGAAACGGGTCACGGTCGCGGTGCGGTTCTTCGGCAGCCGACGCCGGACCGGGCGGATCTCATGTGGCGTCTGCTCTGGCTCGGCCGCCGCTGCCTCCGGCTTCTTCCTCGCGTCGGACAGTGGCTGGCCGACCTTGCAGTTGTCCCGGTAGACGGCCAGGGCCTTGAGCCCGAGCTTCCAGCCCTCCAGGTAGATGGACTCGATGTCCTCGACCGTCGCCGACTCGGGCAGGTTCACGGTGTTGTGGTTGACGATCCCGTTCGCGACAAAGGCGTGCGTCTCTGGAACGGAAAGGTCGTACACCTCGGCCTCACCCTTGTCAGTCACCGACGCGACCGGCGAGAAGTGCAGGTTGCCATCGATCACCTCGCGCAGCCAAGCGGGCAACTGCACACCAGGCAGGGTGGAAACGCGCTCAAGCGTCCTGCGCGTCACATGCTGCGTCCGCGGATCGAGCAGGAAGTGGAACGCTCCGCGCCATCCCGGCTCAGTCGCACTGCCCGGTCCCCGCACTGGGATCAGCTCGTACAGTTCCCGGCCAGTGACGCCAGGCACCACATCTGAAGTGCCTGCGGAGCAGTGCTTGGCCAGGTAGCGCGCGGCCCGTTCTGCCTTCTCCGGCTCAGGGAAGGGGACCAGGCTGCACATGAGCTGCCCCTGGAGCCCGGCGGCGTACACCTCGTCGTAAGTCTTGCCGTACTCCTTGTTGTACTTGGTGATCCGGCTGTGCATGACGCCCAGGTTGGTCATGACCGCCTGCAGATCATCCAACAGCGCCGGGCTGTCCAGGCAGATCGCCCACTTGGCCGAGTCCCCGGTCGTCACGTAAGCATCCAGGGCGAGGCCGTGCAGGAATGCCAGCACCATCTCGCGGGGCGAGCGAAGCACGGCGTCCGGTATCCGCTTGTCCGAGGAACGGGCCCCGCAGCCAAGCGCGGCCATGAATTCCACAACGGTCTTGGACGAGACGATGACTCCCGGGCATTTGCCAGGCTCCGCAACGATCCGGGCAGTCAGCCCGAACACGCTCTGCCAAGCGTCCCGGACCCGATCGAGGACTGCTGGCACCGAATTCGTGATCGTGACGGTCCAGTTGCTGCGAGAGGTATGTCCCTCAGCGGCATACGCCCCCAGCAGGAAGGCCAGTTCGGTGGTCATCTCCTCCGGGAGTGCCACGGCCTTCTGACTGCCGTGAGACGCCGATACGCGGACGTCGCGCAGGCTAGCTGGGGTGCCCGCCCAGAACTCGGCACCGTACTGAATAGCGACGTAGTCACCTGGCTCTATCTCCGCCAGGGTCTTCCATTCCGGCGCGCCCTCACCGGCGACGAGCAGCCGGTGCGGATGCGTCCCGGTGATGGAGTGCCCGGATCGGAGAGTGACCTGGCGCACGGGCCGCACGCCGCCGTAATAGAAGGCGTCGGTCTTCCGGTCGCCGTCGAGCGACGAGATCACCAGGCGCTCTGGGCGGAAGGTATCCTCCGCTTCGCCATGGTGCAGGCTTGCGATCCGGACGAGACCGTCCGACGACGGGACGAGCGTCTCCCCGGTCACACACTTGGAGATGGCCCCGGACAGGGCGGGCTGCACGGCGGCCATCATCCGGACGTGCCCCATCGGGCCGATCGCCCGCTCGCCCATCGCGCAGTCGAACACCTCGTAGTGCTCCGGACGCAGGCCAGGCGCGTCGACCACGTGCCCATGCTCGGCGATGTACTCGACGATCGCCTCGACCTGCTCCGGCTGGTAGCCGAGGTTCTTCAGCGCCCGCGGCACGGTCTGGTTGACGATCTGCATTGAGCCACCGCCGACCAGTTTCTTGAATTTGACCAATGCCAAATCCGGCTCGACGCCAGTGGTATCGCAATCCATCATCAAGCCTATAGTGCCGGTCGGAGCCGATAGGCTAGCCTGGGCATTTCTGTAACCGTTCTTTTCACCCAGTGTAACACATTTGTCCCACGCCTTGTTGGCGGCGGCAAGTATTTCCTCGTCCATTCCGCCGAGCGCCTTTATCTGCCTGCTCGCGTCCGCGTGCTTGCGCATCACCCGCTTGTGCGCGATAGCGTTGCGCTTATATCCGTCGTAGGGCCCCACCACGGCGGCCAGTTCCGCGGACCGGCGGTAGGCGGTGCCGGTCATCAGCGAGGTGATGGCGGCCGCGATGGCCCGGCCGCCCGCTGAGTCGTAGGCGTGCCCGGTGGCCATGAGCAGCGCGCCCAGGTTGGCGTAGCCGATGCCCAGCTGCCGGTACGCGCGGGTGGTCTGGGTGATCTTCTCGGTCGGGAAGTCCGCGAAGCAGATCGAGATGTCCATCGCGGTGATGATCAGCTCAGTGATCTGCCGGAACTTCTCCACCGCGAACGTGTCGTCGGCGCGCAGGAACTTCAGCAGGTTGATGCTGGCCAGGTTGCACGACGAGTTGTCCAGGTGGACGTACTCGCTGCACGGGTTGCTCGCGGTGATCCGGCCCGATTCCGGGCAGGTGTGCCAGCCGTTGATCGTGCTGTCGTACTGGATGCCCGGGTCGGCGCACGCCCAGGCCGCCTGGGCCATCTTGCGGAACAGCGTCTTGGCGTCGACCGTCTCGACGGTCTCGCCGGTCAGCCGGGCCAGCAGATCGAACTTGCCGCCCTGCTCGACGGCCCGCATGAACTCGTCGGACACCCGGACCGAGTTGTTGGCGTTCTGGTACTGGACGCTGGCGATGTCCTTGCCGCCGAGGTCCATGTCGAACCCGGCGTCGCGGAGCACCCGGACCTTTTCTTCCTCGCGCGCCTTGGTCTCGATGAACTCCTCGACGTCGGGGTGATCGACGTCGAGGACCACCATCTTGGCCGCCCGGCGGGTGGCGCCGCCTGACTTGATCGTGCCGGCCGACGCGTCCGCGCCGCGCATGAACGAGACCGGGCCGCTGGCCGTGCCGCCGGAGGAGAGCAGCTCCTTGCTGGACCGGATCCGGGACAGGTTCACCCCGGCCCCGGAGCCGCCCTTGAAGATCAGGCCCTCTTCCTTGTACCAGTCCAGGATCGAGTCCATCGTGTCGTCAACGGCCAGGATGAAACACGCGCTGACCTGGCTCGGAGACGCCGTGCCGACGTTGAACCAGACCGGGGAGTTGAAGGCGAAGATCTGGTGGATGAGCGCGTAGGTCAGCTCGTGCTCGAAGATCTCGGCGTCCTTGCCGGTGGCGAAGTAGCCGTTCTCCCGGCCCGCCCGGACATAAGTGCCGACCACCCGGTCCACCAGCTGGCGCAGGCTCCACTCGCGCTGCGGGGTGCCCACCGCGCCGCGGAAGTACTTGGTGGTGACGATGTTGGCCGCGTTGACCGACCAGAAGTCGGGGAACTCGACCCCGCGCTGCTCGAAGTTGACCGTGCCATCCCGCCAGTTGGTCATGACGACATCGCGGCGTTCCCAGGTGACCTCGTCGTACGGGTGCACACCCTCCTGGGTGTAGATGCGCCCGATCGTGAGCCCCTTGCGCGAGCCCTTGCCGCCCCGCGGCGCGGTCCCGCTCACCGTCTCCGTCATGTCACTCCCCCTTCCGGGATCCGCTGGATCCCTAGCGGGCCCGGCCAGGCCCATCCGTCGAAATGAAGTAGTGCTCGTCCAGCTCGGTCCTGTGCTGGCTGACCCCGTACCGGCTCACCGTGCCCGGCCGGCTCACCGCGTCAACGCGGCCGCCTCGTCACGCGCCGTCCGCAGCGCGCTGATCTCTACCTCGAAGTCGGTCAGCGACTCGAAACCGCGGTACACCGACGCGAAGCGCAGATATGCCACCTCGTCCAGCTCGCGGAGCGGTCCCAGAATGGCCAGCCCCACATCGTGGGATGCCACCTCGCCGGACCCCCGGGCCCTGATCGTGTCCTCCACCTGCTGGGCGAGGATCGCCAGCTGATCCTCGGTCACCGGCCTGCCCTGGCAGGCCCGCCGGACACCACGGACGATCTTCTCCCGGGTGAACGGCTCGGTGGCGCCGCTGCGCTTGGCCACCATCAGGATCACCGTCTCCTGGGTGGTGAACCGCCGCCCGCACGCCGGGCAGGACCGGCGACGGCGGATCGCAGCGCCGTCGTCGGCGGTGCGGCTGTCGATGACCCGGCTCTCCGCGTGCTTGCAGTACGGGCAGAACACGTGATCACCTCCACTGGCGGCCACCACGGAACGCAGTCACCGTCACCACAACTTGTGCAAGAACTACAGCTATGTAACTACTATATGTTGTGGTTACCGTAGAGCAGACAACGCGTTGAGTGCAAGCGCCAACGCGCGGGCCCGGCAAGTTTCCTCCGGCGGCCCAGGAGCGGGCCTCAGCCACCAGTCGCGTTCGCCCGCCGCGGCTGCGCCGCGAGACGGTTAGCTGGCGGGCACCCACAGGCTCTCGCCGGGCACGACAACCTCGCTGCTCAGCGCGTTGACCTGCATGATCTCCTGGGTGACGACCCGGGGGTCAGCGGCTGGCTCGGCCGCCATGGCGATCGACCAGAGGGTCTGCCCGGACCGGACCACGACATGCCGCATCCCGGCGTGCACCGCCGTGGGCGGCAGGCCGTGATTGGCCGCCTGGGCCCCGGTCGCGGCGATCAGCCACACCGGGGTGAGCACCGCGGCGGCGGCCAGCGCGGCCAGCACCCAGACCACCACCCGGCCACGCCGGGTGAGCCGGACCTTGCGGCGGGGATGACTGCGGCCAGCTGGCGCACTGTGGCTAACTGGCGCACTGCGGCTAACTGGCGCACTGCGGCCCCCTGGCGCACTGCGGCTAACTGGGACGCCGGGGCTGGCGCGGCACGCGCCGGCCAGGCCCGGGACCCGGCCGCGTGGCGGCGCGGCGGGCCGATCCTCAGCCGGGGCGGCGGGCAGCGGCGGGACCAGGTGCAGCCGGGGCCGTCCCGGCCGCCGCCGGGCGGTGGGCCTACTGCCCGCGGGACCGGGCCGCCGCGGCAGCGAGTACGCGTTGTCGGGACTGAGTCGGCGGACGACCGCCCCGGGCCGCCGGCCCGTGCTCATCACGCTCATGCCAGCCTCCACTGTCGAAATCACGTTCTACTGTACAGCAGTTCGATCGATTGTGCTTTCGATCGAATGACTGTACGGTAAAGATCTAGCGCAGGGGTACGACACTTTTTTCGTCCATCGAACAGTTGTTTGAGATACTGGGGCGTAGGTACTAGCGTCTGCTCTGGACTCAGCCACCAGATCGGGAGGTCTATCGATGGACAGCACCACCGGCGACGACGGCGCGCCGGGCCGCCATGAGACCGACGCGCTTGCGTCCCGCCCGAAAGGCCGGCCAGGACGCAAGCCGAAAGGAAGCGTCCCGACAGTGGTCACAGAAATGCCAGACCGGCCCGATCCGGATCATGTCCTGACCTGGCGGCAGCGCAAGGTACTGCAGGTCATCCGGGATTCGGTGCAGCGCAGGGGCTACCCGCCGTCGATGCGGGAGATCGGTGAGGCGGTCGGCCTGACCAGCACGTCCAGCGTGTCGTACCAGCTGTCCACCCTGCAGAGCAAGGGCTACCTGCGCCGCGACGCGGGACGGCCGCGCACCGTGGAGATCCGGCTGCCCGGTCAGCCCGCCATCCGGCCCGAGGCCGAACTGGACGAGGACACCCCGCTGGACATCCCGTCCCAGGAAGCCACCATGGTGCCGCTGGTCGGCCGGATCGCCGCTGGTGGTCCGATCCTGGCCGAGGAAGCGATCGAAGACATCTTCCCGCTGCCCAAGCAGATCGTCGGCGAGGGGACGCTGTTCCTGCTCAAGGTAGTCGGGGATTCCATGATCAACGCCGCCATCGCGGACGGTGACTGGGTCGTGGTCCGGCAGCAGCCGGTCGCGGAGAACGGCGACATCGTGGCCGCGATGATCGACGGCGAGGCGACGGTCAAGACGTTCAAGCACTCCGGCGGTCATGTCTGGCTGATGCCGCACAACCCGGCGTACGCGCCGATACCTGGTGACGAGGCCGCGATCCTGGGTCGCGTGGTCGCCGTACTGCGCCGCGTCTGAGCTGGTGCCGGGCCGAGCGGAACGGATGCCGATCGGCCCGCCAGCCAGCCAGGCCCGTCAGGCTGGGACGATGTTGACCAGCTTGGGAGCCCGGACGATCACCGTCCGGGTCAGGCCGGCCAGTGCCCGCAGCACGCCCGGCGCGGCCAGCGCCAGCGTCCGCAGCTCGTCCTCGCTAATGCCCGGCGGGACCTCCAGCCGGTCCCGCACCTTGCCGCCGACCTGCACGCACACAGGTCACCAGATCCTCCACCAGCAGCGCCGGGTCCGCGGCCAGCCAGCCGGCCGTCGCCACCGACGCCGGCCGGCCCAGCAGCTCCCAGCACTCCTCGGCGGTGTACGGCGCGAACAGCGACAGCAGCACGGCCAGTGTCTCCGCCGCCTCGCGCACCGCCGGGTTGGCCGCGCCCGGGCCGGAGTCGATGGCCTTGCGGGTCGCGCTGACCAGTTCCATCAGCCGGGCCACCGCCACGTTCAGCCGGTAGGCCTCGATCAGCCGGGTGACCTCGTCGATGGTCCGGTGGGTGACCTTGCGCAGCGCCAGGTCAGCCTGGCCGGACGGCGCGGCGGTACCGACGTCGGCCGCGATCCGCCACACCCGGCCCAGGAACTTGACCTGCGCCTCCGGCTTCATGTCCGCCCAGTCGATGTCATCCTCGGGCGGGCTGGCGAAGATCATCGTCAGCCGGATGGCGTCCACCCCGTGCGCGGCCAGCTGCTGCCCCAGGTCCACGCCGTTGCCCAGCGACTTCGACATGGCCCGGCCGCGGTTGATCACCTGGCCCTGGTTCCGCAGCTCGGTGAACGGCTCGCCGAAGTCCACCATGCCCATGTCCTGCAGCACCTTGATGAAGAACCGGCTGTACAGCAGGTGCAGGATGGCGTGCTCCACACCGCCCACGTACAGGTCAACCGGGCACCACCGGCGTACCGCGGCGACATCGAACGGGCCGTGCTGGTAGTGCGGCGAGCAGTAGCGCAGGAAGTACCACGACGAGTCCACGAACGTGTCCATCGTGTCGGTGTCCCGGCGCGCCGGGCCGCCGCACTTGGGGCATTCCGTGTCCACCCAGTCGGCCGCCGCGGCCAGCGGCGAGACGCCCTTGGGCGCCAGGTCCTGGCCGCGCAGGTCGGGCAGCACCACCGGCAGCTGCTCGTCGGGGACCGGGACCTCGCCGCAGGAGTCGCAGTACACGATCGGGATCGGCGTGCCCCAGAACCGCTGCCGGGAGACCAGCCAGTCCCGCAGCCGGAAGTTCACCGCGGCCCGGCCCTGGCCCTCCCCCTCCATGATCCGGGTGATCCGGGCGATGGCGTCGGCCTTGCTCAGCCCGTCCAGCGGGCCCGAGTTGACCAGCGGCCGTCGCCGTGCGTGGCCACCCCGGTCTCGACCGGGTCCGGCTCACCGGTGTCCACGACCACCTGCACCGGCAGCCCGAACTTGCGGGCGAAGTCCAGGTCCCGCTGGTCGTGCGCGGGCACGGCCATGATCGCGCCGGTGCCGTAGTCGGGCAGCACGTAGTCCGCCGCCCACACCGGCAGCCGCTCCCCGTTCACCGGGTTGATCGCGTACCGGCCCAGGAACACGCCGGTCTTCTCCCGGTCGGCGGCCTGCCGCTCGATGTCGGTCAGCTTCCGCACCTGGCCCAGGTACTCCTCCAGGGCGGCCCGCTGCCCCGGCGCGCAGATCTCGGCGGCCAGCGCCGAATCCGCCGCCACCACGAAGAAGGTAGCCCCGTACAGCGTGTCCGGCCGGGTGGTGAACACCGTGACCGGTTCGTCCCGCCCTTCGATCGCGAACCGTACCTCGGCGCCCTCGGACCGCCCGATCCAGTTCCGCTGCATCAGCAGCACCCGGTCCGGCCACTTGCCGTCCAGCTGCTCCATGTCAGCCAGCAGGCGTTCGGCATAGTCGGTGATCTTGAAGTACCACTGGGTCAGCAGGCGGCGGATCACCTCGGTGCCGCACCGTTCGCACTTCCCGGCGATGACCTGCTCATTGGCCAGCACGGTCTGGTCGTGCGGGCACCAGTTGACGTAGCCATCCTTGCGGTAGGCCAGCCCGCGCTCGTAGAAGCGCAGGAACAGCCACTGATTCCAGTGGTAATAGTCCGGATCGCAGGTCTGCCAGCCGCCGCGTCCAGTCAAAGGACACGGCATACCGGCGGAACGAGGCGGCCTGGGTCTCGATGTTCCGGTACGTCCAGTCGGCCGGATGGGTGTTGTTCCGGATCGCGGCGTTCTCCGCGGGCAGCCCGAAGGCGTCCCAGCCGATCGGGTGCAGCACGTTCTCGCCGCGCTGCACGTGGTACCGGGCGATCGCGTCCGCGATGGCGTAGGCCTCGGCGTGCCCCATGTGCAGGTCGCCGGATGGGTACGGGAACATGTCCAGCAGGTAGCGGCGCGGCCGGCTGTCCCCGGCCTCATCGCTGGCCCGGAACAGGTCCAGCTCATCCCAGCGCGCCAGCCATTTGTCCTGGACGTCGCGTGGATCGTAGTGGGCTGCCCGCTCGGCACTTTCGGCGGCTGTCATGGTTTTCCTTCGGCACTCGATCCGGCTCCGGCAACAGAAAAGCCCCCCGCTCGCGAGGGGCAGCCGCGCCAACGACGGGGTCGGTCGGCGCGGCTAAGTAAGGAGCTGCCGGGCAGAACGCATGCCACCAGGGTAGCGCACCCGGTCCAGCGAATTGTGCTAGCTGGTTACCGGAGCGGTTCCGGCGGCGGCAGCAGCCAGTTTGGCCAGTGCGCCACGCATCGCCTGCACCGCCTGGGCGCTCGGCTCGGCCAGGCCGTGCCGCTGCGCGATCCACTCCGGGTCGTTGTAGCTGAGCCAGCTCTGCCCGGCCGCATCGGTCCAGGCCAGTGCCTTGAGCGGCAGGTCGATGCCGGCCGTCTGGTTCTCCTGCATCAGCGGAGTGCCGCCGCGGGCCTGGCCGAAGATGAGCAACTGGGTCGGCCGCAGCGGCATACCGACCTGCTCGGCGCCCGCCGCGTGATCCACCCGGGCGAAGATGTGCAGCCCGGCCTGGGTGACGGTGTCGGCCAGCCGGTCGATCGTCTCCGCCGCGGAGTACGCGCTCTGCACAGTGATCAGGCCCTCCGCCATCACGGCACCTCCGTGCGACTCTGCGATACGGACGGGGGAACCGGGCGCGCCGCTCAGTCGCACCAGGTGCCGCCCGGCACCCACGAGTATGGCCCGGCCCCCGGGGCACCCGGTACCCGGCCCGGCCACATCGCCCGCATCCCGCCCGGCCGGCATAATTCCGGCGCAGGTTATAGGCCCGGACCGGAGCGGATAATACTGCCCTTAAATAGGCTGAGCCACACATAATCACACGTCCTGCTAACGAGATTGACCGGCGGAACTGAACCTGAATAAGGTCGTCCAGACCATCGCGGCAGGTGCGTCGTGAGTGGCCGTCAGACTGGGCTGATCTCAGCCCGGCACGACGTCCAGGCGATGCGCATGACGAGGCCGTGAAATCAGCCGCTGCAGAGAAAAATGGACGTTGCGGGACGAGTAGTAGTTCCCGTGACCAGGAAAGAGATAATGGCTAGTGCATACGATCGCAGAACCAATTGCGCAGATACCTGAGGGAGAACGCGCAACCCCGATCGCCATCGTCGGCCTAGCCTGCAGGTTCCCCGATGCGGATGACCCGCTGACCCTGTTCGAGAGCGCGCTGGCCGGACGCCGCTCGTTCCGCCGCCTGCCCCCGGGCCGGCACGGCGGCGCGGCCACCGGTGGCCAGTTGCCCCGGGCCGCCCTGCTCGAGGGATGGGAGTTCAGCCGGGCCGAGTTCGGCGTGGCCGAGGCCGCCTACCAGGCCGCGGACCCGGCGCACTGGCTCGCCCTGGAGACCGCGGGCCGCGCACTGGCCGACGCGGGCTTTCCCGGTGGCCAGGGCCTGGCCGGGGACCGGGCCGGCGTGCTGCTCGGCAACACGCTGACCGGTGAGGTCTCCCGGGCCACTGCGCTGCGCACCCAGTGGCCGTTCGTAGCCACTGTGCTCGAGGCCGCGCTGGCCGCCGGGGCGGTGCCGCTGGCCGGCCGGCCCGGGGTACTGCGGCACGCGGCTGGCGCGTTCGCCGCCCCGTTCCCGGAGCCTGGCCCGGCCACGCTGGCGGGCAGCCAGCCCGGCGCCATCGCGGACCGGATCTGCCATCAGTTCGGCTTCCGCGGCGGCGGCCAGGCCGTGGACGCCGCGCACTCCTCGGCGCTGCTCGCGGTGGCCACCGGCTGTGCCCTGCTGGCCGGGGGCGAGCTCGATTTCGTGCTGGCCGGCGGGGTGGATATCAGCCTGGACCCGTTCGAGCTAGGTGGGCTGGCCCAGGCTGGCCTGCTGACCACCGGGCCGATGCGCATCTACGACGCCAGCCCGACCGGGTTCCTGCCTGGCGAGGGCTGCGGGATCATCGCGCTGATGCGGGCGGCGGACGCCCGGGCGGCCGACATGCCGAGCTACGCGGACATCGTGGGCTGGGGCATGTCGTCGGCCGGGCTGCCCAGCAACCAGCTGCTGGCCCTGCAGCGGGCCTATCAGCGGGCCGCGGTACAGCCGGCTGACGTCCAGTTCATCGAGGGCGACGGCCGGGGTACCGCCGACGCCGACCTGGCCGAGCTGACCGCGCTGACCACCATCCGCGCGGGCGCGGCGGCCGCCGCCGCGCTCGGCTCGGTGAAAGCCAACGTCGGGCACACCAAGGCCGCGGCCGGCGCGGCCGGGCTGATCAAGGCCGCCCTGGCGGTGAACGCCGGGGTCATCCCGCCGGTCACCGGCTGCGTGCAGCCACATCCGCTGCTCAGCGACGCCGGCGCGGTGCTGCGGGTGCCCCGGTCGGCCGAATCCTGGCCCGGCCGGACCAGGCTGGCCGCGGTCACCTCGATCGACCCGGCGGGCAGCACGGTGCACCTGGTGCTGCGCCGGGAACGTCATCAGCTGCCCACTGCCGCGCCGCAGCCTGGCCCCGCCGAGCAGGCCGGCGCCGGCCGCCACCCCGGCACCGGCCAGCCGCCCAGCCGCGGTCAGCAGGTGACGGCCAGCCCGGGCGGCCAGAGCCTGGCCGCCTGGTCGGTACCCAGCGCCCCGCGGGCCGAGGCGTTCACGTTCAGCGGGCCGGACCGGGCCGCGCTGGCCGCCCTGCTGTCCCAGGTGGCCGCGGCTGCCCCGGGCCTGTCCGACGCCGAGCTGGGCGACCTGGCCTGCCAGGCCGGCCGCGCAGCCGGCGCCGGCCCGGTCCGGGTCGCGCTGGTCGCGACCGATCAGGACGAGCTGCGCCGGCTGCAGCCGCACCGCGGCCGCCTTGCTGCCCAGCTTGCGCACCGGGCAGCTGACCGTGCGGCCCGGCTTGTTCGCGGCGGACCGCGCGGCCGGCCGGGTCGCGCTGCTGTTCCCGGGTGAGCTCGCGGCCAGCGAAGCGGGCCGGGAACCGCCCGGGCCCGCCGCCGCACCCGCCATCGCACAATCTTCACTGAACGCTCTCCGCTGGCTGGATGGCCTGGGCCTGCGCGCGGCCGCCGCGGTGGGGCAGGGCGTGGGCGAGATCACCGCGCTGGTCTGGTCCGGCAGCCTGGCCGAGGCGGCCGCGGTCCGGCTGATCGCAGCACGCACCGCCGTACTGACCGCGGCCAGTACCCGGGCGGAGCGGTCCGCGGCGCTGCGCGAGGTGCTGGCCGGCGCCGAGTTCACCGCCCCGGCCAAGCAGCTCATCTCGGCGGTGACCGGCCGGGCGATAACACCAGGCGCGGACATCCGGCGGCTGCTGTGTGACCAGGTCACCGAGCCGGTGCGGCTGGCCGAGGCGCTGCGCGCCGCCGCGGCCGGGATGGACCTGCTGCTGGACACCGGGCCGGGGCAGGCGATGGCCGGGCTGGCCGCGGGCGCCGGCCCGGTGCCCACGATCAGCCTGGCGGCCGGTCCGGATGGTCCGGCTGCTCCGGCGGTGGCCGCAGCCCTGTTCGCGGCGGGCGCCGTGGCCAGCCTGAGCGCCCTGCTGGCCGGGCGGCCGTCGCGCCAGATCGACATGGCCAGGCCACGGGTGTTCATCAGCAACCCGTGTGCCGAGGTGATCAGCGCGGCCAGCGCCGCCTCGGCCAGCGCCGCCACCACCGATACCGCCGCCACCACCGATACCGCCGCAACCAGCGCAACCAGCCCAGCCGGCGCAGCCAGCCCAGCCAGGACCGGTGCCCCGGCCGCCAGTGTCCCGGCCGCCGCCACTGCGGCCACTGGTGCAGCCGCCGATGGTGACCCATACCCCGGCGTCGGGCCTTGGCTCCGCTGCTTCACCGAGGAACTCCGCCCACCTGGGCGGCCGGCCCGGCCGGTGGACGAGGAACCGTGGCGGCTGCACGCCACTACCCGGCAGCCGTTCGGCCGGATGGCGGCGGAGGTATTCGAGGACGACCCGGCCGCCACCGGCGTGCTGGCCGTCATCGGCGACCTGGCCGATCCGGACGGGAGCAGCAGGCTGATCGCGGCGGCCCGCGACGCCGTCGCCGCGGGCAGCCTGGTGGTGATCACGCCCGCCGCCGGGCTGGCCGGTTTCTGCGCCAGCCTGCACGCTGAGCACCCGTCGCTGGGCATCACCCTGATCCGCACGGCGGACAGCATGGCGGGGCTGCTGGCCGCGCAGCGGTTCGCGGCCACCGAGCCGGGCCGGCTGCGCGAACTCGTGCTGGACGCCGCCGGTGAGGCACGGGAACCGGTCATGGTGGCCGCTGCCGGGCCGGTCCCGCGCACCCGGCCGGATGTAGCTGGCGCCGGCCACCCGGCCAGCGCACGTCTTGGCCGGACCGACGTGGTGCTGGTCAGCGCGGGGCAGCCGGGCGACATCCTGGCCATGGCCCGGCTGCTGGCCGGCTCGGGCGCCCGGCTCGCCCTGGTCGGCGGGCCTGCCGGGCCGGCTGAGGCCGCGACGGTGGACCTGGCCCTGGCCAGCCTGCGCCGCGCGGGCACGGTGGTCAGCTACACCACGGCGGACCTCGGCGATCCCGACCAGGCCGAGGCGGTGATCGCCGGCATCGAGCAGCAGATCGGCCCGGTGACCGCGGTGTACTACCCGGCCAGCAGCGCCCCGCGGTCCAGCTGCACCGAGCTGCCCCGCGACGAGGTGCGCGCGCTGATTTCCGCTCAGGCCGACGGGCTGAGCAACCTGCTCGGTGCGATCAACGCGGCTGGCCTGCGGCAGCTGGTGACCACCAGCGCCCTGGCCGCCCGGTACGGCGCGGCCCGGCATGGCGCGGCTGGGCTGGCCGCCGCCGCCCTGGCCGAACAGGCCCGGCGGCTGGGCCATGGACTGCCGGGCTGCCGGGTGCTGCACGCCGACCTGCCCTGGCCGCCGGCCGGGGGCCAGGCGGCCCCGGCTGAGCTGGGCCGGCTGCTGATGAACGCGCTGGCCGACCAGGCGGGGGCGGCCCGCGTCGCCATCCACGGCCGGCTCGGCCGGGACTCCGCCACGGACGGCGGGGCTGACCGGAGCGGACGCTTCCTGGAGACCGTGCGGGTGCACTACCCCCGGGTGGAACTGGTCGCCGAGGCCCGGGTGTCCGCCCACACCGACCCCTACCTGGCTGACTACCTGCTCGACGGGCGCACCGTGCTGCCGCCGGCCATCGGGCTCGAGGCGATGGCGCAGGCGGCCGCCGCGCTGGCCGGGCGGCCGCTGCGCGAGCTGGCGGACGTCTCGATGGAGGCGCCGGTGGTGCTGCCCACCGGCGACCAGGAGACCACGCTGCGGGTGTGCGCGCTGCTCCGGGACGACGCGGTCGAGACTGTGCTGCGCGCCTCGGGCACCGGCTTCAGCCTGGATCACTTCCGGGCGTTCTTCCCGCTGCAGCCCGGCGCGGCACACGGCGGGCCGCCCGGCGGGTGGCCCGACCACGGCGCGGCCGGCGGCCGCGGCCAGCGGCCCGGCCTGGCGGCGGCCGCGCCGGGCGGCATGGTGGACGGGACCGACGTGTACCGGGCGATCTGCTTCCAGCGTGGGCCGTTCCGCCGGGTCGCCTTCCTGCCCGAAGTGACCGCCCGGTCCTGCCGGGCGCTGATCCGGGGCGCCGACGACCGGCCCTGGTTCACCACCGCGCCGCCGGGGCCCGGCACCCCAGCCGGGCCAGCCCAGCGCCCGGACAGCACGCTGCTGCTGGGCAGCCCGGGGCTGAACGACGCGGTGATGCACATGCTGCAGGCGTGCGTCCCCGACCGCCGGGTGCTGCCGGCCGGGTTCCGCTCGCTCAGCCTGACCGGCCAGCAGGTGCGCGGCGCGGTTCAGGTCCGCGCGGAGCGGACCGCCGGGCCCGCCGGGACCTGGCAGGTGACGGCGCGCGACGCGACGGGACTGGCCGTGCTCACGCTGACCGGGCTGCGGCTGCGCGAGGCCGGCCGCCTGGCGCCGAATCCAGCCTGGCACCCCACGCTGCTGGCCGCCGCCATCGAAGGGCGTGGCGCGGACCTCGGCCTCGATCCGGCGCTGCGGGTCACCGTGCGCTGCGGGCTGCCCGGGCCCGCTGAGCCCGCACCGCCGGCGGACCTGCCCTGGATGGATGCGTCGGCCGGCACCGGCCCGCTCACCGGCTTCGAGCTGACCGCCCGGGCCAGCATGCCGGTGGCCTGCCACTGGGAGACGATCGGCCAGCCCGGCCCTCAGCTACCGGGCGCCGGGCCCGCACTGGAGGAACTGGCCGGGCAGCTGCATGAGCGCTACGCCGGGCGGCCGGACACGGTCAGTGCCCGGCTGCGGGCCATCACCGCGTGCCTGACCGCGGCAGGCCGGTCAGACAGCAAACCGCGGCTGGAGGCCACCCGCGACGCCGACTGGGCCCGGGTCCGGGCCGGGAAAGTAACCGTGGCCTGCACGGTCGCGGTCCTCGATGGGGTACCGCAGCCGGTCGTCATCGCGCTGGCCACCTGGCCCGCGGGTGACGAGCCCGCCATCGGCGGCCCGGCAGACAGCGGGCACGGCGATACCAGGGACACTGGCACCAGGCTGGCCAAGCCGCCCGGCCGCCCAGCGGAGGCGGGTGGCAGCCTAGGACGGCACAGCGTGGTGAGCTGACCTCAGAGCTTGGTCAGCTTGCTGTACGGAGGGGCGATCCGCTCCTGCTGAGTACCGAAGTTCGACCAGTACTCCGCTCTCGTCGGTGCTGATGATCCGGCCCAGGCCGTACCGGTCGTGGGTGACCAGTTCCTGCGGCTCGAACGTCTTCACCGGCCGGACCACGGGCGGGGTGTTGAAGGGACTTCCGGGCAGGTAACGCCGGGTCGCGGCGTGGGGAGTTTTCATCACCTCCAGTATGCGCCTTATCAGCTGTTCGCTGCAGGCACACGCGCCTGACTCGCACCTTCACAGATCGGTAACGAGATGATCATCCGGGCCTGGCGGTCAGGCGGGCAGCCGTTCCGGGCCGCCCCGGCGGGCCCGCCAGGCGGCCTCGGCCGCGCCCATCGGGGTGGCCGGCGGGCCCTGTACGAACGGCCAGATCTCCTCCGCGATGGCCCGCCAGTCCGCGGTGGCGGTCAGCTCGCCGAGCACCGCGAACAGCCCCAGGTTGATCCGCTGCAGGATGACATACGACCGGGGCACGCTGACGTACTGGGCCAGCGGGCTGCGCACGTCGAAGAAGCGGCGCACCACCGCCGACGCGTAGTCCCCGGTGATCTGCCGCGAGCCAGGCCGGCGCACCGTGTCGTAGAACACGGCCATGTGCTGCACCACGGTGTCCGTGCTCACCGGCGCGTCCGGGATGAGGAAACCCGCCTGCACCATGGCGGCCCGGAAACCCTCCGGGTCCTCGTCCACGCACAGGTAGCGGACCATGTCGATGAGCGGCTGCAGCTCAGCCGGGCTGAAGTACTTGACCAGGCCGAAGTCGAGGAAGGTGACCCGGCCACCGCCGTGGAACAGGTAGTTGCCCGGATGCGGGTCGCCGTTGAACAGCTGTGCCCCGTACAGGCTGCGGAACGTGAACCGGTAGATCGTCTCGGCGGCCAGGTCGCGCTCCTGCTGCGACCAGCCAGCCAGCTCGGCGAACCGGGCCCCGTCGGCCAGTTCGCTGGTCACCACCCGCCTCGTGGACAGCTCGCTGAGGATGCCCGGGACGTGGATGGTCGGATGACCGGCGAAGTGCGCCCCGACCGTCTGCTGGTTGCTGGCTTCCCGCCGGTAGTCGAGTTCCTCCAGGACGCGGTCGCGGAGTTCCGCGATCAGCGCGTCCACGTCCTGGCTGGGTGCGGTGATGCGCAGCATCCGGCGGAGCATGGCCACGTTCTGCAGGTCGGCCGCGATGGTCTCGGCGATGCCCGGGTACTGCACCTTCACCGCGACCGCGCGGCCGTCCCGGGTGATCGCCCGGTGCACCTGACCGATGGACGCGGCGGCGATCGGGTCCGGGTCCCAGCGGTCAAACACCTGCTCGGGTGGCAAGCCGAGTTCCTCGGTGACGACCCGGGCGGCCAGTTCGGCGCTCATCGGCGGGACGCTGTCCTGCAGCCGGCGCAGCGTGCGGCGGACCGCCGGGGACAGCCCGTCATCCACGTAGCTGGCCATCTGGCCGATCTTCATCAGCACGCCCTTCATCGCACCGAGCGTGGTCGCCACGTCCTCGGCGGTCTGCAGGGCCAGGTCGGTGCGCAGCTGCTGCCGGTGCTGGCCGGCCGCGGCGAACAGCCGGGGCGCGTTGCTCGCGTAGCGCACCCCGCCGCGCACCGCGAGGTGCACCGCCGCCCTCCCCCGCTCCACCCGCAGCGCTAGCCCGGGGGGCGACCCCCCGGACCCCCGATCGCCGCTTCGCGCCGAGCGCCGGCCAGCGGCGCGGCTGGGGGGCGACCCCCCGGAACCTCCTGATCGCCGCTTCGCGCCGGGCGGCGGCAAGCCGCCGCAGTCAAGCGCGCACCACCCCCGCAGCTGGCCAGCAACCGACGGCACAGCAGTGCCACCGCTGCGATCAAAGCCCCAATCGTGAGCGCGTAGACAAGCCGTCTCACGGGCGCCGCGCCGCGCGCACCCGCAGCTCGATCCGCTGCCGTGCCTCCAGCACACCGGGCTCGCCGAGAAACACGGTGTCCAGCACACCGAGTGCCTGCCGCAGCTCGGCCCGGCGGCTGTCGGTGAGTGGGCCGGGTTCCGGGTACCCGTACATGCCGCGCGCCCAGGACGGCAGTGACGCGACAGCGGCGTTACGTATGAATTGCCAGATCTCGGCGATGTCCTCGTCGAGGCCCGGCGGGTCGAGCAGGTAGGCCATGGATTCCTGGGCGGCTGGCGTGCAGCGCAGCTCCGGGCGCACCGAGCCGAGGTAACCGTCCAGCTCGGCCACGCTGGCCGGGACCTGGCCGGCGGGCACGCCGACGAGCTCCGCGGCGACCACCATCTCGGCCACGTAGCGGTCGCTGTCCGCCGGGCTCAGCGGCGTGCCGAACAGCGCGGCGGCCACGATGCCCGACTCGACCAGCGTGCTGTGCACCCAGAGCAGCAGCGCGGGATCGCCCGCCGCGTAGCGCCGGCCGGTCACCGTGTCCACCCCGGTGACCCGCTCATGGATGCGGCGCACCCGGGCCGCGGCCCGCTCGGCCATCGCCCGCTCGGCGAAATTGATCGTGGCCAGGTAGGCGGACGTCGCGGCCAGCCGCGCCGACCGGGTCGCGCCGCCAGTCGCTGTGCTGGTCCACGCCCGCCATGGCCAGCGGGTGCAGCGCCTGCAGCAGCAGCGCCCGCAGCCCGGCGACCGGGCTGGACAGGTCCGTGCTCACCCGCCACGCCACGCTGCCTGGGCCGAAGAATCCCTCGTCGGCAGGGTCTTCCGGGACACTGGCCGCGTAGGCCGCGGCGGACCGGGCGACCAGGTCCGCCGCCGTGGCGTACGGGTCCTGCTCAACGGTGCTCATACCAGTCAAAGTACCCGCACCGGACCGGATCCCCGGCGTCGTGATAGCGACGGTGGCTCAAACTGAGAAACGCCACAGCACAGCCGGAGCGGTACGTATGGGGCGAGGCCCGCGTCACCTGTCCGGGCTGTTCTCCTGCGAAGGAGCTGCGATGACCGCGACCAGCGGCGAATCCGCCACCATCAGAGAAACCGCCGCCCCAGCGCCGGCCGTGCCGGCCCCGTTGACCGGCAACCCAGCGCTGCTGGGGCTTCCGGTCTTCATCGTCGGGTCGCTCGCCTTGGGCATGGTCCTGGTCGGCGTCGTGCCGGCCGTGGCTGTCGGGGCGTCCCTGCCGATCATCCTGGCGTCCACCTCGCTGGGGCTGATCCTGGCCACGATCTGGGCCGCGGCTGTCGGCCAGAGCGCGGTGGCCAGCGTGTTCGGCATCTTCGCCGGGTTCTGGCTCAGCTACGCGGTGCTGGTGCTGGGACTGGTGCACAACTGGTTCGGCCTCGGCGTCGTCGATCAACGCCGTCTCGGTCCAGGAGCTGTTCCTGGTCTCGTGGCTGGTCGTCATCGTGCTGCTCACCCTGGCCACGCTGCGGCTGCCGCTGGCCTTCACCCTGCTGTTCGGGCTCGTCGACGTGGCCCTGCTGCTGGTCCTGCTGGGCACCACCCAGGCATCCACTGGCCTGCTCAAGGCCGGCGGCTACGTGGTGTTCGCGTTCGCCGCGGTCGGCGTCTACCTGTTCTACGACGCGACCACCCAGGCCACCGGCGGCCCGGCGCTGCCGCTGGGCAAGCCCATCCTGCACTGATGACCGGCGGCCCCTCCCCCACCATCCCCCCCGGGGGAGGGGCCGCCTACCCGGGCCAGGCCCGGCCGATGGCTGCGGCACCCGGCCGGTCAGGCAGCATGAATGCGTGACACAGGCGGTGCCAGGACAGCCGGGCTGGCCGCGCTGGCCGGCCTGATCGCGGCGGGTGGCGTGGCCATCCTGAGCGGGGCCGGGCTGTCCACCGAGTCCGGCATCCCGGATTACCGCGGGCCGACCGGCCTGGCCCGGCGCGCGCAGCCGATGACGTACCAGACGTTCACCGGGAGCGCCGCGGCCCGGCAGCGCTACTGGGCGCGCAGCCATCTCGGCTGGCGGCACATCGCGGCGGCCGCACCGAACCGCGGCCACCAGGCGGTCGCCGAACTGGAGCGCCGCGCGCCAGCTCACCGGGATCATCACGCAGAACGTGGACGGCCTGCATCAGGCGGCTGGCGCCCGGCAGGTGATCGAACTGCACGGCAGCCTGAGCCGGGTGCGCTGCCTGCGGCTGCGGCCAGCGCACCGCGCGGACCGAGCTCGACCGGCGGCTGCGCGCGGCCAACCCGGACTGGGACGCGCTGCCCGGCCAGCTCAACCCGGACGGCGACGCCATGCTGGACGCCGCGGCGGAGGCCCGCTTCCAGGTGGTGGACTGCGCCGGCTGCGGCGGCGTGCTCAAGCCGGACGTGATCTTCTTCGGCGAGAACGTGCCCCGGGCCCGGGTGGACTCGTGCTACGAGCTGGTCAGCGGCTCCCGGGCGCTGGTCGTCCTCGGCTCATCGCTGACCGTGATGTCCGGCTACCGGTTCGTCCGGCACGCGGCCCGGCTCGGCATCCCGGTGGCCATCGTCAACCAGGGGCCGACCCGGGGCGACCCGGAAGCGCTGGTCACCGTGGACGCGCCGCTTGGCCGCACGCTCAGCGCGCTGGTCGACCGGAGCCCCTGGTCCGGGCTCAGTTCGGGCTGTACGGCGAGTTGCGCAATTCCGGGGCCGGGGTGGCGGTCAGCGAGCGGAGCATAGTGATCTCCCGGGCCAGCAGCGCCCGCTCGGCGGTCAGCCGGTGCAGCGCATCCTGCTCAGCCAGCAGCGCCTGCCGGGCCGGCAGGTCCAGGATCATCGACGCGGCGACCACATAGGACAGCAGGATCGGCTCGTCCGGCAGTTCCGGCGGGCTGGTCTCGATTCCCTCGCGCTGGCCCAGCGCCTCGACATAGCCGCGGAACGCCCGCTGCACCGCGCTCGGCCACCAGCGCGGCCGCGGCCTGGTCCCCGGTGCTCTCCTCGAGCAATTCCACCTCGCCCCGAGGTATGGCCGGGAGTCGTCCAGCCCGGCCAGCCGGAACCGCTGGCTGCCCATGGTCACCACGTCGAACCGGCCGTCGTCGTACCCGGCGATCCGGCGCAGCGTGGCGGTGCAGCCGATCTCGTACAGCGCGGAGACCCCGTGCACACCCGTCTCGCGCCCCTTGCGGATGGCGATGACGCCGAACCGGCCCGGCTGTGGCCCGTCCAGCAGATCCCGGACCAGCTGCCGGTACCGCGGCTCGAAGATGTGCAGCGGCAGCGGGAGCCCCGGATAGAGCACGGTGCCGAGCGGGAACAGCGGCACTATCTCGGTTTTCATGCTGCCCGCCGGAAGTCAATCATTGTCAGGCTCCGCTCACCGGGCGTGGTCCACCTGCTGTGCCCAGCCTGCCCCAGCATCAATCACGCCGGGCCTGACGGCAAGTTCCGATCCGGGCCTGGGGGCGAAGGACCCGCCCGCCCGGGACCTCGGACCGGTGCCACCATCGCCTGATCTGGGCACGGTGGGAGGTAGGAGCACGCCGCGGTCTCACACCGCGATCGGCCAATGCCACCGCATCGGAGGTGGACCATGCCACAGCTGCCGATAGACCATGCCGGGCTGGAGACGCTGCCCTTCGCCGCGTGCCTGGACCTGCTCGGGTCCGTCCCGCTCGGCCGGGTCGGCTTCTATACCGACGGCGAGGTGGTGATCTTGCCGGTAAACCACGCCCTGGACGGCCAGGATGTGGTGTTCCGCACCGCGCCGGGCTCGATGCTCACCAGCGCCGGGGAACAGGGCCCGGTCACGTTCGAAGCCGATCAGTTCGACACCCGGACCCGGGCCGGCTGGAGCGTGCTGGTCACCGGCCGGGCCACCCCGGTGTACGACGAGGCCGAGATCCGCCGCCTGGACCGGCTCGGCCTGCAACCGTGGCCCACCGCTGTCGAGCACGAGTTCTGGATCCGGATCCGCCCGACATCCGTGACCGGCCGCCGCACCCAGAGCTGACTCATCCGCGCAGCGGGGTGTCCGGATCGGGTTGCAGCTGCCTCGGCTGGACTGCCATGTGCAGCTGAGCAAGTTGGTTGCCGGGCGACCCACTTTCTCACCGCACTGAGGTCATCCCACGCAACGTCAGTGCGGTGAGAAAGTGGTCGCCGGCGACCACTTTCTCGCCCGCACTGAGGTCATCGTGCTCAGGTGGCGCCGAGGGCGGTGAGCAGTGCCAGCAGGATGGTGGTCATCGCGAGCAGGCCGTGCCCGATCGGGATGACCACGGTCAGCCAGCGGGACGGCCGCCGGCCGGGCGCGGGCGTGGCCGCGGCCGGGCCCGGCGGCGCCTGGTCGCGCACCTCAGCCAGTTGCGCCTGACCCGGCGCACCTGCCGGGGACGTCCTGGACGGCGCAGCGGACGTCGCGGACACCGGGACGGACGTCTCAGCCTGTGCACCCGACGTCCCGGACGGCTCACCAGGCATCCTGGACGTCGGGGACGGCACCCCAGACGTCCCCGACGGCGCACCGGACGTCCCGGACGTCCGGCGGGACTTCCCGGACGCGCGGCGGGACGTCCCGGAGGTCCACACGATCAGGGTCGCCATGCCGAACCCGATCACCGGCAGCAGCAGCCCCACCGCGGCCCAGGCCAGCCCCAGCACACTGGTCGCCAGGTACCCGGCCCACAGCAGCAGGCCGGTGCTGGCCAGGCAGAAATGGCTGAGCACCACGGCCGGGCCGGTACGGTCCCCGGCCGCGCGCTGCCGCCGCAGCCCGCCGCCGGCCACGAACCGGCCCAGCATGTATCCCCCGCTGCCCACGGTCAGCAGCCAGGCGGCCAGCGTGGCCAGGCCGAGCGGGCGGCGGTCCACCGGCCCGGCCCGGCCGCCCGCGCCGCCGGCCGCCCAGATCCCGGGCCAGCACCCGGGGACGACTGAGCCAGGGCGGTGATCAGCTTGGCCAGCCGGGCACCCTCGACGGCGGCGTGGCGGCGCCAGGCCACCTTCCGCTGCCCGCTGCCCGCCACCAGGTAGATAGCCCGGCCGAGGGCGAAATTGACTTCGGCCCGGCTCAGCCCGCGGCACGCGGCGGGCATCTGGGTCACCGTCCGATGATCATCGATGGCACGGACACCGAACGCGATGCACGCCTGCACCGACCCTCGCGGCGCGGCGCCCGCGCACCAGCACCAGCAGTCCCGGTACCAGCACCAGCAGCCCCGGTACCAGCGGCACACCCCGCAGTACACCCCACAGCGAGCAGGGCGGCGGCCGCCAGCACGGCCTTGGCCAGCACGTTCATCGCATCTCCAGGCAGCCCGGCGACCGGTCCCCGGTACCGCCAGCGTATCCCCGGCCCGCTGGCCCGATCACCCCGGTCCGCCCGAGCTTCCGCCCGCTGGGTCCGGTATGCCACGATAGAACCGAACGTGGTTCTAGTTGCCGAGCTGCCTACCCTGGGGTGGTTCCCGTGGTCACCGCCGAGCCTCCTGGAACGACTGGAATGACCGGCATGGATCTGTCCGACACCGAATTCTGGGGTCTGCCGCTGGCGCAGCGGCACGCCGCGTTCGCCGAGCTGCGCCGCCTGCCCACGCCCCCGTTCTTCCCCGAGCCGGAGACCCCGTTCCCCAACCCGGGCCCGGGCTATTACGCGCTGGTCCGGCACGCGGACGTGGTCGAGGCGAGCCGGAACGCAGCCGTGTTCTCCTCCGGCCGGGGCGCGACCAGCCTGGTTGACCTGCCCGTCGAGTTCAACGAGTTCTTCGGCAGCATGATCAATATGGACGACCCGCGGCACGCCAGGCTGCGCCGCATCGTGTCCCGCGCGTTCACCCCCCGGATGATCAAGAAATTCGAGAACGACGTGCAGCGCGTCGCGGCGCAGATCGTGGCCGATCTGCAGCAGACCGGCCCGTGCGACTTCGTGGCGAACGTCGCGGCCCGGCTGCCGCTGACCATCATCTGCCGGATGATGGGCATCCCGGACAGCAACTACGACATGGTGCTGCGGGACACCAACATCATCCTGTCCGGCGCCGACCCGGACTTCCTCAGCGAGGACCCGGACGAGGCGGTGCTCCAGCTGCTCACCGCGGGCCAGGAACTGGCCGACCTGGTCACCGAGCTGGGCAACACCCGGCTGGCCAGCCCGGCCGATGACCTGATCACCGCGCTGGTCACCGCCAACATCGACGGCGAGCAGCTGACCAGCGCGGAACTCGCGTCGTTCTTCATCCTGCTCGTGGTGGCCGGGAACGAGACCACCCGCACGGCCATCTCGCACGCGCTCGTGCTGCTCACCGACCACCCGGAGCAGCGCGCCCTGCTGCAGGCCGACTTCGAGGCGCGGATCGCGGGCGCGGTCGAGGAGATCGTCCGGATCGCCTCGCCGGTGATGTACATGCGGCGCACGCTGACCCAGGACTACACGATGAACGGCCAGGACTACCGGGCGGGCGACAAGGTCGGCCTGTTCTACTGGTCCGCCAACCGCGACGAGGCGGTGTTCGCCGCCCCGGCCCGGTTCGACATCACCCGGTCGCCCAACCCGCACGTCGGGTTCGGCTCGGCCGGCCCGCACTTCTGCCTCGGCGCGCACCTGGCCCGGCGGGAGATCACCGTGGCGCTGCGCGAACTGCTTGGCCGCCTGCCGGACATCCGGGCGGCCGGCCCGCCGGACCAGCTGCTGTCCAGCTTCATCAACGGGATCAAGCACCTGGACTGCGAATTCAGCCGCTGAGCCAGACACCGGCCAACCCAGGCGCCAGGCGAGCCGCCGAACCAGCGCACCGCCGCCGCACACCTGCCCGCCGGCCTCAATCCGATAACGAACTGTGATTACTAGATCGCAGAGTGTATAACTAGAACCCCCGGCTTTACCGGGGACCGCGCGTCGAGGAGGGGGTCGCCGCCCGGTCCAGCCAGACCAGCCAGCGCGCCCCGGGCGGTGCGGCCGGCGGTCACGGCTGGGCCGGGCGGTGCAGGCGCGAGAGGCCGAGGGGGACCTTCGTCCATTGGGCGGCGCTACCCGGGGGCGTGGCGCCGCCCAGGACGAAGGTATGCATCCCGGCCATCCCGGATCCCGGCATCCCGGCATCAGCCTCAGGACAGCGCGCTGATGCTCCGCGCCAGTGCGAAGTCAGCCTGGGTCAGGCCGCCCGCCGAGTGCGTGGACAGGGTCAGCGTCACCCGGTTCCACTGGATCAGGATGTCCGGATGATGATTCGCCTGTTCCGCCAGGTAGGCCACCGCGCCGGTGTACAGCATGGCGGCCTTGAAATCGGCCAGCTTGACCACGGCGGTGATGCTGCTCCCGGCCCGTGTCCAGGCCGCAGGCTGGCGAGTTCCGCACTGATGTCGGTGTCCGAGAGCAGGTCCATGTCGCCCGAGCCTAATCCCGTCCTCAGGGCAGCCACCAGAACCGCGAGCTGACCTGGCGGCACGAGCCCACGTTCAGCACCGTGCCCACCACGTTCGACCCGCCTGGATCGCGCAGGCAGCGCCCGGCCCGGGCGTTTTGCAGCAGGCCGGTGCCCAGCGCCGTCCACTGCTGGTAGCGCGAGCCGTTGCAGCGGCGCAGCCGGACGTTCGCCGTGCCGCTGGCCGACGCCACCGCCAGGCAGAACTTGCCGTCCTTGATGTCCTGGCCCGCGATCCGCCACTCCTGGCGCCGGGTCCCGCTGCCGCACCGGGCGATGACCGCGGCCGCGTTGACGGCGTACTTCACCCGGGACAGGCAGACCCCGGGCACGCCGCCCGGCACCGTTCCGTGCCGCAGCCCGCTCACCGCGGCCTGCGCCACGGTCAGGTAGGTGCCGTACGCCCCGCTGGTGTAGGTGGCCCACGGGGCGAAGCTCAGCCCGTCCTGGCTGATGCCGTACGCCCCATCCGCGTTGCACTTCGGCGTGAACGCGCACTCGTTGCTGATCGACGCCCAGGCCTGGCTGTCCAGCTGCCAGAGCCCGCGGTCGTACAGGCCGGAGCAGTTCACCGGCGGGTAAAAGCCGTCCGTCCCGGTCGGGTTGCAGTAGTACACCGTGGCCTGGCCACCCGACTCGGCCATGCAGATGGCGCTGGCCACCACCAGCGTGCCGGCCGAGCCCGCGGTGTTGGCCCAGCCGGCCGAGGTCGCGTAGCGGGCACAGGTCTGTGCCGCGGTGACCGCCTCCGCCGCGCTGAGAACCCTGCTACCCAACGCTCCACGCGGGCTGACTGAGGCCGGCCGCATCCCCGGCGGCAGGTGGCTGGTGTGGCCGGCCGGCCGCGAGCCTGGCTGGCTGGCCTGCCCGGCCGCCGAGACGCTACCGAGTGTGATGGCTGTGATGACGACGGCCGCGACGGTGCACAGGCGGCGAACCGTCGCCCGGGCGCTGAGCGCCATGGTCGAACCCCCTCGGTTCCGGACGGGATACCAGATCCCGCCAACGGGCCCGCCCTGCTGAGGACGGGCACCAGGGGTTCGAGGCCGGCCGCTAGCCGGCGCCGTGATGCTCGCAAAAGTGCATACCCAGGCTAAACGGCTGCGGAACGCGCCGACGCTGACAATGCGCTCCCCGGGGCAGCAAACCTGTCACTCTGCGTGACATAGGACACGGAGCCGGATCGCGCCGGCACCCGCCCGGTGGCCGGTGCCGGCGGCGGCCGGACCCGCGGGCAGCCACAGCCGGTATTCTGGCCGGGCCCTATCCCGGGCCCGCCCCTGGAGTGCACCCGATGACCACGCCTGATCCCGCCAAGCCGCGGGAGACGCCGCTGCGCGGCGTGCATGACCGCCTAGGCGCGTCGATGACCGGATTCGCCGGGTGGCTGATGCCGCTGCGGTACCGCAGCGAGAGCGCGGAACACCAGGCCGTGCGGACCGCCGCCGGCCTGTTCGACCTGTCGCACATGGGCGAGATCAGCGTGCACGGCCCGGGCGCGGCGGCCGCCCTGGACTACGCACTGACCGGTCACTTGTCGGCGGTCCCGCCAGGCCGCGCCCGGTACACGATGATCTGCGCGGCGGACGGCGGCATCCTGGACGACCTGATCGTGTACCGGCTGGCCGACCAGGAGTTCCTGGTGGTGGCGAACGCGGCCAACACCGGGGTGGTGCTGGCCGCGCTCACCGAGCGGGCGGCCGCCCACGACGCGCAGGTCACCGACCAGACAGCCGACTACGCGCTGATCGCCATCCAGGGGCCGGCCGCGGCGGGCATCCTCGGGCCGCTGGCCAGCGTCCCGCTGGACGGGGTCCGGTACTACGCCAGCCAGCCCGCCACGGTGGCCGGCCGCGGCATCCTGCTGGCCCGGACCGGGTACACCGGCGAAGATGGTTTCGAGTTGTTCACCGCCCCGCGGGACGCGGAGCACATCTGGTCCGCGCTGGCGGCGGCGGGCGCCGGGGCCGGCCTGGTACCTGCCGGGCTGGCCGCACGGGACACCCTCCGGCTGGAGGCGGGCATGCCGTTGTACGGCAACGAACTCGGCCCGGCCATCACGCCGTTCGACGCGGGCCTGGGCCGGGTGGTGAAGCTCGACAAGCCGGGAGACTTCGTCGGCCGGGACGCGCTGGCCGCGGCCGCGCAGGCCGCGCCGCGCCGGGTGCTGGTCGGCCTGCTCGGCGGCACCCGGCGGGTGCCGCGGCATGGCTACCCGGTGCTCTGGGACGGCCAGCCGCGCGGGGAGGTGACCAGCGGCGCGCCCTCCCCCACCCTGGGCGTGCCCATCGCCATGGCCTACCTGGAACCCGCGGCGGCCAGTGCCGCCGCGACCGCGGCCAGCGGGCTGGCCGTCGACATCAGGGGCCGGGCCGAGCCCGCCCGGCTGACCCCGCTGCCCTTCTACCATCGGACCAGCAGCCGGACATGACTTGCCGCCGGGCGGCCTGGCCTGGGGACCACCGACCTGCCACAGGAGAGCGACTTCGATGAGCATCCCGGAGAATCTGATGTACACGGCGGAGCACGAGTGGGTGGCCATCGATGGCACCACCGCCTCCGTCGGGATCACCGACTTCGCCCAGCAGGCACTGGGCGACGTGGTGTATGTCTCGGTGCCCGCCGCGGGATCCGAGGTGACCGCGGGCGAACCGTGTGGCGAGGTGGAATCCACCAAGTCGGTCTCGGACATCTACTCGCCGGTGGACGGCGAGGTGATCGAGTCCAACCCGGAGATCGACGACGACCCGGGCCTGGTCAACACCGACCCGTATGGCGCGGGCTGGCTGCTCCGGATCAGGCTGGCCGACGAGGCCGAGCCGGCCGGGCTGCTCACCGCCGAGGAGTACACCGCGCTGACCAAAGAGGCTGAATGACCCCTCGCGGTGGGCCGCCCGGTCAGCCCGGGCGCCGCGACCTGCAGCGTTACCACGCTGCGACCGCGCACCTGGAGCCTCCGTTCGCCATCGTGGACCTGGCCGCGCTGCGCGCCAACGCGGCGGGCATGACGCACCGGGCCGCGGGCAAGCCGATCCGGCTGGCCAGCAAGTCGGTGCGCTGCCGGGCGCTGCTCGGGCAGGCCCTGGCGCTGGACGGGTTCCACGGGATCCTGGCGTTCAGCCTGCCGGAAGCGCTCTGGCTGGCCGATCAGGGGATCAGCGACGACATCGTGGTCGGCTACCCGACGGCCGACCGGGCCGCGCTGGCCCGGCTGGCCAGTTACCCGGCCGCGGCCAGCGCGATCACCCTCATGGTGGACGGCCCGGACCACCTGGATCTGATCGAGAAGGCGACCGCGACCGTGCCCGGCCCGGCCCCGGTGCAGGTGTGTATCGACATCGACACCTCCTACCACGGGCTGGGCGGCCTGCTCCGGGCGGGCGCGCGCCGCTCCCCGGTGCGCACCCCGGCCGACGCGGTGGCGCTGGCCCAGGACATCGCGGCCCGGCCCGGCCTGCGGCTGGCCGGCCTGATGGCCTACGAGGCGCAGATCGCCGGGGTGGGCGACAAGCCGGCGGGACGGCCGCTGTACGGCATGGCCGTCCGGTTCATGCAGGGCCGGTCCGCGGCCGAACTCGCGGTGCGCCGCGCCGCCATCAGCAGCGCGGTGCGCGCGGTGACCCCGCTGCGCTTCGTCAACGGGGGCGGCACCGGATCCATCGAGCGGACCGCGGCCGAGCCGGCCGTCACCGAGATCGGCGCGGGTTCCGGGCTGTACCAGCCCAGCCTGTTCGACAGCTACCGGGCGTTCTCCGGCCACCCGGCGGCGCTGTTCGCGCTGCCCGTGGTGCGCCGGCCCGGCCGCGGCGTGGTCACCGCGTTCAGCGGCGGGTTCGTCGCGTCCGGCCCGGCTCAGCCGAGCCGGCTGCCCCGCCCGGTCTGGCCGGCCGGGCTGCGGCTGGACGCCCAGGAGGGCGCGGGTGAGGTGCAGACCCCGCTGCTCGGCGCGGCGGCCGACGGGCTGCGCATCGGTGACCGGGTCTGGTTCCGCCATGCCAAGGCCGGTGAGCTGTGCGAGCGGTTCAACGAACTGCACCTGATCGACGGCACCGCGGTCACCGCCACCGTGCCCACCTACCGCGGCGAGGGACAGGCGTTCGGCTGACCGGGTTTGCTAGCGGAACCGGCGGCGGACCAGGTAAGCGATGCCGCCGACGGCGACCACCGCGGCCGCGATGCCCCCGTACATCCGCACTTCCGGGCGGTCCAGCTGCTCGCGGGCCCGGTCCATGGCCCGGCGCGCGATGTTGGCCGGGCTGGCCCGCTCGGTGAGCGCGTCGATGGTGCGCGCCAGGTTCTCCCGGGTCGCATCGATCTCCTTGAGCAGCGCATCCGGGTCGCGGACCGCGACCGTGCCGTTCGGCTCGGCCATCGCTGGTATCCCTTCTCGGCACGGGTTCCTTGCCGGTAAGTCAACCAGGCAGCAGGGCAGAACGCACGCCTGGCCCACCTGGGTGTCGCAATTGTCCGGCACTGCCCGGCCAGCCCTGCGGCCGGGCCGGGCCGGGCGGCGGGAACTGGAGGCTACCAGCGAGTAGCAAGGCGGCGTAGGGTCGGGGCAGTCGGCGGAAAGGACCAGGCATGTCGGCCTCCGTGGTAGATGATCTCGAGCTGCCGGTTTTCGACTACACCGAGCCCGGGCTGACCGGCGAGGTGTACCACCAGCGGCTGGCCGCGGTGCGGCAGCAGGGCTGGCTGGCCCGGTCGCCGCTGAGCTACGTGGTGCTGGACCGGGAATCGGGCGAGTTCTTCCTGCGCGCGCGGCAGACCGCGTTCCCCGGCCGGGAGATCGCCGACCTGTTCGGGGTGACCGGGGGCCGGCTGCGGGAGCAGATCGACGCCAACATCCTCAACCTCACCGCAGACCGGCATCGCCGGCTGCGCCAGCTGGTCAGCCCGGCGTTCACGCCGCGGGCCGCGGACCGGTGGCGGCCGGCCATGCGCGGCTTCCTGGCCGGGCTGTGGCACGATCTCCGCGGCGCGGCGGATTGCGAGTTCGTGGCCGCGTTCGCCAAGCCATACCCCTCGCTGACCATCGCGGCGGTGCTCGGCGCGCCGGCCGAAGACGCGGCCCAGCTGCATGAGTGGTCCGGCTGGGTGCAGCGGCAGTTCGACATCCGGGCGCTGGCCAACGAGCCGGACCGCATCGAGCGCGCCGTCCAGGAGCTGTACGACTACGTCGAGGCACTGCTGGAGAAGCGGCGCAGCGAGCCGTCCGATGACCTGATCAGCGCGCTGCTGGCGGCGGAGGCGGAAGGCGACCGGCTGACCCACACCGAGTGCGTCAACCTGGTGCTCAACGTGGTGGCCGGCGGGGTGGACACGACGCAGGCCCAGCTGTCGCACGCGATGCGGCTGCTGGCCGGCCACCCGGAGCAGTGGGCCGCGCTGCGCCGCGATCCCGGGCGGGTGCCCGCGGCGGTGACCGAGGTGCTCCGGTTCGAGCCGATCACCCCGTTCACCGCGCGGATCTGCCTGGAGACGATCGACTACCGCGGGGTGACCTTCCCGGCCGGCTCGATCGTGGCCATCTGCGCCGAGCAGGCCAACCGCGACCTGGCCGCGGGCGATGAGTTCGACATCAGCCGGGACTCGGCCGACCGGCTGCTCACGTTCGGCGCGGGCCCGCACTTCTGCCTCGGCTCCAACCTGGCCCGGGCCGAACTGGACGAGGCGCTCACGTTCCTGTCCGCGCGGATGCCCGGCCTGCACCCGGCCGGCCCGGTCCAGCTCGGCGGCGTCGAGGGCATCTACGGCATCGAGTCCCTCCCCCTCGCCTGGTCCGCCGAATAAGCCGGTATTTACTGCCGCGCCATAATTCTGATGCGCCGCAGCAGCCACCGCATTATCCTGAGGGCTCTTAACGGGTGGCGGGAGATCAGCCATGGAACGGCTCAGCAAGAAACTGATGAACTGGGCGTCGATCCTGGACGATCAGACCCGGGAACAGGCGCTGCGCACCGCTCAGCTGCCATTCATCCACCCATGGGTTGCCCTCATGCCCGATTGCCATCTCGGAAAAGGCGGAGCTGTCGGGTCCGTGATTCCGACTCTCGGCGTCATAATTCCAGCCGCGGTTGGGGTTGATGCTGGCTGCGGAATGATCGCGGTGCGCAGCCAGTTCAGCGCGCGGGATATGCGCGAGCGGGGCGAGCTGCGGGCATTGCGCGAGTCCATCGAGAGCGTCATTCCGCTGTCCGCCGGGCAGTACAACACCGCCATTTTCGGCCAGCACACCGCGGACCGGATCACCGGGCTGGAGCAGCTGGACGGCGCGGACAGCGCGGAGCAGGTCAGCCCGAACTGGCGGCTGCAGCTGGGCAGTCTCGGCTCGGGTAACCATTTCATCGAGGTCAGCCTGGACGAGGAGGACCGGGTCTGGCTGTTCCTGCATTCCGGCTCCCGTGGGGTGGGGAACCGGCTGGCCCGCACGCACATCGCGGTGGCCCAGGAGCTGGCCAGGAAATGGTGGATCCCGCTGGCCGACCGGGATCTGGCCTACCTGGTCGAGGGGACGGACGAGTTCTCCGCCTACCTGCGCGACCTGCGCTGGGCCCAGCATTTCGCGCTGCTGAACCGGGCGGAGATGATGGACCGGGTCATCGGCTGCCTGGAAAGCTGGCTGGGCCAGCCGGTGCAGGCCAGCGAGACGGTGAACACCCACCACAACTACACCGAGCGGGAAAAGCACTTCGGCAGGGAGGTCTGGCTGTCCCGTAAGGGCGCCATCGACGCGTCCCTGGGTCAGCCCGGCCTCATCCCCGGCTCGATGGGCACCCGGTCATACGTGGTGACCGGGAAGGGCAACCGGCTGTCGCTGAACTCCTCGCCGCACGGTGCGGGCCGCGAGTACAGCCGGTCGGCCGCGCGCAAGGTATTCAGCCGGGCCGAGCTGGACGCGGCCATGCAGGGCATCGAGTGGCGGCACACCAGCGCGTTCCTGGACGAGATCCCGGCGGCTTACAAGAGCATTGACGTCATCATGAAGGACGCCAAGGACCTGGTGGAGGTACGGCACACGCTGCGCCAGATCGTCAACGTCAAGGGCGACTGAACGACAGCGGTCCCCGGCGCGCGGCGCGCGCCGGGGACCGTGCCTGTCCCGGCCTGGTCAGCTGGTGGCGGCCAGGTGCTGGGCGGCCCCGATGAGGCCCTGGCAGGCGGCGATCTGGGCCGGTGCGCCCGGCACCGGCGTGTCGCGCAGCGCCGCCGCCGCCAGTTCGCCCTTGATCCGGCCCGCCAGCGCGTCGCGGACCTTGTCCAGTCCGGTCAGCGCCTGATTGATGTGGATGTAGGTGGCATCACCCGGGCTGGTGCTGTCCACCGCGTTGGTCGATGCGGTCAGGGTGGCCGCGCCGAACTGGCCCACGCTGGAGTTGAGCTGCTTGTAGCACTCCCCGAGCGCGGTCACCGCCGGGTCGCTGAGCGCCCGGTTCGGGTTGGCCAGGATCTGGGTGATCACCCGGCCGTCCGGCTGGTAGTCGTCGCGCAGCCCGGTCAGGTACAGCAGCGTCGGCCGGATGTCGGTCTCATCCACCCATGGCCCGGGCAGGTGCTGGTCGGACACCACGATCTGGCCGCTGTTGGCCCCGGCTGAGCTCGGCCCCTGGCTGGCGGCCGGCCCGTCCAGCCCGAGGCGCTTGACCCCAGGTCCGGCGAAGGCGGCGTAGTTGGTGTTGATCTCCGCGGCGTAGTCGCCGTGATCCCAGGCGAAGCCGGTGCTCTGGCACACCAGCTTCCCGGCGCAGCTTCCGGTCAGGGCCGAGGACTGCAGGTAGTAGTCGGGCTTGGCGAACATGGCGAACGTCGGCGTCCGGGCCGGGTCGGCGTTCACCATGTGCAGGATGGCTTCCTCGGCCGGATCAGCGATGTAGTTGTCGATCTTCTGGGTGGTCCCGGTGTACGGGTTGGCCGCGGTGATGTTGGCCACGCCGTGTTCCAGGCTGCGCACCGAGGGGTCGTTCGGCCCCGGATTGCCGGTCACGTAGAACTCCGGTGCGGTGTCGTTTTCCAGGCTGAACGGGACGGTGTTGTTCTGCTGGCTGGACAGCAGCCCGGTGACGTTGGCATCCAGCTCGCCGAACGTGCCGGCCGGGTAGGTGCACGGCACGTCCGCGGTCACCGTGTCGCCGCTGACCGTGGCACCGTCACAGCTAGCCGGGCTGGGCTGCACCGCGCGGCCGACGTTGGCCCCGGCCTCGTGGTCACCCTCGTCCGAGCTGAGCACGAAAAGCGTGTTCTTCGCCGTGATGCCGGCCGCGGCCAGCCGCTTGAAGAACGTGCCGAACGCCTGGTTGTAATACTGCGCCTGGGCCACGTAGCACGGATCGCCGCTGCCCAGCGCCTCCGGCGCGTTGGCGCACGCGGACAGGCCCGGGATGTCCTCGTTCCCGTGGATGTCCGAGATGTAGCCATTGACCACCGGGACGCCCTTCTCCAGCATGTCGGCCATGTAGGCCAGGGTCTGCGAGGCGTTGATGGAGCTGAAGCCGGGGAAGCCCGGGTGGTTGGCCAGGAAGGCGCCGTTGATCTGGTTCCCGTTCAGGTTGACCAGGTTCCCGGCCGCGTTGGTCACCTGGTAGCCGTTCTCGGTCAGGTTCGGCGTACCCGCGCCGAGCTGCGGCGCGATGTACCGGTGACCGAACAGTGCCTGGTAGCCGCTGTATCCACCTGGCTCGTCAGGCAGCACGTCCGGCACGGCGGTGTGGCTCGGGGTGGTCTGGCCGTACTTGACCGCCTCGGCGTTGGCGCAGAACGCGTTGCCCTGGGCGCAGTGCACGGTCAGCCCGACGTAGTCCGCGGTCTCCGGGTCCTTGAACGAGTCCGGGTCGGCGGCCAGTTGCTGCGCTTCCGGCGAGTTGGCGCCGAACACCTTCGGGATGTCCACCGACGTGTTCTCCAGCACCTGGTTCACCGTGGACACGTCGCCGACGTCACAGCCGGCCCGGGTGAACGGCACCCACGGCGCGGGCGTGATGGAGTTCGGCGCGGGGGCGGGCGATGTGGTGGCCGGCGGGGTGGCCGAGTAGACCATGGACGGGTTGGTGTCGTGCCCCGCGTTCGGGGTCTTCGCCGTGTCGTAGACCGGGTCGGTCCAGTACGCGAATGAGCTGGCCGGGTCGGTCGTCCCGTCGGTGTTGTAGGCCTGGTAGCTGTTGCTGACCGGCATGCCGTGCCGGTCGCCGTACAGGCCGGTGGCCGTGGTCAGCAGGTCATCGCCGGTGTGCGCGATGAGCGGCGTGTGGCTGTTGGACAGGAACGTCCCGTTGCCGGTGAAGAAGTGCAGCAGATTGGGAATCATCTGCAGGTCGGACGGCACGTTCGGGTTGTCCCGGAAGAAGTGCACGTTGTCGAAGCCGATCTCGACCACGTGCTTGACTCCGTTGCCGAGATGGCAGCCGTCGCTGGTCGCGTCGTGCTGCGCGGCCCGTACTAAGGGCTGCCCGGTGGCCGCGAGCCCGGGCGTGGCACCCGCCAGGGCGAGCGCACTCAGCAGTGAGGCGCATCCCGTGACGGCGGCGGCGCGCACCGCCAGCCTCCGTCGGCCTGGGTGGTGTGGCATCGATCCTCCTCTTCCCCTGCCCGGGGTGAATGCCGGGCAGTCCTGCCGTGACCCTAGGGACAAGGGCCGAATTCCCGGGTTGAGGAAAAAGAAACGGAAGCCGAATCTTGGGCCAACTGAGCCGGCCCGGCGGGTGCCAGACCAGCGGTTCAGCCCAGCGGTTATCCCCGCGCCTGTCCGCGGCGGCTGGCATAGCATCTGTGCTGTGAGCATCAGCGCCGTGATCTTCGACTGGGGCGGCACGCTCACGCCCTGGCACTCGGTGGATCACGACGCGCTCTGGCGCGCGGTGTGCGCGCCGCACTTCCCCGGCCGCAGCGACGAGGTGGCGGCCAGCATCCGCGCGGCCGAGGACGCGCTCTGGGAGCTGACCGACGAGGCGCAGACCAGCGCCACCCTGGCCGACGTCTTCGACCGGGCCGGGGTGACACCGACCGACGCGCTGCTGGAGACGTACTACACGGCCTGGGACCCGCACACGTTCACCGACCCCGAGGTGATCCCGCTGCTCGGCGAGCTGCGCGCGCGGGGCATCAAGGCCGGCGTGCTGTCCAACACGATGTGGCCGCGCGGCGCGCACGAACGGGTGTTCCGCCGGGACAACGTGCTGCACCTGTTCGACGGCGCGGTGTACAGCAGCGAGATCCCGTGGGCCAAGCCGCATCCGGAGGCGTTCCGGGCGGCGATGGCCGCGGTCGGCGTGGCCGACCCAGCCAGCTGCGTGTTCGTCGGCGACCGGCCCTACTCCGACGTGCACGGCGCGAAGCGCGCGGGCATGCGTGCGGTGCTGATCCCGCACAGCGCGGTGCCGTCCTACGATGGCGCCGTCCCGGACGCCGTGATCACCCGGCTGGCTGAGCTGCCCGCCCACCTGGACATCTGGTCGGCGCCGGTCCGGTAGCGTCGCGGGCATGGCCACGCTGGTTTCCTTCCATGCCCATCCGGACGACGAGTGCATCGCCTGCGGCGGAGTGATCCGCAAGGCGGCCGACGCCGGGCACCGGGTCGTGCTGGTCGTCGCCACCCGGGGCGAGCAGGGCGAGATCCCCGAAGGGCTGCTGGCCGACGGCGAGGAGCTGTGGCAGCGGCGGGTGGCCGAGACCCAGGCATCGGCGGCATCCTGGGCGTGCAACGGGTGGAGTTCCTCGGCTACCGCGACTCCGGGATGATGGGCACCCCGGCCAACGACCAGCCCGGGTCGTTCTGGACCACCCCGGTCGAGGACGCCGCCCAGCGGCTGGCCGGGCTGCTCCGCGCGGAACAGGCCGACGTGCTGACCTGCTACGACGACAACGGCGGCTACGGGCACCCGGACCACATCCAGGTGCACCGGGTGGGCATGCGGGCCGCTGAGCTGGCCGGCACAGCCCGGGTCTACCAGAGCACGATCAACCGGGACCACGTCGAGCGCAGCATCCGGCAGTTCGCCGCGCAGACAGCGGCTGACGGGGTCGAGTTCCCGGACCGCGATCCCGAAGGTGTTCGGCAAGCCCGAGTCGGTGATCACCGCCGCGGTGGACGTCACCCCGTACCTGGCGGCCAAGCGCCGGGCCATGCGGGCGCACGCCAGCCAGATCAGTGAGCAGTCGTTCTTCCTGGCCATGCCGGACGACGCGTTCCGGGTCGCGTTCGGCACCGAGTGGTTCATCCGGGATGGCCAGGGCCCGGGTATCACCGAGACCGATTTGCTCCGCGGCTGATCAGCCGGTACCGGATGGCTGCCGCCGCCAGGGCGTCTCTCGCGGGATTGGCCATCCCCCAGCAGTACCAGAATGTCAGTATGCCTGCTGACCATGACCTCACCGCGGCGGAACTGGCCGCCCTGCGCGACCAGTGCACCCGTTTCCTGCACTCCCACGGGCCGGTCCGGCCGGCCGACCTGCTGGCCACCGTGCCCGCCGACACGGTGCCGGACCGCTACGGCGACGGCGGCGTGGTGGCTGAGCTGGAGGGCCGGATCGCGGCGCTGCTGGGCCAGCCGGCCGCGGTCTTCCTGCCCAGTGGCACCATGGCCCAGCAGGCGGTGCTCCGGGTGCACGCCGACCAGCGGCAGCGCCGCGGCGTCGTGTTTCATCCGTGCTGCCATATCGACGTGCACGAGGGCCGCGGTTACCAGCGGCTGCACCAGCTCACCGGCCGGCCGGTGGGTGACCCGCACCGGCTGCTCAGCGCGGCCGACCTGGCCGCGGTGGCCGAGCCGCCCGCCGCGCTCGTGCTCGAACTGCCGCAGCGTGACCTGGGCGGCCAGCAGCCGGCCTGGGCCGAGCTGGAGACGCAGCTGGGCTGGGCTCAGGACCTCGGTGCCGCGGCCCACCTGGACGGGGCCCGGCTGTGGGAATCCGCCGCCGGGTACGGGCGGCCGCCCGCCGACATAGCCCGGCTGTTCGACACCGTGTACGTGTCCTTCTACAAGGGCCTCGGCGCGCTGCCGGGCTGCTGCGTGGCGGGCCCGGACGGCGTCATCGGGCAGGTCCGGGAGTGGCGGCACCGGATGGGCGGCACGCTGTTCGGCCTGTGGCCCAGCGCCGCCTCGGCGCTGACCTGCCTGGACCGCCGGCTGCCGCTGATGCCGCGGTACCTGGCGCATGCCCGGGCCATCGCGGACGCGCTGCGCGAGGTGCCCGGAGTCCGGGTGATCCCGGACCCGCCGCAGACCCCGATGATGCACCTGCTGCTGAGCACCAGCCCGGCGGGTTTCCGCGCGGCCGCCATCGGGCTGGCCAAGGACCAGGGCATCTGGACCTGGCCCGAGCTGGCCAGCACGGTGGACCCGCAGACCCAGCGGGTAGAGCTGGCCGTGGGCGACAAGACCCTGGCCATGCCGCCCGCCGAGGTGGCCGGCGTCGTCGCCGCCCTGGTCGCGGGCTAGCGGCGCCAGAAGTCGAGCGGGTCCCGGCCGGGCCGGAAACCGGCCGCGGCGGCGATCCCGGACGCGTCCCGGAACCGGGCGCCGACCCGCCAGGGCAGGTGCGCGTCGCTGCCGAAGGACAGCGCCCGGCCGCCCGCCTCGGCCCACCAGCGCAGCAGGCTGACCGAGGGCAGTGGGCTGGCCGTGTTCAGCTCGAGCACCCGGCCCGAGGCGGCCAGCGCGTGCAGCACCGCGCGGTACTCCTCCTCGAACGCCGACTCGGCGTAGTCCCCGGCCGAGGCGGGCCAGTACCGGCGCGGGAAGTCCAGGTGGGCCAGCACCTCGAACACGCCGCTGCCCTCGATCATGGCGACCACCTCGGCGAAGTACCGGCGCATCACCTCGTCCGGTGGCTCACGGCGGAGCAGCCACCCCGAATACACCAGCTGGCCCGCGCTGGGCAGCGCGTGCACCGAGCCGAGTATCCGGTCGAACCGGCCGGACCCGAGCACGGCGGCGGCGCTCGCGGCGAACAGGTGTGGCTCCCCGGCTTCCACCCCGGACAGGATGCGCAACGCCGGGAACCGGTCGCGGCACTCGGCCACCTCGGTGAGATACCCGGGCACGTCCAGCGGGCGGATCCCGGCCGCCACGTTCGGCACCAGGCCGGCCGACGCGATCGGGTCAGCCGGGGCGGCCACGGTGAAATCCAGGTGCTCGGTGAACGCCACCGCAGGCAGCCCGAGCGCGACGGCGCGGGCGCAGGCCGCGGCCATCGACGCGTCCAGGCCAGTGTCATGCGACCACTGTGAATGAACGTGATTGTCCGCCAGGATCCCGGTCTCGGTCTCGGCGGTATTGGTGGGGCCGATGGGATTTGAACCCATACTTGCAGGATCCTAAGTCCTGTGCCTCTGCCGTTGGGCTACGGCCCCGTGCCCGCGCAGCGGGCAACAATACAGCGTGCCCCAGCCGCGGGCCGTGAATCAGGCGGCCAGGTCCTTGCGTAGCCGCTCGACATGCCCGGTCGCCCGGACGTTGTAATAAGCCCGCTCAACGCGGCCATCCGCGCCGATCACGAACGTCGAGCGGATCACGCCGACCGTTTTCCTGCCATACATCATCTTCTCGCCGTAGGCGCCGTAGGCCTGCAGGACCTCGCGGTCCGGATCGGCCAGCAGGGTGAAGTTCAGCGACTCCTTGTCCCGGAATTTGGCCAGCTTTTCCGGCCGGTCCGGGGAAATGCCGAGAACGGTCAGCCCGGCCCCGGCCAGCACGCCGAGATTATCCCGGAAATCGCAGGCTTCCTTGGTGCAGCCGGGGGTCATCGCGGCCGGGTAGAAGTAGACAATCACCCGCTGCCCGCGCAGCCCAGACAGCGTCACCAGCCGGCCATCCGCGTCAGGCAGGGAAAAGTCCGGCGCCACATCCCCGGGCGCCAGTTTCTGGTCGGTCACGATGCTCCCTCCGGCTAGGACGAACCCACGTTACCGGCCGCACTGGGCAGATGTGAACGGATGTTACGACCCCCTTACCGGGCCGTGCCGGGACCCTGCCCGGCACCGGGCCGCGCGTAAAGTCCCTGACGGGTGGCGGGGGATTGCGTGCGATAGGCAATCGCCAACCCAAGGAGGACCAGGCGTGTTCCCGCAGTTGAAGGCCCACTCCGCACGCTTCGGCGTGCCGGCCCGGGCAATTCGCCCGCTCGGCTTCGCGGCCGTGGCGGTGGCGGCGGCAGTGACCGTCGCCGGGTGCAAACCGAGCAGCTTCAGCACTTCGTCCGGCAGCGGCTCGAGCCTCGGCACCACGGCATCGTCGTCGTCGGTGGCTCAGGTGCTGACGCTGGCCGCGCAGCAGGCCCAGCAGGTGAACACGTTCTCGGCCAACGTGCAGATCACCGCGACGGGCGCGACCAGCGCCAACCTGTTCGGCACGATGAACGAGGTGGCCACGACCCCCACGTCGCCGACCATCTCGATCATGGCCAACGCCGGCCAGCTCGGTAACGTGCAGATCATCCTGAGCAACGGGATGGCCTACATGCGCAGCCCGTTCTTCATGAGCGCTTACCACAAGCGGTGGATCGAGAGCTCGATGTCGAGCATGAGCAGCAACTCGGGCCTGAACCTCGGGCCGCTGCTGGCGCTCCTGCAGGGCAGCAGCCCACTGGTGCAGACCCAGATGTTCCCGTTCGGGTCGAACATGCGCTACATGCGCAGCGCGCACTTCGACGGCTTCCGGATGCGTGAGTACGGCGGCCACATCATGCTGGCCAGCATCATGAACCGGCTGTCGTCGAGCATGCAGCCGATGGTGCAGTCCTGGATGAACGCCGGGATCAGCATGACCCGGTTCCGGGCCTGGGTGGACCCGTCGCACATGGTGCGCAAGCTGGTGCTGATCGAGATGGCCGGCAACACCACGTTCACCATCACGCTGACCATCAACTCGTTCAACCAGCCGATGCACATCGCGATGCCGCCCAGCACGGTGGTCTTCATCCTGCCTGGCACGGGCGCGGTGACGGCCACCCCGACCCCGTCGATGGCGGCCACCGCCACCGCGCGGCCGACCACGGCGATGACGCCGACCCCGGCCAGCACGGTGCCGGCCACCGGCGCCACCCCCGGTGCCACACCGGCGCCGAGCGGTATGCCGACGCACTGGTGAGTGCGGCGGGCTGACCGAAGCACGGAACGGCCCGCCGGATCCTGGGCAGCAGCCCGGGGCCCGGCGGGCCGTTCCGCGTGTCAGGGGCTAGCCGAGCAGCGCGGCAACGAGCGGGGCCAGCGCGCGCAGCGCCCGGCCCCGGTGGCTGATCTCGTCTTTCTCCGCGGCGCTCAGCTGGGCGGTGGTGAGTTCCCCGCCCGCCGGGACGAAGATCGGGTCATAGCCGAAGCCGTTGCTGCCGCGCGGCTCCCGGGTCAGCGACCCGTCCAGGACTCCCTCGGTGACCTGCTCGGCGCCGGCCGGCAGGACGAGCGCGGCGGCGCAGACGAAGTGCGCACCGCGGCGGCGGCCGGCACATCGGCCATCTGGCCGAGCACCAGCCACAGGTTGGCCTCGTCATCACCGTGCTTGCCGGACCAGCGGGCGGACAGCACACCGGGCATCCCGTTCAGCGCGTCAACGCACAGCCCGGAGTCGTCGGCCACCGTGGGCAGGCCGGTGAACGCGGCCACCGCGCGCGCCTTGAGCAGGGCGTTCTCGGTGAAGGTGAGCCCGGTCTCGGCCACTTCGGGCATCCCGGGATACTCCGCCAGGTCCGCTACCCCGACCGGGACCCGCGCGGCGTCGAGGATCCGGCGCAGCTCGGCCAGCTTGGCCGGGTTCCGGGTGGCCAGGACCAGCTTGCTGGTCACCAGCCGAGGGCTTCCCGCTGGATCCGGGTCAGCTCGGCACAGCCGGCCACGCCGAGGTCGAGCAGTTCATTCAGCAGTTCGCGGCTGAACGGCTCACGCTCGGCGGTGCCCTGGATCTCCACGAACCCACCGTCGCCGGTGCACACCACGTTCATGTCGGTCTGCGCGGCGGAGTCCTCCTCGTAGCACAGGTCCAGCCGGGGCTGCGACTCCACGATGCCCACGCTGACCGCGGCCACCGACCCGACCAGCGGGTCACCCTTGCACCGCTTGCGGGAGCGCAGCCAGCCCACCGCGTCGGCCAGCGCCACGAACCCGCCGGTGATGGCCGCGGTGCGGGTGCCGCCGTCGGCCTGCAGCACGTCGCAGTCGATCACGATGGAGTTCTCGCCCAGTGCCTTGGCGTCCACGCAGGCGCGCAGGGACCGGCCGATCAGCCGGGAGATCTCGTGCGTCCGGCCGCCGATCCGGCCCTTGACCGACTCGCGGTCGCCACGCGTGTTGGTCGCCCGGGGCAGCATCGCGTACTCGGCGGTCACCCAGCCCAGGCCGCTGCCGCGCCGCCAGCGCGGCACGTCCTCGGTGGCGCTGGCCGCGCAGAGCACCCGGGTGGCGCCGAACTCGACCAGCACCGAGCCTTCCGCGTGGTCCAGCCAGCCGCGGGTCATCCGTATCTCGCGCAGCGAAGCGTTGCTGCGCCCATCGGGTCGGGACATGAGCGTTAGCCTATACAGCTATTCAGCCGCGCATGGGTCATCGTCGCGCTGCCGAGGCGGGCCGCGCCGCAGGCCTGCTCACGGTCACGGGTGCGCAGCCTCGGCGGCGAGGCGGGGCGCGCCGCAGGCGTGTTCCCGCCGAGCCGCCGTTCGGCGCGAAGCGGCGATCGGGGGGCCCGGGGGGTCGTCCCCCGGGCTAACACAGCTCAGTAACCCACCCGGTCGTGGGTGCCGGACTCGATCCAGCGGTACACGGCGCCGATGCCCGCGGCCAGCTGGGTCCGCGCCCGCCAGCCCAGGTCCCGGCCCACCCGGCCGACCGCCAGCGCGCTGCGCAGCAGCTCACCCGGGCGCGGCTGGCCGAACCGCGGGGCGACCGGGCGGCCGGCCACCTGCCCGATGATGGCCACGATGTCCAGCACGCTGATCTCCACCCCGGTGCCGATGTTCCAGGTCCCAGGGCGGCCCGCGTCCGCCGCGGCCAGGAACGCGCTGACCGTGTCCCCGACGTAGACGTAGTCCCGGGTCTGGGTGCCGTCGCCGTAGATCGGCACGTCCTGCCCGGCCAGCACGCAGCCGCAGAAGATCGGGATGACCCCGGCCTGCCCGCCCGGATCCTGCCGCGGCCCGTACACGTTGGCCAGCCGGAGCACGGAGTGCCGGGTGCCGTGCAGCCGGTTGTAGAGCCCGATGTACTGCTCCGCGCACAGCTTGGCGATGCCGCACGGCGACTCGGGCAGGGCCAGCACGTCCTCCCGGGACGGGATCGGGGCGTCACGGCCGTAGATGGCGCCGCCGGAGGAGGCGTACAGCACCCGGGCGCCGGTGGCCCGGGCCGCCTCCAGCACGTTGACCGTGCCGACCACGTTGACCCTGGCGTCCTCAGCCGGGGCGTTGACCGACGAGCGGACGTCGATCTGCGCGGCCAGGTGGCAGATCAGCTCGGGCCGGACCTGCCGGACCAGCGCGGTGAACGCGGCCGGGTCGGCGATGCTCACCTTGTGCAGCGGGACCTGGCTGTCCAGGCGGCCCGCCCGGCCGGCCGAAAGGTCGTCGGCCACGGTGACCTCATCGCCCCGGGCCAGGAACCCGTCGGTGAGATGTGAGCCGATGAACCCGGCACCGCCGGTCACGAGTACCCGCATGGTTGAGCATCCTAAGTGCAGCCCGGGAGCCGCCCGGTCAGCTGGACGGCCGCCCTGGCGGGCTCAGCCCAGGTCCACGACCAGCCCGGAGGTGGCCAGCGTGAGCGGCCCGGAGAACGCAGCGGCCGCCTCGGTGTGGCTGCGGTGCCGGTCATGCCAGGGCGCCAGGTGAGTGAGCACCAGGTGGCCGGCTCCGGCCCGCGCGGCGTGCTCGGCGGCCTGTTTACCCGACATATGTAGATTTGCCGGCTGTCCCGGCTCATCCAGGAACGTCGCCTCGCAGAGCAGCACGTCGGCGTCCCGGGCCAGGCCGACCAGGGCGTCGGACGGCCCGGTGTCGGCCGAGTAGGCGATGACCCGGCCGCCGGCCGCGACCCGGAAGCCGTACGTCTCCACCGGGTGGTTCATCCGGGCCAGGGTGATCTCGAACGGGCCGATCTGCCGGGTGCCGGGCCGCAGCGTGCCGAACTCGAACGCCCCGGTCATGCCGGGTTCCTCGGCAAAGCCGTAGGCCTGCGCCATCCGGTGCGGGGTCCCGTCCGGGCCGAGCACCGGGATACGCGGCCGCGGGCCGTCCGGCGCGTAGATCTGGGCCACCCACAGCGGGCACAGGTCCAGGCAGTGGTCGGCGTGCAGATGGCTGAGGCAGATCGCGTCGATGCTGGTCAGCGGCAGGTACCGCTGCACCGGGCCGAGCGCCCCGCTGCCCAGGTCGAGGAGCAGCCGGAAGCCCTGCTCCTCAATCAGGTAGCAGGAGGCCGGGCTGTCCGGCCCAGGGATGGATCCCGAGCAGCCGATGACGGTGAGACGCACGAAGATCAGCGTAGTCCGCGCGCCGGCGAGGCGGGGCCCGCCGCAGGCGGGTGCCCGGCCGCGCTCAGGGCGCGGCCTTCGTGGCGCCCGGAGCGGCGACCTCGGGGGGATCGGGGCGGGGGGTCGTCCCCCCGGGCAACACAGCCTCGCCGCGGAGCGGCGATCGGGGGGATCCGGGGGGTCGTCCCCCCGGGCAAAACTAGCCGCGGCCGACCAGCGCGATCTGGCGGCTCTGCGCGACCAGGCGGCCCGCACTGTCCCAGACTTCGGCTTCCTCGTCGAACCAGCCGCCGCTGACGTGCCGGCAGCGGGCCGCGACGCGCAGCGGCCCGGGGGCCGGCACCGCGCGCATGTACCAGGTCAGCTCGACCGTGGGCGACCAGCCGACCACCTCGATGCCGAACACCACCGGCGGCAGCGAGTCCACCGCCAGGGCGAGCAGCAGCGCATCCGGGTCACGTTTCTCGGCCAGCTGGAAGTAGCCGCGCATCTCCGGCACGCCGGCCGGCTGACCGCGAGTCCAGCCCGCGGTGGCCGGGTCCAGCCGGAGGTCCACCTGCTTGGCGTAGCCGGTGAACACCCGGTGTGGCGCGTTCCGCGCGCCCTGGCATTCCTCGATCGGCGGCAGCCAGGGTGGCTCGCCGGTCCAGGACAGCCCGACGGTGTCGGCCGGGTCGCCGAGCGTGCCGGTGGTGACGGTGGTCTCCAGCACCGGCCGCCCGTCCTGCACCAGGGTGGCCCGGGCGGTGGCCGCGACCTTGCCCTGCTTCAGCCAGCTCACCTCGGCCTGGGCGGGCTCGGGGCGCGGCGCGCGGAGGAAATGCGCGCTGGTCGCGATCGGGTAGGGATGCGGTGCGGTGTCCAGCACCGCGCGCAGCATGCTGGCCAGCAGCACCCCGCCATTGACCGCGCCGCCGATGGCGAACCGGTCGTCCGGCCTGACCTCGTACCGCCCCTCCCCCACCCGGCGGACCGCGGTCGCCTCGTCGAAGACGCTCATCCGCGGCTGGTGCGCGGAGCGCTTCGCTGGCCTGGGCGGCCGCGGCTGGGGCGGCGGCCGTGCGCGGGCAGGGGCGTTAGGCCCATAGCTGCCCTTCCAGGCGCTCCTCGGCCTCTTCCAGAGTGCCGGAGTACGCGCCGGTAGACAGGTATTTCCAGCCGCCGTCGGCGACCACGAACGCGATGTCGGCGCGCTGGCCGGCCGCCTGGGCCTTGGCCGCCATGCCCAGCGCGGCGTGCAGCGCACCCCCCGCGGAGATGCCGGCGAAGATGCCCTCCTGGTCCAGCAGTTCCCGGGTGCGGCGCAGCGCGTCCGCCGAGGACACCGAGAACCGGCTGGTCAGCACGGACTCGTCGTACAGCTCCGGGACGAAGCCCTCGTCGATGTTGCGCAGCCCGTAGACCAGTTCGCCGTACCGCGGCTCGGCGGCCACGATGGACACACCCGGCACGTGCTCGCGCAGGTAGCGGCCGACGCCCATGAGCGTCCCGGTGGTGCCCAGGCCGGCCACGAAATGGGTGATCCCGGGCAGGTCGGCCAGGATCTCCGGGCCGGTGGTCTCGTAGTGCGCCCGGCTGTTGGCCTCGTTGCCGTACTGGTACAGCATGACCCAGTCGGGGTGCTCCTCGGCCAGCCGCTTGGCCACCCGGACCGCCTCGTTGGACCCGCCCGCGGCCGGTGACGAGATGACCTGCGCGCCGTACATCTCCAGCATCTGGCGGCGTTCGGCCGACGTGTTCTCCGGCATCACGCAAATCATCCGGTAACCACGCAACTTGGACACCATGGCCAGGGATATCCCGGTGTTCCCCGAGGTGGGTTCCAGGATGGTGGATCCCGGGACGATCAGGCCGTCCTTCTCCGCCTGCTCGATCATGAAAAACGCCGCGCGGTCCTTCACCGAGCCGGTCGGGTTGCGGTCCTCCAGCTTGGCCCACAGCCGCTGGTCCGGTCCCGGGGACAGCCTCGGCAGCCCGACCAGCGGGGTTCCGCCGAGCGAGTCGAGCAGCGAGTCGTAACGCATCAGTTTCCGCGCTGGGTCAGCGCGCCCCGCCTGCCACGGCCGGCAGCACGGTCACCGTGTCACCATCCTTGACCGGCGTCTTCAGGCCGCCGAGGAACCGGACGTCCTCATCGTTCAGGTACACGTTGACAAAACGGCGCAACCCGGACTCGTCCTGCAGCCGCTCGCGCAGCCCGCCATAGCGGCTGTCCAGGTCGCCGAACAGTTCTTCCAGCGTCGTCCCTGAGCCCTCCACCGCCTTAGCCCCGCCGGTATAGGTGCGCAGGATGGTCGGAATGCGGACTTCGATGGCCATGAGGAACACTCCAGGGTCTGGCGGTCTGTCTACGGCGCCCGGCCAACGGAAAGGTACCCGCGAAACTAAGGCGCTCACCGGGTGCCAACACCGGCGTCCCGGGCGATCATTCCACGGCTGGGCCGGCCGCGTCGGCGGTGATCCGGACCTCTTCCTCGGTCACCACCCCATCCACGATGCGGTACGAGCGGAACTCCGCCTCGTCCGGGTCCCGGGTGGACACCAGCACGTAGTGCGCGCCGGGTTCCTGGGCCAGCGTGATATCAGTGCGGGACGGGTAGGCCTCGGTCGCGGTGTGCGAGTGGTAGATGACCACCGGCTCCTCGTCCCGGTCGTCCATGTCCCGCCAGACCCGCAGCAGTTCCAGCGAGTCGAACTCGTAGAACGTCGGTGAGCGCTGGGCGTTCAGCATCGGGATGAACCGCTCCGCGCGGTCGGTGCCGGCTGGGCAGGCGATCACCCCGCACGCCTCGTCCGGGTGGTCCGCGCGGGCGTGCGACACGATCTTGTCCCGCAGCGCGGGGCGGAGCGTCAGCATGTCTCAGAGGGTATTACCAGAGCGCGCGTACCAGCGTCTCCTGCAGGTAGGTGAGCCAGTCATAGACCCACAGATAGGCCGACCGCGGGTCGGCCGGGTCGAGATCCTGGCTGCGCTGCGCGGTGTCCTCGGTGATCTCCAGGCGCACCCCGAGGGCCAGCCGGACGTCGTTCAGCGCGCGCAGCCAGACCTGCGCGTCCTGTTCGGACAGCTCCACCTTGCCGCCCTCTTCTGGCAGCGTGTCCAGCACGGTCCGGGCCGCGGCCAGCTTGCCGGACCGCAGGTCCTGCTCGGTGAACCGGCGGAACTCCCCGGCCGCCTCGGTGTCGTCGCGGTAGGCGTCGGGCAGCAGCCGGGCCAGCACCGGGTCGTCCGGCGGGGTGTCCGGGCCGGGGCTGCCGAGCAGCGCGGCCACGTCGTCGAGTGGGCCGCCCGTGCCCGGGCCGGCCGGGTCAGCCGCGCCACGGGCCTCGTCCGCCGGGTCGCCGACCAGTTCCTCGACCTGGCCGACCAGGGCCCGGATGATGCCGGCCTGGGACGCGGCGAAACTGGCCGTCACCCCGCCCTTGCGCCGCGAGCGGAAGCCGCCCACCAGGTCACCTGCTTCCCCCGTGCTGCCCGGGTCCGGTCCGCTCACTTGTCGTGGCTGACCGTGGCCCACAGGCCATAGCCATGCAGCACGGCCACGTCGCGCTCCATGGACTCCCGGGTGCCGGCCGAGACCACCGCCTTGCCCTTCTGGTGCACGTCGAGCATGAGCTTCTCGGCCTTGCGCCGCGAGTACCCGAATACCTGCTGGAACACGTAGGTCACGTAGGACATGAGGTTCACCGGGTCGTTCCACACGATGGTGACCCAGGGCGTGTCGGGGACGGCTTCCTGCCGCACATCCGGCCGCTCGACCTCTGCTGGTGCCACGCTCACCGGCGCTCACCTCCCGGCATGGTTGTCTCCCCTAGTCTCTCAGCCCGGGCGGTCTGCCCTGTCCCCGGCACATCAGGCTCGGCCAGCGAGCCCGAACGGGTAAATCACTGACTGTAGCGGCCAAGGCGGCTGAGCCGGGCCGCCCGGGGCATCCGTAGTCTTGCTGCTCGTGACGGCTAACTCGAGCACGGCCCTGCTCACTGACCGGTACGAGCTGACGATGCTGGACGCCGCGCTGGGCAGCGGCGCCGCGGGACGGCGCGCCGTCTTCGAGGTGTTCGCCCGCGCCCTGCCGCACGGCCGGCGGTATGGCGTGGTCGCCGGGACCGGCCGGTTCCTGGACGCGCTCGAGCAGTTCACGTTCGGCCCCGAGGAACTCGGCTACCTGCGCGACGGCGGGATCGTGGACGAGGCGGCCCTGCACTATCTGGAGTCCTACCGGTTCACCGGGGACATCTGGGGCTACGGCGAGGGCGACTGCTACTTCCCGGGCTCGCCCATCCTGGTCGTGGAGGCCCCGTTCGCCGAGGCGGTGGTGCTGGAGACGCTGGCCCTGTCCATCCTCAACCACGACTCGGCGATCGCCTCGGCGGCGTCCCGGATGGTGGCCGCGGCCGACGAGCGGCCGATCATCGAGATGGGCTCCCGGCGCACCCACGAGATGGCCGCGGTGGCCAGCGCCCGGGCCGCCTACATCGCCGGGTTCGCGACGACCTCGAACCTGCGCGCCGGGCGCGACTACGGCATCCCGACCAGCGGCACCAGCGCGCACGCGTTCAGCCTGGTGCACGACAGCGAGCGGGACGCGTTCGCCGCCCAGCTGGCCGTGCTGGGCAGCGCGACCACGCTGCTGGTGGACACGTTCGACGTGGAGCGGGCGGTGCGCACCGCCATCGAGCTGGCCGGGCCCGGCCTGGGCGCGGTGCGGATCGACAGCGGCGACCTGCCCCGGGTCACCGGGCGGGTCCGCGCCCTGCTGGACGAGCTGGGCGCGAAGCAGACCCGGATCGTGCTCAGCGGGGACCTCAACGAGTACTCCATCGCCGCGCTGGCCGCCGCGCCGGTGGATGGCTACGGGGTGGGCACCTCACTGGTCACCGGGTCGGGAGCGCCGACCGCGGCGCTGGTCTACAAGCTGGTGGCCCGGGCCGTGCAGGGCAACGGCGACGGCGAGCTGCGCCCGGTGGCGAAACGGTCGGTCGGCAAGCCCGGCCGCGGCGGCCGCAAGTGGGCGGCGCGGCGGCTGGATGACACCGGCACCGCGGTGGCCGAGGTGATCACCACGAACGGGGCCGAGGACGCGCTGGCCCGGCCCCCGGCCCGGCCGCTGCTCCGGCAGCTGGTGCGGCGCGGCGAGATTGTCGGCCGGGAGCCGCTGGACGCGGCCCGGGAGCGGCACGCCGCGGCGCTGGCCGAGCTGCCGGTGCACGCGGCGCAGCTGTCCCGGGGCTACCCGGCCATCCCGACCGTGTTCCGGCCGCTGGACGAGGACGAGTAGCCACCCGGCGCCGACGGCGGGTGGCCATCCAGCAGGGACGAGGGATGACCGTCCGCGCCGGGCCCGCTGCCATACGGCCCGGGGCCGGTGACGTCCGGGCAGAACGCCCGCCGGTAGGCCTGCGGGGTGGTGCCGCGCCAGCTGCGGAAGTGGTGCCGCAGCGTGGCCGCGTTGCCGAAGCCGGCCCGGTCCGCGATCAGGTCGATGGACGCGTCGGTCTCCTCCAGCAGTTCCTGGGCGAGCAGGATGCGCTGCCCGGTCAGCCAGCGCAGCGGGGTGGTCCCGGTCTCCTGGACGAACCGGCGGGCGAAGGTCCGCTCGGACATGTGCGCCCGCTCGGCCAGCTGGCGGATGGTGACCGGCTCGGCCAGGTGACGCTGCATCCAGCCGATGACCTCACCCAGCGTGTCGCAGGACGGCACGGCCACCGGCTGGTCCACGTACTGAGCCTGGCCGCCGTCCCGGTGTGGCGGGACGACCATCCGCCGGGCGATCCCGTTGGCCACCCGGGCGCCCTGCTCCTTGCGCACCAGGTGCAGGCAGGCGTCGATGCCCGCCGCGGTGCCCGCGCTGGTGATGACCAGGCCCTCGTCCACGTAGAGCACGTCCGGGTTGACCATGGCTTCCGGGTACCGCTTGGCCAGTTCGGCGGCGTGCCGCCAGTGCGTGGTGCACCGCCGCCCGTCCAGCAGGCCGGCCGCGCCGAGGGCGAACGCGCCATTGCACACGCTCAGCACCCGGGTGCCGCGGGCCACGGTGGCCTGCAGCGCCTTGATCATCGGCGCCGGGAACTCCGGGCCGGCCGGCCGGTACAGCCGGGAGTCGCCCACCGCGGACATCACCACCAGGTCGGCGGTGGCCAGCCGGTCCAGGCCGAAGGTTCGGCTGCACGGTGAAACCGGCCGACGACTGGAGCGGCCCCGGCTCCCCGCCAACCACCGCGAAGTCATACCCGGGCAGCCCGTCATCGGCCCGGTCCACACCGAAGACCTCGCAGACAACGCCCAGCTCAAACGGGGTGAACCCGTTCAGGATCACGACGGCCACGTTGCGCAGCATGATGCCCATCATGCAGTGGCAGGATCTTGCCGTCAACTGTCGTGACTGCCACTGGTAGCCAGCTGCCGGGCCGGGCAAGCTGAACCTATGAATCGCACCGACCACAACTCACCAGCCGCCCGTCGGGGGGACGGGCACGTGCTGCACAAGCTGGCCGGAACTGTCCGCCGGGCGGCACGGGCCGTGGCCGCCGTCGTCGCCGAGTGCAACCGCGCGCAGCGCCGGATGGCCGAACTCCGGCTCACCCCGGACCGGTTCCTGCTGGACGGCGGCGCCCAGCCGCCGGACACCTACGCCGAATTCCTGTTCCGCACCTCGGGCCTGCTGACGCACGAGCCACCAGCGGATAAGCGTTTCTCGGGCCAGGCCTGCCCGCCGCTAACCTGGCGGGCATGCATCCTCCCGCGGTCAAGGTCGCCGCGGCGCTGCGCGCCCTGGGCGTGGCGGGCCATGCCGTACGCTCAGGCTGTGCGCGCGCTGGTGATCGTGGATGTGCAGAACGACTTCTGTGAAGGCGGTTCGCTGGCCGTGGCCGGCGGCGCCGAGGTGGCCAGGGCGATCAGCCGGTTCGTCGCGGGCGGGGCCTACCACCACGTGGTCGCGTCCCGGGACTTCCACATCGACCCGGGCAGCCACTTCTCGGCCAGCCCGGACTACGCGAACTCCTGGCCGCCGCACTGCGTGGCCGGCACGCCGGGTGCGGACTTCCACCCCGACCTGGACACCAGCCGGATCGAGGCGGTGTTCAGCAAGGGCGCTCACGAGGCGGCGTACAGCGCGTTCCAGGGCAGCACCGAGGACGGCACGCCGCTGGCCGACTGGCTGCGCGCCCGGGGCATCACCGAGGTGGAGGTGGCCGGCATTGCCACCGACTACTGCGTCGGATCCACCGCCCTGTCGGCGGTGCAGGCCGGCTTCACCACCCGGGTGCTGCTCTGGCTGACCGCCGGGGTGGATCCCACCACGACCGGGGAAGCGTTGCGGGCCATGCGTGAGGCAGGCGTGACCGTCACCGGCACGCCCATCGAGCACTGGTCCGCTCAGTCGTCCCCGGGCGGCAGTGACTCGTAGATCCGCTTGCAGTCCGGGCAGACCGGGAACCGCTTCGGATCTCTGTTCGGCACCCATACCTTGCCGCACAGCGCGATCACGGGCGTGCCGGTCACCGCACTATCGACGATCTTGTCCTTCTCGACATAGTGCGCGAACCGCTCGTGGTCGCCGTCGCCGAACGACACGTCCGGCGTGGTGCCGGTGTCTTCGCGGGTGCCGGTATCAGGCAGAACCTCGGTGCTCATGAGAGCGGAGTCTACTGCGCGCCCGCGCCCGGCCTGGCGCGCCGGGGGCCGCGCCCGGCCCATCCAGGGCCGCGTTCAGCGGGCCTAGTTGAGCGAGGGGTCGTCCGGGTAGTTGGCCACCATGGCCAGGTTGCCGCCCTGCCGGCGCAGCACCGCCTTCCAGAGCTGCTCCGGCTCGGCCATGAACGCGTCGGCCGGCTCGCCGGACAGCACGTACCAGGCACCCTCGTCGATCTCCGCCTGCAGCTGGCCAGGCCCCCAGCCCGCGTAGCCGGCGAACACCCGGAGCGAGGCGATCCCGCCCGCCAGCAGCTGGGGCGGTGCGTCCAGGTCAACCAGCCCGACCCGGGACATCACCGCCGACCCGTCGAGGGCCCGCCAGCCGACTGGTTCCGCATCCCCGGGCACGATGGCCAGGGCCAGCGCGCTGTTCGGCGCGACCGGTCCGCCCCGGAAGACCACCGACGGCCCGGTCACCAGGTCCGTCCAGGACTCCAGCACCTGCCCGACGGGTACCTCCGTAGGCCGGTTCAGCACCACCCCGAGCGTGCCCTCCTCTGGTTCGTCCTCCACCACGAGAACGACGGCGCGCCGGAAATTCGGGTCACCGAGCAGCGGCGTGGCGACCAGCAGCCGGCCCGAGAGGTCCTCCTCCTCCACCATGCCTCCATTCTGGCGGAGATAAGCGTGATGGGCAGGCCCCGAGGCGGCCCAATTCAGGCGCGGGCCTGATCACCGCCGCGCCGCGGTGGCCGCGTCCCGGACGGCCGCGGCCACCGCGGCGGTGACGTTCGGGTTGAACACCGACGGGATGATGTAGTGCGGGCCCAGCTCGGCCGCGGACACCACCCCGGCCAGCGCCCGGGCCGCGGCCACCAGCATGTCATCGGTGACCGTCCGGCTCTGCGCGTCCAGCAGGCCGCGGAACACCCCGGGGAAGGCCAGCACGTTGTTGATCTGGTTCGGGTAGTCGCTGCGCCCGGTGGCCACCACCGCGGCATGCTGGGCCGCCTCGTCCGGGTCCACCTCGGGATCCGGGTTGGCCAGCGCGAACACGATCCCGTCCGGGTTCATCGCCGCGATGTCCGCGCCGCGCAGGATGTGCGGTGCGGACACCCCGATGAACACGTCCGCGCCCCGCACCGCGCCCGCCAGGTCGCCGTCGTACCCGGCCTCGTTGGTGTGCTCGGCCACCCAGCGCAGGCTGTCGTCCAGGCCCGGCCGCTCGGGGTGGACGGCGCCCTTCTCGTCGCACACCACCACGTCCGAGGCGCCCGAGGCGATCAGCAGCCGGAGCACCGCCGTGCCGGCCGCACCCGCGCCGGACATCGCGATCCGGACCGTGCCGAGCTTCTTGCCCACCACGCGCAGCGCGTTGGTCAGCGCGGCCAGCACCACGATCGCGGTGCCGTGCTGGTCATCGTGGAACACCGGGATGTCCAGCAGGTCGCGCAGCCGGCGCTCGACCTCGAAGCAGCGCGGGGCGCTGATGTCCTCCAGGTTGATCCCGCCGAACGCGGGCGCGATCACCTGCACGGTGCGCACGATCTCCTCGGTGTCCTGGGTGTCCAGGCAGACCGGCCAGGCATCGATCCCGGCGAACCGCTTGAACAGGGCGGCCTTGCCCTCCATCACCGGCAGCGCCGCGTACGGGCCGATATTGCCCAGGCCGAGCACGGCCGACCCGTCGGTGACCACCGCGACGCTGTTCCGCTTGACGGTCAGCCGGCGCACGTCGTCGGGGTTGCCCGCGATGGCCATGGAGACCCGGGCCACCCCGGGCGTGTAGGCCATGGACAGGTCGTCCCGGTTGCGCAGCGGCACCTTGACCGCGGTCTCTATCTTGCCGCCCAGATGCAGCAGGAAGGTCCGGTCGCTGACCTTGCTGAGCGTCACGCCATCGATGCCGCTCAGCGCCTGCACGATCTGCTCGGCGTGCTCGGTGTCCCGGGCCGCGCAGGTCACGTCCACCCGGAGCCGCTCGTGGCCCAGCGGGGTGACGTCCAGCGCGGTGACCGCGCCGCCGCTCTGCTCTACCGCGTGGGTGAGCTCGCTGACGGCCCGCCCGCGGGACGGCACCTCCAGCCGCACGGTGATCGAATAGGACACGCTCGGCGCAACCGACACGTAACTCCCGCCTTCCCGCGGCCATGTTGCCGCACCCAATCGTGCCACCTGGGCTGTGCTGGCTGGCCGAGCCCAGCTCATCGGGGACAGCTGACCCGGCCGCGGCCCAGGTCACCGGGTGGCGGCGTGCGCGGAGCGGGCCGCGGCCACGTACCCTGCAAGGGTGTCCAACGCAGGAATGGCCGCTAGCGCGGCCAGCGTGGCCGCCCCGGACGAGGCCGCCCCGCCGCCCATCGATGTGACCAGGCTGCGGGTGGCCATCGCCCGCGTGTCCCGCAGCCTGCGGCGGCACGAACTGGCTGGCCTCACCCCGACCCAGCTGTCCGCCCTGTCCACCGTGGACAAGGCCGGGCCGCTCCGGCTCGGTGATCTCGCGGCCGCCGAGAAGATCGCGCCCTCCACGCTGACCCGGCTGGTCACCGTGCTGGAAGACCGCGGCTACGTGCGGCGCGGCTCGGTGCCCGGTGACGCCCGGGCCAGCACGCTCTCGGTGACCCCGGAGGGGCACGCGATCCTGGAGCGGATCAGGCAGGAGAGCACCATCCTGCTGGCCGGCAGCCTGCGCACGCTCAGCCCGGACCAGCTGGCCGCGCTCATCGCCGCGCTGCCCGCCCTGGAGCAGCTGGCCGACGCCACCCCGGCCGACCCCGCCGGCCGCTGACCCGCCGCGCCCCGCGTTCCAGGCTCCCCACCCGCCCCAGAAGCCCCATTAGCCACAACGCCAGTTCGTGATCATGGGATTGCTGCCGCCAGGGCGCCACGAGAAAGTCCGAACTGACCCTTGGCCTACCAGGCCGAGAGCTGGCCATCGAATGGACGGCCCAGCTCTGACACGAACGCGCCGGACCAGTGCCAGCAGCCCCAGCGGCTAGGAGAAGATGCCCGGCCGCACAGCGGCTCCGCGCGCGTGAACTGTGCGGCCGGGCCACCGAGGAACCGCACCCGCTCCTGTGGTGGCCCGCCTACCCACCCCCACCGTGGCTGCAGTCCCGCAGTCACGGACCCTGACGCGCCCGCTCCCAGCCAAGGCCTACGGCCCAGTCGCGCGCACCTCGTTGACCTATGTCACACCGGGGTGGATGCGCCGCTAACGGGTTTCCCGTCCCTGACCATCGGTGTGCTAGTCGGCGTTTGGGGCTGGTGGTTCGGGGCGGTTGGCGGCCCAGCGGAGCAGGCGGAATACGCGCTCTACGGTCTGGTCGCTGCCGCGCAGGATCACGGTGAGCAGGATGAGGACGATGGCTAGCGGGATGATGCTGTCGGCGGCGGCCAGGGCCTCGCCGAGCCCTGGCCGCAGGTAGCTGGCAAGGGTCTCGCCGCCGAGGATGCCCGCGCTGGCGCCGATCGCGCGCCAGGGTACGGTTGGACGGACGCCTCGGCCGGGTTCAGGCGGGCTTGTGGCCTGGATGCTGCTGATCAGACCGCTTTGAGTGTCATCGGGATGCCGCTTCGGCGGCGGGTGACGCGGCTGGCCTGCCGGGTCAGTGCCATGGCCCAGGTCACCGCGGTCACCGCGGGGGCGCCGGTGAGGTAGCTGCGGATCGCGCCGCCCTTCATCGCGAGCGGCTGCCACCGCGCAGTCAGCAACGCGTCTCGCACCTCCACCATCCGCACAAGCTGCCGCGCCACGCACCGCGCCTGCCCCACTGGGCCAACCCCGCCGTCAGCGATCTCCCACAACTCACTCAGATACTCCTCCAGGTAACGCCCACGATCGGCCGCCGGCAGAACCCGCGCCGCAAAAGCCAGCGCCCAACATGCCACCTGAGCGACCGGACCGGCACCAGGCACCCCAACGACACTGAACCACTCTCAAGCTCCGCAATGAGACGGTCGGTTATCTCTCCGGCGGAACGAAGGTGGAGCATGGCCGCACGAAGTACCATGATTCAAATCAGCCTTGGCATTCGCGAGCGGCGAGGCGATATGTAGGTAACTGCTAAGCGCACGCGCCAACTCAACCGCACTCAGGGAATCAGACAATCCGTAAAGGACATCCTCCAGCCTGCGTCCTAGGCCGACGATCTGCTCTAGGTCAACGATGATCCAGCCATCCTTATCTACGACGCGCCAGAAGCCTCGATCATCCCGGGGGTATCCACTCGCGCGCACCTGAGTGCCATCTCGGTTGTCGCGACGATAGCTCTAGCAGTGGCCCGCCAGCCCGGAGGCCTGCCATGAGCAACATGCTTCATGCCAGACCACCGGCAGGCCGCGCGCGCAACCGCAAACCAGCCGTGGATGTAGCAGCCTGCGCCACAGCAGCACGGGCACGTTCGGCGCCTTCCTCAGTAAGCCTGTAATACCGCCGACGAGGACGCCCCTGCTCACGCGGGCTCACATCCTCCCACCTCGATTCCAGCCAGCCGAATCACGCTCCAACCGGGCCAGGATCGGATGAATAGTGCCACTCAGCAGGCCCGCCTCCTGGCAAATCTGCAACCCGTACATCTCCCGGGCCGGATCTGACAGCAATGCCCGCAGCACAAGCTGTGTCGGCAACGTCATCCTCGGCCCTGAACTGCCACCCATACGAGAACTCTACCAAGCCCCCTAGGTAGAGAACAACCGAACTCGCCAAACATCAGCGGCATCACCAGCAGCACAGCAGTCGCACACCCAACCAACCGCCCGTGCGGTCATTGTCAGACCCTCCGACGAACCCACCGCTGCGCCTGCCTGCGGGTTTGGTGGTGGAGCCGCCGCTCAAGATCGTTACGGCAGCGGGGGAAACCAAGGGGAACCCTTCCCCACAGCCCAGAGATTCCCCTCAGTTTCCCCGCGCACCCCCCTTCCCGCTCCCCTCCGGCCCCACCCAAGAGCCCGCTACGCGGGCCACATCTCACGACGGCTGATCTACCACGGTGGCCCAGGTGGAACGTCCAGTGATAGACACCGAAACCGTGGCACAGGACACTAGGCAGCAGATCTGGTAACCAGTTGTATGAGATCGGAGGTCCGGGGCCGCGAGCATGGGCGCGGCGCTGGCCTCATGGCGGAAGCGCCCGGGCGCGTGGCGGGCAGAACTCCCGGTACGCCTCGTGCAGCTCATCCGACGCAGCAGTGCCCGCGTCATCGACAGCGGCGATAACCTCAGCCGCACGCCAGTAGCTGGAGGAGACCAGCAGGCCGGACGTCACGGCTTCCAGCGCCATGCACGCGGCCTCGTCGAGATCGTCGGACCCGGTCAGCGCGCAGCGCTAGGTCTAGCTTCGCCAGCGCGGCCCGGCGCGGCCTGCGCGTCAGCGAGACCGTCCTCGAAGTGGGCCGACAACCTCGCGGCGTATCCAGCAGCAGCCGGGTCACCAGAGCCATGCGAGCGTCGTCGCGGCGTATGCCTCGAACTTCGCCGGGTCGTAGTCGGTAGTGATGCTCGGGCCGATCCGGCTGGGCCAGCGGCGCTCGCGGTGCCTCCGTCCGGGTGAGCGCTGCGCGGGTTTCCCGCCCGCGCCGAGCGCGCATCAGGCCCTAGCCTCCTGGCCTGACGCCTGGATATGCGCGCTGCCGTCCCGTGGCCCGACCCGTTGCGCTGCCTGGGAGAGCTCGGCGGACCGCGCGGAAGTTCCCGTCGGTGATCTCTGCCCATGCCTTAGTTTCCAGGCACCACGCGGCGATCTCTAGCGTGGCCGTCTCCCGCGCGGAGCTGGGCTGCGGTCCGCAGGTGCGCCGACGCGGCCGCGAACCGGTTCAGGTCGATCAGGCACGTCGCCGCGAGCAGCGACAACCAGCCCGTCGTCACGAGCAAACGCCGATGCTCCCCAGGGTCATCCTGGCCCCGAGGAGCCCGCTCGCGTAACAACCCCAATCCCATGATCACGACTGCCGGGCGGCCGCCGTCCGCCAAGCCGCCGAGGTGGGCGGGGCGGTCAGAAGAGCAGGCTGGACAGGCTGCCGCGGGCCCTGCTGACCCTTGGGTCGCCGGGCGGGAACACGTCGAACAGCCGGACCAGGTGCACCCGGGCGCGCTCCCGGTCCTCCCCCGAGGTGCGCCGGATGGCACCGAGCAGCCGGTCGAAGCCCTCCTCGGTGCGCCCGGTGGCCACGTCGAGATCGGCCACCCGGGCCTGCGCGTCGACGTCCCCGGGATGCTCGGCCGCGTCCCGCCGGACCTGTCCCTCGTCGTAGGAGCTCACCCGGCGGATCAGATCCACCTGGGCCAGGCCCACGGTGGCCACCGGGTGCCCCGGGGTGGCCGCCAGCACCCGTTCAAACGCGGCGGCCGCGGCGTCCAGGTCACCGCGCTCCATGGCCTGCTGGGCCTCGTCGAAGGCCGGGTCGGCCAGCCCGCCCGGGCCGCGCCCGCCGGGCATGCCCGGCCCGCCGCCCGGCTGGCCGTTTCCGGGCTGATCGTCGGCCGCCGCGCCAGCCGCGCCAGCCGCGCCGGGCAGCCCGAGCTGGCCGGCCACCTGCATGACCTGGCCGAGCCACTGGCGTACCTGGGCCTCCGGCATGGCGCCGAGGAAGCCGTCCACCACCTGACCGCCGGCCACCGCCATCACCATCGGGATGCTCTGCACCTGCAGCGCGGCCCGCAGCTGCGGGTTCGCGTCGATGTCCACCTTGGCCAGCATCCAGTCGCCGTCGGCCTCGGTGGCCAGTTTCTCCAGCACCGGGCTGAGCTGCTTGCAGGGCTCGCACCATTCGGCCCAGAGGTCCAGGATGACCGGCACCGAACGGGACCGTTCAACCACGTTGACGTTGAAGGTCTCCTCGGTCACGTCCATGACAGTGCCGCCCGGCGAGCCACCCTGCCCGCCGGGGCGTGCCGCGGCCTGCTGACTGCGCTGCGCGGCGGCCTGCCGCGCGCCCAGGTCAACAGCGCCGTAGAGCGAAAAGTCCCGGGGCTGCTGCATACCTCTATCCTGCCGCATCCTCGCCATGCGTTGACCGCCCGTCCCCATCACCCGCCCCAGCCGACTGTAGCATAATTGTGCTACCGTAGTCCTATGGGTGATACATACCGGGGACACCGCGCACCGGCGCCCGCCGCAGCGCGGACCATCGGCATCCGCGAACTGCGCCAGCACGCCAGCGTCTACGTGGATCTCGCAGAGAAGGGGCACACCGTGGACATCACCAACCGCGGCCGCCTGGTCGCCCGCCTGGTCCCCGCCGGGGAGCCGGGCAGCCCGCTGGAACGGCTGATCGCCGCGGGCGTGCTGCGACCGGCCGAGGAACCGGGCAGTCTGCTCGATATCGAGCCCGCCCCGCCCGTGCCTCCCGGGCAGCCAACGGCCAGCGAGATGCTGCAGGAACTCCGCGAGGACCGGTTCTAGTGATCTATCTCGACTCCTCGGCCCTGGTGAAACTGGCGGTTACCGAACCTGAATCAGCCGGCCTGGGGCGATGGCTCTCCGGCCAGCCGAACCTGGTGTGCACGTCCAGCACGGTCATTCGCGTGGAGGTACCACGAGCGGTCTGGCGGGCCGACCCCACGGCCCTGCCGGAAAGCTACCGGGTCATCCGGCGCATGGTTGAGGTCGAACTGAGTGACGAGGTGCTGGCCCGGGCGGCCAGCGTACGGCCGATGGCGCTGCGGGCTGTCAACGCCATCCACCTGGCCTCCGCGCTGACCTTGCGGGACCAGCTGACCACGTTCGTGGCCTACGACAAGCGCCTGGTGGCGGCGGCTAAGGAGGCTGGGCTGCCGACCGCCAGCCCAGCCTGACCGCCGGGCCGGGTGAGCGCGCCGCGGGCCATACTTTGGGCGTGGGCGACGACCTCGTGGGACCGGCGATCAGCGCCCTGCTGGTGCCACCGCAGGCAGCGCGGTTCGCCACGCTCGTCGGCGTGGACCTGGACCGGCTGGTGCTGAACGTGGTCGGCTGGAACAAGCTGGTCCTGCTCGGCTCCGACCGGGTGTTCCTGTTCCCGCGTTCCGCCGCCGGGGTCGAGTGGTTCGACCGAGAGACCGCCGCCTACCAGGCGCTGGCCCGGACGGGGCTGGCCGTGGTGCCGCAGCTGCTGGGCCGCTGGCACGACCCGGAGATCTACCCGTTCCCGTTCGCGGCGGTAACCCGCCTGCCCGGCGCGGTGCCGGCCGAACCCGAGGCGCTGCTCGAGCAGCTGGGCCAGGCCATCGCCTGCTGGCATGAGCTGGCGCCGCCGCGGCTGGCCGGGGCGCGGCCGCCCCAGCACCACGACGCCGCTCATCATCGCTGGCTGCGCCGGGCCCTTGACCCGGCCACCAGCGCGGCCGCCGCCGCCGAGGCCGCGGCCCGCCTGGGCCGCCCGGATCGTGCCGCGGCGTGGGCAGGCCTGCTGGCCAGCGCCGCCCGGCTGGCGCCGGTCCTGGTCCATGGCGACATCCACGAGGACCAGCTGCTGGCCGAGGGCGGCCGGCTGACCGGCATCATCGACTGGGAGACGGCCCGGGTGGACCATCCGTACTGGGACTTCGACCTGGGCGAGTGGGGCACCGGACTGTGGCGGCGGCGGCGCCGCGACTTCAGCGCCCTGTGGGCCCGGGCTGGCACGCCTATGCCGCGGCGCGCGGGCTGGACACCGATTCCCGCCCGGTGGAGACGGCCTTCCGCCTCCGGCAGGCGCTCGCTCTGCTGGCCGATCCCGGCGATCCAGCTGTCGTCGGCACGGTCGGGGAGCACCTCGCGCACCTCTAGCACCCCGAGCACCGCAGCCCGGCCGCGGCTGAATTCCGGGCCGGCGGTCAGAACGCGGGCACCTCGGAGTAGCTGCCCCATTCGGCCCGCAACGCGTCGCAGATCTCGCCCAGCGTGGCCTCGGCGCGGGCCGCGTCCAGCATCGGCGGGATCATGTTCGCCCCGGTCCGGGCCGCGTCCAGCATCCGGGCCAGCGCCGCATCCACCGCCACCTGATCCCGGGCCGCCCGGCGGCGGGCCAGCTCGGCCACCTGGTCCCGTTCCACCTGATGGCTGACCCGGAGGATGTCCACCGGGGAGCCGACCGTGCTGGTGTGCACGTTGACCCCGACGACCTTCTTGTCGCCCTTCTCCACCTTCTGCTGGTAAACGAACGCGGCTTCGGCGATCTCGGCGGAGAACCAGCCGGTCTCGATGCCATGCAGGATCCCGCCGGTCATCGTCTGGTCCGGGCTCATGGCCAGGATCCGGGCGAATACCTCCTCGGCCGCGGCCTCCAGCCGGTCGGTCAGCGCCTCCAGGTACCACGAGCCGCCCAGCGGGTCGGCCACGCTGGCCACCCCGGTCTCTTCCATGATCACCTGCTGGGTGCGCACCGCGATCTCGGCCGCTCGCTCGCTGGGCAGCGCGAGCACCTCGTCCAGCGCGTTGGTATGCAGCGAGTTGGTCCCGCCGAGCACCGCGGCCAGCGCCTCGATGGCCGTGCGCACCACGTTGTTGTCCGGCTGCTGCGCGGTGAGCGACACGCCGGCGGTCTGGGTGTGGAAACGCAGCCACTGGGCCCGCGCCGAGGTCGCGCCGTAGCGGTCGCGCAGCCACCGGGCCCAGATCCGCCGGGCCGCGCGGAACTTGGCAATCTCCTCGAAGAAGTCGATGTGCGCGTCGAAGAAGAAGGACAGGCCCGGCGCGAACGTGTCGATGTCCAGCCCGCGGGACAGCCCGAGTTCCACGTAGCCGAACCCGTCGGCCAGGGTGAACGCGAGTTCCTGGGCGGCCGTGGACCCGGCTTCCCTGATGTGGTAGCCGGACACCGACAGCGGCTTGTAATCCGGGATCTCGGCGGCGCAGTACTCCATCAGGTCGCCGATCAGCCGCAGGTGCGGCTGCGGCGGGAACAGCCACTCCTTCTGCGCGATGTACTCCTTGAAGATGTCGGTCTGCAGCGTCCCGTTCAGCGCGGCCAGATCGGCGCCCTGCCGCTGGGCCGCGGCCAGGTACATGCAGAACACCGGGACGGCCGGGCCGCTGATCGTCATCGAGGTAGTCACGCCGGCCAGTGGGATGCCGTCGAACAGCATGTCCATGTCCGCCGCCGAGTCGATGGCCACGCCGCAGTGGCCGACCTCACCGAGCGACCGCGGGTCGTCCGAGTCGCGGCCCATCAGCGTGGGCATGTCGAAGGCCACGGACAGCCCGGTGCCGCCCGCGCCGAGCAGCATCCGGTACCGCTGGTTGGTCTGCCGTGCGTTGCCGAACCCGGAGAACTGCCGGATGGTCCAGGCCCGGCCGCGGTACCCGGTTGGGTACAGGCCCCGGGTGAACGGGTACTCACCAGGCCAGCCGATCCGCTCGAAGCCGGGCACCACCGACCCGGCCGGCGGCCCGTACACCGGGTCCACCTCGAGCCCGGACAGCGTGCTGAAGTCCGCCGCACGGACCCGGGACGCCTCGAACCGCCGCTGCCAGCGCGCCCGCCCCGCCGCCAGGTCGTCCGGTTCCGGCTGCCCCGCCGCCTGCACCGCCATGCCGGTCCTCCCCGCTGTTTCAGCCCAGCCAGATACTAGGACGTCCAACTATCTCTCCCCACTGTACCGTGCTCACCACCGCGGGCCCAGCGACGGCCCGAAGACGCCTCGGATAGCGCGCGCATCACGCGTAGGTAACAGGTCGATATCGGCACAACCTGACCCGGCACCGCGCCGTCTCAGAAGCGCAGGGGCATTGCGGGGGCACGCCCTTGCGACCGGATCCGCATCATCCGACCGCCGGAGCGTCATTCAAGACCGGCTAGCGAGTGCAGGCCCGGAGGGTCTGCCCGAGCGCCGGTGCGGATAACCGCGCCCGCAGCAGGTGGAGGTGGCTTTTGAATGACGCGACCTGTAACGAAGGTGTGGTAGATCTGTGCAATCCCTAGCCGTGGACGGGCCCGCGGTCACCGCCGCGGGTGACACCCTGACTCTGGCCCGGCCGTGGGGCATGCCGGCCGGGACCGTCAGCCGAGGGGGTTCCGTGGACAGGCTGCGCACGAGTGACCGTGCCGCGGCCGAGGAGTTGTTCAGCGCCTGCTACCCACGGCTGGCCGGCTGGGTCCGGCGGCTGGTCGATGATGATGACACCGCGCACGAGATCGCGGCCGAGGCGTTCACCCGGCTGCTCGGCCGGTGGTCCAGGCTGGAGAACCCGCAGAGCTACCTGTACATGATCGCCACCAACCTGGTCCGCGACCACTGGCGGAAGACCGGCCGGGAGCGCCGGGCGCTGCAGAGCGTGAGCGCCACGGCGGTGGCCGACCCGGCCTACCACCCGGCCCAGGATGTGCACGTGCGGGAACTGCTGCAGGCGCTGCCCGACCGGCTGCGCAGCCCGTTCCTGCTGCACTACTATGCGGGTTTCCCGGTCCGTGATGTGGCCGCACTGCTCGGCCGGCCGGAGGGCACCATCAAGGCCGACCTGTTCCACGCGCGGGCGCGATTGCGCGCCGCGCTGGGGGAATCAGATGGCTGATCCGCGCGACGAGCTGGACACCTGGATGCGCGCCCAGATCCAGCCGCTGCCGCCCCCACCGGGCACCTTCGAGCTGATCAGGAAGCGCGCCCGGCGGCGCAAGGTGACCCGCGCGGCGGCCGCCGCGGCCGGGGCGGCCGCGGTCATCGCGGTCATCGCGGTCGTGCCCCGGCTGGTCATCACCCAGCTGAACCTCGGCCCCGGGCCCAGCCCGCGCGGCGCGCAGGTCGGCGAGACCTCCGCAGCGGGCACCCACCGCAGCCGGCCGCCGACGCCGGTCACCGCGCAGCCGACCCCGGACACCGCGCCACCCAGCACCGCTCCCCCGGCCGCGCCGCCGAACTTCGCCGCCACCTCAGTGACCTTCGTCAGCACGGCGACCGGCTATGTGATCGGCCAGGCTGGCACGCCCGGGCACTGCGGGCCGCCGTCCGCGTACATCTGCACCTCCCTGGCGGGCACCAGCGACGGCGGCAAGACCTGGCATGGGGTGCACGCCCCGGTGAGCGGCGCCCCGCAGGGACCGTCTGGAGTAAGTCAGCTCCGGTTCTACAACACCAGCGACGGATGGGCGTTCGGCCCGCAACTGTGGGCCACCCATAACGGCGGGCGCAGCTGGCAGCGGATCCGGACCGGCGGGCTGCGGGTGACCGCGCTGGAAACGGCGGGTCAGCGGGTCTTCGCGGTCTGGGCGCAGTGCTCGGGTACCGGCGCGAGCTGGGCCGCGGGCTGCACCGGGCAGACGCTGCAGGAGGCCGCCCCGGGCAGCAACCGGTGGGCGCCGGTGCCGGGCGCGGCGGCCAGCCTCAGCGGCGGCGGGACGGCCAGCGCGGCGGCGCTGGTGCTCACCGGCAGCCGCGGTTACCTGCTCCCGCCGACCGGTGTGCTGGTGTCCGGGCCGGTCAGCGGCGCGGGCGGGTGGCAGCCGGTGACCGGCAGCGCCGCGCCCTGCCTGCCCGGCGCGGCTCAGGCCGACGGCCAGCCGTCCGGTGCGCTGCTCGCCGCGACGACCACTAACGGGCTGGTCCTGGTCTGCCCGGACGACGCGGCCGGCCGCGTCGTCTACACCTCCGGCGACGCGGGCCGGACCTGGCAGAAAGCTGGCACCGCACCCGCCGCGGGCACGGCCACCTCGGTGGCGGGCACCACCTCCGCGACGATCGTGCTGGCCACCACCTCGGGCATCGAGCTGTCCAGGGACGGCGGGGCGACCTGGACCGCGGCCCAGGGCACGCTGCCCGCGGGCGGGTTCAGCTACGTGGGGATGACCACCCCGGGCCAGGGTGTCGCCGTGCCCGCCGATGCCTCGGTGCACGCCGTGTGGTTCAGCTTCGACGGCGGCGCGACCTGGCAGGAATCACCGATCAGTTAATTTGCCCAACGCCAGTACCCGCGACCGGCTCCAGACATCCCAGGGCCAGCCAGCCCCATGGCCAGCACCCCCGACTCGCCCCACGCCCAGCGCCCCGCCACCGGCCAAACCCCCGCCCCGACCTGCCAACTCCAGCCCCATCAGGCACATCGATCATGCTCCGCGGCGACCTTTCACGGATCTGGTGCGTTCACTGCCCGATTTGTCCCGGCGCCAGCGCACCGGCCCCGTGAAGAGTCGGCAGGCGCGGGGTGGCCGGACCCGAGGCCGGGGCTAGCTGGTCGCGGCCGGCGCGGGCACGAAGTCGCCTGCCGCCACCCGCAGCCCGCGGAGCAGGTCGAACAGCTGATCCCGCTGGGCTTCGTCGAAACCGGCCAGGCCGAACTCGGCCTGCATTAGGTCCGCGGTGGCCCGGCTGACCACCTCCCGGCCCCGGTCGGTGATCCCGGCCAGCTTGCCCCGGCCGTCCTGCGGGTTGGGGCGGCGGACGACCAGGCCCTGGCCCTCCAGCCGGTCGATGATGTTGGTCGCGCTGGTCGGGTGCACCATCAGCCGTTCGCCGATCACCCGCATCGGCAGCGTGCCCCGGCTGCTGAACGTCAGCAGCACCAGGGCCTCGTACCGGGCGAAGGTCAGCTCGTGCGGCCGGAGCACCGCGTCCAGCTGGGCCAGCAGGATCTGCTGCGCGCGCATGATCGACGTGACGGCGGCCATCGCCCCGGACGGGCCGAATCGCTCGGCCCAGGTCTGGGCGGCCCGGGCGATCGGATCGAACGGCAGTTCCAGCGGCTTCGACACAGGGTCACGGTACCCGGGAAGCCGGCCCGGCGGCAGCCGGGACGGGTGGCTGGTTGTGCCCATCGGCTGGCTAATTATGCCTAGTTACCTACCGTGACAATGAAGTACCTGAGAGTTATATTTCCTGCTGAGACGCTACCCGGTCGTGGCGGGGGTGCACGTGCGGTCTGGTTATGGCACCACCGGAATGGCCCCGGTCCTGGCGGCCGGGGTCGGCGTCCGGCACGGCTGGACCTGGGTGCTCCGGGCGGCCAGCTTCCGCCTCGACCCGCCCGCGGCGGGCCGTCCCGCGGTGGGCATCGCGGTGAAGCGGGATGCCGCCCGGTCGGCCGTCATCGACCTGCTCGGCGGCCTGGCCCGGCCGGCCTACGGCGAACTCCGGGTGCTCGGCCAGGACCTGACTACCCCGCAGGGCCGCGCGGCGGTGCGCCGCTACGTGGGCATTGCCCGGGCCTCGGCCCGGCCGCGGCCGGTGCGCCGGGTGCGCGGCCTGGTCGGGCACGCCGCCCGGCTGGCCAACCTGCCCGGCCGGGACGGTGAGGTGCTGGCCGCGGCGATCCTGGACCGGCTGGCGCTGACCCCGTGGGCCGACGTGCCGGTCCGGGCCGCGCCGGCGGTGATCGCCCGGCTGGCCAAGCTGGCCGCGGCCGCGGTGCACGAGCCGGAACTGCTGCTGCTCGACGGGCTGCTCGACGGGCTCGGCCCGAAGGATGCGGCCTGCGTCGCGGACAGTATCCGCGACCTGGGCCGGGATACCGCCATCATCGCCATCGGCGGCGACGCCGCCGCGCTCGCGCTGGCCTGCGACGAGGTGCTGACCCTGACGGACGGCATCATCGTGCGGGATTTAACCCGGCGCACCATTACGGCCCGGCGGTAATTCAGCGGGGACGCAGAAGTTACTCCCATAAGCTGCCCTAGGTGAACTGGAACCTGCTGATGTGCGCGATCCGGCCGCATGTCAGCTACGCGCCCACCGAGCCCGCGATCCGGGCCCAGTTGCGCGCCGAGACCCCGGCCGGCGAGGCCTGGCGCTGCCTGCGCTGCGGCACGTTCGTGCCAGGACCGCCCGCGGCCAGCGGGCCCGCCGCGGCCGCGCCCCAGGTACGCCGCGATGATGAGCTGCGCAGCGCGCTGATCCTGCGGACCTTCGCGGTGGAACGGTTCCTGCGCGGGATTATCTTCGGCTTCATCGCCTACGGCATCTGGCGGTTCAAGTATTCGCGGTTGTCCGTCGAGCACGCGTTCAACCGGGAGTACCCCGAGGTCAGGTCGCTGCTGCACGAGCTCGGCTACAACATCGACCGGTCCGGCCTGGTCGGCCTGATCCGGCACTCGTTCACCCTGGACCAGCGCACGCTGACCTGGCTGGCCATCGGCGCGGCGGCCTACACCGTGGTGGAGATCCTGGAAGGGATCGCGCTGTGGGGGCTGCGCCGCTGGGGCGAGTACTTCGCCTTCGTGGCCACCTCAGCGGGCATCCCGTACGAGCTCTACGAGCTGGCCGCCAAGGTCACCCCGCTGCGGCTGACCGCGTTCGGAATCAACGTGGCGCTGGTCATCTACCTGGTGCTGGCCAAGCGGCTGCTCGGGGTGCGCGGCGGCAAGGCGGCCTACGAGGCGCGGCTGCGCAGCGAATCGATCATGCGGGCGGCGGTCGACGCGGCGGCCAGCGGCGCGGCGGCCGAGCCATCCCCGGTGGCCCGGTGGGCGATGCCCGGTCCCGGACACCGCCGGCGAGCCCAGCCGAGCGCCCCGGCCTCGCCGGGGCCTGCACCGGCCCCGGCACCGGCACCGGCACCGGCACCGGCCAGGCAGGCTAGCTCGCCGCCGCGATGAGCTCGTCGGCCGCGCTGTACGGGTCCAGCTCGCCGGCCGCCACCGGCGGGCCAGCTCGTCGGCGGCCGAATCCCCGGGCAGCGCGCCCATCCGCTGGCGCAGCTCGGCCAGCGCCAGCGTGGTGATCTCGCTGCGCGCCCGGGCCAGCCGCCTGCGCTCCCCCTCGCCCGAGGTGTCCAGCCAGGCCTGGTGCGCGTCGAGCTTGGCGGCCAGCTCGGCGATGCCCGCGCCGTCCGCCGCGACGGTGCGCACGATCGGCGGCCTCCAGTCGTCCGGGCCGCGCTGGCCCATGGCGATCATGCCGCGCAGGTCCCGTACCGTTTCCTGGGCGCCTGGCTTGTCGCTCTTGTTGACCACGAACACGTCGCCGATCTCCAGGATGCCGGCCTTGGCCGCCTGAATGGCGTCACCCAGCCCGGGCGCGACGATGACCAGCGTGGAGTCGGCCAGCGCGGCGATCTCCACTTCGGCCTGGCCGACCCCGACCGTCTCCACCAGGATCATCTCGAAGCCCGCCGCGTCCAGCACGTGCAGCGCCTGCGGCGCGGCCCCGGCCAGCCCGCCCAGGTGCCCGCGGCTGGCCATCGACCTGATGAACACGCCCTGGTCGGTGGCGTGGTGCTGCATCCGGACCCGGTCGCCGAGCAGCGCCCCGCCGGTGAACGGTGAGGTCGGGTCGACCGCCAGCACGGCGACCCGCAGGCCGCGCTCCCGGTAGGCCGCGACCAGCGCCCCGGTGACCGTGGACTTACCCACGCCGGGGGCGCCGGTCAGGCCGAGCACCCGGGCGCGGCCGGTCCGCGGGGCCAGTTCGCGCAGCACCGCGCGGAGTTCCGGCGCGCCGTTCTCCACCAGCGAGATGAGCCGCCCGAGGGCCCGCACGTCACCGTCGCAGGCCCGCTTGACCAGCCCCGGGCCAGGCTCCTGGCCGCCCGGGCCCAGGTCAGCCCCGCTCACTGGGCGCGGGCACGCGCAGCAGCAGCGCGCTGCCCTGCCCGCCGCCGCCGCACAGCGCCGCGGCACCCAGGCCGCCGCCGCGGCGGCTCAGCTCGTAGGCCAGGTGCAGGGTGATCCGGGCACCGGACGCGCCGATCGGGTGGCCCAGCGCGATGGCCCCGCCGTTCACATTGACCTGCTCCGGGCCGATACCGAGGTCGCGCATGGACTGGATGGCGACCGCGGCGAACGCCTCGTTGATCTCCACCAGGTCCAGGTCCGCGGTGCTCAGCCCGTCCTTGCCCAGGGCGCGGAGGATAGCGGCCGATGGCTGCGACTGGAGCGAGGTGTCCGGCCCGGCCACCGTGCCGTGCGCGCCCACCGTGGCCAGCACGGGCGCGCCGTGCGCGGCGGCCGCCTCGGCCGACATCACGACGACCGCGCAGGCCCCGTCGGAGATCTGTGAGGCGGACGCGGCGGTGATCGTGCCGTCCGGGGTGAAGGCCGGCCGCAGCCCGCTCAGCCCTTCGGCCGTGGTCTCCGGCCGGATGCCCTCGTCGGCGTCGAAGATGACCGGCTCACCGCGCCGCTGCGGGATCGGCACGCCGACGATCTCGCTGGCCAGCAGGCCGTCCTTGGCCGCGGCGGCGGCCCGCTGATGCGACCGGGCGGCGAACTCGTCCTGCTCCGCCCGGCCGATGCCCAGCCGGGTGTTGTGCCGGTCGGTCAGCTCACCCATCGGCGACTGGTCGAACGCGTCGGTCAGCCCGTCCCGGGCCATGCTGTCGAGCACCTCGATGGAGCCGTACTTGTGCCCGGCGCGCGCCCCGGGCAGCAGGTGCGGGGCCCCGGTGATGGACTCCATGCCGCCCGCCACCACGATGTCGAACTCGCCTGCCCGGATCAGCTGCGCGGCCAGCGCGATGGACTCCAGCCCGGACAGGCACACCTTGTTGATGGTCATGGCCGGCACCGACATCGGCAGCCCGGCGGCCACCGCGGCCTGCCGCGCCGGGTTCTGCCCGGCGCCGGCCTGCAGCACCTGGCCCATGACCACGTAGTCGGCCTGGCCGGCGGGGATGCCGGACCGCTCCAGCGCCGCCTTGATCACGATGCCGCCGAGCTGGGCGGCCGGAAAGTCCTTGAGCGAGCCGAGCAGGCGTCCGATCGCGGTCCTGGCTCCCCCGGTGATCACTGCTTCCCGCATGCCTGCCCTCCGCGACGCCCTGGCTGGATGTCTGCCACGATAACCTAGGGAAACCCCTGGCCCAGGATGGAGGCATCCGTGCTGCTCCGGATCGACCATGTCGGGATCGCCTGCCGCGACCTCGACGCGGCGGTGGCCCGGTACCAGGAGGCATTCGGGCTGACCGTGGCCAGCCGGGAGGTGATCCCCGAGCAGGGCGTCCGGGAGGCGATGCTGCGGCTCGGCCAGCCCGCCGGCGGGACGTCCTGGGTTCAGCTGCTGGAACCGCTCGGCCCGGACACCCCGGTCGGCAAGTTCCTGGCCCGGCGGGGCGAGGGCCTGCATCACGTCGGCTACGCGGTGGCCGATATCGGCGCGGCCCTGGCCGAGCTGGCGCCGAAACCGTTCCGGCTGATCGACCAGCGGCCCCGGCACGGCTCGATGGGCGCTTCGATAGCCTTCCTGCATCCGGCGGACCTGGGCGGGGTGCTGACCGAACTGGTCGAGCCAGCCGCGGGCTGAGCCGGGCCACTCGGGGGGCGTCGTCCGGGAATATCCCGATATGTACGCTATTAACGGTGCCGCCCGTTCACCCGGTCCCGCCCGGCCCGGCCCGGCCGCCACCAATGCCGCCAAAAAGCCCGGATCCATGCCAAGAGGAAACGAGAAGCCGCCGCTAATGCCTGTGTGTTAGGAGTACGCTGCGAGCACCGGGCTAGCGGCACACTCTCCGCGCCTGCCGGGTTTCGGGACGGTCTGCGACGGCGCCCCGGCCTGCGGAGTGGATCGCGATGTCCTGTTCGCCCCCGCATGTCACCCTCGTCTACCCAGGATCAAGCCACATGCAGCCTGAAATTGACGCTCAGCTCAGCAACTTCTTCGAGGAAACCACCCCCCGCGAGTTCGCCCGGGTGATGCGGGGTTACGACCCGCATCAGGTTGACGAATACTTCAAGCAGCTTGACGGTGAGGTCCGCCAGCACCGCGAGCAGGTTCAGGCACTGCAGCAGGAGCTGTCCGACGCGCACCGGCAGATCCGGGAGCAGGAGCGGCCGACCTACGCCGGCCTCGGCTCCCGTATCGAGCAGCTGCTCCGGCTGGCTGAGGAGCAGGCCACCGAGATCGCGCAGGAAGCCCGGTCCGCGGCGAACGAGCTGAACGCGGCGGCCAAGGTGGACGCGGCGGAAGTGCGCGCGGCGGCCGAGAACGAGGCAGCGGAGCTGCGGGCCAACGCCAAGCGGGAGACCGACGAGCAGCGGGGATCGGCGGAGCGCGAAGCGGACGCGATCAAGACGGGTGCCCGGCGCGAGGCGGACGAGCTGACCTCCACCACCGAGCGGGAGGTCGCCAAGCTGCGCGCCACCGCCGATCACGAGGTGGCCGAGAAGCGGGCCGCGATCGAGCGGGACATCGCCAAGCTGCGCACCACCACCGAGCGCGAGGTGGCCCAGCTCAAGGCGTCCGCCAAGCGGGAGCGGGACGAGATCCTCACCACCTCCAAGCGGCAGGCCGACGAGATGCGCAGCCAGGCCCAGCGCATCCTGGAGGAGAGCGAGGCGCAGCGCGCCCAGGCCGAAGCCGAGTTCGAGATCCAGCTGGCGTCCCGCCGCGAGGAAGCCGAGCGGCAGGAGGCCGAGCGGCTGTCCGCGGCCCAGTCGGCCACCCAGAAGCTGGTCAGCGAGGCGGAGCAGCGCGCGGCCACGGCCGAGCAGCGGGCGGCCAAGGCCAGCGCGCAGGCCGAGCAGACCCGGCGCGAGGCGGACCAGCATTCGCGGCAGCTGGTCACCAACGCGAAGAAGAACGCCGACCAGATCGTCGCCCAGGCCAAGGCCCAGGCGGAGCAGCTGCTGGCGGACACCAAGTCCGAGATCGAGCGGCACCGGGCCAGCGCGCAGCGCGAGGTCGACGACCTGAGCAAGCAGAAGGAGAGCATCTCCAGCCACCTGGCGCAGATCAGCCAGCTGCTCGGCACCCAGATGGGCGGCCTGGCCGACGCGCTCAAGCCGGGTGGTGCGGAGCGGCCGGCCGTCGGCGGGAGCGCCCCGCAGAAGGCGGTGGGCGCGGCGCAGAGCGCGCCGACCCAGGCCGCCCCGGCCGCGCCGCGCGGCAGCGCGCCCACCCAGGCTGCCCCGGCCGCCCAGCCCCGGCAGGCCCCGCCCGCCCCGGGCCAGACCCAGCAGGCCCCGGCCAAGCAGCCGGTCTCGGCCAAGGCCAAGGCCAACGACGACGAGTGGTGGACCGAGTAGAGCACTGCCCAGGCAGAGCGGGGCCGGCGCTATCGCGCCGGCCCGCTAGGTTTTCTGCCCGGTCAGGCCATAGCGGTCTGGCCGCCGTCGAGCACGAGCACCTGGCCGGTCATGTACGAGGACGCCTCGCTGGCCAGGAACACGGCCGCACCGGCCATCTCCTCCGGCTGGGCCCAGCGCCGCATCGGCACCGTGGCCACCGTGGCCGGCCGGCCGTCTCGTCTTCCCACAGGTTGCGGTTCAGCTCGGTCGCGGTCCAGCCCGGGCACAGCGCGTTGACCCGGACGCCGAGCGCCGCCCACTCCACCGCCAGCGACTTGGTCAGCGAGACCAGCCCGGCCTTGGCCGCGCCATACGGGGCCAGGAACGGCGCCGCGCTCACCCCGGCCACCGAGGCCACGTTGATCACCGAGCCGGTGCCCCGCTCCACCAGGTGCGGGCCAGCCGCGTGGCAGACGTACATGGCGGAGTCGAGGTTCAGCCGGAGCAGCTTGTCCCAGCCGGTCAGCCGCAGGTCCAGGAACGGCACCATGAACTGGACCCGCCCGCGTTGTTCACCACGATGTCCAGGCAGCCGAGCTGGTCGATCGCGGTGGCCACCGAGGCGGCCACCGACGCCTGGTCAGTCACGTCGGCCGGGATGACGAACGCCTTCCGGCCCAGCGCGCTGATCCGCGCCGCGGTGTCCGCCAGCCCGTCCTCGCTGCGGGCCACCAGCGCCAGGTCGGCGCCCGCGCCGGCCAGCGCCACCGCGATCACCTGGCCGATCCCCCGGGATGCGCCGGTCACGAAAGCCTTCTTGCCGGTCAGGTCGAAGAGCGGCACGGTCAGTCCTTCCACTCGGTGGGCAGCGGCGCGGCGGGAGGGTTGACCCGGCGCACGATCTCGTTAAGCACGATACGGACATAGGGCTCGCCGACCCACAGATGCTTGGCCCGGTCCACCGCGATCAGCTCGGCCTGCGGCACCCGGGCGAACCGGCGCCGGGCCTCGTCCGGGCGCAGGTAGTCATCGAGTTCCGGGACCAGGACCAGCAGTGGCTTGCCCGACGCGGCCCACGTGTCGAGGTCGGCGTCACTGGCCCGGTGCAGCGCGGGCGACAGCAGGATCGCCCCCTCGACGGCCGGATCGGCGCCCCACATCAGGGCCAGTTCGGTGCCGAACGACCAGCCCACCAGCCACAGCCTGGGCAGCCCGGCCGCCTGGCACCAGGCGATGGCCGCGGCCACGTCGAGCCGCTCGGCCTGCCGTCGCCGAACTCGCCGTGGCTGCGGCCGTGCTCGGACGCGGTGCCCCGGGTGTTGAAGCGCAGCACGGCCAGGTCGGCCAGCGCGGGCAGCCGGTAGGCCGCCTTGCGCAGCAGGTGGCTGTCCATCATGCCGCCGTGGGTGGGCAGCGGGTGCAGGAAGATCAGCGTCGCCACCGGGTCCCGGTCGGCGGGCCGGGCCAGCTCGCCGACCAGGTCGAGGCCGTCCGCGGTATGCAGGGTCACCGCCTCCCGCCGGGCTGGCAGCACGGTGGCCGCCCTGATCTCGGTCATCGCTGGTCCTTGTCCTTACCTGCCGACCCGGCGCCCGGGGCGGCGCTGTATCCGCCGGTCCCAGCACGGCCGGTGCCAGTGCCGCCGCTCGCTCGGGCCCGGGGCTCAGGCTGGGCCAGGCGACCAGATGCGCGGTGCCAGCCGGGATCTCCTGATCACATCCGGGGCAACGATAGCTCTTCACCGACGCTGCTCCCGGTACCAGGCGGACGACCCAGTCCCCGTCCGGCCACGACTCGGTCTGCTCCGGCCGGCCGCGCCGGATCGCCGTCCGCCGCGGCCGCGTCCCGGCGCGCCGGGCGCCCGCCGCCGGGCCGCCGCGGCGCGGCGTCGTCGGAGACGCCGCGCCCGGCGCGGGCTCATGCCCGGTACTTCCTCATGGCGGCGACCCTACCGCCGGCGGCGCCAGCCCGGCCGGGCCAGCACCCGCTGCGGCTAGGCGCCGCCGAGCAGGCCGAGCGGACTCGGCGCCGAGAACTCGACCTGCAGCACGGTCTGGCCGGTGCTCAGCCGCACGGTCGCGATGTGCGACGCGCGGTATTCCGGGTTGCCCACGGCCTGCGCAGCCAGCCCGGCCAGCAGCGCCTTCTTGCCCGCGGCGCCGGCGTAGGCCAGCTCGGCCGACCGTAGCGGGGCGCCGGGCGCGCCAGGGCTGGCATCCCCGAACGCCACCACCTGGACCGGGTGATTGGCCGCGAGATCCACGATGGCCACCATCAACCGCACGTACACCCGGCCGCTGCGAGCTGCTTCTTCTCCACGGCCGACCAGTTGATGGATGACTTGCTGACCAGCACCTGCCCGGAGCTCTTCCGCTCGGAAAGGTCGGCCGCGAGGGCGGACCGGTAGGCCGCGGCCCCGTGCGGCGCCGTCGCCCGGATCACGATCTGCCGCGCCCCGGAGCCGAACCTCGCGAGGATCCCCGGCGCGGCCACGGTTTCCAGCCGGGCGCCCAGGTGGCTCTGCACGGCCGGCGTGGTGACCACGACCGCGCTCCCGGCCAGGTTGTCCGTACCTGGCCAGAGCACCCGGAGCCGGGCCGCCGGCATCCCGTGTGTCTCCAGCGCCCGGCACATCACCGGGTCGCAGGCCACCACGTCGGCGCTGGCCACCTGGGCGGCTACCCAGGCCGCGGCGCTGTTGCGGGTCGCCGCCGGGAGGTCGGCCGAGCTGATGGCGGCGCTGGCCCCGGGCCGGTCGCCGTAGTGCACGAACGCGAACACCCCCGCGCCCATGGCCACCAGGACAACCGCCAGCAGGCCCACCCGGTAAGCCCGGCCGGTTCCGGTCTTCCGCGCGCCACTCTTGGGCGTTTTCCGTGCCGGCTTCGGCCTGGCTGGCTGCTCCCCCTGGACCACCGACAGGGCAGGTGACCGGCGCCCGGTGGGCTTCGCCGAATCGCGGCCGCCGCGGCGGCCGCGATTTCGCCGTCCCGCTCGACTGGCGGGTTAGTGCTGGCGCCTTTTCCGGCCAGCCCCCGGACTACAGCCGGAATTGGCTGAGTTGTTTCTCCTGGCGCACCGTCAGGCTCCAGTGACTCCCTTAAAGAGAATGGCGAAACGGTCGCCTCGATTGGCTCTCTGACGCCATTCGAGCCGAGCGGGCGGACAGGCGGTGCGGCGGTTTGCCCGGGCTGCGCGCTGGCGGGCTCCGCGGCGGGCTCAGCCGAGGCGGGCGGCCCGAAGAGGTCTGTGTGCCCAGCCGGTTCCCGGGGTGGCGCGGGGTCATCAGACTCGTCGTCCGCTTCGGCGGCGACCGCGGCCCGCACCCGTTCCAGGGTCGACGCGGAGAACGTCGGGCGCTCCACAGCGACCGGCGGCCGCAGCCCGTTAGTCCCCCGGACCCGGCGGGGCAGCCCGGCCGACTCGTCCCGGTCGGCCTGGCCCCGGTCGGCCTGGCCCCGGGCGGCGGGCGCGGGTGTTCCCGGGCGTGACTCATCCGCGCCGGCGATGCCGCCGGCGCCTGGTCCCCTGGCCGGTCCGCATCCTCCGGCGAGCGCCGGGAAGGCGGGACACGGCTGCTTTGGCCCATGCGCAGACCCCCCCTGGAGGCGTGAGCGGGACGCCTTCAACTGCCGTACAGCGGAGCACACGCCGTGTTACTTTTCAAGCCATATCACGGACAGTCATTAGATAGCTACGTATCGTCGTCGAAGGACCTGTTCGGGAGCTAAATCAGCAAAAACACCACCATGACCCGGTTAGCTCAGTAACTTCTCCTATGCGGGCTTCCGGTATGGGGGGAGATCGCGCCGAGACGCTGCCGTGGCAGTACGTCAGCGTAAGTTCCGCGCAGGCCGACGAGGGTAGCCAGCAGGCCTGTCTGCGCAGGCAGGGTGCGCCGATGAAGCACAACACCATGGCCGGCCCCGGGGGGACAGCCGTGACCGAGCCGGATCCGCAATTCGGCCATTCCGCCATGGGCGGCCGCGCGGGAAGCTGGATCCGCGGGCACGCCACGGCTGTGATCTGCCTGCTGGCCGTCTTCGTGGTGGCGGTGGCGTTCGCCGTAACCCGGCTCTCCAGCGCACCCGGCCGGCTGTCCTGGAGCCGGTGCGCTACCTAGGCGTGTACGAACGCTCGGTGCCGGGCAGCTACGCCGGTATCGACCAGTTCGCCCAGGCCATCGGGAAGCAGCCAGACCTGGCGCCGTACTACAGCTCGTGGATGAGCCATTCCAGACCGGGTTCGCCGCGGCCGCGGCGCAGCGCGGCGCGGTGCCGCTGGTGCAGATCAACCCGGGCCACATCCCGCTGGCCGCGATCGCCGGCGGGCGGTATGACGCTTACCTGCGCCGCTTCGCTGACGCCGTTCGCGGTTATCAGCACCGCGTCATCGTCGGCTTCGGCCACGAGCCGAACGGCTGGTGGTTCCCGTGGGGCTGGCGGCACGACTCCGCGGCGTCGTTCGTCGCGGCGTGGCGGCACATCGTCACCGTTTTCCGCGCCCAGGCGCAGCCAACGTCACCTGGCTGTGGACCATCAACATCGTCGATGCCCGGGGTGGCATCGAGCCGCCCGCCGCGTGGTGGCCGGGCAGTTCGTACGTGACCTGGGTCGGCATCGACGGTTACTATGCCAAGCCGTCCTGGGCGTTCGCGCCGCTGTTCGGCCCGACCATCAAGGCCGTGCGGAAGCTGACCCGCGACCCCATCCTCATCTCCGAGACCGCCGCGGCTAGCGCGGACCAGCCCACGAAAATCACCGACCTGTTCGCCGGCACTCGCGCCTACGGGCTGCTCGGCTTCGTCTGGTTCAACGTCGATAAAGAACAGAGCTGGCAGGTGACCAGCACGGCGGCGGTGGCCGCCTTCCGCCGCGGTGTCACGGCGTACCAGAGGCCTGGGCCATGACCGCGCGACGTGTCGCTGAGGGGGGCGCCACGTGGAACTTACTGTCCTTATGCCGTGCCTCAACGAGGCCGAGACTGTCGCGACCTGTGTCCGCAAGGCGCGGCGGTTCCTGGGCGAGCATGACATCGACGGCGAGGTGCTGGTCGCGGACAACGGCAGCACGGACGGGAGCCAGCGGCTGGCCCGGGACGCCGGGGCGTCGGTCATCAGCATCCCCGACACCGGCTATGGCAACGCGGTGCTGGGCGGCATCGCGGTGGCCCAGGGCCAGTTCATCATCATGGGCGACTCCGACGACAGCTACGACTTCACCGCGCTGATGCCGTTCCTAGACCGGCTGCGCGCCGGGGCCGAGCTGGTCATGGGCAATCGGTTCCGGGGTGGTATCGTCCCGGGCGCCATGCCCGCGCTGCACCGGTACCTGGGGAACCCGGTGCTCAGCGCCATTGGACGGCTGTTCTTCCGGAGCCGCATCGGGGACTTCCACTGCGGGCTGCGCGGGTTCCGCCGGGACAGCGTGCTGCTGCTCGCCCTGCAGGCGTCTGGTATGGAGTTGGCCAGCGAGATGATCGTCAAGGCCACCCTGGCCGGGCAGCAGGTGGAAGAGGTGCCGACCAGGCTGTCCCGGGACGGGCGCAGCCGTCCGCCGCACCTGCGCCGCTGGCGCGACGGGTGGCGTCACCTGCGCTTCCTGCTGTTGTTCAGCCCGCGGTGGCTGTTCCTGATCCCGGGTACGGTGCTGCTCATATCGGGCCTGATCTTCGGCGCCGCCGCCGGGCCGACGGCGCCACCGGGCGTTCCGCCCACTACCATCCTGGACGATCTCGTCGCAGCCTCCGCGATGACCGTGATCGGGTTCCAGGCCATCCAGTTCGCTGTGTTCACCAAGGTCTACGCCAGCGCGGAAGGCTTCCTGCAGCAGCGGTCGTGGCTGGACCGGCTGCTCTCCGCGTGCAGCCTGGAGCGTGGCCTGATCGCTGGCGGCCTGCTGGCCGCGGCCGGGCTTCGCCAGCCTGGCCATGTCCGTCCCCGGCTGGCACGGGCCCGGCTTGGTGCACGGCGAGAGCACGGTCCGGATCGTCGTGCCGTCACTGACTGCCCTGGTGCTGAGTTGCCAGGTGATCCTGGGCACGTTCTTCATCAGCATCCTGGGCATCCGCCGGGCCGGGCAGCCGGTGCTGCTGGCGGGTGGGGACGGCGTGGCCGGCACCCAGCCCGGGCTGGCCGTGGCGCTCGCCGACCGGGCGCCCGGCCCTGACCACCCCATCGGGCTCGATGTGGTGTCGATCGACGCCTGGCGTCTCGATCCGGCCCGTAAGAAGGTCCCTGGCCCACACGATGCCAGTTAGCGCCACGCGGCCGGGTGGCCGCCCGCGCTGAAGGGATGCCCAGTATGACGCGCCGGATCGCGCTGCAGGCCAGCAAGACGCTGGCCGTGTACGGCTTCGCGGGCTGGGTCTACATCGCGCTGGTCGCCCTGGTCCACCCCAGCACGCTGGGCCTCCAGCTGACCCATTTCGCCAGCTTCCCGCATGAGGACACGTTCGGCGAGACCTGCTTCGTGGTGTCGCTGGTGAGCTTCTTCGTCTACAACCTGCTGCGCGCCGCGGACGCGGATCGGGAGTAGCCCGCCGCGGGCCGGCCTGCGGCGCGGGCTAGCGAATGATGCCGGCCGATCCGCCCGGTGGCCAGCACGGCCAGGCCGAACAGCAGGGACAGGCCCTGGGCCACCGCCCAGCCCACGGCCGCGGCGGTCAGCCCGCGGGGCAGCGCCACCGCGACGCAGCCGACGACCAGTGCGGCATTGGCGCCGTTCATGAAGACATAGGCCCGGGTGCGGTCGCGCGCGATGAGCAGCGAGTGACCAGGTATGTCCCCCCGGTGAGCAGCGCGCTCAGGGCCAGAATGCGCAGGCACCCGGTAGCCAGCAGGTACGACGCCCCGAACAGGCGGAGCAGCAGCGGCGCGGCCGCGACGACCACCGCCACCGCGGGCACCACCAGCCCGTAGACCCCCCGGATGGCCTTGCGCAGCTGGCCGCCGATCGTCACCCCCGGCCGGGACGCCTCGGCGAACAGCACCTGCGCGATGGTGGACGGGATGAAGTTGAGGAAGCCGGCGATCAGGAAGGCGACCGCGAACCGGGCCGTTTCCGCGGCGCCCCGGATGATGAGCACCTCGACCGGGACGATACTGGTGGGCACGATACCCAGCACGGTGGCCAGGTAGTTGCCCGAGGTCATGGACAGGTAATGGGGCAGGGCGCGGAACGAACTGAGCCGGACCCGCCGGCCGCGCAGCCGCAGGCTCAGCGCCAGGCCGCTGAGCATGGTGGCCAGGACCAGCCCGACCCCGTAGGCGATCAGCAGCCCGGAGAACCGGAGCGCGGTCAGCAGCACCAAGGCGGCCACCTTGGCCAGGCTGCCCAGCACGTTCTTGACCAGCACCACGTGACTGGCCCGGATGCCGACCAGGCAGGCGTCCAGTGTGCTGCCCACCGCGGTGCAAACCACCAGCGCGGTGAGCAGGAACGTCATCCGGCCATGCTGCTGCAGGTGCAGCGCGGCAGGCGGCGATGGCCCGAGGAACACGACGGTGAGCAGGCACAGCGCGGTGCCGACGGTGGCGATCGCGGCCACGGCCACGGCGACCAGCTCACGGGGGTTCACCGCGCCGGCGACCCGGCGGATGGTGGTATTCGACAGTCCCAGGGCGGCGATCGCCGCCAGCAGCCCGACCCCGGACGTCACGCTGGCGAACACGCCGACCGCCGCGGCCGGGTAGCGCCGCGCCGCCAGTGCCCAGAACACGAAGCCGATGGCCGAGGTGGCCGCCGTGTTGATGAGCAGGAACAGGGATCCCCGGTACAACGCGTCGCCGGTGATGCCGCGCAGGCCGCTGCGCACCCGGGAGCGGAGGCTGGCCGGCCCGGTCGGCGGCGTCATGGCGTGCTGGCCTGCTGCCGGGCTGCGGCGGCTCGCGCTGGGCCGAGTACGGCGGTGATCTCGGCCAGGGTCCGCTGCGCGATGTCCGGCCAGCTCAGCTCGGCCGCATAACTGAGTGCGGCGGCCGACATGGCGGCCAGGGCGCGCGGCTGGGCGACGGCCAGCCGGGTCAGGGCGCCGGTGAGCGCGGGGATGCTGCCGTCGTAGCGGAGCAGGGCCGGCCCGGGCAGGCCAGCCAGCCCGGGCAGGTCGGGCACGATCAGCGGGCGGCCGTGGCAGAGCGCCAGGATGGCACTGCCGCTGGTGGTGACCCGGCGGAACGGCAGCACAACGACATCGGCCGCGGCCAGCAGGTCGGTCACCGTGCTGTCCGGCAGGCGCTCCAAGCGCAGCGTGACCTGGTGGCCGGCGCCCTCAGCCAGCGCCCGCAGCCGGGCCCGGAGCGGCTGGTCCGGGCATGACCCGGCCACGGTCAGCTCGGCGGGCACCCCCGCGGGCAGCGCGGCGAACGCGGCCAGCAGGTCGGTGACGCCTTTGTAGTCCTGCACCCGGCCGAAGAACAGGAACCGGCGCGGCCCGCCCGCCGACCCCGGCCGCGCAACCCGGCGGCCGGGCGGGCCACTGGCAGCGGGCCGTGCGGGATGACCGCACTCCGCCGCGGCACCGCCCCCAGCGCGGCCAGTCCGGCCACCGTCGCGGCGGAGTGCGCCAGGACCAGGTCGCTGGCCTGGACCAGGGCCCGCCGCGCCGCCACATCGTCGGCGAAGACCTGCTCGTGCGGCAGCACGTTGTGCGCGGTCCAGACCAGCCGCAGGCCGAGCGCCCGGCAGGCCCGCAGCCAGACCAGGAACCAGGCCTGTCCCAGCCGGCGCAGCACCGGGAACCGCCGCGCGCCGGGCAGCGTGAACGTGACCACCCAATGCAGGTGGACCACGCGGGCCCCGGCCATCCGTTGCCAGGCCAGCTGGGCCGGCAGCAGCAGCAGGTTGACCGTGTGCGAGCGGGTCAGCTCACCCAGGTAGCAAACCCGCACGCCGAGACGGCCCAGCGCGCCGTAGAGCAGGCCCTGATACGGGTTGGGGTCCCGGGGCAGCACCAGTATCCGGATCACCGGAACAGCTCCGCCAGGATGCCGGCCCGTACATAAGGTGATCGGCCAGCACCCGGACGGCGCCGTTGGACCGGTTCCGCCAGGCGGGGATGAGCAGCAGGGCGGGATAGAGCGGAAAGACCAGGGTCAGCGGCAGGCCGAGCAGGAAGGCCGGATAGGCGACCACCATGGGCGCGTCACGGAGCACGTGCCTGAGCCGGGACCGGTGCTTGCGGTACAGCCGGGCCCGGGCCTGGCCGTACACGTAGGACCGGCGCAGCTGGCGCCGCCAGCCGCCCCAGTCGTGCCGGACGACCGCGTCCGGCACGTTGCGGATGCGGTAACCGCGGTCCACCAGGCGCCAGCTGAAGTCAACGTCGGACCCATAGGCGAAGCCCTCGTCGAACCCGCCGACCGCGTCGAAGGCGGTCCGCCGGAAGGCCAGGTTGATGGTGGCGCACTCGGTCAGGTAGCGGGTCACCCGGGCGGCCTGCGCGGACTGGTCATAGAGCCCGCTGCTGCCCGGCGCGGCCAGGTCATGCCGGCCGCCACATGCTCGTCCTGCCGGAGCGGCGCGACCAGGCGGTCCAGCCAGCCTGGCTCGGGCTGGCAGCCGGCGTCGGTGAACACGATGATGTCACCGCAGGCCGCGCGCACCCCCGCGTTGCGCTGGTGCGGGATGGACACCTGCACTCCGGCCGGCGGCTCGAACGCTATCCACCGGACCTGGTCCGCGTGCCGCCGCCTGATGTGGTCGAGCCGTGACCCCGACGCGTTGACCACCAGCACCTCGGCCAGCCCCGGCCGCCCGGGCCTGCGCGGTCACCTCGGCCAGGGTCGCGTCCAGGCCGGCTTCGTCCTTGCTGATGATGACGACGGAGATCATCGGTGGAACACCTCCGACGAGCCATTGGTGTACACCAGGTTGTAGTTGGCACTGAGGAATGCGGCTGGGAAGACATACGTGGCCAGGTGCTCGTTGTACAGGGCAAACGCATACCCGTGCCGCACGTTGGCCTGGCTGGCGTAGACCCAGGCATGGCTGCTGAGCGTCTTCGGGGTCAGGTCGGTCAGCAGCCCGGTCGAGATCTTGGTCGCCGCGGCCAGCGGGACCTGGCCGTATTCGTCCGCGTAGACCAGGTCGCCGATCCGGTATCGATAGCCCAGCCAGCGGGCCGAGGCGAGCTCCGCGCCGGTGGTGTAGAAGTACTGGAACGCGGGACCGCTGTTGGACAAATTGACCGACGTCGCACCGCCCAGGACCGCACCCACCAGGTAGACGGTGTTGACGAACACCACGGCCCGGCAGCGGGCCGCCAGGACCCGGACCGGGGCCTGACGTCCGGGTCGCAACCCGGTGAGCGCCTGGAAGGTCCAACACAAGGTGACGGCCAGCAGCACCATGCCCTGGAGCTGGGCCCGCTCCTGGCCGTAGGCCACGGCCAGGGTGCCACTGAACCGGATCACCGTGAGCAGCAGCGTGGCGGCCAGCGCGGCCAGGCCGAGCTGCCGGGTGAGCAGCGACGCCCGGCGGCGCAGGGCCATCAGCAGTGCGCCGATCGCGGCCAGCAGGTTGGCCAGCTGCTCGATGACGAGCAGGCTGAGAGTGAGCGCGGTATACCCGGCCCGCCACTTGACCGGTGGCTCGGCACGGTCGTGTTGCGCAGCGCATACCGGGGGTTGTTCGCGTCCGGCAGGAGTGTCACATACTTCTTGGTGCGTTGGTAGTAGCCGGCGATGTCGTTCTCGTACACCGCCGCGCTGATCGGCGTCCTGGTGTTGCCCTGCAGGTATGCGGTGACCAGGCTGCTGCCCGGGGTCCGGTTGGGCAGGATGTTCAGGCCCTGGGCGTCCACCGTCTGGGCCACTTCGAGCAGATGCGAATCGGAATCGGTCACCGGGCCTACCAGATGACGGCGCCGGCCAACGTGGCCCAGGAACGCGACGACGACCGCGCCGGTCACCCGGGGCACCCGCCGGATCCAGGACAGCGCGAACTGGAGGACCAGCAGGAGACCCAGGACCGTGATCGCCACGTAGGTGGCTGGAGTAATGCGAGAGGGCCAGCGCCACCCCGAGCAACCCGGCCAGCCGCCCACAACGGGAGCCATCGGAGGTATCCGGCTATCCAGCATGGCCGCGAGCCAGCACCAGCGAAGATCACCAGGGCGATCTCCTGCCGGGCGAAACCGGCGAGCTCGGTGAACGCATACTGCGCGATGGTGAAGGCGGCCGCGATGAACGCCCACGGCCGGGTCAGGATCTTGCGGGCCAGGCCGAAGATCGCCACCGGGAACAGCGCGTAGATCATCGGGTAGATGACCTTGAAGATCAGCAGGGCCGGTACCCCGGACAGCGCGTGCAGTTCGGCCGGCATGACGGTGATGCTGAGCATCGCGCCATAGGCGTCGTTCGGATGGGCGGGGTGCCAGACCCCACTGCTGACAGTGGGCTGCAGCCGCTGGTACTCGGTGGCGATGTCGAAGCCATACAGCGGATCACCGCGCAGCGACGAGGCCCAGACCGTGGCCAGGCCGGCCGCATGGAGCACCATCTCCAGCAGCGCTTTGTCCAGCCGGGCGGACAGCGCGGCGGACACGCTGACCATGACCGCGATGACCGCGACGGTGCCCACCGCCACCGCGTTGCTGTGGTTGTTGTTCAGCCGGATCGCGCCCGCCGCCGCAGCCAGCGGGAGGATGAGCGGGAGGGCCACCCGCACCGGCCGCCGCGCGGCCGCCACTCGACGGTGACGTCCGCCGGCGCGCTCACGCAGGCCACCACCAGGCCGAGGCAGACGACCTCGAACCCGACCAGCAGCGGCACCGCGCGCAGCGGCTCGGCCACCCCGACCAGCGGCCCGAGGATGTCGACGGCCAGACCCGAGCCGAACAGCACGATGATCGACGCGCAGGGGACGTAGACCGGGAACGACTTCACCACCCGGCTGGGTATCCGCAGGGCCTGGAGCAGGATCGAGCCCGGCGCGATGAGCAGCAGCGGCACCAGCAGCACCTGGGCCGCCCACCACCGGTGCAGCGGCACCAGGACGGCCACCGAGGCGAGTGCCAGGCTGTACGCGCCGAGCCCGCGGCGCACCGCCGGGGCGGCATGGCGCGGCCGCGGCCGCCCCGGTGGCCGCGGCACTCCCTGCGGCCGCGGCCGCCCGGTCACGGTCACCGGGTGTAAACCCCGGCCAGCTTCTGGGCCACGGCCGGCCAGTCGTAGCCGGCCAGCCAGGAATCCGCCGGGCCATCCGGACCCGGGGCCGGGCCGTCCGGCCCGGCCAGCAGGCCCCGGCCACCGCCGCGGTCACCGTGTCCAGGCCGGGCTCGGGATACAGTTCCCCGCGAGTAGTCCCGCACCAGGTGCTGCGCGTGATTGTCCGGGGCGGATGTGGTCAGCACCGGCAGGCCGCACGCGATGGCCTCCAGCACCGCCATGCCGAAGCCCTCACGGACAGACAGGGAGACGAACAGCCGGGCCGACTTGAGCAGGGCGTAGAGCTCTTTCTGCTCGCCGACGCCAGCCCGGAACTCCACCCAGGGCGCGATGCCGAGCGCCTGCGCCTGCTGCTCCAGTGCGGCCCGCTCCGGGCCCTCACCGATGATGCGGCAGGTGGTGTGCCGCCCCTGCGCGTGCAGCCGGGCCATGACGTCGAGGACCATGCCGACCCGCTTGTGCTCGATCAGCCTGCTCGACCACGACCAGGTCGGTAGGGTCGGCGTCCGGGTAGGCGGCGCGGATCGCGGCCAGGTCGATACCGTTCGGCACCGTGGTGATCGGGGTATCGCCGCCGAGCACCTCGCGCAGCCGCCCGGCGGTCTGCGGCGACGCGGCAATGATCGTGTCCGGCAGCCGCATGGCCAGCCGCTCCACCGCCCAGGCGGCCCAGCCGGCCAGGCCCAGGTACTCCGCCGCCAGTAGGCCCGGCTCCACACCTCATGCCAGGTGACGGTGAACGGCTTCCGCTTGAGCGTGGCCACCAGGCGGAGCACGAACAGCTGGAAGTAGGGGATCTGGTCGGCCTCCAGCACGTCGAACCGGCAGCCCAGCAGGCGCAGGCTGGCCAGGGCGAACCAGACCGCCTGCCGGACCGAGCGGCGGCCGTGCCGGTACAGCGGGTGCAGTTGCGAGATGGCGTGGTAGCTGACCCCGAACTCGTGGCGCACCGGCGGGCCGTCCCACCAGCGCATGGTGTAGACGTGCACGTCGGCCCTGCCCGGCCAGCCGGGGCAGCAGTTCCTGGTTTTCGCAGTTCCCGGCCGCCGCGCGAATACGGGTAGATCACGTCGCACACCACCGCGACCACCGGGCGCTGGCCCACCAGTTCAGCGCCTGGGCCGGCGGCAGGTGGCCCAGGCATGGATCGCCTCACGCGTACCCTGCCCAGCCAGCTGGACAATAAATTCCACAGGACGGTCCCGGTTCACAGGTGAACTTTCCATTTTGCGGGAATCGAGACCGTTTTCCCGGGCCTGACAGTGGCAGGTCCCTCTGACGCGCAGTGGCTGCGGGTGGCCCGGGCGCTGGACCAGGAGCGTGGACCAGCGGTAGCCCTGCGACCTGGGTTGAGCGTTGCGCACGGAGAACCGCAGCGTGTAGGACACGCGCTGGCCCGCCCTCACCCTGACCACCGGCTGCGCCGACGTCCCGAAGTAAAGCGCGGTGTAGCCAGCCTGCCGCTGGGTCAGGCCGCCTTTTCCAGTAGTGCGTGCCCGGCTCCGGTCTGGCCAATTCCAGTGGCCGCCCGCGCGGCGACCGCCACGAGCGCACCCACGCTGCGCCAGCCACCCGGGCGAAGCAGTGATGCTGCATGACCCACCCTCCCCCGGGCACAGATATCGCGAGTCTAGAAGTGTCCCGGGGACTCGTGCTGGCATATCCGTCATATTCGGGTCTCCTTTTTTATGTTGCCCCGCCGGCCGGTGCTGCTGCTTTGTGGTAAGGCAGGGGCGTGCCCGGTGACATGGTCAGTTTCGTGGTCATCGCCTATAACGAGGCGGCCACTATCGGGCCGGCGCTGGCGTCGATCAGCCAGCTCGCCGGTCTCCGGCGCGCACGAGATCATCGTGGTCAACGACAGATCCCGGGACGGCACCGCCGGGGTGGTGGCCGGGCTGGCCGCCCGGAACCCGCGGATCCGGCTCTATCGACCTGCCGGTCAACCGCGGCCGGGGCTACGCCCGGCGCACCGGGATTGCCGCGGCGCGCGGCGGCCTGGTCGCCACCGTCCACGCGGACATCGTCCTGCCCGCTGACTGGCTGGAGCGCACCCGGGCCGCGCTCAGCGGGCACGACGCGGTGGGCGGCACCGCGGTGCCGGACGGCGATGTGGCCTACCTGTACCGGCGCTTCCGGCTCACCCCGCGGGTAGTCGGGGCGACGACCACAGTGGCCGGGAGCAACGGGGTGACCGCCGCAGCGTGTTCGACGTGGCTGGCTTCGACGAGACGCTGCGTGAGGGTGAGGACAGCGCGCTGAATCACTCGATGAGCCCTCTGGCCCCGTCCGCGGCCACCGTTCCCGGCCTCCTGGTCCGAGCATCAGGAGCGCAAATCGTTCGGCACCTCGCTACGCTGGCTGTTCGAGACCGGCCAGGGCGCGACGCGCCAGCTGATCGCCTACCGCGAGGTGCGCCAGCCGGATCTGGCGGCCGCCGCCTTCGCCGCGTCGCTGGCGGCCAGCCTGCTGGCCGTCCGAGCCCGGCGCCCACTGCTGGCCGCGGCCATCCCAGCCGGCTTCGCGCTGGCCGCGAGCGCCCAGCATGTGCGAACCCGGTTTCACACCCCGGGGCCGCACTGGCACCGGGTGGCGCCTGCAGCGGCCGCGGACGCTGCGCTGCTCACCGCGTACTTCGCCGGCCTGGGCGGCTGGCCTGGCCGCAATGCCGCACCGGATGCCGGTTCCGCCGCCGGATCAGGTCGAGGTGCCGGAAGCGCCACCAGCCCTCGATGAAGCCCAGGTCAGCGCAGGATTCCTCGGCCAGCTGCAGGTAGGCGTCCAGCAGGCAGCTCGGCTGGCACTCCCGGACCGCCGCGCGCAGCCCGGCCGGATAAAGCAGCTGCGGCGCGAGGGCCACGGCCGCCAGCACGACCGGAAAGAAGGCCGACACGGCCAGCCCGGCCAGCACGGCCACCGGCCAGGGAAACACGGTCGGCGGCACGTCCGGGTACACGCGGTGCATCCGCGCCGCGCCCTGGCCGTAGGCCCGCCTGCGGCGCAGGGCGTCCCAGGGCGACGGCTTGAAGTGGTGCACGGCCCGGGCCCCGGGCGCGAACACCAGGCGGCCAGCCGGGAACGCCTGGCGCAGCCGCCGGCACAGATCGTCGTCCTCGGAGGCAAAGCTGATCCGCTCGTCGAAGCCGCCCACGTCGCGGAATGCTTCATGCCAGACCGACATGTTGGCCGCCGCGGACGAGAGACGTCACGCAGGCGGCCCGGCTCGGGCGCCGCCCACTGCCGGGCCAGGTACAGGTACAGCCGGTAGCCCAGCCGCTGCTCCGGGCCAGGTTCAGTTCCTGCGGCGCCAGCGGGTTGTGCCGGGCCAGGTAGTCCAGCATGAAACCGGAGCTGCTCCACCGGCCAGCAGCGGCCCGGCCACGCCAATGACATCGGCGCGGTACGCGGCGATGAGTCGCTCCGCCCACTGCGGCTCCGGCTCGCAGTCATCGTCCAGGAAGGCGAGGATGGGCGCGCCTGCCACCCGGGCTCCCGTGTTCCGCGCGGCGGCGGGCCCGGCTGATCTCGTGCCGGAGCACGACGGCCGTGGTGGCCTCGGTGTACTTGCCGGCGCTATCGGTCGAGCCATCATCCACCACGATCACTTCTGGCGCGACCGTTTGCGCAGCCCAGCGCGCGCAGGCACCGGTCTACCCCGGCCGCCCCGTTCCGGGAGCAAGTCACCAGACCGCGAGCCTGGGCGGCACCGTTGCCCCCGGTCAGCGGCAGCCGGTGAAGGCTGCGGCCTCTTGTACGTGTGCGCGCCCTGGCGGAACGCGGTCAGCGCCGCCCGGCCGGTGACCCTGCCAGTCCTGCTCTTTGTTCACGTTGAACCAGACGAAGCCAAGCAGGCCGTAGGCGCGGGTGCCGGCGAACAGATTGGAGATCTTGGCGAGGCTGGTCCTCGGTCGTGCCCGCAGCGGTCTCGGAGACCAGGATGGGGTCGTGGGTCAGCGCGCGCACTGCCTTGATCGTTGGCCCGAACAGCGGCGCGAACGTCCAGGACCGTTCGAAGTAGTAGCCGTCGATGCCGACCCAGGTAACATACGAGCTTCCCGGCCACCATGGGCCGGGCGAGCGTACCGGCTGGGCCTGCTGCTGCCCGATCACGTTGATGGTCCACAGCCAGGTGACGTTCCACGCACCCTGGCCTGCGGAACAGGGTGACGATGTGCCGCCATGCGGCGACAAACAGCGCCGGCGACGCGTGCCGGTAACCCCACGAGTACCACCAGGCGTTCATCTCGTGGCCGAAGCCAATGATCACCGGGTGCTGGTATCCCGCGCACGGCGCTAGCAAAGCCGCGCAGGTAGGCGTCATACCGTCCGGCGGCGATAGCGCGGAGCGGGATGTTCTCCGGGTGTTCTTCATTCTGGACCACGCGCATGCGCCGTGCTGCCACGCCCGCCGTGGCGAACCCGGTCTGGAACGACTCCCCCCAGCCGATGTAGCTGGAAACGACGTTCGGCGGCGCCCGATGCTCGCTCGCGAACCGGTTTACACCTGCATACGAGCTCATCGTGCTGCTCTCGTAAAGGCCGAGGTAGTACTGGGCCGCGGTGGGCAGGATCATGGCCTGGGCCCCGGGGGGCAGACGACCCCGAGATCGCGGACGAACGCCACGATGATCGCCCAGCCGACACCAGGAGCACCGCAGCCACGATCACGATTGGCTTGGGCAGGTGGTGCGCAGCCGGCGGCCGGTGCGCGGCCGGGCCGCCTGCACCGTTTCCCCCCGCCGGTGTTTCACCCGGCCACCATATTCACCTCGGCCACCGGACGGTCAGGCAAATCGGCAAACACGCCACATCGGCCCGGAACCGGACAGTACCGTGCCTATGCGGTACTTCCGCTCTGGGGGGAGATCGCACACCGAGACGCTGACGTGGCAGTACGTCGGGGTGAGTCCGCGCGGGTTGGCGAGGGGGGACTACTCGTGGCCTGCGCTCGCAGACGGGTGCGCGTATGGAGGAAAGGCCAGCAGGCTGGGACCGGTTTTCACTGTCCGGCTCGGCGCAGCGCGGAGCAGTCGGCCGCCCCCGCGCCCGGGCGAGCACAGCCCGAGATGAGCCTGGGCCCGGGCAGGCCAGACCGGGTTGCCCATCCCGCACCGGGCCGGCGAGGCCGGGCCGGGCCGGTGTGGTTGCCGCTGCTGGCCGTGCTGGTGGTGCAGACCCTGCTGTCGGTCCGGCTGCTGTCGGCCGATCCCGCCTTCCAGGACGAGGCCACTTATCTCTGGGCCGGGCATCTGGAGTGGGCCGGGCTGCTGCATGGGTCGCCGTGCCGCCGTTCCCGACGTACTTCTCGGGCGCACCGGTCATCTACCCGCCCCTGGGCGCGCTGGCCGACAGCGTTTGTGGGCTGACCGGTGCCCGCCTGCTCTCCCTGGCCTTCATGCTGGGCTCGACGCTGCTGCTGTGGGATCTGACCCGGCGGCTGTTCGGGGTCGGGCGGCGTTCTTCGCCGCGGCGCTGTTCGCCTTGCTCGGCCCGACGCTGCACCTCGGGGGCGTTCGCGACCTACGACGCGATGTCCATGTTCCTGCTCGCGCTGGCCACCTGGTGCGTGGCCGGGGCTGGGGAGCGCGGCGAGGCGACCAGCCGGATGGCGCTCGGTGGCGTGGCGCTGGCGCTGGCCAACGCCACCGTATACTCCACCGCGCTGTTCGACCCGGTGGTGATCGTGCTGGCGGTGCTCGTGGCCTGGCCGGCCGGGCGGCGGGTGGCGGTCCGGCGCTGCGCGACGCTGCTCACCGTCACCGCCGCATTGCTGATCGCGGGGCTGCTGCTCGGTGGCGGCAGCTACCTGACCGGGATCACCGAGACCACCGTGGACCGGGCGGCGGGCAGTGACCCGATCCTGTCCGTACTCGGCGACGCCTGGTCCTGGACCGGGGTGGTTCTCGTCCTGGCCTGGTGCGGCGTGTTCTCCAGCGGGGCGCCCGGAACGGCCGCAGCCAGACCTGGCTGCTCGCGGTGCTGGCGGTGGCCGCGCTGCTCGGCCCGTTGGAGCAGGCCAGCCTGCACACCTCCGCCTCGCTGAACAAGCACACCGACCTGGGCGCCTGGTTCGCCGCGATCGCCGCGGGCTACGCCGCCGGGGCGTTCATCGCGGCCGCGCGCGCTGGCCGCTCCCGGCTGCTGACCACCGCCGGGTGTGTGCTGGCGCTGGCCTTCCCGGCCTTTTTCGGCTTCACCCAGTCCTGGTCGTTCGCCACCGCCTGGCCTGACTCGGCCAGCTTCGTGGCGATCTTCCGGCTGTTCGCCGAGCACGGCAACCTGCTCGTCGAACGCCTGGCCCGGCCCGCTACTACCTCCCGTCCGGTAGCTCAGTGGCAGCGCTGGTCGTCCACCCGCAACATCATCCTGCCCAACGGGGCCAGCACTGGCGGCCCGCCCGGGCCGGCGTGGTAGCGGGCGGTGACCCCGCCGGCTTCGCCAAGTACCTCAGCCAGGGCTACTTCTCGGTCGCCGCGCTCAACTTCACCGACACCACCGCGCTGGACCGCCAGATCCGCGCCGACCTGGCGCACAGCCACTACCACATCGTCCAGGTCGTCCCTACAACCCGCCGGGCACCAGCGGCACCGACCTGACCGGCACTTACGTCATCTGGCGATACAAGGCACCCCAGCAGTGACCACCACGCGGGACACCCCGAGACCCCGGGCGGGCGGCTTCGCGCCGCGCCCGGCTGGCCGCACCCGGCTGGTCCTCCCCCAGCCACCGGATGACACCGAGAAGTACTCCTACCTGCAACGGAACTTGCCCTACCTGACCACCACCATCGTCATCAGCGCCGCCTGCCTGACGATCAGCCAGATCCGGTTCGAGATCCATGACCCGGCGCTATGGCCGTTCATGGTGTTCACCGCGACCTATGTGCTGTACCTGGTCACCGGCCTGCCGGTGAACTTCACCGGGCGCGGCTTCGACTCTCACCGCCCATCAGGCCCGCATCGCGGCCTGGCATCCGTCCCGGTACCCCGGCGTGGACATCTTCCTGCCGATCTGCGGCGAGCCGGTCGAGGTGCTGAACAACACCTGGACGGCCGTGGCCGCCCTGCTGGCCGCTTATCCTGGGGCCGCTCAGGCGTTCGTGCTGGACGACGGGCCGTCCGACGAAGCCCAGGCCCTGGCGGAGGCCATCGGGCTGAGCTACATCCGCCTGCCCGGGCAGCGGGTGCACAAGAAGGCCGGCAACCTGCGGTACGCGTTCGCCCGGACGAGCAGCGAGTTCATCGTCATCTTCGACGCCGACTTCGCGCCGCGGCCCGACTTCCTGGCTGAGACCCTGCCCTACCTGGACGACCCGGAACTGGGCATCGTGGTTACCCCGCAGTATTTCCGGCAGAGCCCCGAGCAGACCTGGATCGAGAACGCGGCCGGGGCCATCCAGGAGGTCTTCTACCGGTCCATCCAGGTGTGCCGGGACCGGTTCGGCGCGGCCATCTGCACCGGCACGTCCTCGGTCTACCGCCGGGTGGCGCTGGAGCCGGTTAAGGGCGCGACGCTATCCCGTACGCGGAAGACGTGCACACCGGCCTCGACGTGCGACTGGCCGGCTGGTCGATCAGGTATGTGCCGCTGCTGCTGTCCACCGGGATCTGCCCGGACAACCTGGACTCGTTCGTGCGGCAGCAGTACCGGTGGTGCACCGGGAACGCCTGTATCGTCTTCTCCCACCGGCTGTGGGAATCCGGATGTCCGTGGCGGCCCGGCTCACCTTCCTGTCCGGCTTCTTCTATTACGCCTACACCGGGCTGCTCAACTTCGTCGGGCCGCTCATCCCGGTCGTCATGCTCGCGTTCCTGCCCGGCCAGATCCGGCTGCGGAACTTCGTCATCCTGCTTCCGGCGGCCTTCGCGGGCTTCGTCCTGTACGCGCTGTGGCACCGGTCCAGTTACCGGCCGTCGGTCTGGCCGCTGGGCATCGCCCGGGGCTGGGCCCATGTGTTCGCGCTCTGGGACGGTGCCTGGGGGAAGACGATGAGCTGGCAGCCGACCCGGACACCGGGCAGTTCACTGCGCCGGTTCCGGCTGGCGGTGACCTGGTGGAGCGGCGGCATGGCGGTGCTCTGGGTCCTGCTGGCCATCTGGCGCTCGGTGACCCCTGGCTCGATCCAGTTCGCCGTCCTGCTGGGCTTCGGTCTGCTTAACCTCGCCGTGGTCGGCCGGGTCATCTTCCCCGGAAGGAACGCGGCATGAGGGCCCGAGTGCGGGCGCGCCTGGTGACGCTGATCGGCTTCGTGATCGCGGTGACGATCATCGCCGTCACCGGCCAGACGCTTCACCTGCACTACCAGATGCCGGTAGTCCGCCAGAAACTACCCGTCAAGCTGTCTTCCTACCTCGGCGTGTACGAGCCTGGATCGCCGCCGGACTTCCGCCCGGTGGCGGAGTTCAGCGCGATGGCCGGCCACCAGCCGAACCTGGTCGGGTATTACAGCGGCTGGGCCGAGCGGTTCAACATCTCGTTCGCCGACCTGATGCACAAGCATGGCGCCATCCCGTTCGTGCAGATCGATCCCACGTTCGCCTCCATGTCCGGGATCGCGGACGGCGCCTACGACGACTACCTGCGCTCGTATGCCGACAGCGTGCGGAGTTTCGGCCATCCCGTGGTCATCGGGTTCGGGCACGAAATGAACGGCTCTTGGTATCCCTGGGGTTACCGCCATGTGAGCCCGGCCACGTTCGTGGCCGCCTGGCGGCACATCGTCGCGCTGTTCGGTACCGAGGGCGCGGAGAACGTCACCTGGCTGTGGACTATCAACAACGACCGTCCCGGCACCGGGCCGATCCACGCGTGGTGGCCCGGCGCCAGGTATGTCACCTGGGTCGGCATCGACGGTTACTATCTGCGGCCGTCCGACACGTTCGGCACCGTCTTCGGCAGCACCATTCACCAGGTCCGGTCGTTCACCAAGAAACCGGTGCTGCTGTCCGAGACCGCGGTCGGGCCCGAGTCCAACCCGTTCGCCAAGATCCAGGATCTGTTCGCCGGGATGCACCAGTACGGGACGCTGGGCCTGGTCTGGTTCGACAAGAGCCAGAACGACGGCATCCTGCACCAGGATTGGCGGCTGGAAGGCGATGCCCCGGCCGAGGCAGCGTTCCGGCTCGGTGTGTCCAGCACGCTGGCGCGCTCCTGAGCGGTCAACGTCAGGACCGCACCTGGCGCCGCAGCTCGGCCAGGACCGGCAGCTGGCCCTTGACCAGCTTCGTGGCGGCGCGCTCGACGGTCATCCACTCGGCCCGGTCCATCTCGGGAAACTCCTGAACCACTCCTGATCCGCGGGGCCACTCCATGGCGAACGTGTTGCTCCGGAACCCGGACAGGTCGAAATCGCCCTGGATGGCGTAGCCGATGATGATCTTCCCGCTGGGCTGCCGCCACTCGCCCAGGGCGATCGGCTCACCGTCGGGGGCGGGCCCCCCGATTTCCTCGGCGAACTCGCGGCGCGCCGTGGACAGCGGGTCCTCGCCGTCCTCGCACTCCCCCTTGGGGATGGACCAGGCCCCGGCGTCCCGGCGCGCCCAGAACGGGCCGCCCATGTGGGCGATCAGGACTTCCAGCCCGGCGTCCGCGCCCAGCCGGTAGACGAGCAGGGCGGCACTGCGCTTAGCCACGCCGCGATCCTACCCAGCCCGGGACAGCCTGGCCGCGCTGGGCAGTCCCGGCCCGGATGAGTCACTACAGTTGGCTTCCGTGCGTCTCGTCATCGCCCGGTGCAGCGTCGATTACGCGGGCCGGCTCTCGGCCCGGCTGGCATCCGCGACCCGGCTCATCATGATCAAAGCGGATGGATCGGTGCTGGTGCACTCGGATGGCGGCAGCTACAAGCCGCTGAACTGGATGTCGCCGCCGTGCCGGCTGGCCGGGGAAGATGGCCGGTGGGTGGTGACCGGTAAATCCGGCGAGACGCTGACCATCACCATCGAGGAGATCCTCAGCGATACCGCGTTCGACCTGGGCGTGGACCCCGGCCTGGTCAAGGACGGCGTGGAAGCCCATCTGCAGGAGTTGCTCGCGGCTCAGGTGAGCCTGCTCGGCGAGGGCTGGCGGCTGGTCCGCCGGGAGTACCCGACGGCGATCGGCCCGGTGGACCTGATGTGCCGGGATGCCGCCGGGGGGTCGGTGGCCGTCGAGATCAAGCGGCGCGGCGAGATCGACGGAGTGGAACAGCTCACCCGCTATCTCGACCTGCTGAACCGGGACCCGCTGCTCTCCCCGGTCCAGGGCGTGTTCGCCGCCCAGGAGATCAAGCCGCAGGCCCGGGTGCTGGCCGAGGACCGCGGCATCCGCTGCCTCATCCTCGACTACGAGTCGATGCGCGGCACCGACGACGGGACGCTGCGGCTGTTCTGAGCCGGTCACCGGTCAGCCGCCGGGCGGCCGGATAGCCCGGAAGTGGGTCGCGATGTGCCGCAACTCCGGGCAAAAGGTTTCCGGCTGGTTACGATAGCCCGGTTATGGGTATTGATCAGGACCCCGCACCTGGCCTTCCCGGCGACGAGCCGGGCCTGCCTGCGCGCGATCCAGGGCTGCCCCGGCGCGATCCCGGGCTGCCTAAGCGCGGTTCCGGGCTGCCCGTACGCGGTTCCGAGCCGCCGGCGGGTGAACCGGCGCCGGCCACCCGCGGTGCCGGGCTGCCGTCCCGCGAAACGCCGCTGCCCAGCCGCGGCTGCCGGGCTGCCGTCCCGTGGAACGCCGCTGCCCAGCCGCGGCGCCGGGCTGCCATCCCGGGAAACGCCGCTGCCCAGCCGCGGCTCCGCGCTGCCCGCCCGCGAAACGCCGCTGCCCAGCCGCGGCTCCGCGCTGCCCGCCCGCGAAACGCCGCTGCCCAGCCGCGGCGCCGGGCTGCCTGACCCGTGGTTCCGCGCTGCCGACGCGGACCACGCGCACCCGCCCGCCGGGCCGGCACCGCAGCCCCGACCGGCTGTCCGTGCCACCCGACGCGCCCGCGCTGGTGCTCGCCGTGCCCGGTGCGGTCACCGAAAGCAGCATCGAGATCGCGGCCGGCGTCATCGACGTGGCCACCCAGTCCTGCCCGGGGGTCACCGTCCGGGCCGGGTTCACCGAGGGCAGCGAGGAAAGCCTCAGCTCGGTGCTGGCCGACTGCCAGATCCCGGACGGCCTGCCCGCCGCGGTCGTGGTGCCGCTGCTCATCTGCCCGCAGCCGGAGCGTCGACGCGGCCATCGCCGCCACCATCGCGGCCGCGCCGGTGCCCGCGCTGCAGGCCGAGCCGCTCGGCGTGCACCCGCTGCTGGCCGGGGCGCTGCACGCCCGGCTGGCCGAGGCGGGACTGGCCCGCGGTGACCGTATCGGCCGGATCAGCATCGTCACCACCACCACGGCCGAGGGGCTCCTGGTAGCCGCGCACGGCGAGGACGCGGTGGCCGCCGCGGGCACGGTGGCCGTGCTGCTGGCCGCACGGCTGGCCGTCCCGGTGGCGGCCGCCTCGTTCGGCGACGCGGGCAGCATCCGCAATGCTCGGCGGCGGCTGATGGACGCGGGCGTGGCCGGGCTGGCCCTGGCGCCGTGCGTCATCGGCCCGGAAATCGGCCATCTCGACCTGTCCGCGGTCGCGGACGCGATTGGGATGAAGACGGCCCAGCCGCTCGGCGCGCAGACGGCCATCGGGCAGCTGGCCGCGGTGCGCTACGGTGCCGCGTTGCAGGACCCGCAGCTCGCGGGCGCGTCAGGCTGAGCCGAAGGCAGCCAGCACCGAGCCGGCGTCCGGGTAGCGGTGCCCGGCCGGCTCCGCGTCCTGGCCGGACCGGGCCTGCCGCAGCACATCCCGGGCCGCGCTGACCGCCTCGCCGTGATGTTCCCGGATCGCCTCGCCGCCATCGAGCACGGCGATCAGCAGCGCGGTGCCCGGCGGCTCGACCGCGAACAGGATGCTGGTCTCGGCCGCGCTGCCCGCCTCCGTCCCGGGCGCCTCGGGCCGCAGCTCCAGCAGGGCAGGCAGCCCGGCTTCGTTAGCTGGCTGGCCTGCCCGGCGCAGCTCACCTTCGATCTCGGCGGTGACCGCCCGGAGCTTGGCCTGACTGCTGGCGGCGGCCGGGCCGGGCTGCCCAGCGTCCCGTTCCGGGTCCGGCTCGCCGGCCAGGTCGGCATCCAGGGCCGCGGTGGCGCGGGCCACCATGCACTCGCCTTCCGCGGCCGTGTACCGCGCCTTGAGTGTTTCCTTCCTGGCCCGCAGCTCCTCGGTGCGCACCTGCCGCTGGTAACTCTGCCGGTTCAGGGCCTGCTCGGCCGACGTCACCTGGGGCAGCCGCTCGCGCAGCGTGGCCAGCTGGCGGTCCACGTCGGCGATGGCCTGCTGCACCGCATCGGCCCGGCTGGCGTCACCGGCCGCGCTGGCTTCCTGGTGCTGCTCGGCCAGCCGGAGCCGCAGCGAGCTCAGGTCGCCGATCTGGGTGCTGAACTGCCGGGCCAGCGTGGCCGCGTCGGCCGCCCGGCGGCGCAGCGCGGTCAGCTGTTCCAGCTCGTCCTGGTAGGCCTGGTCGAGCCGGGCCCGTGGATCCAGGCCAAGATCGGCTGGCCCGGGGTCAGCCGGGTCGGCCGGGCGGACCAGCGGCGACCCCAGGCTGGCCCCGCCGGCCGCCAGGGCAGCCAGCGCCTCGGCCACCAGCCGGGCCCGTGGCGGGTCGGCGGTGCGCAGGTTCTCCAGCCAGTCCTGGATCTCGCCGGACATCCGCAGCCGGTAGCCCACGATCAGTCCTCCCCGCGCGCTGTGCCGCCGAGCACGGCGGCGTTCACGGCCCGGGCCTCGGCGGCAAGTCCCGGGATCTCCAGCACGGTGATGCCCGCCTCGCGGAGCAATTCCGCGCCACCGCCCGGGGCCAGCACCGGCGGCTCCAGCCAGGCGACTACCACCCGGCGCAGGCCCGTTGCGATGATCAGCTCGGCGCACGGCACCGGCCGCGACGCGCGGAACCGGCACGGCTCCAGCGAGCTGTAGAGGGTGGCCGACGGCAGCCGGGGGTCCGCGGGGTCCACCGTGGCCAGCGCCGCTTCCTCGGCGTGGTCGTGCGGGTCGTGCTGCCGGGAGAAGCCGGTGGCCAGCACCGACCCGTCGCTGGCCACCAGCACCGCCCCGACACAGTACGCGGCGGCCGACGGGGGGCATTGCCGGGACAGCCCGATGGCCTGGCCGCAGCCAGTGCCGTCGGCCGCGGTCAGCTGGCCATCCGGGCCGGGCGCCAGGTCAGCTCGGCACGATCCGCCTCCATTCCTACATATGTAGCGCAGCAGTACCATCCTCGCCCACCGGGCGGGACCTCGGCCAGGGTCAGCCGGTCATCCGGCCCGGCCGGGTAGCGGCCCGGCCCGGCGAACCGCGGGCGCGGCCGGGTCGCCGACGAAGAACGGGGCCACCGCCAGCTGGAGCTCGTCCACCAGGCCGCTGGGTCAGCAGCTCGGTGCCCAGCCGGGCGCCGCCTTCGGCCAGCAGCCGGCGCGACGCCGCGCCGGGCCAGATCGGCCAGTACGACGGTCGAGCCGCAGCGGGTCGGTCACCGCGGCGATCTCGGCCCGCCCGTCCAGCGGGCCGCGCAGCTCACCGGCCGCCGCCGCCGGGCCGTACACCAGCCGCGGCGCCGCCCGGGCGGTACCGGCCCGTCCTCGCCCACCCGGGTGAAGAACCGGGCCCGCCGGATCCAGGTCACCGCTCGCGGTGATGGTCACGCCCACCGGGTGCTCGGGCTGCCCGCGGGCCACCCGGGCGGCCCGCCGGGCTGGTGCCCGGACCAGCAGCCGGGGGTCGTCGCGCCGGATGGTGCCCGCACCGACCAGGATCGCGTCCGCCGCGGCCCGCTCCGCGTCCACCCGGTCGAGATCCTCGGCCCCGGACAGCACCAGGCGATCCGGCCCGGTCGAGTCCAGGCAGCCGTCGAGTGAGATGGCGCAGCTGAGCACGACGTACGGGCGTTGGGTCATGAAAGTGCTCCGGTTGGGCGGCCAATGCGCCGCCAATGCTGCTCCCACGCTACCTGGCGGGCCGCGGGCGATGATTTACTGTGCGGCAAAGCGCGCGAGTTAGGCGGAATTGCGCCGTTCGCGGGCCGTGGACGCAACGCGTGGGTGAGGGTAATGGGCACGTCGGTATGGGAGCAGGGCCAGCCCTGGGTCGCGGCGAATTTCGACTCAGTCAATCCGGCTACCGCCGAGGTCATCGGGACATTCCCGGTGCACGGGCGGAGCGAGGTTGACGCGGCCGTCGAGCGGGCCCGCCAGGCCGCGCCGTGGTGGGCCGGGCTCGGCCACGCGCAGCGGCGGACCCGGCTGCTGGCCTGGAAGTCGCACCTCACCAGCTACATCTGCCCCGGCTGGCCGAGCTCGTGCACACCGAGACGGGCAAGCCGCTGGCCGACGCCCAGCTGGAAATCCTGCTGGCCATCGTGCACATCGACTGGGCCGCGAAGCACGCGCGCAAGGTGCTCGGCCCGCGCCGGGTGCGCAGCGGCCTGGTCGCCATCAACCAGACGTCGACTGCTGGAGTACCAGCCGCTCGGCGTGGTCGGCGTGATCGGGCCGTGGAACTACCCGGTGTTCACCCCGCTGGGCTCCATCGCCTACGCGCTGGCGGCGGGCAACGCGGTGGTGTTCAAGCCGAGCGAGTTCACCCCGGCGGTCGGCGGCTGGCTGGTCAGCTCGTTCGGCGAGGTGGTGCCCGAGCAGCCGGTGCTGCAGCTGGTCACCGGCTTCGGCGAGACCGGCCAGGCGCTGGCCCAGAGCGCGGTCAACAAGATCGCGTTCACCGGCTCGGCGGCCACCGCGAAGAAGGTCATGGCGGCCTGCGCGGAGAACCTGACCCCGCTGGTGGCCGAGTGCGGCGGCAAGGACGCGATGCTGGTCGGCGCGGACGCCGACCTGGACGCCGCGGCCGACGCGGCCGCCTGGGGCGCGATGTCCAACGCCGGGCAGACCTGCGTGGGCATCGAGCGGGCGTACGTGGCCGACGAGGTGTACCACACGTTCCTGGAGAAGGTGGCCGAGCGGGCCGCGGCGGCCGCGGCCGGGCGACGACCGGGAGGCCGACTACGGCCCGATGACCATGCCCGGCCAGATCGAGATCATCGAGGAGCACGTCGCGGACGCGCTGGCCCGCGGCGGCCGCCCGGTGGTCGGCGGGCTGGCCAGCATCCGGCGGCCCTACGTCGGCCCGGTCATCCTGGCCGACGTGCCCGAGGAGAGCCGGGCGGTGTCCGAGGAGACGTTCGGGCCCACGCTGACCGTGACCCGGGTGGCCGACATGGACGAGGCGGTGCGGCTGGCCAACGCCAGCCGGTACGCGCTGGGCTCGGCCGTGTTCGGCAAGAACGGCAAGCGGGCGCTGGCCGTGGCGCGCGCCCTGCGCAGCGGGATGACCTCGATCAACGGCGTCATCACGTTCGCCAGCGTGCCCTCGCTGCCGTTCGGCGGCAGCGGCGACTCCGGGTTCGGCCGGATCCACGGCGCGGATGGGCTGCGCGAGTTCTCCCGGGCCAAGGCCATCACCAAGCAGCGGATGCGCCCGGTCGCCGACCTGACCACCCTGAACCGGTCCGGACAAGGACATGAACCGGGTCCTCCGCCTGGTCACCCTCCTGCACGGCAAGCGCTACCGCTGACCCGCGGCCGCCCCGGGCCGGACCGCGGGGCGGCGCACGGCGGCGCGGCGGGGCGGCCGCGCGGTTCAGCCCGGGGCGGGGGCCGGGGCGAGTACCGGGTCCACCGGGGCCAGCGGGGCGCGGCCGCAGATGAGGTCGGCGGCCCGCTCGGCGATCGCGATGACCGGGGCGTTGGTATTGCCCCGCGGCACCACGGGCATCACCGACGCGTCCACCACCCGCAGCCCGGCCACGCCCGCTGCACCCGCAGTTCCGGGTCAACCACGCTGGTCAGCTTGCTGAACGCCAGCCGTGAGTCACCGCCCATGGCGCAGGTGCCGACCGGGTGGTACAGCGTGCCCAGGTCCTGCCGGACGAACTCACGCAGCTCGGTATCGGTGCGCACGTTGGGACCGGGCGCCAGTTCCACCGTGCAGTGCTTGGCCAGCGGCCCGGCCGCGGCGAACTCGCGCGCCATCCGCAGCCCGCTGACCAGCGGCTCGATGTCCTCGGTGGCGTACAGGTAGCCCGGGTCGATGGCCGGCTTGTGCCGTGGATCGGCGCTGCGCAGCCGGACCGCACCCCGGCTCTCGACGCTGACCAGGGCGATCAGGATGGAGATGGCGCGGATAGCCGGGTCGGCCAGGCCCTGCCGCTGGTACGGCGCGGGCAGCACATGCCACTGCAGGTCGGGGGCGGGCAGCGACGGCATCGTCCGGGTGAACCCGCCCGCCTCGGCGATGTTGGAGGTCAGCGGGCCGGAGTGGAGGTACTTCCAGCGGGCCAGGTTGACCGGGCCGGCCTGCTCCCACAGCCCGGTGTCCTTCGGCGTGTGCCACATCGCGGTGACGATCGGGTGATCGGACAGGTTCGCGCCCACCCCAGGGCTGTCCGCGACCACCCGGATGCCGTGCTCGATCAACTGCTCCGCGGGGCCGATGCCGGACAGCAGCAGCAGGTGCGGGCTGCCGATGGCGCCGGCCGACAGGATGACCTCCGCGTCGGCCCGGGCCACCTCCTCGGCGCCACGGCGCAGGTAGCTCACGCCGGCCGCGCGGCCCGCCTCGACCAGCACGCCGGTGGCCAGCGCGTCGGTGTGCACGGTGAGGTTGGGCCGCCCGAGCGCCGGGCGGAGGTACGCGTCGGCCGCCGACCAGCGCCGCCCGTCTCGCTGGGTGACCTGGTAGAAGCCGGTGCCGTCCTGGGCCGCCCCGTTGAAGTCTTCGTTGGCCGGCAGCCCGCACTCCTGGGTGGCGGTCACGAAGGCCCGGGTCAGCGGCGACTTGTGCTTGAGGTCCTGCACGCTGAGCGGGCCGCCTGCCCCGTGGTAGGCGGACTGCGCCGCGGGAATTGTCCTCGGACCGGAGGAAGTACGGGACTATGTCCGGGTACCCCCACCCGGCGCAGCCGTAGTCGTCCCGCCAGGTGTCGTAGTCCAGCCGGTTGCCCCGCATGTAGATCATCGCGTTCAGCGACGATGACCCGCCGAGGGTGCGCCCGCGCGGCCAGTAGATCGACCGGCCGGCCGCGCGCTCCTGCGGCACGGTGTGGAAATTCCAGTCGTACTGGCTCTGGAACAGCATGTTCATCCCGGCCGGGAGGTGGATCTCGTCCGCGTCATCCGGCGGGCCGGCTTCCAGCAGCAGCACCCGGGTAGCGGGATTCTCGGTGAGCCGCGAGGCCAGCACGCATCCGGCGCTGCCGGCGCCCACGATGACATAGTCGTACACGGGGGACCTCAAGAGCACAGTTCGGGGGCCAGAGCCGTGTCCCCAAGATCGGCGGGACAAGACTTAGCGGACACCCTACCCGTGCCGGAACCACCCGCGCGGCAAGCTGAGCGCGCTCCCGGCCGGATTGGCCGGGAGCGCGCTCTTCCAGGGCCACGGCGGGCTCTGGCGGGCCCCCGAGATCCGCCAGGCACCAGAGGCAGTGGCCTCATGTCCGGTACGGCGGTCAGTCCGCCGCTTGGTTACTCTTCGCTCTTATACGATGCCACATTGTGGTCAGAATGTGAATACCCCGAGGTCAGGACATTGATCATCTGCCCAGCAGCGGCAGGAGGAGCCTGGCCGCCCAGCCTCCGGCCGGAGCCTACTTCCGGGTAGCGTTACCGCTGCGCGCTACCGTGAAACCATGCCAGCTGACCGCAGCGACCAGCCCGTCGTGCTCTCCCGCATCTACACCCGCACCGGCGATGACGGCAGCACCGCACTCGGCGACATGAGCCGGGTGCCCAAGACCGATCCCCGGCTGGCCGCCTACGCCGATGTGGACGAGGCGAACTGCGCCATCGGGATGGCGATCACCATGGGCGGCCTGCCGGACGGCACCACCGCGCTGCTGTCCCGGGTGCAGAACGAGCTGTTCGACGTGGGCGCCGACCTGTGCAACCCGGTCACCGAGAACCCGGCCTATCCCCCGCTGCGGGTCACCCCGGACTACATCGAACGGCTCGAGCAGGACTGCGACCAGAGCAACGAGGGTCTCCCGGTGCTGCGCAGCTTCATCCTGCCCGGCGGCACGCCAGGCGCCGCGCTGCTGCACATGGCCCGGACCGTCGCGCGCCGGGCGGAGCGGACCACCTGGGCCGCGCTCGAGGCGTCCGGCGACTCGATGAACCCGCTCACCGCGACGTACCTGAACCGGCTGTCCGACCTGCTGTTCATCCTGGCCCGGCGGGCCAACGGGGAACGCGGGGATGTGCTGTGGAAGCCCGGCGGGGAGCGCTGAGCGCGCCGCAGCGGGCCTAACTCGCCCGGCCCAGGTACGAGCCTGGCGCCCCGGGCGGCGCCGCCTCAAGCCAGGCCAGGAAGCCGGTGAGCGCCGCCTCGCTCATGGCCAGCTCCACCGGCCCGGGCGCTCCTCGATCCGGCAGCGCACCACCACGGTTCCCTCGCCCAGGCTGGCCACCTCGGCCGGGTCGGTGGCCCGCCGGGACAGCACGGTCAGGGTCCGGCGGCTGAACACCTTGTTGGGCCGGAGCAGGAAGCCGAATACCTGGAACCAGCTCAGCTCATCCGGCTGGTAGCCGGCCACACCGAGGCGCCAGCTGCCGCCCGGCATGCGGAGCGCGCATTCCACCGTGCCGCCGCCCCGTTCCAGCAGGTAGCGGCGCAGCGTGATGCCGATGGCCAGCAGCAGCACCACGAGCAGGAAGGCAGCGAAGAGCCAGGCCGCGTCGAAGGCCAGATCTCCGCTCATCGGTGGCCTCCGCGCGGGCCCGTGTCAGGACCCGTCGCCGGCCGCGCGCAGCCGGGCCCGGGAGTATTTCACCTCAGCCGTTTCTTCCTCGCCCGGGCCGGCCTGGCTCACCGAAGCGTCGAGTTCCGCCCGCACGGCCACCCGGTCCACCTGGCTGCCCAGTTCTGCCTCACGGGCCAGGATCGACACCCGGTCGTCGTGCACGGACAGGAAACCGTTGCTCACCGCGGCGCGTACCTCGCCGGCCGACTGTGTCGTATCAACCACGCCCGGCTGGCCCTGCTCGGGGTCCAGGATCCGCACCACGCTGCCCTCGGCCAGCAGGCCGAGCACGTCCGGGTGCGAGGGCAGGATGCCGACGTCGCCTTCCAGGGTCTTAGCGATGACCATGCGAGCGTGGCCGGACCAGATCTCCCCGTCCGGCACGACCAGCTCAACCCGGAGGCTCACTGTCTCCACCTGGTTCGCTTCTCCGCCCGCTCCGCTCACTGGCGCTCCAGTTCCTGTGCCTTCTTCTCCACGTCCTCGACCCCGCCGACCATGAAGAACGCCTGCTCGGGGAGGTTGTCGTACTTGCCTTCGGTGAGCGCCTTGAACGAGGCGATCGTCTCGCTGAGCGGTACGAACACGCCCGGCTGCCCGGTGAACTGCTCGGCCACGAACATCGGGTGCGACAGGAACCGCTCGATGCGCCGCGCCCGGCGGACCGTGACCTGGTCCTCCTCGGACAGCTCGTCGATGCCGAGCAGCGCGATGATGTCCTGCAGCTCCTGGTAGCGCTGCAGGATCCGGAGCACCTCACGGGCCACGTCGTAGTGCTCCTGGCCGACGTACTTGGCGTCCAGGATGCGTGAGGTGGAGGCGAGCGGGTCCACCGCCGGGAAGATGCCCTTCTCGGTGATGGCCCGGGACAGCGCGGTGGTCGCGTCCAGGTGCGCGAACGTGGTGGCCGGAGCCGGGTCGGTGTAGTCGTCCGCAGGCACGTAGATCGCCTGCATGGAGGTGATCGAGTGGCCGCGGGTCGAGGTGATCCGCTCCTGCAGCTGGCCCATCTCGTCGGCCAGCGTGGGCTGGTAACCCACCGCCGACGGCATCCGGCCGAGCAGCGTGGACACCTCGGAGCCGGCCTGGGTGAAGCGGAAGATGTTGTCGATGAACAGCAGCACGTCCTGGCCCTGCACATCGCGGAAGTACTCGGCCATGGTGAGCGCGGCCAGGCCGACCCGCAGCCGGGTGCCCGGCGGCTCGTCCATCTGCCCGAACACCAGCGCGGTGTCGTTGATGACGCCGGATTCGGTCATCTCGACGAACAGGTCGTTGCCCTCACGGGTCCGCTCGCCCACTCCGGCGAACACGGAGACACCGCCGAAGTTCTTGGCCACCCGCGTGATCATCTCCTGGATGAGCACCGTCTTGCCCACCCCCGCGCCACCGAACAGGCCGATCTTGCCGCCCTGCACGTACGGGGTGAGCAGGTCGAGCACCTTGATGCCGGTCTCCAGGATCTGGGTCCGCGGCTCCAGTTGGTCGAACGGCGGCGGATCGCGGTGGATCCCCCAGCGCTCGGTGATCTTCAGCGACGCGGTGTCCACGTCCAGGGCCTGGCCGAGCACGTTCCACACGTGCCCCTTGACCACGTCGCCGACCGGCACCTCGAGCGGGCCGCCGGTGTCCCTCACCTCAGCGCCGCGGACCAGGCCGTCGGTCGGCGCCATGGCGATCGCGCGCACCGTGTTGTCGCCCAGGTGCTGCTCGACCTCCATGGTCAGCGTCTTGGTCTCGCCGCCCAGCGTGATGTCCACCTGCAGCGAGTTGTAGATGTCCGGCATCTCCTCGCCAGCGAACTCCACGTCCACCACGGGCCCGATGATGCGTGCCACCCGCCCGGTCTCGGCGGCCTGGGCCTCGCCACCCGAAGCGGGATTTTCAACGGTTGCGGTCATGATGGCACTCACTCTTTCCCTGCGGCGCTCTCAGCCAGCGCGTTGGCACCGCCGACGATTTCGCTGATTTCCTGGGTGATCTCGGCCTGGCGGGCTTTGTTAGCCTCCAGCGTGAACTGCTCGACCAGTTCGTTGGCGTTGTCCGTGGCCGACTTCATGGCCCGGCGCCGGGCCGCGATCTCCGAGGCGGCGGCCTCCAGCAGCGCCTGGTAGATCCGGCTTTCCACGTACCAGGGCAGCAGCGCGTCCAGCACCGCCTGCGGCGACGGCTCGAACTCGTAGAGCGGCAGCGGGCCGCCGAGCGGCTGCTCGGTGGTCTCCTCGATGACCAGCGGGACGATCCGGCGGACCTCCGCGTTCTGGGTCAGCATCGAGACGAACTCGGTGTACACGAGGTGGATCTCATCCACCCCGCCTTCCGCGGTTGGCCGGTTGAATGCCTCGAACAGGGTGCTGGTGATATCCCGGGCGTTCTCGTCGCTGGGGCGACTCGGAGAAGCCGTGCCACTGCCCGGCCACCTCCTGGTTACGGAACCGGTGCCAGGCGATGCCCTTGGTCCCGGACACATAGCTGACCGGCTCGATGCCCTGGTCCCGGAGCATCGTGCGCAGCCGCTGCGCCTCGCGCAGCACGTTCGCGTTGTAGCCGCCGGCGAAGCCGCGGTCGCTGGTCAGGATGAGTATCGCGGCCCGCTCCGGGTGCTCCGGCTCACGGGTCAGCGGGTGGTCGATCTGCGCGGACCGGCTGACCACGGCCTCGACCGCCTGGGTCACCTCCCGCGCGTACGGCCCGGCGGCGCGGACCCGCTGCTGCGCTTTGATGATCCGGGACGCCGCGATCAGCTCCTGGGCGCGGGTGATCTGGGCAATGGACTGGACACCCCGGATCCGTTGCCTGATCGCGCGAAGCTGTGCTGCCATGCTGGGCCTTCCGCCTTAGCTCTGCTGTCCGGAGCTCTGCTGTCCGGAGTCTCGCTTCTCCGGCCGCACCCGCCGGGCCACGGTCTCCTGGCCGACCTCCGCTTCGGTCATCGGCTTGCCCTGCTCGTCCTCTTCGGGGGCCAGCAGCCCGCCGCCGGTAGTCTCGAACGTCTGCCGGAACTCCTCGACCGCCTCCTTGAGCGCGCCGGCCGTGTCGTCGGACAGCTGCCGGGTCTCCCGGATCGCGTCGTAGACGCCCGGCTGATTGCGCTGCACGTAGTCGAGGAAGTCGCTTTCGAACCGGCCGACGTCCTCCAGCGGCACGTCGTCCAGGTAACCGGAGGTGCCTACCCAGATGGACACGACCTGCCGCTCCACCGGGAACGGGCTGTACTGGGGCTGCTTGAGCAGTTCGGTCAGCCGCGCGCCGCGGTCCAGCTGGGCCCGGGAGACCGCGTCCAGGTCGGACGCGAACGAGGCGAACGACTCCAGGTCGCGGTACTGGGACAGCGCCAGCTTGAGGCCACCGGCCACCCTCTTCATCGCCTTGATCTGCGCGTCACCGCCGACCCGGGACACCGAGCGGCCCACGTTGATGGCGGGCCGGACACCGGAGTTGAACAGGTCCGTCTCCAGGAAGATCTGCCCGTCGGTGATCGAGATGACGTTGGTCGGGATGTAGGCCGAGATGTCGTTGGCCTTGGTCTCCACGATCGGCAGCCCGGTCAGCGAGCCGTCGCCCATCTCCTTGGACAGCTTGGCGCACCGCTCCAGCAGCCGGGAGTGCAGGTAGAACACGTCGCCCGGGTAGGCCTCACGGCCCGGCGGCCGGCGCAGCAACAGCGAGACCGTCCGGTACGCCTCGGCCTGCTTGGACAGGTCGTCGAACACGATCAGCACGTGCTGTCCCTGGTACATCCAGTGCTGGCCGATGGCCGAACCGGTATACGGCGCGATGTACTTCTGGCCGGACGGGTCCGAGGCGGGCGCGACCACGATCGTGGTGTACTCCATCGCGCCCGCGTCTTCCAGCGACTGGCGCACCTGGGCGGTGGTCGAACCCTTCTGCCCGACCGCCACGTAGATGCACTTGACCTGGCGGGCCGGGTCCCCGGACTCCCAGTTCTCCCGCTGGTTGATGATCGAGTCGATAGCGATCGCGGTCTTGCCGGTCTGCCGGTCGCCGATGATCAGCTCACGCTGGCCCCGGCCGATCGGGGTGATCGCGTCGATCGCCTTGATCCCGGTCTGCAGCGGCTCGTTCACCTTGCTGCGCTGCACCACCGAGGGCGCCTGCAGCTCCAGCTCGCGGAGCACGGTGCCCTTAATATCGCCCTTGCCGTCCAGCGGGTTGCCCAGCGGGTCCACCACCCGGCCGAGGAAGCCGTCGCCGACCGGCACGGACAGCACCTCGCCGGTCCGGCGGACCTGCATACCCTCGTCGACCTTGGTGAAGTCGCCCAGGATAACCACGCCGATCTCGCGCTCGTCGAGGTTGAGCGCCAGGCCGCGGATGCCCGCCCGGGAACTCGAGCAGCTCGTTCGCCATCGCGGAGGGCAGCCCCTCGACGCGCGCGATGCCATCGCCAGCCTCGGCGACGACGCCGATCTCTTCCCTGGACGCCCCGTCCGGCTCGTACGCCTGGACGAAGCTCGCCAGCGCGTCCCGGATCTCTTCGGGCCGGATTGTCAGCTCCGCCATGGTCCTCGTGTCTCTCTGTAGTTCGGTGGATCAGGTCTGTTGGTGCCGGCTGGCTGGGCCGCGCATGGCGCTGGCCGGTCAGGCGGCCAGTCTGCCGCCGCAGCGCCGCGAGCCGGCTCGCCACGCTGCCGTCGATGAATTCATCCCCGATACGGACGGATATGCCACCTAGCACACCAGGATCGAGCAGGACGTCAAGGTGGATGCCGTGGCCGAACGCCGCGGCCAGCGCGGCGGCCAGCCGGTCCCGCTCGCGGTCGGCCGAGTGGCACCGCGACCCGGACGACCGCGATCAGGCGCTCCCGCCACTCGGCCACCAGGCGTGCGTACTCGGTCAGGCTCGCATCCAGGCTACGTCCCCGCGGGTGCACCGCGGCCTGGGTGATCAGGCGCAGCGACGTGCCGGTCACCTTGCCGTCCAGCAGCGTGTCCAGCTAGCCGCCGCTTCAGCTCAGCCGGGGCCACCGGGCTGGACAGCGCGGACCGCAGCGGCGGGTTGCCCGCCACCAGCTGGGCGAACCGGAACAGCTCGTCTTCCACGTCGTCGAGCTGGCCCGCCTCACTCGCGGCGGCCGCCGCGGCCAGCACCGCGAGCTGCTCGGTGGCCGTGGCTCAGGTCGCGCGGCTCGGACCAGCGCGCCGCGGCCAGGCCGCCGATCAGATCCAGCGTGGCCCGGCTGACCTTGCCCTCGAGCAGGCTGCGGACCAGCCTGGTCCGGGCGGCCGCCGGGCGGGTCGGGTCGGTCAGCGCGCGGCGCAGTGTCGGGCTGCGCGTCCAGCAGCGTGACGAACGCCAGCAGCTCGTCGCTGAGCACGGCCGCCGTGCCCGGCTCGGCTACCGCGGCGACCAGCCGGTCCCGGGCCTCGCTGAGCGACGCCCGGCTAGCTCCGCGCATGCTCGCCTCCGGCCGCCTCCCGCTCCAGGTCATCGAGGAACCGCTCGACGACGCGCCGCTGCCGGGCCTCGTTCTCCAGCGACTCGCCAACCACCCGGCTGGCCAGCTCGACAGCCATCGTGCCGACCTCGTTGCGCAGCGAGTTGATGGCCTGCTGCCGGTCGGCCGTCGATCTGCGCGTGCGCTGCCTCGACCAGGCGGCGGCGTTCCGCCTCGCCCTGCTCGCGCAGTTCCGCGATGATCTGGGCGCCCTCCTCGCGGGCCTTCTCGCGGAGCCGGCTGGCCTCCTGCCGGGCCTCGGCCAGTTGCTGCCGGTACTCGGCCAGCACCCGCTCGGCATCGGCCTGCATGTCCTCGGCCTTCTGGATTCCGCCCTCGATCGCCTCGGTCCGCGCGGCGAGGGTCTGCTGGATCCGCGGCATGAGCACCCGGTAGAGCACGGCAAAGACGATCAGGAATGCGATCGCCCCGATGATCAGCTCAGGCAACTCCGGTACGAGCGGGTTAGCCGGCGGCTGGACCGGCGTCGCGGCGAGGGGATTCACTGCCCGGCCTCCTGTCTGGTCGGCATCACATGGTCCAGCCGCGGATCAGCCTGCGGCATGGAAGATGAACGGCACCACGAGGCCGATCAGGGCGAGGGCCTCGGTCAGCGCGAAGCCGATGTACATGTTGGACTGGATCAGGCCGCGCGCCTCCGGCTGCCGGGCCATCGCCTCGACGCCGTGGCCGAAGATCAGGCCGATGCCGATGCCGGGGCCGATGGCCGCGAGGCCATAGGCCACCGCACCGAAGTTGATAATGAACTGGGTCGGGCTGCTCGAGGCGGCCAGCACGTGGTGTGCGACGTCAAGCATGTGATGCATTCCTTTTCCATCGGGCCGGCCGTCTGAGCCGGCGGTGGTGGGCTCGTGGGGTACGCGCCGGCCTGGCGCGCTCCGCCGTCGTGTGCCGCAGCGGGCCATCTCAGTGCCCCGCTTCCAGCGAACCGCCGATGTACTGGGCGGTCAGGATGGTGAAGATGAACGCCTGCAGCGCCTGGATCAGCAGCTCGAACGCGGTGATCACGATCGTCAGGATGAACGAGGTCGCGCTGAACAGCAGGCTGACGCTCAGGCTGAGCAGGTACCAGGTGGCCAGCGTGAAGATGAGCACCAGGAGATGCCCGGCGAACATGTTCGCGAACAGCCGGATGGCCAGCGTGAACGGCCGGACCAGGATGTACTGCGCGATCTCCACCGGCGCCAGGATGGCCAGGATGCCCGCGCGGCACGCCGCTCGGGATCATGTTCCGGAAGTAGCCGCCCAGGCCCTGGTGCTTGATGCCGAGGTAGGTGTAGGTGCCGTAGACCATCAGCATCAGCGCGGCCGGGAACGCGATCTGCGACATCGGCGGGTACTGCGCCACCGGGATGATCTCCATCAGGTTCATCACCCAGATGAAGAAGAACAGCGAGACCAGGAACGGCAGGTAGCCGTCGCCACGCTTGCCCATCATCGGCCGCAGGATCTGGTCCCGGACGAACGCGACGCCCAGCTCGCCGAGGTTCTGCGCGCCGCGCGGCACCAGCTTCGGCTTGGCGAACGCGGCCCAGAAGAACGCCACCACGATCACGGTGCTGACCAGGGCCAGCAGCATCGGCTTGGTGAAGGCGAAGCCGCCGATGGTGAAGAACGGCGTGAACACGTACGTGGTGGTGCCCTGCCCATAACCCGGCGCCGGGTACCCGCAGTGCGATGCGGAGGCGGCGTGGCTGTTCAGCTCCGTGCACTTGACCACGGCGCGGGCCACGATGTCACCAGCCACGCTGGCCTCCTTCAGCTTCCGGCCCGTGCCCAGCGCCCGCTAGCGCTACGCGCATGTGTGTTCCTCGCTTCTGACCTGGCGGCGATCGCCGAAACATGGCTGCAGGCGGCCGGGCGGTACCGCCCGGCGCGCGGGTTGCCGCTCAGGATCTCCCGTACTTGTAGACGATGCCCCCGATGGCCACGAGCAGCCCGGCCAGGGCACCCAGCGGGATCAGCAGCCGGATGTGCGTCAGCGTGGCCAGCAGCCAGCCGAGCAGCCCGTAGACCAGCATCCCGGAGATCAGGTAGCTGAAGATGGTCCAGCCCGGCGTTGTCCGGCGGCGGCCCGCTGCGGCTTGCTCGCCGCGCCCGAAGCCCGCACCACGCTGGCCTCCTGCTCCGGCCCGTCGCTTGGCCCGCCGGGCGGTTCGCCAGCTCATCGCGGCGGGTGCGGAGGGTGGCCTGAACTACGGGCCGCGATCCGCCGTCCGGGAGCGAGATGTGCGCCACGCGTCACCGTTCCCCGTCCGGTTCCACGTACAGCACCTTGAGCTTCATCGACCAGAACACCTGGGCGAAGCTCCAGACCAGCACGCACACGATGGCGGTCAGGCCGAACAGCCGCCGTTGAACGCGGTCGTGCCGCTGAACTTGGCCGCGACGAACAGCAGCACCAGGATCTTGATCGAGTAGCTGCTCAACGCGGTGATCATCATGGCCTGCGGGCTGACCTTGGCCGCCCGGGACACGGCCGTGATGCTGATCGCGAAGAAGACGGCCACCAGGGCGACGCCGAGCAGGCTGCCCGGTCAGGCCCTTGGTCCCGCCGAGAATGGTGCTGAGCACAACCATGATCAGCGCAGCCCCGGCCGTGATCACGGCAGAACGCCGCGCGATCGGGCCGTAGCTCGCCAGCATCTTAGGTGGCTCCGAAGGGCTCGACAGGAGGACTCTTAACCCGGGGTTTCGCTGGCCCGCCTCCTGCACGGCACCAGCCAGGGACCGCGTTGCCGCCGAGGCGGAACAAACGCCCCGCCGGGTTAGCGAAACCTATCACGGGCCCCTCACTCACCCTCGAGTGACTGCTCGTGAAAGATATCACAAGCTCCTTGGCCGGGCCTTTACCAGGGTCCCCCCTGTGATGAACGTTACGTGACTTCTCATCGCGGAACATGTCCTGCCGAACCCGGCAAACCGTCCGCCCGGTTAGCCGAATCGCCAGGGCAGCAGGGATTCCTGCGCCTCGGGGTAGCTCGCCGGGCCACGCCGGGCGGCCGGCCTCAGGCCGCCGCTCGGGGTCCGCCGGCCCGGTCTCCGGTGGCTCGGTCTCCGCCCCGCCGGGTCCCCCAGGCCGGCCTCCCCCGGCTCGGGCGGCGCGTCCCAGCGCGACTCCGCGGGCGCGTCCCAGCGCGATTCGGCTGCCGCGTCCCAGCGCGACCCGGCCGGGGCGGCCCAGGGCGGTCCGGCCGGCCGGCCTCCCCGGTCGCGGCCGGCGCGGCCTCGCCGGGCACCGCCGGGTAACCGTAGCCCGCCTGGCCGGCCCGCCGGGTACCCGTTCCCGGCCTGGCCGCCCGCCGGGTAACTGTGGCCCGCCTGTCCAGCGGTCGGGTAGGCGTCGTCCGGGTGTCCGCTGTCCAGCTGGCCGTTCCCGGCGTAGTCGCTGTCCAGCTGGCCGTTGTTCCCGGCGTAGCCGGTGCGGCCCGGCTCCAGGCGGCCGGCGCTGCGCTCGCCAGGACGGCCCGGGCCCAGCTGCGTACCACCGGGCAACCTTCTGCCGAACGCCCGTCCGGCCCACTCAGCCCGGCCAGGCCGCGGCCGCCACCGTCCGGTGGTCGGCAGCGCCGTACGGGCCCGGTGTCGTAGCTAGCCGGCGCGTCATAGGGACCGGGCGGCGTCGTAGCCGGCCCGCGCCTGGTGACCAGCCAGCCCGGCCTGGCCAGCGCGCGCCGCCTCGGCGGCCGGCCTGGCCAGCGCGGGGTTGCTGGGCGCGGCCGCGGGCACCGGCCCGGTCCCGGCCGGCGTCAGCCGGGGCGCACTGCGCCGGGACCAGGGCCGCAGCCGCGGCATGGTCAGCCAGAGCAGGACCAGGAACCCGGCCAGGGTGACGACGCCCAGCACCGGCAGCTTGGTGCGCATGATCGACAGCAGCACGACGGTGCCGGCGAACAGGGTCGCCCACAGGTACATGATGAGCACGCTGGTCCGGTGCGAATGCCCGATGTCCAGCAGCCGGTGCTGCAGGTGCTTCTTGTCCGCGGCGAACGGGGACATGCCCGGCCCGGGTCCGCCGGACCACGGCCAGCAGCAGGTCCAGGTACGGGATCAGCATGATGGTGGCGGGCACCAGCAGCGGCAGGACCTCCGGGAACCGGTTGACCGTCCCGCCGCTGTAGGCGGACGGGCCGGCCAGCGTGTTCGGGTCGATCGAGGCCAGGCTGGAGATCGGCGCGTAGGCCAGCAGCAGCCCGAGCAGCATCGACCCGGTGTCGCCCATGAAGATCCGGGCCGCGGTGGAAGTTGTGCGGCAGGAAGCCCAGGCAAACCCCGGCCAGTACGGCCGAGGCCAGCGCCGTGTCGGCCTGCTCGCTCAGCCCCAGCCGCTTGGCCAGCGTGTAGTAGTACAGGTAGAAGGCGGCCGCGCCGATCCCGACGATCCCGGTGGCCAGCCCGTCCAGCCCGTCGATGAAGTTGACCGCATTGATGGTCACCACGACCAGCAGGATGGTGAGTACGGTCCCCTCATCAGGGGTCAGCGCGAGGGTGGCGCCGCCGGGCAGCGGCAGCCAGTAGATCACCGCGCCGCTCCAGACCAGGATGGCTCCGGCGGCTATCTGGCCAACCAGCTTGGTCAGCGCCCCCAGCCCATAGCGGTCGTCCACGACCCCCATGAGCACTAGGACACCGCCGGCCAGCAGCAGCCCAACGCCCACCCGGGTGTTGTGGAAGATGCCACTGAGCGGGAACATCCGGGAGGCCACCAGCAGCCCGGCGGCGAGGCCAAAGTACATCGCCAGCCCACCCAGCAGCGGCGTGGGCTCAGTGTGCACATCCCGTTCCCGGGCCTCGTGCTGGGCCCCGATCAGGACGGCGAATCGCCGGATCAGCGGGGTGAGCAGGTAGGTGACAGCGGCGGCCACCAGTAGCGTGAGTCCGTACTCCTTCATCCCGGCTCACCTGGCCTGCCTGATTGGCTGTCCATCAGCAATCAACTCTAGAGCACTTGGCCGGGGGGCTCGGGAGCAGCGCCGTTCTGGTCGGCCGTTAACTCGCTGGCCGCCGCGCCGTCCGACGCGGACGCCTCGCCCGGTACGCCTGCCACATTACCCGGTGTGCTGTCCTTGCCGCCCGGGCCGGCGTCCGTCATGTCCGCGCCGGCGTCCGTCATGTCCGCGGCGCTGTCAGGCGTGTCCGCGGTGTCCGCGCCGCCGCCCGTGCGTGTCGGCGGTGTCCGCGGTACTGTCCGGAATGCCCGTCTCATCCGGCATGACCGGATCTTCACGCTCCGCGGGATCGGGCCCGTACGCCTCACCATCCACCAGCGGGACGACCTCGCGCAGCCGGTCCGGCGGGATGACGCCGGGCCGGAGCAGCCTGGGCACCGAGCCGGTCAGGTCCACGATCGTGGACGGCACGTCCCCGGGGCAGGATCCGCCGTCCAGATAGACCGCCACGCTCTCGCCGAGCTGCTCGACCGCCTCGTCGGCGGTGGTGGCGGGCGGCTGCCCGGAATAGTTGGCGCTGCTCACCACCAGCGGGCCGGTCTTCTTGAGCAGGCCGAGGGCGACCGCGTGCAGCGGCATCCGGACCGCGACCGTGCCCTTGGTCTCGCCGATATCCCAGACCAGGGTGGGGCTGGACCTGAAGATCAGGGTCAGCCCGCCGGGCCAGAACTCGTCGATCAGGTCCTTGCCCATCTCGCCGAGCTCCTGGACCAGCGCGATGGCCGCGCGGACCGTGCCGACCAGCACCGGGGGCGGCATGTCCCGGCCCCGGCCCTTGGCCGCCAGCAAGCGGTCCACCGCGACCGGGTCGAAGGCCTCGGCCGCGACCCCGTACACCGTGTCGGTCGGCATGACCACCAGCTGGCCACGGCGCAGCGCGGCTTGCGCCTCCTGCAGGCCCTCCTCCAGCTGCGCGGGGTCCGTGCAGTCAAACCGTTGGCTCATGGGCGTTCATCCTCCCACCTCTGCGCGCCCGGCCAGACCGCGGTGACGAAACGGTCCCGGCCGGCCAGGTCGCGGTGGTTGCGGGTGTCCCGCCAGCCGCGCTCCTCGGCGAAGACCCAGTACACCGCGCGCCCTGCGGGGCGCCGTGCTCCACCGCGACCATGCCGCCGCCCGCAGCAGCCGGGCCGCGGCCTGCTCCACCACCCTGACCGCGTCCATCCCGTCGGCCCCGCCCCACAGCGCGGTGGCCGGGTCATACTCGCCGACCTCCGGCGGCACCGAGGCTCCCCACGGAATATACGGCGGGTTGCTGACCACCAGATCCACCGTGCCGTCCAGCTCGGGCAGCGCGCTGCCGAAGTCCTCGCCGTGCAGGGTGACCCGGCCCGCGGTGTGCGGCGCGGCGGCCGCGCAGCGCTCGATGTTGCGCTGCGCCCAGCCGCGGGCCAGCGGGTCCACCTCGACCGCGTGCACCCGGGACCGCGGCACCTCCTGCGCGATGGCCAGCGCGATCGCGCCGGACCCGGTGCCCAGGTCGGCGACCAGCGGCTCGGTCACGTCCATCTCGCGCAGCCGGTCGATGGCCCAGCCGGTCATCACCTCGGTCTCTGGCCGGGGGACGAACACGCCCGGCCCCACCGCCAGGTCCAGGTACCGGAAGTAGGCGTGCCCGGTGATGTGCTGCAACGGCTCCCGGGCCTCACGGCGGGCTATCTCGTCCCAGAACTGGGGGTTGAACTCGGCGTCCGGTACCCGGTGCAGCTCGGTCCGCGACACGCCGTGTACATGAGCCGCGATCTGCTCCGCATCTGATCGCGGCGAATCCACACCGGCCTCGGCCAGCCTGGACGAAGCCACCGCAATTTCGTTAAGGAGCAAGGTCATTGCGGGCGCCTCGGGAAAGCCGCCGCCGACCGCGCGGGCGCCGTGGCCGCTCAGCTGGCATCGGCCGCTGCCGCGCGCTCGGAGCGGTCCGCGTCCACCAGGGCGGTGATCACCGCGTCCAGGTCGCCGTCGATGACATGGTCCAGGTTGTAGGCCTTGTAGCCGACCCGGTGGTCGGAGATGCGGTTCTCCGGGAAGTTGTAGGTACGCACCCGCTGTGACCGGTCTACTTCCTTGACCTGGCTGCGCCGCTCGGCCGAGGCCTGGGCGTCGGCGTCCGCCTGTGCCTGGGCCAGCAGCCGGGCGCGCATGATGCGCATCGCCTGCTCCTTGTTCTGCAGCTGGCTCTTCTCGTTCTGGCAGGAGACCACGATGCCGGTCGGCTTGTGCGTGATCCGCACCGCCGAGTCGGTCGTGTTCACGCTCTGCCCGCCCGGGCCGGATGACCGGTACACGTCGACCCGCAGGTCGTTCGGGTCGATGGTGACCTCGACCGGATCGGCCTCCGGCATCACCAGCACGCCCGCGGCCGAGGTGTGGATCCGGCCCTGCGACTCGGTGACCGGGACGCGCTGCACCCGGTGCACGCCGCCCTCGTACTTGAGCCGGGACCAGACCCCGTCGCCGGCCGCGCGCTTGCCGCCGGACTTGACCGCGACCGTGACGTCCTTGTAGCCGCCCAGGCCGGTCATGGTGGAGTCGAGCACCTCGGTCTTCCAGCCCTGGCGCTCGGCGTAACGCAGGTACATGCGCAGCAGGTCACCGGCGAACAGGGCGGACTCCTCGCCGCCCTCGCCCGCCTTCACTTCCAGGATGACGTCCTTGCCGTCGCTGGGATCCCGGGGAGCGAGGAACTCGTTCAGCCGGTCCTCGAGCTGCGGCCCGGTGGCGGCCCAGCTGCTCGGCCTCGGCCGCGAACGACGGGTCCTCGCTGGCCAGCTCGCGCGCGGTGGCCTCGTCGGCCGACGTCTCCTGCCACTCACGGTAGGTCTCGACGATCGGGGTGATCTCGCCGTACCGCCGGGACAGCGCCCGGGCGCGCTCGGGGTCGGCATGCACCGCAGCGTCCGCGAGCGTGCGCTCCAGGTCCGCGTGCTCCGCCGCCAGCTCACCGAGCCGGTCGAACACCGTCGTCCTCCTCTAGTTTGATCGTGCCCCAGGCAGTTGACCGGGCCCTAAACGGACGATCACCGTGCCGCGACCGCATGGCTGTGCCACACCGTCCCAGCACGGTGACCGGGTGAAGCTACTTGGAGCCCGCTGCCTTCTTGCCGAACCGGCGCTCGAACCGGGCCACGCGGCCACCGGTGTCGAGGATCTTCTGCTTGCCGGTGTAGAACGGGTGGCAGTTGGAGCAGATGTCGGCGTGGATCACGCCGCCCTTGGCCGTGCTCCGCGTGGTGAAGGTGCTCCCGCAGGTGCAGGTCACCTCGGTCACCACGTAGTCAGGGTGAATACCTGGCTTCACTTCGCTACTCCTAGCTCTGGCGGTCGCCGGGTCGCCGCGGGCGGGCGCTGCCGCCCGGGCGTGAACCGGTACCGCGCTATTGGTGCTATCAGTGTGCCAGACCCTGCAACGTGCTGCGGGGCCTGGAGATTCCCTCGAGGGCCGGGCTTAGCGGTGTACATCCATGCCCCTATGAGGGCAGCGATGTACACCGCTAACCGGCAGTGCCTCAGCTGCGGTCCTGGCCGACGGTGGTCTTCTGCACGTGCAGCAGGAACTCCGCGTTGCTCTTGGTCTCCTTCATCCGCTCCATCAGGACCTCGAGGGCCTGCTGGGGCTCCAGCGCGTGCAGCACCCGGCGGAGCTGCCAGACGATCTTCAGCTCCTCGGGGGTCATCAGGATCTCTTCCTTGCGGGTGCCGGAGGCATCCACGTCGATCGCGGGGAAGATCCGCTTGTCGGCCAGCTCGCGGCGCAGCCGCAGCTCCATGTTGCCGGTGCCCTTGAACTCCTCGAAGATGACCTCGTCCGCGCGGGACCCGGTCTCGATCAGGGCGGTGGCCAGGATGGTCAGCGAGCCGCCGTGCTCGATGTTCCGCGCCGCGCCGAAGAACCGCTTCGGCGGGTACAGCGCGGTGGAGTCCACCCCACCGGACATGATCCGGCCGCTGGCCGGCGCGGCCAGGTTGTAGGCGCGGCCCAGCCGGGTGATCGAGTCCAGCAGCACGACCACGTCGTGGCCCATCTCGACCAGCCGCTTGGCCCGCTCGATGGCGAGCTCGGCGACCGTGGTGTGGTCCTCGGCCGGGCGGTCGAAGGTGGAGTGGATCACCTCGCCCTTGACCGAGCGCTGCATGTCGGTGACTTCCTCCGGCCGCTCGTCCACCAGGACGACCATGAGGTGGCACTCCGGGTTGTTCTTGGTGATCGCGTTCGCGATGGCCTGCAGGATCATCGTCTTGCCCGCCTTGGGCGGCGACACGATCAGGCCACGCTGGCCCTTGCCGATCGGGCTGACCAGGTCCATGATCCGGGTGGTCAGCACGCCGGGGTCGGTCTCCAGCCGGAGCCGGTCCTGCGGGTACAGCGGGACCAGCTTGGCGAAGTCCGGGCGGCCGCGGGACTGCTCCGGGTCCAGCCCATTGATCTTGTCCAGGCGGACCAGGGCGTTGAACTTCTCCCGGCGCTCGCCGTCGCGTGGCTGCCGGACCGCGCCCTCGATCACGTCGCCCTTGCGCAGCCCGTGCCGGCGCACCTGGGACAGCGACACGTACACGTCGTTGGAGCCGGGCAGGTACCCGGTGGTCCGGATGAAGCCGTAGTTGTCCAGCACATCCAGGATGCCGGCGATCGGGATGAGCACGTCGTCCTCGGCGATGACCGGCTCGGCCTCGCCGCCGCCGGTGCCCCGCTCGCGGCGCCGGTTGCGGTTGCGGAACCGGTCCCGGCTGCGCCGGCGGCCGGAGCCGTCATCGTCGTCGCCGCGGTCCATCATCTGGCCGCCGCGCTGGCCGCCCTCGCGCTGGCCGCCATCCCGGCCGCCATCACGCTGGCTGTTGTCCCGGCCGCCGTCACGCTGGCTGTTGTCCCGGCCGCCGTCCCGCTGGCCGCGCGTTGTCCCGGCCGTCGCGCTGGCCGCCGTCGCGCTGGTCGCCACCGTCCGCCCGGGCCTGGTCGTCCCGCCGCCCGTTGCGCCGGCGGTCCCGCCGCTGCCCGTCACCCTGCTGCCCGCCGTCGGCCGCCCGGCCGCTGCCCTCGGCCTGGCCGTTCCGGCCCGCCTCGGCGGCGTCCTGCCCACCGAAGGCAAGCTGGCCGTCCCCGGCCTGGCCGCGGCCACCCTGGCCCTGGCCGCCCTGGCTCTGGGCACCGTGCGCCGGGTCACCGCCCTGGGCGGGGCCAGCGGCCCGCGCGCCCGCACGGGACCCGTCTCGCTGCGCCTCGCGCGTCGTAGCGGCTGCTTCCTGCGCCGGCACGGATGCGTGCCCGGCGTCGCCCAGAGCGGGCTGAGTAGGTGTGTCTGACTCCATGGCGTCCTGCTCACGCTGGCGAGGTGCGCCGGCTCCCGCAGACGCACCACGCTGGACTGAGTTGTCGTTTACCCCGCTCCCGTCGCCCGCCGGCGAGCCAGCGGCCTGCTGGCCGTTCACGGACTCGCCGTCCGGCTGGCTGTAGGCGGCACCGCCTGCCTGCCTGGCCTGGATGGCTTCGACGAGCTGGCCCTTGCGCATCCGGCCGGTGCCGGTGATGCCCATCTCCTGGGCAATCCGCTGCAGATCGGCCAGCAGCATGCCAGACAGCCCGGAACCGCCGCGGCGGGTGGGCTTCTCGGTCACCGTCTCACCGGCGGGGGTAACCGCACCCGACGGGCCGCTGTCCGGTCCTGACGGGGACGCCTCAGGGGTGCCTGAGGAGCCGGTGAAGAGTTCGGTGGTGTCGCTCACGAGGGGTCCTTCCCAGGGAGCGGGCACCGGCCACGCATGCGGCCGGTTGACCCGGTGTCACGGCCCGGCGAATCGGCCGGGCCTGGTACTGCAGTTTTGCCATGCCCGTACCGCCGGGGAGCGGGCTGTCGCCTGTTCCTCGCTCTGCTACCCTGCGTACCGGGCGGCTGCTTGCCTGGCCTATGGCTGCGGCCGGCAACCGCGGAGCTAACCCGGACTCCATGGCCGGGGCAGGAATTTCAGAGCGAGCCCAGACGGCTGGGGTAGCCCGCCTTGGCACTCCGTCCGCTTCTGGTTCACCGCAGCCGCTCCGTGTTTGGTGTACGCGGAGAGGAGATGGTGATCCAGAGAGTTGACGGAGCGTCACTGACCCCGCCCGGCGGTAAGGCCGGTCAGGCGGCAAGTGACGGGCGAGCACCTGACCCCTTGGCGGGGTATCTGGTGCAGTGCCTACCTTAACACTAGGAGCGCCCACAGCATTCCCTCGGCACCGGTCCGTGTGTCGTAGAGGACCCTGGCCAGCCGCACGGGAGTATCCCGTGCGGCTCGCCTGAGGCAGGTGTGCTGGGCGTCCGGGAGCCGGGCGGCTGGGAGCCGGGCGTCCGGGTGCGCTTACCGCGCGCTGTCTCAGGAGCGTTCGGCTGGTACGGCGGTCTGGAGGGTTGCGCCGTACCGGTCGATGTCCAGGGGGCTTATACGCCATCCGATACCCGTTTCCGCAGCAATTGAATCCACCAGGTCAGGCCCAGGTTTGCCGCCCGCCACGGTGAGCGCGAGCACGGACGGCCCGGCCCCGGACACGGTGGCCGCTACCCCGGCCGCGCGCAGCCGGCCGAGCAACTCGGCGGTCCGCGGCATGACCTCGGCCCGGTAGCGCTGGTGCAGATAGTCCTCGGTCGCGTCGAACAGCACCGACGGGTCCCGGGTGAACGCCGCGACCAGCAGCGCGCTGCGCGCCGCGTTGGCGGCCGCGTCCCGGTGCGGCACCGTGGCGGGCAGCGCGCCGCGGGCGGTGGCCGTGGCCAGGCCCTCCGCCGGAACGCACAGCACCGGGCGGATCTCGTCCAGCACCGGCAGCCGGATCATCCGGGGCACGGCCTGCACACCGCCTGGCCTGCACACCGTCGGCCTGGGCACGCCGCCTGCACGCCGCCGCCCCGGCCGGGTCCGCGGTCCAGGCGATAGTCAGGCTGCCGTGCAGGCAGGCGGCCACGTTGTCCGGATGCCCTTCCAGGGCCGTGGCCAGCTGCAGCACGGCCGGGTCCGGAAGCCGGTCGGGCCCGCCGGCGACCAGCGCCCGCGCGGCCAGGATCCCGGTAATGACGGCGGCCGCGGACGAGCCGAGCCCACGGCTGTGCGGGATGGCGTTCAGGCTGCGCAGCGCGAGGCCCGGCGGCTGCCCGCCGAGCAGGTCGAACGCGGCGCGCATGGCCCGCACCACGAGATGGTCCTCGCCCGCGGCCGCGGTTTCCCGGCCCTCGCCGGACACCTCGATGTCCAGCCCGCCGCTGGTCACCCGGACCACGGCCACGTCGTGCCGGGATAGCGCGAGGCCGAGCGCGTCGAACCCGGGGCCGAGATTGGCGCTGCTGGCTGGCGCGCGGACCACCACCGGCGCGTCCGGCCAGCGGACCTCCGCGGTCACGCCCGTGATCCCCGGCTCAGGCCAGGCCCAGCGCGGCCGCGGCGGCCGCCGGGTCGGCAGCGATGGTGATCGGCGCCGGAGCGGCGGACACCGCCCAGTCCGGGTCCTTGAGGCCGTTGCCGGTCACCGTGCAGACCACCCGCAGGCCGGCCGGGATCTGGCCCTGTTCCCGCGCCTGCAGCAGCCCGGCCACCCCGGCCGCGGAGGCCAGCTCGCCGAACACGGCTTCCTTAGCGGCCAGCATCCGGTACGCGGCGAAGATCTGCCGGTCGGTCACCGAGCCGATCAGCCCGCCGGACTCGTCCCGGGCCGCCTCGGCCAGGCTCCACGATGCCGGGTTGCCGATCCGGATCGCGGTCGCGATGGTCTGCGGGGCGCGCACCGGCTCGCCACGCACGATCGGCGCCGCACCGCTGGCCTGGAAGCCGAACATCCGCGGCGCCCGGCTGGCCCGGCCCGCCCCGGCGTACTGCGTGTAGCCCATCCAGTAGGCGGAGATGTTGCCCGCGTTGCCCACCGGCAGGCAGTGCACGTCCGGAGCGTCGCCCAGCTCGTCGACGATCTCGAAGGCGGCCGTCTTCTGCCCTTGCAGCCGGTCCGGGTTGACCGAGTTGACCAGGGCCACCGGGTAGTCGGCGGCCAGCTTCCTGGCCAGCTCCAGGCAGTCATCGAAGTTGCCGTCCACCTGGAGCAGCTTGGCCCCGTGCACCAGGGCCTGGGCCAGCTTGCCCAGCGCGATCTTGCCGCGGGGCACCAGGACGGCGCAGGACAGCCCGGCCCGGGCCGCGTAGGCGGCCGCGCTCGCGCTGGTGTTCCCGGTGGAGGCACAGATCACCGCCGTAGCCCCACGCCCAACCGCCATACTCAACGCCATCGTCATCCCGCGGTCTTTGAACGAGCCGGTCGGGTTGGCTCCTTCGACCTTGAGGTAGACGTCACACCCGGTCTGCCCGGACAGCACCGGGGCCGGCAGCAGCGGGGTGGCCCCTTCGCCGAGGCTGATGACCGGCCCGTCATCCGGCAGCGGCGGCAGCCACTCGCGGTACTGCGCGATCACGCCGCGCCACGGCGGGTAGCCCGGCGTGGCGTCCCCCGCCGTGGCAGCTGCGGACTTGGACTGCATCGTGGCGTTCATTCGTCAGCCTCCCCCTCCACACGCATCACGCTGGCCACCGCGCGGACGGGATCCATAGTGCCGAGTTCGGCCACGCAACGCGAGAGCGCGGCGTCCGGGGCGATGTGCGTCACGATGACCAGCTGGGCGTCGTCGCCCCGGCCCTCCTGGCGCACCGCCTTGATGGACACGTCGTGCCGGGCGAAGGTATCGGCCACCCGGGCCAGCACACCGGGCCGGTCCGCCACGTCCAGAGCCACGTGATACCGGGTCAGTGTCTCGCCCATGGGCAGCGCCGGCAGCTTCGCGTAGGTGGACGCGTCCGGCCCGCGGGTGCCCGCGATCTGGTTGCGGGCCACGGCCACCACGTCACCGAGCACCGCGCTGGCGGTGGGCACTCCGCCGGCCCCGCCCCGTAGAACATGAGCTGGCCGGCCGATTCCGCCTCCACGAACACGGCGTTGTAGGCCTCCCGCACGCCGGCCAGCGGGTGCGATCGCGGGATCATCGCCGGATGGGCGCGGACCGAGACCCCGCCGTCCCGGCCGCTCGCAGATGGCCAGCAGCTTGACTACCCGGTCCAGCGCCTTGGCGCTGGCGATGTCCGCGGCGGTCACCGCGGTGATGCCTTCCCGGTAGACGTCCGCCGCGGTGACCCCGGTGTGGAAGGCCAGCCCGGCCAGGATGGCCGCCTTGGCCGCCGCGTCGAAGCCCTCGATGTCCGCGGTCGGGTCCGGCTCCGCGTAGCCCAGCGACTGAGCCTCGTCCAGCGCGTCGGCGAACCCGGCGCCGGAGGTGTCCATCCGGTCCAGGATGTAGTTCGTGGTGCCGTTGACGATGCCGAGCACCCGGTGCACGGCGTCCCCGGCCAGCGATTCGCGCAGCGGCCGGAGCAGCGGGATGGCCCCGGCCACGGCCGCCTCGTAGTACAGGTCGGCGCCGTTTTCCCGGGCCGCCTCGTGCAGCGTGGCGCCGTCCTCGGCGAGCAGCGCCTTGTTGGCCGTGACCACCGATTTGCCGGACTTCATCGCGGCCAGCAGCACCGACCGGACCGGCTCGATGCCACCGATCACCTCGATCACGATGTCCACGTCCGGCCGGGTGACCAGGCCCATGGAGTCGGCGGTGAGCAGCGCGGGATCTACCGGCACCGCACGGCTGCGGCCGGGCCGGCGCACCGCCACCCCGGCCACCTCGAGGCGGGCGCCGATCCGCGCGGCCAGGTCGTCCGCCTGCTGGCCGAGCAGGCGGAACACCTCCGAGCCCACCGTGCCGCAACCCAGCAGGGCTACCTTCAGCGTCCGCACGACGGCTGCTCTCCTCTCACCCTGCGTCTCACCCAGCGTCCAGCCGGAGCAGATCTTCGATGGTCTCCCGGCGCAGCAGCAGCCGGGCCGCACCGCGGTGCACGGACACCACGGCCGGCCGTCCGATGTGGTTGTAGTTACTGGCCATCGACCGGCAGTACGCGCCGGTGGCGGCCACCGCGAGCAGGTCGCCGGGGACCAGGTCGGACGGCAGGTAGCAGTCCCGCACAACGATGTCGCCGCTCTCGCAGTGCCGGCCCACGACCCGGGACAGCATCGGCGCCGCCGAAGATTCCCGGGACGCCAGCACGGTGGTGTACTCCGCGTCGTACAGCGCGGTGCGGATGTTGTCACTCATCCCGCCGTCCACGCTCACGTAGCTGCGCAGCCCGTCCACATCCTTGACCGTCCCGACCTCGTACAGGGTAACGGTGCCGGGCCCGGCGATAGCGCGGCCCGGCTCGACCGTCAGCCGGGGCACCGGCAGCCCCGCGCTGGCGCACTGGGCCCGCACTATCTCGTTCAGGTTCTGCGCGATGATCTTGATGTCGGCGGGGTCGTCGTCGCTGGTGTACGCGATGCCCAGCCCGCCGCCCAGGTTGAGCTCGCGGATCTCCACCTCGTGCTCGTCACGGATCGCGGCGGCCAGGCCAAGCACCCGGCGGGCGGCCATCTCGAATCCGTCGGTGTCGAAGATCTGCGATCCGATGTGCGAGTGCAGGCCGGCCAGGTCCAGGCCGGGGCAGGCCAGCACCCGGCGGACCGCCTCGGCCGCCGCCCCCGAAGACAGCGAGAAGCCGAACTTCTGGTCGTCATGCGCGGTGGCCACGAACTCGTGGGTGTGCGCCTCCACCCCGGTGGTCACCCGGACCAGGACGCTGGCCCGCCGCTCCGGTGGCGTGGCCGTGGTCACCCCGGGACCGGTGACCTCCGGCTCGGTCAGGTAGGCCAGCCGGGCGATCTCCTCGAAGGAGTCCACCACGATGTGGCCCACCCCCACCTCCAGCGCCCGGGCCAGCTCGCTGGTCAGCTTGTTGCTGCCATGCAAGGTGATCTGGGCCGCGGGTACCCCGGCCCGCAGCGCCACCTCCAGCTCGCCGCCGGTGCACACGTCCACGCCGAGGCCCTCGTCGGCCACCCAGCGCAGCACGCCCCGGCAGCAGAACGCCTTGGCCGCGTAGAACACCCCGGCCGCCGGGCCGAACGCCTCCCGGTAGCCGCGGCAGCGCAGCCGGAAGTCGTCCTCGTCACAGATGAACAGCGGGGTGCCGAACTCGGCGGCCAGGTCCCGCACGTCCAGGCCGCCGATGCTGAGCACGCCGCCGGCCGCTGCGCGGTTCGCGGCCAGATGGCCGGGTCCAGCGCGTTCAGGTCACGCGGCGGCGACGGCGGGTGCTCCGCGGGCAGCACGTCGGCGTGGCGCGGGCCAGCGGGGTGGGCGACACGGCTCATCGGGCTTCCTTGCTGGTCAGGTGTGGTCAGTCTGGCTGACGTGGCCCGGTACGGCCACGCCGAGCAGGCCGAGGCCGGTGCCGAGCACCGTCCGCGCCGCGCCGGCCAGCACCAGCCTGGCCTGCCCGAGCGGGCTGGCCCGGCCAGCGCCAGGCCCGGCCCGGCCGGCTGGCCTGGCCCGGGCGGGAACGCGCCGGGCTGGCCGAGCGAGCAGCACTCCTGCCAGTCCAGGTACTTTCCGGTCAGCTCCTCGAGGTACGCGGCGAGCACGTGCGGCTGGCCACGGCGCGCCGCCCCGGCCACCCGTTCTGGCAGCCAGGACATCGCGTCGAGCAGCGCCTGCTCACGTGGGTGGGCAAGCAGCCGCGGCTGGAACTGGGCGGCGTCCGCCGCTGGCAGGCCGAGGTCGGCGGACTGCCGGAGGATGGACGCAGCGTGCGCATGCGCGTACCGGACAGCATAGAAGGGGTTGCCCAGATGCTGCGCGGCCGCGGCGCGCGGGTCGCTGGCCCGGATGTGACGACCTGGGCCGGAGCCGCTGGGCACGGCCCGGATAAGCGCGTACCGGATCGCGTCCGGCCCGGCGAACGCGACGGCCGCCGCGACCGGGCTCGGCTCAGCGGTTACCCGCCTTCTGCAGCATCGGGGGGCTCCGGGGGATCCGCCAGCTGACGTCGGCGCCGGCCACGCTGGCCAGCGGCCGGCCAGCTCGGCGGTCAGCCACTGCCAGGCTTCATCCCAGCTGCCCGCGGCGGCCAGCACGGTCCCGGCCGGGGCGGTGACGGTGGTCCCGCGCAGCGCGGCACTCCGCGCGCAGCCCGGGCCGGCCTGGATGATCCGGGCGGCCAGCCGGCCCAGCGTCTCCGGGCTGACGGTGAGCGACAGGTAACCCGCGCCGGTGACCTCGGCGCGGCAGATACCAGCCGCCGCGCCAGCCCCGGTCAGCCGGGCCGCGAGCACCGCGGCGATCGTGGCCGGATCGCCCGCTGACCGGCTGGCCAGCAGGAACGGGATCGAGGTGGCGTAGCTGCCTGGGCCGCCGCCCGCCGCGGCGGGCACCGGGCGCCAGCTGCCGGCCAGCGCCGCGCCGCCGGGCAGCGCGGGCCCGGCCAGCTCACCGGCCGCCTGGGCCGCCCCGGCCGCCGCGGCCACGGCGTCGCTCAGCTCGCCGGTGATCACTCAGAGAAGGGTATCCGGGCTGGCCCGGCGCGCCCTCAGGCTTGTCCCGGCCGTCCCTCAGCCGCGTCGTCAGCCGTCCGGTCGGCCGGCACCCTGGCGGCCAGCTCGCGGACCACCCGGATCATCTCGCCCGGGTCGAACGGCTTGGTCAGGTAGGCGTCCACCCCGATCTCCCGGCCGCGGCTCTTATCGTCCTCCTGCGCCCGGGCGGTGATGAGCACCACCCGGATGTTGCTGGTCTGCGGGTTGCGCCGGAGCTGCCCCGCGGTCACCCAGCCGTCCAGCCGCGGCATCATCACGTCGAGCGTGATGACGTCCGGGTCGATCGCGGTGACCTTGTCCAGGCAATCCTGGCCGTCCACCGCGGTCGCTACGTCGAACCCTTCCAGGGTGAGGTTGACGGCGATGAGCTGACGAATAACCTCGTCGTCGTCCACCACGAGCACGCGTCCCAGAGCCTCCGCCACGCCGCGAGGCTAGCGCGTCCGGCAGACTTCCCGCGCCAACACGCCGGACGCGCGCCCTGCTCAGCCGGGTGCCGCCCGGCGCTTGGCCCGGACCCCTGCCCGGTGCTGATACTCTTTTCTCCGCCCTGAAGCCCCCGTAGCTCAGGGGATAGAGCAACGGCCTCCGGAGCCGTGTGCGCAGGTTCGAATCCTGCCGGGGGCGCCCATCTCAACCAGCCAAAAGCCCGCTGACCAGCGGATTCGCTTCTGACGTGACCTCGATCACATGCAGCCGTATGCCGCCAGATGCGGCCCGTCATCGCGGTTCCCGGAACATATCCGGAACGGCCGGGACGCCATAAGGCCAGGTCAGCCCTCGCCTAGCGAGTCCTCCATCGACGCCGAACCACTTGTCGTCGTCGCCGTCAAGGCAGTGCGCGTAGACCCGTAGCAAGACCTCCACCGTGTGGCCAGCCCACTCAGCGACCAGCGGGGCGGGCACCCCGGCGTTGAGCCGCCAGGAGACACCGGCATGACGGCAGTCATAGGGCTTGCGGGCCAACGGCGACGCGAGCTGTGCCGACGTGAGTACCCGCCGAGCGCCTTGCACGAGGTCCGCCGGGCAGCGGGACGAGGCCAGCCGCGCAGTCGCACGCGATAAACCCGTGGCGACGTCGGTGGTCATCCCGTGACAATGGCCGACGTGGAGGAAGTCGAGGTCGTCGTCGCCCACAACGAGCGCGCGACCCTGCGCGTCGGCGACGTGTTCCTGAAGATCGACGCTGATCAGACGCGCACCGACGTCGAGGTCGAGGCGATGGCCATGGCGCCGATCCCCACTCCGGAGGTCTTGTGGCGAAAGCCGCCCGTGCTCGCGCTCGCCGCCCTCCCAGGGACGGCACTCGGCCGCCTCGGCGAGCTGTCAACCGCGTCGGCGGCGGCGTGGGCCGCGGCGGGTGCCGCCGCCCGGATGCTGCACGACGCGCCGCTGCCACCATGGCCCGGTCAGGGCCTCGACGAGATCGCATCGGAGCTCGACGGCGAATGCGAGTGGCTCGTCACGAACGGCGTCCTTCCCGCCGACCTGGTCACGCGCAACCGCCGGGTTGCCGAGACTGCGCTCCGGCCGTGGACACCGGTGTTCACGCACGGCGACCTGCAGCTCACCCACGTGTTCGTCAACGGTGACAAGATCACCGGCGTGATCGACTGGTCCGAGGCGAGCCAGGGCGATGCCCTGTACGACCTCGCCATCCTGACGCTCGGACACGAGGAACACCTTGGCGACGTCGTCGCCGGCTACGGCACCGACGTCAACCTCGACGTGATCCGCGCGTGGTGGTCGTTGCGAAGCCTGCAGGCGGCCCGCTGGCTGATCGAGCACGGCTTCGACCCGTCCTCGCCAGGCTGCGAGTTCGACGTGCTGAGATCCCAGCTGTGAGGCTGCACGAGCAGCGCGCGTTACAGACGCACCGTCAA